>NZ_JBCFXD010000019.1:0-54070 GCF_038562055.1 Stutzerimonas chloritidismutans | reverse complement strand
TCCCCCGATGATCAGTCGGGGACTATTGCCCACAATGAGGCAGCAGTCGAGATACAAGGAGCGAGCTTGCTCGCGAACATCAGGCAAACTCCAAACTCCGAGCGCGACGGACGAGCACAAGCCGCTGAGCGTCAAAGACAGCTTGCCAAAACCGCTACCTGTCAGGTTCGACCAAGCCGCAGCAGGGCGTCGCCTTCGCGCTGCAAGCGCCAGCGTGTCTGCCCGGCCTGTTCACGTGTCGCTTCTTCGTCAAGACTCGACATATCAGCGTCGACATTGATCAGCGCCGCACTGAGCCCTGCATGAATGAGCACAGCACCTGCCTGAACATCGCTTTGCACGTTTGGGTCGGTAAGCGGCCAGGCATCGACGGCGAGTTCGAGCGCTTCCAGACAGCAATGCGCCAGGGCCAGCGGCACTGCACAGGCCTGACGCGCCGCCGCCTGCTTGTCCTCGACCTCGCCATCACGGGCAGCGCTCAGGTAGTCACTGAAGGCCTGCATGTCGTCGTCGGCAAAGGCCCCAGGTCGGCCCAGCAGTGCCTCAGCGGTCCGCAGCAATTTCAGGCGCGCCGGGTTGGCACCATGCGCCTCACTGATGCGCAGCCCCTTCACCACCAGCGCCAGACCGATGTCGGCGGTGACGGCGGCGGCCGCACCGCAACCGGGCGTCGGCTTGTCAGCCGCCGCTGCGGCGCGAAAGTCTGCCAACGGTTGCGCCCAGATGCCCTCGCCTTCGCTCATGCGTTTACCTTCAGCTGGCCTGCGCCTTGCCGTCGCCCCAGTGCAGCAGCACATCGAGCATGCGGTTGGAGAACGCCCACTCGTTGTCGTACCAGGCCAGCACCTTGACCAGATCACCCTGTACACGGGTATGGCTGAGATCGGCCACGCACGACGTCGGATGGCCAAAGAAGTCGCGGGAGACCAGCGGCAGGTCGTTACACTCCATCACCCCGAGCGGCATCTTCTGCGCACCGTCGCGCAGGATCTGGTTGATCGCCTCAACGCTGCCCGGCGCACGTTCGGCCGTGAAGGTCAGGTCGACCAGCGACACATTGGGCGTTGGCACCCGCACCGCCAGACCATCCAGTCGTCCGGCCAGTTCGGGCAGCACCAGGCCAATGGCCTTCGCCGCGCCGGTGGTCGAGGGGATCATCGACTCCGCAGCCGCACGGGCGCGGTAGAGATCCTTGTGCGCCTTGTCCAGCAGGCTCTGGTCGTTGGTGTAGGAATGCACGGTGTTGAGCAGGCCCTGGCGGATGCCTACCGCGTCATTCAGCACTTTGGCCAGCGGCGCCAGGCAGTTGGTGGTGCAGGACGCATTGGAAATCACCTTTTGATCGCCCAGCAGCTCGTGATTGACGCCGTAGACCACCGTGAGGTCTGCGCCATCGAGCGGGTGCGAGGCAAACACCCGCTGTGCACCCGCCTGCAAATGCTGGTCGATCAGGTCGCGCTTCTTGAACTTGCCGGTGCATTCCAGCACAACGTCGACGCCCAGCTGCTTCCAGGGTAGCTGCGTAGGGTCACGCTCCTGCAGCAGGCGGATCGACTGGCCGCGGATCTGCATCACGTCATCACGCAGATCAACCTGGCCGTGGAACCGGCCAAAGGTGGTATCGAAGCGCGTCAGGTGGGCCATCGCCGACCGCTCGCTGAGGTCATTGATCGCTTCGATGTGGATCTGATTTTCCAGATTTCGCTCGAACAGGGCTCGCAGTACAGCTCGGCCGATACGGCCATAACCGTTGATAGCAATACGCAACATGGCGGTCTCCTGGTGTCGTTGAGGCTGGTGAAGGTTAGTCGGAGTATCCCGGGTCGCGTTCAGTACCGTCCGACGGAGATCAACGAATCGGGGAAACCGGAGCACCGCTCGTCAGTCGTAGCTCTCACAGGTCCGTTGCGCCGGGCTTGCCGCACTCCGGAAAAGGGTTACGAGCAATGAGCGAGTCATCCCAGACACCCTGGTGGAAAGGCGCCACTATCTACCAGATCTACCCGCGTTCCTTCGCCGACAGCAACGGCGACGGCATCGGTGACCTCAACGGCGTGCTGAGCCATCTCGATCACCTGCAACAGCTGGGTGTCGACGCTCTGTGGCTGTCACCGATCTTTCGCTCGCCAATGGCTGATGCCGGTTACGACATCAGTGACTACTGCGATATCGACCCGCTGTTCGGCTCGCTGGCTGATATCGACCGGTTGATCGCCGAAGCGCATGCCCGCGACATCCGCGTGCTGCTGGACTTCGTGCCCAATCACACCTCCGACGAGCACCCCTGGTTTGTCGAGTCACGCCGCTCGCGGGACAACCCCAAGCGCGATTGGTACATCTGGCGCGATCAGCCTAACAACTGGCGTGCCGCGCTGGGTGCCGGCAGCGCCTGGAGCTGGGACGAGCACACCCAGCAGTACTACCTGCACCTGTTTCTGGCCAAGCAACCGGACCTCAACTGGCGCAACCCCGAAGTGGTCGAAGCGATGCACGACGTGCTGCGCTTCTGGCTCGAGCGCGGCGTCGACGGCTTTCGCATCGATGTCATTCACTGCACGGGCAAGGATCCGAGCTTCGCCGACGATCCCCGCTGTCAGGCCGGTCAGCCTCTGTCGGATTTCAATGACCAGCCCTACAGTCATGAAGTCCTGCGTGGCCTGCGAAGACTGGTCGACAGCTATCCCGGCGATCGCATGCTGGTGGGCGAGGTGAATATTCGCTCCACCGAGCGCGTGCTGCAGTATTACGGCGCCGGCGACGAGCTGCATCTGGCCTTCAACTTCAACCCGCTCGACGCGCCCTGGGACCCGGTGCTGTTTCGCACCTGCATCCGCGATGTTCAGCACTGGCTGCAACCGTCCGGGGCCTGGCCGACCTGGGTACTGTCCAACCACGACAACGTACGCCAGCGCAGCCGCTACAAGGGTTCCGAGCAGGCCGCCCGCGCCGCGGCGGTGCTGTTGTTGACCCTGCGCGGCACACCATTCATCTATCAGGGCGAGGAACTGGGGCTGGAGGATGCGCTGATCACCGCCGATACCCGTGTCGATCCGGGCGGCCGGGATGGCTGCCGTGCGCCCATCCCCTGGCAAGCGGAGCCACCGCACGACTGGAGCGGCGCCGAGCCATGGCTACCGTTCCCACCCGAAGCCGACGAGCTCGCTGCAGAACGTCAGACCGGTGCTGCCAATTCGGTGTTCGCGCTCTACCAACGCCTGCTGGCGGCACGCAAGGCGAGCCCGGCGCTGCATCACGGCAGTTTCGAGGAGCTGCCGTCACATCCCGAAGTGCTGGTCTATCGCAGACAGCTCGGCAATGACTGTCGGCTGGTCTGCATCAATTTCGCCGAACACTCCCACGCTTACCCGCACGCCGGTGACTGGCAAGTAGAAGTTGCCAGCGATGGGGTCGGCGAAGGCGAGCCCTATAGCGGAACCTTGAACCCACTGCAGGCGGTCATCCTGCGCCCAACGGAGGGTTGAGCATGCGCCGCTCAGGTTTCCCGATGACGGCGGGTGCTTTGCAGGCGATCAACGCCATGCCAAGCCATCGCCGGCGCGCGGCCACGGCAAAAAAGCGGGCTTTCGCCACTTGTCGATCAAGAAAGCAGACTGAACGGTCCACTTGGACCCGCGCACCGAAATGAGCGAGAATGCGCGGCTTTCCAGGCTGCGGTAAGCCGTGATGAACGGACGCTGGATCGAAACGAGCTGGGCGCTCGCCTCCATGGCGCAGCGCCCAACTGGTTTTCGGCGCCCCCATTCATCAGGCAAACCCGGCCGCTCACGCTTGAGGTAGCGCGTTCGTGGAACAGCTGAAACAGAAGATCCGCAATGAAGGCATCGTACTTTCCGACCGCGTACTCAAGGTCGATGCTTTCCTGAACCATCAGATCGACCCCGTGCTGATGCAGCAGATCGGCCAGGAATTTGCGCGCCGGTTCCGCGATGAGAAGATCACCAAGATCGTCACGATCGAAGCTTCGGGCATCGCGCCGGCGATCATGGCAGGCCTGGAGCTGGGCGTACCGGTCATCTTTGCCCGCAAACATCAGTCCCTGACTCTGACCGATCACCTGCTGACCGCCTCGGTGTACTCCTTCACCAAGCAGGTCGAGAGCACCATCGCGATTTCCACCAATCACCTGTCGCCCAACGACCGGGTGCTGGTCATCGACGACTTTCTCGCCAACGGCAAAGCGGCCAAGGGTTTGATTTCGATCATTCAGCAGGCGGGCGCGAGTATCGCCGGGCTTGGCATCGTCATCGAGAAGTCGTTCCAAGCGGGCCGTCAGGAACTGGAAGAAGCGGGCTTCCGCGTTGAGTCCCTGGCCCGCGTGGCCGCCCTCAGTGACGGTCAGGTGGTATTCGTCGAGTAAGCGCCCCGCGCGCGCCGCTCCCTGCGGCTTACTCCTTACGCCACAGATGAACCAGCGCGCCCTGCGTGCCAGCCACCGGATCGCTTACCGGTACGCTGACCCGCTGAGCGCGCACTTGCGCCTCGTCATGACTGCCTTCATCCGGCCGCAGCAGATCGTATTGCTGCTCCAGCGGGTAGCCGCCGACCACTTCGAAGTCATCACTGGCACTGAGCTGGCAATGGCCGGTCCCGGCTGGCAGCACCAGCGCATCGCCAGCACGCACTTCGACTTCCTGCCCCTGTTCGCCGCCTAGCATCAACCGCGCCGAACCACACGAAACGCCAAGCACCTCGTGCGCGGTGGAATGGTAGTGGTGGTAGTCATACACCCCGGCACGCCATTGCGCCGGCCACAGATGGCTGTTGAACAGATTTTCGAACGCGCCGGCGTAGTCGTTTCCGGCCAGCGGCAACTGCCGGTACACCAGCACCGGATGCGAGCTGTTCGGCGTACGACCGTCGCTGGAAAAGTGCAGCTGCTCGGGTTGCGGGGCGGAGCTGGGCATGGGCACCTCATCTGCTTGCCTGGACCAGCAATCGCCTTGGCCCAGGGAACGGGTTTCAAGTTTCGACCCGCTGCGGCGCAGCTTTTCTCCCTCCCAGACACGACAAAGCCGCCCGGAGGCGGCTCGATCTGACCGGCTGAAGCTTAGAGGCCGGACATCTGCTTGATTGCGGCCATCAGCTCGTCATCCGAGCAGCTGGCGCAAGTGCCTTTCGGCGGCATGGCGTTGATGCCAGTGATGGCATGCTGCAGCAGAACGTCAAGTCCGCCCTTCTCATCAGCACGCGCTTGCCAGGCAGCCGTATCGCCGACCTTTGGCGAGTTCAGCAGACCGGTGCCGTGGCAGGCATTGCAGAACTTGCCGACCACTTCTTCACCACTAAGCGCGCCGCCGCCAGCGGCAGCAGCAGCCGGACCGGCCGCAGCGCACTCTTCACCTTGAATACAAACCTCGCCCACCGGCTTCAGGCGCTCGGCGATGTCGTCGTTGGTCGCAGCCTGAGCGCTCACTGCCCAAAGGGCCACTACGGCAGCCTGCGCTACCAGGATCTTCTTAATCAGGTTCACCTTATACCCTCATGTGGCTAGACACGCCCGCGGCCACGGTATCGCGAGCGGCGGTCAGTATAACGGCAAGCCATGCCCGCCGAAACAATACGAAAGGCCCTGTCATCCCCAGCGACGCTTTGTCGCACAGGGCATCCAATTTCCGATCTGGGTCAGTCTCTACAGCTAAAAGTTAGCCGGCGTGGTCGCACTGATCAGCTTTGCCGGTGCGTCAAACGGGTTATGGAAGCGATGCGGCTTGCTGCTCTCGAAGTAATAGCTATCGCCTGTTTCCAATAGATAGGTCTGGCCGCTCACCGTCAGCTCCAGGCGACCCTCGACCAATATGCCGGCCTCCTCGCCTTGGTGCGCCAACATGTCCGTGCCAGTATCGGCGCCAGGCGGGTAGGTTTCGGCAAGAAAGGCGATCGCACGCCCCGGATGTGCCTTGCCCACAAGCCTCATGCTGATAGCGCCGTCAGATATATCGATCAGCTCGCCAGCTTTGTAGACCACCTGGGTATCGCTGTCCTGCTCGAAATCAGGGGAGAAAAACTCGACCAGCGACATCGGGATGCCGCTCAGCACCTTCTTCAGCGAACTGATGGACGGGCTGACACTGTTTTTCTCGATCATGGAAATCGTGCTGTTGGTAACACCCGCGCGTTTGGCGAGTTCACGCTGGGACAAACCCTTGAGCTTGCGGATGGTTTGCAGTCGAACACCGACGTCCAATACGGGAGCCCCCAATAAGAGCGATTGCTGAGGGCGCTATGATGGCGAGGGCGTTCAGTATTTTCAACACAACGGGACGAAATGACAGCTCGTCCCGCGTGACGATCAGCTCATGCTGGCAGTGCAGCAACAACCGACAACTCAACCAGTATCTCCGGCTCGCACAGCTTGGCTTCGACCGTGGCCCTGGCCGGGGCGACACCCTCTGGCAACCACTGATCCCAGACGGCGTTCATGCCGACAAAATCGGCATCGATGTCTTTCAGGTAAATGGTCACCGAAAGGATGTGCTGCTTATCAGTACCCGCCTGCCGCAAAAGGCGTTCGATGTTGTCGAGCGTCTCGCGGGTCTGCTGCTCGATTCCCGCGCTCATGTCCTCACCCACTTGACCGGCCAGATAGACCGTGTTGCCGTGAATGACGATCTGACTCATGCGAGCGTTAGTGTGCAGGCGCTGTATGGGCATGCTTGCGCGATTCCTTGTGGTTGCCGTAGCGAGAAATATCGAGGCCGTCGGTACTGATCTGTGTGCGCTTGCTCGCCAGCATGTCGGCCAGCAAGCGGCCAGAACCACAGGCCATGGTCCAGCCAAGAGTACCGTGTCCGGTGTTCAGATACAGGTTGCGGTAGCGTGTACCACCGATGATTGGCGTGCCGTCCGGGGTGGCCGGGCGCAGGCCGGTCCAGAGTTCGGCCCTACTCGGATCACCACCCTGCGGAAACAGGTCGCCGACGACCATTTCCAGGGTCTCGCGACGCCGCGGGTTAAGTGAAAGATCATGGCCAGCAATTTCGGCCATGCCGCCGACCCGGATGCGCTGATCGAAGCGGGTGATGGCGACTTTGTAGGTCTCGTCGAGCACGGTGGAAACCGGCGCCATCGCAGGGTCGCTGATCGGCACGGTCAACGAGTAACCCTTGAGCGGATACACCGGCGCACGAATGCCGAGCGGCTTGAGCATCTGCGGGCTGTAGCTGCCTAGCGCCAACACGTAGCGATCAGCCGTTTCCAGCTTGCCATCGATCCAGACACCTTCGAGTCGGTCACCTGCGAACTGCAGGCGCTGGATGTCCTGATTGAAGCGGAACTCGACGCCCATCTCACGCGCCATATCGGCGAGTTTGGTGGTAAACATCTGGCAATCGCCGGTCTGATCGTTAGGCAGGCGAAGCGCGCCACTGAGCTTGTCCGAAACCCTGGCCAGCGCCGGTTCGGCCCGCGCAATGCCGGCGCGATCAAGCAGTTCATAGGGCACGCCGGACGCTTTCAGCACGGCGATGTCCTTGGCGGCGTTGTCCAGCTGGGCCTGGGTACGGAACAGCTGGGTCGTGCCGCATTGCCGGCCTTCGTAATCGATACCGGTTTCTGCACGCAGCTCGTCGAGGCAATCGCGGCTGTATTCGGACAGTCGCACCATGCGCTCCTTGTTCACCGCATAACGCGCCGCCGTGCAATTGCGCAGCATCTGCGCCATCCACAGATATTGCTGGATGTCGCCGGTGAGCTTGATGGCGAGCGGCGCATGGCGCTGCATCAGCCACTTCATGGCTTTCAGGGGTACACCGGGCGCGGCCCAGGGTGATGCGTAGCCAGGGGAGACCTGGCCGGCATTGGCGAAGCTCGTTTCCATCGCCACGGCTGGCTGACGATCAACCACCACGACGTCGAAGCCGGCCCGGGCCAGATAGTAGGCACTGGTCGTACCGATCACGCCGCTACCCATCACCAGAACACGCATCGCCGCCTCCCACCCGTGCTACCGGGTTTTCTCTAATCACTGTTAATGCGGAGTATAGAAAGCAGACTGCAGTGGATTTCGCTATATAAATAGCTATATTTGCGATTTATTCACGCCTTAAACGGCAACAACAGAGGCGATAAGCCTATGCGCACCAAGCACCAGATCCGCCGTGAACTGGACAAGATCGACCGACAAATACTTCGACTGCTGCAGGCCGAAGGACGCATGCCATTCACCGAACTGGGTGAGCGCATCGGTTTGTCTACCACGCCATGCACGGAGCGCGTCAGGCGCCTGGAGCGTGAAGGCATCATCATGGGCTACACCGCGAGGCTGAACCCTCAGCATCTGAAGGGGGGGTTGCTGGTATTCGTGGAGATCAGCCTGGCCTACAAGTCAGGCGACATCTTCGAGGAGTTCCGCCGTGCCGTGCTGAAACTGCCGCATGTGCTGGAGTGCCACCTGGTGTCAGGCGATTTCGACTACCTGATCAAGGCCCGTATCTCGGAAATGGCGTCGTATCGCAAACTGCTCGGTGACATCCTGCTCAAACTGCCGCATGTGCGTGAATCCAAGAGTTACATCGTCATGGAGGAGGTGAAGGAGTCCCTGGAACTGCCCGTTCCGGATTGACCCGAAGCGCTGCGCTTTTGCCCAGCGGCACCAGTCCGGTCTACCCTTCGGCCTGGCAAACCGTTCAAGGCTCATCCATGACTAACCGCCACCCGGCCTCCAATTCCCACGATCACGCCGCGTCCTACTACGCCGCCACTGCCAATCAGCCGCTTGAGTTCGCGCCCTTACTAGGCGAACAGCGGGCCGACGTCTGTATCGTCGGCGGTGGTTTCAGCGGCCTCAACACGGCCATCGAACTGGCAGAACGCGGGTTTTCCGTGGTGTTACTGGAAGCCCATCGCATCGGCTGGGGCGCCAGCGGCCGCAACGGCGGGCAGCTGATTCGGGGCGTAGGGCACGACGTTGAGCAGTTTCAGTCGGTCCTTGGTGACAGAGGCGTGGACGACCTCAAGCGCATGGGTTTTGAAGCGGTAGACATCGTGCGCGAGCGCATCGAGCGTTACGCCATTCAATGCGATCTGACCTGGGGCTACTGCGATCTTGCAACGAAACAGCGTCACCTTGACGGCTTCGAAGCGGACTACGCCGATCTTCAGCGCCTGGGCTACCCACATCCGTTGAGACGGGTCCCGAAAGAGGCCATGCGCGACGTCATCGGCTCCGATCGCTATGTGGGCGGCCTGATCGATATGGGCTCGGGCCATCTTCACCCACTCAACCTGGCGCTGGGCGAAGCGGCTACGGCACAGGCGCTTGGGGTCCGGCTCTACGAGCGATCCGCGGTTGAACGGATCGACTATGGCACCGAGGTCCGAGTGCACACAGCGCAGGGCAGCGTGCGCGCCGATCAGCTCGTGCTGGCGGGCAATGCGTACCTGGGTTCGCTGAACAAATCGCTGGCCGGCAAGGTGCTACCCGCCGGCAGTTACATCATCGCCACCGAGCCGCTGCCTGAGGCGGTCAGGCAGGAATTGCTGCCACAGAACATGGCTGTCTGCGATCAACGCGTGGCGCTGGACTACTTCCGGCTGTCTGCCGACGGTCGACTGCTATTTGGCGGCGCCTGCCACTACTCCGGACGCGACCCGAAGGACATCGCCGCCTACATGCAGCCAAAGATGCTTGAGGTGTTCCCCAACCTGCGTAATACCCGCATCGACTTCCAGTGGGGCGGCATGATCGGGATCGGCGCCAACCGCCTTCCTCAGATCGGACGACTGCCCGAACAACCAAACGTGTACTACGCCCAGGCCTATGCCGGGCATGGCCTGAACGCCACGCATCTGGCCGGGCGCCTGCTGGCCGAAGCCATCAGCGGACAACTCGAGGGGCGCTTCGACCTGTTCTCCCGCGTGCCACACCCGACCTTCCCTGGTGGTCAGCGGCTGCGCTCGCCGCTCCTGGCCCTGGGCATGCTCTGGCACAGGCTTAAAGACGAGTTCTGAATTTCGCCGTTGCGCTGGCGTCCAATCTGTCGGGAAACATAACAATCGACAGGAGTGAACTTGCGCATGCGCCTGCTACTTGTGGCGGTGCTGTTACTGGCTGGTTGCGCCGGCCAGATTCCGCCCGCCCCTATGTCTTATGCGCTGCCCGCTCAGGATTCCGCACTGACCCAGCGAGTCGAGGCGCTGGCGGCAGCGCAGCCTGCGGGCACCTCCGGATTTCGCCTGCTGTCCGACAGCGCCGAAGCTTTTGCAGCGCGCATGCAGATGATTCGTCAGGCCAAAACGAGCCTCGATGTGCAGTATTACATCGTCCACGATGGGCTCAGCACACGCGCGCTTATAGAAGAAGTCCTGCGCGCCGCCGACCGGGGCGTCAGGGTACGCCTGCTGCTCGATGACACCACAAGCGACGGCAGCGATTACCAGATCGCCACTCTGGCAGCACACCCGAATATCCTGATTCGCGTGTTCAATCCGCTGCATATCGGCCGCAGCACCTTGATTACCCGCTCGCTGGGTCGGCTGCTCCACCTCTCCCAGCAACATCGACGCATGCACAACAAGCTGATGCTTGCTGATGGCAGCCTGGCCATTGTCGGCGGTCGCAACCTGGGCGACGAATACTTCGATGCCGACCAGAGTTTCAACTTCACCGATATCGACCTGCTCGCCGCCGGCCCGGTCGCCGAGCAGCTGGTGGTCAGCTTCGACCAGTACTGGAACCATTCGCTGAGCGTGCCGATCCAGCAGTTTTTGCGCCATCCCCCCAGCAAAGAGGACCTTGAGCTGGCCCGCGGCGATATCACGGATTATCTGCAGGCTGAACGACGTAAGAACGAGCGCCGCTATCAGCACCTGATGAGCGATCTGCACCCACCTCCGAGCCACTGGCTGAGCGATCTCATCTGGGCGCCAGGCGAAGCGCTATGGGATCACCCTGACAAGATCGAAGCGCCCGGCATCCCTGATGAAAGTCTGCTGCTGACCACTCAGCTTCAGCCCAGCATGGATGGGGTGCGACGATCCCTGACGTTGATCTCGGCTTACTTCGTCCCCACCAAGCAAGGCGCTGACTACCTGGCAGAACACGCCAGCAACGGCGTTGCGGTACGGATTCTGACAAATTCCCTCGAAGCCACCGACGTGCCCGCCGTGCATGGTGGTTATGCGCCCTACCGCGCCGAGCTGCTGAAAGCGGGGGTAAGGCTGTACGAACTGCGCCGGCAACCGGACCAGGAGACCCGCTTCAGCATCACTGGCGATTCCGAATCGAGCCTGCACAGCAAAGCTGCTGTGTTCGATAAGGAGAAGGTCTTCCTCGGCTCGCTGAACTTTGATCCCCGCTCAGTCCTGTGGAACACCGAGGTGGGTATCCTTATCGACAGCACCGAACTGGCCAGCGAGGTGCACAAGCTCACCCAGGAGGGTACTTCGCCCGCCGTCAGCTATGAAGTGCGACTGATCGAGCGCAACGGCGAGGCGCAGTTGATCTGGATCGCTGAGGATGACGGGCAACGCAAGGTGTTGCTGCACGAACCGGGCGGCGCGTGGCGACGGTTCAATGCCTGGTTCAGCCGAGTGATCGGACTGGAGCGGATGCTCTGATACTGCAATAAGCGCAACGGGTTTCGTGTCACTTCCGCCAATCTTGCCGCGCAAATGGCCGTCCCGGCAGAATTAATTCCTTTGTGTGATACCAGAGCGCCACCCCTTAGCTAGGCTACCGAGCCTATGCCGTACTGGTTCTACAACCCGGCACCTGCTTCTATAAAAATAAAAAGGGAGCGCAACATGACTCATCGCAAGTGGCTATGGATGGTGGTATTGCTGGCATGCTGGTTTCCAGCGCTGCTCAATCCTGCTCACGCTCAGACCTTCACCGCGCTGGAAAGCATGCAGATCCACGCCAACCGCGCCACCAGCAGCCTGTTGCTCTATCGAGGCGAAGGCTTTCAGAAAGCGCACCTGGCCCGAATGGAGAACGATCTCAAGTCGCTAGCTGACACCGTCGACAGTTTTCCCGGCGCCCGCAATGACCTGCACCAGTTGCACCAGATCCTACAAACAACGCTGCGTGAGGGCGCAAGCTTCGGCCGTGAAGAGGACGACATGCCCTGGGGCTGGCCGCTGCAGATGAGCAAGGCGCTACGCGATTTCCTCACGGCGGTGCGCAGCCAGCAAGGCGCCGACGTGCGTGCCGAGCTTCCGGCCAAGGTTGAATATCTTACCGTTCAGTACCTGAGCCGCGCCTATGTCGGCTCATTCGAAACCGCGCGCGAACAGCCTGACACTTACCTCGGCCAGGACGAGCGCCGCCTCGTACCATCGATCGACGAGCAACTGGCGGCGCTGGACGGCAAATCGAATGCGGCCATCGCCAAGTTGAAGACGCGTTGGGAATTTCTCAAGGTCGCGCTCGAAGACATGAACAGCGGTAACAACAGCTTCAACACCGCATCAGGCCGCGCCTTCGCCCCGATCATGGTTGATCGCCACGCTCGCAGCCTCAGCAATCAATGGATGGCGCTCGCGCCCGACTGAGCGCTCGCCGTTCATGCATCCGCCGGCTGCTGTCGCAGCTGAACAGGGCCAACCCGCGCCTCGATAGCGTGGCGCAGGGGCTCGCGCAGACCCAACATGAAGCCCAGTTCAGCCGCAACGAACAGCGGCCCGATGATCAGCCCGGTCAGGTCGTCGACAAATGCGGGCTTGCGCCCTTCGAAGTAGTGACCGATGAACTGAATGATCCAGCCGACCACGAACAAACCGGCCCCGGCGGTCAGCCACAGCGTTGTCGACTGCTGGGCAAGCGCTGCGCCGACCCAGACGCAGAGGAGCAGCACCGCCCCCATCAGCACGCCGAAACGCAGGTCCAACCGCAGATAGAACAGTGTCGA
The DNA here is from genome assembly GCF_038562055.1 of Stutzerimonas chloritidismutans. Taxonomy (GTDB): domain Bacteria; phylum Pseudomonadota; class Gammaproteobacteria; order Pseudomonadales; family Pseudomonadaceae; genus Stutzerimonas; species Stutzerimonas chloritidismutans_A. The sequence continues at coordinate 41,201 of NZ_JBCFXD010000019.1, read as the reverse complement.
GATGAATGCGACCAGCGCCACCGGGCTTAGCCACAGTCCAAACGCCTCCAGACCTGGCCGCGATAGCAGCACGGCGACAGCCAGTACGATCATCGGAATGCCTATGAAATGGCTGAGCAGGTTGCGCGGGTCCCGGTGATAGGCCGCGTACTGGGCAAGATGGTCAGTGAGCGTTTTCATGGGCGGACTCCAGATAGGCTGACTGGCAAGCTTAGTCAGCCTGGCGGGAAGCCGCGCGGCATCCTCCGGTCATTGAGTGCCAAAGGCCACGGCGCTTGCGCCAAACGCGCCGCGTTCCGCTAGGGCTCCGGACGGTAGCCCAATCGCAGACCGCCCCAATGGCGCCCGCCAACCATGATCGGCACCGAGAGGTCATGCATCAGCTCACCGGTATCACGGCTGTAGGTCTGCAACAGCACCTTGCGCTCGTGACTGCCGCAGCGCGCACCGGTGCGGTCATTGAACAGGCGCTTGCTGCGGCTCTTGACCTTGTCGATCTCAGGATCGCCCACTGGCGGCTGGCTGAACGCGCGGTTGTGGGTCGGAACGTAGCCGTCCGGCGTGGTCGCGATGGCGTAAACCAACGCCTCGCTGCGCGCGAGCAGGGGTTCCTGAATCGCCGGCAGCACCTCGTCGGCATAACGATCGAAGCGAGTGTTGTAACGAATCGGGTTGGTTCCCGGCTGTGCCCGGTAATTGCGGTCGAACAGGTCATCGAGACTCAAGCGCCCGGCTTGCAGGTCCGCCTCGAAGCGCGCCCCGATGGCCGTAGCGCCTTCGCGCGCCAGGTCGAAAACGTCCTGATGGTAGGCATCCAGCTGGACCTCGGCGAGCTGCTCGCTGACGGTTTCCGCCTGATCGACCAGCTTCTCTGCCGCCTGTTCGAGCTGGCGCGTCTGACCCTCGCTCTCCAGTGCGTCGCCACGCAGCTGCTCTAGCGCGACGAACAACTGCGCCAGCCGTTCATGATTGCTTGCCGTGCCGGCGGCGATCTCCGCCACCTGGGTTTCGACATTGCCAGCCAGGTCAGCGATTCCACTCAACTGGGTACCCGTGCCTGCGATCTGTGCGGCGGCCTCGTCCAATTCACTGGCCTGCTTCTGAATATGGCTGACTACCGCGCCACTTTGCTCACGGATATCGCTGACCATCCGACCGACCTCTTCGGTGGCACTACTGGTGCGTCCGGCCAGGTTGCGCACCTCATCAGCGACCACCGCAAAGCCACGCCCGGCTTCACCGGCGCGCGCGGCTTCGATCGCGGCATTGAGCGCAAGCAGATTGGTCTGGCTGGCGATGGATTGAATCACCTCGGTGATCTGACGGATCTCTTCGGTACGGGCCGAGAGCCCATCAAGCAGTTCGCGGCTGGCCTCGGTCTGTGCGCTGAGCTGCTGCATGCGTTCTATGGCGTGTTGGAGCTCGACACGCCCACTATCACTGCTACGCCGCACGGCTTCGGCCGCTTCCAACGCCTGCCGCGCTCGGGCAGCGCTGTCCTGTTCCGTCGCTGTCATTGCCTCGGCGCCATTGGCAATCTCGCTGACCGCGACCAGCTGCGACTGTAGCCGTGCCGCCAGTTGCTCTGCACTGAAGGACACCTGGGCAGCCGACAACGCGTTATGGCAGGTGTGCCGGGAGAGACTCTTGCTCAGCGCAGCGGAGCTCAGCTCGCTGGCGTCCTCAGCGACCGGGGCTTTTGCCGCTGTGCGCCACGGACCCAGCCACGGCCAAAGGGCCAGTAGCAGAACTGAAATCGCAGTGAGATAGAACGGCAGTTCCATCCAGCCATGAAACAGCAGCAATGCCAACAAGGCCGCCGCGTGCAACAGGCAGGCCTTGGGATGTAGGCGGAAGGTTGGGCGCATCGGTGGCCTCTTGTTTTCATCCGGTAAAAAGGCGTTTTACCACCTCTGCCAACAAAGAACATTGTCCCTTGGTGGCACATGGCCTTGCCGAGCCCGGTACGACTGCGTAATCGCGGCAAATCGTTCGGCGCGGCAGACTTACCGGTTTTAGCGGCTGGATACGGCCAACCTTAAGCGGCGTTCAAGCCTGAACTTGCGCGCACGCGTCCGACTTAGCGGGCTTGTTCCGGCGCTGTCAGCGGCAGGCCGAGCTGCACCCGGCGGCGTAGCCACGGGCTTGGGCGATAGCGTGGTTCGTGGCCGTAACAGCGCTGCATGCCCTCGAGAATGGTCAGGATTCGGGCCGGGTTATAGTGCGCGGCAAACGCCAGCGGTCCCTTTGGGTAGCCGAGGGCCACCGTTACAGCGCGGTCGAGCGTTTCCGGTGAAGCAATGCCTTTCTGGGCGATCTCGCACCCCAGATTGACGATACTGGCCACGATGCGCTGACTGACGAAGCCCGGCGAGTCGTTGATGACCTCTACCGGCACGCCGTCGCCCCCCAACGCCTGACGAGCCTGCGCCTCCAGCGCCGGGTCTAGCGCAGGCTGACGCATCAGCACGCGGCGTTTGTCGAGGTCGCTGAACGAATCCACCGCTATGGTACGCACCGCAGGCAGCGCCAGCCTCTCGATGCAACTGCTGGCATCCTCACCCAGCGGCGTGATCAGGCAGATCGCTTGGTCCGAAGGCTCGGCACCGTCCTCCAGGACCGCGCCGGCCTGCTGCAGGACTGAGCCGATCTGGCTGCGCAGCTCGGGCTCGATGCTGTCGAGCCAGAACGGTCGATCAATGTTCACCGGCTCGTAGCGGGGTTCCGGCGTGCGAATCTGCTGCCCTTCTTCGTAGCGATAAAAGCCCTGCCCGGTCTTGCGTCCGAGCAACCCGGCCGCCACCCGCTGGGCAGCGAGATAGGACGGGGTGTAGCGCGGGTCGTAGTAAAACTGGTCATGCACCGATTCCATCACCGCATGGGAGATGTCCAAGCCGGTCAGATCGAACAGCTCGAACGGCCCCATTCGAAACCCTGGGCCGTCACGCAGGATGCGGTCGATCTGCTCCGGCGTGGCGATACCCTCGCTGAGAATCCGCTGGGCCTCGGTGCCATAAGCGCGACCGGCGTGATTGACCAGAAAACCGGGAGTGTCCGGGGTGATCGCGGGAAAGTGCCCGGCGTGCTCGGCCAGTTGCACCAGCCGCTCGATCACGGACGGATCGGTCCGCTCGCCGCGAACCACCTCGACCAGCTTCATCAGCGTCACCGGATTGAAGAAGTGGTAGCCCGCCACCCGCTCCGGCCGCTCGCAGGCACTGGCAATGCGCGTCACCGACAATGAGGAGGTATTGGTCGCCAGGACGGCATCGGCGGCGATCAAGCCTTCCAGCTCGACAAACAGACGCTGCTTGGCTTCAAGGTTTTCTACGATGGCTTCGATCAGGAGGTCGCAGCCAGAGAGTTCGGCCAGCTGATGCGCCGGCTGCATGCGCTCAAGGACTGCTTTCAGCTCATCAGCACTCATGCGCCCCTTGGCTACACTGCGCTCGAGCAGCTCGCGATTGAACTGCAAGGCCTGTTCGATGGTTTCGGGGCGACTGTCGTAGAGCCAGACCTGCTGGCCAGCACTGGCGAACAGCTGCGCAATGCCGCGCCCCATGGCGCCGGCGCCGATAATGCCGATACGGGAAAACATGGAAACCTCCTGATAGAGATGGCGTTGCTAGCGATCATTTACGTTGGAATCTTCATTCCGCACTGCGAAACTTCATTCCATATAATTGACCACGAGCCTAAAGACTGCCAGTCTCCTTAGCAAGCCATCCATGATCGATCGCCATGTCCGCAACCGACTACTCATCCGAACAATTGCTGCAGGTCCACGCCTCCGTTACCGGCTTCTTCCAGGACATCGGCTGCGAGCTGCTGGCTTATGGCCCTGAGCACGCCACCCTCGCCCTGGATCTGCTGCCACGCCATCTGAACAATGCCAGCAACATGCACGGCGGTGTCATGGCGACCTTGATGGATGTCGCCATGGGCTTATGTGGTACCTGGGAAACCGACCCGGTCGACCGCCGAGTGGCGCTGACGCTATCGATGAACATCAATTTCAGTAGAGCGGCCGCTGCGGGCAGTCGCATCAGAGCCCAAGCCAAATGTCGTTCGTCCGGGCACAAGGTGTTCATGGCCAGCTGTGACTTGCTGGATGAACAGGATCGGCTGATCGCGTTCGGCGAAGGCGTGTTCAAGCGTGGTGCTCTTCGCCGGGAGCTGCCCACCTAGATGACCGCACTATTGCCACTGGCTCTATTGTTCGAGCTATTGGCGCTGATAACCCGAATCCAGTCGCTGAGCGTGATCAGCGGCGCCCTGCTGGGCCTGTTCTTTGTCTGGCACTGGCGCTCGCTGATGCCCTATCCGCGGCGCCTAGGAATAGTCACCGCGGCGCTACTCGGATACTGGCTGCTTTCAGGGGAAGCAAGCTGGCAGCAGGGCGCGCGCATCTTGTCGTCAGCCGCCTACTACGCAGCCTTTATCGGCGCCCTGGGCCTGATGCATTGTCTGGTCAAGCGTCTACACCAACTCAGCGAGTTGCATCGCCTGCTGCTGGCAGGCCCGCGAGCTTGGCTCTACCCAGGCTATCTGCTGAGCACATTCGCGATCAGCTCGGTGCTCAGTTTCGGCATGCTTAACCTGATATGCGGCTCGCTGGAAAATCACCTTGAGCGCCGCCCGTACAATGACGCCCAACGACGCGAAGGTCGCCGTGGGGTAATGGTTACCGCCCTGCGCGGATTCGCGCTGGTGCCCTTGCTCGCGCCGACCAGCGTTGCGGTAGCGATCCTGACCCGCGAACTCCCAGGCCTCAGCTGGAGCACGCTGCTTCCCTTTGGGCTGCTGGGCGGCCTGCTCCTGCTGCTGTTCGGATGGCCGGCCGAAAACCGACGTTTGCAACAGCTGGCCGAGGCCCCCGACGCCAACCTCGGCGCACAAACACAGCAGCCCGGCGGTCGCCTGGGTGGATTGCTGATCGGCAGCCTGATCGGTATCAGCCTGATCGCCCTGCTGGCAGCGCTGACTTGGCTGTCCGCCACCCAGGCAGCCATGTTGCTGGTCCCAAGCGCCGTCATCCTTATCCTCCTCTGGCAGCGGATCGCGCCGCGCCAGGTGTTGCGCGAGGTAAGCGAAACACTCATCGGCATGCGCAACGAGACGTTCATTTTTGCCAGCTCGGCATTGCTCGCCGGCCTTGTAGCCGCCGTGCTACCGGTGCATCACTTGGCAGATCAACTCGGCAGCACGGCGCTGGTTTTATTCGGGCTGGGTGCGGCCGGTGCACTGGCAGTCATGGCGCTGGCGTTGCTCGGCGTCGCACCACTGATATCGCTAAACGTGTGCGCAGCCTTGTTGGCACAGCTGGCGAGTCAGGGCTTGGCGGTAACGCAGCCGGCCGTGGCGCTGCTGTTCGGGTTTTCGCTGGCGATGCTGCTTTCGCCCTACGGCCCTTCTGCGGTTTTACTGGCGCGCCACGCGCAGCTCTCACCCTGGCGCATCGCCGTCGGATGGAACGGCCGCTTTGTTCTAAGTGTTTTGATTCCGCTGCTGCTGATACCGCTGCTGGCCTGAACAAAGGCGGGCTCACATCCAGCCATGTTCGGCCATCGACAGCGGCTCGCCATCACCAACGATAAAATGATCGAGTACCCGCACATCGATCAGCCCCAGCGCGTCGCTGAGCCTGCGCGTCAGTTGCCGATCAGCCTGGCTCGGTTCGGCAACACCCGACGGATGATTATGGGTCAGTATTACCGCCGCGGCGTTTTGCGCCAACGCGCGCTTAACCACCTGACGGGGATATACGCTCGCCCCATCGATGGTGCCGTGAAAAAGCACCTCGAAAGCTAGCACCCTGTGCTTGGAATCAAGAAACAGGCAGGCAAAGAGTTCGTGCGGCTCATGCCGCAGGCGTGCCTTGAGGTAATCGCGTACGGCTTGCGGGCTTTCCAATGCCGAGTCCCGACGGATTCGCTCCGCCAGGTGCCGTCGGGCCATTTCTAGCACGGCCTGCAGTTGGGCAAATTTGGCCGGGCCCAGGCCCAGGTGCTCGCTGAAGTGTTCCAGATCACTTTCAAGCAGCGCCCGCAGACTGCCGAACTCATTGAGCAGGTGCCGGGCCAGATCCACCGCGCTTTTCCCGGCCACGCCAGTACGCAAAAAAATCGCCAACAGCTCCGCATCGGACAGTGCCGATGCGCCCTGCTCCAACAGCTTTTCCCGCGGCCGCTCGGCCGCCGGCCAGTCACGAATGCTCATGTCACCTCCATGTCGAGCGTGCCCCTCGTCCTCTGAGGGCGCTGTGCTATCTTAGCGGCCTTTTATCCAAGGCAACCGGCCTTCGCCGGAACCAGTTCTCACCCCGTTAAAAGGCAGGCCTATGCAGCGGCTTTATCGTAAACGCATCGTCCTGGGCGTCGGCGGCGGCATCGCCGCTTACAAGAGCGCGGAGCTGGTGCGCAGGTTACGCGACCAGGGCGCCGAAGTTCGCGTGGTGATGACCAGCGGCGGACGTGAGTTCATTACGCCGCTAACCCTCCAGGCCTTGTCCGGCCATCCTGTACATATGGATCTGCTCGACCCGGCTGCCGAAGCGGCCATGGGGCATATCGAACTGGCGCGCTGGGCCGATCTGGTGTTGGTTGCACCCGCTACCGCTGACTTGATGGCACGCCTGGCCCAGGGCGTCGCCAACGACCTGTTGACGACCCTTGTGCTTGCAACCAACGCACCGGTTGCCCTGGCGCCCGCCATGAACCAGGCGATGTGGGCAGATCCCGCTACCCAAGCCAACCGTGCGCTGCTGCAGCAGCGGGGTATCCGCCTGTTTGGCCCGGCATCCGGCAGCCAGGCCTGCGGCGATGTTGGTCTCGGCCGCATGCTCGAAGCGGATGACCTGGCTCAGGCCGCTGCTGATTGTTTCGAGCGCAGCCTACTGACAGGAAAACACCTTCTGATCACCGCCGGCCCGACCCAGGAAAACATCGACCCGGTGCGTTACATCACCAATCACAGCTCCGGGAAGATGGGTTTCGCCCTGGCCGAAGCCGCGGCTGAGGCCGGCGCGCGCGTGACCCTCGTAGCCGGACCGGTGTTCCTGCCGACGCCCGACCGCGTTCATCGCATCGACGTGGTAAGCGCGCGCGACATGCTCGCCGCATGCGAAGCGGCGATGCCATGCGATCTGTTCATAGCGGCCGCAGCGGTTGCTGACTATCGGCCCGAGGTGGTCGCGCCGCACAAATTGAAAAAAGACCCAACCAAGGGCGACGGCTTGCTTCTGCAGATGGTCCGCAACCCCGACATCCTTGCCACGCTGGCCGGGCGGACAGATCGACCGTTCAGCGTCGGCTTCGCGGCCGAGACAGAGAACTTGCTGGAGTACGCCACGCGCAAACTGCGTGACAAGAACCTCGACCTCATCGTGGCCAACGACGTCGCCAACCCGAGCATTGGCTTCAACAGCGAAGAAAACGCCGTCACGGTGATTGACCGCCAGCAACACGAAACCCGCTTCAGCCAAGCCAGCAAGGGACATATCGCTCGCCAGCTGATCGCTTTTATCGCCGACCGTTACCATCAGGCCTGACCATGCACAAACTTCAAGCGAAGATTCTCGACCCCCGTCTTGGCAAGGATTTCCCGCTGCCTGAGTACGCCACCAGCGGCTCTGCCGGACTTGATCTGCGCGCCATGCTGCAAGCCGATACAACACTGGAGCCTGGGCAGACCTTGCTGATCCCTACCGGCCTGTCCATTCATATTGCCGACCCAAACCTCGCCGCGCTGGTCCTGCCGCGCTCTGGCCTTGGCCACAAGCATGGCATCGTGCTGGGCAATCTCGTCGGCCTGATCGACTCCGACTACCAGGGCGAGCTGATGGTCTCCTGCTGGAACCGCGGCCAGACCAGTTTCAACATCGCCATAGGAGAACGCATCGCCCAACTGATGCTGGTCCCGGTGATCCAAGCGCAGTTCGAGCTGGTAAATGAGTTCGACAACAGTGAGCGTGGCGCCGGCGGCTTCGGCCACTCGGGCAGCCACTGAGATAGTTCTCGCCTTTTTTCAGGACGAACCGAGGGGCTCCATGAAACTCTTCAAGCGCACCGCCAAGGACGACACCGTTCTCAATCCTGCCGATGCCGCCGCACCCCGCCCGCGCCGAAGCGTCGGCCTTAAGACCCTCGCACCGGGCCTGATCCCAGGACTGCTGGGCCTTGTGGTGGCGGGTGCGTTGCTTTGGACTGCCCAACAGAGCAGTCAACAGCAGCAAGCCAGCACGCTTGCCGAGGCATGGGGCCAAAGTCAGGCTTCGGCGATCAATCAGGCCCTGCGCCAACTGGCCGAAGACACGCGCGCCGCCGCCAGCGATCCGCAACTGCTCGAGGCGCTGCGCAGCGAACAGCCGCAGCAGATACGCGCCGTCGAACGTGAATTGAACTACCGGGACGGCGTCATCGATGCCCACCTCAGCCTTCGTGGCCAGGCGCGAACGGATGCCGGCCGGCCCGGCCCCCTGAATTTTGCCGCGCTGGATATGCTGCAGCGCGCTGAAAATGGGCAAACGCCCGCTACCGAAGCGTTCAAGGTTGGGTCACGCTGGCTGCTCTACAGCGCCGCCGCTTTGCGCCCGAGCCCTGAGCAGCCGGTTCAGGGCACACTGCTGCTGGTCACCAGCCTGGAACGCTTCCTGGCGACCCTGCCGCAGCTGCCCAGCGAAGCTGGACAGTTGCGGCTGGTTCAACAATTCAGCGGCGCCCCTACACAGTTGCTGGTGCAGCGCGGCGGAGCCGGACTGGATGGGGCCGCGATAGACCTGCCAAGCAACAACCCGAACTGGAAGATCAGTTTCCTGCCGGCATCCGCGCTTGGCGCAGAGGGGCTTTCGCCAATACTCGTCCTAGCGGCGGCACTGGCGGCATTGTTCGGCTTGCTGCTCGGCCTGCAGGCCGTGCTTAGCGCACAGCAACGGAGGCTTCGCGAAGATGTCTTGCATCTGGGCCAGATGGTTCAGGAACTCTCCAACGGCAAGACCATCAAAACACCGACTTTGAGCCTGCCGGCGCTTGATGCACTGGCGAAAAGCCTGGTCCGATTGCCCCTCCGCACCGCCGGGATGGCATCGACCCAAGCCCCGGCCACAGAGCAGGCCGCGGTCAGGCAACCCCAATCTACCGAATATGTCGATCCCCTATTCCAGGACACCGACATTCTCGATATCGACATTCTCGACGAGGACCAGGACTGGCTTGGCCTCGATACCAAGGAGCGAGAAACCGCAATGAGCGCCGCTAAAGCCCCGCAATTGCCCGCAAGCATCTTCCGTGCCTACGACATCCGCGGCGTGGTCGGCGACAGCCTGACCACCGAAACCGCTTATTGGATAGGCCGGGCAGTAGGCTCCGAGAGCCTGGCCCAGGGCGAGCCGAATGTCTCAGTCGGCCGCGACGGACGCCTGTCCGGACCTGAACTGGTCCAACACCTGATCCAAGGGCTGGTGGACAGCGGCTGCAGCGTCAGCGACGTTGGCATGGTCCCGACCCCAGTGCTCTACTACGCAGCCAATGTGCTGGCCGGAAAATCCGGCGTGATGCTCACCGGCAGCCACAACCCGCCTGACTACAATGGCTTCAAGATTGTCATCGCGGGCGACACCCTCGCCAACGAGCAGATCCAGGCGCTGCGCCAGCGCATCGAAACCGGCAACCTCAGCGAAGGTGTCGGCCAAGCCGAACAGGTCGACGTGCTGGAGAGCTACTTCAAACGAATCCGCGATGACATCGCTTTGGCCAAGCCGATGAAGGTGGTGGTGGACTGCGGCAATGGCGTCGCGGGCGTCATTGCTCCACAACTCATTGAAGCTCTGGGCTGCAAGGTCATTCCGCTGTTCTGCGAGGTCGATGGTAATTTCCCCAACCATCACCCGGACCCGGGCAAACTGGAGAACCTCGAAGACCTGATCGCCAAGGTGAAATCAGAGGATGCAGACCTCGGCCTAGCCTTCGACGGCGACGGTGATCGCGTGGGCGTGGTGACCAATGCGGGCAGCGTAGTATTCCCCGACCGCCTGCTGATGCTGTTCGCCAAGGATGTCGTGTCACGCAATCCCGGTGCCGACATCATCTTCGACGTCAAATGCACGCGTCGTCTGACACCGCTGATCAGCGGCTACGGCGGTCGTCCGGTCATGTGGAAGACCGGACATTCACTGATCAAAAAGAAAATGAAGGAAACCGGTGCGCTGCTCGCTGGCGAGATGAGCGGACACATCTTCTTCAAGGAGCGCTGGTACGGCTTTGATGACGGCATCTACAGTGCCGTGCGCCTGCTGGAGATTCTCAGCCAGGACAAACGCAACGCAGAGCAAGTCTTCTCGGCTTTCCCGAACGATATCTCGACACCCGAAATCAATATTCAGGTCACCGAAGAAAGCAAGTTCACCATCATCGAGTCGCTGCATCGCGACGCCCATTGGGGCGACGCCAACATCACCACCCTCGACGGTGTGCGGGTCGACTACCCGAAAGGCTGGGGCTTGGTGCGCGCCTCGAACACTACACCGGTGCTGGTGCTGCGTTTCGAAGCCGAAACCGAGGAAGAACTCAAGCGCATACAGGACGTCTTCCGCGCCCAGCTCTATACTGTCGCGCCTGATCTAACCCTGCCGTTCTGACTTGCGGAGCCCTGCATGACCCTCAGCCGTGAAGCCGCCACCCAATTCGCCCAGGTCCTTTCCGAAGCGCTGCCCTACATCCGCCGATTCGTCGGCAAGACGCTGGTCATCAAGTACGGCGGCAATGCGATGGAAAGCGAGGAGCTGAAAACCGGCTTTGCGCGCGACATCGTGTTGATGAAAGCGGTGGGCATCAACCCGGTGGTAGTGCACGGCGGCGGTCCGCAAATCGGCGACCTGCTCAAGCGCCTGAACATCGAAAGCCACTTCATCGACGGCATGCGGGTCACCGACAGCCAGACCATGGACGTGGTGGAGATGGTGCTCGGCGGCCAGGTCAACAAAAGCATCGTGAGCCTGATCAACCAGCACGGTGGCGCAGCCATCGGACTGACGGGCAAAGACGCCAAGCTGATCCGTGCGAAGAAGCTAAAGGCCACGCGGCAGACGCCTGAAATGACCTCACCCGAAATCATCGACATTGGCCAGGTGGGCGAAGTCACGGGGGTCAATACCGAGCTGCTGGAAATGCTCGTTCGCGGCAACTTCATTCCGGTCATTGCGCCCATCGGCGTTGGCCCGGACGGCGAGTCCTACAACATCAATGCCGACCTGGTGGCAGGCAAGGTCGCCGAGGCGTTGCAGTCTGAAAAGCTGATGTTACTGACCAACATCGCCGGCCTGATGGACAAGCAGGGCCAGGTCCTGACCGGGCTGACCACCGCGCAAGTCGACGACCTGATCGCTGACGGCACCATCTACGGCGGTATGCTGCCAAAGATTCGCTGTGCGCTGGAGGCAGTACAAGGCGGCGTGCACAGTGCGCACATTATCGATGGCCGCGTTCCCAATGCGGTCTTGCTGGAAATCTTCACCGACATCGGTGTCGGCACGCTGATCACCAATCGAAAGGCTTCAGCTCCTCACTGAAAAACCCATGAAAAAGCCCGGCTTCTCGGATGAAAAGCCGGGCTTTTTTTCGTCCGGGTTTAGGTCCTGCTACTCCGACTGACCGAGCAGCTCTGCCACTCGCTCACGCTCTCGGCCGTAGCTCACATCGGCCTGTTTGCGGGTTTGCCTGTAGCGTTCAACATCCCGTTTCAGGCTGGCCTGCTCTTTGGCGAGGTTTTCGATTTGTTCGAGAAGCTGCTCAGGCACTTTCCGACCAGCACGCTCATGACTGGCCGCTTGACTCTGCAAGTTCGCCTGCTGCGTCCGCAGCGACTGCAGGTTGCCGCGCGTGATGCCGATAATGCTGTCGAGCTCTGACAGCCTGCGCGCCTTGGCACGTTCCACATCAGCGACACTGGCATACAGTCGCAACAACTGTGCGTCGGTTTCAGCTCGGGCCTTTGCTTCCAGCAGCCGCTTGCGTTCCTGCGCTGTCGGGGCTGGCGGAACTACCTGTGTCACGCGCCCCTGGTCGTTGAGCACCTCATAACCGCGACCAATGAACTGCGGCGGCACACCATGTCGATCAAGGACTACGACGCCCTTGTCATCGACATACCGATATAGTTCAGCCTGCGCTGCCGTGGAGGCCAGTAAACCCAACAGCAACAGTGCGCTGCTCCCTATTCGCATACTTCAGCCTCTTCCGTATTCGGTGCGTGCGGCACTGCGACTCCAAATGCCAGTTTCTTCTCGGTGCCCGATGGGTCTCAGCTTATACAAACCCCGTCACAATTGTTCAGCAATAAGCGCACCAAGTGCACGGGATTGCCCCTTGGTGTGCATGATGCAATCCAAAGGGTGAGTCGCAAGGTGCTTGGCTAAGGCCCGCCAGACCGAAGCGGTCCGGTCAATTACACTCCGGACACAGGGCGACTACGATAGCACCACGCTGACGACCGCTTCCGGATTCTGGGGCCGCCACAGTTGGTCAGTAACTGACAAAAAAGCAGAACAGCTGAAATAGCGTTGATCAGTCATTTATCAGGCCTGTCCGGCCGCGCAGGCCGCTCTCAAATGCCATATTGTTCGCGGTATGCTTCGACCGCTGGCAAGTGCCGTTTGAGCTGCTCATCCTGGCCCAGGAATTCCAGCACCTGTTCGAGAGAAACAATGCTAACCACGGGCATGCCATAGTCTTGCTCTACTTCTTGAATGGCAGACAGCTGACCCTGGCCCCGCTCCTGCCGATTCAGCGCAATCAGCACACCAGCGGCTTGCGCGCCTTGGGCCTGAATGATCTGCATGACTTCGCGAATAGCAGTCCCTGCGGTGATCACATCATCGACGATCAGAACGCGGCCATTAAGAGGCGCGCCGACCAACGTACCTCCTTCGCCATGGTCCTTGGCTTCCTTGCGGTTAAAGCACCAAGGCAGGTCACGCTGGTGATGCTCAGCGAGCGAGATGGCTGTCGCCGCCGCCAGAGGAATACCTTTGTAGGCTGGTCCGAAGATCACATCGAAATCGATGCCGCTGTCAGCAACAGCTGCGGCGTAGAAGCGGCCTAACTGTGCCAGCGCCGCGCCACTGTCGAACAATCCGGCATTGAAGAAGTAGGGGCTGGTACGCCCGGACTTCAGGGTGAACTCACCGAAGCGCAGAACCCCGCGCTCGATGGCGAAGCGAATGAACTCGCGCTGGTACGCCTGCATGAAGAATATTCCCGGAAGACACTGATTTAGCTAATTGCAAAGAGCTTGGGTTATCATACACGCACGTGTTTTTAGGGGCCATTTATGCGGATCATCAGCGTCAACGTGAATGGCATTCAAGCGGCGGCGCAGCGGGGTTTGCTCAGCTGGTTGCAAGCGCAGAATGCCGATGTCATCTGCCTGCAGGATACCCGCGCCTCCGTAGTAGAACTCGACGATCCGGCCTACCAGCTCGACGGCTATTTCCTCTACACCGTAGATGCTGAAATCCCAGAACAGGGCGGTGTCGCGCTGTACTCCAGGCTGCAGCCAAAGGCCGTGATCATGGGCCTTGGATTCGAGACGGCCGATCGTTACGGCCGTTATCTGCAGGCTGACTTCGACAAGGTCAGTATCGCCACGCTGCTCTTGCCAACCGGCCGTGGCGGGGATGAAGACCTGAATCAGAAATTCAAATTCATGGACGACTTCGCCCATTACCTTGACAAGCAGCGCCGCAAGCGTCGCGAGTATATCTACTGCGGCTCACTGTACGTCGCGCACCAGAAGCTGGATGTGAAGAACTGGCGCGACTGCCAGCAGGCGACCGGCTTTCTGGCACCCGAGCGCGCTTGGCTGGATGAGATTTTTGGCAATATGGGTTATATCGATGCGCTGCGCGAAGTCACTCGTGAGGGCGATCTGTACAGCTGGTGGCCAGATACTGAACAGGCCCAGATGCTTAATCTGGGCTGGCGATTCGACTATCAGATCCTGACATCCGGCATGCGCCGTTTCGTCCGTAATGCCCGCCTGCCGCGCCAGCCGCGCTTCTCTCAGCATGCCCCGCTGGTCGTGGATTACGACTGGACGCTGAGCCTCTGAAACTTAGCAGGCACACGCCCGACATTGGCGCGCGCTTGCTGGGTCAAGCTGAGCTAGACCCTATTTAACGATCCGCCAACAGAACGGATAACGATAGGGTTTGCCCTCGTTGGCACGGATGCCAGCAATCACAACCAGCACCAGCGCCACCACGCTGATCAGCGCCATTAGCGGAAAACCGATCAGTATCCAGGCCAACACGCCACAGATCATCAGCAGAATGCTGAAGGTGATCTGGAAGTTCAGCGCCTCTTTTCCCTGCTCATCGATGAAAGGATCCATATCTTTCTTCAGCTGCCAGACGATCAACGGCCCCAGTACGTTGCCGATCATTGGCACCAGAAACCAGAAGAACGCCGAGTAATGACAGAACATGGCCCATTGCCGCGCTTGCGCAGACGGCACCGGAATCAATTCTTGGTCAGACATGGCGTTCTCCTTCTGATTAGTCGGCCAGCGCGGCCTGCTGCAGAGCGAACAGCTCCTGCATACCGGCTTGAGCCAAGCCAAGCATGGCATTGAGCTCATCCGGCTGGAACGGCGCGCCCTCTGCGGTGCCCTGCACCTCGATAAAACCGCCGCCGCTGGTCATCACCACGTTCAGATCCGTCTCGGCGGCCGAATCCTCTAGGTAATCAAGGTCCAGGACCGGCTCTCCCTGATACATCCCTACCGACACAGCCGCGACCATCTGCTTGAGAGGATCGCCGCCTTTCAAACCGCCGCGCTTCTTCAGCAACTTCAGCGCATCGACCAGCGCCACCATCGCTCCGGTAATTGATGCAGTACGTGTACCGCCGTCCGCCTGTATCACGTCGCAGTCGATATAGATGGTGTTTTCGCCCAGCTTGCTCATGTCCAGCGATGCCCGCAGTGAACGGCCGATCAATCGCTGGATTTCTAGGGTGCGCCCGCCCTGCTTTCCGCGACTGGCCTCACGCTGGTTACGCTCGCCAGTCGCTCGCGGCAACATGCCGTACTCCGCAGTTAGCCAGCCCTGCCCCTGCCCCTTGAGGAAGCGCGGCACGCCATTCTCGATACTGGCGGTACAAATCACCTTGGTGTCGCCGAACTCCACCAGAACCGAACCCTCGGCGTGCTTGGTGTAGTTGCGAGTAATGCGGATCGATCGCAGCTGATCGGCAGCGCGGCCACTGGGACGCTTCATGAGGCTTTCCTGATTCTGAGTGAATTGACCTGCATTATAGAGGCCTGACCTACGGTAAGGGCCACCGTCGAGCCACTCGACTCACGAGCCAGCGACTGAATCGAGCACCCTATACGCCGAACGGCCTTGACGGCAGTTAACGATGCACCGGCGTCACTGACCGCGTTTTCCTTTACAATCCTCCGCCTTTCGCCACCGCATCGAGAGGTTCCCCATGATCTACAGCATGACCGCTTTCGCCCGTGCCGAGCAGGCCGGCGAGTACGGCACCCTGAGCTGGGAGATCCGCTCGGTCAATCACCGCTACCTGGAACCGCACCTGCGCCTGCCCGAGTCCTTCCGCGACCTCGAAGGCGCCATTCGCGAAGCACTGCGCAAGGGGCTATCCCGCGGCAAGGTCGAATGCACCCTGCGCTTTGCCGAAGATGCGGCAGGTCGCTCCATGCAGGTCGATCACCAACGGGCAGGCCAGCTGATCGCTGCCGCGGAAAGCGTTGCGGCAATGATCAAACAGCCCGCGCCGCTGAACCCGCTGGAGATTCTCTCCTGGCCAGGCGTGCTGGTCGGCGACGCTGCGGACCCGCAAGCACTCAACAACACCGCTCTGCAGTTGTTTCATCAGGCGTTGGAGCAGATGAAAGCCGGTCGCCTGCGCGAAGGCGAACAACTTGCCCGCCTGATCAACGACCGCCTTGATGCCATCGGTACGGAGACCGCCACACTCCGCAGCCAAGTCCCGCAGATGCTCGCGGCGCAGCGCCAGAAACTGATGGACCGCTGCGTGGAAATGCGCGCCGAGCTGGATCCTCAGCGCCTCGAACAAGAGCTTGTGATGCTGGCGCAGAAAAGCGACGTGGCCGAAGAGCTTGATCGTCTTGGCACCCACGTCACAGAAGTACGCCGGGTTTTGCAGTCCGGCGGAGCGGCCGGTCGCCGCCTGGACTTCCTCATGCAGGAGCTCAACCGCGAAGCCAACACCCTGGGCTCCAAGGCATTCGACACGCGCAGCACCCAGGCAGCGGTCAATCTCAAGGTACTGATCGAGCAGATGCGCGAGCAGGTCCAGAACATCGAATAGCGACTAAGCTTGGCCTACTTGACGGGCCAAGACCGCCAGATCCTAGTCAGCAAACTGCAAAGAGAATCACATGGCAGCCTCCACCGGTACGCTCTACATCGTTTCCGCGCCTTCCGGGGCCGGCAAAACCAGCCTGGTCAAGGCCCTGCTCGATGCGCAACCGCAGGTTCGGGTTTCGGTTTCACATACGACCCGGCCAATGCGTCCCGGCGAAGTGGATGGCGTCAACTACCACTTCGTAAGCCGTGAGGAGTTTCTGGAACGCCTGGAGCACGACGAGTTTCTCGAACACGCCGAAGTATTCGGGAATCTATACGGCACCTCGCAGCGCTGGCTTGAGCAGACATTGAGCGAAGGTTTCGATCTGATCCTTGAGATCGACTGGCAGGGCGCGCAGCAGGTTCGTCGTCTGATGCCCCAGACCAAGTCCATCTTCATTCTTCCGCCCACCCAGGAGGCCTTGCGCCAGCGCCTGACCAACCGCGGCCAGGACAGCGACGACGTGATCGAAAAACGCATGCGCGAAGCCGTAAGCGAGATGACCCACTATGTGGAGTACGATTATCTGGTGATCAACGACGACTTCGCCCATGCGCTGATCGATCTGCAGGCAATCTTCCGCGCCAACCAGCTTCTACAGACCGCACAGCAACAGCGCTTCGAAGCAATGCTCGGACAACTGCTAGCCTGAAAGCGGCGAGTGAAAAAATTGTAAAATGGGCCGGCAGCTGGCTTCCGAGCAGCAGGAGAAGCCTCTCGCTTCTGCGAGGGGCTTCTGCCCCGAGCAGCTTTGCGCTTTTACCGCTTCCCTATTGGCTGGTGATTTTTTAGACTATCCCGTCCGCTCGCCCATTCGGGCACGCTTTACGTTATTGATGAGGAACACCATGGCCCGCGTTACCGTTGAAGATTGCCTGGACAACGTAGATAACCGCTTCGAGCTGGTCATGCTCGCCACCAAGCGCTCGCGCCAACTGGCCACCGGTGGCAAAGAGCCCAAGGTAGCCTGGGAAAATGATAAGCCGACCGTCGTGGCCCTGCGCGAAATCGCTTCTGGTCTGGTGGATTATGACGTCATCGCTCAGGACGACATCGTCGACGACGAGCCGCTGTTCGTTCAGTATGAGGAAGAGCCCAACGAGGCCCTCTGATTAAATGCCAGGTCGAAGTCGAACCGCAGTCACAGTGCAGCGCCGGCGAGGAGCAATTCCTTGCCAGCCATAGACGCTCTTGCTGATCGCCTGTCGACCTATCTCGGCGACGACCAAGTCAACCTGGTCCGCCGTGCCTATTTCTACGCCGAGCAGGCCCACGATGGCCAGCGTCGGCGCAGCGGTGAAGCCTACGTCACTCATCCCCTTGCAGTAGCCAACATCCTTGCTGACATGCACATGGACCATCAGAGCCTGATGGCCGCGATGCTGCATGACGTCATCGAAGACACCGGCATTGCGAAGGAAGCGCTCACCGCGCAATTTGGCGAAACCGTCGCCGAACTGGTGGATGGGGTCAGCAAGCTCACCCAGATGAAGTTCGAAACCAAGGCCGAAGCTCAGGCCGAGAACTTCCAGAAGATGGCCATGGCCATGGCACGCGACATTCGCGTGATCCTGGTCAAGCTAGCCGACCGCCTGCACAACATGCGCACCCTGGAGGTGCTGGCAGGCGAGAAACGTCGACGCATTGCCAAGGAAACCCTGGAAATCTACGCGCCCATCGCCAATCGTCTGGGTATGCACGCTATGCGCGTGGAATTCGAGGATCTGGGCTTCAAGGCCATGCACCCGATGCGCTCGGAGCGGATCCGCGCCGCGGTGCGTCGCGCGCGCGGCAATCGCAACGAAATCGTCGAGAAGATCGAGCAGTCGTTGATTCACTGCCTAGAGCGCGACGGCCTGGAAGGCGAAGTTGTCGGCCGTGAGAAGCACCTCTACAGCATCTACAAGAAGATGCGCGGCAAGCGAAAGGCGTTCAACGAGATCATGGACGTCTACGCCTTCCGCATCGTGGTCGACAAGGTCGATACCTGTTATCGGGTACTCGGCGCGGTACACAGTCTCTACAAGCCCCTCCCGGGCCGCTTCAAGGATTACATCGCGATCCCCAAGGCCAACGGCTACCAGTCTCTGCACACCACGCTGTTCGGTATGCACGGGGTGCCCATCGAAATCCAGATCCGCACTCGTGAGATGGAAGAGATGGCCAACAATGGCATCGCCGCACACTGGCTGTACAAATCCAACGGGGAAGAGGCACCCAAGGGCACACACGCGCGCGCACGCCAATGGCTCAAAGGCGTGCTGGAGTTGCAGGAGCGCGCCGGCAATTCACTGGAGTTCATCGAGAGCGTCAAGATCGACCTGTTCCCCGACGAGGTCTACGTTTTCACCCCCAAGGGCAGCATCATGGAGCTGCCGAAAGGATCCACCGCGGTGGACTTTGCCTATGCGGTGCACACCGACGTCGGCAACACCTGCATCGCCTGCCGCGTCAATCGACGCCTCGCACCGCTATCGCAGGCCCTTGAAAGCGGTTGCACCGTCGAGGTCGTGACCGCTCCGGGCGCTCGCCCCAACCCGGCCTGGCTGAATTTTGTCGTCACCGGCAAGGCGCGTACGCATATCCGCCATGCACTGAAGCTGCAACGCCGCTCGGAATCGATCAATCTCGGCGAGCGCCTGCTCAACAAGGCACTGACCGGTTTCGAAACCAACCTTGAAAGCATTTCCCAGGAACGCATCCGCACCGTACTCAACGAGTACCACATGGAAGTCATAGAGGACCTGCTCGAAGATATCGGGCTGGGCAATCGCATGGCCTACGTGATTGCCCGGCGTCTGCTCGCCAGTGACGGCGAACAGGCACCGAGCGATGAGGGCCCGCTGGCTATCCGTGGCACTGAGGGCCTGGTGCTGAACTATGCCAAGTGCTGCACGCCGATTCCTGGTGACCCCATCGTCGGTCATCTGTCGGCCGGCAAAGGCATGGTGGTGCACCTCGACACCTGCCGGAACATTGCCGATGTACGGCACAACCCGGACAAGTGCATCCAGCTGTCCTGGTCGAAGGACGTCACCGGCGAGTTCAATGTCGAGCTGAGGGTCGAGCTGGAGCACCAGCGCGGCCTGATCGCCTTGCTGGCGGGAAGCGTCAATGCCGCCGACGGCAACATCGAGAAGATCGGCATGGACGAGCGCGACGGTCGCATCAGCGTGGTCCAGCTGGTGGTCAGCGTTCACGACCGGGTTCACCTCGCCCGCGTCATCAAGAAGCTTCGCGCCATCAAGGGTGTCATGCGTATCACCCGGATGAAGGCCTAGCGACACCGCCAGTTCTGCGCTCGTCACGGGGCTTTTGCCCGCACGCTTCAGCCCGTATCCTCTGGGGCCGCACTCTTCTATCGGAGCACCCTATGAGCAAGACCGTGATCCACAGCGATAACGCACCCGCCGCCATTGGCACCTACTCCCAGGCGATCAAAGCCGGCAATACCGTTTACATGTCCGGTCAGATTCCACTGGATCCCAAGTCGATGGAGCTGGTGGAGGGCTTCGAAGCCCAGACCGTGCAGGTCTTCGAGAATCTCAAGGCCGTCGCCGAGGCCGCTGGCGGATCGCTGAAAGATATCGTCAAGCTGAACATCTTCCTCACCGACCTCGGCAACTTTGCCACCGTCAACGAGGTCATGAGCCGTTACTTCCAGCAGCCCTACCCTGCCCGCGCTGCCATCGGCATCGCTGCACTGCCCAAGGGCGCGCAAGTCGAAATGGACGCCGTTCTGGTACTCGAGTAATAGGGCCAGTCTGTCGGCCGGTTGCAGGGAGCGCGACTGATGAACCTACCCGGCCGCTTGGCACCACGCCTGCTGCTTGCCAGCGTTGGCTTGCTGGCAGCATGCGTGCTCTACCTCTCCGAACCGAGGCTGCTGCAAACCCTTCGCAACAGCCTGTTCGACCAGTATCAGCGCTGGCAGCCTCGGTCGGCGCCGGCACAAACCAACGTGCTGGTCCTGGACATCGACGAAGACAGCCTCGCGCGTCTCGGTCAGTGGCCCTGGCCCAGGGATCAGATGGCACAACTGCTGGATCGGCTGCGTGAGGCTGGCGCTGCCGTCGTGGTATTCGACGTGCTGTTCGCCGAACCGGACCGCAGCTCCCCGACGCAACTCCACGAACGACTCGCTCCCGATCTCGCTGCGCAACTGAAGCAACTGCCGGATCATGACCAGTTGTTCGCCGACGCACTTGAGCGCCAGCCCAGTGTTATCGGCTTCGCAGCAACGCGCGCGCCGACCCGATCCACACCCATCAACCGCTTCGCCGTGCGGCTGCAGGCTGATGGCCGTAGTCCCGACTTTCCGATCTACGCCGGCACGGCCACGGCATTGCCGGAACTGGAATCGGCAGCGACAGGAAGCGGTGCCATGACATTCCAAGCGGACGGGGACGGCGTGGTAAGGCGCGTGCCGCTGATGATCAAGGTTGGCGAGCATCTGCTGCCGTCACTTTCGGCCGAAGCGATACGCGTTTTTCTAAAGCAGAACCTCTACCGGGTCGACGCCGATTCACGCGGTGACGTCGCCCAGATCAGCATCGGCCGGATCGCTTTGCCGACCAATCGCCGCGGCGAACTCTGGGTGCACTATCGCGCCGACATGAGCGCACAGAACTTGCCGGCATGGCAGCTGTTCGAAGGACGTCCCGACCCCAGACTGCAAGCCGCCGTCGTGCTGGTAGGCAGCTCGGCGCAAGGGCTGCAGGACCTGCGCTTCAGCCCGCTTGGCGGCATGCTTCCCGGCGTACAGGTTCATGCTCAGGCGGTCGAGCAGGCACTGTTCGGCACGCCACTGCAACGTCCCTACTGGGCCAACCCGATCGAGGCGCTGACTCTCCTTCTCGCCGCGCTTGTTCTCTGCGGCATTACGTTGACCACCGGAGCACTGACCGGTGCCCTGGTATCAGCTGGGCTGCTGGTGGCGCTGAATGTCGTTGCCTGGTGGGCCTACTCACGCCATGGTTTGCTGTTCGATGCGCTCAATCCAAGCCTGGGGCTGGCCATCACCTACGTTGGCGCCAGCATTGCTCGCCATCGTGCCAGCGAACAACAGCAGCGCTGGGTGCGCGCAGCCTTCTCCCGCTATATCTCACCGAACCTCGTCGAGCATCTGGTACGTCACCCGGAACAGTTGCGCCTGGGTGGCGAGCGGCGCTGCTGCAGCTTCGTTTTCACTGACCTGACAGATTCGACCCGGCTGATGGAGGGGAAACCGCCGGAGCGAGTGGTAAGCATGCTCAATGAATATCTGGAGGGCATCATCCAGATCGCCTTCCGCCATCACGGAACGCTGGAACGCATCATGGGCGATGGTATGGCCATTCTTTTCTCCGCACCGCTGGCGCAGCCCGACCATCAGCAACGCGCCCTCGCCTGCGCTCTGGAGATTCGCCGGTTCACTCAAGAGCATGCCGCCGCCCAGCACGCCGCAGGAATTGCGCTTGGCCCCACCCGCATTGGCGTGCACAGCGGCGACGTAGTCGTAGGCAATTTCGGTGGCTCGACGCTGTTCGACTACCGTGCCCTCGGCGACGCGGTCAATGTCGCCGCGCGAATCGAAGGTGTGAACCGTTATTTCGGCACCGAGCTGTGTGTGTCACAGACGATCCGCGATGCCAACCCCGACACACCGATGCGACCGATCGGCAACGTATTGCTCAAGGGCAAGGAGCACCCGCTCCGTCTTTACGAGCCTTGCGAAACGCAGCCGGACGCTCTGTACGAGGCAGCACACAAACTACTGTCAGAGGACGAGGAAGGCGCCCTCAAAGCATTCGAACGGCTGGATATTCAGCGGCAGAATGATGCGCTGGTGCACTATCAGCTCGAGCGGTTGCGCAGCGGGCAACGCGCAGAACTCATCGTGATGACAGATAAGTAGATCTCTTAACGGACGCTGACTTCCACGCGACGATTGCGCGGTTCGGACACGCCATCACGGGTTTTGATCAACAGGTTGCGCTCACCATGCGACGAAACCCTTAGATCGATCACATCGATATGACGCTTACGTAACATCTCGGCGACTGCCTGGGCCCGGCTAAGCCCCAGTTGCTCGTTCCAGCGTGGGCCGCTCAGGGTGTCGGTATGACCTATCACCGAGACCGCTGAAGGACCGCGCTGACGGATCGTCTCGAATACCTGGTCGATGGCCTGCTCAGACTCTTCGGTGAGTTCAACACTACCGATCTTGAAGTACAGCTGGAAACGCTGAGGCAACGCTGGCTGTGCAGCCAGCGCAGCGGAAAAATCGCGAGCGATGCGCATGTCGCCAACCTCGAAAGGCCCAGAGCCGAAGCCCCGTGAGCCGATCACGGCCCCCTGATGCTTGCGATCAAGACGCGTCTGACCCTGTGCATCTTCGATGACCACGGCACCGGTGGTGCCATCGGGACTCTCCAGCAACACCACATAGTCGCCCGTCGCGCAGCCTGTCATCAGCAACGCTAGGCACAACAGCGCAAAGGTTTTCTGCAGCATTCGCCTCACTCGTTAACCTTCACCAGAAAATGCGTACCCCGTACTCCGATGGTCCCGGTCGGTGTTTTCAGCTCGACTGCTTCGGGTTTTAGCTTGGCGATCACACCGGAGATGAAGTTCAGTGTGCCTCGGCTGATCTGCGCGCTCAGCTTCAGCTCCTCGTGGGCTGGCTCAAACTGGTACTCATCCAACGTGAACTCGCTGTTGGGGCCGAACGACATCACCGTGTTGTCGTTCAACGTGACGCCCATCGAACCCTGTGCACCGGTGCGCAGTGTCGCCCCGATGATAACCGCCTGCCCCACCCGCGCCTCGATGGTCTGCCCACGGCTGGTCATGGTCGCCTCGCCCTGGACTTTCATGATGTAACCAACGGGTTCGCTGATTTCGTCCGCCACTGCCAGCCCAGAGGCCGCCAAAAAGCCAAGGACAAGCACAGTTCGGGCAATTTTTACCAACGGGGCGCTTCTTGTGATCATGATCAATGTAACCTCCGTGGCCGGCCAATGGCCTGCGAATCGGTGCACCGCACTTCTGACTGCACTGACCGATGTTTTCCTGGCATTTCCGTCAAGTAATCGCCGCAGGATGCAGTATGACCTCTAGCAAATACAAGTTCAGCTACGAGACCTGGGCCTCAGCGCTGTTGACGATGTTCGTTCTCGTACCCACCGTGCCGGTGCTTCTACTAGCCGGCTTCGAGTGGCTCGACTTGCGCGGCGTACTGCTTGTCGAGCTGCTGTTGATGTTTCTCAGTCTGCCGTTGCTGTTGGTGTGCCTGGCGAGCATCCGCCGGTCGCTGGGCGCACTGGCAGAAGACACACGGCGCATCCGCGAGCTCGATTTCAGCCCGCACAGCAGTCCTCACTCACCGATCCGCGAGCTCGACGACCTGCACCGCCAGCACGACAGCATGCGGCGCTCGATTTACACACAGAACCAGGCGCTGGAAGAGGCTCAAGAGAAACTGGGGAGCCTGGTCGAAAACGGCATGCTGATGTCTTCCGAGCGCGACAAACACCGCTTGCTCCAGCACATCCTGATGCAAGGCAAGCGGATCTGTAACGCCGATGCCGCCACGCTCTACCTGATGACCGATCACGACAGCTTGCGCTTTACCCTGCGCTCCAAGGCCGACCAATTACCTGCATTCGAACTGCCATTGCATGATCCGGACAACGGCGCGCCCAACGAGCGGCACGTGTCGACCTATGTGGCCCTGCGCAGGGAAACCGTGATCATCGACGACGTCTACAGCGAGACGCGCTTCGATCTATCCGGCACCCGCCGCTTCGATATGGAATCGGGCTACCGTACGGTTTCGATGCTCTGCGTACCATTGGTTGCGCACGGCGGCGAAGTGCTCGGTGTTCTGCAATTCATGAACGCGACCGATCCCAACAGTGGCGACGTCACCCGCTTCAGCAGGCAGAACCTTCGATTCGTCGAAGCACTGGCCTCCCAGTCGGCCGTCGCACTGGAGAACCACAACCTCATCGACTCTCAAACTGCGCTGATCGACTCGATGATCGAGATCCTCGCAGGCGCAATCGACGCCAAAAGCGCCTACACCGGCGGGCATTGCGCCCGCGTACCTGAGCTCGCGCTGATGCTGGCGGAACAGGCCAGCGCGACGGCGGAAGGTCCGCTGGCGGACTTCCGCTTCGAAACCGATGAGCAATGGCGGGAGTTTCGCATCGGCGCCTGGCTCCACGACTGCGGCAAGGTCACTACACCTGAGCACATCGTCGACAAGGCAACCAAGCTGGAAACGGTCTACAACCGCATCCATGAGATCCGCATGCGCTTCGAAGTCCTGCTACGCGACGCCATGATCGAACGTCTCGCCGCCTTGGCGGCCGGCGAACCACCAGAAGCCGTGGAGACCCGCCACGCCACCGAGGTGGCGCGGTTGCAGGAGGAGTTCACCTTCGTGGCCGAGTGCAACATCGGCGGCGAGCTGATGGCGCCGGAGCGGATCGAGCGCTTGCAGCGCATCGCCGAACAGCGCTGGACACGTCACTTCGATGACCGGCTGGGCCTTTCCCATGAGCAGGAGACACGCCTGGAAGGCTTTCCGGCCAAGCCGCTTCCGGCATCCGAAAAGACTATTGTCGGACAAGCCTGAACACCTGATACCCCGCGCGGATACCAAGGCACTTGACCCCAAATACGGCTTCAAGATGAGTGTGCCCGAACATCAGTTCAACTTTGGCGAGCTCTACAATCTGAGTGTCAGCCGCGGCACCCTGACCGCCGAAGAGCGGTTCAAGGTCAACGAGCACATCGTGCAGACCATCGTCATGCTGGAGAATTTGCCGTTTCCCAAGAACCTCCAGCGCGTGCCGGAATACGCCGGCACCCATCATGAAACCTTGCTTGGTACCGGCTATCCGCGGCAACTGGGACCTGATCAGCTGTCGATACCCGCACGAATCATGGCCATCGCTGACATCTTCGAGGCGCTGACCGCCTGCGATCGCCCCTACAAGAAGGCCAAACCGCTGAGCGAGTCGATCCGCATCCTGGCGCGACTGCGTGACCGAGGCCATATCGATGCCGACCTCTTTGCCCTGCTCCTCTCATCGGGACTGCACCTCAGCTACGGCCATCGCCATCTCAAGCCAGAGCAACTCGATCAGGTCGATATCAGAGAGTTTCTGCAGCGTCCCACTGCAGCCGCCAGCTGACGGCCACTTATCTCTGATCAGCTGGCGACGCGACCATCCCATAACTCCTTATCGTCGAGTTGGCAGGTGTCAACGTAGCGCGGCATGCCGCCGATCTCCTCCAACTCCGTCATGCCGGCGAGCTGGCTGACGATGCGGTAACGCTTGCCTGCGGTCTTGTCTTGCAATGGATAGAGCGCGGCAATCTGCTGCGCCAACTCGGTCAGGGTGGACATGGTGCGGGTAGTGCTCTGGGTGCGAAAAACCAGGCTATTTACTACGAATCCTCCTTGATTGCGCGGGGTAGCCGACGTCCAGCAGGCCACTCATCGGAACGGCTTGTTTTTACACCTAAATCTCGCTCTTCAGAGCTGCGTGGGCGCTTTTTAACTACAGCGTGCCCGCGGCCGGGCCAGCCGAATGGACAAGCGGAGATCATGCGCGAGTGACTACACCTCACGGCGTCGTTCAAGAGTACGGCGCCTGAGCTGGTCGGGTAACGGGCTACGGCCTGCGTCCCCGCGCCAGCTGTTTCGTTCCACGAGCAAGCGGTCATTCGTCGAAAACTGGCCTGCCATTCGTCGCGCAGCCGCTCGTATGGTGGCACTTGCCGTATTCTCGCCGGCTATCGGCGCTCAGCAACCCGATTCGCAGTCCGGCATATAAATCGCATCCAACAAGCCCGAACTGTGCTGCGCCACCCAATTGGCGCCGCGGGACTTTCCCGTGAACAACTGTGGTCCGCCCTCCGGCGGTTGTTTGTCGAACATCGGGCCCTCCCGATTGGATGTGAAATGAAAACACCACGTTTGCTACAAGGTCGCCGCGGCCCTGTGCTCTCCGTTTTCCTGTTACTGCTGATCGCCGCGTGCGTGGCCTTTTGGCAGTTGCGGCCAGCTGCTCCCTCGACCCCTGCGACTGGCGCTGCGGCCAGCATGCTCGAGGCTCTGCAGCAGTCCACCGATCCCTGGGAAGCCAATCGCCGCGATCTTTCGGTGTTGATGGCCGACCTGCGTGGCGCCAGCATCAGCAGCGCCGCGCTGGGCAAGGACGCAGTCTTTATCAGCCTTCACGATGGGCAGCGCTATTGGGTACCGGACCAGTCTGGGCGTGTCGCTCAGTTGTTACTCGACCAATACGCCAGCAGCAAAGGCGAGCTGTTCCCGCTGTCCATGTTTGATACCGACGGCGAAGCGCCCTGGTACAAGCCGGTCATGCCCTACGCACCCTTTATCCTGTTGCTAATCGGCACCCTCACCTACCTTGCGATCAAGAGCCAGGCCTTCCCGGTCCAACGCAAAGGCAGCGGCATCAGCTTTACCGATGTGATTGGCGCCAGCGAAGCCAAGCAGGCGCTCAGCGATGTAACCGCCTATCTGCGTGACCCGGCTGCCTACACTGCCTTGGGCGCGCGCCCGCCGAAAGGCGTGCTGCTTACTGGAGAGCCGGGCACAGGCAAGACTCAGCTGGCCAAGGCACTGGCCACCGAATCCAACGCCAGTTTCATTCAGGTGACCGGCAGCGATTTCTCCTCGATGTATTTCGGCGTTGGCATCCAGAAGGTCAAGGCGCTGTTCCGCACCGCGCGCAAGCAGGCGCCGTGCATCATCTTCATTGACGAGATCGACGGCATCGGCAAGCGCGCTGAACAGCAGCGCTCCAGCGATGCCGAGAGCAACCGCATCATCAACCAGTTCCTTGCCGAAATGGACGGTTTCGACGGCGCCAACGGTGTGCTGGTGCTGGGTGCGACCAACTTTCCAAACTCGCTGGACCCGGCGCTGGTGCGCGAAGGCCGCTTCGACCGCTCCATTGCCGTGGGCCTGCCAGGGCTGAACGACCGCGAGGCACTGTTCCGCCTCTACGCCGCCAAGATCCGCGCCGAACAGGATCTGGACTACGCACAATTGGCGCGCAACACCGTGGGCCTGACCCCTGCCGCCATCGCCTACATCGCCAACCATGCGGCCCTGCTCGCCGCACGAGGCGCCGCAAAGTCGGTCAGCATGGCGCATTTCGTCGACGCGGTGGAAACCTGCCGCATCGGTGAACAGCCTTCTGGCGTGACGCCGATGTCGCCTACCGACCGCAAACGCATCGCGGTGCACGAAGCCGGTCATGCGCTGGTCGCTGCCGCGCTGAAAACCGGTCGTGTGGAAAAGGTCACCATTCTGCCGCGCGGTCAGGCGCTGGGCGTGACGCTGGTAACGCCGGTCGAGGACAAGCGTCTGCACATGGAATCCGAACTGCGCAACCGCATCCAGATGTTGCTGGCTGGCCGTGGGGCCGAGCAGCTGTATTTCCACGAGGTGTCCTCGGGCGCCGGTCAGGATCTGCAAGAAGCGTCCAAGATCGCCCTGTCGATGGTCGGTGCGCTGGGCATGGGCCCGAACGGTTCGCTACTCAGTCTGCAGGCGGTACGCGACGCCCATATCGAATTCGATTCCGGCGAATCCATCCGCGCGGCCGACAACCTGCTTAAGCAACTCGACCGTGAATGCATGGCCCTGCTGCAGCAGCTCAAACCAGCGCTGGACGAGATCGCTGACAAACTCTTGGCCGAGGAAACCGTGCCGGGTGAAGAAGTCCTCGCCGCCATCGCGCGCTTGCCCGAGCATCATCACCAGGCCCGCGTCAGCTCGATCATCGGCCATGCCATGAGCAGCATCGACCGGGTGGCCGCCAGCGCCATGGAGAACGGTGGTTTTATGGATCTGGCGCCGGTTGAGCAGCCCGAGGACGACGGCCCCGGCATGCTCTGAACCAGCCACCCGCGATCACACACGCGGGCGTCTTGAGCCGACCTTCACCGCGCGCCGTAGACCAAGCGCCTCAGTGCGGTTCTGCCGCTGCGGCCTGCATCGTCGCCACCCCAGCTAGGCGCCGCGCCAGCACACCGAAACGTCGACGGTACTGCGCCGGCGTCATGCCCACCTTGCGCCGGAACAGCCGGCCGAAAAAGCCGGCATCCTGATAGCCGACCTCCCAGGCGACCGCTTCAACCGGGAGGTCTCCGCTTTCAAGTAGTTGCTTGGCTTCCTCCAGTCGCAGCGTATGCACATAGTCCAGCGGCGACAGCCCGGTCGCCTGGGCGAAACGGCGCTGGAACGTCCGCTCCGGCAGTCCACTGATCCGCACCATCTCCGCCACCGGCGCGTCGGCCTCGTAATGTTGAGCAGCCCATTCCTGACAATGGGCAATGACCGGATCGGCCAGTTGACTGGTGCGCATCATCGCGGCGTAGGCCAGCGGACTGGTCGCATCCCAGTCGAGCAGATTCATCCGCGCGACCTCCATGGCTTCCGTGGCGCCAACGAAGCGGGCAATGAGGAACAATCCCAGCGCATGCCAGCTGCTGCCGCTGCCCGACATCACCAGCCGCTGGCCGACGCCAGCGGTAACCAACGCCTTGTCCGGCTGCCAGTGAACCTCAGGGTATTCCCGCCGCAGGCAATCGTAATAACCCCAGTGCGAGGCACCTTCGCAGCCTTTCAGCAGGCCGGTACGCGCCAGCAGCAGGGCTCCGGAGCAGGCCGAAGCCAGCGTCGCACCGGCCTCGTAACGCTCGCGCATCCATTGCGCTTCGCGGTCATAGCGATCATCCAGCGGCGCCCAGGGGCTGATGGCCAGATCACTGACAATCACCACATCGGCCGAGACCATGCTGTCCAGACTGGCGTGGGCGTGCACGAGGACATCGTTGTACACCCGCAACGGCTGCCCGTCGCGGCTGACGATCCGCGGCAACAAAGGCGCATCGACACTGGTCTGATTGATCAGATGCTGCCAGTCGCGGCGGGCACCCGACAGCAGATCGTAGAGACCGAACAGCGTCGAAGCCGTGCTATCCGGTGTCGCCAGGAGAGCGACAGTCAAGGGAGGCAGTCTTTCAGCATGATCTGAGCGTGTCATGGCGGAAATGGCCGTTTTGTTTCCAGGATGGCTTTAGTCCGACCGGCCCCATACCCCGACTATGGGCTCCGTTGGCACCTGCCAACGAACTGGACTCATGGAGCATAGAACAATGAAAGACGCACATGGCTACCAACTGACCGGCTGCAACGGCCAAGCGCAGGCGTTGCTTGACCAGGCGCTGGAGCAGTTCCGCTGCCTGCGCACCGCCTCGCTGGCGAGCACCGAAGCCGCACTCGAAGCTTCTCCTGAACTGGTGATGGGCCACGTTCTCAATGCCTGGCTCTATTTGCTAGGCACCGAAGCGGCTGGAATCCCCGTTGCCCAAGCCTCGCTGGACCAAGCCCGGGCTCTGCCGCAAAACGACCGGGAGGCGCGCCATATCCAGGCGCTGCAACTGTTGATCGACGGCCGCTGGCACGCGTCCGGGCGCACATTGGAAGACCTCAGCCTCGAGTATCCGCATGACCTGCTGGCATTGCAGGCCGGCCATCAGCTGGACTTCTTCACCGGGGATGCGCGCATGCTGCGCGACCGCATCGCGCGGGTATTGCCGGACTGGTCATCCTCGGTGCCGGGCTATCACGCCGTGCTTGGCATGTACGCCTTTGGGCTGGAAGAATCTGGCGATTACCTGCACGGCGAGCGCGTTGGCCGCGAAGCGGTGTCACTGCAAGCCGATGATGCCTGGGCGCAGCACGCCGTCGCACACGTGCTCGAGATGCAGGGCCGGCGTGAGGAAGGCATCGCCTGGATGCGAGGCAATCCGGCCTGGCAGCAGGACAGCATGCTCGCGGTGCACAACTGGTGGCACCTCGCCCTGCACTATCTTGAGCACGAGGATTTTGAAACGGTGCTGGCGCTCTACGACGGCCCGATCGATGGCCATCAGGGCAGCCTCGCAATGGAATTGATCGACGCCAGTTCGCTGCTCTGGCGCCTGCAATTGCGCGGCGTGGATGTCGGCAATCGCTGGACGGGCGTTGCCGAACGCTGGGCCGCGATGGCCAATGACGGTCGTTACGCCTTCAATGATTTTCACGCGGCGATGGCGTTTGCCTGCAGCGGTCGTACCGACCTGCTCGACGAACTAAGTGAGGCGCAGCGGCGAGCCTGCCAGCAAGACGATGACAACGCACGCTTCACAGGGGTGATCGGTGCTCCAGGGGTCGAAGCCGTGACGGCGTTTGTCGATGGGCAATATGCGCGTTGCGTGGATTTACTAAGGCCAGTCCGCAGTCAGGCTCATGTATTTGGCGGCAGCCACGCCCAGCGCGACCTGATCGACCAGACCTTGCTCACCGCCGCACGCCGCAGCGATCAGCACAGTCTGGCGAGAGGCCTGCAGCGTGAACGCGACCTGCTTGCTCGTCAACGCAGCGCGGCTTGAGGCGGGAGGGATGTCGGCAGTGCCGGCATCCCCGGCTTCAGGGCAGCACCACCAGGTGGTTCGGCAACTCGTTGCGCTCGTGCGTTGCCGGTACGTGCTGCTGAAGCAGCGTGCCGCAGGCGTCAATGCAGCCGATGAAACCCTCCAGCACTCGTCCGCTACGCACATGGGCGGTAAAGGTCTCGACGATCGACTCCCAGGCGCTGTTGTCGATGCGGGTGGAAATGCCTCGATCCACCAGAATCTCCACATAGCGCTCGGCTTCGGAGACGAAGATCAGCATCCCGGTGCCATCGTCGGTGTGATGCAGGTTCAGTTCGATGAACTGCCGCCGCGCCAGGTTGCAGGCACGCCAGTGCCTTACCGAGCGAGGAATCAATCGACTGGTCACCCTGGGTATACGAAACAGTACCGCCAGCACCAGGAAGGTCAGCCATTGCACCAGCAACAACTGCCAGCCGGCCAGCCAACCGGTGAAGAACAGCAGCGCACCGGGCAGCACCAGCGCGATCACGCTTGCCCAGAGTAGCGGTATATAGCGATAGTCATCGGACTGGCCGGCCAGTACGGTCACCAGCTCGGCATCCGTGGTGCGCTCCACTCGGGCGATGGCTTCGGCCACCTGCTGCAGTTCGCTTTCGCTCAAAAGGGTCATTGCATGTCCATCATTGATGAGGCTCTTGTCGTTCTGATCTGAAGGGGCGAGCCAGCATGGCAGGCCCCATCGAGTTCACGTGCCGGCTACCAGCCACCGGAAGCACCGCCGCCGCCAAAGCCGCCGCCACCGCCGCCGAATCCGCCGCCACCGCCAAAGCCGCCACCGCCACCACGCCCCATGCCGCCGAGCAGGGCACCGAGTAATACCGCGCGACCCACACCTCGTCCGCCTCCGCGACCACCACGTCCGCCACCGATGACGAAGATCGCCACCAGCATCAGAAAGAAGCCGAGGATGCCGAGCCCGCCCGGCTGCTGCGCCCCCGTCGGCGTGGCCGGCGGCAGCGCGGCGGTCCGCAGCGGATCACCGCCCAGCACCTGAATGATCGCCGCGGCGCCTTCGGTAATCCCACGGGCGAAGTCGCCTTCGCGAAAGGCGGGTGTGATGATGCGATTGATGATCACCGACGACTGCGCATCGGTCAGCCGGCCTTCCAGGCCATACCCGACCTCAATACGGACTCGGCGATCATCACGCGCAACGATCAGCAGCGCACCGGTGTCCTGGTCTTTCTGCCCGATACCCCACTCACGCCCCAGCTCGACACCGAACTCTTCGATACTGCGACCTTGAAGATTAGGCACGGTGACGACGACTACCTGCTCGCCGCTGGCCTGCTCATGCGCAGCGAGCATGCTGGTCAGCCGTGCCTCAGCCTGCGTATCGAGCAGTTCGGCCTGATCGACCACCCTGCCGGTCAGCGCAGGCAGCTCGACACCCTGGGCGGCGATGCCGCTCGCCCAGAACAACAGCCCGAGGATCAGGGGAAGCGCACGCATCATTGGAATTGCACTTGCGGCGCCTGTTCAGCGTTTTCGGTTGTAGCCTCGAAGCTCTCGCGGATGGGCATGTCGCCGTACATCAGGGTATGCCAGATGCGACCGGGAAAAGTGCGGATCTCGGTGTTGTAACGCTGGACGGCGGCGATGAAATCTCGACGTGCGACCGCAATACGGTTCTCGGTCCCCTCAAGCTGCGACTGCAGCGCCAGGAAATTCTGGTTGGATTTCAGATCCGGGTAGCGCTCGGACACCGCCATCAACCTGCTAAGCGCACCGGTCAGCTGGCTCTGGGCCTGCTGAAACTGCTGCATCTTC
The DNA here is from genome assembly GCF_038562055.1 of Stutzerimonas chloritidismutans. Classification (GTDB taxonomy): domain Bacteria; phylum Pseudomonadota; class Gammaproteobacteria; order Pseudomonadales; family Pseudomonadaceae; genus Stutzerimonas; species Stutzerimonas chloritidismutans_A. The sequence goes on along the minus strand of NZ_JBCFXD010000019.1, from coordinate 8,532 downwards.
TGCGGATCATCGAGGTCATCAGCGCTGATCTGGATCGAGGTTGCCTTGGCGCGCGCCTCGGTCACTGCCGTGAGCGTGTCCTGTTCCTGTCGGGCATAGCCCTTGACCGTCTCGACAAGGTTGGGAATCAGGTCTGCCCGGCGCTGGTACTGGTTCTCGACCTGCGCCCAGGCCGACTTCACCTGCTCGTCATACTGCGGGATGTTATTGATGCCACAGCCGGCCAGCAGCCAGGACATGAACAGGACAACCGTCAGTTGCCAGGTGAATCGATAACGCTGCATCTGCATGATCCGCTCGTCCTTCCAAAAATCCAGGGTACAGGATAAGGATAGCCGAGCGGTCCGAGAGTTCAGGTTATAACGGCCTCAGATCACGCCAGCACGACGCAGCGTGTCGATCTGCTCGGGCGCACAGCCCAGCAGCCGCTGCAGCAAAGCTTCGCTGTGTTCACCGAGCAGCGGCGGGGCCTTGCGATATTCCACCGGCGACTCGGACAGTCGAATCGGGCTGGCTACCTGGGGCACGCTGCCTGCCAAGGGATGTGGCATCTCGACACGCAGTCCGCGTGCCTGCACCTGCGGATCAGCAAATACCTGAGCCAGGTCGTTGATCGGCCCGCAGGGCACGCCAGCCTGCTCAAGTACGGCGACCCATTCGGCCGTTGAGCGGAACACCGTGACCTGGCGGATCATCGGCACCAGCTCCTTGCGATGCGCCACGCGCGCCTTGTTAGTGGCGAAGCGAGGATCATCGGCCCATTCGAGGTGCCCGGCCACTTCGGCGAACTTGCGGAACTGACGGTCATTGCCCACGGTGAGAATGATGTCGCCATCGGCCGTCGGGAAATCCTGATAAGGCACGATGTTGGGATGGGCATTGCCCATGCGCTTGGGCGGCACGCCGGTGGTCAGGTAGTTCATCGCCTGGTTGGCCAGGCAGGCCACCTGCACGTCCAGCAGCGCCAATTCGACATGTTGGCCAACGCCATGCTGTTCGCGATGATTGAGCGCCGCCAGCACGCCAACAGTGGCGTAGAGCCCGGTGAGGATGTCAGTCAGTGCCACACCGACCTTGACCGGCCCGGCGCCCTCTTCGTCTTCGGCGCGCCCGGTCAGGCTCATCAGGCCGCCCAGGCCTTGAATCATGAAGTCGTAACCCGCGCGCTGGGCGTAAGGTCCATCACTGCCAAAGCCGGTGATCGAGCAATAGACCAGCTTGGGGTTGATGGCTTTGAGGCTCTCGTAATCCAGCCCGTAGGCCGCCAGCCCGCCGACCTTGAAGTTCTCCAGCAGCACGTCGCACTGGGCCACCAGCTCACGGATGATCCGCTGGCCCTCGGGCTGGGTGAAATCCAGCGTCAATGACTGCTTGTTGCGGTTGGCCGACAGGTAATAAGCGGCTTCCGACGTGTTTTCGCCCTGCTGGTCTTTCAGATATGGAGGCCCCCAGTGACGGGTGTCGTCGCCTGTGTGCGGGCGCTCGACCTTGATCACCTCGGCGCCGAGATCACCGAGGATCTGCCCACACCAGGGACCTGCGAGCACACGTGACAGGTCGAGGACGCGGATATGAGAAAGGGCGCCGGGCATGAATGAAGCCTCAAGGTGTTGTCGCCGCGCCGCAGACATCAACCTGCAGCCGGTCGAGGAAAAACATAGGGTGGATGACGTTTTTTTCATCCACCGTTGGCTCCGCCAGGTGGATGGGTGAAGCGGTAGCTAAGCGCCCCGCCCCACCCGACGAACTATCAGAAGAACGCCTGGATGCCGGTCTGCGCACGGCCGAGAATCAAGGCATGCACGTCATGGGTGCCCTCGTAGGTGTTGACCACCTCAAGGTTGACCAGATGCCGCGCCACGCCGAACTCGTCGCTGATGCCATTGCCGCCCAGCATATCGCGGGCCAGGCGTGCCACGTCCAGCGCCTTGCCGCAACTGTTGCGCTTCATGATCGAGGTGATTTCCACCGCCGCGGTGCCCTCGTCCTTCATACGACCGAGGCGCAGGCAGCCTTGCAAGGCCAGGGTGATTTCGGTCTGCATGTCGGCCAGCTTCTTCTGGATCAGCTGGTTGGCCGCCAGCGGGCGACCGAACTGCTGGCGATCCAGGGTGTACTGGCGCGCGGTGTGCCAGCAGAATTCGGCGGCGCCCAGGGCACCCCAGCTGATGCCGTAACGGGCCGAGTCCAGGCAGGTGAACGGACCACGCAGACCACGCACGTCGGGGAAGGCGTTCTCTTCCGGGCAGAACACGTTGTCCATGACGATCTCGCCGGTGATCGAAGCACGCAGGCCGACCTTGCCGTGAATCGCCGGAGCAGACAGCCCTTCCCAGCCCTTCTCCAGCACGAAGCCGCGAATCGCACCCTCATCATCTTTGGCCCATACGACGAAGACGTCTGCGATCGGGCTGTTGGTGATCCACATCTTGGCGCCGGACAGCCGATAGCCGCCGTCAACCTTCTTGGCCCGCGTGACCATCGAGCCCGGGTCGGAACCGTGGTTCGGTTCGGTCAGGCCGAAGCAGCCGATGAACTCGCCGCTGGCCAGCTTGGGCAGGTATTTCTGCTTGGTTTCTTCGTTACCGAACTCGTTGATCGGCACCATCACCAGCGAGGACTGCACGCTCATCATTGAGCGATAACCCGAATCGATGCGCTCGACTTCGCGAGCGATCAGGCCGTAGCACACATAGTTCAGGCCACTGCCACCGTAGGCTTCAGGGATCGTCGCGCCCAGCAGACCGGTATCGCCCATCTCCCGGAAGATCGCCGCATCGGTGCGCTCATGGCGGAAGGCTTCGAGTACCCGAGGCGCCAGCTTGTCGGCGGCGAACTGCTGGGCGCTGTCACGCACCATGCGCTCTTCATCGGTGAGCTGCTGATCGAGCAGCAGCGGGTCGATCCAGTTGAAGCTTGCTTTGCCGGCCATGGGTGGTCCTCTTGTCGTAGACGATGAACCGGGCACAGGGCCCGGTGCAGCATTGGATGGATTGATACTAGAAGCTGCCGGCGCACCCAGCAAACGAGTAATTCGCAATCACCTGTGCGGTTTACTCACTCCAGCGTATGCTGAGTGGCCTGATTGTCGGGTTATTAGTGAGGCAGCCGCATAATGCGCCGCAAGATTCCTAGCACCGCCGCGCTGGTCGCCTTTGAAGCGGCGGCGCGTCACCAGAGTTTCACCCGTGCCGCCGAGGAGCTGGCGCTGACTCAGAGCGCCATCTGCCGACAGATCGGCGGGCTGGAAGAATTTCTTGGGCTGGAGCTGTTTCGCCGCTCACGCCGTGGCGTAAAGCTGACCGAAGCAGGCCAGTCCTATGCGCGTCGCGTCGCTACTCAGCTCGACGCCGTGGAGCGCGACACCCTGTCGGTCATGGGGCAGCAGGGCGCTCAAAATATTGAGCTGGCGCTGGTGCCGACCTTCGGTACCCAGTGGCTGTTGCCGCGCCTACGTCAGTTCCAGGCGTTGCACCCGGAAATCACCGTCAACCTGACCAATCGCACCCGCCCCTTCCTCTTCGCCGATACCGAGTTCGATGCGGCCATCTACTTCGGCGACGGCGACTGGTCCGGCACCGTGGCTCATCGGCTGATGCCGGAACATTCACTGCCGGTATGCTGCCCCGCCTTGCTCGGCGATGCCGGCCAACTGACTGTCCAGACCATCACCGAGATGCCGCTGCTGCAGCAGACCACTCGACCCTATGCGTGGCGTCAGTGGTTCGATTCTTTGGGATTGAAAGTCGCAAGGGACATGACCGGCCCCCGTCTCGAACTGTTTTCGATGCTCGCCCAGGCGGCCGAGCATCAGATGGGCATCGCGCTGATTCCGCCGTTTCTGATCCAGCGCGAACTCGCCGAGGGGCGCCTGGTGATTGCACACCCCCACTCGTTTCGGCGAGAGGATCAGGCCTATCACCTGATGATCCCAGAACGGCGCGTGGAATCGGCCGCCCTGAATGCCTTCCGCGACTGGCTACTCGACGAAGTGCACGCCTGGATGGCGCAGCAGCAATAGCCACTGACGGGCTTGCCGACCGACAGGTGCGCTTCACCAATCAACCGGGAGCAATAGCCCCTCGCCGGACAGTTGCAGCCAGCGAATCAAGCCGCCTCGGGCTTTTTCTTCCGAGGCTTCAGATACTTGGTCAGACCCTGAAACCACATCACCAGCGCCGGGTTGCCCTGGATCTGGATGTCTTTGTTCTGGATGCCCTGCATAAAGGCGAGCTGCTTGTTCTTCGCGTTCATGGTGTCGAAACCGTAGGCGCTGTCCTTGAAACCAACGGCGAAGGCAGGTTCAGCGGCAGGTCCGCCGTGACTGGTGACGCGCTGCCCCTTGACCCGGTAGTGGCGAGCCACTTTGCCGTCGAGGGTATGTAATTGGAAGGTCAGGTCTTTGTCGCCGAGTTGTTTCTGAAAATCGGGGTTGCTGCGGCTGGCCTTGGCCATCAGGCGACCAAGCATCCAGAGAAGAAAGCGAAATTTCATGATGGACCGACCGTTGGCGGGAAAATCGGCATTGTAGCGGCTGATCGGAGCGGCGAAAGCAGGAGAACAGAGGGGTCTGGAGCGGACTTCCCAGTCAGCTTGACCCGGAGCCTGAGTGGCCCCGGGCGGCGCGACGTTTAGTTGATCGCGTCTTTGAGCATCTTTCCCGGCTTGAAAGCCACTGTGTTGCTGGCCTTGATGGTGACAGGTTCACCCGTCTGCGGGTTTTTGCCTGTACGGGCCCCGCGGTGTCGTTGTACGAAGGTGCCGAAGCCTACCAGGGTGACACTGTCCTTGCGGTTCAGTGCGCTGGTGATTTCATCCAGTACGGCGTTGAGTACACGGTTGGCCTGATCTTTGGTGAGATCGGCCTTATCAGCGATAGCGGCTGCGAGTTCCGGTTTGCGCATAGATAGCCTCTACATATTTATTGTTTTTTTTGTTTCGCTGCTCTCCGAACAGCGTTCCATACCGCCGCAGCAGCTCTAGGCTGCGCCAGCGGGTCAACGGAGCATGGCACGCTGCTAGCACTCGCGCCAGTCCTCGCCAGCGCTTTGCCGAATCATTGCGGAGACGTTAAGGACAGAATTTGGGGCAGTTCCGCCAACACCGGCGGCAGTTGCTTGTTGAGTGCCAAACGCTGCTGCACGGCCGCTCCGGTCAGGGCATAACCCAGCAGGTGGCCATCGCGATCCTGAAACAACGCCGTCAGATCATTGCCTTCACCCTCGACGCTCCAACGGCCTTCGCTTCCGGCTGCTGGCGGTGAGACGACCAAGGGGCAAACCGGCGTCTTCACCGTGATTGGCATGGGCCCGTATGTGACGGCCGTCGGCTGACCGGTGAGGGTTCTGGCCAGCGCACGAACGCCGCTCATTAGCGGCATCACGTAAAGCAGATTGAGCCCTTCGACCTCGGCACAATCACCCAGCGCATAGACGTGCTTCGCCGAGGTCTGCAGCAGCCGATCGACTTCGATGCCACGGTTGACCTGCAGTCCCGCGGCTTCGGCCAGCTCGGTGCGCGGCCGCAATCCCACGGCACTGACCACGAGATCGCATGGGATTTTCTGACCGTCCGACAGCTGTGCCACCAGCCCCTCATTCTCGCGACCCAGCCGCTCTAGCACCGGACCGAGATGGAAACGAGCGCCCAGAGATTCCAGCCCGCGCTGTACTGCGGCTGCCGGTTCGACCGGTAGCAGTGACGGCATGATCTGCTCGCAAGGCGCGACCAGCTCCACCTCATAGCCGCCGTGCAGCAGGTCATTGGCGAATTCGCAGCCGATCAGCCCGGCGCCAAGGATCAGCACGCGGCGCTTGCCTTGCGCGGCCTCGCGGAAACGGCCGTAGTCGAGCAGATCGTTGATGGGGAAGATGGCGTCCTGCGCATCGCCGGCAACCGGCACGTTGATGGTTTGCGCGCCCCATGCAATGACCAGATCACGGTAGGGCACGGGCTCGCTACCGATCCAGACGCGCCGGTTGGCCGGTTCAAGGCGCGTCACCTTGGTGTGGGTGCGAATCTCGGCGTTGAGCTGGATGGCCATCGGCCCGGCCACCGTCATGCCGAGCGCGTCGGCATCCTTGTTCATGGCGAAGCCGGTGGAGAGCATCGGCTTGGAATACGAGCGGCCGTCGTCAGCGGTAATCAGCAGCAGCGGCGTCTCGGTGTCGAGCTTGCGAAATTCGCGGGCAAGGTTGTAGCCCGCCAGCCCGGTGCCGATGATCACCAGAGGCAAGTCTTTATTGTTCGATTCGTTCATATCAACCGATTGCGATCATTTCGAAGTCAATCTTGCCAACACCGCAGTCGGGGCAGAGCCAGTCTTCCGGCACGTCTTCCCAGGCGGTGCCTGGAGCGATACCTTCGTCCGGCCAACCTTCGGCCTCGTCGTAGATGAAGCCGCACACCACGCATTGCCACTTTTTCATCGTTCACCTCGATCAGTCTCGGTTGCGCTGCACGCTATACCAGAACACCGCGTACCGCCAAACACTGGCCGCCTGGTGATAGACCGCGAACCTGTAAAGATTTTCCGGACAAACAAAAACGGGCGGTCTGAGCCGCCCGTCCGGGTTCACGCCGCGTTAACGAGCGGTCGCGATACCTACCAGCGGATCACTGATACCCATCACATAAAAGCCGATCAGACCGATGCTACCGGCCATCACAAGGTAGTACAGCGTCGGTAGCATGGTCTTGCGCAAGGTGATGCCTTCGCGACCCAGCAGGCCAACCGTGGCCGAAGCCGCCACCACGTTGTGAATGGCGATCATGTTGCCCGCCGCTGCACCCACTGATTGCAGGGCCACCATCAACGCGCCGGAGAGCCCCAACAGGCTGGCGGTGTTGTACTGGAACTGCGAGAGCATCAGGTTGGACACGGTGTTGGAACCCGCAATGAAGGCTCCCAGCGCGCCGACCGCAGGCGAGAAGAACGGATAGACACCGCCCACGCTGTTGGCTACCAGCTGCGCCATGGCCACCGGCATGGACACCAGATCCGAGCCATTCACGCCCGAGTTGATCAGGATCCGCACCATGGGAATGGTGAAGATCAGCACGAAGCCAGCACCGAGCAGTGTCTTGCTCGACTCGGCGATGGCGGCGCCCAGCTGAGCGGCCTTCATCCGATGCAGGAAGAAGGTCACCAGCACCACCATGCAGAGAATCCCGCCTGGCAGATACAGCGGCTCGAGGGTACCGGACACGCCAGTCTCGCCAAGGATGTCCTTCCAGCCGAAGCTGACCGACATCAGCGCGGCTTTGAGCTCCGGAAAGATACGCGACATTACCAGGAAGATCGCCAGCAGCAGGTACGGCGCCCAGGCCATCGGTACGGAGATCGGTGTACGTCCAGCGACGTCGTCGATCTTCATCTCGATCTTGCCCATCCACTCCACCGGCCACTCGCTGGCCGGGGCGAAGTCCCAGCTGGTCTTGGGCAGCAGGAAACCCGCCTTGGCGGCCGGAACCACGATGGCCAGACCGACCAGGGCGCCGATCATCGACGGGAATTCCGGACCGAGGAATACACCCGCGGCAGCGTAAGGGATGACGAATGCCAGACCGGTGAAGATGGCAAACGGCGCCATCGCCAGCCCTTCGCCCCAGGAGCGGTTGCGACCGAAGAAGCGCGTCATGATGCAGATCATGATCAGCGGCATGAGGATGCCGCACAGCGCATGAATGATCGCCACACGCGAGTAGATCAGCTGGAAGAACACGTCCCAGCTGCTACCCAGGGTTGTCATCTGCCCGCCAAGGGTGGCCTGATCCAGGCCGCCGGCGACACCCACCAGAATCGGCGTGCCCACCGCACCAAAGGACACCGGCGTCGATTGCACCATCATCCCGAGTACAACGGCCGTCAGCGCCGGGAAGCCCAGAGCAACCAACAGCGGCGCAGCCACCGCAGCCGGCGTACCAAAGCCCGAAGCACCCTCGATGAAGCAGCCGAACAGCCAGGCCACGATCAGCACTTGGACACGCTTGTCCGGGCTCACGTTGGCGAAGCCGCGACGAATCGAAGCGATGCCCCCAGAGTGCTTGAGCGTATTGAGAAGAAGGATGGCGCCAAAGATGATCCAGAGGATCGCGGCGGTCAGAATCAGGCCTTGCAGCGTGGAAGCCAGGACCCGGTTGAAGGTCATGTCCCAGGCCAGTAGGCCGATCAACGCAGTGAGGACGAAAACCAGCGGCATTGCGTACTTGGCCGGCCAGCGAAAGCCGATCAGCAGTACCCCCGCCAGCACCAGCGGCACGAAGGCCAGTATGGACAGCAGTGTCTGACTCATTGTTGGGTTCCTTGTTTTTTGTTGTGAACCGCTTCTATCCGGGAACATCCCGGTCCCACGCATGGCTGAAATGAACAACTCACTCCAGCCCGAGCGACTGACCAACAGATCACATTGGCCGATCCCTCATGCTCGAAAGCCCCGGGCACTTAAAGCGCCCGGGGCTCGTCAACCTGAGTTGGGGGGGGGGGGGGGGGGGGGGGGCGGGGGGGCGGGGGGGGGGGGGGGGGGGGGGGGG
>NZ_JBCFXD010000018.1:0-58070 GCF_038562055.1 Stutzerimonas chloritidismutans | reverse complement strand
CCCCCCGCGCGGGGGGGCCCGCGTCAAACGTTACTGCGTGCGGAAGCGCCCGACCAGCTGCCGGAGTGCGCTGCTGAGTTGCCGCTGTTCCTGGGAGTAGCTTTCGACTTCCGCGGCCTGGCTCGACACCTGGGCAACCGCGTCGCTGATGGCCACCACGTTCTGGTTGATGTCCTCGGTGACCAGGTGCTGTTCCTCGGTAGCCGTGGCGACCTGCGTGGTCATGTCACGGATCATCTCGACGGCATTCTCGATCTCTTCGAACGCCCCCATGACCTCACCGGACAGCTCGATGGCTTTGCTCGATTCGGACAGGCTGCGATCCATGCTCGCTGTCACCTCGCTGATGCGGCTGACCAGCAGGTTGAGAATCTTGTTGATCTCACCGGTAGAGTCCTGTGTGCGCCTGGCCAGATTGCGCACCTCATCGGCCACCACGGCGAAGCCGCGTCCCTGTTCGCCGGCGCGCGCCGCTTCGATGGCCGCATTGAGCGCCAGCAGGTTGGTCTGTTCGGCGATCTGCTGGATGCTCGACAGGATGGTGTTGATGCTCACCGTTTCGCGTTCGAGCTCTCGGATTACCTTGCTCGAACCCAGAATGCTGGCGCCAAGATCGTTCACCCCTGCGGTACTGCGGGCGATCACCTCCTTGCCATTGCGCGTCGCGTCCAGACCCTGCGTGGAGACTTCCGCCGTCCTGACGCAGTTGTGCGCCACCTCGTTGGCCGCCGAGGCCATTTCGGTGACGGCGGTGACGATCTGCTCCACCGCACTCGACTGGCGCTGCAAACTGTCCGACATGGCGGTGGTGCGCTCGTTAGTCTGGCTCGAGACGCTGTCGATGCTGACGGCGTTGTCCTTGATGACGGTGATCATCGCCTGCGTCGACTCGATGAACTGGTTGAACCACTTGGCCAGTTCGCCGGTTTCGTCGCGGGCCAGTACAGGGAGGCGGTAGGTCAGGTCCCCTTCGCCTTGAGCGATCGTACGCAGCCCGTCCTTGACCAGGTTGATCGGGGTGACGATGCGGTTGGCGAATATCATCCCGGCAATACCGAACAGCACTACCAGCACCGCGCACACCGCCAGCGTTAACCAGGCCAGCCGGTGCGCGCCTGCCAGGATTTCGTCGACCTGCATGAAGCCGATGAACTTCCAGCCCAGGGTTGGTGACGTAAAGACGTTGGCCAGGTAGTCGACACCATCGATGGTGACTTTAATCAGGCCGTTCTCGGTACTCGCGATGCTCGCGGCGTAGTCCCCCGGCAGCTCGCTTAGCTTTTTGAAGTTGTTCTCGGGATGATGGCCGTCGACCAGCAATGTGCCGCTGTTCTCCACCAGCATGAAAAATCCGGTTTCACCGAAACGGGTTTTCTGAACCATGTCGGTCAACGCCTTGAGCGAGACGTCTGTCGCCACGACCCCGGCGAATTTGCCGGCCTGGTCCTTGAAGGCTTTGATCACCGAGACGTAAACAGCGTCGTCCGGTTCCCAGTAATAACCATCCAGACGCGTCAGTTGGAAATCGGCGTCCTTGCCCAGGGTGAACCAGGGGCGCCCACGTGGATCCCAGTCGCCGTAGTCTGCGGTGCCCGGCCACTCCACATAGCCACCCTGGACATCGCCCATGTAGACGTAGGCAAAGTTCGGGTTGTTGTTACCGATCCCGGAGAAATAATCGAAGATCTGTTTCTCGCGGCCCCCGTTGTCTGTGGCGGTGGCGCCAGGCTTACGGGGCGACCCGAAGTAGGTGGTCAGCTCGCCAGCGTCAGTGTCCCTGACGGCGGCAAAATCGGCCATGGCCGATACGGTATGGTTGACCGAATCGAATAGGGTCACAAAGGTGTTGTTTACCAGTTGGACGTCCAGGCTGCTGCTTTCCTGAAACTGGACCTTGGCCTCCTCGGTTACGTTACGGATGGTGAACAGGGCCACGACAAGAACAGGAACAAGCGTCGCGACCAGAAAACTTGCTATCAGTTTGTGTTTGATTTTCATCGTTCGACGGCCTCTGGCCAGTTCATCAAGACGTCCACGCCGACCTGCGTTTCGTTCTTCGGGAAGGCCCTTGCGCAATCCGGTGCGCTTCGCGGCCGCGCACGCCCGATTCCTTATCGAATCGATCGCTGGCGAGTCGCGGCCGGCAAGACGTTATCGGCACGGGTCTGTCAAGCCTTGAGGTGGCCCCCGAAATTTTCCGACCAATGCGCTCGATAGCGCAGGAATGCGGAGTACAGGGCTACCGGGTGTTTCGATGCGCGTCAGCCGTAGTGAGCCGACGCGCCGGGCTGTTCTTCCGGGGCGATGTCGGTCTGTGAAGGCTTCGTTCGCCACTGTTGCTCTCGAGCGATGGGCGACAACCGTCTAAACAGGACTCCCGTCGCACATAGCGTGTTGCTTCCTGTTCACTTGTCCGCCACCAGACAGGGTGGGCCATGCGGTGTGGGGCGCCGCCGCAGGCTCAGTGCGGCGTGAACCGTCAGTGTTGCGATGACCAGCGCGCCGCCATACAGCGTTGCGCTCGCCGGTTTCTCATTCAGGAAATGCCAGGCCCACAACGATCCCAGCACGCTTTCCAGTAAATAAAACAGTGCGACTTCGGCAGAGGGCAGGTATCGGGTGGCGTTATTGATCAGCAGCGTGGCCAGTGGCATCTGGACCACCCCCATGACCGCCAAGGCCCAGTAGCTCTTCGCATTCAGGTCGAACGGTTGAGCGTTGGGCCAGGCGATCAGCGCAGCCGCCAGGCCGCCAAGCGCGATAAGCGGCATCCGTTGAATAGCTGGGTGGCGGCGTAGCAGGGTGAGGTTGGCGCCCACCGCTGCCGAGGACAGCAGCGCATAACCGTTGCCGGCCAGGTCGGTCGGATTGAAGCCCCCGGCGAACACCACCACGATCCCCAACGCCGTCACCCCGATGGCCAGCCAGGTATGCAACGCCACCGCCTCGCCCAGGAAAAAACGTGTGAACAGCGCGGCGAACAGGGGCGCCGTGCTGAGCACGACCACCACATTGGCAACCGTGGTATGAAGAACCGCCAGTACGAAAAAAATCGAAATCAGCGCCAGTAGCAATGCCGAAATGCCGCAAACCACCGGTTGCGCCCTGAGGCTGGCTCGGCGAATGGCGGTCAACGAGAACGCTCCCAGCGCCAAAAACATCAACACGCCGCGCCAGAACACGATGCTCCAGCCATCAGCCTGCGCGAGGCGCACCAACAGGCCATCGAAGCTCAGGATCACGATGCCGCTGGTGACCAGAAGCAGGCCGCGCGCTGAATCGTTCAATCCTGGGTCCTCCGGTTAGGGCTGGCGGGCGCCTGACGTTGTCCGTGCGCCGCTTCACTTAAGCCGCGACCGGACGCTGCGGACATGATGACTCTGCCGTTCGCCAGGCACCTGTCCAGAAGCGTCCCGTGGCACGCCAGTTCGCGACTTCGCAGGTCGTGATGCGTCGCTACAGCCGCCCCGGACCTCAGGCCATCAGCCTTGGCTGGCTCTGGCCCGCAGGCGCGAGGGGAAATTCCGTTTGCAGATCGGCTACCAGAGCATCCACTTCACGGTGCGCCTGCTCAACCGAGGCCGCCAGCACCTCGCCCCCGGTTTCCTGTCCTTCAATCGCGATCTGATGGATGCGGGTGATGCCAATGAAATTGAGCACCGTCACAAGGTTCGGCTCCAGGTGGTTCATGTGCGCCATCTCGCCACCGGGGCCGAAGCCAATGCCGCCCCGTGCAGTGAGGATCACCGCATGCCGTGGGCGGTCCGCCAGCAGCGGGACGTACGGATCGGGTAGCTTGGTCTCGTCCAGCGCAATGGTTCGCCCGGGACGTATGATCTGGTCGACCCACGCCTTGAGCGCGGCGGGCATGCCGAAGTTGTAAAACGGCGTCCCGATGATCAGCACATCCGCCGCGATCAGCTCCTCGACAAGCCGGTCGCTCTCGGCCAATGTCTTCTTCATCCATGCTTCACGACGATCTTCAGACGTGAAGGAGGAGGCGATCCAGTCATGGCTGATGAAAGAGGGCGGGTTCTGGCCGATGTCCCGGTAGGTCACGCGGTCCTGCGAGCGATGGGCGCGCCATTGGCTGACGAAGCGGTGGCTGAGATGACGGCTGTGGGAACCGTGCTCATCCGTGCCGGCAAAACCGGGGCGGGCGCTGGCGTCGAGGTGCAGAAGGTGTGTCATGGTGGGTCTCCTGTGTGACTGAATTCATCTGTCATTCGCGGTAGACCCAGACTAGGTTGAGCCTTTGTGGGCGACAAACGACCATTTCTTCCAGTTACAGATGAGGAATACTCAGCCATGGCGCATCGCTGGTTACCTTCGCTTTCCGCCTTGCGTGCCTTCGAAGCGGCTGCCCGCCATGAGAGCGCCAAGCAGGCGGCCGAGGAGTTGAACGTCACCGCCACGGCCATCAGCCACCAGGTTCGCTCTTTGGAAGAAGCCCTCGGCGTGGCGCTGTTCCTGCGCAAACCCAGGCAGCTGGAACTCACCGCCCAAGGGCGCGAACTGCAACAGACGCTGGAGACCGCGTTCGACAGCATCAGCGCCACGGTCGACCGCCTCAGCGCCGGGCCCTGCCGACAGGCGATCACCCTCAGCACCACACCGGCCATCGCCGTGCGCTGGCTGGTGCCCTGGGTCTGCCTGCTGCGCGAATCCCATCCGGATATCGACCTGCGTTTCCATACCTCACACGAGCCCGTGGCGCTGGACGGCATCACGGCGGATATGGCCATCCGCTACGGCGACGGTCGCTGGCCCGGGCTGGTGGCCGAGAAACTGATCGACAACACATTCGTCCCGGTCTGCAGCCCATTGCTCGGCCTGCGTGATCCCGCCGACCTGCCCAACCACCCGCTGATCCACTTCCACGCGCGCGGCGCTAGCTCCGCTCCGATTCACTGGGCGGCATGGCAGAAGCTCGCCAAGGTGCCGGGGCTGGATGTCAGCGCCGGGCTGGTCTTCTCCGACGAAACCCACGCCATCTCCGCCGCCATCGGTGCCCAAGGCGTGGCGCTGATGAGTCGGCAGTTGGTTGAGGATGAAGTGAGGGCAGGGCGGTTGATGCAGCCGTTTGGGCCGGAGATAGCGGGCAAGCCGTTTCATCTGGTTTATCCGGAGAGCCGCCGGGATGATCCAACCGTTCTTGCGGTGAGGGAGTGGGTGATGAAGGTGCCGGGTGGGTTGTGTGAGGTTGGGCGCTGATACCGGCAAAGCCGAGCCACGCTACCCGAGGCTCGACCGTAGGGTGGAATACGGCGAAGCCTTTTCCACGCGTATCTTCCAGGCTACGTGCTAGTTGCCCACCTTCCACCTCGCTGACGGGCAACGAGGTGGAGGAAGACGCGGCGCGGTGTTATCGCGCCTTCACAACCGTTGGGCGCGGTACCCTGAGCTCGCTCCGCAGGCCGATGACAATGCTGACGCACATCAGCAGCAGCACTAAGGTGAATGGGAAGCCGGTTGTCACCACCATGGACTGCAAGGCCTTGAGACCGCCGCCCAACAGCAGGGCGATGGCAACAAGGCCTTCGAAAATGCACCAGAACACGCGCTGAGGGATGGGGCCGTCGTCCTTGCCTCCGGATGTGATGGTGTCGATGACCAGCGAGCCGCTGTCCGATGAGGTGATGAAGAACACCGCCACCAGAACGATGCCCAACAGGGACATCGCCTGAGTGAATGGCATCACGTCGAACATGGCGAACAGTTTGACCTCCAGCGCCGCATCCGCCACGGCGCGATAGCCGTCATTGATGTACTGGTCGAACGCGACGCCGGAAAAGATCGACATCCAGAGAATGCAGACGGCTGACGGGACGATCAGCACGCAAATCATGAACTCGCGCACCGTACGGCCGCGGCTGACCCGGGCAATGAACATCCCCACGAAGGGCGACCACGATACCCACCATGCCCAGTAGAACGAGGACCAGCCTTGTGCGTAGTTCTCGTCTTCACGGCCGAAGGGCTGCGACAGCGCCGGCAGATAGGCGAAATAGCTGACCACCGAGTCCGCGACCCGCTCCACGATAGCGCCAGTTGGGCCAAATACGCACACGGCGATCAGCAGTACGAACGCCATGATCATATTGATCTCAGAAGCCTTCTTGACGCCCCCTTCGAGCCCACGCAGGACAGAAACGGTCGCGATGCCCGTAATCAGCGTGATCAACACAATCTTTGTCGTGGCAGACACAGGTACGCCGTAAAGGAAGAACAGCCCAGCATTGATTTGTTCGGCGCCAAGCCCAAGCGAGGTCGCAAGCCCGAACAGGGTCGCAAGCACCGCCAGTATGTCGATGGTATGGCCGACCCAGCCCCATACCCGCTCTTTGAAGATGGGATAGAACGTGGACCTAATCGCCAGCGGCAGGCCTTTGTTGAAGGCAAAGAGCGCCAGCGCTAGCCCGACGACAGCATAGATCGCCCACGCCTGGAGCCCCCAGTGATAAAGCGTGGCGGCCAGCCCGAGCCTGGCTGAACCCTCGACATCACCGGGCAACCCCCCGAGCGGTGCCCAGCTGTCAGGGCTCCCGGCATCCGGCGCGACGGAGCTTACAAAGTGCGTCATCGGCTCACCGACGCTCCAGAACAGCAGCCCGATGCCCATTCCCGCCGCAAACAGCATGCAGAGCCATGCCAACAGCGAAAAGTCCGGTTTCGAATCAGGCCCACCGAGCCTGACCTTGCCATAGGGCGAGAGCGCAATAGCGACGGCGAATACCAGAAAGACGTTGGAGGCCAGGATGAAAAGCCAGTCGAAGCGGACCGTTACCCAGCTCATCGCGGCGGTGAATATGCTGGTCGCGAATTCCGGGAACGCCAGCGTGAAGATGACGAATACAATCGTCATCAGCCCTGAGATAGCGAAAACAGGGTTATGGATGTCGACCTCTATGGGGCCGATGGTCGTGACCAAATTGTCTTGACCAATCTGGTAGTCGGTATCAATCAGGTTCCCGCCTGCCGCCGGGCTTTCACTGCTATCGGCCATGCTTTACCTCCACTGATGATCACAGCTGTCCATGCGCGCTTCCTATCCCTCGGGTTGCCTCTTACTGCTGCGGCCCGGATTGACGAGGCGGCGACTGTCGAGACCAAAGGATAGTCACGATTCTGGCGATTCGTGGTTTCGCCTGCTTCGCCAAGCGTTCAGTAGTGCTTCTGGTCATGTCACGCTGCAAGCAAATTTAACAGTGCGGCAAGCAACGGCGCCGTGCTAGCACGACCACGATATTGGCGGTCGTGGTATGTATGACTGCCATCACGAAGAAGATCGAAGTAAATGCCAACAGCAGCGCCGAGCCCGCGCGCGTTGCGCCTTGACGCTCGCGCGGCTTTTGGCGGACAGCGAAAACACCCCTAGCGCTAGGGAGATGAATAGACCCCGCCAGAGCAGGATGCTCCAGCCACCCGTCTGTGCCAGACGCACCAACAGACCATCGAAGCTGAGTACGACGATGCCGCTCGTTACGAGCAACAAACCGCGCGCTGAATCTCAAATCCTCGGCGGGTCTTGAGAGGCATGTCATGTAGGCTAGGCTCAGCATAATAAAAGCCCGCGCCAGACGCTTTCCCGATGATGGCCTTCGAACTATCCCGGAGCCTGCCCAGAAATGGCCGGGGTGCTGCGGTTCGCGACGTTAATGGCTGCGTCTCTGGTCGGTGTGGCACGGGCAGCAATGGAGGGCTAGGAAAATAGATCTGTCCCGCTTTCTTTCTTGGATTACATTCATAAGCAAGCGGCGCAGTGTGGGGTACTGGGGGCACCTTGAAAAATAAGTCGTCAGAGGTGAAGTGAGGGAGCTATTCGACGCCTTGGTTCCGCCCTATTGGGCGGGTCCCTTTTGGCCTATCGCCCGGATGGCCGGCCCCGCCATCAATTTCCAGTGAGCTTTAGCAGGCCAACCGCCAGACACAGCCATGCCATGCCGACACATGCCAGCTTGGTCGATAGGGTCATAAGGCGGCGCAGCGATGGGGGGAAGTTGCTAACGTCACCGGCATCAAGCACTCCTTTTTGAATATTGAAATCAGAAAGCAATAAGGCCCCGCTTAGTGACCCGACCAGATAGAAACGGGAAGTAAAGTTCCTTGTTCCCAAAATGTGCTGCTGCTTAGCCCACGTACTGTTTGGAAGAGCTGACAGCATGATGTTGAAGTGGCGACTACAGGCGATGTAGACACCAATCGCTACGCCAGATAAGCCAATAACGAAGGGTGTCAGCATAAAAGCGAATCCCCACCACGAATTCCAAAAGTCAGTCATGGTTTAGTTTGCTCATACAGAAACTCTCCCATCCACTCCCCACCATCGCCACCAATTGATCCCCCAGCAACCGAAGTGCCGCCAACCATAACCAAGCCACAAATCACCCCGCCGATACCTGCGGAACCCAGGCCGATTGCTGCACAGATGGCCGGTGCGGCGGCGCTTCCAACCCAGACGCCGACAGAGCCACCACCCAGCGCCCCAGCAAAATTACCCGTCTCGGTAAATCGAATCTTCTGACAAGCCTGGGTTTCGCCAGCTTGACAAACCTCTTGAACTTTCAAGACGGAGGCCGTGCCGCCCAGGGCAATACCTATGTAGGTGCCGTTCTTGAGGTACTTCGCCGCCTTGGCAATTTCATTCATGTGGGTCGCGTATCCGGGAATCTGGCCCGGTGCACCACCCTTGCTCCAATGGTGCACCACGCTACGGGTGGAAATACCGAGATCCTGGCGCAGGGTTGGGTAGTTGCCCAGTCCCAGTTGCTTGCCAAGAAAGGTCGCCTTCAGCTGATTGTCGAGTTGGCGGTACAGCTGTTGGCGGGACGTGAAGAATTGCTGGCTGCGTAGA
Source organism: Stutzerimonas chloritidismutans (assembly GCF_038562055.1). Taxonomy (GTDB): domain Bacteria; phylum Pseudomonadota; class Gammaproteobacteria; order Pseudomonadales; family Pseudomonadaceae; genus Stutzerimonas; species Stutzerimonas chloritidismutans_A. Next base: position 49,216 of record NZ_JBCFXD010000018.1, on the reverse strand, counting down.
TGACCATGCGCTGCGAACTCGCGCTGATGAAGGTATTCGATATCGCGCAGCGTGTTCTCGATTTGCTTCAAGCCGTTCCCGAGCACGTCAGTGCCGAGCCCCAGCGACGCGCTTGCGCCACCGACCATCAAAGCGATTTCGGCTTGATGGTCAGCCATGAAATTGGCTTCGCTCTCGCTCAATGGTTCCAGAGCTATGCGCACCTTCGCTGCTGCTGCCATCAGGTCAGCTTCTTCGCGTGAGCAAGCGGCTGGATTGATCAGGTTGCCGAGGACAAACATTTCACCGGCTTTGAAGCCCTTCGCAAAGGTCGGATTCAGCGCCTTGATGCGATTGACCAGGTGCTTGTGCGGCGCGTCGGCGAACAGCCTGGCAAGCACCTGCTCGCCGGACATGCTGCGCGGAACTCTGTAGAACCCGGGCGGAAGGGCCTCAGGAAGCTTGAGCATATCGGGTGGGGGCCAGTCCGAAAGTGCTGGACTGGTTTCGACCTTTTGCTCCCAGGCGGCAAAGGAGGCGCCGCCGTTGCCTGGCTTGATCTTCGGCAACTCGGCCTGTCGGCCCCAGCCATGATCAGGCAGCCAACTTGAATCGCGGCTGCCGGTGCTGTCAGGCTTCCAGCCGGTGTCCAGATCCCAGCCCTGATCGAACGGGTAGGTTGCGTCTTTGAGGGTGTCCGTCCCCATGAAATCTTCCCTGTGCTGTTGAACCGGGCCGCAGTCTATCTGTTTGACGGCCCCGGCTAACCAGCCCTTGTTCACGAACTTGGGCTGGGGACTGTCAGGGGGCTGTTAGATTCGAATCGCCGCCTGCCAGCATCACTAACGTTTCATTCGCACAGCTTCGAATATGCAAGCTCCGAGTGAACGTCCAGCGGAAAATGAGCGGGTAGGGGGTGTCTAGTCCTGAAATAGGTTTACACCTGTTTCATCCAAATGCCCGGTGCATCGCATCGGGCGTTTGATATCTCAAAGACAGGTGCGGACGCTCGCGGTTATAGATCGCTACCGATTCACTCACCATCTTCTTCGCCTGTGCTAAATCCTGTGGTCTTTGAAGCAAAAGCTCTGTCTTCAATATCCCGTTGACCCGCTCTGCCAGGGCGTTTTGATAACAGTCATAGCCCTCCGTCATCGAACACCTGATGTCATGTTTCGCATGCAACGCCTGGTACATTCCCGAACAGTACTGGCTGCCTCTGTCCGAGTGATGGATCAGCGGCTGAGCGGTTTGACGTTGGCTTACTGCTCGACGCAGCGCCTGAGCTACCGCCTCGGTGTGCAGGCTTTCATGGACGTGATAGCCCACGATCTTTCGCGAAAACGCGTCGGTTACAAGGCTCAGATAAGCCACACCTTCTTGGGTGGGCAGATAGGTAATGTCAGCCACCCAGACTTGCTCCGGGCCGCTTGGAACCACCTGATCAGGACCCGACTTGAGTAGGTTCGGATGCCGCCGAAAGCGATGATGGCTGTCAGTTGTCTTGTGGTACGCCCGCTTGCGGGTCACCAATAAACGTCTCTCGCGCAGAATTGAAAACAAACGGTCTCGACCTACTTTCAGCGCATGCTGTGGTTGGCAATGCAGCAAATAATGTAGCTTGCGCGTCCCCATGCGGGGTTGCCGCAGGCGTTTTTGCGCAACGAAATCAACAACTTTCTGATCCAGAGCTAGACGAGCAATATCAGCGCGATTTCGCTTGTAGTAAGCCTGTCGGCTTATCCCCATGAACCGGCAAGCCCCGCTGATGCTTAGGTTTTGGACTCGTTTTTGCGAGAGGACTTGCCGGGATGCTTTTTTACGACAGACAGACCGTAATCGGTTTGCAAGACATCCACGACAGCTTCGAAAAACTGTGCCTTCTGATTCGACAGAGCGAGCTGCTCTTCAAGCTCTTTGATGCGCTGCTCTGGCGTCAATGGGCGGTTTTGCTCAGACATGGATCCCATCCTCGGCGAGCCAAGATATGCGCCTGGATTCCAGTTCTGCCGACCGTGCTTGCGTAACCACGTCAGAACGGTCGTCTTGCCTTGAATCCCGTAACGCTCCTGAGCCTCTTTGTAGCTCAGCTCGCCTTTTTCGACCTGATCGACGACCGATAATTTAAAGGTCATCGTGTAGTCCCGCTGGCTACGCCTTTTTGCTGTTTCCATCGCATCCTCCTGAAAAGCAGATCAGAAGGTGTAAACCCTATTCAGGACAGGACAGGGTCAGAAAATAAATCTGTCCCCTTCTTCGCTCCTAACACACCGTCACTGCATCGACATTGCAGGAGGAGGGTGGAAAACGGCTAAGCGTTTTCCACGCGTTCTCGACCTCTGCACTCAGCACAGTCACACATCCGCCCAGACCATTGGCGCTTCGACGATGCCGGAGCGCAGGGTGGAAAAATGCGAAGTCATTTCAACGCGTCACTTCTGAGAATGGCCAGAAAGCATCGCCCCTTCATCCCGCCCAGCTTCAGCAGATAGCCTCGTTTTACCGTTTGCTCTGGTAATCTTCAGCGGGCCATGGTTTACCGGTTGAATGCTGGCGCGTCAGAGGCTGAGTACGCACCAATTGGTGACCGATCAGCCCCGTACGCACCTGAAAATGCTCGGCGACGAAATATCAGCGACCAATTACTTCGCCCGATTTCCTCATATAACTGCTACCTAGCAAGCCTGAATACCGCCGACGGCGCGATCATTTGAGGGACGACACGATTTGCCAGCAGTGGCTATGGGAGGTCTGGGCTTTCTTGCAATAGGCACACACGTTAGACTCTAAACACCTAGGGTGGATAGAAATGTGGATCATGGAAGTTCACACATAGGCTACGGTAGCATCTATCAATAGCCATTTCAGCTTTTTAAAGATGTGTATTGTAAACGGCAGGCTTCCCATTAGCTGAGCGCATTATATAAATGGTTAATAAAGATTCTCAAAATTTGCCAGTCGTTGTCGATTTGTTTGCTGGGGCTGGCGGTTTTTCGCTCGCCGCTATTCAGGCGGGTTGCTCGGTCGCGATCGCCATCGAAAATGATCCCCATGCGGTCACAACATATAAGGCGAATCTTCGAAAATACGCAGGTGGGAAATTTACAAAGATCCTTGAAAAAAGCATATTGGACTATGTTCCTGACGAAGTTTGCTCCGAATATCTACCAAATCTTAGATGTGATCTTCTTTTAGGCGGCCCGCCTTGCCAGGGTTTTTCGACGCATCGAATTTTGAACGCCGGTGTCAATGATCCGAGAAACGAGCTTGTACTTGCGTATTTCGGATTTGTGAAAGCCCTTCGTCCGAGAGTTTTTTTGATGGAGAACGTGCCGGGCATTCTATGGGAGCGGCACCGCGAATTCTTGGACGAGTTTTATGCGCAAGGCGCTGAGGCTGGATACCATATATTCAAACCAGTTGTTCTGGATGCCAGAGATTTCGGTGTCCCTCAGCGAAGGAAACGTGTCTTCATTTTGGGAGTTAGAGATAGCAAGGATGCACAAGTTATAATGTGGCCCCCACAGGCGACGCACGCCGCGCCGGGGAAGACTCTACCAGGCCGAACATTATGGAAATCGTGTATTGATGTGTTCGAGCCTTCCTTAGAAGGCGACGAAAACGATATACATATGAATCATGGTCCTGAGTTAGTCAACGCTTTTCGTAATACCCCTTTAAATGGTGGTAGCCGTAAAGATTCCGGCCGTATTCTTCCATGCCATGCGACACATAATGGCCATAAAGATGTGTATGGGCGGATCAACCCCACCGAACCAGCACCTACCATGACCACCGCGTGTATTAATCCTTCAAAAGGACGGTTTGTGCATCCGACAGAGCACCACGGCATTACTTTGAGACAAGCCGCCAGAATTCAAACGTTCCCTGATGATTTTGTGTTTTACGGGGGAATTATGGCGGCTGGCAGGCAAATTGGTAATGCGGTGCCAGTTACGCTTGGAAGATATCTAATACAGCACATTAAAAAATCATTATTTGATAAAGCAGTCGATATACCGGAGCCGCATGCCATCGTTAAAACCGAAAAGTTAGAGTGTGAACCCGCATGATTAAGACGATTGCGTTCCGTACCCAGGCCAGGACGGTCGATCATCTTGGACGTGAGCAAATTGCAGATTGTCCGACGGCAATTTCTGAGTTGTGGAAGAATGCATACGATGCGTATGCGAGAAATGTAAGCTTACACATATTTGATGATTTGGAACCGGTGGCTGCTGTTTTAGACGATGGGCACGGAATGAGCTATGACGAATTCATCGGTCGGTGGCTCGTGGTCGGAACAAGCTCAAAGTACGATGCAAGCACTTCTAGTGAAGACGATCGGGAAGGGCTGCCGCGGCGTACTAAACAAGGACAAAAGGGAATCGGCCGGTTATCCTCAGCAAATCTTGGGCCGCTCCTCCTAGTGGTTAGTAAAAGAAAAGACACTGATTTTGTCTGCGCTTTATTAGATTGGAGAATGTTCGAGAATCCATATCTAATTCTGTCCGATATCGAAGTTCCTGTAACGCGTTTTTCCGACAAAAATGAACTATTCCACCTCGTTCCAGAGTTGTTTCAGCGGCTAATGGCAAACTTGACAGGTAGTCCTACAGATCCTGAGCGTTCCAGTCGACTGAAACTAGCGTGGGAAACCTATGACCGAGCTGTCCTTGAAGCTGATCCCAAAGCAAAAGAACCTTCAAAGGAAATAGCAGCAACCATTATCAGCGCCCGCTTCGAACAGCGGCACTTAGCTCCTTGGCTGGTTTGGAACGGTGAAAAAGATAATGGTACGGCACTGATTGTTTCGGGTATTAATTTTGACCTTCGGGCTCAGCTCCCATCCATGGAGCTGGATTCTAATGTAAGGAATATTAGAAAGGAATTCTTCAGCACATTATCAGCGTTCACCGACCCTTACGTCGGCAGCGATGCAAGTGAATACAATGCTTACGATCCTGAATTTTCTTACGAAGTAAAAGTTTGGTCCTCCTCAGTTCCGACAGCGATCGTGGAAGATAAAAGAGTTGCTGTAAATCGCGCGCTCACCGAAGACATGGAGCACGTGCTGTCAGGTAATGTGGATGCACAAGGAGTGTTTCGAGGTCAAGTTAAGGCGTTCGGCGAATGGAGAAAATATGGCGCGGAATATGAAATCCATCCTCCGAAAGATCTGACTATTCCAAAAGGACCTACAACTTTCATTGGCCCATTTAGCATTCATTTAGCTACATTTGAACAACTTAGAAAGAATTCGACGCTTTCTGATGCGGATTTTAATCGGTTTGATCAGCTTGCGGCGCAACATAGTGGCTTTCTGATATTCCGTAACGGATTGCGTGTGTTGCCGTACGGGCGTGAAGCAAACGATTTTTTTGAAATTGAGAGGCAGAGAAGCGTCAATGCAGGACGAGAGTATTGGAACGCGAGACGCATGTTTGGCCGCATTGCGATATCAAGGGAGTTGAATCCAAATCTGCGGGACAAGGCAGGTCGGGAGGGCTTTATAGATAATCGCGCTGCGAAAGTGCTGCGTGAAATTGTGAAGAATATCCTTCGACGAGCGGCTTATGAATATTTTGGCAGTAGTTCCGACCTTCGTAAGGAGCTTCTTCCTGACATTCAAGAACAAAATGATAAAGATAAAGCTGAACAAGCACGAAAGGAGCTGAGCAAGAAGAATGCACAAAAATTCCGCTCACGGCTTAGTAAGAGTCTGCCTAGGCTTGAAGCTCTTTTTGAGGAAACTAGCGATATTGTAACGTCTATCCAGGTTTTGGATGAAAATGGAGTTATGGACCTCCAAACGCTCATTGATGGGCTAAGTAGCAGGTTGGCAGATCTGAGGGTCGTTGGCGCACCGGCAAAGCTTGGCGGAGCTGAGCAAGACTATCGTACCTTTCGAGCAATGTATTCCGAAATGCTCGACCGTCTCCGTAGCATGGAGACAATAAGAGCGGTAGCGCTTGAACGAATCAAGCCCGCGAAGCCTGAAGACCTAGTCCAGAAGCAGCTCAGTAGCTATGCTAGCCAACTGCAAAGTCGTTTGAGATCCTGGCGTAAGTCTATCGAGGCATTGCAAGTAGCTGAGACGAGCCGGGTATCTTCACTATTTAATGACCGCAATAAAGCGTTTCATTATCAGGCGATGCCGCTTGTTGAGCAGGTGCGCGATGGGCGACTAGGTTTGGATGAGGCATTAGAGCGTTTGAAGACTCTTCACGTCCAGTTGGACGCAGAAAATGAAGAGACGTTTCAGTCGTACTTAGATGCTTTAGAACTCATGAGTGAGAATATTAATATCGAGCTTATTGCTCGGCAGGGAACAGCAGACAATATTGTTCTGCGTGACGATCTAAATCGCTTGAATCAAGTGGCTCAACTTGGGATAACGGTTGAGATTTTGGGTCATGAGTTAGATGCTAACGAGCGGATGGTAAGACAAGGTATCAAGCAAATAGTCGAAAAAGCGGGCGATATAGAGGGGACGGATCTCGTGGTGCAGGGGTTCGAAGCGATAAGTCAGCAGCTTGAATTTCTTTCTCCGCTCAGAGTTTCCGGTAGTAGAACACGCCGCCCAATCGCTGGCAAAGAAATTGAAGATTATTTGGTCAGTTTTTTTGATACAGTAGCGCGCGGTCGAAACATTAAAATACACGCGTCGGATGGGTTCAGAGCCTTCTCGCTGTATGAGCAGCCTTCCCGCTTATATCCTGTATTTGTCAATCTAGTTAACAATAGCATTTATTGGTTGGTTAGCTCGCAGACTCCTGATCCGCAAATATATTTGTCGGTTAAGGAGGGTCAGGTAATTATATCGGACAATGGCCCCGGGATTAATCCTGTCGATCAGGATAGTCTTTTTAAGATGTTTTTTACGCGTAAGTCTAGCGGTGGTAGAGGTATCGGGCTTTACCTCTGCAGGGTTAATCTTATGGCTGGCGGACATTCGATTAAATACGCCTCAGAGCTTAAGTTCAGGCCGTTAAGTGGCGCAAACTTCGTTATTGATTTCAAAGGAGCTGACTTTGGTCGAGGTTAATACATTCAAAGGCTTGGTTTGCGAAGCCTTTATTGCGCCCCTTCGCTCAGTGCTGATAGTTGATGACCAGTATCCGACTTGGGAAGAGATCTTTAATTCAAGGCTATCTGCTAATAATTCTTCTGTAGATATAGCAGAAGCTTCTGGACGAAAAAGCTGGCATCAGTCGTCTACCTCTGCTGAGGTTATTGGTTTGATTAAAGAGTTTCGCTCGAGAAAGCCAGGCTTTATCATTGATATCCACGACGGGGTCGCAGATAGTAGCACGAGCAAAACGGCTGGCAGTGAAACTCCAAAACAACTCGCAGACCATTTGCACCAGTCCGACTTGTTGGTATTAGATTACAATCTAGAAGGTGCGCAAGCGGGTACAGGGGGCGACACCGCTCGTAAAATCTTATCTTCTGTACTTGCGAACCATCATTTCAATCTGGTGGTGATTCACACGAGTGACGACCTTGAAGAGGCTATGCATCAATGTCTTCTTTCATTGATGGGTACGTGCGCGTCCCAATATGATGAGAAACTCGTAACAGAGATAGCTGACTTAGAACAGATCATTGCTGACCAAGAAGATGCTGGAGAATTTAGTCGGTCCGATGTCTCGCAAGCGCTTGATTTGGCCGCGTATATCGGGGCAAGGCATCCTGATCTAGGCTTAAATAAAGCCGTTGGAAAGTTTATGCAGGGAGCTGGTCCATTTTCTGAGTTAAACCAATTAGCGGCTAATCTGGAACTGACACGGCCACAAATGAAGACGTTCTTCTACTGGGCAATACGTGAATTCGAGGAGATTCACATACGTCAATTCACGGAACTGCCGCCGGATGGGTTGTATTGGCGCATTTCTGACGGTTGTAAATGGCTCCGTACTTCACGCGGTTTTGTTTGCTTTGTAAAAAAGGGCCCTGAGAATCTTTTGGCTGAGCTTGAGGCTGCGCTTGTGGACTGGAAGCCCACTCCTTCCAGACTGCTTTCCGCTAAGTATCGAGACGCTATAAGCAGGATGGGGGCTGAGGTTGAAGACGCAGCTTTAAAACAGAAGCATGCCTTTGCCAAATTCTATGAAACGATCAAAAGTCCAGGAAGCGATCGGCTCGTTGATGAGCAAATGGCCGTCCTTCGCCACTATAGATTGAGAGATCATGTTTCTCGTCAATCTGAGATGCTTTCGTTTTTAGTGGAAGAACAAGTCGCCGACTACGGCAAGCGAATCTACGAAACCGATATGGCTTCTGGATTCACCTTTCATGCTCATTACGGTGTAGACCTTTCCGATAATGCCGAAAAACAGAGAGCTGTTAGCGAGTACAATCGTTACGTATGCTGTCTTCCTTCAAGGGGAAGTGATTCGGTTAATAATGGTTTTGAGCAACTGGATAGCGGGCACATCTTCAAGCTGGATGATAGCTGGTGGGTATGCGCGACTCCTGCTTGCGATTTGCAACCTGGGCAAAGCACTATAGCATTTAGTCAGGGCGCTGATTCCAGTCTCCGGCCTTTTACTGCAATTAGACTTCTTCCGGAAAAAAATTTAAGCGCGCTGACTGATCGCCATATCAACAGCGGGTCTTATTGCTATGTTGAACATGAAGGGCAAATACTCGCTCTCGGCCTTCTGTCGGCAAAAGCTGACTCCAATAATCCTGCTGTTCAAAAAGTGGATTGGCGTGCGTTTGTTGCAAAGGATGGGGGAGTGATTAAGAAAGGAAAACTCTCTTTATTAGAGCTGAGGTTAGAAGTCGATGATATGAAAATCAGGAGTGATCAGAAGGAAGCAAGCGTTATTGCGAAGCTACGGTACGAATATGCGCTTAATTATATTCAGCGCGTTGGAGTTAGCGTAAGTAGAATCGGCCTTGGGTATGTCTCGTCGTGATATTCGCTAAGGCTTCGATCAGTTGTGATCTATATCATTGTTCCTTCAGCTGAAGTTCGATTGCTTCAAAAAAGGAAAGCTAACATATAGCTCATCTCAAACATTGTGCGCTGGGCGCCGTGAAGCCGGCTAGGTATCTAGCCGGCTTGTCTATTTGATCAATCCCAGCTCAGCGCCCCACCCGTCTGATACTCAATAACCCGCGTCTCAAAGAAGTTCTTCTCCTTCTTCAAATCCATGATCTCGCTCATCCACGGGAACGGATTGGTAGTACCCGGATATTCCTCTTTAAGGCCAATCTGCGTCAGGCGACGGTTGGCGATGAACTTGAGGTAGTCCTCCATCATCGAGGCGTTCATGCCTAGGACGCCACGGGGCATGGTGTCGCGGGCGTATTCGATTTCGAGCTGCGTACCCTGGAGGATCATCTGGGTCGCTTCGTCTTTCATGGCGGCGTCCCACAGGTGTGGGTTTTCGATCTTGATCTGGTTGATCACGTCGATGCCGAAGTTCAGGTGCATGGACTCGTCGCGCAGGATGTATTGGAACTGCTCGGCGGTGCCGGTCATCTTGTTGCGGCGGCCCATGGAAAGGATTTGGGTGAAGCCGCAGTAGAAGAAGATGCCTTCCAGTACGCAGTAGTAGGCGATGAGGTTGCGCAGGAACTCTTTATCCGTCTCGACGGTGCCGGTCTGGAAGGTCGGGTCGGAGATGGAGCGGGTGTACTTGAGGCCCCAGGAGGCCTTCTTCGCGACGCTCGGGATCTCGTGGTACATGTTGAAGATCTCGCCTTCATCCATGCCCAGCGATTCGATGCAGTACTGGTAGGCGTGGGTGTGGATCGCCTCTTCGAAGGCCTGGCGCAGGATGTACTGGCGGCATTCGGGGTTGGTGATCAGGCGGTACACGGCCAGCACGAGGTTGTTGGCGACCAGGCTGTCGGCGGTGGAGAAGAAGCCGAGGTTGCGCTTGACGATGCGTCGCTCGTCCTCGGAGAGGCCGTCCGGGCTCTTCCACAGGGCGATGTCGGCGTTCATGTTCACTTCCTGCGGCATCCAGTGGTTGGCGCAACCATCCAGATACTTCTGCCAGGCCCAGTCGTACTTGAAAGGTACGAGCTGGTTGAGGTCGGCGCGGGCGTTGATCATCTGCTTGTCGCCGACGTGAACGCGGGCGGATTCGCCTTCGAGTTCGTCCAGGCCTTCCTGGATGTCTAGGTCGTCCAGGGCCTTCTTGGCGCGGGCGACGGCAGCGGAGTCGTCAGAAGCAACGGCACGGGCTTCTTCGACGGAGCCGGCGGCGTCCTTGTCGAGCTTGGCCGGTGCGTCGTTTGCGGCGGCAGCGGTTTGCGGGGCTGCCGCGGGCGCGGCGGTGGTGGTGTCTTCTTCGTCGAATTCGTCCCAGCTCAGCATGGCGGTTTTTCCTGATTGGGGACCGGCGCGGCCGGTCGGGAATGTTTTGGGCTTTTGGTTTGCACGCAAAAGCACGAAATCTGTTGTGTATTTAGGTGGCCGAGTGGTCGCTCATGGTGGATGCAAATAGCGGCATCCACCCTACGAGCTGCGTTGCCTCGGACTAGCGCTTATCAGCGGCAGCTCGGTGTGAGCGCGAAGCTGAGCGAGGCAGCGCTAGGCGTCTGCCAGGCCGGAGCCCCTGAGCGTACAGCTGTACGTGATGGGGGCCGGCCTGGCGGACAACAACGCGCGGTCCGTTCAGATTCGTGCGTCAGCCAAACTCCTTATTGGCAGGCTTCGCAGTCTGGTTCATCAATCGCACACGCCTTTGGCACCGGTGCCGGGCCGGCTGCCATTTCTGGCGCGGGCGCAGCCTTGGCCGGAGCGGCGCTGGCGCCGCCGTTGCCACCGCTGGACACGGCGTTGAGCTTGCCGGTGTTGACGGTGGACTTCTCGGTGCTAGTCGCGGCCAGGGCACGGAGGTAGTAGGTGGTTTTCAGGCCACGGTACCAGGCCATGCGGTAGGTCACGTCCAGCTTCTTGCCGCTGGCGCCGGCGATGTAGAGGTTCAGCGACTGGGCCTGGTCGATCCATTTCTGGCGGCGGCTGGCGGCGTCGACGATCCACTTGGTTTCCACTTCGAAGGCGGTCGCGTAGAGGTCTTTCAACTCCTGCGGGATGCGCTCGATCTGCTGTACCGAACCGTCGTAGTACTTGAGGTCGTTGATCATGACCGCATCCCACAGGCCGCGCGCCTTGAGGTCGCGAACCAGGTAGGGGTTGATCACGGTGAATTCGCCCGAGAGGTTCGATTTCACGTACAGGTTCTGGTAGGTCGGCTCGATGGACTGCGACACGCCGGTGATGTTGGCGATGGTCGCGGTCGGCGCGATGGCCATGATGTTCGAGTTGCGGATGCCGTTCTTGACGCGGGCACGGACCGGCGCCCAGTCCAGGGACTCGGTCAGGTCGACGTCGATGTACTTCTGGCCACGCGCTTCGATGAGGATCTGCTGCGAATCCAGCGGCAGGATGCCCTGGCTCCACAGCGAACCCTGGAAGGTTTCGTAGGCGCCGCGCTCGTCGGCCAGGTCACAGGAAGCCTGGATGGCGAAGTAGCTGACCGCTTCCATGGATTTGTCGGCGAAGTCGATGGCTGCGTCGGAACCGTACGGGATGTGCTGCAGATACAGCGCGTCCTGGAAGCCCATGATGCCCAGGCCCACCGGGCGGTGCTTGAAGTTGGAGTTCTTCGCCTGCGGCACGGAGTAGTAGTTGATGTCGATGACGTTATCGAGCATCCGCACGGCGGTGCGCACGGTGCGCTCCAGCTTGGCAGTGTCGAGCTTGCCGTCGACGATGTGGCGCGGCAGGTTGATCGAGCCCAGGTTGCAGACGGCGATCTCGTCCTTGTTGGTGTTCAGCGTGATCTCGGTGCAGAGGTTGGAGCTGTGCACCACGCCGACGTGCTGCTGCGGGCTGCGCAGGTTGCACGGGTCCTTGAAGGTCAGCCATGGGTGGCCGGTTTCGAACAGCATGGAGAGCATCTTGCGCCACAGGTCTTTGGCCTGCAGGGTCTTGTAGTTCTTGATCTTGCCGTATTCGATCAGGGCTTCGTAGTACTCGTAGCGTTCCTCGAAGGCCTTGCCGGTGAGGTCGTGCAGGTCGGGTACTTCGCTCGGCGAGAACAGGGTCCACTTGCCGTCGTCGAAGACGCGCTTCATGAACAGGTCCGGAATCCAGTTGGCGGTGTTCATGTCGTGGGTCCGGCGACGGTCGTCACCGGTGTTCTTGCGCAGCTCGAGGAATTCCTCGATGTCCAGGTGCCAGGTTTCCAGGTAGGCGCAGACCGCGCCCTTGCGCTTGCCGCCCTGGTTGACCGCGACGGCGGTGTCGTTGACCACTTTCAGGAAGGGCACGACGCCCTGGGATTTGCCGTTGGTGCCCTTGATGTAGGCGCCCAGTGCACGCACCGGGGTCCAGTCGTTGCCCAGGCCGCCGGCGAACTTGGAGAGCAGGGCGTTATCGCGGATGGCATCGTAGATGCCGCCCAGGTCGTCCGGCACGGTGGTCAGGTAGCACGAGGACAGCTGCGGACGCAGGGTGCCAGCGTTGAACAGGGTCGGCGTGGAGGCCATGTAGTCGAAGGACGACAGCAGGTTGTAGAACTCGATGGCACGGGCTTCGCGGTTTTCTTCCTCGATGGCCAGGCCCATGGCGACACGCATGAAGAAGATCTGCGGCAGCTCGAAACGCACGCCATCCTTGTGGATGAAGTAGCGGTCGTAAAGGGTCTGCAGACCGAGGTAGGTGAACTGCTGGTCCTGCTCGTGGTTGATCGCCGCGCCCAGCTTGGCCAGGTCGTATTCCTTCAGGCGCGGGTCGAGCAGCTCGAACTGCACGCCTTTTTCCACGTAGGCGGGCAGGGCCTTGGCGTAGAGGTCAGCCATTTCATGATGGGTGGCGGCTTCGGCGACTTCGAGGAAGCTCAGGGCTTCAGCGCGCAGGGTGTCCATCAGCAGGCGAGCGGTGACGTAGGAGTAGTTCGGCTCACGCTCGACCAGGGTACGGGCGGTCATCACCAGGGCGGTGTTGACGTCGGTCTGCTCGACACCGTCGTAGAGGTTCTTCAGGGTTTCTTTCTGGATCAGCGCGCCATCGACTTCCTCGAGGCCTTCGCAGGCTTCGGTGATGATGGTGTTCAGGCGGCCCAGGTCCAGCGGCGACAGGCTGCCGTCGGCACGCTTGATGCGGATGCTCGGATGGGCTTCGACCGGTGCGTCTACGGCGCCGCGCTTGCGCTCCTGGCTGCGCGATTCGCGGTAGATCACGTAGTCGCGGGCGACTTTCTGCTCGCCGGAACGCATCAGGGCCAGTTCGACCTGGTCCTGGATTTCTTCGATGTGAATGGTGCCGCCGGAAGGCATGCGACGCTTGAAGGTGGCGGTGACCTGTTCGGTCAGGCGCGCGACAGTGTCATGGATGCGCGATGAGGCGGAGGCGCTGTTGCCTTCCACTGCGAGAAACGCCTTGGTGATGGCGACGGTGATCTTGTCATCGGTATAGGGGACGACTGTACCGTTGCGCTTGATCACGCGCAGCTGGCCTGGGGCGGTGGCGGCCAGGTCCAGCGTGCTGTTGTCGGCGTGCGGGTTCTCGCGAGTGGACTCGTTCTGCATGGGGTCTCCGGATTCTCTCTGTCTCGGTAGCACGTTAGGTGTCAGGCCTGCTTTGTGGGCGGCCTTGATCGGGTCTTGCGTGTCTCGTACTGCATGAACCATGCCCCGGCGAACCGGCTCATGGGTGAATCAAAACTGGAACGATCCGGCACCTGGGGTGGTTAATCGTGTGTGCCGAAGCATAGTCAGGCGTTGTGAAGATCACAACCTCAAAACACAACATGTAGTGTGACGCGCTTGGCGCATGCGCTACTGCTGGACTTGAGCAAAATCAACGTTGGGCTGTGCAGGATCGCGGTCTGTGGCGATGATCTAGGGCGCCCGTGGGGGCGCGAGCCGGGTAAAAATCAGAGCGAATTTATTTTGCTTGCTTTTTTCGGCGTTTGTGTCTGTTTGGCCGTAGACACCCAGCATATGGGGTAAAAGGCGCTCGGAGTGACACGATAGTGGGGGTTCAGGCGCAGTGCAAGGCGCCCGAAATGAACAACCTGTGGATAACATGTGGGTGAGCTGTGCGCGATAAGGGCGCAGCCCGCACCGTTTCCGGGGTGTAAAGGCTTCGGATGAAATGCGGGCTCAATCCAGGCTTTCAGACGCTCGGGGGCGCCTGAGGCAAAACACTATATGTGGTGTTTTGTCAAAGGCGGTTTTAGCGCGGTTTTCGCTCAGCGAGACGGTGATTTGACGGAACGGGCTGCACTGATGGCTTTTTGCTTGGCATAGGGCCGGCGCGGAGCAGTGGTGGTTCTGCGAAACGGGCATCAAGGGCGTCGCTTGGACCGGCCATCCAGGCCGATCCGTCGTGGAGGTGCTGCCATCTGGCGGTGCCCTGGCGCTACAATGCCGGCCGGTGTATCGGGAGGGCGCGTGGTGGATCAAGAGTCTTGGAACATCCTGATTGTCGAAGATGACCAGCGGTTGGCCGAACTGACCCGCGAGTATCTTGAAGGCAATGGCATGCAGGTCTCGATTGAGGCGGACGGCGCCCAGGCGGCCGAACGCATCATCAACGAGCGACCCGATCTGGTGGTGCTCGACCTGATGCTGCCCGGCGAAGACGGACTGTCGATCTGCCGCAAGGTGCGTGATCGCTATGACGGGCCGATCCTGATGCTGACCGCGCGTGCCGACGACCTCGATCAGGTGCTGGGCCTGGAGATCGGTGCCGACGACTATGTGTGCAAACCGGTGCGGCCGCGGTTGCTGCTGGCCCGCATTCGCGCCTTGCTGCGGCGACGGGAAGGGGCAGAGGTGGCGGCACCTGCAGGCGGCAAGCGCGTCCAGTACGGCCCGCTGGTGGTCGACAATGCGCTGCGCGAGGCCTGGTTGCGCGGTGAGGGCATCGAGCTGACCGGTGCGGAATTCGACCTGCTGTGGCTGCTGACCTCCAATCCGGGGCGGATCATGTCCCGCGAACAGATCTTCTCTGAATTGCGCGGTATCGAGTACGACGGCCAGGACCGCTCCATCGATGTGCGTATTTCGCGCATCCGCCCCAAGATCGGTGATGACCCCGACCACCCGCGCCTGATCAAGACGGTGCGTGGTAAGGGCTACCTGTTCGTTTCCGAAGCGGCTGAAGCGCTGCAGTGAATTCGATCTTCCTGCGCATCTATGGCGGCATGCTCGCCGTACTGGTGCTGGTTGGACTGCTGGGCGTGGGTGGACTGCATCTGCTCAACCAGGTACGGGCCGATCAGCATCGAGAAGCGCTGGCAGCCGGTACCTTTCGCCTGATGGCGCACAACATGAGCAGCATGACGCCCATCGAACGGCGTCAGGCGGCGAACCTCTGGGGGCGGCTGCTGGGTATTCCGTTGCGGGTGCGAACCCTGGAAGACATTCGGCTGGAAAGCGGGCTGGAGACACGACTGCTGCGCGGTCAGGTCTTGGTGGAGCAGATCCGCCCCGGCAGCGTGACGATCTATTCGCTGGTCAGCGCCGACGACCGGCTGGCCCTGACTGGCGAGGTCGAGCAACTCAGCGAACAGCTGGCGCGCGCGACCATCTATCTGTTGATCGACGAGCTGATCCGCTATCCGGAAGCCGAACAACCCCGGCGGCTGGCGGAACTGAAGGCGGCGCGTGGTTTCGGCTATCCACTGGAGTTGCTGACCCGTGACAGCGCCAGCCTCGACGACGATCAACGGCGCCGGCTGGATGAAGGCGACACGGTGATGGCGCTGGTCAACGGCGGAGAGGCCATCCGGGTGTTCGCCGCGATTGCCGGAACTCCCTGGATCATGTCGCTGGGGCCGCTGCGTCAGCTCAATCCCTATCCGCCCGAACTGCTGATTTTGATCGGTGTGCTGGGTCTGTCGCTGATCGGGCTGACTGTGTATCTGCTGGTGCGCCAGCTGGAACGTCGGCTGCGGAGCGTCGAGCGCGCCGCCACGCGCATCGCCAACGGCCAGCTCGAAGCGCGCGTGCCGGATGCCGGAACCGATTCGGTCGGGCGATTGGCCAAGGCCTTCAATGGCATGGCCACTCATCTGCAGCGCTTGCTGGCGGTGCAGCGGGAAATGGTCAGCGCCGTGGCCCATGAGTTGCGAACGCCGGTCGCGCGGTTGCGTTTCGGCCTGGAGATGGCCGGCTCGGCGCAGACAGCGCAAGCACGCAATCGCTATCTCGAAGATATGGATGGCGATATCGACGACCTGGATCGTCTGGTGGACGAGATGCTGGTCTATACGCGCCTCGAACGGGGTTCGCCGGAGCTGACGTTCCAGGCGGTGGATCTGGGCGCGCTGGTCGATCAGGTCATCGGTGAGCTGGCGCCATTGCGCCCAGCGGTGCGGGTCGAGCGCGGGCCCTGTAAGCCGACCGTCGACGGCGGCAGCGTGGTCGATGCCGAGCCGCATTACCTGCGCCGCGCCTTGAGCAATCTGATCAGCAACGCCATGCGCCACGCCGAAACGCGGGTTCAGGTCAGCTTCGTCATCGATGGCGAGCGGGCGCAGCTGGTGGTCGATGATGACGGGCCGGGGGTGCCCGAGGAAGCGTGGGAGAAGGTCTTTGCCCCCTTCCTGCGTCTGGATGACAGCCGCACCCGTGCCTCTGGCGGGCATGGTCTGGGCCTGTCCATCGTCCGGCGAATTACCTACTGGCACGGCGGCCGTTCGCAGGTTGGGCACAGCGAGCTGGGCGGCGCGCGCTTTACCCTGGTCTGGCCGCGCAAGCGGGTGAAGTAGACGCTGGGATCGGTGCACTGCAGCTATTGAGCGGTTGTTGTCTGAAAGGTTGTTGTCCGCGAGAGCCTCGCGCCGGGCTGCGATGATTCAGGCCGGAATGCTCACCAGGCTCAGCAGGTAGTCATCGAACTGCACGAACTGGCCTTCCAGTTCAGCGCCAGCCGTCCATTCTTCCGATAAATCATTGAGCAGACGCAGGCGGGCGTAACCGCTGCTGTCGTGGTGGATCAGCTCGGCTTCCTGGAAGTAGAAGCGCTTGTTCACCAGCGGATACAGCGCCTTGAACAAGCTTTCCTTGATGGAAAAGGTCAGGGTGACGCGCAGGGCGCGCTGGGTCTCGTCGAGTGCGGCGTAACCTTCCAGCTCGAGCGGCGTGAGGATTTCAGCGACCAGGCGGTCGGCCCGTATGGTGGGAATCTGCTTCTCGACATCCAGACCGAGACCGCGCCATTGCTCGCGACGCGCCACCACGGTCGCCACCCAGCCAGCGCCATGGGTGATGGAGCCGACCACCCCGGCAGGCCAGTTGGGCGAGCGGTCCTCGTTCACGGCCGGGATGCACGGCACGCCCGTCACCCTGCGCAAGGCCTCGTGAGCACAGAGGCGACCGGCGAGAAACTCGGTCTGGCGCTTGCTCACGGCGCTCATGCCCGGCACGCCGCAGCGGGTGAAGTCCTCAGGGTCGAGCAGGGCGGGGTCGAAGCGGGTGCTAATCAGCTGCACGCCAGGCAAGGCGAGCGGCAGCGGCCAGTGATCGCTCAAAAACGAGCAGCAGGCCGGGTGATAAAGAATGGAAGTCATGGGCGTTAGTGTGCCTCAGTGCCGTCGTTTGCGCAGTTCCGGTGATACGCCTCGCTGGGCATGGGACTCTTCGCGAGCAAGCTCGCTCCTACAACAAACGTACGGTCGCAACAATGGGCAGCGTAGGAGCGAGCTTGCTCGCGAACCAGAACCGCGGGCGGGCCATGTTTCATCAGGCCCCCTCAGGTCGCGCAAGGATATTCGGCGCCGCTTCGATGATCTGGCGGGAGAGGCTTTCCATGCGCGGCGACTGCACCTTCCAAGTGTGCCAGTACAGCGAGATGTCCAGCGGCGCGTCTGCGGCCAGGTCGACCACGATGCCGTCGGCCAATGCATCCTGCAGCAACGGCTGCGGCACCATGCCATAGCCCAGCCCGTAGCGGATCGCATTGAAGCGAGGCTCGGCGCCGGGCACATAGTGGCAAGGGTAGGCGCCCTCGGGCAGGCCCAGCCGGCGAAGCAGGAACGAAGAGGTGAGGCGGTCCTTGTTGGTGTAGGCGACCACCGGCGCCTTGCGCGCGGCATTGCGGTTCAGGCCGTTGGGAAAGTACTGCTGCCGAAAGGCGGCGGACGCTACCAGGCGATAGCGCATGCTTCCCAGCGGGCTGGCCGTGCAGCCGCGCATGGGCTTGGGTTCGGTGCTGATGCAACCGATTGCCAGGCCGGTTTCCAGCAGGCTGTAGGTGTGGTCCTGGTCCTCGACCGTCAGATCGAGCAGCACGCGTTCCTTGATCAGCACGTCGGCCAGCGCCGGAAAGAACCAGGTGCCCAGGCTGTCGGCATTGAGAGCGGCGACCACCACCAGCGGCGCGTCGCTGCGTTCGGCCAGGTCGGCCATCAGGTCGGCTTCAAGCAAGGTGGCCCGCTTGAGGTACTGCAGCAGCCGCTGGCCTATTTCGGTAGGGCGACAGGGGCGGCTGCGCACCACCAGAGCATTGCCCAAGGCGCTTTCCAGCGCTCGCACCCGCTGCGAAATCGCAGGCGGCGTCAGATGCAACCGCAGGGCAGCTTGCTCAAAACTGCCGGTTTTGATGACCGCACGGAAGGCTTCAGTCTGTTTGGGATCAAGATTCAAGCCCTGCGTCCTCAGATTAAATAAATGTTTGTATAGCCTAATTTTGCTAAGTCACATCGATTGAATGGCAGTGTGCCCCATAATGGCGCCGTTTTCCCGCCTGCCTGTTCTGGAGTTCCGCTGTGACGCTGTTGCATATCATCTATCTGATTGCCATTACGGCCGAAGCCATGTCCGGCGCCATCATGGGCATGCGCCGCGGCATGGACCTGTTCGGTATCTGCATGCTCGGCACGGTGACGGCGCTGGGCGGCGGCACGGCGCGCGATGTGCTGCTGGGGCATTACCCGATCGGCTGGATCGCCCATCCCGAGTACCTTGGTTTCACCGTGGGCGCGGCCATCGTCACCGCCCTGGTCGCGCGGCACATGCATCACCTGCGGCAGGTGTTTCTGCTGGTCGACGGCCTGGGCCTGGTGGCCTTTACCGTGATCGGTTGCGGCGTGGCGATGGATATGGGCGCTCACCTTTCGATCGTCGTGCTGGCGGGGGTCATCACCGGCGTGTTTGGCGGACTGCTGCGCGACATTCTCTGCAACCGGGTGCCGATGGTGTTGCGACGCGAGCTCTATGCCACGGTGGCACTGTTTACCGGCGTGCTCTACGTGACGCTGCTCTGGCTCGGGATCGACACGTCCATCGCCTCGCTGGCCACGCTCTGTGCGGGCTTCCTGTTCCGGGTGCTGGCAATGACCTTCCAGTGGCAGCTGCCGCACTTCCAGGAGCGCGACATCCGCGGACTGGACTGAGCCCGCTACAGCCAGGCGCCCAATCAAGACGCGCCTGGTTCTGCCTGACGTGCATTTGTCTTGCAACGCAGATTCCCGCCCTTCGAGCCGCTACACTAGCGCACTGGCCACCAGGGGAATGGAACCGTGCTGAGAGACCTAGGAATAAAGAGTCGGGTGCTGGTGTTGATCTTGTTGCCCAGCACAGTGCTAGCCGTAGCGCTTGGCATCTATTTCACCTGGATGCAGCTGTCGGAGATGCGCCATCAGCTCGATGCGCGCGGCCAGCTGATCGCCGAACAACTGGCGCCGCTGGCGGCCCCGGCCATGGCGCAGGGCTACGGCAAGCGGTTGCAGCGCATTCTCAATCAGGTGCTGGATCAGCCTGACGTGCGTGCGGTCTCCATCCTCGATGCCGAGCGCAATCTGCAAGCCCATGCCGGGCCGAACATGATCACCCCGTCGCCGCCAACCGATCCCGAGGCGCTGACTCAGGTCAGCAGCGTCGACACCACGCGCATCCTCCTGCCGGTGCTTGGCAAGCATCTGAATCTCGCCGAAGACAATCCCGACAACGACCTCCGCCTGATTGGCTGGCTGGAGTTGGAGCTGTCGCACCAGGGCACGCTGCTGCGCGGTTACCGCAGCCTGTTCGCCAGCCTGTTGCTGATTGGTGCAGGGCTGATCATCACTGCGCTGCTGGCGCTGCGCATGAGTACGGCAATCAGCAAGCCGCTGCACCGGGTCAAGGTGGCCGTGGCGCAGCTCAAGGACGGTCACCTGGAGACTCGTTTGCCAGCGCTCGGCAGCCATGAAATGGACGAAGTGGCGGCAGGCATCAACCGTATGGCCGAGGCCTTGCTGGCCGCTCGTGAAGAATTGCAGCAGAGCATCGACCAGGCCACCGAAGACGTGCAGCAGAACCTCGAGACAATCGAGATCCAGAACATCGAGCTGGACCTGGCACGCAAGGAAGCGCTGGAGGCCAGCCGGATCAAGTCCGAGTTCCTGGCCAACATGAGCCACGAGATCCGCACGCCACTCAATGGCATCCTCGGCTTTACCCACCTGCTGCAGAAAAGCGACCTGACGCCACGCCAGCAGGACTACTTATCGACCATCGAAAAATCCGCTGACAGCCTGCTCGGGATCATCAACGAGATCCTCGACTTCTCGAAGATCGAGGCCGGCAAGCTGGTCCTCGACAACATCCCGTTCAATTTGCGCGACCTGATCGAGGACACCCTGACCATCCTCGGCCCGGCGGCGCACCAGAAGCACTTGGAGCTGGTCAGCCTGGTCTACCGCGACACGCCGCTATCCCTGGTCGGCGACCCGCTGCGGCTTAAGCAGGTGCTGACCAATCTGGTCAGCAATGCCATCAAGTTCACCAATGAAGGCACCGTCATCGTCCGGGCGATGGTCGAAGACGAGCGCTCTGACCGCGCTCAGCTGCGCATCAGCGTGCAGGACACCGGCATCGGTCTGACTGATCAGGACCTGCGTGCGCTGTTCCAGGCGTTCAGCCAGGCGGACAATTCTCTGTCGCGCCAACCGGGCGGTACGGGGCTCGGGCTGGTGATTTCCAAGCGACTGATCGAGCAGATGGGCGGCGAAATCGGGGTGGACAGCATTCCGGAAGAGGGCTCCGAATTCTGGATCAGTCTGAGCCTGCCCAAGGCGCGTGACGACATCGAGGACCTTCCGCGGGCGGCACTGCTCGGACGCAAGGTCGGCTTGCTCGAGCAGCATCCGCTAACGCGCCAGGCCTTGCAGCACCAGCTGGAAAGCTGCGGCATGGAGGTGCTGCCGTTCGACAGCCTGGATCAGTTGCAGTCGGCGGTGTTCGAAGCGCATACCAGCGACACACCGATCGAGGTGGCCGTGCTCGGTGTGACCCATCGAGAAATCGCACCGCAACAGCTGTGCCTGAGGCTTTGGGAGTTCGAAGGGTTGGGTTGCAAATGCATCGTGCTCTGCCCGACCATTGAACAGGCGCAGTATCACGAAGCGTTGCCCGAGTCGCACACCCATGCCCAGCTGCAGAGCAAGCCGGCCTGTACCCGCAAGCTGCAGCGGGTGCTGCTCGATCTGCTGCGGCCGCCACAGGCGATGATCGAGAGCATCGCCGTGTCGGAAACCCGACCGCCACGGGTACTGTGCGTCGATGACAACCCGGCCAATCTGCTGCTGCTGGAAACCCTGCTGACCGACATGGGCGGCGAAGTCGTGGCGGTGAGCAGCGGTGGGGAAGCATTGGAGGTGGTCAAGCATAAGTCTTTCGATCTGGTGTTCATGGACGTGCAGATGCCGGGCATGGACGGGCGCCAGACCACCGAGGCGATTCGTCGCTGGGAAGGTGACAGTGCGCAGCCACCGATGCCGATCGTCGCGCTCACGGCCCACGCGCTGTCCAACGAAAAACGCTCGCTACTGCAAAGTGGGCTCGACGATTACCTGACCAAGCCGATCAGCGAGCGCCAGCTGGCTCAGGTGATCCTGAAGTGGACCGGCCTGCCGCTGGCTCGCAGCTTTGTTGCAGCGCCCCCTGACACGGCGACGCCGGAAAACAACCTCAAGGTGCTCGATGCGGAAGAGGGGTTGCGCCTGGCCGCCGGCAAAGCCGATCTCGCAGCGGACATGCTGAGCATGTTGTTGGCTTCGCTGGAGGATGATCGTCAGGTGATCCGCGAAACGCGCCTGGCGAATGATCGGCAGGGAACCATCGATCGGGTGCACCGCTTGCACGGTGCCACCCGCTACTGCGGTGTGCCGCAATTGCGCGCGGCCTGTGAGCGCAGCGAAACCCTGCTGAAACAGAACCACCCCAGTGCGGCGCAAGCGCTGGATGAGCTAGACAGCGCCATCGAGCGACTGGAGAACGAAGCGCGCGTGGTTTAGTGC
Source organism: Stutzerimonas chloritidismutans (assembly GCF_038562055.1). Classification (GTDB taxonomy): domain Bacteria; phylum Pseudomonadota; class Gammaproteobacteria; order Pseudomonadales; family Pseudomonadaceae; genus Stutzerimonas; species Stutzerimonas chloritidismutans_A. The sequence continues at coordinate 26,978 of NZ_JBCFXD010000018.1, read as the reverse complement.
AAACGTCGTCCTGAATGCAGTGCCCGGAGGTGGGGCTTCCGGCACTGACGTTCACACGCATTCTGATATGAGCGGCGTACCCTGCGGCGGATGCAAGCCGCAGGGTTGCCTGAAGGCTTGCTGTAGCCGAGGCGTTACTCGCCCATCACCACACCTTCGCGGCGCGGGTCGGCGCCGCCGAACCAGCCGCTGTCGGTGCGTTGGATAGCTTGAAGTCCGCTGGTCATTTCCGTCTCGTTGACCTCGTGGCCACGCGCTTTCAGCCCCTGTACAGTGCTGGCCGGGAAGCGTCCTGCTTCAAGCACTGTGGGGCCGTTGAAGCTGCCGAAGTTGGGCAGGTCGATGGCGCGTTGGGCATCGAGCCCCCAGTCGTACATGCCCAGCAGCGTCTTCGCCGTGAAGTGGATGATCGCCGCGCCGCCCGGCGAGCCGAGGCTCGCCAGGAACTGTTCACCCGTGACGTCGAACACCAGCGTCGGACTCATGCTTGAACGGGGACGCTTGTTCGGTTCGACTCGATTGGCCACTTGCCGACCCATCGCGTCGTAGGGTTCAAAGGCAAAGTCCGTCAGCTCGTTATTCAGCAGATAGCCCCCGGCGAGGCCGGTGCCGCCATCGTTGAGCAGGCGCGAGCCGAAGGCCTGCTCGATGGTGGTGGTCATCGCCAGTGCATTGCCCTCGGCGTCGACGATGCTGATATGGCTGGTGCCGTATTCCGGCTGTGCCGCCTGCGGGGCGAACGAGACAGGCATCTCGCCGGGTTCTCCCGCTTCGGCGGTGCCCATGCTGCGCGGACCAATCAGCGCGGCGCGCTGTTTGATGTAGCTCGGTGCAAGCATGCTGTTCCAGGTGCGGCCGGGTACCGGCACGAAATCCGGGTCAGCCAGGTACTTGGCGCGGTCTGCATAGGCCAGGCGTGCGGCCTCGGTGTAGCGGTGCAGGAATTCGACAGAAGGCACCCCCTGATCGAGAGGCTGAACCGGCGGCAGCTGTTCCAGCATGCCGAGGATCTGCATCTGGGTGATGTGGCCCGATGACGGTGGCGGGAAGCCGCAAACCTGATAGCGCTTCTGCCAGAGGGTGCAAATGGCGTCGCGCTGGCGCGGTTGATAGCCTTCCAGGTCGTTCAGACTGATGCGGCCTGGGTTGGTCGGATGAGTGTTTACCTGCAGGACCAGCGAGCGGGCATTGGTCCCTGTATAGAACGCCTGGCTGCCGCGCTCGGCGATGTCCTTGAGCAACGCGGCGAGGGCCGGATTGCGCAAGCGATGGCCGACCGGCAGAGGCTCGCCATCGTTCTGGTAGTAGAACGCCGCCGCACGCGGGTCGTTGCGCAACGCCGGGTCGCTGGCCAGCAGGCCATGCAGGCGTGGGCTGATCTCGAAACCGTCTTCGGCGAGTTCGATGGCCGGCTTGAACAAGGCGCTCCAGGGCAACTTGCCGTACTGGTCGTGAGCGCGTTCGAGCATCCTGACCACACCGGGCACACCCACCGACCGGCCGCCCACCACGGCGTCGAGAAACGCCATCGGCTTGCCGTCAGCCGTCAGGAAGAGTCGCTCGTCCACCGCGGCCGGCGCGGTTTCGCGCCCATCCAGCGCTGCGATGTTTTCGCCATCCCAATGCAACAGAAAAGCACCGCCACCCAGGCCGCTGGATTGCGGCTCGACCAGGCTCAACACCATCTGTACCGCCACGGCTGCATCCATCGCGCTGCCGCCAGCTCTAAGAATCTCGTAGCCGGCTTCGGTTGCCAGCGGGTTGGCTGCGGCCACGGCGAAACGCTGAAAGGCCCAGCCGGGTTTGGCCGAGTAGCCACTGGACGCCTCCGGGGCGGGCGGGATTTCGCTGGACGGGCGGTCCGGTTGAGTACAGGCGGTGAGGCTCAACAATAGTATCGAGGGAACCAGGGCGGCTCGTCCGACGTGCATGGGATGTTCCTTGTCTGAGGCGGAAGGAAATATGTAACTGATTACAGGCCTGGCAGGCTGTTCAAAAACGTTGGCGAGGCAGGCAAGACAAGGCAAAAGGAGCCGAAGATGCGGAGTTTAGTTGTTCCAAATGAGCATTCTGAGCGGCTTTTAACGATGTATTGCCAACGCAGGTAGTTTTTGAACAACCTGCTTGATCACTGACCCCAGTTAACCAAGCTTGATCGCTGCGGTTGGCAAGATCTTCGTACGTCCAATATGCTGAGCCGTTCGTCTGCCTGCTTCGCCGAATGGGAAGGGCATGGGGCGCATCAGCAGCCATTTGGCGATGCCCACCTGACCGAAGCAAGGGTATTGCGGTCTGCCCGTGGCCGATGGTTGCCGGTATCATGTGCGCCTCTCAAAGGCTGTGCGGTCCATCGAAGCCATGACAATTCAGTACCCGACCATCGCCGATTGCGTCGGCAACACCCCTCTGGTTCGCCTGCAGCGTCTGCCCGGTGAAACCAGCAACACCATCCTGGTCAAGCTCGAAGGCAACAACCCCGCTGGCTCGGTCAAGGACCGTCCCGCGCTGTCAATGATTGCCCGGGCAGAAGCGCGCGGCGATATCAAGCCCGGCGACACCCTGATCGAAGCCACTTCCGGCAATACCGGCATCGCCCTGGCCATGGCCGCGGCGATCAAGGGCTACAAGTTCATCCTGATCATGCCGGACAACTCGAGCGCCGAGCGCAAGGCCGCGATGACTGCTTACGGCGCCGAGCTGATTCTGGTGAGCAAGGAAGAGGGCATGGAAGGTGCTCGCGATCTGGCGGTCAAGATGGCCGCGGAAGGGCGCGGCAAGGTGCTCGATCAGTTCGCCAATGGCGACAATCCTGAGGCCCACTTCACCAGTACCGGACCGGAGCTGTGGCAGCAGACCCAGGGCACTATCACCCACTTCGTCAGTTCGATGGGCACCACCGGCACCATCATGGGTGTGTCGCGCTACCTCAAGCAGCAAAACCCCGAGATCCAGATCGTCGGCCTGCAACCCATGGAGGGCGCCGCGATTCCGGGCATCCGGCGCTGGCCACAGGAATACCTGCCGAAGATCTATCAGGCCGAGCGCGTCGACCGCATCGTCGACATGGCTCAAGACGAGGCCGAGCACGTCATGCGGCAGCTGGCGCGCGAAGAAGGTATCTTCTGCGGCGTGTCGTCAGGTGGTTCCGTGGCAGCGGCGCTGCGGCTGTCCAAGGAAGTTGAAAACGCGGTCATCGTGGCGATCATCTGTGACCGTGGCGACCGCTACCTGTCGACGGGCGTGTATGACCAGCCCTGATCGCGACATGACGCTGCAAGGCGGAACCTGCTGATGGCCAAGCGCAGTGGCGGTTTACGCTTCCAGCCCAGTGGTGGCGAGAAGAAGCCGCAGATTCCCACCGGCAAGAAGCAGCGGCTGAGCATCCAGCGGCTCGCCAACGATGGCCGCGGCATTGCCTTTCTCGACAACCGCACCTGGTTCGTCGAAGGCGCTTTGCCCGAAGAAGAGGTCGAGGCGCGCGTGCTGAATGCGCGCAGCCAGATTGTCGACGCCCGCACCGAGCGGGTGATGGTCGCCAGCGCCCAGCGGCGTACCGAGCCTTGCTCACATGCTCGGGTATGCGGAGGCTGCACTCTGCAGCACCTGAGCGCAGCCGATCAGCTTGAATTGAAGCAACGGAGCCTGGCCGAGCAATTGTCCCGCGTGGCTTCTATCGAGCCGCAGCAATGGGCGGCTCCGCTCAGCGGGCCCGAATTTGGCTATCGCAGGCGCGCAAGGCTCGCCGTGCGCTGGGACAACAAGGCACGACGCCTGGACGTCGGCTTCCGCGCCAGCGCTAGCCAGGACATCATCGCGATCCGCGAATGCCCCGTGCTGGTACAGCCCTTGCAAACGCTGTTGCCGGCGCTGTTAGCCGTGTTGCATGAATTGGACAAGCCGCAGGCGATCGGTCACCTGGAGTTGTTCAGCGGGACTAGCGAAGCGGTGCTGGTGCGCCACACCGCGGCGCTGGCAGCGGAGGATCTGCAACGCCTCGCCGAGTTCGCCAAGGCGCAGAACGTCCAGCTCTGGCTGCAAGGCGAGGATGCGCCGCAGCCGCTGGAGCCCGCGTACAGGCTGGGCTACCGCTTGCCGGCGTGGGATCTGGAGTTGTCCTGGCGACCCGGCGACTTCGTTCAGGTCAATGCGCCGGTGAACGAGGCAATGGTGGCGCAGGCGCTGGATTGGCTGGCACCGGAAGAGGGCGAGCGGGTGCTCGATCTGTTCTGCGGGTTGGGTAACTTCAGCTTGCCGCTGGCGCGTAAAGGTGCACAGGTGGTGGCAATCGAAGGCGTTGGCGAGATGGTGGAGCGCGCCTGCACCAATGCGGAGCAAAACGGTCTTCACGGTGCGCACTTTTATCAGGCGGATCTGTCGAAGCCGCTTATTGATGCGCAGTGGGCCAAAGATGGCTTCACAGCGGTCCTGCTCGATCCGCCGCGTGACGGTGCCTTGGAAATAGTGCGGCAGATGACGACTTTAGGCGCACGGCGCGTTGTCTATGTTTCGTGCAATCCTGCAACGCTGGCGCGTGATGCTGCCGAGTTGATCGGCCAGGGCTATCAGCTAAAGCGGGCCGGCGTGCTGGATATGTTTCCGCAGACGGCGCACGTCGAGGCCATGGCTCTTTTCGAGCGGCCAGCGTAAGTCAGTTTCTTTTGACAGGCGATCGGCCTGTGGTTCAACCGACCGGCTCTTAGAAAGCCGGCGTATTCGACGCAGATGATGCGTAGAGGGAAGGTATTAGATGGTCCAGGTCAGAGCGCTTCAGCCGATCAACACCGACGGCAGCATCAACCTCGATGGCTGGCTCGATCACGTGCTGGGGATGGACCCCGCACTCGACCGCGACGCTCTCAAACAGGCCTGCGAGTTCGCCCGAACGGCGGAGCAGCAGGCCAACGCGGCACAGAACCTGTGGAGCGAAGGCACCTCCAGTTACCAGACCGGGCTGGAAATCGCCGAAATTCTCGCCGACCTCAAACTCGACCAGGACAGCCTGGTGGCGGCGGTGATCTACCGCGGCGTGCGCGAATGCAAGATCCAGCTGGCCGAGGTGCATCAGCACTTCGGCCCGGTGGTTGCCAAGTTGATCGAGGGCGTGCTGCGCATGGCCGCGATCAGCGACAGCCTCAACCCGCGCGAGTCGCTGGTGCTGGGCACACAAACCCAAGTGGAAAACCTGCGCAAGATGCTGGTGGCGATGGTCGACGACGTGCGCGTCGCGCTGATCAAGCTGGCCGAGCGAACCTGCGCCATCCGCGCGGTCAAGAATGCCGATGACGACAAACGTCATCGCGTCGCGCGGGAAGTATTCGATATATACGCGCCGCTGGCGCATCGGTTAGGCATCGGTCACATCAAATGGGAACTGGAGGACCTGTCCTTCCGCTACCTCGAACCCGAGCAGTACAAACAAATCGCTCAGTTGCTGCACGAGCGACGGTTGGATCGCGAGCAGTACATCCAGAACGTCGTCCAGCAGCTGAAGGACGAACTGACCGCCACCGGGATACACCCCGAAATCGACGGGCGTGCCAAGCACATCTATTCGATCTGGCGAAAGATGCAGAAGAAAGGCCTGCAATTCAGCCAGATCTACGACGTTCGCGCCGTGCGCGTGCTGGTACCCGAGGTCCGCGACTGCTACACCGCGCTGGGTATCGTGCACACACTGTGGCGGCACATCCCCAAGGAATTCGACGACTACATCGCCAACCCCAAGGAAAACGGCTACCGCTCGCTGCACACCGCTGTGCTCGGTCCGGAGGGCAAGGTTTTGGAGGTGCAGATCCGCACCCAGGCCATGCACGAGGAAGCCGAGTTGGGCGTCTGCGCGCACTGGCGTTACAAGGGCACCGACGTCAAGAGCACCTCGAACCACTACGAGGAGAAGATCTCATGGCTGCGTCAGGTGCTCGAATGGCACGAAGAGCTGGGTGACATTGGCGGCTTGGCCGATCAGCTGCGCGTGGATATCGAGCCGGACCGCGTTTACGTGTTCACCCCGGACGGCCATGCCATCGATCTGCCCAAGGGCGCCACGCCGCTGGACTTCGCCTACCGCGTGCACACCGAAATTGGTCACAACTGCCGCGGTGCCAAGATCAACGGGCGCATCGTACCGCTCAACTACAGCCTGCAGACCGGTGAGCAGGTCGAGATCATCACCAGCAAACAGGGCTCCCCGAGCCGCGACTGGCTGAACCCGAACCTGGGGTACATCACCACCTCGCGCTCGCGGGCGAAGATCGTTCATTGGTTCAAGCTGCAGGCCCGCGACCAGAACGTGGCGGCCGGCAAGGCGCTGCTGGAGCGCGAACTCGGACGGCTCGATCTGCCGCCGGTGGACTTCGACAAACTGGCCGAAAAAGCCAACCTGAAGACCGCCGAAGACATGTTTGCCGCGCTGGGGGCAGGCGATCTGCGTCTGGCCCAGCTGGTCAATCATGCTCAGCAGCTGGTTGAGCCCGATACCCATGATGATGACCAGCTCGAGCTGATCCCCATACGCCCCAGCACCAAGCCTGGCAAGCGCGGCGACGTGCAGATCCAGGGTGTCGGCAATCTGCTCACGCAAATGGCAGGCTGCTGCCAGCCACTGCCGGGCGATCCGATTGTCGGCTACATCACCCTCGGTCGCGGCGTCAGCATTCATCGCCAGGATTGCGCCTCGGTGCTGCAGCTGGCCGGGCGCGAGCCGGAGCGGATCATCCAGGTCAGCTGGGGGCCGATCCCCGAGAAAACCTATCCTGCCGATATCAGCATAAAGGCCTATGACCGCTCCGGCCTGCTTCGCGACGTCTCGCAAATCCTGCTCAACGAGCGGATCAACGTACTCGCGGTGAATACCCGTTCGAACAAGGAAGACAGCACGGCGCAGATGACACTGACCATCGAGATCCCAGGGCTGGATGCGCTGGGACGCTTGCTCAGCCGGATATCGCAGCTGCCCAATATTATCGAGGCGAAGCGCCAGCGTACCTCCTGACCTGCTCCGAGCTGCTGCGCTCGATCTGGCGTTGTTGAAGTCCAGCCGAAAAATGCTCATTGGCAAAAGCCAACTCCGCTTTTTCGGTTGGGCTTCGCCTAGCCAGCTCTTCGCTCGCGACGCTCGGGGCCGGACGCATGAACGAGGTGGGTCGGAGGCAACAGCCAACTGCGCTTTTTCAGAAAGCTTGCGCCTTGTCTGGCCTTCGCTCGCGACGGTCAGGTTGATGTACCGAGCTGCTGCGCTCGATCTGGCGTTGTTGAAGCCCAACCGAAAAATGCTCATTGGCAACAGCCAACTCCGCTTTTTCGGTTGAGCTTCGCCTAGCCAGCGCTTTGCTTGCGACGCTCGGAGCGGACGCACCTTTGAAGAATCACGATGGACCGGAGGGTGGATGTCGCTGTTTACATCCACCATGATGACGCGGCGGTGGATGGGTGAAGCGTCATCCACCCTGCGCACGTTTGTACCGAGGATTCCCATGTACCAACTCAACGATCTGCTGCACCTGATGGCACGGCTGCGTGATCCGCAGCACGGTTGCCCGTGGGATCTGCAGCAGGACTACGCCAGCATCGTGCCGCATACCCTGGAAGAGGCCTACGAGGTGGCGGATGCCATCGAGAGCGGCGACTTCGAACATCTGCCCGGTGAGCTGGGTGACCTGCTGTTCCAGGTGGTCTATTACAGCCAGCTGGCGAAGGAGGAGGGCCGCTTCGAGTTTGACGCGGTGGTCGACGGTATCACCCGCAAGCTGTTGCGCCGGCATCCGCATGTGTTTCCCGACGGCGATCTGTACGGCTCGCCCGAGCTGCCGCGCCTCGATGAGGCAGCCATCAAGGTGCGGTGGGAGGAGATCAAGGCCGAGGAGCGCGCCGAGAAGGCCGCTGCGCCGGAGCAATTGTCACTGCTCGACGATGTGCCCAGCGCATTGCCCGCACTGAGCCGCGCGGCCAAGTTGCAGAAGCGAACCGCTCAGGTTGGCTTCGACTGGCCGGATGCTCTGCCCGTGGTGGACAAGGTGCGTGAGGAGCTCGACGAAGTGCTCGAAGCCATGAGCGAAAACGACCCCGATGCCATTGCCGAGGAAATCGGCGACCTGCTGTTCGTCACGGTGAATCTGGCGCGGCACCTGAAGGTCGATCCGGAAAACGCCTTGCGTGCAGCCAACCAAAAATTCGAGCGTCGCTTCCGCTTTATCGAACAAGCCTTGCGGGAAAGCAGTCGGCCCATCGAAGATTGCGACCTGGAGACGCTCGACGCGCTATGGGGCGAGGCCAAAAAAGCCGAAAAGACACCGACCTGCGGTTGATAGCCGGAGCCTAATCGTGGAAGTTGTCTGTGCCACGAAACCGCTTGGTGAATCACGGTTGATCCACCCTTACGTCTAATTTGAACTTACGACGAGACGACCCGACACATGAGTCTTTCCCTTCGCGATCAGCTGCTCAAAGCCGGGCTGGTCAATGAAAAGCAGGCCAAACAGGCCGGCAAGCAACAGCAGAAACAGCAGCGTCTGGTGAAGAAAGGCCAGGCCGAACAGGACACCTCGCAGCGTGATGCGGCGCTGAAGGCTCATGCCGAAAAGCTGGCCCGCGACCAGGAGCTGAACCGTCAGCAGCAGGAAAAAGCCGAGCAGAAAGCCCGCACAGCGCAAGTCAAGCAGCTGATCGAAGGCAGCCGGCTGCCCAAGCTGACCACCGAGGATTACTACAACTTCGTCGATGACAAGAAGGTCAAGCGGCTGTCAGTGAACAAGCTGATGCGCGACAAGCTCTCCAGCGGTTCGCTGGCCATTGTCCGCCATGGCGGTGGTTACGAAGTAATCCCGCGGGAGGCGGCACTGAAGATCCAGGAGCGTGACCCGCGCCGCATCGTGCAGCTCAACGTCCAGACCGAAGCGCCGGACGCCGATGATCCCTACGCCGCCTACCAGATTCCTGATGATCTGATGTGGTAAGAGCCCATCGATCCTTGGTGTGGCCTAAGGCGTAATGTGAAGGCGGGCGACCTGTGCGCTGCCGTGAGAGGCACTATCCGTGGTTGGTGCGTTCTGCGCACCACGACCACTGCATGGCCGCCTCTGTAGGAGCCAGCTTGCTGGCGAATACGTGATCGCCACGAGCTAGCGCTTTTAGCGACTGCGCTTGCGGATGTAGCAGTTAGAGGCGTTCCCGAGCCCCTCCGACGGAAGGACGGATTTATGCCCGTCTGACAGCCTCTACTGCTACAGCCCAACCGGGCTTTCGGTTACAGCAGGAGGACTCAAATGGAAACCACACGTTATTCGGACGAGATCGATACGCTCAGCTGGCAAGCCCAGGGGGTACCAGGCGACCCCGAAGAGCCTGGCGTGCCGGATTTGCCCAGTGAGCCCGGCGAACCGACGATCCCGGATCAGCCGCCGCCAGATCCGGTAGCCTGACAGCCGCTACAACCCGGGCTGGCCAGACGCTCGTGCGAGCAGGTCGACGACCTGCTCGTCGCTGGTCTGCTCGAAGTTGCGGTAATGGCAGCCGACGCCAATGAACGGTTCGGGCATTGCCAGGCAGATCAGCTCGTCCACGTCCGCTCTGAGCATCTCGATTACATCCCGTGGACCCACCGGCACAGCCAGTACCACGCGGCTGGGTTTCGACTGCTTCAATCCCTTCAGCGTCGCCCGAACCGTGGCGCCGGTAGCGATGCCATCGTCGATGACGATGACGCAACGATCAGCGATCACCGGGGCGGCACGTTCACCACAATAGCGATGGCGTCGTCGTTCCAGTTCGCTCAGTTGGCGCTGCATCTCCTCTTCGAACCAGTACGGAGGCGGCGCAATCTGGTTGAACAGTTCCTGATTGATCACCCACTTCGGTTCGGCCCCGTCGATCACCGCGCCCAGCGCCAGTTCCTCGTTGCCGGGCGCGCCAATCTTGCGTACCAGCACCAGATCCAGTGGCGCGCCGAGACGCTGCGCCACTTCGAAGGCCACCGGAACCCCGCCGCGCGGCAGGGCAAGCACCAGCGGTTGCGCTTCTGCCAGGTGATGCAGGGCTTCTGCCAGCTCGTGGCCGGCATGGGTACGATCGCGAAACAGTTGGGATTCGGGCATGTAGGCGCGCATGGCTCACTCTCCGAATGGGTAGGTATCCGGAACACTCTGGTCGTCGATCTGCTGCGGGCCGATCGGCTGGACCGCATTGGTCTGTTCGAACCAGAGCAGGGCATCGAACTGTTCTGAAAGTATGGCCTGAAAATAATGACTCTGACGTTCAGTGGCCGGACGGTAGATCACGCCGATTGCGCGCTCCAGACGGGGACGCGCCAGCGCCTCGCGCAGCGGTGTGTCATCGCGCCAGCTGGTCAGCGAGGCAGGCAACCCGGCGCGCAGAAACAATTGCTCCCAGCTGTCCGGGCGCGACGGGCGAACCTGCTGAATCTGCATGGGTTCGTCCCAGTTGTCGGCGGCGGCCACCAGGCCGCGATCGGTGCCCATGCCCAGCAGCACCGCATCTCGCCCGAATGCGGTGCGGCAGAGTTCGCCGATATTGAATTCGCCGCCCCAGCCCATGGAGGTCGAAGCGGCATTGCCGATGTGCGAGTTGTGCGCCCAGACCACCGCCTTGGCGCTATCGCCGCGATGCGCCAATAGCGCCTGCAGGGTGTCGAACATATGCCGGTCGCGCAGGTTCCAGGACTCAGCAGAGCCCTGGTACATGGCGCGGTAGTACTGCTCCGCAGCGAGCACGACGCGGGCATTCTGCTCGGCATTGAAAAAGCTGCAGCCGTCTTTTTTCATGTACTCGAGCCGCTGGTCGAGCAAGGCGCGCAACTGTTCGACTACCGCGGCCTCGCAGGACGGTTCGCCGCGCATCACGTTGTGTCCGTAGACCGCCGGTTCGTCGTGCCATGGACTGAGGCAGCCATATCGACGCCGCGCGGTCGCGGCAGCGTCCGGGTCGACCCGGTCGAGATAGCCGAGCACCTCCTGAATCGAAGCGCCCAGGCTGTAGACGTCCAGCCCGCGAAACTCGACTCGACGCTCGGCAGGCTGGCCGTCGTTGTGGTTGCGCAGCCAACGGGCGAAGTCGGCGACTTCCTGGTTGCGCCACATCCAGGTCGGAAAGCGCTTGAAGCCTTCCTCGACCCAGGCCGGAGGCTGCTGCTGGCGAACGTAGCGGTCGATCTTCGCCGCATCCGGCCAGTCGGCTTCGGCCGCGACGATGGTAAAGCCGTGGCGCTCGATCAATCGGCGGGTGATGGCTGCTCGGGCCCGGTAGAACTCCGAAGTGCCGTGGCTGGCTTCACCGATCAACACCACCCGCGCATCTGCAAACTGGTCGAAGGCATCGGCAAACGCCGGGTCGTCAATGCCGGGCAATACGGTTGCGCTGCGGCGCAACAGCTCGACCAGCTGCTCCTCGGTCGTTTCTTTAGGTCGTGGGCGCGATTGACTCATGGCCTCGTCTCCTGTTCGCCTTTTTAGGATGACCTACGCTGTATAGCCCCGTTCAGACCGTCCGGCGGCTGATTCAACAAGCACAAGCGGCAGAACTGAATGCGAGGGACTAGTCTCTAAACAAAGCGACGCCAATCTCGGCGAGCGAGTTTCCGCTGAAGGCGCTAAGACACGAGGGGCACCTATGACGACCTGGATCATCGCTTACAGCAAAGACGGCAATACCTCCATTCTGCGGACCGAGTCCGATCGCCAGCCGGATATAGACGAGGCAGTAGCGCTGGTAACCCGAAAGGCCGAGCAGGACTATGCCGGTGAGGAGGATGCCTACGAGGTGGATCCGGACGTAGAGCAGACGCCCGCCACCCGCCTGGCCCAGCGCTTCGGCATCACCGTAACCGGTATATCCCAGGCCTGATTGGCTTCAGGCCACCGGCCACACACCATCATCCCCAGCCACGAACAGGCGCCGGCCCGGGTCGGCGCCCACCTCCATCATTCCGGTAAAGCTGCCGAACGCCGGCAGCAGGCTGAGGCGTGCGCCTATGCAGAAGCAAGGCAGGCGCAACGACTGCCGGCCGCGCCCGTGCAGACGGAATGCAGGGTGAAGATGACCGGCGAGGACATGGTGAGTGGCGTGCGGCTCCGGCTCGTGCTGCAGTGCAAACGGGCCGAGCAGCAGGGGTTCGGGGACGACTGTCATCTCCAGACTCGCCGGTGGATCGCCTGCGCGGCGGTCGTGATTGCCGCGAATCAAGGTGATTGCCAGGCCGGGATGCGTCGCGCGCCATGCCTGCAGCTGGCTCAGCGTGGCAGGCGTTTGCGATTCCGGTGCATGGAGGAAGTCGCCCAGAAAGATCAGCTGTTTGCAGCGGTAACGCGCCAGCAGCGCGTCGAGTCGTTGCAGGTTGGCCTGGGTGGTGCCGTGGGGCACCGGCTGGCCCAGACGTCGGTAGGCGGCGGCTTTGCCGATATGAATATCGGCAATCAACAACGCCTGCTGTTGCGGCCAGTAGATGGCCTTGTCGGCCAGCAACCAGAGTTCGGTCTGTTCGAGTTCGATGGAGAGGTGCGAGGTCATGCGCGGAGTCTATCGTGCGTGCGGGGTCGTTCCCACTGAGCGGCTGGATGTGGAGTGCGTTCGCGTGGTTGCAGGTACTGCCATCTCATCCGGTGACGCTGCGAAGACCCTATTGTCAGTTGAGAGCTCTTCAGTAGGAGCGAGCTTGCTCGCGAAGCTTAGGCTTCGTCCGTACGACGCACCAGGGTGCCGAACCTGCAGGTCGGCTGGTTGATGCAGACAAGGGGCTGTTGAACGCGAGGTGCAGCATTCACAAGCGGGATGATTTCGCCTTTTTCACCCTCGGCGTTCCGTCCTTGGTCGCGCGCGGTTTGCGCTTCGCGCTGGTCTCCCGCTCAACGGCAATGCTGGCGCCTGCTTCCGGCTGATAGCCGCCGGGACCAGCCGCCTTGTCCAGTTCGGCGACCATCCGGCGAATGCGATCGGCAAGCTTTTCCGAAGTCAGGCTTTCGCGGAAGCGCTCGACCATCAAGGGGAAGGCGAGGGGCGTCGTGCGTTTCACGACATGCACGTCCAGCTTGCGCTGCTGCAAGCGGCTCAAGGTCTGTTCCAGCCGTTCGACCTCCAGCTCCTGGCGCAGCACCTCTTCCTCTGCCTGGGTCAGCAGCAGGTTGGCCGGGTCGTATTGGCGGAATACGTCGAAAAACAGACCGCTGGAGGCCTGCAGCTGTCGCGCGCTTTTTTGCGCACCGGGGTAGCCGGAAAAGACCAGCCCGGCGATGCGTGCGATCTCCCGAAAGCGCCGGCGGGCCAGCTCGCCCGCATTGAGGCTGGCCAGGACATCATGCAGCAGGTCGTCCTGACTGAACAGCGCGGGCGTCAGCCACTGCAGCCAGTCCACCTCGGTTGCCGAGAGCAGTTCGAAGCCGTAGTCGTTCACGGCGATGGAAAAGGTCAGCGGCTGGCGCTGGGCCATCCGCCAGGCCAGCAGGCTGGCCAGCCCCAGATGCACGTGTCGACCGGCGAAGGGATAGAGAAACAGGTGCCAGCCCTCGCGAGACTTCATCACTTCGGCCAGCAACGTGGTTTCGGTGGGTAGTGCCGACCAGTCCAGCTGCACGCGCAGCAGCGGCTCGACCAGCTGCATTTCGGCACTCTCGAACCGACCGCGCGAAGCGGCGCCGAGTTGCTCGACCACCGCATCGGCCAGTTCGCTGGAGAGCGGCATGCGCCCGCCGTTCCAGCGCGGCACAGCGGCTTTCTTGCCGGTGGCGCGGCTGACGTAGGCGGTCATGTTCTCGACTCGCACGAGCTCCAGCAGCCGGCCGCCGAAGAGGAAGTTGTCGCCCGGGCGCAAGCGGGCAATAAAGCCTTCCTCGATGGTGCCCAGTGACCGGCCGCTGCCACCCTTGGCCCAGAACTTCACCGTCAGGCTGGCGTCGCTGACGATGGTGCCGATGCTCATGCGATGGCGAAGCGCGACGCGGCGGCTGGGGACTTTCCAAAGCCCGGTCTCGTCCGGCTCGACGCGCTGATAGTCCGGGTAGGCCGTCAACGAATGCCCGCCATGACGCACGAAGGCCAGCGCCCATTGCCAGTGGTCTTCTGTGAGTTCGCGATAGGACCAGGCTTGGCGCACTTCGGCGAACAATTCGTCCGGCCGAAAGCCTCCGCCGAGGGCCATGCTGACGAGGTGTTGCACCAGCACATCGAGAGGGCGGTGCGGGGCGCTTCGAGCTTCAATGCGGCGTTCGGCAATGGCGACCTGGGCGGCTGCAGCTTCGACCACTTCGACGCTGTGCGTTGGCACCAGGGTGACCCGCGACGTCCGGCCGGGTGCGTGACCGGAGCGACCGGCGCGTTGCATCAAGCGCGCCACACCCTTCGGCGATCCGATCTGCAGCACCCGCTCGACGGGCAGGAAGTCGACCCCGAGATCGAGACTCGAGGTACAGACGACCGCCTTCAGCGCGCCTTGCTTGAGGCCCAGCTCGACCCAGTCGCGCACCTCGCGCGCCAGCGAGCCGTGATGCAGGGCGATCAGTCCCGCCCAGTCTGGACGCGCCTCGAGAAGCGCCTGATACCAGATCTCGGATTGGGAACGGGTGTTGGTGAACACCAGCGTAGTGGCAGCCGAATCGATCTGCTCGACCACCTGCGGCAGCATGCGCAGCCCGAGATGGCCGGCCCAGGGAAAACGCTCGATGCTCGGCGGCAACAGCGTGTCGACGCGCAGGTCCTTGTCGACCTTGCCTTGAACCAGCTTGCCGGTACCTGGGTGCAGTAGCACGTCCAGCGCGTGAGGCTGATTGCCCAGCGTCGCTGACAGCCCCCAGACGATCAGCTTCGGCATCCACTGACGCAGGCGGGCCAACCCCAATTGCAGCTGGACGCCACGCTTGTTGCCCAGCAGTTCATGCCATTCGTCCACCACCAGCATGCGCAGGCCGGCAAAGGCCTGGCGGGCGTCGGCACGGGTCAGCAGCAGGGTGAGGCTTTCCGGCGTGGTGACCAGCGCGCTGGGCAATCTCCGACCCTGGCGCGCCCGCTCGGCGCCGCTGGTATCGCCGGTGCGCAGGCCAATGCTCCAGTTGAGGCCGAGATCATCCAGCGGAACCTGCAAGGCGCGGGCCGTGTCGGCGGCCAGGGCACGCATGGGGGTGATCCAGAGGACGGTGAGGGGCGCGGGTTTGTCCGATGAACTGGTGCGCGCCTGCGGTTTTGCTGCGCAAGTATGTGCCTCTGGCGAAGCGAAACGATTGAGCGCGCCAAGCCAGACGGCGTACGTTTTGCCGGACCCCGTCGTGGCATGGAGCAGGCCGGATTCGCCCTCGTCGATCGCTTGCCAGACCTGTTGCTGAAAAGGAAACGGCTGCCAATCGCGAGTGGCGAACCAGTGTTCGGCAAGCGAAGCGGGCCGCGCACTCATACCTCGTCCTCCGCTCGACTCATGCGAGCGCCTAGCTTCGGCTCTTCGTAGGAGCGAGCTTGCGCGCGAACCTCGGATTCCGCAGGATTGCTGATCGCCAGCAAGCTGGTTTCTACCTGGTCGTCATACTTCTGCCTGACTTCTCCAGGCCGCTTCATCCGAGCAATTCCTTCAGCGTCTCCAGCGTATCGGCCTCATCCACCGGCTTGTCGAGGCGCCAGCGCAGCATGCGCGGGAAGCGTACGGCGATGCCGCTCTTGTGGCGGCTGCTGGCGGCGATGCCTTCGAAGCCGAGTTCGAACACCAGCGTCGGGGTCACGCTACGCACGGGGCCGAATTTTTCCACGGTGGTCTTGCGCACGATGGCGTCGACCTTACGCATTTCCTCGTCGGTCAGCCCGGAATACGCCTTGGCGAAGGGCACCAGCTTGCGCTCGGGGTCGCCCGGCTCACCGTCCCAGACGGCAAAGGTGTAGTCAGTATAGAGGCTGGCGCGGCGTCCATGGCCGCGCTGGGCATAGATCAGCACGGCGTCGACTGAGTACGGATCGATCTTCCATTTCCACCAGACACCGACATCCTTGGTCCGGCCGACGCCGTACTGCGCGGCGCGCGCCTTGATCATCATGCCTTCCACGCCCAGCTGGCGGGAGGCTTCGCGCTGGCGGGCGAGGTCCTGCCAATCCACTCCGCAAACCAGCGGCGAGAGCATCAGCCGCGGGTTGGGGCAGTCGCCGACCACCGTTTCGAGCTGCTGCCGGCGGTCACGATGCTCGCGTTGCCGCCAGTCGTCGCCCTGCCATTCCAGCAGGTCATAGGCCAGTACCGCGACCGGGGCGTCCTGCAGGACCTTGGCAGTCAGGTTCTTGCGGCCGATTCGTTGTTGCAACAGGGCGAAGGGTTGTACGCCGAAGCGCTGGGTTGCTTCGTCGCCATCGCCTTGCGGTTGTCCGAACAGCGCGTCCGTCGGTTCGCCGGGTGCATGCTTCCAGACCAGGATCTCACCGTCGATCACCGTGCCGTCCGGCAGGCAGCCGGCCAGTTCGCATAGTTCCGGGAAACGCTCGCTGACCAGCTCTTCACCGCGCGACCAGACCCAGATCTGGCCGTCGCGCTTGACCAGTTGGGCGCGGATGCCGTCCCACTTCCATTCGATGAACCAGTTTTCCGGTGCGCCGAGCAGGGTGTCGAATTCCTCCACCGACGCCTGCAATGGGTGGGCAAGAAAGAACGGGTAGGGCTGACCGCCGCGCTGAGCGTGTTCGTGTTCGGATTCGTCGGCGATCAGCGCGCGGTAGCCCTTGGCGCTGGGGCGATGCGACAGATCGGTGTAACCCACCAGCCGCTGCGCCACGCGCTTGGGGTCGAGGTCGGCCAGCGAGGCCAGCGCGCGGGTCACCAGCAGCTTCGACACGCCGACGCGAAAGGCGCCGGTGATCAGCTTGATGCAGACCATCAGGCTCAGTCGATCCA
The DNA here is from genome assembly GCF_038562055.1 of Stutzerimonas chloritidismutans. Classification (GTDB taxonomy): domain Bacteria; phylum Pseudomonadota; class Gammaproteobacteria; order Pseudomonadales; family Pseudomonadaceae; genus Stutzerimonas; species Stutzerimonas chloritidismutans_A. The sequence continues at coordinate 10,120 of NZ_JBCFXD010000018.1, read as the reverse complement.
GCTGTGCCCACAGCGCCGGTAACCGCTCGGCCAACTCTGCTGGCGGCAGGCCGCGCAAAGGCAGGAGCTTATCCTGCATCCACACGGCCAGCCCGTCCTCAGAGCTGTATTCGGCCTCGGGCATCAGCAGCGAGATGGTTTCGGCCATGTCGCCCACCGCCTGGTAGCTCTCCTCGAACAACCATTCCGGCAGCGCCGAGGCCTGCATGGCTGTCTCGCGCAGCACCTTGGCTGGCACCAACTGACGCGGTCGGCCGCCGGCCAGGAAGTACACGGCCCAGGCGGCGTCGGCTGGGTCGGCGTCACGAAAGTAGTCACGCATCGCGGCGAGCTTGGCGTTGCTCGAGGTGGTGGCGTCGAGGCGGCTGTAGAGGGTGGCGAAGGCTTTCATATGGGCCTTCCGTCCCGGCGTGGTGCGGCCGTTTCGCGAGCAAGATCGCTCCTGCCAAGGTGGCATCGCGTATGGCGCGGCGGACTTTTGTGTAGGAGCCAGCTTGCTGGCCAATGGGGGCACGTTAAGCGTTCTGGATCGCGAGTGAGCGCGCTCCCGTACGAGCGTGAGCGGTGACCGCGCGTCATTCGGCCTCCTGGGTCGTGGCGTCATCCTCGTCGCCGTATTCGGTCTCGAACGCCTGTGCATCGAGGCCGCGTATTTCGCGCAGGTAACGCACCAGCACCGGCACTGAGCCGTGGGTGACCATCACCCGCTCGGCACCGGTCTGCTCGATGGCCCAGAGCAGGCCGGGCCAGTCGGCGTGGTCCGAGAGCACGAACCCGCGATCGACCCCGCGCCGACGACGGGTGCCGCGCAGCATCATCCAGCCACTGGCAAAGGCGTCGGCATAGTCACCGAAGCGACGCATCCAGGTACTGCCGCCTGCTGAGGGCGGCGCCAGGATGAGGGCGTGTTTCAGGCGCGGATCGCCCTTTTTCAGGTCGCCGGCGTAAACGGTTGGCGGCAGGTAAACACCGCCTTCGCGGTAGACCTTGTTCAGCGGCTCCACCGCACCGTGGACCACGATCGTGCCGATGCTTTCGTCGAGCCCGTGCAGAATCCGCTGCGCCTTGCCGAAGGCGTAGCAAAACAGGACGCTGGCACGCCCGGCGGCGGCGTTCGCTCGCCACCAGTCGTTGATGTCACGAAACACCTGAGCCTGTGACGGCCACTTGTAGATCGGCAGGCCAAAGGTCGATTCGGTGATGAAGGTGTGGCAGCGCACCGGTTCGAAGGGCGCGCAGGTGCCATCCGGCTCGACCTTGTAGTCGCCCGAGGCGACCCAGACCTCGCCTCTGTATTCCAGCCGTACCTGAGCGGAGCCAAGCACATGGCCGGCAGGGTGAAAGCTGAGCCTTACGCCGTGATGCTCGACGGATTCGCCATAGGCCAGCGTCTGCAATGGCATGTCGGCCGCAATGCGCGAACGAAGGATGCCTTCGCTGTCGCGAGAGGCCAGGTAGTGGCCCATGCCCCAGCGTGCATGATCGCCGTGGGCATGGGTGATAACGGCGCGATCAACCGGCCGCCAGGGGTCGATGTAGAAATCACCGGGCGGGCAGTAGAGGCCTTCGGGGCGGGCAACAACAAGGTCCATGAATGAGCGGCACTTTGCGGGCTTGTAGGGTTGGAGCCCGGGTCGGCGTTGGGAGTTCGCCCGCAAGGTCGTGTCGGTGATCTAGAACCCACCGTAAAGCGCCGAGAGGTCGCCTCTGGGCAGGTCGGTGGAGTGAAAGCCATCCTGCGGGACGGGGATCAGTCCACCAGCTTCAGGTGAGAGATATCCGGCACCGGCGCATCGCTGGCGCGGCGCCGTTCACCCATGTCGCTGCCCACCGGGGCCAGGCTGAACTGGGAAAGATCCAGGGGCGGGGCCTTGGGTTCGGGTTGTGCGTCCTGCAGGTCCACGCCGACCGGCGCGATGCCGAAGTCCGGCGCCTCGACGTCGACGAACGCAGCCATGTACTCGTCCCGCGGTGCCACCTTCAAGGGTTGAGGCGATGCAGGCGCAGCAGAAGCCTGCTGTACTGGCGCGGGCTCTTCCGCCGGCGGCGGCGCCAGTTCGATTTCCTCGACTTCAACCGGCATCGGGCGAACCTCGGCGATGGCGCCGGCACGCGCCATGGCCTGCCGATACTTCTCGACACTGGCATGGTCAAGGTCCTGCTTGATCACAATTCGCCGACCGGAAAACAGCACGGCGATGCGCTGGGCATCGGCCTGAAACAGGCGAGTCAGGTTGGCCTCGACCTGCTCCAGCTTGGCGCCGGGAGCGAGTTCGCCGGAAAACGATATTTCATAGCGGCTCATGAGGAGGTCCTTTTGGCTGCCGAAGGTGGGATGCGCTGATCATAGAGCCTGGTACGGGCGCTTGAAAGCCGGGGGGCGCTGCGCTGTCTGTGCTGCGACGGCGTTGGCATGCCGAGCCGTGAGTCCAGTGAGTGCGCTTTGACGGCCAAAACAAAGGCTGTCCCGCATCAGTTGCTCAATGACTGGCTGGGTGATAATGCGCCCCCTGTTGGCACTCTCTCACCTGCTTAGCCCAAGGATCGCGAACTCATGGTGGTATTCGAAATCAAGTCGCTCAGCCCGGAAACCTACCGGCAACAGACGCGACGCAGCACGCTGATTGTCGCCGTGACCTTTGCAGTGCTGGCGATGGGGCTAGCGGCTCTGGCTGTCGCGCTGTTCGGCGAGACGGGGGCAGATAATCTGAAGTGGAACGTGACAGGGGTCGCTGCTGGTTTGCTCGCAACGGCCGCACTGGTGCGTTTTGTCTATCTGCAGCAGCCCTGGATGTCCTGCTCGGCCTATGGCTGGAATCTCAAGCGCAGCCTGATGAGTGTCACCAATGTCATGCACCATGTCACGGCGGGCGTGGCGGCGGATGATCCCGAGGCGATCAAGCTGCTGCGCTTCTATCACCTGGGGCTAACGCAGATGCATCAGCTCGATGGCAACAGCGCCTCGCTCAGCGAAGTAACGGGTGAAATCAATCAGCATCGCGAACGGATGGAAGCACGCGGGATGGATACCGATCAGAGCCGCTTGGATGACGCCTGGCTGGTCGCCGTAAAGCGTTTCCCCGCCGGAAAGTAATCCGGTAAAGCACTTGGCCGATGGAGTGGGCCGATGCTGCCCATTCCAGCCACGCTTGCCGACTTCGTTCGGGTAGCGCATCCCCGCCGGCTCGAGCAACTGGGCGCCACAGTGTGCTGGCCACAGGCCCGGAGGAGCGGTTCGCGCGCCTGTATTCCATAGGCTAGTAACGGTACGTTGCAACGGCTGCGCCGGCGTTGCATAGCACTGGTTGTCGGCCATAGGAAAACCCATACTCGGCAACGCTTGTGCCGGCATTGCCGGAATCAGATGGTTCGTCTCATTAGCCTCTCAGGCTCAGGAATCTCCCAATAATGAAAAGGCTGTATCTGCTCGGTCTGATGGCCGGTCTTTCGCTGCAATCAGTCGCCGCCGAGCCCCGTTCCCCGGTGCTGGATGACAAGCCGGCCTTCATCGCCAGCCTGATCGAAAAGATGACGCTGGAAGAAAAAGTCGGCCAATTGCGGCTGATCAGCATTGGCGGCGACATGCCGCGCGAGCGCATTCTCGATGAGCTGGCGGCCGGCCATATTGGCGGCACCTTCAACACGGTGACCCGTCATGACAACCGGCCGATGCAGGAAGCCGCGTTGCGCAGCCGGATGAAGATTCCGATCTTCTTTGCCTATGACGTCATTCATGGCCACCGGACGATCTTTCCCATCGGCCTGGGCCTCGCTTCGAGCTGGGATCTTGACACCATCGCCACCAGTGGCCGCGTGCAGGCGGTCGAAGCCAGCGCCGACGGCCTGGACATGACCTTTGCCCCGATGGTGGATATCTCCCGCGATCCGCGTTGGGGGCGGACCTCCGAAGGGTTTGGCGAAGACCCCTATCTGGTCTCGGAAATCGCCCGCATCATGGTGCAGGCTTATCAGGGCGAGTCGCCCACAGCAGCGGATAGCGTGACCGCGAGCGTCAAGCATTTCGCCCTGTACGGTGCAGTCGAGGGCGGGCGCGACTACAACGTCGTGGATATGAGCCCGATGCGCATGCATCAGGACTACCTGCCGCCTTACCAAGCCGCTATCGATGCCGGAGCGGGTGGGGTGATGGTTGCGCTGAACTCCATCAATGGTGTGCCGGCCAGCGCCAACACCTGGCTGCTGCAGGATTTATTGCGGCGTGACTGGGGCTTTGACGGCGTCGCCCTCAGCGACCACGGGGCGATCAGCGAGCTGATGCGGCATGGCGTTGCAAAGGATGGCCGCGAGGCCGCGAAGCTGGCAATCAAGGCCGGCATCGACATGAGCATGGCCGACGTCCTGTATCGCGCAGAGCTGCCGGGGCTGGTAGCGTCGGGTGAGGTCGGGATCGGTGAGATCGACACGGCTGTGCGCGAGGTGCTTGGCGCCAAGTACGACATGGGGCTGTTTCATGATCCGTTCCGGCGCATCGGGTCGGCAGAGGACGATCCGGCAGACGTCAACGCGGAAAGCCGTTTGCATCGCGAAGCCGCCAGAGCGGTAGCGCGCGAATCAATCGTGCTGCTTGAAAACAAGAAGCAGACCTTGCCGCTGCAAAAGCGCGGAACCATCGCGCTGGTGGGTCCGCTGGCCGATTCGCCGGTCGACATGATGGGCAGCTGGTCCGCTGCGGGCGTTGCCAAACAGTCGGTAACCGTGCGCCAGGGTTTGCTTGACGCGGTCGGTGACCAAGCCGTTGTGCATCATGCCCTCGGCGCCAATATCACAGACGACCCACACATGGTCGAGTACCTGAACTTCCTCAACTGGGACAAACCCGAGGTGGTGCAGGACCCGCGTTCGCCGGACCTCCTGATTGCCGAAGCGGTCGCGCTTGCTGAAAAGGCTGACGTGATCGTTGCGGCAGTGGGTGAATCGCGCGGTATGTCTCACGAAGCGTCGAGCCGCACCAGCCTGCAGATTCCCGAAAGCCAGCAGGCGCTTCTGAGGGCCCTCAAGAAAACCGGCAAGCCACTGGTGCTGGTGCTGATGAACGGCCGCCCGCTGGACCTCAACTGGGCAAAGGCCAATGCCGATGCGGTTGTGGAAACCTGGTTCAGCGGAACCGAAGGGGGGCATGCCATCGCTGACGTGCTGTTCGGTGATCAGAACCCGGCCGGCAAGCTGCCGATCTCCTTTCCACGCTCGGTGGGACAGATCCCGACCTACTACAACCACCTTCGCGTCGGTCGGCCCTATGTTGAGGGCAAGCCGGGCAACTACACCTCGCAATATTTTGAGGAGCCCAATGGGCCGCTGTACCCCTTCGGTTATGGCCTGAGCTACACCGACTTCGAGCTGTCCGAGGTGCGCTTGTCCAGTCCGACGATGAACCGCAGCGGCGAGCTGGAAGCCAGCGTGACGCTGAAGAACATCGGGTCGCGTGAGGGCGCGACAGTCGTGCAGTTGTACATTCGGGACGAGGTGGCATCGGTGATTCGGCCGGTCAAGGAACTCAAAGGTTTTCGCAAGGTGTTCCTTAAAGCCGGTGAGACGCGGGAAGTCCGCTTCAAACTCACTGAAGAAGACCTGCAATTCGTCAACGCGCAGCTCGATCGGGTAGCCGAGCCCGGCGTGTTCGAGGTGCAGATCGGGCTGGATTCAGCTGCAGTCAAGCGGGGGCAATTCACTCTTCTGTAAGACGTTCAGCTAAGCGCCGGCCGCCTGGCCTTCAGCCCGCTCTGGCTGGGGGCTGAGCTCTGTTGAGCAATCTGAAAAAAGACCTCTCGGAGCAGCTATCCGGCGCCCATACGGCGTGGGATGATTTGCCGCTTTGCTTGGCTTTCCAGTGAATCATTTGCCACTGAGGAAGACCAACGACAGCAAGCCGGGCCGCTACGCGGTCAGCGGTAATCGTGATTGCTCAGGAGGCGATGTGTCACGTACCTATCATTTCAAATCAGGGGCTCGCTCAAGTCGGGCGCTGGGAATGACGTTGAGTCTGTGTTTGGGACTGTTTGCCAGCAACAGCTGGGCGTTCAGTCTTGATGATGTGGCGGCCAAGGCTGAAAAGCTGGCGGCCGAAGACTATACGGCGCCGCAGAGCAATCTGCCGCCGGTGTTTCGCAACATGGCCTTTGCCGATTATCAGCAATTGCGTTTCCGTGGCGAGAAAGCGCTATGGCACGACGCACCGACGCCCTTCGAAGTGCAGTTTTATCACCAGGGCATGCACTTCAACGTGCCGGTGAAGATCAATGAAATCTCCGCAAAAGGCGTCGAAAAGGTCCGCTATAACCCTGACATGTTCGAGTTCGGCAAGGTCGAGATTGAGCCTGCTGCGTTGGAAAATCTGGGTTTTGCCGGTTTCAAGGTGCTCTATCCGCTGAACAAGGCGGATAAGGCCGACGAGCTGATGACGCTGCTCGGTGCCAGCTATTTCCGGGTGATCGGCAAGGATCAGGTATACGGCCTGTCTGCGCGCGGTCTGGCTATCGACACGGCACTGCCAAGCGGAGAGGAGTTCCCTCGCTTCCGTGAGTTCTGGATCGAACGCCCCGAAGCGGATCGCCGCAATCTGGTGATCTATGCACTGCTCGATTCGCCCCGTGCCACGGGCGCCTATCGGATGGTAGTCACGCCGGGCAAGGACAGCACGGTCGATGTCAAAGCGCGTGTCTATCTGCGCGAGCCAGTAGAGAAGCTTGGCATCGGTGCGCTCACCAGCATGTACCTGTTCGGCGCCAATCAGCCCAGCGAACTGCTCAACTACCGGCCGCAGCTGCACGACTCCGAGGGGCTGGCGATTCACACCGGCGCTGACGAGTGGATTTGGCGGCCGCTAAACAATCCCAAGCGTCTGGCGATCAGCAGTTACGCGGTCGAGAACCCGCGCGGCTTCGGTCTGCTCCAGCGCACCCGCGATTTCAACCGCTACGAGGATCTGGACGACCGCTACGAGCTGCGCCCAAGCGGTTGGGTCGAGCCCAAGGGCGATTGGGGTAAGGGGCGGGTGGAGCTGATCGAGATTCCAACGCCTGACGAAACCAACGACAACATCGTCGCGTTCTGGGTGCCGGAGCAGCAACCCGAGCCCGGCGAACCGCTGGACTTCGAGTACCGTCTGCACTTCACCATGGACGAACCGGCGCTGCATGATCCGAAGCTCTCCTGGGTTAGCCAGACGCGCCTGTCGGCTGGTGATGTCAAACAATCCAACCTCATCCGCCAGCCTGACGGCAGCACCGCGCTGATCGTCGATTTCGTTGGCCCCAATCTGGCCGAACTGCCGGAGGATGCGCCGGTCACCACGCGGGTCAGCATCGGCGAGAACGCCGAATTGGTGGAAAACAACCTGCGGCACAACCCGGTCACCGATGGCTGGCGCCTGACCTTGCGTCTCAAAGTGCGCGATCCCAAGCGACCCGTTGAGCTGCGCGCAGCCCTGGTGGAAGGCGAGAAGACGCTTTCCGAAACCTGGAGCTACCAGATTCCGACCAATGAATAGTCCTGTGGACCCGGCGATTACCGGGCGCTACATCAGCCAGCTGCCCCTCGATGACCCGCAGCGCCAAGCCCTGATCCAGAACATGGAGCAGGGCGAGGGTGGGCTGGCGGAGATTCATCGGGCGTTGGGTCAAGCCGTACCGACGCCTGGCGACAGCGATCCGCGCGGAGGCGCTCTGCTGGGCTCGGTCGCTGCTCGGCTGAAACTTGGCTGGGGCGAAACCCTGGAGCGTGCCAAGGCCCTCACCCTTGATCATCAGGGACGCACCTGCATCGAGTCGACCCCGCCGATCGTGCGTACACGCATGGTGCCGGAACCCTGGCATACCAACGTGTTGCGACTCAGCTGGTGGCGTTTTCTGCGCAAGAAGAACCGCACGGTGGAGCTGCCTCCTGCACAGTCCGTTGATCGCTCGGGTTGGCGCAAGGTGGCAGGCGTCCGGCGCGCCACATTGCTGGTGCTCATGCTGGTGCAGACGGTGATAGCCACCTGGCACATGAAATCGGTGCTGCCGTACCAGGGCTGGGCGCTGATCGATCTGCAGGAGGTGTTCCAGCAGCCGCTGCAGGAGTCGGCGCGGCAAATCCTTCCGTATGTGGTGCAGACAAGCATTCTGCTGCTGTTCGCGCTGTTGTTCTGCTGGGTGTCGGTAGGCTTCTGGACGGCGCTAATGGGCTTCTTTCAGCTGCTCAAGGGGCACGACCAATACAACATCTCGGCAACAACCCTGGGCGATGAGCCGATCCCGTGCGAGGCACGCACAGCGCTGGTGATGCCAATTGCCAACGAAGACGTGCCGCGGGTGTTCGCCGGACTGCGCGCGACGTTCGAGTCGCTCAAGGCGACGGGACAGCTGGAGCACTTCGATATTTTCGTGCTCAGTGACAGCAACGATCCCGATACTTGCGTCGCCGAGCAGAAGGCCTGGCTGGAGGTCTGTGGGGACGTCGACGGCTTCGGCCATATCTTCTACCGGCGGCGGCGTCGCCGTGTGAAGCGCAAGAGTGGCAACATTGATGACTTCTGCCGTCGCTGGGGCAGCAGCTATCGCTACATGGTGGTGCTCGACGCCGACAGCGTCATGAGCGGCGAGTGCCTGACCAGCCTGGTGCGGCTGATGGAAGCCAATCCCGGCGCAGGCATCATCCAGACGGCGCCGAAGGCATCGGGCATGGATACGCTGTATGCGCGCATGCAGCAGTTCGCCACGCGCGTCTATGGCCCGCTGTTCACGGCCGGGCTAAATTTCTGGCAGTTGGGCGAGTCCCACTACTGGGGTCACAACGCAATCATCCGGGTCAAACCCTTCATCGAGCATTGCGCCCTGGCACCCTTGCCCGGCAAGGGCTCGTTCGCTGGCGACATCCTCTCCCACGACTTTGTCGAGGCGGCGCTGATGCGGCGTGCCGGCTGGGGCGTGTGGATTGCCTATGATTTGCCGGGAAGTTATGAGGAACTGCCACCGAACCTGCTCGACGAACTCAAGCGCGACCGTCGCTGGTGCCACGGCAACCTGATGAATTTCCGGCTGTTCCTGGTCAAGGGCATGCACACGGTGCACCGCTTCGTGTTCCTGACGGGGGTGATGTCCTATCTGTCTGCGCCGTTGTGGTTCGTCTTTCTGGCGCTGTCGACCGGGCTGCTGGCGATTCACACGCTGATGGTGCCGGAGTACTTCCTGCAGCCGAATCAGCTGTATCCGCTGTGGCCGCAATGGCACCCGCAGGAGGCCATTGCGCTGTTCTCGGCGACGCTGACGCTGTTGTTCCTGCCGAAGCTGCTCAGCGTATTGCTGATCTGCATTCAGGGCGCTCACGAGTACGGTGGGCGTGCTCGCCTGTTGCTGTCGATGCTGCTGGAAAGCCTGTTTTCCATGCTGGCCGCGCCGGTGCGCATGTTGTTCCACACGGTATTCGTCAGCGCCGCGTTTCTCGGCTGGTCGGTGCAGTGGAACTCACCGCAACGCGCCGATAATGCGACACCCTGGAGCGAAGCCTTGCGCCGGCACGGTCCGCAGATGCTGCTGGGCGTACTCTGGATGGCGCTGGTGGGCTGGCTAGACCCAGCCTTCCTCTGGTGGTTGGCGCCGATTGTGGTTTCGCTGATCCTTTCGGCGCCGGTATCGGTGATCACCAGCCGCACGGGCCTGGGGCAGGCCGCTTTTCGCCGCAAGTTGTTCCTCATCCCCGAGGAATTCCAGCCGCCGCAGGAACTGGCATCGACCGACCGCTACACGCGGGAGAACCAGGCCAATGCCCTGACTAAAGGCTTTATCGCGGCGACTGTCGATCCGATCTACAACGCACTGGTGTGCGGCATGGCGCGGGCGCGGCATGCCAAGGTGGTTGCAGGGGCTGAGTTGCTGCGTGAACAACGTATGCAGCAGATCCTAGATGCGGGGCCGAACGGGGCTGCCGAAGCGGCGCGTTGGCGCTTGCTTAACGATCCGGACGGTATGGCGCAGCTGCATTCGCGGGTCTGGCAGGATCAGCGCTATCAGGCGTGGCGCGACGCCTATCGTCCGTCAGACTTCGCTGATGCGTCGAGCAGCGAAACAGTCGTGGCATCCCAGGGCTAAACCGAAGAGGCTCCGCGGGGGGGGGGCCCCGCCCC
>NZ_JBCFXD010000017.1:0-72473 GCF_038562055.1 Stutzerimonas chloritidismutans | reverse complement strand
CGGCGATTGTGCGAAGAGGTGCACCTGAACCTGGCCTATCGCTGGTTCTGCCGGCTGGGTCTGGAAGACGAAGTACCCAATCACTCGACCTTCTCGAAGAATCGCCATGGGCGTTTTCGTGACAGCGATCTATTCCGCTGGTTATTCAATGAGGTGCTGCGGCGCTGCATGGCAGCCGGCCTAGTCAAGGGTGAAGGTTTCGCCGTCGACGCCAGCATCATTAAGGCGGATGCCAGCCGGCAACGTGGGGTGGCGGGAGATCAGGTCGATTGGAACGACCCAAAGCTCAGCAGCCGAGCAGTGCGTGAGTACCTCGAAGCCCTTGATGAAGAGGCGCTGGCTGAGGCTCTTCCCAAGAAAATTTCGCTCACAGACCCTCAGTCCCGTTGGACAGCAGCGCCAGGTGGCCCGGCCTTTTTTGCCTACTCCACGAATTACCTGATCGACACTGAGCACGGTGTGATCATGGACGTGGAAGCTACCCCGGCGCACCGTACCGCCGAAGTCGACTCGACCAGGACGATGGTCGAGCGTGTCGAAGCGCATTTCGATCTCACGCCGGAACGCCTTATCGGCGATACCGCTTATGGCACCGCCCCGATGCTGGCCTGGATGGTAGAAGAAAAGGACATCGAGCCGCATGTGCCGGTGTGGGACAAGACCGAGCGCAAGGACGACAGCCTCTCCAGTAACGACTTCCACTGGAATCAGGAAGCCAATGAATATCGCTGCCCAGCCGGCAAACCGCTACGCAGTGAATGGCGTGCCTTCACTCAGCAAAGATCGCGGGTAACCAAGGCCAACACCATCATTTACCGCTCCAGCCAAACCGACTGCGCCACCTGCTCGTTGAAAGCGAAATGCTGCCCCAACACGCCGAATCGGAAGATCGTCCGCAGCATCCATGAGTCTTCCCGCGACGTGGCTCGACGCATCGCCAAGACACCGGAATACCTCGTCTCTCGCTGCGAACGAAAGAAGGTGGAAATGCTTTTCGCCCACCTCAAACGGATCATGAAACTCGACCGTTTACGACTGCGTGGCCTAACGGGTGCCACTGACGAATTCACCTTAGCTGCGATGGTGCAGAACCTGCGCCGCATGGCCAAGCTTTTGCCTCAAGGGCCACCGCTGACGGGATAGGTACGCCTGCTACGAGCAGAAACCCTCAAATTAACCCTTAAACCGGAGCAAGGACGCTCAGTGAAACGCCGGAAGGCAACTTGAAGTGGCTTGCAGCCATTTCGACAGCAGGTACATCCGACCGCCTTGCTGCCGCTAAACCTACTTTTTCAACAGAATCGGCCGATTGCTGCCTTCCACAGCATGGTCACCGGTCAGCAATCAACAAACCAGTTGTAAAAATGGTATCCCGCGCTAACTGACACAGCACATGTGCCCAGCGTCAATAGAGGCCACTGTCCCTCGACACCAAGCCACCACTGCACTTTAAATAGAAGAGCTCCCACCAACGCGCAGGCCAGAACACCAAGACCCAGGCCAACCAAAGCGAACAGCCGAGCCCCTAGCCCTGGATTTCCGCCGTGCCAGTTCTCACTCAGGCAAAAGGGGCAATGATTGGACGAAGGCGAATAACCCCAGAAACCACGGCTATATGACGCCCTCGGAACCATCGCTTTGCCACAGTTGTGACAGGTAACCATCGAGTGTCTCATACCGCACCTCAGCTCAAATCGTCCTAGATGAGCCCATGGTGCGCTACCGCGGAAAAACCCCAACTACCGGACCTGACATCTAGCCAACACCTGCTGCTAAGCTGGGCATCGAACCCTCCCGCCCAGGTAACCGGGGTTATGCTGTAGGCGACTGATTCTACTGAATCCTCCTCGGTGGTCGACCGGCATCGCCCTGTCGCGAAACGAGAGTTCAGGACGCCAGTTCAACTCCTTCTAAAGGCCGCTCATCGGAAATACGTGCACGGGGCACTTATGGGGGCATCTAACAATAGATCTTTCAAAAAAGTATTTAAGAACAATAGGTTATGCATATATTTTGGATCCCCCCGGCTCCACCAATTCGAAACACCTAAACCCCTGATTTTCCTAGTGAATTTCGGGGTTTTTTGCTTTTAGAGGTAGCCAGTGTCGATGAACTGTCGACGCTGCGTTTCGTGGGCATGAGTACTGGCCCAAAGCGAATAGCATCCTGCAAGTGGTCCGGCGCAAGATGCGCATACCGCATCGTCATGGCCAAGCTCGAATGGCCCAGGATCTTCTGTAGCGTGAGGATGTTGCCGCCGTTCTGGATGAAGTGGCTGGCGAAGGTGTGCCGCAGTGCATGAGCGGCTTGCCCTTTCGGGAGCCTGATGGTCGTTCGGGCCAGAGCACGGCGGAACGAAGTGATTGTGTGCATGAAGGGACCGTGCTGTTTCCAGTGTTTCGCAAGTCGCTTCTCCAGCTCGGCCGAGATCGGCACCGACCGCACCTTTCCGCTTTTCGTCCCGCTGAACGTGATGACGCCATTGCGAACACTGGTTGCCTTTAGCTTTTCCGCCTCAGACCATCGAGCACCGGTAGCCAAGCAGATCAACACGACCGGTTCGACGTGAGGGTTATCACAGCCAGTACGGATTGAATCGAGCAGCTCAGCAATTTGGAGGTTCGTCAGCCAGGAAAGCTCACGTTCCTGGATCTTCAACGGCTTCACCAGGGCGAGCGGATTCTCATACTTGATGACTCCCAGGCCGCGAAGCTCGTTGTAGACGGAACGCAGATAACCCAACTCATTGTTGAGTGTCTTCGGCGAAGCACCTGCCTCTAGGCGAACACGACGATCATGTGCATAGGCTTGAGGATCGATCCGCGAGGCGATGGGATCTCGTAACCGCTTAGCCAACGCATCGAGCTTATGACGACGCCGCAAACCGTCTCTGAGCGAATGGCCGTGCAGGTCATACCAGGATTCGATTAGCCCCATTAGCCGTCGCGTATCAGCCGTGCTGGGCGACCACTCCCGGTTCTCGATTACCTTTGATCGACACGTCGCCTCGAATCGTTGGGCTTCGCCCTTGGTCTTGAACGTCTTGCGGAAGCGTTTGCCTTTGATCGGCTCAACATCGACTTTCCAACGACCGTCAGGCAGTTGTTCGATTGCCATCAGACCGCCCTTCCCCACCTCACATGCCGCTCCTCGAGCAGGTTCTTGATGTGCTTGTACAGATCCCGCTCGCTCATGTCCTTGGCTGCGTAGTGATCACGGATGACCGGCCAGCAATCCCATTGCTTCAGGGTCTCGAATGCTTTGTTAGCGCCCACTCGCTCCCTTGCCAGCAGGCTTACGAAGTTTCCCAGGAACAGTTCCACGTTCTTGCCCGAGAAGCCCCGAGAGGTCTTGTAGTAGCGCTTGTATTCCGTCTCATCGACCAGGGAATCGACTGGCAGATCGACCCGCGCGTCTTCACGCAGCAGCGTCCAGATGGGTTCGAAATAGCCAGGGCGGGCAAGTAGCTTGAATTGACTCATGCCGTAGCGCCACAGGCCTTCCAGATGGGCAGAGAATGCAGAGAAGGAGTCCGTATCGATGGCTTGGCCGGTCTTCACATCGGTCGAGCCGCTGGCGAACTGCTGGATGATCGAGTGGTGATAACGCAACTCGACGCGCCACACGTCCTGGGCTGGGTTGTAGTTGTCCGGATCGTTCGCATCGAAGGAATCCCGGCGACGCCAGACGCTTTCCCAGTAGTCGAGCTTGTCATGGGCGCGTGCCTGGAGCGTCTTGTTGTAGATCCCGAGCTGTACGCCACCGGCGGAACCAAACAGGAAGGATTGGCCTTTTCCATAGGTGGCTGCTTCCATGGTCCACTGAATCTCCTTGATGCCTGAGATATCGCGGTTGGCACGTGCGCGGCAGTGCATGCGGGCCGTCAGGTCAGCCGGAGGCGTCCAGCCTTGCAGATCCAGGGCGAGGTGGACGGCACACTGGTTGCGCTCCCGGTGGGTCATCACGGCGGCAGCATAATAGTCCATGCGCTCCTGGAGCCGTTCCGGCGACAGCGCGTCGATCGCGTGCGGTGACACCTCGATTTTCAGGTGCGGGCCGATCTGCTCCAGCTTCGCGTTGAAGTTCTTGATGAGCATGATGAACCCAAGGTCAGCGTTCTGCAGTTTGTACTGGTAGCCCGAGTCCCGGCCAACACGCCCGGCGTGCCAGATCTCCCCGGCAAACTCGACCATCGCGCCCGGTTTCTCGAACAGCGCCATGATCTCGGGACGAATCAGCCCGCGGTACAGCTGGCGGACCGTATCCACGCCGCAACGCAGCAACCGGACCTTGGACAGATCCACGAATGCAGCCGTACCTGGATCGACGAACAAGCGTCCGTTGCGATCTTCACGGGCAAGCATGTCTAGGCGAAGAAAATCCTTTGGTTTGCTCATTTGGTTTACTTCCTAATGCTGACTAATGCGGTAGTTAATCTGGATCTATCTGACGTGCTACAGGGACGTCAGCGCGGGGGCGCGCGCACGCCGGCACAGGCGACGCGCTCGCTACGCTCGGCGTAGAGCTGTGCAGCCGTGCGCGCGCCAGAGAGCTTTAATGCGGTAACCGGATCGATAAAAAGATCGGTCGGATCTTCCAGGCAGGTTTGTTCCTGGATGAAGGTCATCAGGTGGGGACGTTCGGGCGGCGGCGTGCTGACCCAGGCGAGGTAAAACGCGAGGCTGGCCAGCGCGAGCAGGTGAGGAAGTTTGAGATCGGCGCGGCGCGCGAGGACGAATAACACCAAGGGCGCCGCCCTTGTCATCCCGCTCTTGCCGCCGAGGGCTCGGGAGCGTGGGGTGGGGAAGCTACCCCACACTCCCAGCGATAGGCTGTTCATGGTCGTGCAGGGTCAAGGGTGCGCTGCGCCCGTGCTTCCGTTCGACGGGACGGTGAAGCTGTCCCGACGAGCCGGGAGCGCGGCCCCTGACCTTGCGTGCTTAGGAAGGGGAATGCGGCCCAGTACGTTGCCGGAACCATGCCGGTCGCGGTGCCGCATTACCCTGATCGTCCGAATGTTCGAGAAGAACACTTCGTTGGGAAATTCGTCCTGGGCGTTCAGCTCCAGGGTCATGAAGCAGCCATGCTCATACACGCCTTCAACTGGCAGCATCATGCCGACGATATGCAGGCAATACCAATAGGACTCCGGCTCATCATCCCAGTGCAGCTCAACGAGAACCGTATGGCCGATGTAGCCCATGGCGGCTTCGGTATCCAGAGTAACTCCGGGCTTACGCATGGCTGTAGTCTCCTTCCTTGAACGCCTTCTTGCCTTTCTTCAGGTCGGCCCGCAGGCGCGCGAGGTTGACCATGCGAAAGTCCGCGAGGCGCATCGTCGGGATGGTGCCGGTGGCGGCCCAGTCGGCGGCCTCTTCGACAGACACGCCGCTCATTTCGGCGAAAGTCTTGAGGCTGCACAGGTCGAGGCTGTCGTCGGCCTTGCTCATAGCGTCCACTCCTGTTCGAGAAGCTGCTGCTGTAGCAGGGCCACGTTGACCATCGTACGTTTGCCGACCTTCTTCGAAGGCAGGTAGCCACGGTCCAACCAGGTGCGCACCACGATGGGTTCGTCGCCCATGCCGATCCACTCGGCGAACTTCGGCCACGGCATCAGGGGCGGGGCGCCGTGCAGCTTTTGCGGGTCAAAACCTTCCGTATCCATCCGCTTTACTCCACTATGTTCGGCTTTGATAACCAACCAATAAATGGGTAACAACTACCCATGGAGCGATTGTTACCCATCTTGCATGATGGAGCAATAGCTACTCAGGAAATTTTTCTGCATGCACAGCGCATCCGATAGAGCACGCGCGTTGCTCAAGCTGATCGGCCCCAAGCGGGCAAGCGAACAAGGTGGTGATTACGAGCGCTGGCGGAACGTCAGCAAAGGCGCGGTGCGCGTAAGCGCAGACGAGATAGACGTACTGGTAAAGATCTACCCCCAGTACGCCCTATGGCTGGCCAGCGGGCAGATCGCCCCGGAGATCGGACAGACCAGCCCAGCCTACGACGAGGCCAACCGAAACTTGAGCCAACCCAGCGCGGGATAGCAATCACACGGAAAGTAGCTAGGCGATGGTATGCCCGAGCGCAGGGAGCCAGGTTGAAGTAGCAGCACTAAAGCCAAAGCTGAGCCGCGGCGAAGCCGTCGGCTCCAGCGCCTTGTTGGGCCCTGATCACCGGATTCCTCTCAGGATGCTTACGAGTTCAGGGGCAAGGTCGCGTACAAAAGCAACTTGGCTTTCGGTTACGTCTTCTCCGTGGATAGCAGCAGAGCACGCCGAGTAAACCTCTTTGATAGCACCTGCTAGCTGCGGTGTTAATTCCTCGGTATGAACAAGCATGCGTGCCATTGCTATTACCGATGTATACCGTTCCTTGGGATCAGACACCCTTCTCTTGTACACGCGGCGGAGCTCCTTCTCCAAGCTATACCGTACTTGAAACAGGTACTCTGCATCGCTTGGAACATCCAGCTCCGCATGCTGAACCCTAGGCCGGCCGAACTGCGTCTCTCCTAAGGCCTCCGAAATCACCTCCCTTAGTTGTTCGCGAAGTCTAGGAATCTCCTGATCAGACGGAGGAGGTGGATGCCCGTTGTAGAACTGGGCACTGACGTTGTTTCTTACCTCCACCATGTTCTTGAGCTCGCGAATCTCGCCTTTTAACTCTTCTCGTACTGCTTGAACTTCTCGTCTCAGCTTGACGCCGAGAACGTCTACTTCCGAGACCAGAGGAAGCACCCATAGCGCGATAAGCACAAGGAATACCACCACATCTGGAAGGGTCGCTTTTCCAACCTCCAATTCCGGCAGCCGAGCCGAAAGAAAGAGAAGCATGCCTGCAAGGGCAAGGCCCCACCAAACAAGCAGCAACCAATTTGGCATTTTCATTTTCTTATCTCAGACGTCAACGCTACTGGAGTCGGCCGGAACCTTGGGATAACCGTCGTTTGGTTAAGGGGCGGGCTTTAGGCCCCTCCCAGTGAGCGAAGCGAACCGCTATTATCGCCTTTGGATTCGCTTGACAGACCAAGAGTATTGCGTAAAGAAAATATCCGAACGCAGCCTTGTCATTGCGAATTTTTCAGCGCTGGATTCGTTTTCGGCTTCAACAGTATAACTTTTACTCATCGTGCCAGCTTGCCTACGACCAACAAGTTCAACCAAGTACTTCGACATATTTATCCCCGACATTTAACTTAAACACGCTTTTCGTACAGCTTTTTATCAAATTGGCAGTAGCTGGCTCTACTTCATTCTCTGGTGTCACGTTTCGCGATGCCGTCTAGTTTTCCAGCTGGCAAACCGTCATACAGCTCGCCAATCTGCCTTGGCTGAGAAATCATTTGTTCGCTGATTAGATTAATGAGGCTGAATAGTTTTATTGCTATTTCTTTATTATCGTTCAGGTTGATTTCTCCAGGATGTACCGCTTCATTGCCGATAACGCGCACTATATCCAGTGCTTTCTGCACGAGCGGGTTAAGTCCCTTTGATACGAGGCTCGCTATGTCTTTGTCAATGTTTTTTCCGCTTTCACCGAGCTCTTTGCAGAGATGTTGGACACAGAGCCTAAGAAGTGCGGCGGCTCCTTTCGGTGACAATGTGACGATCTGGCGGGCCTCATTAAAAAGCTCTTTTATATGTTCTGGCAAGTCTATGTTTGGAAGGATATCAATTTTATTTTCTGGATAGACGATTTGGTCGTGAATCCAGACGGAAATGTCATGACAGTTGTAGCACTTAGAGATATAGCAGTTTGACACCATTGGCTTGTTATAAAGATTTTTTGCTCCCGTATCAAAAAAAGGTTTTCCACTAAGCATGTTACTGCACCATTCAATTAGAGGTGCTCGGTCTTCTGGCGATAAATCTCGATCCGACCTGAACTGATCCATCATTTTTAAATCAGGAATAAACGGAAGTCGTTGATCATCACTACAAGCATCGGCGAATAAATTGAACCAGTGTTGCGTGGTGTACGCACCACAGTGAGGACAGCTGAAAGCCGTTTTGGTAATTAACGGTATTCTGTTTTCACTGGACAACATCAGACTCCAAACCGTAATCAATTGCTGAAGGATAGCTTGAGGCTCGTAAATCCGACAGTGCATCGAGGTTTGCCATTGTCGAAAAACTGTCGAAATCACTGCTGTCTAACGCAGCACAATGCAGGCGAGACGGAGCGAGAAGGCCCGAAATGCGGGACTTTGCCGGGCAAAGCGCAGCAAAAATTGGGGTTCAAATCCCCCCGGCCCAAACAGCAATTTAGACTTATCTCCAACAGTCTACGGAAACACCCCCAGAAGCCCGCCTCGTGCGGGCTTCTTGTTTCTGGCTGTGTTCCTTCATCTAACCCTAAACCGTCCCTTCGTGAATCCCGCTGTGTATCCCCTATTCAATCACACCGTTCGTTGCATTTGCCGAATGCCGGATAGAAGTGTTGGGCGCCAGCATGAGAGGTCAGCAGACGCCACTTGGTCTTTTGCAGACGCGCCGTGCACCGATGTAGCGGCATTCATGGGGATCGCCATTAGCCTGCCAAACTCGCCGCCGGCTGCCGCAAGCATCAAGGCGTGATAGCGGCAGGCGGTCCGAGACGGCTGCCAACCGAGGCGAATCCATCTCTTTTCTAGAGGTGGTCAGCGCTTATTCTTTCGTCTACGGGCGGTCCTGCCCGCTGTAGTACTGCGCCTATCGACTAAAGGCCCTTGCCCAGCATGGTGCCGTTGACGATTTCACCGTAGAGGTTCACGCCATCGTTGGCGTGGTACTTGTCGCGGGTCTTTTCGACCGAACCGTCGATCAGCCGCGGATCCTGGGGCCGTTCGTGGCTGTTCATAAATGCGGCCACGTGCCAGGCGTCCTCATCCGACAAACTGCCGCCCTTGCCCAAGGGCATGTTCTCCTTGATGAACGCGGCGGCAGTGTTAATGCGGTGCATGCCGGCCCCCCAGTTGAACGAGTCAGCGCCCCAAAGGGGTGGGAACACATAATCGTCACCGGACTTCTGCCCTTCCCCGTTCTGCCCGTGACATACAGCGCACTGGGCCGCATAGACCTGCTCGCCTCTGGCCAGGTCATAGCCGTTTTCAGGATTAGGCACTTCCGGATAGGCACGACCGGGGAGCTCCTGACCAGTCGGGGCACCGGTAGCGAGCCAATAAGAATAGGCCGACAATGCCGCGATCACCGGTCCGTCCGCTTCTGGGGCCTTGCCGTTCATGCTGAATTGGAAACACCCCTGTAGCCGCTCGGCATAGCTGTTGACCTTGTTGTTTTTCTTCCGGTACGCCGGATACATGGTGTACGCCGCCCACAGCGGAGCGGAGTTGGCTTTGCGGCCCTGCTCAAGGTGACAGTTCGCGCATGCGAGGCCGTTGCCCACGTATTCCGGGGCCCGATTTTTCGTGTCGACAAATATGGCGCGGCCTTCCTGAACCAGCTTTCCGTAAGCATTGTCGGGAAGTTCGCTCTCCTGGGGTGGCTGAAAGTAGCGGCTGCTGGCCGTCTCACCCGCCCCGGTGAGAATCTGCGACTGGTCCTCCATCACGATGTCATCGGCATAGGCTGGTGCGGCCAGGGCGATCAACAGCAAGGCGCGGGTTTGAGTGTTCATCTTGCTGCTCCTTGGTCGGTCAAACCGGCGAAGTACGCCGAGACGGCCTTGATCTCGTCGTCGGTCAGGCTACGGGCGATATGCCCCATCAGGTCATTGGGATCGTTCTTGCGGGTGCCTTGACGCCAGGCGGTCAGCTGCGACGCCAGGTACTGCGCGGACTGTCCCACGAGCGGCGGAAAGGCGTCGCCGACACCCACTCCGCTGGGGCCGTGGCAGGCGACGCATTCAGGGATGTTGCGCTCCCAGGCACCCCGCAGGGCAAGCGTTTCACCTGGACCTTCGGCTGCCGCAGTACGGCCGACCCGCTCCACCTGCGGTCCCGGCTTGTCGGCCAGCATTGCCGTGACTGCGTCCGCCTCCTCTGCACTCAGGGCAACAGCAATAGGCTGCATGACGGGATTGGCGCGCGCGCCAGATGCGAAATCGGCCAGCTGCTTTCTCATGTAACCAGCCGGGAGCCCGGCAAGCCTGGGGAACCCAGCCGCCGCCATCCCTTCGCCCTGGATTCCGTGGCACGTGACGCAAGCCATGGCAGCAGGGTTGGAGCCGCCCTTGGTATAGATAACCGTCGAATCGGCGGCATGGGCAGGCAGAAAGACTGCTAACAACACTCCCGTCAGCGGCCAGTGAGCGATATTCATAAAGCCTCCAGATCGTTTTTTATAGTTTTAGCAGCAGGTAGTGCTGTTTGACCTTTCTACCGTTTCGTTGAAAGTGGCCCCATGATCTTGGCCAGGGAATCGGGACGAGGCGCACCTTGTTGCTGCTGCAAACGTCCGTTGTCGTCCAGGTAGTAAATGGCTGGCGTTGCCGAGGCACCCATCGCTCCCATCAGCGTCAGGTTCGCCTCAAGCTTCTCTGTCAGCTTAGGCGATACCCTCTCAAGCGGCTCCAGTTTGCTCGCCTTTCCTGCTGCCTCGTGTCTGTTCAAGGCGGCCGCTGGATTCTCAGCCTGCAGCAATGCGGCCGATTTGCCCGCGCTGTCCGGGCGCAGCATGCCGACCATGACATGGCGCAGCTGAACATCGCCGGACTCGACCCAAGGCCGGGCCTGCTTCCAGAACATGTTGCAGTACGGACAATTCGGATCGGAGAACAGGTAGACGATTCGCGGCGCGTCAACAGCGCCGTCCTGAATCCAGGTGCTGCTCTCGAGCCGTTGCCACATTTCCTTGCTGAGAGGTTCGTAGACCAGTTTTTCAAGGGGAGCCCGCGTCAGATCTTCGCCGGTGGCATCGAGCAGGCTGCCAATCAGAACGTGGTCACCGTCGGGCGTCAGATAAAGCGCGATGCCCTGTCCGTTATAGCGTGCTGCGTAGCCCTTCAATCCGCCCGGCGCGTCGAAGCTACCGACCACTTCTGCACC
Organism: Stutzerimonas chloritidismutans; assembly: GCF_038562055.1. Taxonomy (GTDB): domain Bacteria; phylum Pseudomonadota; class Gammaproteobacteria; order Pseudomonadales; family Pseudomonadaceae; genus Stutzerimonas; species Stutzerimonas chloritidismutans_A. Next base: position 61,480 of record NZ_JBCFXD010000017.1, on the reverse strand, counting down.
GCGAGCCTCAACGGCCTGGACCGCAGGAGGCAGATCCTGTGCCAGCGCTACGGATGCGGGCAGCAAGGCCAGCGTTGAACAGAACAAAGAAAGCGGTCGCAGATTTTTCATGGCTGAGTGGTTACCTCCAGTTGTTCAAGGGCGCGCGCCAGACTGGCGCGAGAAAGCTCACCGAGATGACTGCCAACCTGGCGCCCGTCGGCGTCGTAGAAAAGCGTTGTCGGGAGCGCCGAAGAGCCTATGTGCTGGCCGAGGCGGCCGCCGGTGTCTAGCAGCACGTTATCCAAACCGAGCGCTTCAGCGCTGAGGAAGTCCGCGATGACCCGCTCGCCTTCGCCCTGGTTGACGAAGAGAAAGGTCACCTCGGACTGGTTGCGCTGTGCTTCGGCCAGGACCGGCATCTCCCGTCGGCAGGGCGGACACCAGGTGGCCCACAGGTTGACGACGAGCGGTTTGCCGACGAAATCCTGCAGGGCAACCGGTTTGCCTTGGCTGTCGCGCAGTCCCATCTCGGGAAGGCGCGTGCCCTGCTCGAAGGCATGCAATGCGAAGGTCCCGAACCCCCAACTCAGCACACCGACAGCGACCGCAGCGCCCAGCGGTTTGCGCAATCCGAGCTCACGCCTGGCTAGCCATACGCCAAGCAGCACGGCCACCAGCACGCCCGGCCAAGCAATGAACCCGCCGTCACGAATGTCGATTATGCGCCAAGGCTCATCTCGGAAATGCTCGACGTAGACCACCACGAACGCCAATCTGGCGACGAGCAGCGCCACCAGTAGCAGCCTGAACAACTGCTGCTCGGGGTTGCGCTCGCTGCGCCGCCCAACCCACCAACCGGTCAGCATTGCCAAGAACAGGCTCACCAGCAGCAATACATGGGGAACGGCCAGCGCAAACGGCCCCACGTTCATCGTCATCATCAGCCTTGCTCCATCGTTTCGTTCCACGTACCCAGGAATTGGCCGGCGTCGACCTCTCCGGTTATGCGTTGCGAGCGGCGCTCGGCCCCGTCCGGGCCTATCAACAGTATCGTCGGCGGTCCCATGACCTGATAGCGGCCCAGCAACTCGCGGCTGGCGGAATTGGTTTGCGTCACATCCGGTCGCAGCATGCGTACGCCCTTGAGCGCGGCTTGCACCTGGCCGTTGCCAAACACTTCCTTCTCCATGACCTTGCACGACACACACCAGTCCGCGTAGTAGTCGATCAGCACCCATTGCCCGGCAGCTTTGGCGGCAGCGAGCTCACGATCAAGAACAGCCGGATCGGTGAAACCGACGAAACCCTGCAGGCCCTCGATCTCAGTTGCCGGAGCGACGCTGCTGGTGAACACGGCAAGCGGCCGGTTCGGATCCTCCGCGCCACCCGCCGCACCCAGCACCAGCGCCACGCCCCATACGCCGGATAACGCAGCAACGGCGCTGAGCAACGCCCGATGCTGCTTGAGCTGCCGCGACAGCTGCAGGAGTCCGTTGGCAACCAGCAGCCAGAATGCACCCCACACACCCACCCACCACGAATCCGTCAACAACGGGCGGAGCACATAGAGGGCCGCGACCAGAAATATGAAACCAAACGTGGTTTTGACGCGATCCATCCAGGGCCCCGGTTTCGGCAGGAAGCGATTGCCGACCGTCACCAGCAATACCAACGGCGTTCCGATGCCCAAGCCAAGGGCAAACAGCACCAGCCCTCCATTGACGGCACTACCGCTCTGAGCGATATGCAGCAATGCCGCAGCCAGCGGAGCGGTCATGCAGGGCCCGACCAGCAAGCCGGATATCACCCCGAGTGCGCTGGCCCCAGCCAGGCTACCGCCCTGTCGCTTGCGTCCGGCCTGTTCCAGCCGATCACGCAGACCAGCCGGCAACTGCAGCTCGAAGAAACCAAACATTGGTAAGGAAAGCAGAACGAACAGGCCGGCAAAACTGGCGATCAGCCAGGGCTGCATCAGCCATCCCTGCAGATTCGCACCGAGAAGCGCTGCCACGACGCCCAGCGCGGCGTAGACCAGCGCCATGCTGACCACATAGGAAGCGGCAAGCAGCATGCCGCGGCGAGGGCTGGCCCGGCTGCCGACCACAATACCGGCAAGGATTGGCAGCATCGGCAGGGAGCACGGCGCAAAGGCGAGCAACAAGCCAAGCCCAAAGAAGATCGTCAGACTCCAGCCAAGCGGCTGTTGCGCCAGTCTGCTTGCCAGTGCCTGATCATCGGCCTGAACAGGCTCAGAGGGTCCCGCTGCAGACCCGCTCAGATCGACCGTGCGAGTCTGCGGCGGATAGCACAAGCCAGCATCGGCGCAGCCTTGCCATCCCAGTTCTAGCGTAGCGAGGCCTGGCTCGGCGAGGGTGACTTCCAGGCTGTTGCGATAGACCTGTGAATCGCCAAAATACTCGTCGTGATAGGACTCTCCCGGTGGCAACTGCGGTTCGTTACCTGCTGCTAATCCACCAAACCGCAGCCGCTCCTGATACAGGTAATAACCTGGCGCGATGTCCCAGCGCAGCACAACACCGCCGCTGGCTGGACGTTCGACCCGCAGGCTGAACGCTTGGTCGACCGGTAAGAAGGTCTCCTGCTTCTGACCAAGCGCGAACGGCGCAGCACTCGCCAGCTGCACAAGCCAGAGGCAGCAGGCCAGAGAGAAAAGGACCGCTCGCATGAACTACACCCCCCATCAGCAAATTCAATGCGAGCATGGCGACTGGGGATTAAGTGGCCGTTAACGAATTGGCTTGGAGCTGACCACTGACCGACAGAGAAGAGACCGACATGCGAGGCTGCGCGAGCAACTCAGCGTACCCTCTGATAACGCTCCGTTAATCGAGAAGCGTGATACTGGCCGGTGCATTCAAGACGAGTTTCCCATGCAGGTACTGCTGACAGAAGACAATGCACTCATCGCGAGTGGCATCGTTGCCGGGCTCCAAGCCCAGGGCTTCGGCGTGGCCCATGCCGCGACTGCCGCTCAGGCGGACGCGCTGCTGCGCACTGCCCACTTCGATCTGATGATTCTCGACCTGGGGCTGCCAGACGAAGATGGCCTGCACTTTCTCCAGCGACTGCGGCGTCGCGGGCTCAAATTGCCCGTGCTCGTTCTGACAGCCCGGGATGCGGTGGCCGAACGTGTCTCGGGACTCCAGGCAGGCGCCGACGACTACCTGGTCAAACCCTTTGATCTGCGCGAACTGGCGGCGCGGCTGCATGCTCTGCTGCGCCGCGTCGCCGGACGAACGACGCACCTGATCGAACACGGTCCGCTGAGCTATGACCCGGCCGCCTGCTCCGCCTCCATGGCGGGCGAACCAGTTGACCTGTCCCGGCGTGAACAGGCGCTGCTGCAAGCGCTCTTGCAGAACCCCGGCCGGGTGCTTTCGGCCGAGCAGCTCAAAGACGCGGTATACGGGCTGGACGACGAGGTCGAGAGCAATGCGCTCAACGTCCACATCCATCATCTGCGTCGCAAGCTGGGCAACGGCATTGTCGAAACCGTCAGGGGACTCGGCTATCGACTGGGACCCGCCGGGCCCGTGACCGAACCGGCCCGAGCCACCGACACATGAGTCTGCGCCTGCGTCTGACCCTCGCCCTCGGCGCCGCTTTCGTGCTGCTCTGGTCGGCGGCAGCGACCTGGATGCTGTTCGATGTACGCAACCAGCTGATGCTGTCGCTCGATCAGCGACTGGCCGCATCGGCTCGGATGGTCACCGGGCTGCTGGTGCAACTGCCGCAGCCGCAGCTGGGTGAAGGCGGTATCACTCGCTTGAGCGCAGAGCAGCTCGGTATCGAGAACGGGCTGGCCTGCCAGGTCAGCTCGCTGCGCGGTGAGGTGCTCGCGCGCAGCCATTCGGCGCCAGACAGCGTGCTTGACGCCCAGCACACCGGCTTTCACAACCAGCTGATCGGCGACACGGCCTGGCGAACCTTCACCATGATCCGCGACGGGATGCGCATCACCACGGCTGATCGACTCGATGAACGCGCGACGCTCAAGCGCTCGGTGCTGCTGGCTGCAGCACTGCCGGTACTGGTAGCCCTGCTCGGCAGTCTGGTCGTGCTCTGGATTGGCCTTGGCAAAGGCCTGTCGCCGCTCAGGCGAATCCGCACCGCTCTGGCGCAGCGCAGTGCCGACTCGGTCGATCCCCTGATCATCGAACGGCTGCCGCCGGAATTGGCGCCTTTGGTAGAAACACAGAATCAGCTGTTTGCACGGATCGCGCAGGCGCTCGAACGTGAACGCCGGCTCACCGATGACGCCGCCCACGAGCTGCGCAGCCCGCTGACGGCCATCAAGACCCATCTGCAGGTCGCAGCCATGACCGAGGGCGATACCGCCAGGCGGGCGTTGGCCCAGGCCGAGCTCGGCACCGATCGCTTGCACCGAACACTGGAGCAGCTGCTGATGCTGGCCCGTGTGGAGGGACGGGTGTCCTTCGATGACGGCCAACGGTGCACGGCCATCGAGGTGGCGCAACTGGCCATCGCTGACGCCAGCCAGCAGCCAGGTCCCCGCATCGAGTTGAACGCGGCGGCAGACGTGTCCCTGCGAGCCCTGGCCATGCCGCCCGCTCTGGCCATCGCCGCACTGCGCAATCTGCTGGACAACGCACGTCGGCATACGCGCCCAGGGTCCCACGTTCAGCTGTCACTGCAGCAGCATGCTGAAGACAAGGTTTGCTTCACGGTGGTCGATCACGGACCGGTCATCGCTGCACAACAGGTCGAACGATTTACCGAACGATTCTGGCGAAACAGCGAGGGGGACGGCAGCGGGCTCGGGCTCTCCATCGTCAAGGCCATCGCCGAGCGCTGCGGTTGTGAACTCAGGTTCGTCGCCCACGGCGATGGACTGCAGGTCGAGCTGATCGCTGGTTTGCAGGAGGACGTTATTGAGAAGACTTCGCGGCTGAGTGATCCGCCATATCAACCGTCTGACCGGTGACGTTTACGCTACGTATGCCGCATGCGAGACGCGCCATCGTGCGCCCTGCTCAAGGTTCGCTGACGTTCTCCTCGACGGGAGGCGCCTGACAATAAAGCCTGTACAACACCTGCATAACCTCCATCGCTTGAGGGCTCGCGATACCGTAGTAGACCTGTTTGCCTTCGCGACGGGTGCTGACCATGCCGTTGTGTCGCAGCACGGTCAGTTGCTGAGACAGGGTCGGCTGAGTGATGCCCGTCTGGGTCGCCAAATCGCCCACGCAGTACTCGCCCTGAGTCAGTTGGCACAACAGCAGCAACCGGTCGGGGTTACCCAAAACCTTGAGCAAACCGCAGGCCTGCGCTGCACTGCTACGAAGCGCTTGCATATCGATTTCTGACGCAGCGTCCATTTTCCACCATTAATCAGGACAGGTTGACGGAACATTTTACCGATATATATCTCAATAAAGTGTCCCTGCTCGTCGGAGCGGTTTTCATCGGAACTTATGGGCGTTGTACTGCCTCGCACCTGTTCCAGTAGTCATTTTCTCACCACGCCAGCCCCACTGGTGGGCGTGCATCAGGAGACTGCCATGACCACAATCCATCAGGACCTTGCCACAAGTGACCAGACGGATCGAGTTCGCCGCTCGACATCCGCCTCGATCAATCACGCTATTGATCAGCAAACCGAAGAAAACATCCGCCACTTCAGCAATCTGGATCGACACTCGATCATCCAACGCATCGAAGCACTCGATCGCGAGTGGGATGTCGAGCGCGCGCTGGAGGTCAACGCTTCTTCGCTTGCGCTGTCCGGCCTGTTGCTCGGGCTGACGGTGAACCGTAAATGGTTCCTGCTCCCCGGTATTGTGCTGCCGTTTCTGCTGCAACACGGCCTGCAAGGCTGGTGCCCGCCACTTCCGGTCATGCGTCGACTAGGGATTCGCACGCGCGGCGAGATCGACCGCGAGAAGTTTGCACTGCTGGAAACGCTGAACCAAGCGCCGCAGCCATCCCACAACTGAACGGAGAAGACGATGATCTTTCGCCAGCTATTCGAGCCCGTTTCCTCCACCTACACCTATCTGCTCGGCTGCGAGGACACCAGACAAGCAGTGCTGATCGACCCGGTCATCTCGACGATGGATCGCGATCTGGCCGAGCTGGCCGGCCTGGGCTTGAAGCTGGCGTTCACCCTCGACACGCACGTACATGCCGATCACATCACCGCCGCGCTGGAGCTGAAACGGAAGACCGGCTGCCGTATCGCCAGCCCGGCCATCGACAAGCTGGCCTGTACTGACGTAGGCATCGAGGAAGGCACTCCGTTTGAGGTCGGCAGCCTGCAGCTGACGCCGTTGCATACGCCGGGCCATACGGACGGGCATTTCGCGTACCTGCTCGGCGATCGACTGTTCAGTGGCGATGCACTGTTGATAGACGGCTGCGGCAGGACCGATTTCCAGAACGGCAGTGCGGATGATCTGTTCCACAGTGTCAGAGGCAAGCTGTTCGCTTTGCCGGACGACACCCTGGTTTATCCCGGCCACGATTACCATGACCGCCGCGTATCGACCATCGCCCAGGAAAAGCGCCGCAATCCGCGACTGGGCGAAGCCGTATCGCTGGAGCAATTCAGAACGATCATGGCGGAGCTGGATCTGCCGTATCCGAAGTTCATCGATCACGCGGTGCCTGGCAATCGCCAGTGTGGTGTGTGCCCGTCCGACTTAGCGGAAAGCTACCGGCAATATTGCGAGCAGGCGGAACACAGCCCTCAGGGGTAAAAACACAAAGAACGCGAGCAGACTGAGTCATCCACGTAGCTGACTCAGTTGCCGCTTGAGTAACTCGACCTGCCCCGTTTCCGCTCGCAGGCCGGCGCTCAGCTCGGCCTTTTCGTGCTCCAGACGCTGGATGATCTCACCGAGCCCCTTTAGCAGATCACGCAGCACGGCGAGTTCCACCTTGTGTTGCCTGAGCTGCAACCACTGCAGCCACAGAATGATGGCCAACACCAGCGCAGCGCAAAGCGAACCTCCCGTCACCGTCCAGAACGTTCCCATTGTTCCCATAGATCAAATCCTTCTGTTGCCACCGGCATATCCGGCGATGGCTAAACAATATGTCGCTACAACTTACAGGTCGATAATGTTTACTCGTACAGGTAAACAAAGGCAGCGGGTTTTGGGCGAACTCAATGAGGGTCACAAGCGTGTCCCGAGCGGTGGCAAACCTGGTGCTGCGTGCCAGAAGGCTCAGAGCGAGGAAACTTCGGCAGTGACCTGCAAGCGAACCGATATGTCGCAATTCACGACATATCGATACGGGAGTCGTGGGCTGGCTGAACACAACATTCGCCAGAACAACCCAATTCGAACAGTTCCAAATTGAGGCTAACCGTTCAGCGGGAATCTCTTTTCAGGCGATGAGCGGAAGCTTGCAAAGGCCCCTCAGCTGTCAGAATGACATCACGGCTGCAGAGGAGCAGCCGCCTCTTGAATCGAGCACGAGCCTGCTAATCATGTCTGCCGAAAAACTCTACACCATTGTCCTGGAGCACAGCCTGGAGGTACTCCTTGAGGCCGCTACAATGGAGCAGGTCCAAGCATTCTGGGATGCGTATGACGACCGCTACTATGGCCTGCGCATGGAGGAGGAAACCAGCCACCATGCGCGAGTGATCGTCACCGATGAGATCCCTGAGGAGGAGGAAGAAATCGAGCTTTGTATCGACTGATCCAACGCCCGATCACTCGGTGTCGATGTGGCGGCCGGCCATGGTTTGCTTGCTGTCCAACTGAAAGAACAACGATGCAGCCAGCATTGACATCGCGCCGATGCACAGGAAGGTCAGGTGGAATGCATCCAACACGGCTGCGCCATCCGCACCCGGCACGGTAAAGCCGCCCAGCAGGGCACCGGCCGAGGCGACCCCCAGGCTCATCGACAACTGCACCACCACCGATAGCAGGCTGTTGCCGCTGCTGGCGTTCTGGTTGCTCAGCCCCACCAGCGTCACGGTGTTCATCGCCGTGAACTGCATGGAATTGACCATACCGATCAGGCTCAGGTGCAGCAGCAGCAACACGGTCGAAGTCTGCCCGTCGATGGTCGCCAAACTGGCGATCAGGCTGCCTAACAACAGCGTGTTGCCGATGAGGATGCGCCGGTAACCGAGGCGGTCGATCAGCGGCTTGGCCAAAGGTTTGATCAACATCGCTCCCAGCGCCAACGGGATCATGGTCATGCCCGCCTGCGCCGGGGAATAGCCTAGCGCGACCTGCAGCAGCAATGGCAGCAGGAACGGCAATGCCCCGCTGCCCAATCGTGCGAACAGGTTGCCAAAGATGCCCACGGCAAAGCTGCGGGTGTGGAACAGCGTCGGACTGAACAGCGGTTTATCAATGTGACCGGCGCGCAACCAGTAGGCCGCGAGGCAAGCACTGCCGATGGCCACCAGCAACATCACGCGGGCGTGGGGCATTTGCATCTCGCCGAGGCCTTCAAGCGCAATGGTGATCAGCACCATGGCGCCACCGAATAGCAGAAAGCCGACGGTATCGAAGCGCATGCGCTCGGCGCTCTTCAGGTCGGGCATGAAACGAAAGGCAGCGATGCAGCCAATCAATCCCACCGGCAGGTTGATCAAAAAAATCCAGTGCCAGGATGCGTATTGGACCAACCAGCCACCGAGCGTCGGACCCATCAGAGGTCCAACCATGCCCGGTAGTGCGATGAAGGTCATCACCCGGACAAACTCGCTGCGCGGGTAGGCCCGCAGTATCACCAGCCTTCCGACCGGCAGCATCAGCGCGCCTCCGACCGCCTGCACCACACGCGACATCACCAGTTGGTTGAAGCTGGTGCTCATCGCACACAGCAGCGAACCCAGCGTGAACAGCGCGATAGCGGAAAAGAAAACCGGCCGAGTACCAAAGCGATCCGCCACCCAGCCCGACGCCGGAATCAGCAGCGCCACGGTGAGCATGTAGGCGATGACCACGCCCTGCATCCGCAGTGGATCTTCGGCAAGGTCGCGGGCCATCGCCGGCAAGGCGGTGTTGAGAATGGTGCCATCCAGGGTCTGCATGAAGAACGCGATAGCGACCAGCCAGGGCAGTACACGGGCGGTTCTGGCATCCAGTACAGCTTGAGTCATGAAATTCCCCGACTCCGAAAGTGCATATGGTAGGCCGCTATCGATCTGGCTCGCAGCTTTAAATCGTCTGCAGCATTACCCACCCGTCGCAGCTGCAGCGAACAGATCGCCGCCGGTTGAGCGCCCGAGCGGGGTGTGACAACTCAACGCAGAAATGGCTCGGAAGTCCCTGTAGACGGCGCCTGGCGCTCGATCAGAAGCAACGACAAGCAGCAGTCGAGGGTATACGTTACAAAGTATTTCATTCAAAATTGACGCGAATCATTATCGTTAAGCATCACAGGTGCGAACCTCTCCACGTCTTTTATCTTTCTCCTCGGAGGCTTCATGCGCATTCCCGCTACTCTCGCCATCGCTTCGTTGCTGCTCGCTCCCCTCGCTCAGGCCAAGGAATACCCCATCGGTGAACCGCAGCAGTGCGGTGGCATGGAAGTCGGTGCCGTTTACCTGCAACCGGTCGAGATGGAGCCGGCCGGCATGATGCTCGAAGCCGCCAAATCCGACGTGCACCTGGAAGCCGACATTTCCGCTACCGAAGGCAACCGCAATGGCTGGCAGGAAGGCAGCTTCGTCTCCTACCTCAACATCCGCTATGCGCTGAGCAAGAAGGGTTCGGACGAGAAAATCGAAGGCGACTTCCACCCGATGGTCGCCAATGACGGCCCGCACTATGGCGACAACGTCAAGCTGATGGGGCCGGGCAAGTACCAGCTGACCTTCATCGTCTCGCCGCCGGATGGCAAGCACACGATGTTCGGCCGTCACGTCGACAAGGAAACCGGCGTTGCGCCTTGGTTCGAGCAGTGCACGCTGAACTACGAGTTCACCTATGCCGGCATCGGCAAGAAAGGCGGTTATTGAGTCGGAGGTGAGCATGCAACGCGCCCTGCTTCCTGCCCTCGCCCTGCTCGTTGCCAGCTTTGCCGGCGGCGTCCAGGCCGGGTTGCCGACGTATGAGCTGACCATTCGCGACGGCCATTTCGAGCCGGCGACCCTCGAAGTCCCGGCCCGCCAGCGCTTCAAGATCATCGTCATCAATGCGGGCAATGGTCCGACCGAATTCGAGAGCACGCCACTGCGGGTGGAAAAGGTGCTCTCGCCCGGCGTCACCTCGTTTGTCGTCATCCATCCGCTCAAACCCGGCCGCTACCCCTTCTTCGACGAGTTCCACATGGACCTCCCGGAAGGCGAAATCATCGCCAAGTAGTCTCTCAACAGGAGAAGCGACATGGGCCAATCAATGTTCATCGTCTGGCGTGAAAGCGTCGAGGCGCTACTGGTCATCGGCATCCTGCATGCCTGGCTGAGTCAGCAGCCGGGCAACCGTCATGCGCTGCGCATGCTCTGGGGCGGCGTGGTGGCCGGCCTGGGTCTGGCTTCGCTGCTGGCCTGGGGCATTCTCAGCGCCGGCGACTGGCTGGCCGGTCCCGCCGGTGAGTGGTTCCAGTGCGCCATGCTGCTGGCTGCGGCGCTGCTGATCCTGCAGATGGTCGGCTGGATGCACCACCACGGGCGCGACCTCAAGCGCAACCTGGTAGACAGTGCCGCGACACATCTCAGCCAGGGCAGCGGCGTCGGCCTGCTGGTACTGGCGATGCTCGCCGTGGCGCGCGAGGGCAGCGAAACGGTGGTGTTTCTCTACGGCATCGGTCATCAGCAAGACGGAGCGGACCTGACCGGCTTTGTCATAGGAGGTCTGCTGGGCTTTGCGCTCGCATTGCTGAGCTACGCGGCCTTGCAGGCTGGCAGCCGGCTGTTTTCCTGGAGGCACTTCTTCAAGGTCAGCGAAGCCCTGCTGTTGCTGCTCGGCGCAGCCCTGCTGATGGGCGGGCTCGACCGTTTCAGCGGGCAGCTGATGGGCATGGAGGTTCCGGAGGTGCTGTACACCGTCTTCGGCGATCCGCTGTGGGACACCTCTGTCCTGCTCGATGACGGCAGCACGCTGGGCAGCACCCTCGCAGGGCTGACCGGTTACCGCGCCATGCCCTCGCTGGCAGCGGTCATCCTGATGGCGCTGTATTGGCTGGCCGTCTGGACGTGGCTGCGACCGAAGCCGGAGGCTCGTCTGGAGGCTCGCACCGCATGATCAGCAATGCTCCTTGGCTGGCGCGCATCGGCGACCTGTTGCGCCAGCACGCCAAGACCATTCGCCTGATCCAGTGGCTGGTGGTGGGCTTCTACCTGGTGCTGCTGCTGGTGCCAGCGTTTCTGTCGCTGCCGCCGTCCGAAGCACGGATGCTCGACAACATCACGGTGTTCGCCCAGTTCCTGTTCTGGGGGCTCTGGTGGCCCTTTGTCTTGCTGTCGATGGTCTTGTTCGGTCGTCTCTGGTGCGGTGTGCTCTGCCCGGAGGGCTCGCTCAGCGAGTGGGTCAGCTGGCGGGGGCTGAACAAACGCACCCCGCAATGGATCCGCTGGAGCGGCTGGCCGACCATTGCGTTCGTGCTGACCACCGTCTACGGCCAGCTGATCAGCGTCTACGACTACGGTCAGGCTGCCGCGCTGATCCTGGGTGGCTCGACGGTCGCGGCGATGCTCGTCGGCTATCTCTATGGCCGCGGCAAACGTGTCTGGTGCCGACACCTGTGCCCGGTCAGCGGCGTGTTCGGCCTGCTCGCCCGCCTGGCGCCGATGCACTACAAGGTGGACGAGGAACGCTGGCAGGCCAACGAAGGGCCGCGACTGGCCACGCCCAACTGCGCCCCGCTGATCGACATTCGCCGCATGCAGGGCAACAGTGAATGTCACGCCTGTGGTCGTTGCAGTGGCCAGCGCGGCGCTGTCGCCCTCGCCGCCCGCTCGCCGAACCAGGAAATCCTCATCGTCGGCAACCAGGCGCAGCATGGCCATTGGAACAGCAGCTTGCTGCTGTTCGGCATGATCGGGCTGGCCATGGGCGCGTTCCAATGGACAGTCAGCCCCTGGTTCATCAGCCTCAAGCAGACTGCTGCCGAATGGCTGGTGGATCGCGATATCTTCTGGCCGCTGGAGGCCAATGCACCCTGGTGGCTGCTGACGCATTACCCGCAGAACAACGATGCCTTCACCTGGCTCGACGGGGCGGCAATCCTTGCCTACATCGGCGCCAGTTCGCTGCTGATCGGTGGCGCGCTCTGGCTGCTGCTGCAAGGTGCGGTGCGCCTGATGAAACGCCGAGGTGAGGTGTTCCACCACCTGGCGCTGGCGTTCACCCCGCTGGGCGGCGCCGGACTGTTTCTCGGGCTGTCGGCCACCACAATAAAGCTGTTGCGGTATGAAGGGTTCATCCTCGCCTGGGCGCAGCCAACCCGTGCCTTGCTCCTGGCCGGTGCGATTGGCTGGAGTCTGTACCTGGCCTGGAAGGTGATCAGCCGTTACGGCGCCAACGGCCTGCGTCGCCTGTTAGCCTTCGCTTGCACAGGACTGGCGACAGCGGTGGTGGGCTATGGCTGGTATCTGCAGTTCTGGGGCTGGAGCTGATTCATTCGCGCTCAAGCGACGGTGGGCTGAAGCCCAGCCTACCCGCGGCGGCTGGCATGCAATCTGTCCGTCGGGCGGGCCGGGCAGTGTTCGCCTCAGCCCACCGTCAAACATCGATTGATCAACCTCGCAACACGAACGACGGAAACAGCCGCCCCATGCGATCCCAGAGTTTTTGCTGATCGTAGGGCGCACGGCTGTCGGCGAGAGACTCATCGAGCATTCGGCCGGTACGCACGCATTGCACGGCGAACCGTTCGACACCCAGTTTGCGCAAGCGCTGCGCCATGTCCCACAGGCGTTCAGCATCGAACAGCTGCCAGTGCACGGTGGTGCGGCACTCATAGTCCACGCCGCTCGCAACAAGCGCTTCGAGACTTTTCCAGTTTGCCTCGCCACTGCCTTCGACGCCCGTGATCAGCCGGCCATGTTCAGGCAACGCCTTGACGTCGAAGCCCACCCAGTCCACCAGCGGCAGCACCTGGCGAAACAGTTTCGGCTTGATGCCGGCGCTGTGCAGTCCGATCTTGAATCCCTTGGCGCGGACCTGCTCGATGGCGTCCGGCAGGGCCAGCTGCAGGGTTGGCTCACCGCCGCTGAATACGACCGCTTCGAGCAAGCCGACCCGCTGGTCGAGGAAGCCGAGAATCTCGTCCCAGCCGCGCTCCTCGGCACCACAAGTCGGGATCAACTGCGGGTTGTGGCAATAGCGACAACGCCAGCCACAACCCTGACAGAACAGCACGCAGGCCAAGTGATCAGGGAAATCGAGCGTGGTCAGCTGCACCATGCCGCCGACCCGTAGCGCGGCGCCCATGGCTAGCGAGCCAACCCTGCAGCCTGCTCGGTGAAATGAGTCCGCTCGCGGTGCTCGGACTGCTTGCCAGGATTGAATGCCGCGACCGGGCGGTGATAGCCCATGACGCGGGTCCAGACCTCGCAACGCTGGCGTTGGGCTTCAGGCAGTTGGGTGGTTTGAGTCATGTGTCGCTCCTTCAGGGGTGGATGATTTGTTGTAGCTCCGGGATTCGCCGGTCGGCGCAGCCATAACGGTGATCGCCAGCAAGCCGGCGCCTAATGGCTGGTCCGGTTTGTATTGACGCCGGGGCGCGCAACGACCGCGCCCCAGTCACAAGAGGCTCAGACGCAGCAGCTCTGTTGTTTGGCGATCAGCGCCTCGTCGCATTTCGGGCAGAACTCGTGTTCACCGCTGAGATAGCCATGCACCGGGCAGATCGAGAACGTCGGGGTAATGGTCAGGTAAGGCAGACGGAATCGACCCAGCGCGGTGCGCACCAGGTTCTTGCAGGCCTGCGCCGAGGAAATCTGCTCGGCCATGTACAGGTGCAACACGGTGCCGCCGGTGTATTTGGTCTGCAGCTCGTCCTGCAGCATCAGCGCTTCGAACGGGTCATCGGTGAAACCCACCGGCAGCTGCGACGAGTTGGTGTAGTACGGCGCCTCGGCAGAGCCAGCCTGCAAAATCTCAGGGAAACGCCTGCGATCTTCCTTGGCGAAGCGGTAGGTGGTGCCTTCGGCCGGTGTCGCCTCGAGGTTGTAGAGGTGGCCGGTTTCTTCCTGAAAGCGCACCAGCTCTTCCCGCACATGGTCGAGCAGATCGACGGCCAAACGCCGTCCGGCCTCGGTGTGCAGGCCGTCACTGTCCTCGGTGTAGTTGCGCACCATCTCGTGCAGCCCATTCACGCCAATGGTGGAGAAATGGTTGCGCAGCGTGCCCAGGTATCGCTTGGTGTAGGGATACAGGCCGGCGTCCATGTGGTGCTGAATCACCTTGCGCTTGACCTCCAGGCTCTGCCGCGCCAGCTCCAGCAGCGCATCGAGATGCTCGATCAGCCCGGTCCAGTCGCCGGCATGCAGGTAGCCAAGGCGCGCGCAGTTGATCGTCACCACGCCGAGCGAGCCTGTCTGCTCCGCTGAGCCGAACAGCCCGCCGCCGCGCTTGAGCAGCTCGCGCACATCCAGCTGCAGGCGACAGCACATCGAGCGAACCTGATTGGGCTGCATGTCCGAATTGAGGAAATTCTGGAAGTACGGCAAGCCGTAACGCGCGGTCATCTCGAACAGGCGCTCGGCGTTCTCGCTGTCCCAGGGGAAATCGTGGGTGATGTTGTAAGTCGGGATCGGAAAGGTGAACACCCGGCCCAGCCCGTCGCCAGCCTGCATGACCTCGATGTAGGCGCGGTTGATCAGCTCCATCTCGGCCTGCAGGTCTCCGTAGGCGAAGGGCATCTCGACGCCGCCGATGTAGGGGATCTGCTCGCGCAGGTCTTCCGGGCAGACCCAGTCGAAGGTCAGGTTGGTAAAGGGCGTCTGGGTGCCCCAGCGCGACGGCACGTTGAGGTTGTAGATGAATTCCTGGATCGCCTGGCGGATTTCCGCGAACCCCAAGCCATCCTTGCGCACGAAGGGCGCAAGGTACGTATCGAAGCTGCTGAATGCCTGGGCGCCGGCCCACTCGTTCTGCAGCGTGCCGAGAAAGTTGACCATCTGCCCCAGCGCGCTGGACAGGTGCTTCGGCGGCCCGGCCTCGACCCGACCAGGAATGCCATTGAAACCTTCGTTGAGCAGCGTGCGCAGCGACCAGCCCGCACAGTAGCCGGCGAGCATGTCCAGATCATGGATGTGCAGGTCGCCCTCGCGATGGGCGATGCCGATTTCCGGGCTGTAGACCTCGTCCAGCCAGTAGTTGGCAGTGACCTTGCCCGACACATTGAGAATCAGCCCACCCAGCGAGTAGCCCTGGTTGGCGTTGGCGCGTACCCGCCAGTCTTCGCGCGAGAGGTATTCGTTCATCGACGAGGCGACGTCGACCAGTGACTTGCGATCGCGCCGCAGCCGTCCATGGCGCTCGCGGTAGACGATGTACGCCCGCGCTGTGTCGTAATAACCCGCCTCCATCAACACACGCTCGACGGCATCCTGAGCCAGCTCGACCGCCACTACCCGCTGCGGCAGACGCGCCAGGACCTGAGCAGCCAGCGCCTGGGCAGTGACCGGTTCGAATTCACCGGTCGCAAGGCCAGCGGCCTCGATCGCAGCACCGATCTTGTCCAGTTCGAACGCCACCAGGCGTCCGTCCCGTTTGCGCAGCGAAACCGGCCGATCCACTTCCCCAAGCCCCAGCATCACGCCTCCATCACCATATGTAGTTGTTAAAAAATCGTTAAGCACTAGATGGTGTGGAATGTAGGCAAAAGCGATGCAGAGCGAATTGACCATCGTCAATTCACCCCTGCCGTATTTTTAAAACAGGCTCCGAGGCATTCACGGTCGAGGATCTTGTCTGCGATCAAGGAAGCTGGGTGATGCGTGCTCCTAGGATGCAACGTCGAACAATCCCGGACAGGTACCGGCGGAGGAACCATGCTGACCGAAACATCCCTTGTTGCGGACCTCCGCCGACACCACCTGTTCAGCCGGCTGCCCGAAGCGGCGCTGCAGGAGGTGTGCGCCTCGGCCAACCTCAAGCGCGTGCCTGCGGGCGCCTCGCTGTTTCATCAAGGTGACAAGGCCGAGCGGTTCTACTTTCTGTTCAGCGGCCAGGTGAAGCTGCACCGCGTGGTCTGCGACGGGCAAGAAAAACTGGTCGAGGTAATCCGCGCCGGCGAGTCGTTTGCAGAAGCCTTGCTGTTCACCGGCGCGCCGAATTATCCGGTCAGTGCCACGGCACTGAAGGCCAGCCTGGTTGCCAGCCTCCACGGGCCGCACTACCGGCGCATGCTCGAGCAGCACCCGAGCATCTGCCTGGACATCCTTGGCACCTTGAGTATCCGCCTGCACCAGCGCCTGAACGAGATCGATACCCTGACCCTGGCCAACGCCAGCCATCGCGTGGTGCGCTTTCTCTATCAATCGCAGGAGGACGACAGCGGCGTCGTCACCCTCGATGTGCCCAAGCGCTTGATCGCGTCCAAGCTGGGCATCCAGCCGGAAACCTTTTCGCGCATCCTGCACCGGCTCATCGAGTCCGGAATGATCAGCGTACAACGCCGGCGCATCGAGATACTCGACAGTCAGGGATTGGCCGCCTATCAGGACTGAGCTGCGGCGGATTGACCCAGCTTCTTGATAGCCGTCATAGGCCATTTCCGGACTGACTCGGATACTGGCGATAGCCCTAACAGATCAGGAGAACAGCATGTCCAAACCCCGCCTGCCCCTGGTGTACGCCTGCTCGGGCTGTTCCAACGTGGCGCAACTGGCCAATACCCTCGCCGTGCGTCTGGACCGCGCCGGCCTGGCAGAAATGTCCTGCATCGCCGGTGTTGGCGGCCGGGTCAGCTCGCTGGTCAACAAGGCCAACTCCGGCAGGGCGATCCTGGCCATCGACGGCTGTCCGCTGCACTGCGCGCGTGCCTGCCTGGCGCAGCACGGCGTTGTCGCCAACGTACACATCACCCTCAGCAGCTACGGTCTGCGCAAGCGTTACCGCGAAGACTGCTCCGAGGCCGAAGCCGATGCGCTGTTCGAGGACATGCGCAACATCATCGCCAGCGACCGGATGAAACCGCGGCCCCAACTGCACTCGGTGTAGCGGCTCACCGCGGCGGCTGGGTGGGTGATGTCGGCCTGGCCGGTCAATGCTCGTTCAGGCACTGACCGGCTGCGCGCGACCTGCCAGCGCCACTTCCTCTCCCGCGCCCTGCAGCAGTTTCCATAACCATGACGGCAGCAGGTCCGGGTCCAGACTGTCGATCAGGTTCTTGATGGCCAGGCCGAGTTCGGTGTCGCCTTCGATCACCAACCGGCGACGAAAAAACAGCGTATCGGGGTCTTCCTGGCGACTGGCGAG
Organism: Stutzerimonas chloritidismutans; assembly: GCF_038562055.1. Taxonomy (GTDB): domain Bacteria; phylum Pseudomonadota; class Gammaproteobacteria; order Pseudomonadales; family Pseudomonadaceae; genus Stutzerimonas; species Stutzerimonas chloritidismutans_A. The sequence goes on along the minus strand of NZ_JBCFXD010000017.1, from coordinate 44,111 downwards.
CAGCAGAAATTCTCGCCAGTTACCACGGATGGTGACCTGAATCGGGGCCTGCTCGACGATGCGCAATTTCTGCCGCTCGCAACTCAGGCACCAGGCCAGGTTGAGGTCGACGACTTCCAGGCGCATCCAGTTACCTTCCAGTGCCTCGAAGGCATCATCAGCCAGGGGCTCAGCAAAGACCTGATTGAGGCTGCGCTCCAGCGCGATACGTTGCAGCGCGAACGGGGTTCGCGCAGCCAGCGGCAACAGATGCTCTCCGAGTTTCAACAGGTGCGCCCGAGGCTTCAGCATAATCCGGCCTCCTCGGCGCGCAGCATGCCGGGCTGGCCATGCCAGTAACCGTTGCAGCCGTCGACGGCGAGCGGTGGCAGGCCACCGTTGCGCACCGCGTCGAATGCCTGCACCACCTCGGTCATGCCCGACGCACGCGGGCTGAGCCGCAGCAGCTCGGCCCCGCTGTCGACCAGCGCCGGATAGTCCGCCAGCAGGTTGCTGACCGACGCCGACAGGGTCTGGATGCCATTGATGGTGAACAGCGCCTCGCCCTCCTGGCTCAACAGCGGGATACCTTCGGGATAGTTCTGGCAACAGAACTGGCAATCATCCTTCGGTCGATTTTCCGCGCGAGCGGTGAAGCAGCGCGCCGAATAGGCCAGCGGAAGGTGGCCGTAGGCGAAAATCTCGATTTCCGGCATGGGCACCCCGAGCTGAGACAGTTGCACGCGCGCGTCGCGGATCATGGCTCCGGAGAGTTCCACTGGCGGCACCCAGCGCTGCATGCCGCTGCTGACCAGCTCGGCCAGTGCAAGGCCGTTGTAGAGGTTGAGCGCCGGGCCACCGACGAAGGGCACGCCTCTCTCGGACAGGTACTGCACCGCGCCCATGTCATTGGCCTCGACCAGCAGCTCGCCGTTTTCGCAGAGCCGGCGCAGGCTGGACAGCTCCGAAGCCGCCTCGACCAGCGCCAGGCCGGACAGCACCAGCTGCGCCGTCGACCGCTGTTTGAGCTCGCGGGCCAGACCGAGCCAGTCGTCCAGGCCCATGTCGCGGCGCTTGGAACAGACGGTTTCGCCGAAATAGATCACATCCAGCGGCATGTCTGCCATGTCGGCATAGAAGTCCAGCGTCTGCTGGCGATCCCAATAGAACAGCACGGGGCCTAGGCTGAGTTTCATATTTGCTCCCTGAAGAGGTTCACTGCCACGCCCGGTGGTAAGCGCCAAGGGTCGTTTGCGAACCCTCCGACAAGCCGTCGAGGACGTCGCGCCAGCCGGGCTGCACGGCATAACGCTGCGGCGCCTGCAGATAGGCGTCCAGCGCCGAGCGCCAGACGCGGGTGACCTGCTCGACATAGGCGGGGCTGCGTTGCCGCCCCTCGATCTTCATCGCCGTGACGCCGATGTTGGCCAGCTCCGGAATAAGGTCCAAGGTATTCAGGCTGGTCGGCTCCTCAAGTGCATGGAAGCGCTCGCCGTTGACCATGAAGCGGCCCTTGCACAGTGTCGGATAACCGGCTGATTCGCCTTCGGCATAACGGTCAATGAGCACGTTGTTCAGCCGCGAGGTCAGCCCTTCCGGCTCCTCGCTCCAACGCACCGCCTTGGCTGGCGAACAGACGCCGCACAGATTCGGAGATTCACCGGTGAGGTAGGACGAAAGGTGACAGCGACCTTCGGCCATGATGCACAGGCTGCCAAAAGCGAACACCTCGATCGGCACCGGACTGCTGGCGGCGACCTGCTTGACCTGCTTGAGCGACAGCACCCGCGGCAGCACGGCGCGCTTGATGTTGTAGCGCTGTTGGTAGAAGGCCAGCGCGGCGGCATTGGTGGCCGAGCCCTGGACCGACAGGTGCAGATTGAGCTGCGGGTGCCGTTTGGCGGCGTAACCAAGCACGCCGGGATCGGCAGCGATCAGCGCGTCGACACCGAGGTCGGCGGCCTGATCGACCGCACGCTGCCAGCGGGACCAGCCTTGCGGCTGGGCGTAGGTGTTGACGGCAATATAGAGCTGGCGACGCTTTTCGCGGATCAGCTGCAGCCCCTTGTCGAGCTGCTTCGCATCCATGTTGAGGCCGGCGAAATGGCGGGCGTTGGTGTCGTCGCGAAAACCGACGTAAACGGCGTCGGCACCCTGCTGAACGGCAGCCTTGAGTGCGGGCAGGCTACCTGCTGGACAGACCAAGTGCATGGCAACTCCTAGACATGCGGAATCATGCGCACCCTGCCTGCGGCAAAGGTGCCCGTCCGGGCCGGACGGAAAGTCGGCAGTCTAGGTAGGCCTCCAGTGGGAGGCATTGATAAGCGTCAAGGAGGCGAAGCTGAAGAGGTGCCCTGCACAAGTTGCGCTGAGCGAAGGGACTCGCCGGGACAGGGTAAAAGGCAGCGCTGGCGCTGGCTCGGGACTGCCCAGCGATGCAAGTCCCGAGCAGACGCGTTCCCAGCGTGCGCTGCCGGGCAATCAGGCGGCCTCCGCTCGGACTGGCGTCGCGCTATATCCCTTCGTCGCCCTGAAACTCCTCGGTCGCGCGAACGACAGCGTCCCGCCAGTTGCCGGACTCTTCAGCGAGCAGACGCATCGCCTTGAGGCTGGATTCGAACGCCTGCTGATAATGCTGCGGGTTGTTCTCGCTGACGGCACGGTCGGCGTGGGCCTGGGCTTCGCTCAGCAGCTGGTTGAACTGGTCATGGTCCAGAGCCATGGAAATCTCCTGTTGGTGATAGTTGGAGCTTAGACCGCGACACCTCGAAGACAACTCACGCCGACTGGCGGAACAACCACCAGCGGCATTGCGGCTTGGTCGACCGCCTCATTTCAGTTTCAGCCGCCGCGCCAGTTTGTGCAGGTTGCTCGAATCGACGTCCAGCAACCGCGCGGCCTGCGCCCAGTTCTCACCGCTGGCCTCCAGCGCGCGGATGATCGCCTGGCGCTGGGCGCCATCGACGGCTTCGCGCAACGAGACGATCTCCTCTTCTGCGGGCGCCGGCTCGACATCGGCAGCCGGGGCGAAAGAGCTGGCGTGCTCGTTGTCCAGCGCCAGCAGGTCCGGTTCCAGCGTGAGTATTTCGCTGCGCGAGGCGCCCCGACTGAGCAACCGCAGCGCCGCCCGGCTGATCACGTGCTCCAGCTCCCGGACGTTGCCCGGCCAGCCATAGCCGAGCAATGCCCGTTCGGCAGCGGGCGACAGCCGCATGCTGCGCAGGCCCAAACGCGCACGGTTCAATTCGAGAAAGTAGCCCGCCAGAATCAGGACATCGTTGCCGCGTTCGCGCAGAGGCGGAATCGGCGCTGGATAAACCGAAAGACGGTGATAGAGATCAGCGCGGAAATGCCCGTCACGTACGCTGTCACGCAGGTTGCGGTTGGTCGCCGCGATAATGCGCACATCGACCTGACGCGGCTTGTCAGCCCCGAGGCGCTGGATTTCCCCATTCTGCAAGGTGCGCAGCAGCTTGGCCTGCACCACCAACGGCAGCTCGCCGACTTCATCGAGCAGCAGCGTGCCGCCATTGGCCGCATCGAAACGGCCAGGCCGGTCGGTGGTCGCACCGGAGAAGGCACCCTTCACATGACCGAACAGCTCGCTTTCGGCCAGCGATTCGGGCAACGCCGCGCAATTGACCAGCACCAGCGGTTTGTTGCGCCGCCGCGAGTGACGATGCAGCCAGCGCGCGAACAACTCCTTGCCTACGCCGGTTTCACCCAGGAGCAGCACCGGCAGCTCCGAGTCGGCCACCACTTCCAGCTCACGCAACAGCTCGCGGATCACCGTGCTTTGCCCGAGAATTTCGCCGTCGCCCGGCACCTGTGTGGTTTCCAGCACGTCGCTGCGTGCGAGGCGCAGACCGCGGTTTTCGTGCTCCAACCGGGTAATACGGATGGCCGCCTCGATCACCAGGGTGTAGCGCTGCAGGTCGCGCCGCGCGTCGTCGTCGAAAGTCCCTGCGTGCAGTGCATCGAGGGTCAGCGCTCCCCACAGTTTGCCCTCGACGAACAGGCTGACGCCCATGCAGTCGTGCACCGGCAAGGGTTCGCCGACATGCGCATCAAGCAGACCGTCATAGGGGTCGGGCAATCGACTGTCAGGCTCGAACCAGGTGGGCTCGCGTTGCGAGAGAATCGCCGCCAACCGGGGATGCTGAGCCACCACGAAGCGCCGCCCCAGTGCCTCCTGCACCAGCCCCACCGCCGCCAGCGGGCGCAGCGTGTCGTCATCGAGGCGTAGCAGCACTACTGCTCCACAGCGAAAGCGCTGATGCAGCGTGTGCACCAAGCGTTGCAGGCGAACCGCATTGGGCAGCTCGGTGACAAGATCGGCAAGCAGGGCTTCTTCCATCATGGTGATTACTACCCGTAAGGTTTTTTAAACCCTATACCGCCTTGGTAGATTTCACCAATCAAATTATTTTCCCTCTAATAATCAATGATTTGTCCATGGCACAGGGTTTGCTCCAGTACAAGCAACATCCACTCATGGGACGCCGCCATGACGACTGCGCTTATCGAGCAAACCCTGGGCAGCCTGGCCTGCCGGATCCCTGGTGCCACACGCGTGTTTCGCCAATACAAACTGGACTTCTGCTGCGGTGGAGACACCCCGCTGCGCGACGCCGCCATGCAGCGCAACCTCGACGCCCAAGTCATCGCAGGCGAGCTCGCCGCACTGACGGGGGAACCGGCGACGGAGCCAGACTGGCGCGGCGAGCCCGCAGGTGCGTTGATCGAATTCATCCTCGAACGCTTCCACGAGCGTCATCGCGACCAACTGCCCGAACTCATTCGCCTGGCCAGTCGTGTCGAACAGGTTCACGGCAACAAGCCGGACTGCCCGACCGGCCTCGCCGAGCACCTCTGGAGCATGCAGCAGGAGCTGGAGAGCCACATGCTCAAGGAAGAGCAGATTCTCTTCCCCATGCTGCAGCGCAACATTCAGCTACCCCAGACTCAGGGTCCGATTGCGGTGATGCGTTATGAACACGATCAGCACGGCGCCGCGCTGCAACGGCTGGCCGAACTGACCAACGACATCACCCCGCCAGCGAACGCCTGCAACACCTGGCTTGCGCTGTATCGCGGGCTCGAAGAACTGCGTGGCGATCTGATGCAGCACATTCATCTGGAGAACAACATTCTGTTCGCCCAGGCACACTGAAACGACCTCAACGCTACGGGCCAGACGGCCCGCTCCCTGCAGTACCGGAGGTGCACATGAAAGCAGTCATCCAACCCCTGGCTTGGGGCCTTGCAATGGCGTCGATGCTGGCGCTGGCCAGCGGCGTGGCACTCGACGTGGTGATCGATACCGCACAGGCGACAGGCAGTCACAACGAGCTGGGTACGCGCCCTGCTTTGCCCGCTGACATCGATCAGCGATGGACCACCGACACCGCCTCACTGCAGCGAGACCGAAAACCGCTTCGGTAAGGCATGCGCGGAAGGATCTGCATCAGCCTAATCCGGCCTGCATCAATACGCGCGCCATGGCATCTGGGCTAGGCTCTGTAAGACTTTTCACTGCGCTCTCGAAGCGGCTTCGGCCTGCCTGTTTGAGCGCAGGTACCGTTCCGCTCTGCAAACATGATTGCAGACGACTCAATTATTAGAAATTAAGGATGCCTTGCATGGTGCTTCACCGCGTACACAACCAGATTCTGCGCAGCCACCACCTGTTCGAACCCTTGAACGACGAACAGATGGACGAGCTGATGAGCGCAAGTCAGTTGCTCAACCTGGACAAGGGCGACAACCTTTTTCATCAGGGCGAACCGGCGCATTCGTTCTATTTCGTAATTTCCGGCGCGGTGAAAATCTACCGCCTCACCCCGGACGGCCAGGAGAAAGTCTTCGAGGTGATCGGCAATCGCCAGACCTTTGCCGAAGCGATGATGCTGATGGACACGCCCAACTATGTCGCCTCGGCCCAAGCTGTCTGTCCGACGCAGGTCTATCGCTTCTCCAACGCGGCCTACATGCGCCTGCTGGAAGCGAACCAGAAGCTCTCTTTCGCCCTGCTCGGCAAGCTCAGCGTACGCTTGCACCAGCGCATCAACGAAATCGAAACCCTTTCGCTGAAGAACGCCACCCACCGCGTGGTGCGCTATCTGATGACTCAGCTGGCGCGTTTGAAGGATGAAGGCAGCAGCTTCGAGCTGCCCATGGCCAAGCAGCTGATCGCCGGCCATCTGTCGATCCAGCCGGAGACATTCTCGCGGATCATCAGGCGCTTGATCGATGAGGAAATCATCACCCAGGAAGGCCGCCAGATCACCATTCTTGATCGTCAACGCCTCGAATCCTTCGAGTAACGCGCCAGCGATACACCTGCTCACCAGCCCCTCGGGGGCAGTTGGCGCAGGGGCGCGAACCTCTTGCAACTCATTGATTACCGTCAACCTCTAACAGCAGCAGTGCATGGCAAGCTGGAAGTGAACTAGAGAGGACGCTGCCATGCCCAGATGCCTGTATTGCCAGCAACCCAATCCGCCGCAGGAAGCCGAATGCAGCAACTGCGGCATGCCCCTCCCCGCCCTGGCCGACACCGCAGGGGATCGCCGTCAAAACAGATTCTTCTGGTTCTGTATCGGTCTTGCCGTGTTCTGCGCGGTGATGATCGTCTGGTTGCCCCGCAACCTGTTCTAGGCCGTTGGTAGGGTGGATCACGCCTGACCGATTTACCGGGTGGCGATTCACCGGGTGGCGATCCACCGAGCGGTGTGGTGGTGGATGTAAAGCGCGACATCCACCCTACGAATCACATGCCACATGCCCCCGAGGCAGCTTCGGGAGAATGGATAGCGGCATCAAGCTTGGTGGGCAAGAGCCGCTCGATAGATGCCTTGGTGGGCTGAAGCCCACCCTACAAAAACCGTCAGTGTGCTCCGACCGCATTGCCGGGCCATCTAGCAGAGTGGGCTTGCGTCCATCAAAGCAACGTCCTTCCAAACTGGCCAGCCTGAATACGGCGCGCCATAACTTCGTAGGGTGGGCTTCAGCTCACCGATGAATACGTCAGAGTCAAGCGAAGCAACGGCGCTAAAAAACATGGCCTCGGAACACTGCGTCAATGTCGCGGCATGAACAGGCCATGTCCGCAGCTGAACGGCGAGATATCAAGCGGCGCAAAGGCTGGTGGGCGCAAACGGAACGCCGCCCGTTTTACGCTACGGTTGCCACGCCATCTGCCCAGGCGATTAGTAGTGTGGATCACGCCTCACCGAGCCACAGGGTGGCGGTCCACCGTGTGGCGATCCACCGAGTGCAGTCACGGTAAATGTGAAAGGCGACATCCAACCTACGGCTGGGTCAGCTGTTTATATAGCTGCGGCAGGCGGAACGGTAGCTGTTGCGGCTCCTTGATCAGGGTGTAGCCGTTGGCGCCGAACATGTAGGGCAGGTAATCGCCGGCCTCCTGGTCGATGGTGATGCAGAACGGCAGCAGGCCATGGCGCCTGGCCTCGAGCACGGCTTGGCGGGTGTCCTCGACGCCGTAGCGCCCCTCATACAGATCCAGGTCGTTGGGCTTGCCGTCGGTGACCAGCAGCAACAGCTTGCGCCGTTGCTTGCACTTGCCGAGCAGCTCGGTGGCCTGGCGAATGGCTGCGCCCATGCGCGTGTAATAACCGGGTTTCAGCGCCTGGATCCGACCACGGGTGTCGTCGCCGTAACGCTGCTTGAAACGCTTGAGTTCCTGCATGCGCACTTGCTGACGACGCAGCGAGGAGAAACCGTACAGCGCGAAATCGTCGCCGACGGCAGACAGTGCTTCGCCGAACAGCAGCAGGCTGTCGGTGATCACGTCGATCACCTTGTGCTCGTCGTCCAGGTGCGCGTCGGTGGACATCGACAGGTCGGCCAGCAGCAGGCACGCCAGGTCGCGACGATTCTGCCGCTGTTCCATGAACAACCCACGCTCGGCGCACTGGCCGTGCTGGCGCTCGACGTGAAAGTCCAACCAGGCCTGCATGTCCAGCTCCGAGCCCTGGGGCTGCCCGCGCAACCATTGCCGGTCATTGCGCAGGTGTTCGAACTGCCGGCGCAGCTTGCGCGCCAGCGGGCTCAGCCGCAGCGGCAAGCCCATGGGTTCGGAACCGCGCGGCAACATCATCTGCAGGCTGACAAAGTCCTCCTGCATGCGCTGCTTGCGGTAGTCCCACTCCGGCAGCTTGAGGCCTTCGCCCAGCGGAATGTCATCCACATCGGCAGGCGGCAGATCGAGGTGCAGCTTGAGGCCGCCGCCCTTGCGCATACGCTGACGCGACATGGCGATCTCGTCGAGATCCTCGGCGACGCGTGAGGCGTCCTCGTTTTCGCTGTCATCGCCCTGGCGATCCAGCTCGACGTGCTCGGACCAGCTGAACAGGTTTTCCAGACGGAACAGCATCAGGCCGCCCTTGCTGGTGCTGTCCTCGACACGCTTGGCACGCTTGCGCATGCCTTTCTGCTCGGTCGGCGGGGCCTGCAGGTTGTTGTCCTGATCTTCCTCAGCGAGTTCGGTGGCCTGGGGCACGCCGAGATTTTCCGCCGGGTACAGCCACATGGGCAGCGGCCAGGGGGCCACTTCGCTACGCGGAAATTGCTGAACACTGCCCGGTTCCCGCAGGGCCTGGCAGATGGCACGCTCCAGCGCTGCCTCCGCGCGAGGCAGCGTGTCCGGATCTGGCCGCAGCTGCAGATGCGCTTCGACCAAGCGCGCGTAACGAGGCTGCATGGCCGGAAAACGCTCGAGGATGACCTGCGTCCAGCGTTGGTTGTCACGCGCCCAATGGCGCATCTCGCCAGCCTGCGCCGCAAGCAGCGCCAGCCAGCGATAGAGGTCCTGGTTGAGTGAAACGTCAGGGTACACCGCAAGGTTTTGTGGCAGCCGCAGGTTGCTGGCATCGCACCAGGCGACCGGCAGCTGTTTGCAGGTGCCGGCAACCTGCTGGAGCAGCGTCCGACGCAGCATAAGGTCGCGCGCGTTGGCCGCTTCGACACCAATACCGCTGGCACCGCCCATGGCGCGGAACAGCATCGACAGTGGCCGTTGCATGCTTTCCAGCGAAACGCTGGCGTCGGGAAAGTCCGGGCTGGCGCGGCGGGTGATGAAACGGTGCCAGACACTGCCGACCCACTCTTCGACTTCGATGGTAAAGGCCATGACGATCGCTCCGTAGCGGTTTGAAAACAGCAACGGCCCGCTGTGTCAGCCGGGCCGTCAGTTACATCGATGCCTTGCCTCAGGCCGCAACCGCAGCCGCGGGCACATCAGCGGTTATCCGCCCACGCTGCCTGAAGCTGCAGAGGTAGAGCACCAGCCCGATGAGGAAAAACACCCCAGCAATCAGCCGCAGCCAGAAGAACACGGCCAGTTGGTCAGCAGTGTTCATGAACGACATTGCCGCGCCATCAGCCGGGATACGCTGCAACCAGACCTGAACCACGCCAGCAGCGGTAAGGAACAGGGTGATCGCCACCATCGACAGGGTCATCAGCCAGAAGCCCCAGATTTCGATGCGTTGAGCCCGTGCATCCGGTGCTTCACCCAGGCCCCGCAAGCGCGGCATGGCGTAGCTGATCATGGTCATGACGATCATGGCGTAGGCACCGTAGAACGCCAGATGGCCGTGGGCAGCGGTGATCTGCGAACCGTGGGTGTAGTAGTTGACCGGTGCCAGGGTATGCAGGAAGCCCCACACGCCAGCCCCGAGGAACGCGGTGACGGTCGTGCCGATAGCCCAGAGTGAAGCGGCCTTGTTCGGATGCTGACGACGGCGACGGTTCACCATGTTCAGCGAGAACAGCACCATGGCGAAGAACGGCAGCGGTTCAAGGGCAGAGAAGATCGAACCCAGCCACAACCAGACCTCAGGCGCACCGATCCAGAAGAAGTGGTGACCGGTGCCAATGATGCCGGTGATCAGGGCCATGGCGATGATCACGTAGAGCCACTTCTCGATCACTTCACGGTCGACGCCGGTGATCTTTATCAGGACGAAGGCCAGCATCGAACCCATGATCAACTCCCACACGCCTTCCACCCACAGGTGCACCACGAACCACCAGTAGTACTTGTCGCGTGCCAGGTTTTCAGGATTGTAGAAGGAGAACAGGAAGAACACGGCCAGGCCGATCAGCCCCGTCATCATGACCATGCTGATGGCGGTTTTGCGGCCTTTGAGCAGGGTCATACCCACGTTGTAGAGGAAGCCCAGAGCCACCACCACGATGCCGATCTTGGTGATCGTCGGTTGTTCCAGGAACTCCCGACCCATAGTCGGCAGCAGCTCGTTGTGCGTCAGCTCGGCAAGACCGGCGTATGGCACGAAGAGGTAGCCGAGAATGGTCAGCACGCCGGCGGCGGCGAACACCCAGAACAGGATGATGGCCAGTTTCGGGCTGTGCAACTCGCGGTCTGCTTCCTCGGGGATGAGGTAGTAAGCCGCGCCCATGAAGCCGAACAGCAGCCAGACGATCAGCAGGTTGGTATGAACCATCCGGGCCACGTTGAAGGGCAGCAGCGGAAACAGGAAGTCACCGACGACGTACTGTAGGCCCATGATCAGCCCGAACAGGATCTGTCCGACAAAGAGCATCAGCGCAAACACGAAGTAGGGTTTGGCGACGGCCTGCGATTGGAATTTGAGATGCGGATTCATGATGCTCATCTCTCAGCCCTCCTTGTTTGGCGGCCAGTTATTGGTATCGATCTTCGAGGTCCACTTGAGGAATTCGGCCATATCGTCGACTTCCTGCTCGCTCAGATTGAACTGGGGCATCGACCTGCGTCCGGGCACGCCCAGCGGCTGAGCTTTCATCCACGCCTGCAGGAAGGGCTTGAAGGCCGCATCCTCACCGCGACGGACGAATACGTTGCCCAGTTCCGGCGCGAAGTAGGCACCCTCTCCGAGCAGGCTGTGGCAGCCGATGCAGTTGTTGTTTTCCCAGACCGCTTTGCCTCGCACCACTGCTTCGGAGATTTCCGACTCGTTGGATCGCTCTGGAAAGGTCTGCTCTGTGTGATAGGTCAGGCCCAGAAATACCAGGAGGAAGAACACGCTTCCTCCGAAGTAGATGTTTCTGGCCATTCCCTTGGTAAAGGTCTCGGACATGGTCGCCTCCTCATGGCGTTGGCGTGGCCAGTTTAAGAAGGGAGCTATCGAAACCTGCTTGATGGCAATCAAGAAAAACCTGAACGTGGTACTGGGTCTTTCCGGGCCGATAGCCGCCGGCGGCTGATCGGGTATCGGGCCACTTGTTGCGAGGTTTTGATTAGAACGGCAGGCAGAAAACAGGTCGTGCAGAAGGGCTTCAAGCGCGACTATGAAGTCGGCGAGAATCAAGCCGGGCGAGCGCCGACGATAGCTGCCAGCAGGGGCAGTTCGTGGGCTTGCGCAGCGTCACAGGCTCATCGCCAGCAAGATGCCGCCAGCCATTGCCATTGGCCAGCCGAGCAGCAGCAGGCGCCAGAGGCGCGGCGCATGACGCAGCTCCATAAAGCCTTCGGTAATCACCCAGGCCTTGACCAGCGCGACAGCCAGCACGGCGCCGGCGAGCAACAACGTCGAGCCGGCGTTGCCCAGCAATACGGTGGCCGTGGACAGAACGGCCAGCGCCAGCCAACACCCGATCAGCACCTTTGAAGCGGACATCACGGTCTCCTCAGTTGATGACGTAGACCAGCGGGAACAGCAACACCCAGACCATATCCACCATGTGCCAGTAGAGCACCCCCGACTCCAGCCCCGCGCAGTCCTGCGCACTGTTGGCGCGCCGACGACAGCGTTCGGCCATCCAGCCGAGGATGACCAGCCCCAGCAACACATGCAGGAAGTGAAAGCCGGTCAGGATCCAGTACAGGGTGAAGAAAGTGTTGTGCTCGAGGCCGAGCCCGAGCGATGACAGATGGCCGTACTCGTTGAGCTTGAGCACTACGTAGACACAGGAGATCAGCAGCGCGCCGAACAATAGCAATGCCCCGCGCTGCGGCCGCGCCAGGCGCACCTGCTCCACGGCCAGGGCGGCCAGCAGACCGGAGGTCAGCAGGCTGAGGGTCAGTGCCAGTCCGATCGAGCTGTCCAGCGCCGCACGGCTTTCACGAAACAACGCTGGATGGAGCACTTGAGTCACCGCGAATGCCAGGATCAGGATGGCGAAGACGGTCAACTCGGCGAGGATGAAGAACCACATCGCCAGATCACCGGGCAATCGCCGAGACAGACTGGTCCGATCAACCGAAATGGACATCGACAACATCCATCAGCGCCGCAACGGTCTGCGGGTCATCCGACAGCGGCTCGGCCAGGCACGCCATGCAGGCCTCGCGCGGGTGCATGCCGGAGCGGATCATCCGGGCGGTGAAGATCAGCAGGCGGGTCGAGGCAACTTCTTCCAGATCGTGCTGTTCGAGCCGGCGCAACGCCTGCCCAAGCTTGACCACCTGCGCCGCTAGCGCGGCATCGACCTGCGCCTCGTTGGCAACGATGCGCGCCTCCTCGGCTGCCGGCGGATAGTCGAAACGCATGGCGACGAAACGCTGCCGGGTGCTCGGCTTCATGCCCTTGAGCAGGTTCTGGTAACCCGGGTTGTAGCTCACCACCAGCATGAAGCCCGGCGGCGCTTTCAAAGCCTCGCCGGTACGTTCGATGAACAGTTCGCGGCGGTCGTCCGCCAGTGGGTGAAGCACCACGGCGGTGTCCTGCCGTGCCTCCACCACTTCGTCCAGGTAGCAGATACCGCCTTCACGCACGGCGCGGGTCAGCGGGCCGTCTTGCCACCAGGTGCCCTGGGTGCCGATCAAATGCCGCCCTACCAGATCCGCGGCGCTCAGATCATCGTGGCAGGCCACGGTGTACAGCGGCAGGTTCAGCCGATGCGCCATGTGCTGCACGAATCGGGTCTTGCCGCAGCCGGTCGGCCCCTTGATCAGCACCGGCATGCCGTGCCGCCAGGCCTGTTCGAAGAGCACCTCTTCGTTGCCTAGCGACTGATAGAACGGGGCAGTCGTCAAGCCGACAACATTTTCGGGCGCGCTCATTGGCAATACCTCACTGCAGCGGTTGGATTTGTCCACTGCCACGCTAAACGCCGCACCGCTCCCTCTCAAGCCAACCCGCGGCGAAGCTTGATTACGGTCAAGCCCGACTCGAAATGGACGACCGCACGCCTCCGAACGGCCCGTTCTGACTGCGCTTTTTCTCGCCAGGTTCGGCTTTCTTGCGCTCCCCGCGACACGACGTCACGCCTGACCCATCCCGGATCGACTCTTGATTGCCATCAAGCGCTTTCGTGCAAAGCCCACCATAGGATGCAAGCGCACACAGCAAGACCCGGGAACTGCCACATCGCCGTTACTAGCAGGAACCGCACGAAGCGGTCAGAGGAGATCACTATGAGCAAACCCATACTGGCGGGCATCATTGCCGGCTTTTCACTGCTCGGCCTGGCAGTTGCCCAGGCTGAGATGAATCCAGAAAACGCCGATGCCGCCTACAAGGGCCAAGCCTCCGCTATCGATCCGGCCAGCGCCCAGGTGGTCCATTCGCCCGGTGCTCCAGACCTGAACGCCGCTGAATTCGAGCAGGCCAAAGAGATCTATTTCCAGCGTTGCGCCGGCTGCCACGGTGTACTGCGCAAGGGCGCCACCGGCAAGGCACTGACCCCGGACATTACCCAGGAGCGTGGACAGGCCTATCTCGAGGCGCTGATCACTTACGGCTCCCCCGCCGGCATGCCCAACTGGGGCACCTCCAACGCGCTGAGCAAAGACGAAATCACGCTGATGGCCAAGTACATCCAGCACACTCCGCCGACCCCGCCAGAGTGGGGGATGGTCGAGATGAAGAATTCCTGGAAGGTGCTGGTCAAGCCAGAAGACCGACCAAAGAAGCAGATGAACAAGCTGGATCTGCCCAACCTGTTCTCGGTCACCCTGCGTGACGACGGCAAGATTGCGCTGATCGACGGCAAGAGCAAAGAAATCATCAAGACCATCGACACCGGCTATGCGGTGCACATCTCGCGCATGTCCGCCTCCGGCCGTTACCTGTTTGTGATCGGTCGCGATGCCAAGATCGACATGATCGACCTCTGGGCCAAGGAGCCGCTCAAGGTCGCCGAAATCAAGGTCGGCATCGAGGCTCGCTCGGTCGAAACCTCCAAGTTCGAGGGCTACGAAGACAAGTACGTGATTGCTGGCGACTACTGGCCGCCGCAATACACCATCATGGACGGCGAAACCCTCGAGCCGCTGCAGATCGTCTCCACCCGCGGCATGACCGTGGGCACCCAGGAATACCATCCGGAACCGCGCGTGGCGGCGATCATCGCCTCCCACGAGCACCCGGAGTTCATCGTCAACGTCAAGGAAACCGGCAAGGTGCTGCTGGTCAACTATGAGGACATCGACAACCTCACCACCACCATGATCGGCACCGCGCCGTTCCTGCATGACGGCGGCTGGGACGTCAGCCATCGCTACTTCATGACGGCGGCGAACAACTCGAACAAGGTGGCGGTAATCGACTCGAAAGAGCGCAAGATGGCGGCACTGGTCGATGTGGGCAAAATCCCGCACCCAGGTCGCGGCGCCAACTTTGTCCATCCGAAATTCGGCCCGGTCTGGGCAACCAGCCACCTGGGCGATGAAACCATTTCGCTGATCGGCACTGACCCGGACAAGCATCCCGATCAGGCCTGGAAAGTGGTCGAGACGCTCAAGGGTCAAGGCGGTGGTTCCCTGTTCATCAAGACCCATCCGAAGTCCAACCACATCTACCTGGACACCACCTTCAACCCGGACGCCAAGATCAGCCAGTCGGCAGCCGTCTTTAAAATCGACGATCTGGGCGCAGGCTTCACCGTGTTGCCAATCGCCGAATGGGCCGGAGTGACAGACGGTGCCAAGCGCGTCGTGCAACCGGAGTACAACGAAGCGGGCGACGAGGTCTGGTTCTCCGTCTGGAGTGGCCAGGACGAGCAATCAGCTATCGTCGTGGTCGATGACAAGACGTTAAAGCTGAAAAAGGTGATCAAGGACAAAAGGTTGATTACCCCAACCGGTAAATTTAACGTCCATAACACTCAGCACGACGTGTACTGAGTAAACCGGGGGGGACGCCAAGATCCCCCTCTAGCCTTGAGGAAGTAACTCATGAAAAAAGTTCTCATCCCACTGCTCGCCCTCGGCGGCGCGATGGTCCTGCAGCCCGCCGTGGCTCAGGACGGTGAAGCGCTGTTCAAGAGCAAGCCCTGCGCGGCCTGCCACAGCATCGACGCCAAAATGGTCGGCCCGGCTCTGAAAGAAGTCGCCGCCAAATACGCCGGTCAGGATGGCGCTGCCGATCTGCTCGCAGGCCACATCAAGAACGGCACTCAGGGTAACTGGGGTCCGATCCCGATGCCGCCAAACCCCGTCACCGAAGAAGAAGCCAAAACCCTCGCTGAGTGGGTTCTGAGCCTCAAGTAACACCCAGGAGGGCATCATGATCAGGTCCCGACACGCAGTATTCGGTTTGGGGCTCACTCTGGTGTCCCTCCTCCCCTTTTCCGCTGCCCTGGCCGATACGCTTACAGCCGCTCGCCAGGCTCAGCTCGAACACCTGCTGGTGCAGGACTGCGGCTCCTGCCACGGCCTGCGTATGACCGGTGGCCTTGGCCCGGCACTGACCCGCGACGCCATCGCCGACAAACCCCGCGACGCTCTGATTGCCACCGTGACCCACGGACGGCCCGGCACCGCCATGCCCGGCTGGAATGCCCTGCTCGACGATCAGGACATCGCCTGGCTGGTTGACCTACTGCGCAAAGGATACCCAAAGCCATGATGCGTCCTACCCTGTTGCTGGCCGCTGCCAGCCTGCTGCTCAGTGCCTGTGCCGGGCAACCGCTGCGCGGCACCGGTGACATGGGCGTGGTGGTGGAGCGCGCCACCGGCGCCCTGCAGATCATCGAAAGCAGCGGCCAGACACGGCTGGCGCGCGTCGAAGGCTTGGGTGATCTGTCCCACGCCTCGGTGGTGTTTTCCCGCGATGAACGCTTCGCCTATGTCTTTGGCCGTGACGGTGGTCTGACCAAGGTCGACCTGCTGCGCCAGCGCATTGACAAACGCGTCATCCAGGGTGGCAACAGCATCGGCGGTGCCATCAGTCAGGACGGCAAGCTGATTGCCGTCGGCAATTACGAACCCGGCGGCGTCAAGGTCTTCGACGCCGACACCCTTGAGCTGGTGGCCGATATTCCCGCCACGCCGCTGGCCGATGGCAGCCGCAACTCGCGTGTGGTCGGCGTCATCGACGCCCCCGGCCGCCGCTTCATCTACAGCCTGTTCGACACCCATGAAACCTGGCTGCTGGACTTCAGCCAAGGCAACAGCCCCGAGATCACCCGTTTCGAGAACATCGGCAAGCAGCCCTACGACGGTCTGCTGACACCCGATGGTCGCTACTACATTGCCGGTCTGTTCGGCGAGGACGGCATGGCCAAGATTGACCTCTGGCACCCCGACCGTGGTGTAGAGCGGATCATCGACGGTTACGGCCGCGGTGAGGAGAAACTGCCGGTCTACAAGATGCCGCATCTGGAAGGCTGGACGGTCGCCGGCAATCAGACCTTTGTCCCCGCCATCGGCCATCACCAGGTCTTGGTGATGGATTCGCAAAGCTGGAAGCAGACCGACGCCATCGATGTCGCCGGCCAGCCGGTGTTTGTCATGGCACGCCCGGACGCCCGGCAGATCTGGGTCAACTTTGCCCACCCCGACAACGGCAAGGTCCAAGTTATCGACAGCGAGACCCACGAGATCATCGCTCAGCTGGAACCCGGCCCCGCCGTACTGCACATGGAATTCACCGCCCGCGGCGACCAGCTCTGGCTGTCGGTACGCGACGGCAACGAGGTGCAGGTCTGGGACCCTTACACGCTGAAGCTGCTCAAGCGCCTGCCGGCCGACAGTCCGAGCGGCATCTTCTTCACCAGCCGCGCGCACGAGACGGGGTTGTGACATGCATATCGATGCCCTCAGCCGCCGCCTGATCGACCGCTTCCAGCACGGCATGCCGCTGTGCGCCGAACCCTACCGCGCCATGGCCGATGCGCTCGAATGCAGCGAAGACCAGGTACTGGCCTGCCTTGAACACCTGGAAAGCGGCGGCGGCCTCTCGCGCATCGGCCCGGTGTTCGAACACAGCCGCGCGGGTGCCAGCACCCTGGTGGCGCTGGCCGTGCCGGAAGCACAGCTCGAACAGATTGCGGAACTGATCAACCGCTACCCCGAGGTCAATCACAACTACCTGCGTGAGCACCGCTACAACCTCTGGTTCGTACTCACCGGGCCGGATCGTCAGCACATCGATGCGCTTTTAGCCGCAATCGAAGCGCAAACCGGGCTTGTCCCCCTCGACCTGCCCATGCAGGCGGCCTACCGCATCGACCTCGGCTTTCCGATTGGAGATACGCCATGACGTCACGCCTCAACGATTTGCAGGCACTTCAGCTGCGACGCCTGCTCGAAGCCGGCCTGCCGCTGGCCGCACGGCCCTATCAGGTGCTGGCCGAACGCATCGGCGCCAGCGAGGAGGCAGTACTTGATCAGGTCCGCCGCTGGAGCGAAAGCGGGCTGTTTCGCCGCATGGGGCTGGTCATCAAGCACCGCGCCCTGGGCTTTCGCGCCAACGCCATGCTGGTGATGAATATTCCTGACGAGCTGGTCGATGAGGTCGGCCGCAAACTTGGCCAGGCCGCAGGCGTGAACCTGTGCTACCAGCGCCCGCGGCGCCTGCCCGACTGGCCGTACAACCTGTTCTGCATGGTGCACGGCCGTGAGCGTGAGCAAGTGTGCCGCCTGATCGACAAGATGCTCGCCGAGCACGGGCTCACTGATGTACCGCATCAACTGCTGTTTAGCACACGCGCCTTCAAGCAGTGTGGCGGCCGCTACGCCCCGCCCCCCGTGCTGGAGCGCGCCCATGGATGAGCTGGACCGCCGCCTGATCAACCGTCTTCAGCATGGCCTGCCGCTGGTGCGGCATCCGTGGCAGTCACTGGCAGAAGAGCTGGGTACGGAACCACAGACGCTGCGCGAGCGCGTCCAGGCCCTGCTCGACGATGGCACTCTGACCCGCTTCGGGCCGATGTTCGACATCGAACGACTGGGCGGCGCCTTCACCCTCGCTGCACTGTCGGTGCCCGAAGAACGTTTCGACCAGGTCGCCGAACTGCTGGCGGCGATGCCTGAAGTAGCGCACAACTACCGCCGCGAGCATGCCTGGAACATGTGGTTCGTGCTTGGCTGTGCCACCCCGCAGGGCATCGCCGACGCCCTTGCGCGGATCGAAGCGCAGACCAGCTTGCTGGTCCTCAACCTGCCCAAGGAGGAGACTTACCATGTCGGCCTGCACTTCGCGGTTTGACTCGTCCGAGCGGGCCGAGCTGGCCAAACGCCTGGTTGCGCTCACCGAGGGCGGGCTGCCGCTGGTCGAGGATCCCTGGGGCTGGCTGGCCGAGCGATTGGAGATCAGTGTCGACGCCACCCTGGAGCTCCTGCAGCAGCTGCAGGCCGAGGGCGCGATCCGCCGCATCGCCGCCGTGCCCAACCATTACCGCCTCGGTTACCGACACAACGGCATGACCGTCTGGGACGTGGACGATGCCGAAATTGCCCGCCTTGGTCCGCTGATCGGCGCGCAACCCTTCGTCAGCCATTGCTACCGTCGCCCGCGCCAGGAAGGTTGGCACTACAACCTGTTTGCCATGGTGCATGGACGCAGTGCCGAGGAGATCGACGCCTATCGCGCCGAGATCCGTCAGCTGCTCGGCAGCGCCTGCCGCACCGACGAAATGCTGGTCAGCAGCCGCATCCTCAAGAAAACAGGGCTGCGTGTCACCAGTCGTCGCTAGGGCCGACACGCGTGCCCCTGTAGGGTGGGCCGGGCGGCGTTCCGCTTCAGCCCACCGTCACCATGTGCTGTGCTGGTGGGCTGAAGCCCACCCTACGAAATGCCCGGACTCACGACAGTATCGGTAATGCTCATCTGCGCATCATTGAGGTTCCTGGGGACGGCTTTCTGGCCTCTACCGCGGTTGATGAGCAGACGTTTGCTTTGTGAAGACAGCCAGAAACAGCTCGCTTTCGAACAAGCGGTGCATGCCCCTGCCAGGACCATGGCTTTTATTGTTTCCAGTCAAGGATTGGCGAGTGTCGCTCGGGGATGCTGCATCCACAGACCGCGCAACCAAGCGTGATGCGGCAGGAGAAAGCACATGTTGAGAATCAGCCATTACCTGCGTGCCCTCGCCCGGCCCGCCATGCCGGTACTGGGCGCACGCAGCACCGGTGGTGCACGGCCGCCGGTGGTGATCTGGAACCTGCTGCGGCGCTGTAACCTGACCTGCAAGCACTGCTACGCCACCTCTGCCGATAGCGTATTTCGCGACGAGCTGGACACCACCGAAGCCCTCAAGGTCATCGACGATCTGCACGAAGCCGGCGTCCGCGTACTGATCCTTTCCGGCGGCGAACCGCTGCTGCGCGACGACATCTTCGAGCTGTCCGAGTACGCGCGCCAGCGCGGCTTCTTCGTTGCACTGTCGACCAATGGCACGCTGATCGACGAACACAACATCGAGCAGATCGCCGCCGCGAAGTATGACTACGTCGGCATCAGCATCGACGGCCTGGAAGCGGTGCATGACGACTGGCGCCAGCTCAAAGGCAGCTTTGCCGCGTCCATGCACGCCATCGACCTGTGCCGCGGGCACGGCATTCGCGTCGGCCTGCGCACCACCCTGACCCAGAACAACTACCCGCAGCTGCCGGCCCTGCTGGCGCTGATGCGCGAACACGATGTACAGAAGTTCTACCTTTCACACCTCAACTACAGCGGCCGCGGCAAACGCAGCCGCAGCCGCCAGGCCGATGCGCATCACCAGATGACCCGCGACGCCATGTACCAGCTGTTCGAGCAGGCTTGGGACGACGTGCAGCACGGCCGCGAGACCGATTTCGTCAGCGGCAACAACGACGCCGACGCGGTGCTCCTGCTGCAGTGGGTCGAGGCCCGCCTGCCCGAGCACCGCGAGCGCCTGGAGCGGATGCTGCGCGCCTGGGGCGGCAACGCGTCGGGCAGCGGCATCGCCAACATCGACAACATCGGCGATGTGCATCCCGATACCTACTGGTGGCAACACACCGTCGGCAATGTGCGCCGACAGTCGTTTCGCGAGCTATGGCTGGACCAGCCCGAGCCGCTGCTCACCGAGCTGCGCCAGCACCCACGTGCCGTGACAGGCCGGTGCGCCGATTGCCGCTGGCTGTCGATCTGCAACGGCAACACCCGTACCCGCGCCTGGGCCGAGGGCAACCTCTGGGGCGAAGACCCTGGCTGCTACCTCAGTGACCAGGAGATCGGCCTGCCGCAACCGCAGCGCATCCCCAGCATCGCCCTTTGATACCGAGCGCGGCCCCGAGGCCGCCCGAGACCTACCGCCGTCCGATGAGATTTTCAGGAGTTCGCATGGATCAGCCAACCATTCTCCCCGCAGCACTCGGCGCCACGCTGGCCCCTGGCGAAGTCGCCCTCGTCGGCGCCGGCCCCGGCGATCCGGGCCTGCTCACCCTGCGCGCCTGGAGCCTGCTGCAGCAGGCCGACGCGGTGGTCTACGACCGCCTGGTCAGCGACGATCTGATGAAACTCTTGCCGGCCCGCTGCGCCCGCCACTACGTCGGCAAGACCAGCGGCTACCACAGCCTGCCGCAGCCACAGATCAACCAGCTGCTGGTCGATCTGGCGCAGCAGAACCTGCGCGTGGTGCGCCTCAAGGGCGGCGATCCGTTCATCTTCGGCCGCGGCGCGGAAGAACTCGAATACCTGCTGGCGCATGGCATCAATGGTCAGGTGGTGCCAGGGGTGACCGCGGCTGCCGGGTGCAGCGCCTACGCCGGAATTCCGCTGACCCACCGCGACCTGGCGCATTCCTGCCAGTTCATCACCGGTCACCTGCAGGAAGACGGCGCGCTGCAGCTGCCCTGGAGCAGCCTGGTCGAGGGCAAGCAGACCCTGGTGTTCTACATGGGCCTGGCCAGCCTTGGCGAAATCTCGCGTAATCTGATCGCCGCTGGCTTGCCGGTCGACACCCCCGCCGCCTTGATCGGCAACGGCACCCGAGCCGATCAACGCGTGGTGCGCTGCACGCTGAAACAGCTGCCGTCGATGGCACAGGAACAACAATTGAAGCCACCGACGCTCACTGTGATTGGTGAAGTGGTCGGCCTGTTCGCGAATCATTCCCTGGAATTTCCGGCGCGTCTCTGTGCTGAGCACAATCCTGAACCCGCCGTTCTGGAGGCGCTATGCGACTGATTCCCTTCGCCCTGCTCATGCTCTGCGGCGCCGTTCAGGCCGCACCCGAAGTCGTATCGCTGGATCAGGCTGGCGTGCTCTATGAACAACACTGCCAGAGCTGCCATGGCGTCAACCGCCTCGGCGGCGCCGGGCCGGCACTGCTGCCCGAGAGCCTCAGCCGAATCAAACCCGATGAGGCGCGCGCGGTGATCCACGACGGGCGTCCGGCCAGCCAGATGGCGGCGTTCGGCGACCGCCTGAGCAGCGCCCAGATCGACGGGCTGGTCAGCTACCTCTACCAGCCGGCCGCCACACCACCGACCTGGAGCGACGACGACATCCGCGCCAGCCACCGCATTCTCACTGACGTCGACGCGCTGCCGAGCACACCGCAGCACGGCGCCGATCCGCTGAACCTGTTTGTGGTGGTCGAGGCCGGCAACCATCACGTGCGCGTGCTGGACGGTGATCGCTTCGAGGAGCTGGCCAATTTCCCTTCGCACTTCGCCCTGCATGGCGGGCCGAAATTCTCGCCGGATGGCCGCTTCGTCTACTTCGCCTCGCGGGACGGCTGGATCAGTGTCTACGACCTGCACAACCTGACCATGGTCGCCGAGGTCCGTGCCGGGCTGAACACCCGCAACCTGGCCGTCAGCAACGACGGCCGCTGGGTACTGGTGGGCAATTACCTGCCGGGCAATCTGGTGTTGCTGGATGCGCGCGACCTGTCGCTGGTCAAACATATTCCTGCCGTCGCTGCCGACGGCACCCAATCGCGGGTCAGCGCCGTTTACACCGCCCCACCACGTGACAGCTTCGTGGTGGCATTGAAAGATGTGAAGGAAGCCTGGGAACTGTCCTACGCCGACGAGCCGGACTTCCAGCCGCGCCGCATCGAGGCGGCCGACTTCCTTGACGATTTTTCGTTCACTCCCGATTACCGCTACCTGCTGGCCACCTCGCGCAAAGCGCTCGGCGGGCAGGTCATCAATCTGGACACCGGCAAGGCGGTCACTGACATCCCGCTGCCGGGCATGCCGCACCTGGGCTCGGGCATCTACTGGAAACGCGGCAGCGACTGGGTTTTCGCGACGCCTAACGTGAGCAAGGGGCTGATCTCCGTGCTCGATCTGCAGAGCTGGAAACTGATCAAGGAAATCCCTACCGAAGGGCCGGGGTTCTTCATGCGCAGTCACCTGAACTCGCCCTATGCCTGGACCGACGTCTTCTTCGGCCCGAACAACGATGCCGTGCACCTGATCGACAAGCAGACTCTGGAGGTTGCGCATACGTTACGGCCGATGCCGGGCAAAAATGCTGCACACGTCGAATTCACCAATGATGGCCGCTACGCCCTCCTCAGCGTTTGGGACACCGATGGCGCCTTGATCGTCTATGACGCCAAGACCCTGGAGGAGATCAAGCGCATCCCGATGAACAAGCCGTCCGGCAAATACAACGTCGGCAACAAGATCGAGTTTGCCGAAGGGACCTCGCACTGACAGCAGGTTCGAGCAAGAGAAAGCAGTTGGTTTCAGCAGTTGTCGGATGCCGACCGCTGTTCTTTTTCATACCAAACTGCTTTCATATCATCCCCTTTGATATGAGCTGCCCATGGACATCGATCTCGCCCGCACCTTTCTCGAGATCATCCGCACTGGCAGCTTCATCGCCACCGCCGAGCGGCTTCACATTACTCAGACGGCGGTCACTGCACGGGTGCGCAGCCTGGAGACGCAACTTGGCTGCCGACTGTTCGTGCGTAACCGCGCCGGTGCGCGCTTGACCAGCAATGGCGAGCGTTTCGTCACCTATGCCACCCAGCTGGTACAGACCTGGGAAACCGCCCGGCGTGATCTGCCCCTGCCGCACGGCTACGACAAGCTGCTGTCGCTGGGCGCCGAGATCAGCCTGTGCAACCCACTGATGCTGGCCTGGGTCCAGCGGCTGCGCCAGATGATGCCCGACCATGCCTTTCGTAACGAGGTGGCCAGCGGCGAGGAATTGCAGAAGCAGCTAGGCCTCGGCGCGCTGGATGCGGCGCTGGTGCATCAGCCCGAGTACTGGCCTGGGCTGCAGGTCGAGCAGCTGCTCGAGGAAAAGCTGATTCAGGTGGTTCACAGCTACGTCCCTGACCCCTACCTGTACGTCGACTGGGGGCCGGCGTTTCGTAGCCAGCATGATCGCGCGCTGCCTGAACACATCCGCGCCGCGCTCTCTTTCAGTCTCGGCCCGTTGGCGCTGCAGTTCCTGCTACAGCATGGCGGTCGCGGCTATTTCCGCACGCGGGTGGTCCAGCGCTACCTCGATGAAGGCCTGCTCAAGCGGGTCGAGCAAGCGCCAGAGTTCAGCTATCCGGTCTATCTGGTGTACCCGCGCGCCGCCGAGTCGCCGGCGTTGCGGCTTGCCATTGACCTGCTGCGAGAAGCTGCTGAGGAGGAGTACGACTGGTCGCGCTGGAATTACGAAATCTAGCCGGACGCATCCGGCAAGGCACTGGCGCAACGGCGGTTCAGTCGCTCAGTCGCTTCATCCAGTTCTGGTAAAGCCCGGCGACCAGATCACTCTGGGTGATCATGCCGACCAGGCGCTGCTCGACGTCGACGACGGGCAGGCAGGACATGCGGCGGTCAGCCAGCAAATGGACCAGATCGGCGAGATGTGCATCCTCGTGCACGGAGACTACCGGCGCACTCATGATCCCTTCCACGCGCATTTCGCGACCAAACGTCAGCCGCCGCAGATTGAGCCGTGAGGGGCTGGGCTCGAAATGCTGCAGCAGATCGGTCAGGGTGAGAATGCCCACCAGCTTGCCACTGCCTGGTTCAAGCACGGCCAGCGAATGCAACCGATGCCGACGCACGACATCCCAGGCCTGACGCATCCGCGCCGCGGAATCGACCCAGTGCAGTTCACGGCACATGATGTCGGCAGCGGCCACCGTGCCCATGCTGCGGCGGATGGCATGGGTTTCGGTGCGTTTGATCAGCTCGACCAGGTCGTCGCGGGTGACGTCGACATACTCACCGAAATCCTCCAGGGCGCGGTCCACGTCATCGCTGGTGAAGCTCATGTGCTCCTCGCCCAGCGGGACACTGCCGCTCTGCTCGCCGCCACTGGCAGCGCGAGGCTTGGGATAGGGATGACGCGTGAGGTTGTTGTAGACCAGCGCAGCGGCGATCAGCAGCAGCGAGTTGAAGGCCACCGGTAGCAGCAGGCCATAACCCAATTCGCTGATCCCCGGCCCACCGATGGCGGCGACCATCGCCAGCGCACAGCTCGGCGGGTGCATGCAGCGCAGCAGGAACAGACAGGCAATGGCCAGACACACCGCCAGCACCGCCGCCGCGACAGTGGGCAAGGCACTCGCCCCCAGGGCAACGCCAATGGTCACGGCAATGAGGTTGCCACCGAATACCGACCAGGGCTGGGCGAAGGGACTCGATGAGGCACTGAACAGGATCACCGCCGAGGCGCCCGCCGGCGCGACGATGTGCAGCGTGACCGGGCCGCCGAACAGCCAGAGGCCGACGGAAACCATCGGCAGCACCACCAGCCCGACGCCGATCACCGCGCGCAGCCATTCCTTCGGTCCCACGCTCAATGGCACCGGAAAGAAGGATCGCAGCCAGTTGTTCAAAGGGTCTTGCATGGGCTCGGCTTGGAAGAGGTATAGCACTCAGGCACTGCGACTATGCCACAGGTTCCGGCAGTTCCTGCCGCGGGCTGCGATGCGCACGCTGATGACGACCGTCAATCGGGCCTCATCCCCTGATCGTGGCGCTTCAGTCCGGCAGGTGCTTCAACCAGTTCCGATAGAGCGCCGCGATCAGATCGGTCTGGGTAATCATGCCGACCAGACGGTGCTCCGCGTCGACCACCGGCAGGCAGTGCAGACCGCGGTCGGAGAGCAGGAACACCAGGTCAGCCATGTGCGTGTCCGGGTTAACCGTCACCACCGGCGTAGTCATGATCGAGCGCAAACGAGCGCTATCTGAGCGCTTCAGCTGGCTGAGACGCAGGCGCCCCGGCGTCGAGCGCAGATGCTTGAGCAGGTCGACCAGCGTGACGATGCCTAGCAATTCACGGCTGTCGCCCTTGACCACCGGCAACGAATGCAGGCGGTGCTCGCGCAGGCTCTGCCAGGCCCGCTGAATGGAGCCGTCCGGGGTGCCCCAGTAAAGATCGCGGGACATGATATCGGCGGCGGTTATCTCGCCCATGCTGCGCCGCAACGCATGCTTTTCGGTCTGTTTGATCAGCTGGGCCAAATCATCACGGGTGACGTCGACGTATTCGCCAAACTCGGCCAGCGCCTGCTCGACGTCGTCATCACTGAAGCTCATGCGCTCGCTGGGCAGCGGGTCACGGGTGTGATGCGCGTTGACCTTCTGCGGTCGCGGCTTGGGGTAGGCGTGTCCGCTGAGATTGTTGTAGAGCAGCGCCACCACCACCAGCAGCAGCGAGTTGAACGCCACCGGGTAGAGCAGCTGGAATCCGTAGGCATGCAGCTCTGGACTGCCGACCACCGCCACCAGTGCCAGTGCCGCACCCGGCGGATGCAGGCAGCGCAAGCCGAAGAGGCAGATGATCGCCAGCGCTCCGGCCAGGCCAGCCGCCACAGCCACGGGCAAGGCGCTCGCGCCCAGGGTGATACCGATGGCAGCGGCCAGCAGGTTGCCGCCGATTACCGACCATGGCTGGGCAAAGGGGCTCGACGAGGCAGCGAACAGCAGCACCGCGGACGCAGCCGCCGGTGCGGCCAGTGGCAGCGTGACCGCGATTCCGAACACCCAGGCGCTGAAAGGGATGATCACCAGCAGAGCCAAACCCATGCCCGTTGCGGCACGCAGCCACTCAGCCGGACGCGCCGACAAAGGCACGGGCGCAAAAGATCGACACCAGTCTAGAAGGCGTTCCTGCATGGTTCCTGCTTGCGTTGAGTCTGCGATCGCCGCCACAGCCAAGCGTTGAGCATGGCCCGCCGTCAGCCGATCAGAAGAGGTCTCGCGCCACGAATAGAGGCACAGACCGAAACGGGCGCACATTGTCGGTGCATCCCAGACTCCAGACCAATGAATAGTATTGGTGCTTCACTGCAGTATTTTTGTTATCAACCTTGCGATCAGGCGTGTCTGACCAGCAGCAACAGACACGACCAGCCTCACTCCGGCCGTTGATATTCACAAATGAGGCGTGCCCGGAGTTTCTAGCACGCTTCGCTGATGGCCGGCCGCAGCTCTTTTTCGTGCTCGCCGATCAGTGCGGCAACGATGCGCATAACTTCGAGATTGGCCTCTTCCATTTCGCTCATATGCAAGAGTGCGTCCTCCAGCGCCTGCCGGTGAAACGCGTCGATGGCCTGCAGGCCTTGTTGATGGACGGCCGTGTGCGGACGTTCGATCTGCTGGAAATGCGCCAGGCGGTGCATGCCTCGGTTGGTCTCCCCGTAGTACCAGCGGCCAAAGCGACACTCACGCTCGCTGGGCAGAACCGGCGCGTTCTGACTGCTCGAACCGAGCACCTGGTTGTAGACGACGAATTTCAGCGACAGCTCATCGAGGTTGGCCAATTCAATGCCAGCGCGGAACGAGGAGCGCTCGATGCCATGGCGCATGTTGCCGGCCAGCTGATGAAGGTGCTGCATGGCCGCCACGGCCAGTTCGGTGGTGCGGCTGAACCCTTGCGCCAGGCCGCCCTGCATCTGGATATAGGCGTGAACGCTGGCTATCTCGGCCTGCACCTCGGTAATTTTCTGCACAATGTCGGCGGTGGCCAGTGCGGTCTTTTCCGCCAGGGTGCGGATTTCCCCCGCGACCACGGCGAAGCCGCGACCGGCATCACCTGCCCGCGCCGCCTCGATGGCAGCGTTGAGGGCAAGTAAATTGGTCTGGCTGGCAATGCCGCTGATGAGATCGACGATGCCGTTGATTTGTTGCGAGTGAGCGGCAAGGGCATCGACCTGCTGCGATGCCTGATTAAGCCCGCTCTCCATGTCGACCGCCTTGCTCTGTAGTTCGCCGAAGTGCTGCTGGTTGCTCAGCGCGGCATTGGCGACCTGCTCGGCTTGCGTGCGGTTTTCGCTGAGCTGGCCGGTGAGGTATTCGAACGAGTCACCCAGATGCTCGACCGAATGGCCGAAGCGAACCAGATTGCCGGCCACGCCGCGGTAATAGTCCAAGTGCCGTTGCCCCTCGGCGTTGGTGGCGCTGACGGCGGCCACCTGCGCCTCCAGCTCGGCGATACGCGCAGCTTGCTCCACGCAGGTCCGCTGCAGCCGATCACGCTCCTGCTGCAGCTCGCGAGCGGCTCGTTTCCATTTGAAAAACATCGGCTGCCTCGCGGATTCAGTTGAGTGTGTAGCCGTTGTCGACCACCCAGTCCTGCCCGTATACGCCACGCGCACCCTGCGACAACTGGAACAGGATGACATTGGCGACGGCGGCAGATTCGAGGAAATGCCCCGGCAGCAGGCGCTGCGTGACGCCTTCGGCGACCTGCTCGAGCTGTTCCTCGGCCAAACCCAATGTCCCCCAGATCGCGGTGGCGGTCGGCCCCGGAGAGACCACGTTGATGCGCACGTTGAGCGGTGCGAACTCGACCGCCAGGGTGCGGGCATGGGCGACCAGCGCGGCCTTGCTGGCGATATAAGCGGCCAGCCCCGGGAAGGTGCTGCGGGTCAGGAAGGTGCCGATAAACACCACTGATGCTGGCTTGGCCAGTTCAGCACGTAACGCACCGAGGGTGTTCAAGGCACCCGCGCCATTGACGGCCCACTGGCGCTCGAAGCAGGCCACGTCGAGGCTGTCGCCCAACTCGGCGATACCCGCGTTCGGCACCAGATAGTCGACCGGACCGAGCTCCGCCGCGCGACGGGCCAGTGCTTGAAGATCGTCTTTGGAGGTCACGTTGCCAGCGTGCCAATGCAGGTGCTCGGGGTAGGTTTCCACCAGCTCGGCCAAGCCGCCCAGAGTGCGTGACATGGCCAATACGCGCGCACCGCGCTGCAGCAGTGCGGTACACAGCGCCAGCCCAATACCCGAGCTGGCACCGGTGACCACGGCCAGGCGCTCATTGAATTCATTTTTCATCATCATCTCCGATGCCGGCGCTCGCCGAGCCGCAGGCTGCCCGTCCCGGAATGGGCAGGCAGCAGTTTTCACTAGGGGTGGTGGAGTAAGCTGGTTAATTCAGCGTCTAGCCTGGATGGCCATCGACCCGCGCAGTCACCAGCATCGGCGCATAGCGCCAGGCATACAGGGCGAACGCCAGGGCCCAGCAAATCGCGGCAGTCCACAGGCCGATCACGGGCCATTCGGTGATCAGAAACACCCGCGAAGCGGCACCGAGGTTGAACAGCACGAAGGCGCCCACGATGCCAGGCGGCAACTGCAACGGCCGCCCGGTATGACCGAGCGTGACACGAGCGATCATCGCCAGGATCAGGCCGCTCATGGAACCGACCGATAGTGCATGCAGCGACGAACTGGAGCTGTCCAGCAGGCCGAAATTCCACAGTGCCAGGCCGGTTGCCGCTACCACCAGCCAGAGCATGGCCAGGTGCAGCGACCACAGCAGCGGCACGCGCCAGATGCCGCTGTCATACCAGCGCGCCAGCCTCAACAAATGCCCGGCGGCGATGCCGAGAAACAGCACGCCGAGCCAGACATGCGGCTGCAGCGCAACGCCGACGGCGTAGAGCACGGCAATCAGGCCGGTCCCCACCAGCAGCGCCACGTCCAGCCAGAGCCAGGGCTTGACCGCTTCGGTGCGGCCGAGACCACGTTGAGTGAAGAAGGGAATCACCCGTCCGCCGATGATCGCCATCAGCGCCGCCACCAGCCATAGCCCGGCGAGTACGCCCTGGCGCTGCAAAGCGTCATCGCCGAGCGCGACGCCGCAGAGCACCAGCACATCGGCGGCGGTCATCAGGCCGAGCACGGCGATGATCGGGTAGTTGCGCTTCTGCCTGGCCTTCCAGAGCATGCGCGCCATCAGCCCGGTGACGCCCAGCATGAACAGCAGATCCAGCGGGATCAGCAAGGCCACGGGCAGTCCGAACAACCAGCCGAGGCGGGCCAGCAGCCAGACCACGGCAAGCGCCATCAACTTGTTGCCGGATACGCCAGGCTGGCCAGTCCAGGTCTGCCCCGCCGTCAGCAGGAACCCCGCGACGATAGCCATGGCGAAACCGAACAGCATTTCGTGACGGTGCCAGGACAACCAGCCGCCGGTTGGCTGAAAGCCCGGCCAGAGGCCTGTCCATGCCGCGATCCACAAGGGAATTGCCAGCATCGCAAAGAGGCTGCCGGCGAGGAAAAACGGGCGAAAGGCGAGCCGCCACACGGGCGGGATACTCAAGGCTTTTCGCCGATCGATAACTTGCACAAAGGCCTCCTGAGCTTTTCGTATCTGCCTGGAGGAAGAAGCCCTGCCGGTCAGAAAGGTGACTGCTCCGAATTGCGGAGCCAGGCCTACTTTTTACAGCTTAGGGGGCTCTGGCAGACTTGATTGCAATCATCTTTTTTGGGAGGGAGGCCGGCTGCGACGGCCGGCAGGTCCGAGTGCACTGAGGAAGTGGCGCAGGAACGCCGCCGCGCAGCACTTGCGATTCGGATCGTGCGTACGCCCAGCAGCCGTAGGGTGGATCACGCATCAACGATCCACCGAGTAAACGATCAACCGACCCCGCGATCCAGCAAGCCACTGAGCTGAGTCGCGGTGGATGTAAAAGGCGACATCCACCCTACGCAGCGGTGGTGCGTGGGGGACGTTACTTCGGCTCGTGCTTGACCGTTTCGGTCGATGCCGCGCTGTCGCCGTCGCTCATGGATTTGCGGAATCCGCTGATCGCGCCACCCAGGTCCGAGCCCAGGCCGCGCAGGCGCTTGGTGCCGAACAGCATGACCACGATCAGCAGAACGATCAGAAGTTGCCAGATGCTGATGCCCATCATTTCAAGTACCTCATCGAGTTGTTGGTTGCCCGTCTAGTGACCGGCGTGAGCCTGTTGATGGCCGGGCATGGTGTGAGGCATGCCGGACGATTGTTGTAGCACCGACTGATCGATGTCCTCGAAGCGCAGCACTCGGCCGCCGTGCATGGCCGCAAGTCCCTTGGCCGCAGACTCCTCGGCAAAGGTGGCCAACACTACGCCCATTGCGCCTTTGAGCGATGTGCCCGCGACATAGTAGGCGCTGGTGGCATCGATCAGGTATTGGTCGTCAGGGTGCTCCCAGGTGGAGCGGCCCATGTCGTGAACGTAGAGCTTGGCATCGAGCATGTGGTTTTCCGGTTGCAGCCACCAGCCGAGCATCTCGGCGGTGGAACAGAATTTACGTACCCCACCCTTTTCCACCGCCTGCCCCTTGGGCCCGGGGAAATCGCTGATCACCATGCCACAGACATGGCATTCATCACCGCTGTGAAAGGCGACGGGTTCAAGCAGCTGCTCGCTCTGCTCGGCTTCGTTGCAAGCGGCCAGGCCCAGCATCAAGGCAGCGGTGACCAGTACGCGTGACGCTCTGTATAGCGCATTCATCGTTACAGTTTCCTTTTTCATGGTCATGCAGGACGACGGCGGAACACGCCGTAGGCCAGCAGCAGAGAAACACCTACCCAGAGCAACAGGCACAGCCAGAGCGCAGCGGCCGGCAGCGGCAGATCGCCACCCAGCGCCAGCACGCCCATGGCGTTGCCGCCCTCGAAGCCGGACAGATTGATCAAACGGTAGATATCGGCCGGGTTGAACAGCAGCAGCCAGGGCAACAGCTCGGGGTTGAACTTGCCTTCGCTGAGCACCAACAGCGCCAGCAACACCAGATCGAACACCAGAACGAAGAGAAACCACACCCCAAGCGCCAGCCCGGCGGCGCTGGACTTCTCGCCCACCTTGCTGCTCAGCACATAGGCCAGGGCGAGAAACACCCAGCCCAGCAGCGTCGAGGAGATCATGAAGCGGCCGAAGGCCCAGAGCAGCAGACCGATCTCGATATTTTCCACCAGCGCGGCGATGGCCAGCATGGCGCAGCCGAAGCCGATCAACACTGCCAGTGCCAGGATCAAGCCGTGGCCGACGAACTTGCCCAGCAGGATCTGTCCACGCCCCAGCGGGTAGGTGAGCAACAGCATCAGGGTGCCGCCCTCGTCCTCGCCGACGATGGCGTCGTAGGCCAGCAGCAATGCGATCAGCGGCATCAGAAAGGTTGCCAGGCTTGCCAGGCTGGCGATGGTCGCCGGAATCGAGGTGAAGCCCAACTGCCCGGACGCAGCGGCACCCAGCCAGGCAATGCCCACTGCCAACACCGCGAACAGCAGGCTGATGGCCAGCAACCAACGGTTGCGCAAACCGTCGCTGAATTCCTTGCGGGCGATGTTCCAGATCTGGTTCATAGCGTGCCCTCCGCCGCGCGAACGTCACCGGCGCGCTGCATGTAGTAGCGATACAGGTCTTCAAGCGATGGCTGGTGAATCTCGATGTCATCCGGCTCGCTTTCGCCCAGCAATTCGCGCAGCAGCGGCAGCTTGTGACCGTTGATGGCTGATACCTCGACGCTGCGCTCACCCAACGAGCGCGCGCTATGGCCCGCGTCTCCCCAACGCTGCAACCAGCCGGCGCTGTCGCCGATACCACTGGCCCGAATCCGCACCGGCAACCCGGCCTCGACGCGCAGCTGCGCCAGGCTGCCGACCGCCTGTAGCCGCCCCTTGGCGAGAATCGCCGCCCGATTGATATGTGCCTCGACGCCCGGCAGCACATGCGAGCAGAGGATGACGCTGGTGCCGCGTTGGCGCATGCGGTCGATCAGCTGATAAAGGTCGCCCGTCGCGATGGGGTCGAGTCCCACCGTGGGCTCGTCGAGCAGCAGCAGCCGCGGATCGCCGAGCAGCGCCTGGGCCAGACCGAGGCGTTGGCGCATGCCCTTGGAATAGGTCTTGACCCGCCGCTCGGCGGCGTGGGCCAGGCCCACCTGCTCCAGCAATTCGTCCACCTGCGCCAGCGACGCGCCTTTCAGCCGGGCGAAGTGGCGTAGCGTCTCGCGGCCGCTAAGCTGCGGATAGAAGGTCACGTTTTCCGGCAGGTAACCCAGCTGGCGACGGACCTCGGGATCATGCGGCGCTCGACCGAGCACGCGCACCTGCCCTTCGCTGGGCGTGAGCAGGCCGAGGATCAGCTTCATGCTTGTGGTCTTGCCGGCGCCGTTATGGCCGAACAGGCCCAGCACCTCGCCCTCGCCGAGCGTCAGGTCTAGGTCATGCAGCACGGTCATGCTGCCGTAACGCTGGTTCACGCCCTGGATCTCTACAGCGCTCATGGCGTTGGCTCCTGCGTTTTGCTTATCGATGGTTCGGTTGGCGGCTGCATCAGCGGGTGGCTGTCCTGCACGCCGGGTGACTTGATCACCGGGAAGGCACGCTGCACCCAGCGCAGCACCTCGATGCTCGGGCTGTTCATCAACAGCCGTACCTGCGGGTAGAGCCACAGCACGCGGTCGACGTTGTCGTTGGGCTCGTAGGCCAGGTCGCCCAGGCCGTCGTTGTTGCGGTCCCAGCCGAGGTAGTCGCTCCAGTAGTTGCCACGGCCGTCGATGGACCATTCCTGCGTGCGGGTCGCCACGTACTTGACCTGCTGCTGGTTGCCGATGAAGGCGTTGCCCGCGATGCGGTTGTCTTCCGAGCCGGCGGTCAGGTGGATGCCCAGGGCACTCTTCTCGAAACGGTTGCCTTCGATGGTGTTGAACAGCGAGTTGTAGATGAACAGCGCCTTGCCCTCGGCGCCGGAGATCATGCTGTCGCCGGTCGAGCCGCTGCGCACATCGCTGACAACATTGTCGCGAATGGTCGAGTAGGTGATGTAGTTCATCAGGATGCCGTAGTTCTCATCCCCCTCGGAGCGGTTGCCGATGACCTCGAGCTTGCGGCTTTGCATCAGCGCGTAGCCGGTGCGGGTGCGGCGGGTGACATTGCCGATCACGCTGTTGTCGTTGGCAAACATGTAATGCACGCCGTAGCGCAGATCCTCCAGCACGTTGCCTTCGATGTGGTTGCCGTTGGAGGTGTCGATGTAAATGCCATCGCGGGTATGGCGCACCTGGTTGTCGATGATCCGTGCGCCGCTTAC
The DNA here is from genome assembly GCF_038562055.1 of Stutzerimonas chloritidismutans. Lineage (GTDB taxonomy): Bacteria > Pseudomonadota > Gammaproteobacteria > Pseudomonadales > Pseudomonadaceae > Stutzerimonas > Stutzerimonas chloritidismutans_A. The sequence goes on along the minus strand of NZ_JBCFXD010000017.1, from coordinate 10,676 downwards.
CGCGTAGAGATGGATGCCGTTGCCACGGTCCTGGGAACGGGTGCTCGTGTCGCCTTCGATCCTGTTGCCGATCAGGCTCACATCCTTCGAGCCGTCGACCCAGACGCCAAAGCCTGCGCCGCGCAGCTGGTTGTCGCGGATCACCACACGCTGCGCTTTTGGCTGGACGAAGATGGCGGCGTTCATCGCCGTCAGGTCACGTCCCCAGTCGAGCAGCGTGCAGCCCTCGACCGTGACATCCGATGCCTCGATCAGCAAGCCGTTACCCTCGCCTTGCGCCTGCAATACGGCGCCGGGCTCGCAGAGCAGCTTCATGGACTGGTCGATGATGAATTGGCCGGTGTATTCGCCGGCTGGCAGGCGCCAGCGGTTGCCCTCTTCCGCCTCCAGCGGCAAGGTCGTAATGGGTTGCGGAGCCGCCTCGGCCACCCCGCAGAACAGTGCCAGCAGCAACGCTGCCAGCGGTTGAAACGTGGATATCGCCTGAGATCTGAGCACAGCATTGTTCCTCTTCAGCTTCCAGGCAGGTGAAGGGCGGGGGCGATCGCTCCCGCCCGGTTGCGTTACGCCGGCTCGACCATCATGCGGCCGACCATCTCCATGTGCAGCGCGTGGCAGAACCAGCTGCAGTAGTACCAATGCAGACCGGGCTTGTCGGCCGTAAAGGTGATGGACGAGGTCTGCTGCGGGCTGATTTCCATGCTCGCGCCGTGGTTGGTCATGACGAACCCGTGGGACACGTCCTCGATCTGGTCGATGTTGGTGATGGTCACGGTGACTTCGTCGCCCTGCTTGACGTTGAACTCGGTCAGGCCGTAGGTGGGCGCCATCGAGGTCATGTACACGCGCACCTTGTTGCCGTCGCGGATGACCTTGTTGTCGGTCTCCAGATTGATGCCGTCCTTCTTCGCCATTTCCACGGTGGGTGCGAAGAACGGGTCGTCCCGTTTCCAGATCTTCTGCGGCTTGATCTGGTCCCGGCGCGCCAGGATGCAGTCGTGCGGCTCGGCGTAGGTCGGGCCGTCGTGCACCAGTTTCATTTCCTCACCGGAGATATCGATCAGCTGGTCGTTTTCCGGGTGCAGCGGGCCGGTCGGCAGGAAACGGTCCTTGGAGAACTTGCACAGCGCGACCAACCACTTGCCATCGGCTTCGCTGGTTTCGGTCAGCGAGGCATGCAGGTGACCCGGCTGGTACTGCACGTCGAGCTTCTGCTTGATGTAGTTGACCTTTTCGCCGTTGTAGGCGCGCACCGCGTCGGCCATGTTCCACTTCACCACCTGGCTGTCGATGAACAGCGTGGTGTAGGCGTTGCCGCGACCGTCAAAGGTGGTGTGCAGCGGGCCGAGGCCCAGTTCAGGCTCGGCGGCGACCACGTCGCGCGGGTCCTTCAGCTTGCCGTCGAACAGGTCATCGAGCTTGGCGATTTCGATCATGGTGACGGTCGGTGACAGCTTGCCGGCCGCGATGAAGTACTTGCCGTCGGACGAGGTGTTGCAGCCGTGCGGGTTCTTCGGCACCGGGATGTAGCGGGTGAATTCCGAACCGGCGCGGCCGTCGACCACGGGCACTTTCGAGTCGCCGACGGTGCTGAATTTGCCAGCCTTGATCGCCGCCTCGATGCGCGGAATGTTGTACACCACCACCCAGTCGCGCTCGTTGCGCATCATGCCGCCCAGGTCGGTGGCCTTCTCCGAGTTGTAGCAGGTGGAGGCGGCGTACTTGCCGGTGTAGTCGGCGTCAGTGTTGTCCAGGTTGCCGTCAACGATGACTTGGAAGGCCATCTCCATTTTTTCCGCGTCGATGACGTTGAACATGGTGTAGGCGTTTTCGGCCTGCAGGTCGTAGGAGCTGCCGTCGTTGGGGTGCGGAATGACGAATTCGGCGTTGGCGAACACGTACTTGGTGTGCGGCACCTTCTGCAGACGCAAGCCGTGGATCGCCTGGACGTTCGGCACGGTCAGCATCTTGTCGCACTTCATGATGTCCAGACGGATACGCGCAACGCGGCTGTTGGCCTTGTCATTGATGAACAGGTACTTGCCGTCGTACTTGCCGTCGGTCATCGAGATGTGTGGGTGGTGGCAGTCGCCGTTCAGGAACTTGGCGCTGTCGCCCATGATGTGGCGGCTTTCGTTGGTCAAACCCCAGCCGGTGGCGGAGTCGACGTTGAAGACCGGGATGCGCATCAGCTCACGCATCGAGGGCACGCCTACAACGCGCACTTCACCCTGGTGGCCGCCGCTCCAGAAACCGTAATAGTCGTCCAGCTCGCCCGGCGCGACGTGGATCTTCTGCTGCGCGTCCTTGACCGCAGCGGCCCAGGTTTCGCGGCTCATGACGGCGCCGCCAAAGGCCGTCGCTGCAACAGCTGCGCCGGTCAGCGCGCTGGCGCCTAGGAAACCGCGGCGGCTCAGGCCACTCTTTTCCAGCGTTTCGGGGGTGTTCTTGCTCTTGTCGCTCATGGGTCTTGCTCCTTATCGTGTACGGACAGGTCAAACGATCGGTTGCGAGCGCTCGCGATCAGGCGTGTCGCTCTGCGGGTCTACCACTTGCACTACAGGGATCAGCGTCGGGCCGGCCGGGGCTTTCTTGCCGCGCTTGCTGCGCTTGTTCTTCAGGATCAGCGGCGGACACTTGTTTTCGTTGTGATAGGTCATCTGGCAATCGAGGCAGTAGTGGCACTCGTTGTGATTGATGTGCCCGTCCGGATGAATCGCCTGGACTTCACATTCGTTGACGCAGACCTGACAGGGGTTGCCACACTCCTTGCGCCGCTTGAGCCAGTCGAACAGGCGGAAGCGGCCAGTGATCGCCAGACCCGCACCCAGCGGGCAGACGTAGCGGCAGTACACCTTGCGGGTGAAGATGTTGATCGCCAGCAGGGCCACGGCGTAGGCGACGAACCACCATTGGCGGTCGAACTTGAGGGTGATGGCTGTCTTGAACGGCTCCACTTCGGCGGCCTGCTCGGCCATCGTCATCGACTCCAGCGAGATGCCGAACAGCACCAGCAGCACGATGTACTTGATTGCCCAGAGCCGCTCATGTACCGCGAAGGGCACCTCGTACTGACGGATCTTGAGTTTGCGCGCGGCCTCGTTGATCAACTCCTGCAACGCACCGAAGGGGCACAGCCAGCCGCAGAAGACCCCGCGCCCCCAGAGCAGAATGCTGGCGGCGGTAAACACCCAGAGGATGAAGATCACCGGATCGGTAAGGAACAGCTCCCAGCGGAAGTCCTGCACCAGGGCATGCACGAAGGTCAGCACGTTGACCACCGACAGCTGGCCCAGGGCATACCAGCCGATAAACACCACGGTGAAGATCAGGTAGCCGTGGCGCAGCTTCTTCAGGAAGCTGGGGTGCTGGGTGAGCTTGTCCTGCATGAACAGAATGACGGTCAGCAGGAGCAGCGCGGCCAGGATCACGCCAATCTGGAAGCTCTGCTGATACCAGATGTTGACCCACATCGGCCGGTTGGCCTCCTCGGCTGCCGCCAGTTCTTCGGCAGTCGGCTGCGGGCGATCGATGTACTGCTCAGGCATCTGGTAGGGCAGTTCGAAGCTGGTGAACATGCCACTGATCGGGCCGGTCTGGCGGCGCACCAGCAGCTCCAGCGTCCAGGGCGAGCCGGGATCGAACGCCGCATGCTCACGGACGATGAACACCGCCATTTCGCTGAAATCCGGCATGCCTTCGGCGTACACGTCGTCGAGGCGCTGAAAGTCCATGTCGCGGAAGCTGATCACGTTGCCGAACTGGCGCAGCTGCACCCGATCGAAGATCCCGCCCCGCACATAGCCCGAGCCCTTGAACGAGTACTCACCACTGGCCATGACCGCGACGGCGTGCTCGCCTGGCTTGAGTTCCCCCTTCAGGTCGGCGTAGTGAGCGTCGCCGAGCAGGGCCCGACCGATGGTGGGCGGGTTCAGGTGCGTGGCGTAGAGGTCGATGAAAGTCTCGCCGACCTCCTCCGCTGCGGCCTCGTCGATGCCTTCGGCCTCGGTGCCTTTGAACGCCTGATCGATGTCGCCCTTGGTCAGGTGCAGGCGGCGAATCGCGCCATTGCCGGTCAGCTCGCTCCAGTTGGCGGGCTCGTAATAGTCTTCACGGACGGTGGCCGGCTTTTGCGTCGCACCGGCCTTCTCTTCCACCAGCCCGAGCGACACGGCCACGTCGTGGGCTGCGCGCATGACGATTTCATTGACCACCATGACCGTGACGGTGGCGCCGGTGACCGCATCGATGGTGACCGCCTTCTCGTCGCTGGAATGGCCGACCACGACCCGCTGATCGACCTTGATCCCCTCGTACTTGGCTGTGAAGGCGTGGAGTTTTTCAATCGGAATGCCGACCAGCAGGATCGGCTCATGGTGCTCGAGCACGTAGGCATCGACGATCACACCCTGCGGATCGAGCAGCACCTGCAGGTTGATGGGCTTGCCAGAATAGGCCGGGATATCGACCACGTTAAGGGTCTGAAACGCATAGCCCTGCACCTCGCCGCCCTTGGTAAGGGTGCGGACCTGGTAATCACCTTCGGCCGCTGAAGCCTCGGCGCCTGGAAAGAACTGCTCGATGCGCTGTTGCTCGACCTCGTAGTCCTTGGCCTGGGTGAACGCACTGAGCATCAGCGCCAGCAGCAGAGCAAAGCCGAGCCCCCATGCGCCTCTGGTGCCAGCAGCGAAAGAGAGAAGGGACTTCATGAGCGACCTGCTTGATGTTGCGAATGTGAGCCGATGGTAGGCAGCGGCCCCCACCCTCTCCTTGACGGCTATCAAGATTGACCGGCAGGCATGATTGCAATGAGCCACGTCAATGACATGGGCTCCGATCAGGGCGGGATTGTGCTCAGGAAGACTTGGCCGATCAGGGCGAACAGCAGGAATACAACGCGGGCAGGTAGGCCGCGATTGCGCGGGCTAGCCGCCGGATGGGACAGACCAGCCGGCAATTGCGCGCGACAGGCGGAGAGCGGACCGGGAGGTACTCCTCCACGGCCCAGATGACTCAGGCGTTGTGACGCCCAGGCGGTGTCAGGTAGGCGGCCGTCGCACCACGCTTGGCCTCACTGGCCTTGAACTCCATCTTGGCGATGCTGCGCAGATGCACCTGATCAGGGCCGTCGGCGAAGCGCAACGCCCGGCCACCAGTCCACATATCCGCCAGCGGCGTGTCCGGCGTCAGGCCCATCGCGCCGTAGACCTGCATGGCGCGGTCGGTAACGTTGGTCAGCATTCTCGGCACCAGTGCCTTGATCATCGAGATCTCCTTTCGCGCCGCCTTGGCGCCGACCTCGTCGATCATCCACGCGGTTTTCAAGACCAGCAAACGCGCCTGTTCGATCTCGATGCGCGACTCGGCGATCCAGTCGCCGATATTCGAGTACTGCTGCAGATACTTGCCGAACGCCTTGCGCTCCTGACAGCGCTCGACCATCAGTTCCAGCGCCAGCTCGGCCATGCCGATCGAGCGCATGCAGTGATGAATACGCCCCGGTCCGAGGCGCGCCTGAGCCATCATGAACCCCTCGCCTTCCTTGCCCAGCAGATTGCTTGCCGGCACTCGCACGTTGCGCAGGACCAGTTCGCTGTGGCCTTCCGGCGCCAGGTGATTCATCACCGGGATGTTGCGCACCAGCTCGACGCCCTGCGTGTTGAACGGCACCAGAATCATGCTCTGCTGCTGATGGGTCTGCGCATCCGGTTCGGTCTTGCCCATGACGATCAGCAGCTTGCAGTTGGGATGCGAGGCGTTGGTGATGAACCACTTGCGTCCATTGATCACGTAGTCGTCGCCATCACGGCGGATCAGCGTCTGGATGTTGGTGGCATCGGAGGACGGCACGTCCGGCTCGGTCATGGCGAAGGCAGAGCGGATCTCGCCATCAAGCAAGGGCTTCAGCCAACGCTCGCGCTGCTCCGGCGTGGCGAACATGTGCAGCAGCTCCATATTCCCGGTGTCCGGCGCGTTGCAGTTGAACACCTCCGAGGCCCAATGCACGCGACCCATCATCTCGGCCAGTGGCGCGTATTCCAGATTGCTCAGTCCCACGCCCGGCTCGTCCTCGCCGAGCGAAGGCAGGAATAGGTTCCACAGTCCTTCCGAGCGCGCCAGCGCCTTCAGATCCTCCATGAAAGAGACGGGGTAAGCGCCGGCCGCGACCTCCATATGCCAGGCGCCGATACGCGGCACGATGTATTGATCCATGAACGCGAGAAGCTGCTGACGCAGCGCTTCGACACGTGGGCTATAGGCGAAATGCATCGGATACCTCGGCGATCTGACGGGTCAGGAATGCAATCACCATAGGCGCGGTTAGTTGGAAAAAGAACGAGCCTAAAGCGGCTGAATCAGCCGGCAATCACGCTGACTGATAGCGCGGCGGCATTGACCGAGGTCATCGTCTGCCAGGCGCCGATGCACTAGGGCCACTCTTACCAATGCAGGTAGAACATCCCTTTGGCCAGCAGCACGATGCCTATCATCTGCGCGAAGATCGCCCAGTGGATGCGCCGATAGCGAGCCGGCGTCATGCGCCCGCTGCGCAATAGCATGGCGACCATGCCAAAGGTGAAAAAGACACCCACCGCCAGCAGGATCTTCAGCGACAGCAAGGTCGCGAAGCTGCTGGCGAAGGGGTCGGCCAACACCTGGCGGTGATACCAGGCCAGACCGATACCGGCACCGTAAACAAACAGCACGACCCAGTGCAGCACCACCCGCAGACGTGCGCCGACCGCCTTGTCGACCTTCTGCATCAGCTCCGGCTCGATCTGCTGACGCACGCGGCTGAGCACCGCGACCTCGACGAACAAGGTGCCGATGAAGAAAATGGCCGCCAGCAGATGGATGACATGCAGCAGGGAATAGCTCATCACGGTTCCTTCGGTTTTGATGCCGGCCAGCCTAGCAAAGCCACCGGCAGAACAGGCTAGCGATTCAGTGCCGTCAGGTCGCCGCCCTCGCGTTGCACCTGCTGTCCGGCGAGCAGGCCGTTGTTCGATGTCCGCAGCCGCGACCGACTGCCATCGTCCTTCTCGATCACATACAGGGTTTGCTCCAGCCCGGCCGCCGCCTGCACACCCTGCCCGGCCAGGTAGCCCAGGCCACCACCGATCAGCGCACCGATGGGTCCGCCAGCAGCTGCTCCCAGCATGAAGCCGCTGAGCCCACCGAAACCACCACCGACAACGCGGTCCTCATGCGCCGACACCACCTCATCGGCGACAGCCAGCGAGCTGACCAGCAGAGTTGCGCAGGTAACCAAAGCGACTAGATTTTTCATGCAATGCTCCGTTATGTGTTGTGTCGTTCCTCTTTACACAGTCATGAATCGTGCCGCTTTTAAAAGCCTCTGGATTCAATTAGTTAACTAGCTGTTAGTATTTTTTACCCTGTCTTGACGGGTACTAAAAACCATTATGTTAGGTGCTTTTAACCACATGCTCAGATACCCCTTATCAAGCAGGCCGACCGAGTGATCCACTGTAAACGCGCCTATGAGCCACCTGCACCTGATGACGGCCATCGGGTGCTGGTCGATCGCCTATGGCCACGCAACCGGCGCAAGGAAACGCTGGCGCTGGATGACTGGTGCAAGACGCTGGCGCCCTCGAATGAACTGAGGCGCGCCTTCAAGGCTGGCGAACTGACCTTCGAGAGTTTTCGGGAAGCGTACCGGCGGGAACTGGCGAGCCACCCGGAGCACTGGTGGCCGCTGTTGGACATCGCGGCCAGAGGCCCACTGACGCCGGTCTACGCCGCGCGCGATGAACAGCACAACAACGCGCAGGTGCTCGCCGAGTGGCTGGAAGATGAGTTGGAGCGACGTGGCGCACCCACATCGCCCACTTGCTATGCCGGCGAGCCGATGGCCTGATTGCCCGAAAGCCTGTCGCGCGTCATCGGGCGCCCGGGGCCTCGGCAGGCAGCGATACACGCAACGAACGACATGCGACTGCCTGCCTGCGACGCGTGTCCGTGCACGCTGACGCTGGTCGCTACGGCTATGTGGTTCAATGCACCAACAGCGTGCCGCCAGGAGCCCCCGCATGCAGGTCGAGCTGCTCGAAATACGCGACCATCTGAGTCGCTTCGCCCCCTTCGACGGTCTGCCGGACGACACGCTCGACGAAATCGCCCGACAGGTCGAGGTCGGCTATTTCAAGGCCGGCAGCGACATTCTTCGCTACGGCGAGACGATCTCGGATCTGCACTACATCCGCAGCGGCGCCGTGGAGGTCTACCGGCGCAACGGCGAACTGTACAACCGCCTGTCCGAGGGCGAAGTCTTCGGTCAGTTCGGCCTGCTGCGCGGCCACAAGGTGCGCCTGCCGGCACGGGCGATCGAAGACAGCCTGATCTACTTCATCCCTGGCCTGTTGTTCGAGCAACTCTGCGAAGCCAATGACGCCTTCGCCGACTTTGTCGAGGCTGAAGGTCAGTCGCGCCTGAAAGTGGAAGAGCCGCAGGGCAAGGCCAGCGAGCTGATGAAGATCAAGGTCCGCAAGCTGGTCACACGGCGCACCGTCAGCGTGCCGCTGGGCACCAGCGTGCAGGAGGCCGCACAGGTAATGACCGAGCATGGCGTCTCGTCGCTGGTGATCCTCGGCCCGTCGCCAAACCCAGCCGAGGCATCCAGCCTCCAAGTCATGACCGGCATCACCACCGACCGTGACCTGCGCACGCGGGTGTTGGCCGAAGGGCTACCGCTGGATACGCCGGTCGACCAGGTGATGTCACCCAATCCGATCACCATCCAGGCCGACGACTCGGTGTTCGAGGCCATGCTCAGCATGCTGCGCAACAACATCCATCACCTGCCGGTGATGTATCGCCAGCGCCCGGTCGGGGTGATCAACCTGTCGGACATCATCAAATACGAATCGCAGAGCAGCCTGTATCTGGTCAACAGCATCTTCAACAAGCAGTCTGTCGCCGAGCTGCAGAGCCTAGTGCCGGACCTGCGCGCTACCTTCCTGCGCATGGTCAACGAAGAAGCCACCGCACACATGATCGGCAGCGCCATGTCGGGCATCGGCCGCAGCCTTACCCATCGCCTGCTGGAACTGGCCGAACAGCGGCTGGGGCCGCCGCCGGTGCCCTACTGTTACATGGTGTTAGGGTCGATGGCACGCGATGAGCAACTGATCGTCACCGATCAGGACAACGCCCTGGTCCTCGATAACCGTTTCGATCCGCGCATCCATGACGAGTATTTCCTGCAGCTGGCCAGCTTCGTCAGCGACGGCCTGGCCGCCTGCGGCTACAGCTACTGCAAAGGCGGCATCATGGCGAGCAATGCCAAGTGGCGCCAACCGCTGCGGGTATGGAGGGGCTACTTCACCCAGTGGATCGAGCAGCCCAATCCCGAAACCCTGCTTAACAGCTCGATTTTCTTCGACCTCAGCAGCGTCTACGGAGAGGCCGGACTCGTGGAAAGCCTCAAGGACCTGATCGCGCAAAAGGCTAGCAGCAACCCGCTGTTTCTCGCCGCCCTCGCACGCAACGCGCTCAACCGTACGCCACCGCTGGGGTTTTTCCGCACCTTCGTGATGGAAAAGGATGGCCAGCAGAACAACATCATTAATCTCAAGGGGCGTGGGACCGCGCCGCTGACCGACCTGATCCGGGTGCACGCCCTGGCCGTCGGCTCCAAGGCGCAAAACTCCCAGGAGCGCCTGGAGGCCATCGCCGCCACCAAACTGTTGACCGAAGACGCCATCACCCAGCTGCGCAATGCCTTGGAATTCCTCTCCATTGTGCGCATTCGCCATCAGGCCATGGATTTGCTGGAGGGGCGCGAACCGGATAACTACATAGAACCGGAACAGATCTCCGCCAACGAGCGACACAACCTCAAGTCGGCCTTCCAGGTGCTCAGCAATGCGCAGCAATTTCTGCGCTTCCGCTACCCGGGCCAGCTTCCAAGCAGGCCGCTATGAAACGTAGCGGATCCCGCACGGCGCCGGACTGGCCGGCCGTATTTGCCGAGCTCGCGCGGACGGCCAGCGACCCGCGCCTGGTGCGCTTCTATGAGGCAGGCACCGTCAGTGCCGACACGCCACTGGAGCAGGTGCCGCTGCTCGCCCTGGACGTCGAAACCACTGGACTGGACAGCCAGCGCGACTCAATCGTCAGCCTTGGCTTGATGCCTTTCGACCTGCACCGAATATGCTGCCGCGAGGCCAGCTACTGGGTCGTCAAACCGGTCTGTGAGCTGAGCAGTCAGTCAATTACCTTTCACCACATCACGCACTCGGATGTCAGCGACGCACCGAGGCTGGCCCACGTGCTCGACGAACTGCTCGAGAAGATGGCTGGCAGAATCATGGTGGTGCATTACCGCAGCATCGAACGGCGTTTTCTCGACCAGGCAGTGCGCCACTTGCTCGGCGAAGGCCTGCAGTTTCCGGTGATCGATACGATGCAGCTGGAAGCACGACTGCATCCGCGCCGACGTGGCTGGCTGCGCCGCGTGCTCAGCACGAAGCGGCCTGTATCGATCCGTCTGGCCGACAGCCGCCTGCGCTATAACCTACCGCTGTACCAGGCCCACCATGCCCTGACCGATGCCCTGGCTACCGCCGAGCTGTTGCAGGCGCAGTCGGCCCTTCATTACCCACCGACCACGGCGATAGGCGATCTTTGGAACTGAAAAGGGGGGGGGG
>NZ_JBCFXD010000016.1:0-87696 GCF_038562055.1 Stutzerimonas chloritidismutans | reverse complement strand
CCCCCCCCCCCCCCCCCCCCCCCCCCCCCCCCGGGACAGCTACCGCTCAACCGACCTGCTGCTTGAAGCGCTGACGCCAGGCGTGCAGCAGCGGCTCGGTGTAACCGCTCGGCTGCTCGCGCCCCTTGAACACCAAGTCGCAAGCCGCTTGGAACGCCGCCGAGCCAGCATAGTCAGCCGCCATAGGACGGTAGGCCGGATCGCCAGCGTTCTGCTGATCGACCACCTTGGCCATGCGCTCGAGCGTCTCGCGAACCTGCGCCTCGTCGACCACGCCGTGCCGCAGCCAGTTGGCCAGGTGCTGGCTGGAGATTCGCAGCGTGGCGCGGTCTTCCATCAGGCCGACGTCATGAATGTCCGGCACCTTGGAGCAACCAACGCCCTGCTCGACCCAACGCACCACGTAGCCGAGGATGCCCTGGCAGTTGTTATCCAGCTCCTGCTGGACTTCCACGGCCGACCAGTTGCGCTCCGGCGCGACCGGAATGGTCAGCAAGTCATTGGTCAGCTTGTCGCGCTCGGCGGCGAGATCGATTTTTTCCAGCTCGGCCTGAACGGCCTGCACGTCGACCTGGTGGTAGTGCAGCGCGTGCAACGTAGCGCCGGTCGGCGACGGTACCCAGGCGGTGTTGGCACCGGCCTTGGGATGGGCGATCTTCTGCTCGAGCATGGCGGCCATCAGGTCCGGCATGGCCCACATGCCCTTGCCGATCTGAGCCTTGCCACGCAGGCCGCAGTTCAGGCCGACCAGCACGTTGTTGCGCTCGTAAGCCTGGATCCAGGCAGTGCTCTTCATGTCGCCCTTACGCAGCACGGCGCCGGCTTCCATGATGCTGTGCATCTCATCGCCGGTGCGGTCGAGGAAACCGGTGTTGATGAAGGCCACGCGGTTCTTCGCCGCGCCGATGCAGGCCTTGAGGTTGATACTGGTGCGGCGCTCCTCGTCCATGATGCCGACCTTCAGGGTGTGACGCGGCAGGCCGATCAGGTCTTCGACGCGACCGAACAGCTCGTCGGTGAAGGCCACCTCAGCTGGGCCATGCATCTTCGGCTTGACGATGTACATCGAGCCGGTGCGCGAGTTGCCCTGGCGCTGCTGGTCATGCTTGGCGATCAGGCTGGTGACCACGCCGTCCATGATGCCTTCGGGGATTTCATGACCTTCGCCGTCGATGATCGCCGGGTTGGTCATCAGGTGACCGACGTTGCGGATGAACAACAGCGAGCGGCCGTGCAGCTTAAGGTTGGAGCCGTCGGCGGCGGTGTACTCGCGATCTTCGTTCAGGCGGCGGGTGATGCGCTTGCCGCCCTTGTCCAGGTCTTCGACCAGATCGCCTTTCATCAGGCCCAGCCAGTTGCGGTAGACCAGCACCTTGTCGTCGGCATCGACCGCGGCAGTCGAATCCTCGCAGTCCATGATGGTGGTGACGGCGGCTTCGACCAGCAAGTCCTTGACGCCGGCGGCATCGGTCTGGCCGATGGGGCTATTCGGGTCGATCTGAATTTCGACATGCAGACCATTGTTTTTCAGCAGGATCGCAGTCGGCTCGACGGCCTCGCCCTGGTAGCCGACGAACTTCTCGGGCTGCTGCAGCCCGGTGACGCTGCCGTTCTCCAGGGTGACCTTGAGCCCGCCGTCCTGCACGCGGTAGCTGACCGACTCGGCATGGCTGCCTTCTGCCAGCGGCGCGGCCTGATCGAGGAAGTTGCGCGCAAAGGCGATGACCTTGGCGCCGCGCACTTCGTTGTAGCCCGGACCCTTCTGCGCGCCGTTCTCCTCGCTGATGGCGTCGGTGCCGTAGAGCGCGTCATACAGCGAGCCCCAGCGCGCGTTGGCAGCGTTCAGCGCGTACCGCGCATTGCCGATTGGCACGACCAACTGCGGGCCGGCCTGGGTGGCGATTTCGCTGTCGACGTTGCTGGTGCTGATCTTCACCTCGCCCGGCTCGGGCTGCAGGTAGCCGATGGACTCGAGGAAGCTGCGGTAAGCCGGCATATCGCTGATCGGGCCGGGGTTACTGCGGTGCCAGGTGTCCAATTCGACCTGCAGGCGGTCGCGCTCGGCCAGCAGGGCGCGGTTCTTCGGCGCCAGGTCATGTACCAGCTCGTCAAAGCCCTTCCAGAAGGCGGCTGCTTCGACACCGGTGCCCGGCAGAACTTCGTCTTCGATGAATCGTTGCAGGTTGGCTGCCACTTGCAGGCGGCCAAGGGTTACGCGCTCGGTCATATCGTTCTCCTTCGAATCAGTTGGCGACAGCGGCGACGCCGGCCTTGGCGACCTGGGCATCCTGAGCAGCGGTCACGCCAGAGACGCCGACCGAGCCGATCACCTGACCCTCGACAATCACCGGCACGCCGCCTTCCAGCGAGCAGACCACCGGGGCGGACAGGAAGGCATTGCGCCCGCCGTTGACCATATCCTCATAGCCCTTGGTTTCGCGACGGCCTACCGCAGCGCTACGCGCCTTTTCGGTGGCGATGTAGGAGGCGATCGGCGCGCAGCCGTCCAGACGTTCCAGCGCCAGCGGATGACCGCCGTCGTCAGCGACCACGATGGTCACGGCCCAGCCGTTGTTCTGCGCTTCGCTACGCGCGGCGGCGAGGATGGCGGTCACTTCGGTCTGGCTCAGCATGGCTTTGGTTTTCATGTTCTCTCCTGTCGATCGATTCGATGTGCGTCACGGCGCGTTTGGGTTTGGGGTTAGTGCATCGCCTCTTCGACGATCTCGATCCAGTGCCGCACCGGGGTTCGGCCGGCGCCATCGAGGTGCGTCTGGCAACCGATGTTGGCGGTGATGATGACTTCCGGTTTGCCGCTTTCCAACGCGTTGAGCTTGTTGTCGCGCAGCTGGTGAGAAATCTCCGGCTGGGTGATCGAATAGCTACCCGCAGAACCGCAGCACAGATGCGCGTCGGGCACCGCGGTGAGGTGGAAGCCGAGGCGGGTGAGCACGTCTTCGACCGCGCCGCCGAGTTTCTGTGCGTGCTGCAATGTGCAAGGGCAATGAAAGGCCATGCGCTTGTCCGTCTCGACCTTCAGCCGCTCCAGTTCGGCGCTGCGCATCACTTCCACCAGATCCTTGGTCAAGGCGCTGACCCGCGCGGCTTTGGTCGCATAGGCCGGGTCGTTTCGCAGCAGATGACCGTAGTCCTTGATGAAGGCCCCGCAACCGCTGGCGGTCTGCACGATGGCTTCAGCCCCGCCTTCGATGGCTGGCCACCAGGCGTCGATGTTGCGCCGTGCGCGGTCCAGACCGGCCTCCTGAGCATTGAGGTGATAGTCCACCGCGCCGCAGCAGCCGGCTTCACGCGCTGTGATCACGCTGATGCCCAGACGATCGAGTACGCGCGCCGTGGCCGCGTTAGTGTTGGGCGACAGACTCGGCTGCACGCAGCCCTCGAGAATCAGCACGCGACGCGCATGCACGGTCTGCGGCCGCTGTTTGGCCGGGGTGACCTGGCGCGGCATGTGTGCCTTGAGTGTCGCCGGCATCAGCGGACGCAGTGTATTGCCGGCACCCAGCAGGGCCTTGAACAGGCCCGGGCGTGGAATCACCGTGCGCAGGCCGGTGCGCAGCAGGCGCTCGCCAGCCGAACGAGGCACCTGCTGCTCCATGAAGTCGCGGCCGATATCCAACAGGTTGTGGTACTGCACGCCGGAGGGGCAGGTGGTTTCGCAGTTGCGGCAGGTCAGGCAGCGGTCCAGGTGGGTCTGGGTGGCCTCGGTCACTTCACCGCCCTCGAACATCTGCTTCATCAGGTAGATGCGCCCACGCGGCCCGTCCAGCTCGTCGCCGAGCAGCTGATAGGTCGGACAGGTGGCGTTGCAGAAGCCGCAGTGCACGCAGGAGCGCAGGATGCTTTCGGCCTCTTCGGCACGGGGCAGCTTCTTTGCGGCCTCACTCAAATTCGTTTGCATATCAGACCTCGGAATACAGGCGGCCGGGGTTGAATATCCCCTGCGGGTCGAGCGCCGTTTTCAGCTGGCGGTGGTAACGCAGCAACGGCTCGGCCAACGGCTGGAACGGGCTCGCCGCTGCGCCAGCGGTGAAGCAAGTGGCATGACCGCCCACTTCGCTGACGACCGCGCGGATGGCCTCGGCGTCGGCATCGGACTTGAGCCAGCGTTGGGCACCGGCCCAGTCGATCAGCTGTTCGCCAGGCAAGGCCAGTTCACCGGTATTGGTCGGCAGCGACAGCCGCCACAGAGGCCGCGCGTCAGTGAAGAAGCCAAGGCGCTGTTCGCGTAGATCGCTCCAATAATCGGCATCCAGCGTCTCGCCACCGATACGGTCGCAGGCAGCATTGACCGACCCTTCGCCGCCTTCGAGGCGCAGATGCAGGGCCTGGCCGTCATGGCTCGCGGCCGTAATCGGCACCGGTTGCTGGCCCCATTCCGCCAGTTTGAGTAGTGCGCGATCGACCGGCATGTCAACTCGCAGGCTGCGCGACAAGCGCGGCTTGGGCAGCACTTTCAGCGAGACTTCGGTGAGCACGCCGAGGCAACCAAAGCTGCCGGCCATCAGGCGCGACAGGTCGTAGCCGGCGACGTTCTTCATCACCTCACCGCCGAAACGCAGATGCTTGCCGTGCCCGGTAATGACCCGCGAGCCCAGTACGAAGTCGCGCACCGAGCCGGACCATGGCCGCCGCGGGCCGGACAGGCCGGTCGCGATCATCCCGCCGACGGTGGCACCCTCGCCCAAATGCGGCGGTTCGCAGGGCAGCATCTGGTTGGCCTCGTCGAGCGCTGCCTCCAGTTCGGCCAGCGGCGTGCCGGCACGAACGCTGATCACCAGTTCGGTCGGGTCGTAGGTCACGATGCCGCGATGGGCGCGCGTATCAAGCGGCGTGCCCTGGGCCTCGCGACCGAGAAACGCCTTGCTCCCGCCACCGTGAATACGCAGCGGGGTGTTGCTGGCCAACGCCTGGTTGACCTGATCGAGCAGCTGCCCGCTGTCGTCGAAGGAAACCGTCATCAGAAGCGCTCCAGTTCAGGGAAGGGCAACTGCCCACCGTGGACGTGCATGCCGCCGAATTCGGCGCAGCGATGCAGCGTCGGGATGTTCTTGCCTGGGTTGAGCAGACCGCTGGGGTCGAAGGCCGCCTTTACCGCATGGAACAGCGTCAGTTCGTCAGCGTTGAACTGCGAACACATCTGGTTGATCTTTTCGCGGCCGACGCCGTGCTCGCCGGTGATCGAGCCACCCACCTTCACGCACAGCTCGAGAATCTTGCCGCCCAGCGCTTCGGCGCGCTCCAGCTCGCCTTCGGTGTTGGCATCGAAGAGAATCAGCGGGTGCATGTTGCCGTCCCCTGCGTGGAACACATTGGCCACGCGCAGTCCGTACTCGTCGGACAGGTCGCTGATACCCTTGAGCACGCCCGGCAGCTCGCGGCGCGGGATGGTGCCATCCATGCAGTAGTAGTCCGGCGAGATGCGCCCGACCGCCGGGAAGGCGTTCTTGCGCCCGGCCCAGAACTTGACGCGCTCGGCCTCGTCCTTGGCCAGACGCACCTCGGTGGCGCCGGCCAGCTTGAGCACTTCGCCGACGCGGGCGCAGTCGTCGTGCACATCGGCTTCGACGCCATCCAGCTCGCAGAGCAAGATGGCCTCGGCATCCACCGGGTAACCGGCGTGAATGAAGTCTTCAGCGGCGCGAATCGACAGGTTGTCCATCATCTCCAGCCCACCGGGAATGATGCCGGCGGCGATGATGTCGCCCACCGCACGGCCGGCCTTCTCGACCGAGTCGAACGCCGCCAGCAGCACCTTGGCCACCTGCGGCTTGGGCAGCAGCTTGACAGTGACTTCCGTGACGATGCCAAGCATCCCCTCGGAGCCGGTGAACAGCGCCAAGAGGTCGAAGCCCGGCGAATCCAGCGCGTCGGAGCCCAGCACCATGCGCTCGCCCTCGACGGTGAGAATTTCCACCTTCAGCAGGTTGTGCACGGTCAGGCCGTATTTCAGGCAGTGCACGCCACCGGCGTTCTCGGCGACGTTGCCGCCAATGGAACAGGCAATCTGTGAGGACGGGTCAGGGGCGTAATACAGCTCATGGGGCGCCGCGGCCTGGGAGATTGCCAGGTTGCGCACGCCGGGCTGGACGCGGGCGAAGCGACCGGCCGGGTCGATTTCCAGAATCTTGTTGAAGCGCGCCATGACCAGCAAGATGCCCTGCTCCAGAGGCAGCGCGCCGCCGGAAAGCCCCGTGCCGGCACCACGCGCCACCACCGGCACGCCGCGCTTGTGGGCGATTTTCAGCAGGGTTTCGACCTGTTCCACACGCTCGGGCAATACCACCAGCATCGGCGTTGTGCGGTAGGCCGACAGGCCATCGCACTCGTAGGGCTTGAGGTCTTCGCCGCGATGGAGGATGTCCATGCCGGGCAGTTGCGCCTGAAGTTCGGCCAGCAGCGCCGCCTTGTCGACCTTGGGCAGCTCACCGTCGACGCGTTCGTCGTAGAGAATATTCATGGCAGTCGGGCTCTTATTGGCGTTCACCGCACACGGCCAGCTGCGGTGGTTTGACGCATCATTAGCCCGACAGCCCCTCATCGTCCATCTCGAAAACCACTGGTCCTACCAGTTTCTTTCAGCAGCCTTTCAATCGACACAGCCAGAAGTCCCGCATACCAAGGCCTTATGCATCTACAGCGCTCAATGAGATAAACTTCCGCCGAACTGGTCCTACCAGTTACGGAGGCGAAACATGTTGATCGAAAATACGGAGCGTCGCCAGCTGGCGGACGTGGTGGCCGAGCGTATCGAGCGGCTTATCGTCGACGGTGTGCTCAAGGTGGGCCAAACGCTGCCGTCGGAACGTCGCCTGTGCGAAAAGCTCGGCATCTCGCGTTCGGCCCTGCGTGAAGGGCTACGCGTACTGCGCGGCCGCGGTATTATCGCAACAGCTCAGGGGCGCGGCTCCCAGGTCGCCAAGCTGTCCGGCGAACAGGACGCCAGCCCACTGATGCACCTGTTCAATTCGCAGCCGCGCACACTGTACGACCTGCTCGAAGTCCGCGCCTTGCTGGAGGGCGAATCGGCGCGACTGGCCGCCTTGCGGGGCACCGATGCCGACTTCGTTCTGTTGCGCCGCCGCTATGAAGAGATGCTCGCCGCGCACATCGCCGAAGAGGCCGACCCGCGCGAGCATGCGCGCCTCGACCACGCCTTTCACCTGGCTGTCAGCGAGGCCTCGCATAACCCGGTACTGGTGCACACGCTGCAGTCGTTGACTGACCTGATGCTCTCCACCGTGTTCGCCTCGGTGAACAACCTCTACCACCGGCCGATGCAGAAGCGGCAGATTGATCGTCAGCACTCTCGCCTGTTCCACGCCATCACCGAGCGCCTGCCGGATCAAGCGCAGCGCGCGGCGCGCGATCACATCCACAGCATTCGCGACAATCTCAAGGAAATCGAGCAGGAGGAGCAGCGACTGGTGCGGGCGACCATGCGGCTGGAGGGTTGGGGTTAACGGCTTTTTTCGCCTTAGCACAAGCGGCCCATCACCTCCTTCTCGCCCCCACTGGCATAGCTGTTTGCGCCAGACCGTGGTCGCGTGACAGCCCGCAAGCGAGATATACCGTCCTATCCGCCGGTCGGGCCAAACCGAACAATTCGCTGAACTGTAAAAGCCACACCCTGTCGACTTTAGTAAGCGCGGAGGAACCGTTGCCGTTGCGCCGCACTGGCGTTGCTGTCTCGGCGAACCCGCATCATTGCTAGTCATTCGGAGGACGTTTGCATGAACAGATCAGCCAAATTAGCCGTCGGCGGCAGCCTGCTGGCACTCATGCTGGGTGCAGGCGGTTGCACGATCGAGAAGGAAGAGTCCGGCCAGTTGCCCGACGTTGATGTTCAAGGCGGCAATATGCCTGAGTATGACGTCAAAGAAGCGGACGTGGATGTTGGTATCGAAGAGCGGTCCGTGCCGCTTCCGGATGTCGACATCGAAACCGAGCGCTAGCTCCTGGAAGCTCCAGGAAGCTCCTGGCATAGCGCCCTTAGTAAGGAGGAAACGTGCGAAACAGTCACCGCCTGTCCCGCCAGCCGCAGCCATCAGGCGCGCTGAGGGCCACACCGTGATTGCTCAGCAAAACCCCGACCATTACCTGTGAGGAACGAACAATGAACGCATTGAACAAGAAGCCACTAGCACTCGCCACTGCCCTGATGGCCGCCAGCCTGGCGCTGCCCGCCACCGCTCAAGAGACACAAAAGAGCATGCAGACTCAGCAGGCAGGTGCCTCCATTCGCGTGGGCCATAATGTCGTTGATGCCGTAGACGATGTGCGCGAAAACGTTGCCGACCTAATCGGTTCTCTGCGCTATTCCGGTGTATCCATGGGCCTAGGCAACTGGCAACAGAGCGAACCTCAGCTGGCCAAGATGGAACAGCAGCTCAACCAACAAATGGAACATCGGCTGGACGAGAAAGCCGAACGTACCGATGACGACTGGGTTACCTGGATCCGCGACGAAGATTACAAAGTCAGCGTAACCAAACAGGTCAATGAGCTTGCCAGCCATCTCGATGAAGTGGCCAAGATGCTCGGCGGAGCGAATAGCCAGAAGATGCAGGAAATCGACAGCGCCGACGTAGCGAATCAGGTCGATGACTTGCAGGAAACGGTCGAGGATCTTGTTCAGGCGCTTGAGCGTATGGACGGCATGAGCGTCAACAAGGCGAACCTTCAGAAAGCTCAGCAGCGTCTGGACGTCATGGAGAAGGAGCTGGATCGTCAGACTGAGATGGCCGAAGAAGAGTGGCGCCCTTACGCTATTGGTGATCAGTTCACACCTGGCGTTCAGAAAAACATTACCGAGCTGGCGCAAATCCTGCGAAGCCTGTTCCAGCAGAGCTAACCTCGCCCCAGGGACTCGGTTCGCACCAGGCCCCGTTTGCGGCACAAGCTGCAAGGCGGGGCTCGCGCCACCGGTGAAACTGCGACATGCGCTCAGACCGCGACGCTTCAAACAACAGAACGTATTTTTCCGCTTACCGCCTGATCTCACCAAGTTAGGCGCTGGGCATCTGAAAGCAGCCCCTGCGCCTCCAAGCCGCTTGACAGCCCCCATGCTAGACTCACCGCTTCTTTCTGCTGCCCGTTATCGTCCGTGCCCGATTCTCACGCCTGGCTGCCTGCCGACCAACTTTCCACCCCGCCCGCCCCTGATCTGCACGACTGGCTCTACGTCGACAGAGGGTCGCTCACCCATCGCCTGACCGACCTCGCCAACGGCGCGTTCAGCGTCGAGCCGCTGAACGAAGGTTGGCAGGTCATGCGCGCCGACGAATGCGCTGCGCTGGATGTGGCCGACGGGAGTGAGGGCTGGGTACGCGAGGTCTATCTGCGCGGCCACCACGAGCCCTGGGTATTTGCCCGCAGTGTCGCTGCACGTCACGCGCTGGAACGGTCCGGGCTGGATCTGCCACACCTGGGCAGCCGCTCGCTCGGCGAACTGCTGTTCAGTGATCCGGCGTTCAGCCGCGGACCGCTGCAAGCCCGCCGCTATCCGGCTGCCTGGTTGCCGCAGGAGGTGCGCCAGTCCCAGCTTTGGGCGCGCCGCTCCTGTTTCAGCCAGGGAGACCTGCGTGTGCTGGTCGCTGAAGTGTTTCTTCCGGCCTTGTGGCAGGCCGCACGGATCACGACCTGAACCCGGCACAGACTGCCCCGCAACCGCCCTCACCGATCGGAGCCCCGCCGATGTATCAAAAGCTTCTGCAATCGAGCAATCGCCTTCATCCGCGCGCCTGGGACTTTATCCAGCTGATGCGACTGGATCGCCCGATTGGCACCTATCTGCTGCTGTGGCCCACGCTCTGGGCGCTATGGATCGCTGGCGAGGGCTCGCCCAGCACGAAGAACATCGTGATCTTCGTGCTTGGCGTCATCCTCATGCGTGCTGCCGGCTGCGTGATCAATGACTTCGCCGACCGCAACCTGGACGGGCATGTCAGCCGCACCAAGGGGCGTCCGCTGGCGACCGGCAGGGTCACCGCGAAGGAGGCTTGGATCCTGTTTGCCGTACTCGTCGCCCTGAGTTTCGGCCTTGTTCTGCTGACCAATGCGGCGACCGTCTTCCTGTCCTTCGGCGCGCTCGGTGTCGCATCGCTCTACCCCTTCATGAAGCGCTACACCTACTACCCGCAGGTCGTGCTCGGCGCAGCCTTTTCCTGGGGCATGCTGATGGCCTTTACGGCTGAGCGAGGCGAGTTGCCGCCGGAAGCCTGGTTACTGTTCATCGCCAACGTGTTGTGGACAGTCGGCTACGACACCTACTACGCCATGGCCGACCGCGAGGACGACTTGAAGATCGGCATCAAATCCACGGCAATCCTCTTTGGCGAAGCGGATCGGATCATCATCGCGACGCTACAGGGGCTTGCCCTGTTCTGCCTGATCCTCGCCGGGCTGCGCTTCGAGCTCGGGCAGTGGTTTCACTTCGGGCTGACCATCGCAGCCGCCTGCTTTGCCTGGGAGTTCTGGAAAACCCGTTCGCGCAAGCCACAGGTGTGCTTCAAGGCTTTTCTGCATAACCATTGGGCGGGGCTGGCGATTCTTGCGGGAATCATGTTCGACTACGCTACGAGAGCGGCCTAACCACCGCGACACGCAGCCTGACCAAAGGCCGCAGCCTGGAAACGACCCGCTAGAGCGGATCGGGCACCAGCCCCTCGTACAGACGGGTCATTTCCTGTCACATGGCTGCAACATTTCCGTTATCTAATGCCGAGCGACAATAAAACGGACCGAGAGCGGACATGAACGGCAAATGCATACTGATCGTCGATGACGAAGCGCCGATTCGGGAAATGATCGTGGTCGCGCTGGAGATGGCCGGCTACGAATGCCTCGAAGCGGAAAATACTCAGCAGGCCCACGCGCTGATCATCGACCGTCAACCGGACCTGATCCTGCTCGACTGGATGCTGCCCGGCACCTCCGGCATCGAGCTAGCACGACGACTCAAGCGGGACGAGATGACGGCCAATACACCAATCATCATGCTTACCGCCAAGGACGCCGAGGACAACAAGATCCAGGGCCTTGAAGTGGGCGCCGATGACTACATCACCAAACCCTTTTCGCCACGTGAGCTGGTTGCGCGCCTGAAGGCTGTGCTGCGCCGCGCAGGCACCAGCGACAACGAAACGCCTATCGAGATCGGCGGTCTGCTGCTTGACCCCGTCAGCCATCGGGTAACCATCGACGGCACACCGGCGGACATGGGCCCGACCGAGTACCGTCTGCTGCAGTTCTTCATGACTCACCAGGAACGTGCCTATACCCGCGGACAGTTGCTCGACCAGGTCTGGGGCGGCAATGTGTACGTCGAGGAGCGCACGGTGGATGTGCATATCCGTCGCCTGCGCAAAGCCTTGGGCGAGACCTATGAAAACCTCGTGCAAACCGTGCGTGGCACCGGGTACCGTTTCTCCACCAAGAGCTGAACAAGCCGCAACCGCCGGGCATTTGCTGGCGTTGTAGATCCATTCCGGCCGGCCCCAAGCTGCCTCAAGGAGCGTTAGCGGTGAATCAAGACTGGCAAGGCGCCCTGGTGCGCCGCCTGCTGCTGATATTGGCTGGATGCCTGTTGGTGGGCCTGGTCACAGGCGAATATGCCTGGGCGCTGGTCATCGGCCTCACCGGCTACCTGGGGTGGACCCTGCATCAGATCCGCCGTTTGCTGCTGTGGCTGAAGAGCGATCAGACCGACCAGCCGCCACCAGACAGCCATGGCATCTGGGGCGAAATCTTCGACAACCTGTACCAGCTTCAGCGCCGCGACCTTCGTCTGCGCGCCCAATTGCAGTCGGTGATCGACCGAGTACAGGGTTCTACCACTGCACTCAGGGATGCGGTGATCATGCTCGACAGCGACGGTAATCTGGAGTGGTGGAACCCTGCTGCAGAGCGCCTGCTGGGCCTGAAGAAGCCGCAGGATACCGGCCACCCGGTGACCAATCTGGTGCGCCACCCGAGCTTCAAGGAATATTTCGAAAAAGGGCGCCACGAGGAACCACTGGAACTGTCCTCCCCCGTCAACGACAGGCTCTGGCTGCAGGTCACCATCACCCGCTACGGCAACAGCGAGCACCTGATGGTGGTGCGCGACATCACCCGGTTGCATCTGCTGGAGCAAATGCGCAAGGACTTCGTGGCCAACGTATCCCACGAGCTGCGTACGCCGTTGACGGTGATCGCCGGCTATCTGGAAACGATGCTCGAACACACCGACGAAATGCCGGCCCGCTGGCCGCGTGCGCTGAACCAGATGAATCAGCAGGCCGGGCGCATGCAGCACCTGCTCAACGACCTGCTGCTGCTGGCCAAGCTGGAGGCTACCAATCCACCGACCAACTCACAGCCGGTAGCCGTTGCAACATTGCTGCAGTCGATCAAGGGCGACGCCCAAGCACTGTCGGCCGACCGCAACCATCAAATAGTTCTGGAAGCAGACCCAACCCTGCTGCTCAAGGCCAGCGAAAGCGAACTGCGCAGCGCCTTCTCCAACCTTGTGTTCAATGCCGTGAAATACACGCCAGACCATGGCGAAGTGCATATCCGCTGGTGGTGCAACGAACATGGCGCCCATCTGGCTGTGCAGGATTCCGGCATCGGCATCGAATCCAAGCATCTGCCACGCCTGACCGAACGCTTCTACCGAGTCGATTCCAGCCGCGCCAGCAACACCGGTGGCACCGGCCTCGGCTTGGCGATCGTCAAGCACGTGTTGCTGCGGCATCAAGGCCGCCTGGACATCAACAGCACGCCCGGCAAGGGCAGCACCTTCACCTGCCACTTCCCGTTGAGCCAGGCTACGGTGCAGTGACCGCTGCACAGCCGGCTGGAACCTGACGCCCAACGACGCCTTGAAATAACCCCGGGACGGCCCCATCCTTGGGCCGTCTTCGACTACCCGACACCCTAATGGACCCTTCCCCCGCTAGTTACGCCGCTTCATCCTATTTCGCCGACTTCGGCATGATTCTGTTTGCACTTTTCCTGGTTCTGCTCAACGGCTTTTTCGTGGCGGCCGAGTTCGCCATGGTCAAGCTGCGCGCCACCAAGGTCGAGGCCATTGCCAAGCAGCACGGCTGGCGCGGGCACATCCTGCGCAAAGTGCACAGCCAGCTGGATGCCTACCTCTCGGCCTGCCAGCTGGGAATTACCCTCGCCTCGCTGGGCCTCGGCTGGGTCGGTGAGCCGGCCTTTGCTCACCTGCTGGAGCCGGTCATGGCTGCCGCTGGCATTCAGTCCCCGGCAATCGTCCATGGCATCGCTTTTTTCACGGCGTTTTTCATCATTTCCTATCTGCACATCGTCATCGGTGAGCTGGCACCCAAGTCCTGGGCGATCCGCAAGCCCGAGCTGCTGTCACTGTGGACGGCTGCGCCGCTGTACCTGTTCTACTGGGCGATGTACCCCGCCATCTACCTGCTCAACGCCAGCGCCAACGCGATTCTTCGGGTGGCCGGCCAGGGTGAGCCCGGCAGTCATCATGAACACCACTACAGCCGCGAAGAGCTGAAGCTGATCCTGCATTCGAACCGGGCCCTAGACCCGGCCAACCAGGACATCAAGGTGCTCGCCTCGGCGGTCGAAATGAGCGAACTGGAGGTGGCGGACTGGGCCAACTCCCGGGAGGACCTGGTTCAGCTGGAACACAGTGCCTCGCTGGCAGAAATCCTCGACGTGATCCGCCGCCACAAGTACAGCCGCTACCCGGTGTATGACAGCGAGCAGGGTGACTACATCGGTCTACTGCACATCAAGGACTTGCTACTGGCGTTAGCCAGCGACGACCAGTTGGCCCAGCACTTCGTGCTCAGCGACATACTGCGTCCCCTGGAACGCGTGCCGCGCTATCTGCCGCTCAACGTGCTGCTTGAGCAATTCCGCCAAGGCGGGGCGCACTTCGTGCTGGTTGAAGAAGGCGACCACAAGGTGGTGGGCTTCCTGACCATGGAGGATGTGCTGGAAGTGCTGGTCGGCGACATTCAGGACGAGCACCGCAAGACCGAGCGCGGCATCCTCGCCTATCAGCCTGGCAAACTGCTGGTGCGCGGCGACACCCCACTGTTCAAGCTCGAACGCTTGCTCGGCATCGACCTGGACCATATCGAGGCCGATACCCTGGCAGGGCTGATCTACGAAACACTCAAGCGCGTCCCGGAAGAGAACGAAGAGTTGCTGGTGGACGATCTGCAGATCGTGGTCAAGAAGATGCGCGGACCGAAGATCGTGTTGGCGAAGGTGTTGAAGCAGGAATAAGCCAGCCGAAAGCCAGCATGTGGTTCGAGCGTTAGCGTCGGGGGTTTGCTATCAGTCCATGAACCAGAGCTTGCGGCGACCCTTAGTCCCCACCGACCGCAAAATTCGGCAGGCTGTTGACCGGCTGGGCGAAGTCGAAGGGGATCGACTCAACCGCCAGGCCGACGTTGCGCTGGACCACGAAATGCAGATGCGGGCCGGTGCTGTTGCCTGTGTTGCCCGAGCGCGCCAGCAGGCTACCGGCTTCGATGCGCTGACCTTCACCGACACTGACCGAGCCTTTCATCAGGTGCAGGTAGACGCCCATGGTGCCGTCATCATGCAGCACACGGACGAAATTACCGGCAGGGTTGTTGCCTCGCCCGCTCTGGGCGTTCTCGATCTTGACCACCATGCCACCGCGCGCCGCGATGATCGGTGTGCCCTCGGGCATGGCGATGTCGGCGGCGTAGCGCCCTTTGGGCGTGAAGTGGCTGTACTTGCCGTTGGCACCCTGGGTCAGGCGGAACGGGCCGCCGCGCCAGGGCAGCGGATATTTGTAGGGTTTTGGCAGCAGACGCGGGTCGCCCAGCGCATGGCGAAGTTTGGGGGTGTACTTCAGTGGTTTGCTCGGATCCAGCGGGGCCAGGGTCGCCAGGCGGATCTGGCTGCGTGGCGGCAATACCCAGCGGATCGGCTTGTCCGGTGCACCGACGGCGTTTTGCACGCCGGTCAGCTTGAGTTCCACATCGACCGGGGCGAACAGGTCGTTGCGCACCACGAGGGTTTCGCCGCCGGCATGCTTGCGGGTTTCCAGCTTCACCTGGGTGTCGAGCTTCTCGACCATCCGATCACTGAAGGTGAACACGCGCGCGCCCGGGGCAGCCTGATCGCTGTAGGTGACCACGCCGTTGGCATCGGTGTACTTGTAGATGGTGAGGGCCGAGGCAGGCATGGCCAGCCAGAACAACCCAAGAGCAAGAAAGGTGCGCCCCAACATAACGGCAGACTTCATGTGGTTATGTGTCAGAGCGCTGCAGACTAACAGCGCAGCGGCGTAAGCGCGAGCCACCGACTGTCAGCCTGTGAAATGGTTCATCGCACTAGTGGATTTTCCAGACAGCCGGTCGCATTGCTCGCATTTATCAGCCACCGAGGCGGCCCTTAAGCGCCCGGCACGAAGTGGCGCTGAGCGGTGCCCCGAGCGATCAGCCGGGACAGGTAATCGAGCTTTTGCGGATCGCGATCGACGAAGCGAAAGGTCAATTGCAGCCACTCACTGTCCGGCTTGGGTTCCAGCGCTGCGACCGCGTGCAGATAGCCATTGAGGCGTGCCACCTCCCCGCCTTCGCCCTGCTCCAGATCGAGCACTGCGCTCTCCAGCACCTGCGGTAGCGTCTCGCCGCGCTTGACCACCAGCAGCGCCTCTTTAAGGCTGAGGGCCTTGATGACGCACGCAAGCGTCTCGCTCGCCAGGCGCAGCTGGCCTTGGCCGCGACCACCACTGGCCGCTGTTGGTTTGGCTGCACCCGGCTGCACGAGCGGCGCGGCGAAACCGGGCACCGGAGACACGGCCGTCGCAGCGGATGCCGGTTTGATTACTTCAGCCTTACCACCCGTCAACGCAGCCAAAGAATCGTTGGCCATGCCGGTGTTGGTCGGCCGTGCCGGTGCGCTGGCCGCCAACGCGCCGAGCTTGCCGGCTCTTCCTAGCGCCTTGCGGACCTTGGTGGTCAATTGTTCGTTGGAGAATGGCTTACCGATGAAGTCGGACACACCGGACTGGATCGCCTGCACCACGTTTTCCTTGTCGCCACGGCTGGTGACCATGATGAAGGGGGTGGTTTTGAGCTTTTCCTGAGCGCGGCACCAGGTGAGCAGCTCAAGGCCGGACATTTCCGGCATTTCCCAATCGCAGAGGATCAGGTCAAAGGAATCGCGATCGAGCATTTGCTGGGCCTTACGCCCGTTGACAGCGTCCTCGATACGAATCCCAGGGAAATGACTGCGCAACCCTTTCTTGATCAAATCCCGAATGAAGGGCGCGTCATCCACCACCAGCACACTGACCTTGCTCATCACTCGCTCCTGCTTGAATGGCCGCCAGCATAGCGTCAGCAGCCCAACGAAAAAAGCGTTCCCGATTAACGCAGCCACCAGCTCCCATCTGCGTGCACAGATGACGCATGCTCCTGATCAGGACAACGCCAGGATCTGCCCGGCATACTGCAGCCATTTCGCTCAGCAATCCGCGAGGCCGCCATGGTTCAGCATATTCTTGTCGCCCACGATCTCAGCCCCGAGGCCGACCTGGCCTTGAGCCGCGCGACGCAGTTGGCGCGACAGACCGGAGCAAGACTGAGCGTGCTGCACGTTTTGTCAGGCCACCCGGACGCGAAGGAGCAGCAGCATGCACAGGTTTATCTGTACAGCACGCTTGAGCGCCACGGCCTTGCTCAGCTACAGCCCTGGATCCGGCAAGGCCGCGCTGCCGAGGAAATCCTCACTCAGGCGGCCGGACTGGAAATTGACTTGCTCATAATGGGCCGCCACCACCGCCAGTCGCCGCAAGGATTCGCCGGCACCACGCTGGAGCAGGTCCTGCAGAGCTGCCCCGCGCCGCTGCTGTTGGCGGTCAAGCCGGCAGCCCCCTATTCACGCGCGCTGGCTGCGCTGGATTACTCCGGCTGCGCCAGCCGCGCACTGCAGGCGGCGTGGCAGCTGATGCCAGGCGGGAGTGATCTCACCGCCCTGAATGTCTACGAGTCATCGGAAATGTGCCCGCCGGAATCAGCCGAGCTGACGCTGCAACACGAACTGTTCGACCAACTTGTCGCGGATCTTCGCAGGCATTTGGCCGATACCGGCGCCCAGTTGCAATCGTGCTTACGCTACGGTGAGCGCAACAACTGTCTAGGCTCGGCAATTGCGGCCGTGCAACCACAACTTCTGGCACTGGGCAGCCACAGCCGTGGGGCGATGAGCGAAGCGCTGCTCGGCAGTCTTACACGAGAGTATCTCGACCAGCCCCCCTGCGACGTTCTGATCGCTCACTGACGCCCGGGCGGACGAATAGATTTTGCGTGCGGCCAGTGCTGACGGAACCGACTTGCCGGGCGCTGCGGTTGCGCCTGCACAAAACCTTGCGACGTTAGCGCTACAAACAAGAGCAGCGCGCCTTGGCCACCGCATCGAGGGCGCGCAAAAGTGGCCTGTAAAATCCGATCACACCGCGCTCTCCAGGTATGCGTGCAACTCGATGAACTGCTGCGTCAGCTTGTGCCGTGGATCGAGGTGGATCAGCGGCGTGCAGACCTGGTGCGACTCGCGCATGCGCACCGAACTCATCAGATGCACCGGTAATACGGGTAGCCCCTCGGCCAACAGTTCGTCGATCATCTGCTGCGGCAGGGCTGCGCGCGGTTGGAATTGGTTGACGACGATGCCTTCAACTCGCAGCGCTTCATTGTGGTCTTCCTGCAGTTCCTCGATTTCCTCGAGCAGGCTATACAGCGCCTGACGGGAGAAACTGTCGCAGTCGAAGGGAATCAGGCAGCGGTCCGCGGCTATCAGGGCCGACAGGGTGAAGAAATTCAGCGCTGGGGGCGTATCCAGATAGATGCGTTCATATTCTTCGGAGAGGCTTTCCAGCAGCTTTCGCAGCTTGTTGATCTTGTGCTTGGCTTCAAGCTTGGGTTGCAGATCGGCCAATTCGGGGGTGGCTGTGATCACGTGCAAGTGCTCGAAACGGGTTTCGGTAATCGGTGGGCGAGCCTTTTTACCCGCGGGCCCTCCCGCCAGGATCTGCTTGAAGTAGTCCGCGATACCCGTCGGCAATTCGTCGCCGGTCAGGCCGGTGAGGTAATGACTGGAATTAGCCTGCGCATCCAGATCAATCAGCAGCGTCCGATAGCCTTGCGCTGCGCTGACAGCGGCCAAGTTGCAGGCAATGCTGGACTTGCCGACACCGCCCTTTTGATTGAATACGACCCGTCGCATGCTCCGTCCTCTGATCATGGTTTCACCCGAGTCTATACAACGCAGATGGCATTCTGGCGACTTTCCTGAACCAGAGGCGCCGCAGTCCTGCCGCCCAGCTTTGCTACCCTTGGCGCATAACGACAACGAGGAAAGACATGTGCCGAGGTTTCTAATCGTTTTGCTGTTCGCCTTATTCAGCCAGCACGCCGCCGCCCAGTCACAACGCGACGTGCTGCGTGTGGGCATCACCGAGGTGCCGCCCTTCGTCATTCAGGAGGCCGATGGCCGCTGGAGCGGCATCAGCATCGATCTGTGGCAAGCCATCGCCAAGCAAGCCGGATATCGCTACGAGTTGCAGCCCATGCCATTCGATCAACTGCTGCCCGGTCTGCAGGAGGATCAGCTGGATGTGGTGGTCGGCGCGCTGACCATGACCGCCGAGCGCGAGGCGCTGGTAGACTTCACCCACCCGTTCTACCGCACCGGGCTTGCGATCGGCGTGCCGTCGGCCCAGCAAGGCAGTGGCTGGGTTGCCGTTCGAGCTCTGTTCTCCTGGCAATTCGCGAGCCTGGTGCTGGGCCTGGGTGCATTATTGCTGCTGGTCGGGGCACTGCTCTGGCTCTTCGAGCGCCGGCGCAACCGCGAACAGTTCGGAGGCAGCTCTGTAGAGGGGCTCGGCAACAGCTTCTGGTGGGCAGCGGTCACCATGACCACCGTCGGCTATGGTGACAAGGCGCCGGTTACCCTCGGAGGCCGCCTGATCGCCATTGTCTGGATGTTCGCTGCGTTGATCATGGTGTCGACCTTCACCGCGGCCGTGACCAGCACCCTGACGGTTGGCAGCCTGAAAAGCGGGCTGCAAGGGCCAGACGAACTGCGCAGCGCTCATGTAGCGACGGTAGACGGTACTGTCAGCTCGGACTATTTGCAGCACCATCGCGTGCGCGCCACCGCCTTCTCCGACCTGAGTCAGGCGATTCAAGCGGTTATGGATGGCGAGGCGGACGCTGTCGTCTACGACCAGCCAATTCTCCAGTACCGAAACAACGAGCGGCAGGGCGGGGGCTTACGGCTGCTGCCCGGCACCTTTGAAGACCAGTCCTATGCGTTCGCCGTGAGCGCTGGCAGCCCGTACCGGGAGCGGTTGAGCCAGGCAATTCTGGACATCACCAACAGCCCTCGCTGGCAGGACATGCAGGCACGCTACCTGGGCGGGCAATAAAGCAAGGACCGCTCAGACCGCGACCGGGGCCTTGATGTGCGGATGGGCTTCGTAGCCGACCAGTTCAAAGTCCTCAAAACGGAAGGCGAACAGATCCTTTACCTCGGGGTTGAGCTTCATGGTCGGCGGCGACAGCGGCTCGCGGGTCAACTGCAGGTCGGCCTGCTCCAAGTGATTGGCGTAGAGGTGGCAATCGCCGCCGCTCCAGATGAACTCACCGGGCTGCAGGTCACATACCTGCGCCACCATCAGCGTCAGCAGGGCGTAACTGGCGATGTTGAAGGGCACGCCGAGGAAGATGTCGGCCGAGCGCTGGTACAGCTGGCAGCTGAGCTTGCCGTCCGCAACATAGAACTGGAACAGCGCGTGGCAAGGCGGCAGCGCCATCTGATCGACCAGCGCCGGGTTCCACGCCGACACCATCAGCCGCCGCGAATCCGGGTTCTTCTTGATCATCTCCACCAGTTTGCTGATCTGATCGACCGACTCACCGTTAAGCGCCGGCCAATTGCGCCATTGGTAGCCATAGACCGGTCCGAGCTCACCGTTCTCGTCGGCCCACTCGTCCCAGATCCGCACCCCGTTTTCCTGCAGGTACTTGATATTGGTATCGCCCTGCAGGAACCACAGCAGCTCGTGAATGATGGATTTCAGGTGGCACTTCTTGGTCGTCACCAGCGGGAAACCTTCCGCCAGGTCGAAGCGCATCTGATAACCAAATACGCTGTAGGTGCCAGTGCCAGTGCGATCGCTCTTGAAGGTGCCGTGCTCGCGCACATGGCGCATCAGGTCGAGATACTGTTTCATCGAAGGGCTCGAAGCGGGCGCCGGGGCGCGGTGAACGGAATGCTGCAAATAGTAAAAGCCGACGTCCGGCTTGTCGCCCTTTTGACGACGAAGCCGGACGGTGTGCGATCAGGCGGCCGCCTTCACCGGCTCGTGACGGTAGCCCCAGGCAATCATGCCAAGACCGATCAGGATCATCGGGATACACAGCACCTGCCCCATGGTCAGCCAGCCAAACGCCAGGTAACCGAGCTGGGCGTCGGGTACGCGAACGAACTCGACAATGAAGCGGAAGATGCCGTAGCACACGGCGAACAGGCCGGACACCGCCATGGTCGGCCGCGGTTTGCTCGAATAGAGCCAGAGAATGACGAACAGGGCCACGCCTTCCAGGGCGAACTGGTAGAGCTGCGACGGGTGCCGCGCCAGCTGTTGCGGATCGGTTGGAAAGACCATCGCCCAAGGCACATCGGTCGCTTTGCCCCAGAGTTCGGCATTGATGAAGTTACCGATGCGTCCGGCACCCAACCCAATCGGCACGAAGGGTGCGATGAAGTCCATCAGCTCGAAAAACTTCTTGCCGTTGCGCCTGGCGAATATCCAGGTGCACAGCAGCACGCCCAGCAGCCCGCCATGGAACGACATGCCACCCTTCCAGACCTGGAAGATCAGCGTCGGATCGCTGATATAGGACGCCAGGTCATAGAACAGCACGTAGCCCAGCCGCCCACCGACAATGACGCCCATGGCCACCCAGAACACCAGGTCGGAAAGTTTGTCCTTGTCCCAGCTGGGGTCAAAACGGTGCAGCCGACGCGATGCCAGCAGCCAGGCGCCGCCGATGCCGATCAGGTACATCAGGCCATACCAGTGGATTTGCAGTGGGCCTAGCGACAAGGCCACAGGGTCTATCTGCGGATAAGGCAGCATCCGGGTTTTCCTCAGATCAAGAAATTGATACCTACGCCCAACAGCAGCAGCGCGAACAGGCGCCGCAGCATTGAAGCGGACAATCGATGCGCCAGATTAGCGCCGATACGGGCAAAGAACATGCTGGTGATGGCGACGCCAACCAGCGCTGGCAAATAGACGTAGCCGACGCTCCAGTCGGGCAGATGCGCATCCTGCCAGCCAACAACCGCGAAGCTCAATGCACCGGCGATGGCAATCGGCAAACCGCAAGCTGCCGAGGTGCCCACCGCTTGCTGCATTGGTACGCTGCGCCAGCTGAGAAAGGGTACGGTCAACGAACCGCCGCCGATCCCGAAGATGGCCGATGCCCACCCGATCACTGTGCCTGCAACGGCCAGCACTGGCCGTCCGGGTACGCCGGCACTGGCTTTGGGCTGCAGTGAAAAGCCCATCTGCACCGCCATGGCGATGGCGAACAAACCGATGATTCTCTGCAGTAGCGGGCCTTGAATCGACGCCGCCGTCAGGCTTCCCAGCGCCGCGCCGAGCAGAATACCAAGCGTCATCCAGAGCACCACGGGCCATTGCACGGCGCCCTTGCGATGGTGCGTCAGAATCGAGTTCATCGAGGTAAAGACGATGGTTGCCAGCGAGGTGCCGACGGCCAAATGGGTAAGGATCTGCGGGTCGAATCCCTGCGCTGTAAAGCTGAACACCAGCACCGGAACGATGATCAGGCCACCACCGACACCGAACAGCCCTGCCAGTACTCCAGCGAATCCGCCCAGAAGCAGATAAAGCGCGAACTCCATCGAGCCACCTTGAAAAACAAAGCCGCATGTTAGCGGAAAAACGCAAGCGGGGCGGAACGCAGCAATCCTCTGAAACGTAACCAGCGTCCTGCCGATGTGGCGTGGGCGCTGCGTTTTCGACTAGCCTCGACGCGTCCTTGCTACCGAGCCCGGTTTCTCATGTGCTTGATCGTATTCGCCTGGCGCCCAGGCCATGCACAGCCGTTGATCGTCGCCGCCAACCGTGACGAATTTCATGTGCGCCCCAGTCTGCCGTTGGGGCATTGGGACGACGCGCCGCAGGTCGTAGCCGGTCGCGACCTGCAGGCAGGCGGCACCTGGATGGGTGTAACCACGGATGGACGCTTCGCTGCGCTGACCAATATCCGTGCGCCCGCCTCCCCTCTCGGCGAGCGCTCACGAGGCGAACTGCCCGAACGCTTCCTGCGGGGTGCGCAATCGCCGGCGGACTATCTGGAGGAGCTGACCCGCAGTCTCGGTCACTATTCCGGCTTCAACCTGCTGGTCGGGAATCTCAGCGAGCTCTGGTATCTCAATTCAAAGGAAGGAACGCCTCGCCCTCTAACGCCAGGCGTCTACGGTCTTTCCAATGCAGCGCTGGATACGCCCTGGCCAAAGCTGCTGAGCACACGCTCGGCGCTAGAGGCCTGCCTCGGCACGCCGGAGCGCGAGCGGCTGCTAGAAATCATGAGCGACGCTCGGCCCGCCGCGGATGCCGAACTGCCCACTACTGGCATCTCGCATGAGATGGAGAAACTGCTGTCGAGCGCGTTTATCGCCAGTCCGGACTATGGCACCCGCGCCATCACCGTATTGGTCCGCCGCGCGGACGGTTCCACGAGCATGACCGAGCGCCGTTTCGACGCGAAGGGCCCGACCGGTGAAACAGAGATAAACCTGCCGCCCACGATAACTCAGCCCGCGAAGACGTTGGATTAGATGGCCGCAGACGGATTGACCATGCGATCCAGACCGAGATTGCGCAGGGTCAGCTGTACCGTGGCGTGGATGACCTGCGGGCTGTCCATCTTCATCACCTTGGCCAGCAGCTCACGCGCCGTGACCGAACTGATCTGACGCAGCATCCACTTCACCTTGGGCAGGTTGGTGGCATTCATCGACAGGCTGTCGAAGCCCATCGCCAGCAGCAGGATGGCTGCGCCCGGATCGCCAGCCATTTCACCGCAGATGCTGACCGGCTTGCCTTCATCGTGCGCCTCTCGGACGACCCGCTGCAGCGCTTCGAGCACGGCGGGATGCAGGTAATCGTACAGATCGGCAACCCGAGGGTTATTGCGGTCTACGGCCAGCAGATACTGAGTCAGGTCGTTGGAGCCCACCGAGATGAAGTCCACCTGACGCGCCAGCTCGCGGGTCAGGTAGACCGCCGCCGGCACTTCGATCATCACCCCCACGGGCGGCATTTCGACGTCGGTGCCTTCATCACGCACCTCACCCCAGGCGCGGTGGATCAGGTGCAGCGCCTCTTCCAGCTCGCGCGTCCCGGAGATCATTGGCAGCAGAATGCGCAGGTTGTTCAGCCCGGCGCTTGCCTTGAGCATGGCGCGGGTCTGCAGCAGAAAGATTTCCGGATGGTCGAGTGTGACGCGGATCCCGCGCCAGCCGAGGAAGGGATTTTCTTCCTTTATCGGGAAGTACGGCAGGCTTTTGTCACCGCCGATGTCGAGGCTGCGCATGGTCACCGGCAGCGGGTGGAAGGCTTGCAGCTGCTCGCGATAGATCGCCATCTGCTCCTTTTCGCTGGGGAAGCGCTCCTTGATCATGAAGGGCACTTCGGTGCGGTACAGACCGACGCCTTCGGCCCCGCGCTCCTGCGCGCGCACCACATCGGCGAGCAAGCCGGTATTCACCCACAGCGGGATGCGCAAACCATCGGTGGTCTCGCAAGGCAGCTCGCGCAGCACGTCGAGCCCTTCGGACAGCTGCCGCTCCTGCTCGGCCAGAACCAGGTATTGCTCGCGCAGGACCTTGGCCGGGTTGGTGATGATCTCGCCACGGGTGCCGTCGATGATCAGTTCGATGCCGTCGACCTTCGAATATGGCAGGTCAACCGCCCCCATCACCGTGGGGATACCCATGGCCCGCGCCAGGATCGCCACGTGTGAGTTGCTCGAACCCAGCACCGACACCATGCCCATCAACTTGCCTTCAGGCACCTCGCCCAGCATCGCTGGAGACAGTTCCTCGCTGACCAGGATGGTGTTGTCCGGGTAGGTCAGGGTCTGCTGGCGCGCCTGCTGCAGATAACTCAGCAGGCGCCGGCCGATGTCCTTGACGTCCGAGGCGCGCTCGCGCAGGTAGGCATCGTCCATCATTTCGAAACGGCCGACGTGGTCGCTGACGACCTGACGCAGCGCGCCTTGGGCCCACTGGCCCGTGCGGATGACCTTGGACACCTCGCCGCCGAGCGCCGAATCATCCAGCATCATCAGGTAGACGTCGAACAGCGCGCGCTCTTCCTTGCGCATCTGGGTCGCAAGCTTTTCGGACAGCGCACGCATATCCGCTCGCACCGCTTCGAGCGCAGCCTCGAACAACACCAGCTCGGCCGGAATGTCTTCAATCGTCTTATCCGGCACCACATCGAGGTCGGCGGGCGGCAGAACGACGACCGCCGTACCCACTGCCGCGCCAGGCGCACCGGGGATACCGATAAAGCGGGTTTCCTGGATGCCCTTGCCCTGCCGGCCGAGGCCGCGGATAGAACCGGTCGCCTCGGCATGAGCGATAACACCGGCGAGCTGCGCACTCATAGTAACGAGGAAGGCTTCTTCACCCTCGTCGAACAGGCGCTGCTCTCTCTGTTGAATGACCAGAACACCCATCACCCGCCGGTGGTGGATGATGGGTGCGCCGAGAAAGGAGGCGTAGCGTTCTTCGCCGGTTTCAGCGAAATAGCGATAGCGCGGATGTTCACACGCATGCTCCAGGTTGAGCGGCTCCTCGCGCGTGCCAACCAAACCGACCAGACCCTCGTTCGGGGCCATGCTGACTTTGCCGATGGCCTTTTTGTTCAGGCCCTCGGTGGCCATCAGGACGAAACGCCCGGATTCGGGATCGAGCAGGTAGACCGAGCAGACGTGGCTGGCCATGGCCGCCCTAACTCTCAGCACGATAATGCCCAAGGCCGCCTTGAGGTCCTTGGCAGCGTTTACTTCCTGGACGATCTTGCGCAGCGTGCCGAGCATGCTCAGGGGCTTTCTCCCGTCAGTCCCGCGCCAGGAGGCGCGGAGCGAGTTCTTTTAAGGCGCGACGGTAAACCTCGCGCTTGAAGGTGACCACCTGCCCCAACGGGTACCAGTAACTGACCCAGCGCCAGCCGTCGAACTCGGGCTTGCCGGTCAGATCCATACGGACCCGATCTTCGGCACCGGTAAGGCGCAGCAAGAACCATTTCTGCTTCTGACCGATACACAGCGGCTGACTATGAGTACGTACCAGCCGCTGAGGCAAGCGATAGCGCAGCCAACCACGCGTGCAGGCGAGAATCTTGACGTCCTGCTCTTCCAGGCCGACCTCTTCGTTCAGCTCACGAAAGAGCGCCTCCTCCGGCGTCTCTCGCGGGTTGATTCCGCCTTGCGGAAACTGCCAGGCATCCTGATTAATCCGCCGGGCCCACAGCACTTGCCCGACATCATTGGTCAGGATGATGCCGACATTGGGGCGAAAACCATCGGAGTCGATCACGGCATACAACCTCGCAAACGCATATCGCGGCATTGTTCCACAAAAACGTGAAAAGCAGAAAGCGCGCATGGAAGCCATTGATCTACCTGCTCCGATCCTCGATCCGAACGCTTGCCGGCTGCCATCCATCGAACGATCCCGCTATGCTTCACCCTCCCTTTATCCCCCGAGGAACGCAGCGTGCGCCTGGCTCTTTTCGATCTTGATAACACCCTCCTGGCCGGTGACAGCGACCACGCCTGGGGCGAATTCCTCTGCCAGCGCGGTCTGGTCGACGCCGAGGCGTATCGCGCCCGCAACGATGCCTTTTATCAAGACTACCTGGCCGGCGCGCTGGATGTTTTGGAGTATCAGAACTTCTGCCAGGAGTTGCTGGGCCGCAGCGAGATGCCGCAACTGCAGCAGTGGCACGCCGAGTTCATGCGCGACCACATCGAGCCGATCGTCCTAGCCAAGGGCGAGGCACTGGTGCGTCAGCATCATGAAGCAGGCGACCGGGTAGTAATCATTACCGCCACCAACCGCTTCATCACCGGGCCAATCGCCAAGCGCCTGGGCGTCGATACGCTGCTGGCTACCGAGTGTGAGATGCAAGAGGGACGCTACACGGGTCGGCTGACCGACGTGCCCTGTTTTCAGGAGGGCAAGGTGACGCGCATCGAACGCTGGCTCATGGAAAATGACCAGAGCCTGGATGACAGCTATTTCTACAGCGACTCGCGCAACGACCTGCCGCTACTGGAGCGCGTTAGCCATCCGGTAGCGGTCGATCCGGACCCCACCTTGAGGGGCATTGCCGAGCAACGCGGCTGGCGCATCATCAGCCTGCGCTGAACTCGGCGCTAGACCGGCTTGGCGCCCATCAGCCCCATGATGGCGATCAGTATCAGCAGGATAAGACCCGCGTAAACCAGGGCAAAGCGCGGCAGGCGCGCGGGCGCTGGGGTATCGCCCAGCGCTTGCCAGGCACGCAGGCGGCCGCCGAGCAGCAGCCCCAGCGGCACCAGGACAAGGAACAGCACCGAGCTGGCCAGCAACCACAGCTGGCCGAGCGGAAATCCGGCCAGGTGCGCCAGCCACCAGCCGGTGACCGGAAGCAACAAGGCAAACACCGCCAGCAATGGCAGCGACATCAACCGGGTGCGGCGCAGCTTGTTCTGCAGCACCACCGGGTCGGCTCGCCGCCAGGCTTTCCACAGCATGATGATGTGAGCAATCAGCCCCAGCGTGAGGAGAATCGCCAGAGCGGCGTGGGTCATGCTCAGCAGTTGATAATGTTCCATCGATCCCCGCGGTACGGCTGGTCAGCCGAGAAAAAGTTGGTAAGCCGGATTGTCTGTTTCGTCCCAGTAGCGATAGCCGATCTTGTCCAGTGCAGCTGGTAACAGGTGACGGTCTTCGGCAGGTACCTGCAGGCCGGCAACCACGCGCCCGTCAGCCGCGCCGTGATTGCGATAGTGGAACATCGAAATGTTCCAACGCCCGCCGAGATTGTTGAGGAAGTTGAACAGCGCCCCCGGACGCTCCGGAAATTCGAACCGATAGACCACCTCGTCACTGACGCCGGACGCGTGCCCACCGACCATGTGCCGGGTGTGCAGCTTCGCCAGTTCGTTGTCAGTGAGATCAAGCACGGGGAAACCTTTCGCCCGCAACCCATCCACCAAGGCCGTCCGCGGGTCATTTTCCGGATGGGTCTGCACACCCACGAAGATGTGCGCCTCCCGATCCTCGTGGTAGCGATAATTGAATTCGGTGATCTGGCGCTTGCCGATGGCCTCGCAGAAGGCCTTGAAGCTGCCAGGCTCTTCGGGGATGGTCACCGCGATGATCGCCTCACGTTTCTCGCCCAGCTCGGCGCGCTCGGCCACATGGCGCAGGCGATCGAAGTTCACATTGGCGCCGGAATCAATGCCGACCAGCACCTGATGTTCAATGCCCTCGCGCTCCACATAGCGCTTGATACCGGCCACTGCCAAGGCACCTGCTGGCTCGGTGATGGAGCGGGTATCGTCGTAGATGTCCTTGATCGCGGCACAGATTTCATCGGTGCTGACCGTGATCACTTCATCCACGTAGTGCTGGCAGATGTCGAAGGTGTACTGACCGATCTGCGCCACCGCCACCCCATCGGCGAACAAGCCCACCTGCGGCAGCACCACACGCTCGCCCGCCGCCATCGCCTGCTGTAGGCAATTGGAATCGTCCGGCTCTACGCCGATGACCCTGATGTCTGGCTTAAGGTATTTGATGTACGCAGCGACGCCGGCGATCAAGCCGCCCCCACCCACCGGCACGAAGACCGCATCAAGCTGGCCCTGATGCTGGCGCAGGATTTCCATCGCCACCGTGCCCTGCCCCGCAATCACATGCGGGTCATCATAGGGATGGATATAGACGTAGCCCTTCTCCTCGACCAGTTTCAGCGAGTAGGCCAGCGCCTCGGGAAAGGCATCCCCGTGAAGTACCACCTTGCCGCCACGCGCGCGCACGCCCTGCACCTTCAGTTCCGGTGTGGTGCGCGGCATGACGATGGTTGCCTTGATGCCCAGTTCGCGCGCCGCCAGGGCCAAACCCTGGGCATGGTTGCCGGCAGACGCAGTAACCACACCACGCGCCAGCTCCTCGGGGGACAGTTGTGCCAGCTTGTTATAGGCACCGCGAATCTTGAAGGAGAACACCGGCTGCAGATCTTCGCGCTTCAGCAAAATCTGATTACCCAGCCGCTCAGAGAGCTGGCGGGCAGGCTGCAACGGGGTTTCCACCGCAACGTCATAGACGCGCGAGGTGAGGATCTTCTTGACGTACTGTTCGAGCATCGTGAGCTATCTTGGCGGGCATTGCGGGGCAGACGAGTCTACTCCGCGAAAAACGCCGCGACCACCGGCAATCCGCGCACAAAACAGCCGTACAGTCTCGGCAGGCAAGACCCGCTGATGAGCCCCCGCTATACTCTCGCCCCACGACTTACTTACCGACCGGACCTTTACGCCATGACCCAGGATCAACTCAAGCAGGCCGTTGCCCAGGCCGCTGTCGACCTCATCGTGCCGCAGCTCACCGACCGCAGCATCGTCGGCGTTGGCACCGGCTCTACCGCCAACTTCTTCATCGATCTGCTGGCCAAGCACAAAGGATTCTTCGACGGCGCCGTAGCCAGTTCCGACGCCACCGCCGAGCGCCTGAAAAGTCATGGCATTCCGGTCTATGACCTGAATTCCGTAGCGGACCTGGAGTTCTACGTCGACGGTGCCGACGAAACCAACAGCCATCTGGAGTTGATCAAGGGCGGCGGCGCAGCCCTGACCCGCGAGAAGATCGTCGCGGCAGTGGCCCGCACCTTCATCTGTATCGCCGATGGCAGCAAGCTGGTCGAGCGCCTTGGCGAGTTTCCCCTGCCGGTGGAAGTCATTCCGATGGCTCGCAGCCACGTCGCACGCGAACTGGTCAAGCTGGGCGGGGACCCTGTCTACCGCGAGGGTGTGGTGACCGACAACGGCAACGTCATCCTTGACGTGCACAACCTCATGATCGGCTTCGCCCCGGATGTCGAAGCACAGATAAACAACATCGTGGGCGTGGTCAGCAACGGGCTGTTCGCCGCCCGTCCGGCCGATGTCCTGCTGCTGGGCACAAAGGACGGAGTGCAGACGCTCAAGCGCTGACCCTTTCGCTGCAGGCATCGATCAGATCGGTGCGCGCCACCCAGAGCCCGCATCCGGCGCTGCTAGTGATCGCCGATCACTTTTGATGGGAGTAGCCATGCTCCGGCGATCCGGACCAAAGGTCAGCGTCGCCGACTAAACACATAGAAGCGGTTCGGCTCCGCTACGACGTAGATGTTGCCTTGCCCGTCCATGGCGACCCCTTCAGCCTGGTCGATGCCCTCCACCAGACCATTGAGCCCGCCCAGCAGGCTGATGAAGCTGCGCGGCCGGCCCTGCAAATCAAGCTCGACCAGCAGACGCGATTCGTCGGAAAGCATCAGGGTATGCCCGGTACGCGGGTCGATGGCTACCGACGAGATATCGCGTACCAGCAGCGGCTGAGCAGGGAGCGACTCGAGGGCGCCTGCCGCGCCGTCTTCTCCAGGGAAGGGCAGTTCGAACAAGCCCTGCGGATCGCGCTCCTTGGCCAGCAACATGCGCTGAGTGCGCGGATTCCAGGCCAGTCCTTCAAACCCTTTGTTTCCGGCACCGTCGAAACCCAGGTCATAGGTAGCAAGATCCTCGAGATCAAGGCTCTCCACCCCCGGCGCCAGCCGGAACACCGCAACCAGCCGGCGCCGCTCATCAACGATACCGAGCTGTCCGTTATTCAGGGCTTCGACCGCCTCAGGATCAGAGAATCCGGTCAGAGTGATGCGCCGCAGCACCACGCCGCCGGGGGAGAATTCCACGAGCTGGGGGTTTTGTCCGGTGACGGTGAACAGCGTCCCGGTCTCTGCGTTCCAGGTCAGGCCTGAGGTTTCGTCTTCCTCGAGGCCAGACAAGGTGGTCTCCAGCGCCAGTTCATAGTCCGGCAACCAGATGCTCGCCGCGCGGGCGCTGGCATCGACAGTTTGCTCCTGCCAGTAGAGCTTCAATTGGTCGTTCCAATGCAGCATCCAGCCAGTCAGCAAGGCCATTGCAATGGTCAGAAATAGCGAAAGGTAGAGAAACAGGCGGAGGCGGGAACGTCGGACGGCAGACTCAGGCATGTAGGCAGACCCAGGAAGAGCGTGCGATTACAGCATGACCTTCACAGGGAGGATAGAGCGCTGCGGGCCGGATACGTCAGGCGTACCCGGCTCCTACGCAAGTTAAAGCACGCGGCTCTCGAAGCGCGACAACCCGACCAGCTCAACTACCAGCTCGTCGCCCTGATTAAGAGGCCCGACCCCCGCCGGCGTGCCGGTCAGCACGACATCGCCAGGCTGCAGGCTGAAGTGCCCGGCAATGTGCTGCAACAGCGGCAGGATGGCATTGAGCATCTGGCTGCTGTTGCCGTCCTGACGGACTTCACCGTTGATGGTCAGGCGGATACCGATGTCGCCGAGGTCACCCACCGCATCGCCCGGCACGAAGGGTGCCAGCACGCAGGCGCCGTCAAAGCTCTTGGCGATCTCCCACGGGTGACCCTTCTCCTTCAGCTTGGCCTGCACATCGCGCAGGGTCAGGTCGAGGGCGGGAGCGAAACCGGAGATCGCATCGCGAACCTCCTCTTCGTTGGGTTTGCGCGACAGCGGCTTGCCGATCAGCACGGCAATTTCCGCCTCGTAGTGCACAGCGCCACGGTCCGCTGGAATGCTGAAGCCACTGTCCAGCGGCACTGTGCAGCTGCCGGCCTTGATGAACAGCAATGGCTCGGTCGGCACCGGGTTATTCAGTTCTTTAGCGTGCTCGGCGTAGTTTCGGCCGATGCAGACGACCTTGCCCAGCGGGTAGTGGATGGTCGTGCCGTCGGTGTACTGATGCTTGTAGGTCATGGAGGGTTCCTGTCTGTTCAAACAGCGAAGATCTTGCCCGGATTCATGATGCCGTTCGGATCGAAGGCAGCCTTGACCGCCTTCATATACTCGATTTCCACCGGCGAGCGGCTGTACTCGAGGTAGTCGCGCTTGGTCATGCCCACGCCATGCTCCGCGGAGATCGAACCGTTGTACTTCTGTACGGTTTCGAACACCCACTTGTTGACGGTGGCGCACTTGCCGAAGAACTCATCCTTGTCCATCACATCCGGCTTGAGGATGTTCAGGTGCAGATTGCCGTCACCAATATGACCGAACCAGACGATCTCGAAATCCGGGTAATGCTCACCGACGATGGCGTCGATTTCCTTGAGGAAAGCCGGCACCTTGGCGATGGTCACCGAGATGTCGTTCTTGTACGGCGTCCAGTGGCTGATGGTCTCGGAAATGTACTCGCGCAGCTTCCATAGGTTCTGCAGCTGCTGCTCGCTCTGGCTCATCACGCCATCGAGCACCCAGCCTTCGTTGACACAGTGCTCAAAGGTCGCCAGCGCCTGATCGGCGCGTTCGTCGGTGGTGGCTTCGAACTCCAGCAGCGCGTAGAACGGGCAATCGGTTTCAAACGGTGCCGGCACGTCGCCACGGGCGAGCACCTTGGCCAGTGCCTTGTCGGAGAAAAATTCGAAGGCGGTCAGGTCCAGCTTGTCCTGGAAAGCGTGCAACACCGGCATGATCGACTCGAAGTCCGGCGTGCCCAGCACCAGCGCAGTCAGGTTGGTCGGCTGGCGCTCCAGGCGCATGGTCGCCTCGACGACGAAGCCCAGCGTGCCTTCGGCACCGATGAAGAGCTGGCGCAGGTCATAGCCGGTGGCGTTCTTGATCAGGTCCTTGTTCAGTTCAAGCAGATCGCCTTTGCCGGTCACCACCTTAAGCCCCGCCACCCAATTTCGGGTCATGCCGTAGCGAATCACCTTGATACCGCCGGCATTGGTGCCGATGTTGCCGCCGATCTGGCTGGAGCCGGCCGAGG
The DNA here is from genome assembly GCF_038562055.1 of Stutzerimonas chloritidismutans. GTDB lineage: Bacteria > Pseudomonadota > Gammaproteobacteria > Pseudomonadales > Pseudomonadaceae > Stutzerimonas > Stutzerimonas chloritidismutans_A. Next base: position 55,531 of record NZ_JBCFXD010000016.1, on the reverse strand, counting down.
CGAAATCTACCGGGTAGTAGAGTCCCTTGTCTTCGGCAAACTGCTGCAGCTGCGCGGTAACCACGCCCGGCTGGCAGACAGCGGTGCGATCCATCTCGTTGAATTCGAGAATCTGGTTCATGTAGTCGAAGGAGACCACCACCTCACCGTTGGCGGCGACCGCCGCGGCAGAGAGACCGGTCCGGCCGCCAGATGGCACCAGCGCGACCTTGCGCTCATTGGCCCAGCGCACGATCGCCTGCACCTGCTCGACGGTCTTCGGAAACACGATGGCCGAGGGTGCCGGGGCGTATTGCTTGGTCCAGTCCTTGCCATAGGTATTCAGCGAATCGGCATCGGTCAGCACCTTGCCAGGCTCGACCAGGGTCTTCAGCTCGTCGATCAGGGCGAGATCGGTCATCATGGGAACTCTCATTCGATTCATGGTCACCCTGAGCACGCTTCAGCTCAGGACAGGGGTGTTTCGAGGGGGCTGTATGCTAGCATACGCACCCTTTTGAAACGTGCCTCGGCAGCTCCCGACACCGCTGATACCGGGTCGGCCAGCCTTCGCTGGACACTTCGTCCTACCCTCCGGCCTTAAGGTTTTAATGCAGATGAGCCAGACCTCTCTCGACAAGAGCAAGATCAAGTTCCTTCTTCTCGAAGGCGTGCACCAGAACGCTGTCGACACCCTCAAGGCCGCCGGCTACTCCAACATCGAGTACCTCAAGACCGCGCTGACCGATGCGGAGCTGAAGGAGAAGATCGCCGACGCCCATTTCATCGGCATCCGTTCGCGCACCCAGCTCACCGAAGAAGTCTTCGACGCGGCGCAGAAGCTGATCGCCGTAGGGTGCTTCTGCATTGGCACCAATCAGGTCGACCTCAACGCCGCCCGTGAGCGCGGGATCGCGGTGTTCAACGCGCCCTACTCCAACACCCGTTCAGTGGCCGAACTGGTGCTGGCCGAAGCCATTCTGCTGCTACGCGGCATCCCCGAGAAGAATGCCTCCTGCCACCGCGGCGGCTGGATTAAGTCTGCGGCCAACTCGTTCGAGATTCGCGGCAAGAAGCTGGGCATCATCGGTTACGGCTCCATCGGCACGCAGCTGTCGGTGCTCGCCGAGAGCCTCGGCATGCAGGTCTTCTTCTATGACGTGGTGACCAAGCTGCCGCTGGGCAATGCTACCCAGATTGGCTCGCTGTACGAGCTGCTGGGCATGTGCGACATCGTTTCGCTGCACGTTCCCGAGCTGCCGTCCACCCAGTGGATGATCGGCGAGAAGGAAATCCGCTCCATGAAGAAGGGCGGCATCCTGATCAACGCGGCTCGCGGCACCGTGGTCGAGCTGGATCACCTGGCCGCCGCGATCAAGGACGAGCACCTGATCGGCGCTGCCATCGACGTGTTCCCGGTTGAGCCCAAGTCCAATGACGACGAATTCGAGAGCCCCCTGCGTGGTCTTGATCGCGTGATCCTGACCCCGCACATCGGCGGCTCGACTGCCGAAGCACAGGCCAACATCGGCCTGGAAGTCGCGGAGAAGCTGGTCAAGTACAGCGACAACGGTACCTCGGTTTCCTCGGTCAACTTCCCTGAAGTCGCCCTGCCCTCGCATCCGGGCAAGCACCGCCTGCTGCATATCCACGAGAACATCCCAGGCGTGATGAGCGAGATCAACAAGGTCTTCGCCGACAACGGCATCAACATCTGCGGTCAGTTCCTGCAGACCAACGAAAAGGTCGGCTACGTGGTGATCGACGTGGACAAGGAATACTCCGACCTGGCGCTGGAAAAGCTCCAGCACGTCAACGGCACCATCCGCAGCCGCGTACTGTTCTAAACACATCACTCGCGGGACCGAACGGGAGGCTCAGGCCTCCCGTTTTCGTTTGCCGCATGGGCTGAAACAGATCCGCATCGTTTGATCAGTTGGAGGCGGGGTCGCGATTCTCGCTCCAGCGAGAGCCTGGCCGAACGGGTTGCGACGGGCTCCCAACAGGGCTAACCGGAGGCGCCTCAGGCAGCGACTCCAGCGTTGGCGGTCGTGCCTGGCCCTGACTCCATTCTCCCTCGATCACGCCCTGGCGTGGCTCACGTGATTGCAACGGATGCTCGCGAGCCCTTCCGGCTGCGTCGGGCCGGTTCCGGCGGCGATCGCCATTGGCGCTGCCATCAGTAGCGAAGCGCATAACCAGACGCGTGTGAACATGATCGTCGCCCAATCGGTAGCAGGTTGCGGCCAGCCGCGACGGCGGGCGCTGGCGGCTGCGCAAGAAAAAGCCCCGGACAGGGCCGGGGCTTTTCATCTAGCTGCGACGGCAAGTCAATTGCCAGTGGCGCTGTTTCCGGTAGCGGTGGTATTGCCGACACCGGTACCTGTCTCAGTACCAGGGCCTGCCGTTTCACCATCAACCGTGGTGCCCGCACCGGTTGTCAATCCGGTGCGGTCGGTATCGTCGGTGGTTTTACCATCCATCATGGTGTCGTCATGATCCCCACCCATCTTGCCGTCATGAGTGCCACTTTTCATGGCACTGCTCTTCGAATCGTAAGCGTCCTTATCGTGCATGGCGCCGTTATCAGTAGTGCCAGCAAAAGCAGAGGCAGACATCAGGCCGGCCAGTGTCAGCGCGGCGAGCTTGGTCGTTTGCATGATCGCTCTCCAGTTCAAGGGGTTCACCTATTACGGCAATGGCGGTGGAAATAAATTTCACTTGCCGCATGACAGGATCTTTCAGAAGCGCTGGAGGCCTTGTGCGGCGGGCCTCGCGGACATAGCGCCATTGGTCGCCAGGCTAGGACACAACCGTTCATCGGCCATCTTTTCGTCCTCACCTCGGCCGCTGCACAGCGGTTTGTAATGGCGAACGTGGTCGCGAACTACCACTCACGGTCGATGACGCTGCAGACGAGCCGGTGATCGGCTGGACATCTTCATGCAGCATTGGGGCGGGCCTTCCAGACAGCTGCAGCAGGCTGTGCCAGAAGGCGAAGCTGATAGGCAGCGCCATGATCGCAGGTTTAACGACCAGCTGATCTTCACCCCATAGCAGATCTTAAAGGGATCCGTACCACACCGGAGCAGCAGACCTGTGAGCGAAGCGCGCACTGGCGGTTCGTGCGAGGGGACAGATGCAGGCTCCATCGAACGGGTGATTGACTCGACATGGATCATTCGGTCCGCCAAGCCGCTTATCTAACCGTCTGTCGGGTTGTCATCCTCAGCGCGCAGATGCCGGCCTAATCCCAACGGGAACGCTGAACTTCGTCATTTCTGGCCGGTCGTTTAGTAACTTTTCTATGCAGCATAACGGCACCCCAGACCAAGGATTGAACATGGACGAAGCGGATTTCACCCACCGGGAACGTAACCGGCCTACTGTCACCCTGCTGACTGGCAATGAACTACTGGGACTGTTCTTCAAACACTTTCTTGGTGAGCAGGCTCAGCTAGAGGTGGCCCTGGCGCGGCTCGAGAAAATCGTTCCGGGCAGCACCGATCTCTATCTACTCGACTCGGGAAACAGCCAGACCGAGCAACTTTCAACGCTGCTTGATCAGCTTGATGAGCAGACGCCCGTTGCGCTGGTCAATATTGCGCCAGAACAGGCCGAGCAGCTGGTCGATAAGCACCCCACCATCCGTGGCGTGTTTTACAGTCATGCCACGCGCGAGCACCTGCTCGACGGCATTCAAGTACTGCTGGACGGTGGCGACTGGCTTCCTCGGGTTCTGACCGAACGGCTGCTCAGCCAATGGCGACGCATGCGCCAACTTGCTGGCAGCAAACCGTCGCTGACGTTGCGCGAGCGAGAAATTCTCAGCCTGGCCGGCAAAGGCCTGTCGAATGCCGAGATCGCCGAACAGCTGTGCCTGAGCCCGCATACCATCAAGAGCCACATCCATAACCTGTTGCGCAAGATTGGCGCGTCCAATCGGGCCGAGGCGGCCTTTCTGCTTCGCGGCCGGCTGGATTGGTCCGAGTCGTGCCACGCCTGACGCTGTGCCTGTTGCTGCTGAGCCTGGCTGGCCCCCTCCAGGCCGAGGAGCCGCTCAGCCAGGCGCAGGGCGAGGCCGAGCTGAGTGGGCTGATCATCGACAACACCATCACCCGCTTCGGCCATGATTTTCACCGCTACCTCAGCTTCCAATTGCAGGACGCCAGCGCGCTTGAAGGCGATCTAGTGGTGCGCGAACGCCCCTCGGCGCGCTGGGGCAGCTTGGTCTGGGTGGAATACGGACAGCTCACCGTCTATCGGCGATTTTTGCAGCCCAACGTAGCGGAGATAGAGGACATCGCTACCCAAGCCGCCCAGCTGATATTGGAAGAGGTCAACCGCAGCAAGCTGCAGAACCTGCTCCAGGACACGTTCGACATGGACCGGGGCGAGTTGTGAGCAGCCGAAGACTTAATCCATCCCACTCATCACGTAGCGCTTGTTTTGCACCGTTCGATGGATGTTCAGCACCCGGCCTGCAGACAAGAATCCAAGCACTACCTCGAGGTGCCTGCATGGATCGTCTAGCCCTATTGCGCCGCGGCTTTCTCGCCGCCTTTCTGCTCACCGGTCATGCGGCTCATGCGGCCGACCTGATGGACAACGGGGATCTCGCAGACGGCTCGTTGAGCCTCGCCAGTCCGGCGGGGGCCGCATGGCAGCGGCCCGACATGCAGGTCGCGCGGGTGCTGCAAACAGGCAGCGACAACCTGGCCGACGTAAGCCAGACCGGCACGGCTCAGCTGGCGAACATCGTGCAACAAGGCAGCGACCAGCAGGCCTTCATTCTTCAGCAGGGCGAAAACCAGATCGCAGCCATTCTGCAGATCGGTGAGGGCAACCTGGCCGACATCAGCCAGATCGGCAACGACAACCAGGCCGCGATTGCTCAGATTGGCTCAGACAACGCTGCCAGCATCGAACAGATCGGCAGCGGCCTGAGCAGCAGTGTCACCCAATACGGCAGCGGCCAAAGCGTCCAGATCGTCCAGCATCGCTAATCACCAGCATCGCTAATTAAAAGGTAACCCTATGCGCAGTCTGCATCTCCTCGCGTCAGCCGCTCTGCTGTCTGTCGCCGTTGGCGCCCATGCCGACAACAACGCCAAACTCGTGCAGACCGGCAACGACAATGACGCCACACTTGATCAGGCGGGCGTGCTGAACGAGGTAACCATCCGGCAGAACGGAACGGCCAACAGCGGCGCGATCTTTCAGCGCGATATGGCCGAGGCGAACCAGGCAAGCCTCGTGCAAATTGGTAGCAGCAATGAGGCCACGATCTATCAGGAACCGGACAGTCATTTTGCCACCGCGAGCATCTATCAAGAGGGCGCGGGCAATCGCGCCGAGGTCGAGCAGACCTGGTATGCCAATGACCTGCAGCTCAGCAGTATTGGTGATAACAACCTCATTTCCGCTACCCAGCAGGGGCTTGCTCAGGCTGAGGCGTATCAGATTGGCAACAACAATTCGGTCACCCTGGATCAGTACGGCATCTACCATGGCACCACGCTGGCGCTTTACCAAGTAGGTGATGAAAACCTGGCGAGCATTGAGCAAGGCGATGCCGGCACTATCAAGCTGGCCCAGAACGGCAACCTGAACACCGCGACGATCTCGCAGTACAACCTGTTTGGGGAAGTCGAGTTCAATCAGGTTGGCGACGACAACCTGCTGACAGTTGAGCAGAGCGGGCGTAGCAATGCGTTCAGAGGATCCTCAACCGGAAACGGCAACAGTGTCGAGGTGGTGCAACGGTACGACGGCAACCAGGCGAGCGTCGTGCAGTCAGGCGATGACAACATTGCAGCCATCAACCAGCTAGCCGGTTACAGCGAGGCCCGCATCAACCAGGTCGGCATGGCAAACCAGGCTTCGATCACTCAGAACGCTGAGCTCATGAACGCAGTCATCTCCCAGACGGGGACCGGCAACATGGCCACCGTTACCCAACAGTAATCCCCTCCCTTGGCCTTCGCTTATGCTCACCGCGACCCTCGCCTCCATGCTGTTAGCCTCTGCCTCCGTCCCGGTTGACGCTCGCCTGGAGCTAGTGCCTGAGGCCGACAGATTGAACCTGCGGCTGTGCTTCAGCAGTGCCGAAGCCCACAAGCTCAGCTATCACCTGGAGGTGCGCGCCCAAGGTCGCGCCGGCACCAGTCGCAGCCGCCAATCAGGCGAGCTGACCAGCGCCCCCCGAGCCCAATGTCCGCTGAACAACTGGCTGGGCGTGGCGCCTGACAGCCATATCGAGGCAACTGTCACCTGGACCATCGACGGTGAAGAGCAAACACCCTTGCACCAGAGCTACCCGTCCACCGAACCCGCCGGCTCACCAACGCCGGCCCCTCGCCAGTCGCCGGCAGCGGAGAGCATGGTCGCCAGGACCGATTCAAACCTGCGATAGCTGTCGCGACTCGTGATGTGCAAACCGTCGCCCCAGCTCAATGCCCTTCAGCTCCACGTAGTGGTACGTCAGGCTCGATATCGCCAACACTATTCCCAGTTCGAGCAGAGTGAGCAGGTCGTCAACCACGGCGCTACCGCTGCTGATGTAGCGCATGATCTGCTCGCTTCCTGGCTGCTGCAGAATCGTGGTGTATTCGGTGCCAGAAAGCTTTGACAGCACCACCGCCGCACTGGTGAAAGCAAAGATGACCGCGGCATGGGTCAGGTAGATCGAAAAGGACAACTCTCCCAGTCGGGCGAAACCGCGGCGCTGCAACAACTGCGAAACCGCGCCGCGCTCGCCGGCGAAAACCAGCACCACCCCACAGAACAGTAAGCTGGCGATGATGCCCTGATGCGGCGTTTCATGAGTCAGAGTGCGGTACACCAGCAACAGGCAAAGCAGCTCGAGCACGCTGAAGAACAGCCGGTCTTCAAGGCGGCTGATGGCCGGTTCCAGCTTCTGGTAGAGCTGATAGGTCAGCGCCCCGGCAAAGAAGCAGGAAGCGCCGCGCCAGATGAAGGGTTTGATCACGTCCAGCTCGACATACAGCGCCGCGAAGGACACCAGCGCTGCCAGGGCCAGGATCTGTCCGCAGTACCGTGGCATTGCCAGCAGCACCATTCCCAGCACCATGTACAGGTAGTACTCGATGCTGATGCTCCAGGCCGGCGTATTGAACGACAGGCTGTTGAAGTCGCCGATCCAGCTCTGCAGCAGCAGGGCGTTGGGCAGGATTTCGCCAGGCGCCGTCTTGCCAGTGAAGGCCGCATCGTTGAAGGAGAACCCGTGGTGCTCTGCCCAGAGTTTGCCGAACTCCAGGCCAATGAAGACCAGCAGCATCAGCAGGTGCAACGGATACAGCCGAAAGGTGCGGCTGATAATGAATCGCCTGAGCACACCGGGGCCGAACTCGCGTCCGCCGTAGGCGTGAAACATCACAAAGCCGCTAAGAACAAAAAAGAACTCGACGAACAAGTCGGCGTGCCGGAAGAAACTCAGTTCAGAAAAACTCAACAAGATCTGGGTATGGAACAGCACCACCGCAACCGCACAGATACCGCGAAAACTATCCAGCACAACAAAGCGTTTCATTCCTGCACCTTGCTCGATATCGAGCCACACCGCTGCACAATACTAATGCCGGCGTCTAGATCAATGGGGGATGCGGGAGGAATCTCCCAAGCGAAGTTGAGAGCAATTGGCCATCAAAAGAGTTCCGAGGGATTTGAAACATTTGTACATATTTATTCCGAGCCATCGCCGATCGGAGAGACCGGAAGTAATCCGGTCAGCGTCCTGCCTCTCGCTCAACCCGCTGCGACGGTCTGCTTCCAGCCCCCACCCGTGCTGCCATCCATCGCCTGCCCGGAACCGGAAGCGGGGCCGAGGCTTCTACCGAGCCCACCCCCATCGCCGCTATTCGAGGAGACCCGATGCGCATTTCTCTTAAACCCTTGCATGAGCAGGTCATCGTTATTACCGGCGCTTCGAGCGGTATCGGCCTGGCCACGGCCCGCCTCGCCATCGAAAAGGGCGCACGCGTGGTGCTGGTGGCGCGTAACGAAGCAGCGCTGTTCGAAATCGAGCGTGAGCTTAATGCGGGTAATCGCGTCCTTCACGTCATGGCCGACGTCGGCGAGCGGGCGCAGCTGGAACGCGTCGCCAGCGAGACGATCTCGCGCTTCGGTGGCTTTGATACCTGGATCAACAACGCCGGCAGCTCGGTCTGGGGCCGCTTCGACGAGGTCAGCGACGAAGATCACCATCAGGTGATGCAGACCAACTTCTGGGGCACGCACTATGGTTCCTCCATCGCCGTGAAGCACCTGCGCGACAAAGGCGGTGCGCTGATCAACATCGGCAGTGTCGAGTCGGCCAATGCCCTGCCCCTCCACAGCAGCTACAGCGCCAGCAAGCACGCGATCAAAGCGATGACCGAGGTGCTGCGCGTCGAGCTGCAGAAGTCGCGCACACCGGTATCGGTGACCCTGGTACGCCCCTCTTCGACCGACACCCAGTTCATGGACCATTCCAAGAACTACCTGCCCAGCGCGCCGGTGTTTCCGCCACCGGTCTATGCACCCGAGGTAGTCGCCCACGCGATTCTCCATGCTGCCGAACATCCGCAGCGCGACGTCTACATCGGCAATGCCAAACTGCTCTCGCGGCTCGCGCAAAACGCACCGCGCCTGGCTGACTGGGTGAACCGCACCTTTGTCTACGACAGCCTCAAGAGCGGCCGCCCGGATCGACATCCTCGCGGCGCATTGCATGACAGCGATGTCGGCCGTGCAGGCGACGGCAGCGCCAGCGGCAACTACCCAGGCAGGACGCTGGCTCGCAGCCTGTACACCCGCGCCTCGCAGCATCCGGTCGCGACCACCGCCGCCGTGGCGGTAAGCGCGGCCGCACTGGTCGCGCTATTGGGCCGCAGGGGACGCTAGCCAATCGCTGGCGCAGCCCAGGCTGCGCCAAATGCATGATCGTTCAGCTCAGGTTCAGCCAGGGTTCAGGCGCCGTTCAGTGGGGCGCAGGCAGGATGAAGACGTGAATTTTCCACGCCTGCAAAGGAGCGACACATGAACAAGCTGCATTCCCTGGCCATCGCCGCCACCCTCAGCGTCTTCAGCCTCGGCGCCCAAGCCGCCGACAATTTTGCCGGCCTTACCTGGGGTAAAAGCACCGTCAACATCGACCGCTCCAGCACCCTGAAGCAGAATATGCCGGGCGCGAATCGTTTCGATGACACCATCAAGAACAGTGGCACCTGGGGCATCCGTGCCGGTCAGATGACTGAAGAGGCGCGCTACTATGCGACCTACGAAAACGTCTCAGACGACTACGGCAGCTCGCTCAAGCTGCGTCAGCAGAACCTGATCGGCAGCTACGACCTGTTCTTCCCGGTCGGCGAAACAACCCGTCTGTTCGGTGGGGCCAGCGCCGGTCTGACCAAGCTCGAGAACGAGTCCAGCGGTTACAGCCGCGACAGCGATATCGGCTATCTCGTCGGTCTGCAAGCCGGTGTATTGCAAGACGTCGGCCACAACACATCGATCGAAGCGGGCTACCGCTACCTGCGCAGCAACGCCGGTACCGAAGTCGCCGAGCGAGGCGCAGGCAAGGTTGGTTCCATCGACCTGCATAGCACCAAGCAGGCCTACCTGGGCGTGAACTACAAGTTCTAAGCAGACGGTACCTAGCCGCAGGCTAGCACCAACAGGAACACGGCCGGGATCGTCCCGGCCGTTTGCATGATAGGAGCCGCACATGAAAGTGCTGGTGGTGGAAGACGAGGCGCTGCTGCGCCACCACCTACTGACTCGCCTTAGCGAAAGCGGGCACGTGGTCGATGCGGTAGCCGATGCCGAAGGGGCGCTGTACCAGACCCGCGAATTCAATCATGACCTGGCGGTGGTGGATCTCGGCCTGCCGGGCATCTCCGGCCTGGATCTGATTCGGCAGCTGCGCAGCAATGGCGAGCGCTTCCCCATTCTCATCCTCACCGCGCGCGGCAACTGGCAGGACAAGGTGGAAGGACTGGCTGCCGGCGCCGACGACTACGTCGTCAAACCCTTTCAATTCGAGGAGCTGGAGGCGCGGCTCAACGCGTTGCTGCGACGCTCGTCAGGTTTTACCCAGGCAAATATCGAGGCCGGCCCGCTAAAGCTCGACCTCAACCGCAAGCAGGCGCTGGTCAATGACGAGCCCATGCCGCTGACCGCCTTCGAGTACCGCATTCTTGAATACCTGATGCGTCATCAGCAGCAAGTAGTGGCCAAGGAGCGATTGATGGAGCAGCTCTACCCGGATGACAACGAGCGCGACGCCAACGTCATCGAAGTGCTGGTCGGGCGTTTGCGGCGCAAGCTTGAAGCCCATGGCGGGATCAAACCCATCGATACCGTGCGAGGCCTGGGTTATCTGTTCACCGAGCGCTGCCGATGAGCTTGCGCTGGCGTCACTGGCGCGTACTGGCTCGGGCCACCCGCAACGGCAGCCTGTCGTTGCGCCTGCGCCTGATGCTGGGTGCCACCTGCCTTGCCATCCTGTTCATGCTTGCCCTGCTGCCAGTGCTGCAGGCGGCCTTCAGCCTCGCCTTTGAACGCGTTATCGAAGAGCGGTTGGCCGCCGATGCCAATACGTTGATCACCGCGTCGCGTATCGAAGCCGGCCAGCTGCTGATGCCGGAGCGGCTGCCCGACGAAGAGTTCGATCTGCCCGATGCCAGGCTGCTGGGCTACATCTACGACCCGCAAGGCAAGCGGCTCTGGCAGTCACGCTCGGCCGAGGATGAGTCCATCGATTATCAGCCACGCCTGAAAGGCGATGTCACCGAATTCCTGCGGGCACGCGACGCTGAAGGCGCCGAATACTTCGTCTACGACGTCGAGCTGCGGCTGAACAACGACCAACGCAAGGCATTCAGCTTCGTCACCATGCAGCCCACCCGTGAATACCGCAGCCTGTTCGAGGAATTCCGGCAACAGCTCTACCTGTGGCTCGGCGGCGGCCTGCTGGTATTGCTCGCGCTGCTCTGGCTGGGGCTGACATGGGGTTTTCGTTCGCTCAAGCGCCTGAGCCACGAGCTGGACCAGGTCGAGACGGGCCGGCTGGACCGGCTCAGTGACCAACACCCGCGAGAACTGCTGCGTCTGACCCGCTCGCTGAACCGCTTGCTCGATGGCGAGCGGCGCCAGCGAGAGCAATACCGCAATTCGCTCGGGGATTTGGCCCACAGCCTGAAAACGCCCCTGACGGTGCTGCAGAGCGTTGGTGAAGTGATCAGCACCCAACCTCACAACCGCGAACAATCCCGTGTCATGCGTGCCCAGATCGAGCGCATGAGCCAGCAGATCGGCTATCAGCTGCAACGCGCAAGCCTCGGCCAAAGCGGCCTGGTGCGCCACCGGGTGACGCTGGAGCCTGTGCTGGTGAGACTGTGCAGCACCCTGGACAAGGTCTATCAGGACAAGCGTGTGCAGGTCGAGCTGCACCTTCCGGCCAAGGCCACCCTGCCACTGGAGCAGGGCGCGCTGATGGAGCTGCTCGGCAACCTGCTGGAAAACGCCTATCGGCTCTGCCTCCATCGCGTAAGCATCAGCCTGCTCCACAGCGGCAAGCATCTGGTCCTGAGTGTCGAGGACGACGGGCCCGGCGTCCCGGTCGACCAGCGTGCGCGCATTTTGCGTCGTGGTGAGCGACTGGACGCCCAGCATCCCGGCCAGGGCATCGGCCTGGCGGTGGTGAAGGACATCATCGACAGCTACGGCGGAGAACTCAGGCTGGATGATTCCGATTTGGGCGGCGCGGCGTTCCGGCTACACCTGCCGCTCGACTGACCCGACGAAGGGACCTGACGATGGATGCCAGCGGCGGGTACTCGCTGCTACAGTTCCTGGCCAAGCCACCTACCGGATGCGACAGATGTCACTGGACGACAACAAACGGCTGGTCCGTCAGCACATCGACCTGAGCTGGAACCGCGGACACCTGGCCCTGGCCGAGAAGCTGCACAGCAAGGATTTCCTCTACAAAAGCTCCTTCGTTGGCCACGCGATGGCCAGCCCCGCCTTTGCCGCGATGGTCACCCAAATCCGCACTGCCATGCCGGATCTTGAAGTGGTCGTCGAAGACTGCGTTGCCGAAGGCGACAAGGTGGTTACCTGGAGCACCTTGATCGGCACCATCGAAACACCCGCGCTCGGCTATCCGCCCAGCGACAAAGTCCTGAGCATTTCGGCCATGGCGTTCTGGACCCTGACGCCCGGGCAGCAGATCCGCGAAATCTGCACCATGTTCGACATGGAAAGCTTCCGCTCCCAGCTAGGGCTGGCGACCCGCACCTACGCCGAGAAAGCCCTGCCCTGACGGCAATGATCTGCCAGGACGGGGCCGTTCAAGTCTTCAGCAGTCATCGCCCCGGTTTCGCGGTCCATTGCACAGGCCCCGATTCCGAAAAAGGCAGGTTGAATGCACCGCCCGCTGTTGCTCAAAGCCCTGGTTTGTCTCGTTGTACTGGCCTTGCTGGCATCGGCGATCGATCCGCACGACCGCACCACCTGGCTGCTGGAAGTGCTACCAGTTGCCGTCTTGCTGCCGGCGCTGGTGTACAACCACCAACGATTTCCGCTCTCGTCCCTGCTGTATCTGTTGCTGGCAGTTCAGGCGCTGGGACTGATTGCGGGCGGCCATTACACCTTCGCCCGGGTGCCCGTGGGCTTCTGGCTGCAGGACTGGCTGGACCTCAGTCGCAACCACTACGACCGTATAGGGCATTTCTTTCAAGGCGTTGTGCCTGCCCTGATTGCACGGGAACTGCTGGTGCGCAAGGACCGGGTTCATGGCAAGCACCTGTTGCCGTTTGTATGCGTGAGCATGGCCATGATGCTCAGCGCCGTTTACGAACTGGTCGAATGGGCGGCGGCCCTGGCGCTTGGTCAGGGGGCAGAAGCCTTTCTCGGCATGCAGGGTGATCAGTGGGACACCCAGGCCGACATGTTCTGCGCACTGCTCGGCAGCCTGACTGCCATGACGCTGTTGGTGCATCTGCACGACCGCAGCATGGCCGCCATCGGTAAGCCTCAACCGATACACTCGTCCATCCAAGGGCAGACTGCGAGATAAATAAATAGCTCATACCAATCGATTTAATCGAAACTAATTATTGGCCGAGTTAATTAATAAAGCGGCTGTTTCCCACGTATCACATCCGTCGATTTGTACTATTGATACGCTCACGTTTGTCGCGTGCTTCCTCGCTCGTAGCATAGGTCCTGTACCCATTACTACCGAGGACACTCTCATGAAAACGTTAGTTGCAAGTATGATTCTGGCCAGCGTCGCTTCCACTGCCTTTGCGATTCCGCCAAGCCATCCTCAACCTATCTTGGGTGAAGCGCAGGGCGCCGAAACCGTGCGCAAGCACGTCATCACCGACCGCGTCGTTTCAGAAAACGGCTTCGATCGCACGCCGATCAGTGAGCATTTGGCAGAAGATGGTTTCGATTTCACTCCGCTAAGCGATCAGATTGCAGAAGACGGTTTCGACTACACGCCGCTCAGCGATCAAGTTGCAGACGATGGTTTCGACCGTACTCCACTCGGGCAACTGGTGGCCGAAGACGGCAGCGACCGCACCGGACTCGGCACGGTCTGAAGTTAATGCTTCAAATCAAGGCGCCGTCGGCGCCTTTTTATAGCCAATAGTATTCCAACCCTTTTTATGTGTATCAGGCCAAATGCCTCAATGTTCTTTTAACCCTTTATGACCAACTGATAAATGCAATCTGCAGTTCGATAGCACGATCCGTCGAAAGGCCGTTCACCCTAGTGAGCGACGCCGAGCCCTCCTATACGAGACTTATACACCCTACTACCAAGGTACAGTATCAATGATACCTTAATGCCATCACACTGCTTGCACAGTCAGTTCATGGACGAGCCTCACACACCCTGCGAGCACGCCATGAACCTAACCGTAAAACTAAAGCTCGGCCTGAGCTTTGCAGCGCTTACCCTCATCGTCCTGCTGGTCTCCGCCCTGGCCATCGTTGAGCTTGCAAAGTTCAACCGGGCCTTTTCCGACTACGTCGAGGGCGTGAACGCTCGCGAGGAGTTGGCCTCCGCGCTGCTCATAGCGGCTCAACGTCGCGCTGTTGCGGCCCGCAACCTGGTGCTGGTCACCTCAGAAGCAGATCTGAAACTCGAGCACGCCGCCGTGCTAGAAGCACACCGCGATGTTCAGACCCATCTGCGTGACCTCAACGCGGCCGTATCTCGATCAACGAGCGCCGAGGCCAGCGCAGAAAAACAGCTGTTTGCAGAGATTGCTCGCGTAGAAAGCCTTTATGGTCCGGTGGCGCTGGACATTGTTGAGCGCGCCGTAGCCGGGCAGCGCGAAGAAGCTATCGTGCGGATCAACCAAGATTGCATACCGCTGCTGCGCCAGTTGCTGGCCGCAGGCGAGCGCTATATGACGCACAGCCGAAGCGCCGCAAACGCCGAGGTGGCGGCCGAGCGCAGCGAATACGAAACCCAGCGCAACCTGATGGTTGTGGCCTCCCTGATTGCCGTACTGCTCGCGCTCGGTCTGGGCATCGGCAACGTGCGTAGCCTGCTGCGCACACTCGGTGCCGAGCCGCTCGACCTTTCCGCTGCCGCCCGCCGAGTCGCTTCTGGCGACATGCGCAACATGCCGGGTATCGAGCAGGCGCCTGCGGGAAGTGTCATGGCGTCGCTTGGCGAGATGCAGCGTAGCCTTGGTGAGCTGATCGGACAGGTACGCCGGTCTGCTGAAACCATCTCGTCCGCCGCCGAAGAGCTGTCTCACTCGACTGAGCAAGCGAGCGCTGGCGTGGTGACACAGAAATTGGAAGTCGATCAGGTTGCCACTGCGATTCACGAGATGGCTGCAACGGTGCTTGAGGTTGCGCGCAATTCCGAGGAAGCGGCCAGCGCGGCGCTCTCGGCTGACCAGCAAGCGCAAAATGGCGAAGCGACGGCACGCCAGGCAGTCGTGCAGATCAAGCAGCTTGCCGACGAAGTGGGTAAGTCAACCGCGGCGATGGCGCGTTTGAAAAGCGAAAGTGAGCGGATCGGCGGCGTGCTGGATGTCATCAAGTCGGTGGCCGATCAGACCAACTTGCTTGCCCTCAATGCCGCTATCGAGGCGGCTCGCGCGGGCGATGCCGGACGCGGTTTCGCCGTGGTCGCGGACGAAGTGCGTACGCTGGCACGCCGAACCCAGGACGCGACGGTGGAAATCCAGCCATTGATCGAGGGGCTGCAGCGGATCGCCTCGGAATCCGCCACTACCATGCAGGGCTGCAGCGATCTGACAGAGCGCACGGTGGCTGGGGTCAACGACACAGGCACTGCGGTGGCGGACATCACCCTCATGATCGCCGCCATCCAGCAGATGATGCAGCAGATCGCAACGGCCGCCGAAGAGCAAAGCGCCGTGGCGGAAGAAATCAGCCGCAGCGTGACCCGAGTGCGCGATATCGCCGACCAGTCGGCCACCTCAACCGAACAAACGGCCGCCTCCAGTGTGGAGCTCGCCCGGCTCGGCGGCATGCTAAGCCAGCAAGTTCGGCGCTTCGAGGTCTGACCCCGGAGCTGTCACGAATCAGTGAGTACAGCAGTGAGGCTGACGTTGCTTGAGTTGCAGGGCCTGACCAGAACGACGCCCCCGGCTGTCACCATAACCAGCCCAACCACAGCAAGGCGGCCAGCAGCCAGGCGCTCAGGGTCAGCGCGCTGGCGTTCCAGAAGCGGTTCCAACGGCGTTCCCGTTGGCGCCAGCGCGATTCATCGGGGTGGACGGTCGGTACGGGCATGGGAGGGCGCAGGGTCAGACGCCGCAGTCGCAGCGACAGCGTCAGCGCCGGGTTGGGCAGTTTGGTCAGGCGTGTCGGAACCGTCCAGCCGCGCTTGAGCACCACGCCAGCCAAGCCCAGCGCCAGTAGCAGCGGCCACAGTGCCGCCCAGATCCCACCCGGATAGAGGCCGTGCAGCATCGGCTCGCGCAGGGCGGGCCAGAGCCAGGGCAACAGCAACGCACAACTGCTGAGCAGCGCCCAGGGCAATAGTTGAGCTAACGGCGGGCGGATCGCCGGGGCGTCGCGGGCAGCCCGACGTAACAACCACAGCGCGCGGATCAACAGCAGCGAAGTGGTCAGGCTGCTGAGGCTCAGCCAGACCAGCCAGCCTTCGAATTCACCGCCATGCCAGGCGTCTTTCAAAGCCGTTTTGACGGCCCCGCCGCTGGTCAGGGGCAACCCCACAATCGCCAGCGCCGGCAGCGCCAGCAGTGCCCAGCCAATAGGCGGCAAGCGACCGGCGTGGATCAACCCGGCTGCCAGAAACAACGCCCCCTTGGCCAGGCCGTGATGGACGCCGTAGAGCATCAGTACGACGGTCATCGCCGGCAATTGCTCGGGATGCCGCCACGCCAACGCAAACAGCATCACCAGATACCCCATCTGACTGACCGAGGAGTAGGCGAGCACCGCTTTGGCCTCTCCCGCAACGAGCCCGAGCAGGGCCGGATAGACGGCGCCAAAGATACCCACGGCGAGCAACACGTCCGCCCAGCTCGACAGCAGCGGATCGCTTTCCGGCAGGCATCGCCAGATACCCAGCAGTCCGGCCTTTAGCATCGCACCGGACAACACCGCGCTGGCCGGCGCTGGCGCGGCCGGATGAGCCAGCGGTAGCCAGACATGCAGCGGCCAGAACCCGGCTTTCAAACCCAGACCGGTCAGCAGTAAGAGCAGCGTCAGACCGTCCATGGGCAGCGCTTGCCATGCGGCGAACGAGAAATCGCCGTCCGCCGCATGGCTGCGCAGCATCAGGCCGGCCAATAAAGCCATCTCGCCGGTGATCGCCAGCTGCAGATACAGACGCCCGGCACGCCGCGGTCCAGGTCCGCCCTGATGCACGATCAACCCGTAGGCGGCCAGACTCATGGCACTGAAGCCGAGATAGAAGCTCAAGGCATCGGTGGCGATGATCAGCAGCAGGTTGCCCGCCAGGGCCAGTAACCAGAACGCCCAGAAGCGCAGCCTTCGCGGGTCGTCGTGCTGGCTGCTGCTGGCGAAGGCACCCGCGCATCCCCACAGCAGGGCGGTAAACCCCAGCCAGGCACGGCTGAGGTCGTCACTCGCACCCCAGCGCACGCCCTCCCATAACATCGGCAGATCCAGCAGCGCCACTGGCTGGACGACCATCGCCAGCGCCGGAACGCAAGCCAGCCACAGCCAGCCAATGGCGCGCTCGCGCCAGATCGCCAGGCTGACTGCCGCCAACAGCGGCGCCAGCGGCACCAGCAACCAGAGCCCGGCACCACTCATAGCGCGAACTCCCGGCTGACGATCAGTTGCGCCCAGCCCAGCGGGCTCAAGGCCGTCCCGGCCAGCACACCCACCAGTACCGACAGCATGGCCGTGAACAGCGCAGGCAAGAGCAGCATCCAGTGCGTTTCCCAGCGCTCCTCGCGCCAGTTGTCATCGTGCCAGTCGGCGGGCGGGGAGAACCAGCCACGCCACAGCAATGGCAGAAAATAGCCGGCGTTGAGCAGTGCCGAGCCCATCAGCACCAGCAGCACCCAGTCCTGGCCGACCTCCAGCGCACCCATACCCAAGGCCCATTTGCTGACGAAGCCCGCGATCGGCGGGATGCCGATCATGCCCAACGCACCGATGCTGAATGCGGTCATGGTCAGCGGCATACGCCGACCAACACCGTCCATTTCACGAATACGATGAATGCCCAGGGTTTCGGCGAAGTTGCCCGCACAGTAGAACAAGGTGACCTTCATCAGCCCCTGGTGAACCAGGTGCGCCAGCCCGCCAACCGCCGCGATGGGGCCGAGCAACGCGACCCCGAGCGTCACGTACGACACCTGACTGATTGTCGAATAGGCCAGGCGCTTCTTCAGCTCTTGCTGCTGCAGGGCGCGCACCGAACCGTAAAGAATGGTTGCCGCGGCCAGCCAGAGCAGCGGGCCGGCCATGTCCAGCTGATCCATCGCCTCGGCGCCATAGACGTCATAGACCACCCGGATAATCCCGAACGCACCGGCCTTGACCACAGCCACCGCATGCAACAGCGCGCTGACCGGCGCCGGCGCCACCATCGCCTTCGGCAGCCAGCCATGCAGCGGGATCAACGCGGCTTTGACCCCAAGCCCGGCCACCAGCAGGACGAACGCCACGCGCAAGGCCAGGTCATGCTCGCCCACCGCCGGCAACAGGTAGCCGCCCGGCTGGAAGTCCTGCCCGCCGGCCAAGCCATGCAGCAGCGCCAAGCCCATCAATACCAACGCCCCACCGCCAACGGTATAGGCCAGATAGACACGCCCGGCGCGCAGCGCTTCGGCCGTACCGCGATGCACCACCAGCGGGAAGGTAGCCAGGGTCAGCATTTCATAGAACAACAGAAAGCTGACCAGATTGCCCGCCAGTGCAAGCCCTACGGTGGCACTCACACACAGGCTGAAATAGCCAAAAAAGCGCGATTGCAGCGGGGACTTTTCCAGGTAGCCAATGGCATAGATGGTCGTGGCCAACCACAGCACCGATGACAGCGCGACGAACAACAGCGACAGCGCATCGCCCTGCAGCACCAGCGGCGCACCGGGCAGGAACGGCAAGCTGAAGCGAAACTCCAGCCCGCGGCTGACGCCGTAGATCATTGCCGATACCAGCAACAGCTTGATCACCACGCCGGCAAGATTGAGCGTGACCCGCAAGCGACGCTGATCTTCGTGCAGGGTGAAAATCAGGAGGCCTGGCACCAGCGAGCTGAGCACGATGGCCAGCGGCAACCAATGGGTCCAGTTCATCGCGCCACCCCGCCGATCCACAGCAGCAGCGGTTCGCTGATCAGCGCCAAGCCGAGTACCAGCAGCGCTGGCAGCATCGCCAGCCATTGCGCGACGGAATCAGGTTTGATGCTGGGCGGATTGGGCCGTGCACGATCGAACCCCAGCGCAACCACACGGAATACATAAGCCGCTGACATCAGCGTGCCGAGCAGCACACCAAAGGCCCAGGGCCAGTGCTGTGGCTGCTCGAACAACGGCTGCAACAGCAACCATTTGGCGAGAAAGCCTCCGCTGGGCGGCAGGCCGATCAGGCTGCCACCCGCGACGGCAAAGGTCGCCATGGCCACCGGCATGTTCTGGCTGGCGCCTTTCAGCGCCCGCACCCGACGCGTACCCAGCACCCGCTGCAGCTCGCCAGCGGCGAGGAACATCGACACCTTGGCCAAGCCGTGGGCGAGGATGAACAGCCACAGCGCCGCTTCCATGCGCGGCTCCTGCCAGTGCAGCAACAGGCCGAGCGCCAGCAGCGCATAGCCCAGCTGGGCAACCGTCGAATAGGCCACCAGCACCTTCAGGCGCGGCGCCCGAAGCGCCGACCAGCCGCCGGATATCAGCGCGAGAATGCCGGCCCCGGCGAACAGCAATCCAGCCTGGCGCCCGAGCTCCGGTGGCGCGATCTCGCTCCAGATCAGCCAGAGAATGTAGATCGGCCCCTTCACCACCAGCGCCGAGAGCAAGGCGCTGACCGCTGTCGGTGCGCCCGAATGCGCCGGTGGCAGCCACAGGTGCAGCGGCCACAGTGCAGCCTTGAGCATCAGCCCGATGCTCATCAGCAGCAGCGCCAGCCGGGTCGTCTGGTCGGCCTCGGCCAACTCGGCCAGCACCAGCACGTCCAGCACGCCGTAGCGGCCATAAAACAGCGCGACGCCAAACAGGTAGGCGAGCGAGCCGGCCAGCGACAGCATCAGGTAGTTGAAGGCCGGCCGGTAAGCCCGGCGTCCGGCCAAGGCCACCAACGCCACGGCACTGAGACTGAGCAACTCGAGCGTCACATACAGATTGAACAGGTCCGCCGACAGCCACAGTGCGGCCAGCGAGCCATGCAGCAGACAGGACAATGGCCAGTAATCCTCGCTGCCGGTGGCGTGGGGACTGCGTGCCGCGTACAAGGCAACCAGTAGATGCAACCCTGCAGTAAACACCATCAAAAGCGCCGTCAGTGGCGTCAGCTGAAACCGGATCGCCAGCGGCGTTTCCCAGCCGCCGATCTGCAACAGTTGTGGCCCGAGCTGCATCGCCTGCTGCAAGGCAAACGCCGCGGCGATCAGGCTGGCAGCACTCACCCCGATCACGCAGAGGCCACTGCGACCGGGCCGCAGCAACACCAGCAGCAGACCCGCCACCAGCGGTAATGCCAGGCTCAGCAATGCCGCATTCATGGCCGCGGCTTCTGCTGTTGTTCCTGCGATTGAGGCTGACTGCCATGCGCCACACTGGCCAACCTCAGCGCCAGGGCAGTCGCACTGATCGCCACCACCAGCCCGGTCACCACCAGCGCGACCAGCAGCGGATCGCTCGGCTGGCTGCGCGTGGCCAGGGCAATCATCACCAGGAATACACCGCTGCCCATCAGGTTGAAGGCGATGATCCGACGCAGCGCCTGGCGCAGGGTCAGCAGCCCATGCAGCCCAAGCAACCACAGCGCGGCCCCGATGACCATCCAGAACAAGCTGCTGGTCATGAGGAGACTTCCTCCCCTTCGCCCACCACCAGCAGGCTGAGGCTCGCCGCGATCGACAGCGTCGCGACAGCCTCGATCATCAGGATGACCAGTTTGGCCGTTCCGCCCGGGTACGTCAGCCAACCGTCACCCAGCCAGGCCGTCGCCACTGCAACACCGACGAACACCAGCAGGCCACCCAGCACCAGCAAGCGCAACGGCATGAATGACCAGCGCAAGCGGGGCAGCAGACCCGATAACCGCAGCAGCACCACGCCAGACGCCAACAGCGCACCGGCCTGAAAGGCGCCACCCGGCGCGCTCGCGCCCCGCCAGAGAATGTAGCCGGCGGCCAGCACCAGCAGCGGCGCCAGCACCCGCGCCCAGGCCCGCAGCAGCGGCCAGGGTTCGGCCAGATCCAGCGGTCGCGGCCCGAGTTGCCGGGCGCCGAGCAGCGCCAGCAGCAGGACGGCCAGTTCGAGCAAGGTGTCCCAGGCGCGGTAGTTCAGCAGCACCGCCGTCACCGGATGGCTCACGCCGCTTTCGTCCAGATGTCGAGCGATCAATATCGGCAGACGCGGCTCGACCTCACTCAGCGGCGCAAGCCCTTGCACCAGCAGGATCAGCATCGGCAGCACCACGGCCGCCGCGCCGAGGCGCAATCGCATGCCAGTGGCCTCCGGCAGATCTGCCGACCCAGGCTGGCGCGACAGTGCGGTGAACAACAGAACGCCAGTAAGCCCCGCGCCGATGGCTGCTTCGGCCAACGCCAGGTCTGCCGCGCCGAGACGCGCCCAGATCAACGCAAGCGCCAAGCCGAAGGCAATGAACAGCAACACGCTGGCGTAAAGGTTGCGGCCATGCAGCGCGCCGAAGGCAAGGCCGAGCACCAGCAAGCCGAGTACCCCGTCGAACAGCCACTCAGTCATCGTGCGGTTCCTCACCGGCCTGTCGTGCCAGCAATTGGCACGCCGTGGCGCTGGAGGCCAGCAGCAACAGCCAGATCAGCAGCATCTGCCCGACCTCCCAGAGGCTGTCGGCACGCAGCGACAGACCGGCGATGACCAGCCCGAGGCCCAGGGTGTCGGCCTTGGTCAGGGCATGCAGACGGCTCACCGTATCGGGAAAACGCAGCAGACCGATGCTGCCTGCCACGAAGAACAACAGGCCACCGATCAGCAGCAGCCAGCTGAGGCCATTCAACAACGGCTCAGTCATGTCGACTCCTGCGCAGCAACTGCACCAGCGCGGCGCTCGCGACTGCAGCGAGCAAGCCCAGCAGCAGCGCCACATCACGCAACGCCGGCTGCTGTTGCCATTGCGCCAGTACCAGCAGCAAGGCCGTGCCAGTGGTGCCGAACAGTTGAACGGCCAGCAGCCGGTCTACCCGTGCCGGTCCCAGCACCACGCGCCCGAGCCCAATCATGATGGTCAGCAGCAACAATGCGGAATACAACGCCATCAAGGCCTGTCTCCGGGCGCAAGCAACTGCTCCAGTCGCCGTTCGAGGCTGTGTACGGTGGTCTCCCAAGGCTGTCGCTCATCGAGCACGTGCACGCGCATCCGGTCGCCCTCTACCTGCGACGCCAGAGTGCCCGGCAGCAGGCCCACCAGCGCCGAAAGCACCAGCCTTACCTGCGATGAAGAGGACGTGAGGGTGTAATCCAGCCAGGCCGGCTGCAGCGGCCGTTTGGGATGCAGCGCGCGCAATGCCACATCCCAGGCGCCTGCGGCCATCTTGCCGAGAAAGAACCCGAGAAAACCCGGCAGCGCAGCCAGCGAGGGATGCCAGGGCCGCAGACCCAGCCAAAGCGACAGCCCGGCAGCGAGCAGGATGCTCGGTACCCCCAGGGTCCAGCCGGCTCCTTCGGTGAACAACGCCCAGATCAACGCATACAGCGCCACCCAGCCCAGCCCGTCGAGCCAGCGTCGCTGCCCTCCGAGTTCGCTCATCGCTGTATCTCCTTGTTTGACCACGTTCTGTATTGAACATGGCTGGCGCTGCGGCGTTCCGCTGTCCCGTCGCTCAGGCTTGTTTCAATGCGTTGCCATCAGGTCAGCTCGTCGACCGGCAGCGGATCTCAAGCGATTCACCCGGCGCGAGCTGGCGCTTTCCTTCAGCGTAGTGCAGCGGCACCGGGGCGACGTTACCGGAATCGGCCCTTACCACCAACGCGCCATGGGCCAGTCGCAAATGCAGGCGCGACTGTCGAAACAGCAGCGACAATGAAACCGGCGGCAGCGACGCCGGCGGTGACGGAAACAGGTGCAGCCCATCGAGCTCCAGACGGACGCCCAGGTAGTGACGCTGCAGCACGTCCAAAGAGCCGCTCATGGCGCCAAGGTGCACGCCCTCTTGCGTGCCGCGATTGCCTGGCGAGCCCAGGTCGGTGGCCAGCGCCTGCTGGTAGTAGGACCAGGACGCCTCGAGGTCGATGTCGGCGAGCGCACCGGCACACACCACTTTGGACAGACTCGACTCGTGGGTGATACGCGCCAAGTGATAGGCCAGGGTGCGGCGTGCACTGGCGGCATCATGGGGATAACCCAGACGCCGGAGAATCTGCTGCAGGGTCTGTTGAGGTACCAAGTAGTAGGCCATCAGCACATCGGCCTGCTTGGTCAGCTGGTAACGGTCGCAGCTGTCGTGCCGCGCCTCGAGCATCCAGTCCAACCGCGGACGATCACCATGCAACCATTCCTGCGGCGGGGGTTCCAGCTGGTCGAACCCCTCGAACTGACTGAGCAGCAGGTCATCGACAAACGGCAGGTAGAGGCCCTCTGCGACCGCCTGCCAATGTTCAGGCTCGTCTGGCGCCAGCCCCAGACGCTGACAAAGGCCATTGGCATCCGCTTCGCTGAGCAAGGCCAGCACCTGCCGCGCACGGTCCAGCGTCCAGGCGGCCATCAGATTGGTGTAGGTGTTGTTGTTCAACCCGGGCTCTGCCGCGTCGGGGTAGCCGTTGTGGTACTCGTCCGGGCCGATCACGCCGCAAATCAGGTAGCGCTGTCGCGACGCATCGAACTGCGCAATGCTGGCCCAGAACCGCGCCACGTCGATGATCAGCTCGCCAACGGGGCCGGCCAACAGCGCCTCGTCAGCGGTTGCCAGGTAGAGCTGCCAGGCATCGTAGGCTACGGCGGAACCGATGTGCCGCTGCAGACGTGTGTGGTCGGCCATCCAGCGCCCCGACATCGGGTTGAGCTGCCAGGGCGGCGTCTCCTCCTTGCCGGTTCGGGCGCTGCGCCAGGGAAACATGGCGCCACGCAGCCCGGCACGGCGGGCACGTTCGCGCGCCTTGTCGAGGCGAGCGTAGCGGTAATCCAGAAGGCTTCTGGCCAGCTCCGGCCAATGGGTCGCGAGCACCGGAAACGCAAACAGCTCATCCCAGAACACCTGGCCGTAATAGCCTTCCATCCAGCCTCTCGGCGGAAAGCCAAGGTCGCGCCCAATGCTGTGTGGCGACACCGTTTGCAGCAGATGAAACGCGTGAAAATGCAAGTTGCGCCGCAACTCGGGATCGTCCGAGGCAAGTGCAAGCCCCTGCCACAAGGTTCGCCACGCCTCGGCGCTCGTCTGCTCCAGGTGCTCATATTCGTCGCAGGGCAGCTGCCGCCGCGCCTCAAGACGAGCATCCTTGTCGGCAACCGGGCACTCCTCGTCGATCAGTACCACTACCCGCTTTTCCATGATCAACCGACCGCTGTCCGGCACCGCGCATCGGGCCTCCTGAACCAGACGCTGTTCGTGCGTGGTGCTGCGCCACTGCAGCTGTCGCCCAGGCGTCCGGAGCTGCACGGCCATTGCCAGGCGCTGACGATGATCATGCAAGCGGGCACTGAGGGCCGCCGTGCCATTGCCATCGTGGTCGAACGCCAGGTGCTGGAGGCGCCGTCCTTCATAGGCGCGGTTGCGCTCCACCCCGGCGTTACATACGCCACCGTCGAGCACTGAGCGCAGACGCACCACGAGACCGGGCGGCAGGTGCAATTCCCAGCGCAACCCAGCGAGATTGGGTGTCGCCATGCTGACCAGACGACGTTCCAGCAGCTCCACCCGATGCCCCGCCAGCTCGAAGCTGAGTTGCCGCTCGAGCACGCCATCGTTCAGATTCAGCGCCTGCCGATAGCGCTGCAAGTCGACCTCATCGGGGCTGAACCAATTGCCATCCTCCAGCGCAACGCTAAGACCGAACGGATCCGGCAAGTTCACCAGAGCGGCCATGTGCACCGAATCGCCATTGACCTCGCGCGTTGCCTCGTCGTACCAGCCGGCGCGGTAGAAGCCGGCGTAGTGCTTGCTGTCATCCGCACGGGGTTTAACCGATCCTTCCGGGGCACTGGCTCGCCACGACAAGACTCCGTTGCCCAAGGCCAGCAAGGCCTCGCGACGCCGTTCGTCATCGCGGTCGTAATGCTCGAAGACGATATGGGGCGCCGAGTTCGATTCAGCCATCGAGAACCGTCGCCTTATCGAGCAGCGTCCGCGCCAGCTCGACCACCTGCTGCCGATCAGGATACGCAGGCTGCGAGCCATAACCGGTAACGGCCAGATTCGCGGCGGCCACGCCCCAGGCAGCGGCCTCGGGTGGCTCAAGCCCTTCGAGCAAGGCCACGGCGAACACGCCGGTAAAGGCATCGCCTGCACCGGTGGTATCGACCGGCTCCACTTCACTCGGCGGGATGTGCAGGGTCAGCTCAGTTGTCGCCAGTACGCAACCGCCATCGCCCAGTTTGATGCACACCAGCGCGGGCCCGTCGCGTTGCAGCTGGCGAGCAGCATCGGCGAGTTTGTCCATAGAGCCGAGCGAGTGGCCGACCAGCCCCTCGGCTTCCGAGACGTTTGGTGTGATTGCATGCAGCTTGGGCAACAGCTCCTCGTCGACCCGGTCAGGGAAGGATGGATCGAGCACCGCCGGAATGTCCTTTCGAGTGGCCGCCTCCAGCGCCTTGTTTACCACTCGCGCCGGCACTTCATAGTCGAGCACCAGGCACGCGGGGGTTTCGCAGCCGTCGATCACGGCCACCATGGCGTCGACGGCCGCCTCGTCCCAGCAGTCGTTGGCGTTGGTCGCCAGGACGATGTTCTTCTTCGCATCCGGCGGCACCATGATCATCGATACACCGGTGGACTGACCGGCAGCGCGCCCCACGTGATCGACCTCGACGCCGGCCTGGCGCAGCGGGGCGAGCGCTTGTTCGGCCAGCTCATCGTCGCCGACGCGGCCAAGCAGCAGGCTGCGGTGACCGAAACGCGCGCCAAGAAAGGCCGTGTTGCTCGCTTTGCCTCCGGACAGGCGACACAGGTCATGGGCTAGCTGGGTTTCCCGACTGCCGGCAGGTTCGTCGACCCGTACCTGAAAATCTGCGTTGATGCTGCCAAGCGACAGCAGGGTGAGGCGTTGCATAGGCATGCTCCGACGGCTCAGGTTCGTTCTTCAACGGACCTGAACCGGCGGCGAGGGTTCGCCGTTCGGCTGCCCCGATTCGCTTGATGCAGAGGCAGGTCAAGGAACGGCTCAGCCACTCCCCTCACGCATCTACTGCCCCTGTCGACCCGCGACAGCTCAAAGCTGCGGCGCCTGCATTACAGAAACCACCCTGCGAGCTGGCTGTTCCGCCAATCAAACCCGGTCATATCGTGAAATGGCCGCCGGAGCATCAGGCCGAGAAGAAATAACGGGTCAGATGAAAGAATACCGGCGCGGCAAAGCACACCGAGTCCATTCTATCCAGCATGCCTCCGTGACCTTTGATCATGGTGCCCCAGTCCTTCGCTTGCAGGCTGCGCTTGATCGCCGACAGCGTCAGCCCACCAAGAAACCCCATCACCACAATCACGAATGACATGGCCAACGACTGATAAAAATTGAACGGCGTAAGCCAGTACATACCACCACCAGCCAGCACCGCCGCCAGCCCGCCACCCACCAACCCTTCGACTGTTTTGGACGGACTGACGATAGGCGCGACTTTGGTCTTTCCGAACAGCTTGCCGAATACGTACTGCAGCACGTCGCTGATCTGAACGACGAACATCAGGTAGAACAGTAGCAAGGCGTTCTGCCCTTCAAACCCTTGCAGATCGAGAATGAGTAACGCCGGTGCGTGGCTGATGCAGTACACCGTGATCATGACACCCCACTGAATCTTGGCCGTCCGCTCTAAGAATCCATCGGTCTCCTGTGACAGCACCGCAATCGAAGGCAGGAACAGGAATGCATAAACCGGAATCAGTAACGTGACCATCGAATACCAGTGGATGCCGATGAAGATGTACTGCAAGGGAATGAGTATGAAGAAGGCCGCAAACAGCGCATTGTGATCGCCCAGCCGGGTAGGGGTCAGTGTGATGAACTCTCGTAGCGCGAACAGCGAAACGAACGCAAACAGCACCACAGTGGCCGTGTTACCCAATAGGTACGAGGCGACGAAGACAGCGATCATCGACCACCAAGCATTGACCCGCAGATTCAGGTTGTCGACCGTCGCAATAGCGCCCTCCGTTTTGACGAAGCGCTTCAGAATCAGCCCGGTGATGGTGGCGACCGC
Source organism: Stutzerimonas chloritidismutans (assembly GCF_038562055.1). Classification (GTDB taxonomy): domain Bacteria; phylum Pseudomonadota; class Gammaproteobacteria; order Pseudomonadales; family Pseudomonadaceae; genus Stutzerimonas; species Stutzerimonas chloritidismutans_A. The sequence continues at coordinate 28,492 of NZ_JBCFXD010000016.1, read as the reverse complement.
CAGTAAGGAAACCACCCCGGCCATCAATAGATAGAACTTGTTTTCGATCATCATTTGGCGAGCCTCACGACAGCTTCACGAGCCCGGCTCAAGAAGTCGCCGATCGCTTCGTTCTCAACCACCGAAAGCGGATCGCCAATCCGAATGGTACAGATGATTGGCAGCGGCACATGCTTGCCTTTCGGCATCGAGCGATAGAGGTTGTCCAAGTAGACGGGGACCAGCAGCGCCTGCGGAAACGCCTGGTGGAGACGATAAAGCCCTGACTTGAACTCACCGGGAAGCGCCTGAAACCTGCGTGTCCCTTCCGGAAAGATGATGACCGAACAGCCCTGTTCCATCACTCGATGCACAGGTTCCAGAGGGTTTCCACCTGCTCTGGAGTTCCGATCAATCAGCACCGAGTTGAGCCCACGCGTGGCGATATATCTCAGGAATCGGTTTTTGCCCCAATAATCGGCTGCGGCAAGGGGCCTGGTGTTGAGCCTCGCCTCCCGAGGCAAGGCTGCCATGATCGCCAGGGTGTCGATATGGCTGGTGTGGTTGGCGAAATAGATGCGCTGACCGGACAGGTCAGGCGTGCTTTCGAAACGAGCGCTGGCCCCCAGCAGTAATCGCAGAATCGAGATCAACAAGGTGGAGATCCACATCACTGGGCCGCCTTCAACTGACCGGCAATTATCCGGGTGCGGGTAATACAGGTCACGACGGACCCTGCCGCAATGATGATCAGCGCGACGTACAGCGCATGGTGCGTGGCGAACAGCAGCGACTCGGGAATGTTCAGCGCCAGTCCTGCCGTCATGACTGCCATCCGATGTTGCTTGGCCATGGGTCCAACGAAGGTTTGCTTAAGCCCAAGTGATCCGCCGAAGACTCGCACATAGGCGGTCAACGCCGCGGCGAGCGTTGCGAACCAACCAAGAGTCGCATCACCTGCCGCATAACCAAGCGTCACGATTAACAGGCTGTCTGCGATGCGATCCGGGAACTCGTTGTACAGGCTGCCTAACTCCGATTGCTTCCCGCCTTCGATGGCAACCATGCCGTCGAGCAGGTTGCAAATCAGCCTGAGCTGAATGAGCAGAATAGCTGCAAGCGTGGCGAATACCCCGGTAGCGGTTGCCATAATTGCAGCCGCCGCGGCCGCAAATCCGATACTGGCAGCTGAAATTTTATTGGGAGAAATGTCATGGTTGATCAGGACATTGGCGAGTTTCATCACCCAACGTTTAGATCGGGATGTAACGGGTCTTCGGTTGTCTTGCATTAGGTGTTCCCTTACCTTTTGATTATCCGTGTTTCAAACTAGCACCAAGGCTATATCCTGGATTCTTTTTTAATAACGGCTTACGCCCTGCCCGGTTCGTTATTTGAACCGATTGGCACGTATATTTATTACGCATAGCCGCTAGGATTTACCAACTTCCGTAGGGAATGCCGTACTTGTCTATGTAACGCTTGGTGTTCTCATTAATTTTGTAAGCGTAGCGCCCATCGGTCTTTCCTTGCGAAGGGCCGAGCGGTTCGATTTCGGCTTGAGCACGGGCCACTTCGACCGGCCTATTGCACTCATCCCTCGTCCATACCTGCACAATACCGCCCGGAGACAATCCCAAATGAAGAGCCGCTATATAAAGGGCCGGCTGATCTGGTGTTTCCGGGCATCGCCGATGAGTGGACCTGTGCATGAGCTGCCGAGTTTCCTCAGGAATATCGATCCATACCCGATAGGTTTGGGGCTCCACTATGGATTGCCAACGAACAAACACACGCCTAGGCAAGTCCGCGCCGGCAACGCCATGAATGCCCCCTGACTTGCCTCTGGGCCAACCTCTTGCCAGCTCATGGTCATATCCATAATTCCCGGTACCGATAACTCCACCACTGCCATGATTGAACAGCTTGCCGTGGACATCTTCTACCCAGCTCGCCTCAACCCAGCCAGTCATATAGAGCGGCGCAAGAAACTCCAGGCTCCACCATGGATCTTTTGGATCATGCTCACCTGATAATGGGTCCGCTGACTGGCAACCGGAAAAAAAGAACAGCCCTACCAGAGCGAAAACAAGCTTAATCACAATGACGACCACTCGGCGAGGTGAGGATGAAGTTGACGCACTCCACTAGCATTGGGTGCATTAAAGTAGATCAAGCTAAGCCCACCGGACTTATTCTTGCTGAACGGGTTATTCCAGTTTGCTGAAAAATGTATATATCTATTTTTTAGAAGAGCCTCTTCGTTATCAGTAAGCATATATTCTCCGCGAACGAAGCGATCGCATAAGGACTGGAGTTCATTAGGATGATAATAAGATGGCTCATCGGGAATATCGTCGAGCATAACGCCATTCCTTCTAGCCAATTCATGCATGACGCGAAGATAGACACGCGATAGCCCATTACTCACCCGCCGTTTGAGTTGCAGGCCCGCATACACCCGCTTCTGCCGAGGCGCCAGACGATCAAGCGGATCGGTAGGCAGGAGTTGCGGCTCTGGCGTGACGATTTCTAACATGTCTGCAGGCCAACCCGCGTCAATCATTCGCTGCCGGGCGTCGGCCGCATCCTGGTAGATAGCGGTTGTGGTCACATCAACGCGCTGACCCACCACCAGAGCCTGCATGGGGCAGACCAACACCCGCTCCTCGGCCTCGTCCAGATAGCCACCGCCGATGTCCGAGTGCACGCCTGGAAGGATGATTTCCGGATGATCCGGGCTGACCTCGCTTAGCGGAAAGTTGGCACGTATCTCGTCGCGCGCGACCAACTGGACCACATTCGCAAAGTACTTGCGCGGCAGATACAGGTTCAATCCCGGTGCGGTAGCGCTTCTGACATTGCCCAGATTAGCCAGGCCACCCACCGAAGCGACCGTATCGAACAGGCCAATAAAGCCGACAGTGATATCCCGCCCGTAGCGGTCGACGAAGCCTTTATCAAACGCGCTCGCGTTGCCTTGCAAAACCGCACCAAGAGGGCCTTGCTTGCCCTTGACCACCTCATTGGCGAAATGCCTCGCCGCTGCAGCACCGCGACTAAAACCGAACACATCAAAGGTCAGGGAGGTAATTTCGCCGCTGGGATTCCCAGCCTTGGCGCGCCCTATAGCTGCACCGATCATGGTGAATGCTCGCTGAACGCAGTTGCGAACGCCAGTAGCGCCCCGCCCCATGGCATAACCCAACGCACTGTCCTCCTCACCACTTTGCGTACCGATACCCTCAACATAGATTCTCAGCGAAACATGCTTTTGCGGGCCTGAACCTTCGGCTTCGATCCGGTCGACATGGAGGCTCATCAACTTCCGCACATTAGTCACATCATTTTCCATAACTGCTATCCGGCTCGGCCATATAGGGCTTGCAGTTCGAATCCAGGTCCTCGACGGCTATGGGGTGGTGAGCGCCGCAGGCCAGACCGAGCGCGGCGTTGGTGGCGTTGTTGAGGGTGCCATCGAAGAACATGCCGATACGCAAGGCCAGCTTGACCTTCTCGGGAGGTGTGGCCGGTTGGCTGCCGTGTTTCTCGTATTCAGCCCAGCGCTCGGCATGGATATCGACGGGCTGGACGCCCTTCAACTCGGCTTCGCGCTTGGCTCTGGGGATATTGGGTACGTAACCGCTCATTGTTCCACCGTCCATGGTTGGAAGTCTGTGGCCGTGTGTAGGCGAACTGGACGCGGTCACGATGAATCAGGCGCCACGCCATGGTGTGCTAGTAGGGCCGAGCGCCGGGGTTGTTTCAAGCGCATCGTTCACACTGTGCGTAGCCAGCGTTGCGGATCTGTGCAGTAACCAGCAGGCCGGAAAGGTGACGATGCCATTTCCTGGAATGATCAACGCAGAACCGATTGAGCCAGTCAGCTCGACCTGGTTAAACCTGCCAAGCCCAACAGCGGGCGATTGCCCCTTTCAAGTGCACAGAATCTCCGTATAGTGCGCTGTCGTCTTCCGCCCCTACCGACCTTACCGGGTCCGCCGCGGCCGGAAGACTCGGGCATGATCCTTGCCTGAACTGTTTCGCAGCCCACCATCCCGGCGCTGCGTTTGCCGAATGCCCTACCCGGGTGGCCGGCCTGATGCTGGAGATACACAATGTCTACCGAACCCGTCACTCTGATGGTGGCCCGCCGCGTGCGCGATGGCCGCTACCACGACCTCCTCGCCTGGCTGCACGAAGGCGAACAACTGGCCGCTGACTTTCCCGGCTACCTTGGCTCCGGCGTATTGGCGCCCCCGCCTGGTGACGATGAATTTCAGATCGTCTTTCGCTTCGCCGACGAGCAAACCCTGGACTCCTGGGAACATTCGGCTTCGCGTCGGGCCTGGCTGCAGCGTGGCAGTGAACTCTTCGGCCAGCCGCACGAGCAGCGTGCGCGTGGCATCGACGCCTGGTTTGGCGGCGCCGACAGCCCGCCGCCGCCGCGCTGGAAGCAGAGCATTGCGATTTGGCTGGCATTCTTCCCGGTCTCGCTGCTGTTCAACCTGATGTTCGGCGGCATGCTCGCCGAGCTGAGTCTGGTGATGCGGATACTGCTGAGCACTCTGGCGCTGACGCCGTTGATGACCTACCTGTTCATCCCGCTTTCCACGAAGCTGCTCGCACCCTGGCTGCAAAGCTCGCCACGTCCACGGGCAATGCCCGCTAAACAACCAATCACGGCCCGCTGATCGGAACAGCTGCGGCAACATGACAAACTTGTTGCCGTCATTCGCCTGGCGCCATTAAAGTGCCATCAATGCCTGTCGATAATATGACTGGACGGTCGCGCCTGAGTGCGCCCGCCCGGCGCACCGCAGAGCACGAAACCCAGTCGAGACGCCCCGCGACAATAGGGGTTACCGCAACGGGTCGATAAGGACATGCCGCAGCGGATGGACAGCCTGATGAACAACCTGAAACTACTATTCCGAGCCCCCGCCGCTCTGCTGACCCTGGCCTGCGTGCTGTTTCCGTCGACGGCCCCACACGCGGCCCAGACCCTGCACCTGCTCAATTGGGAGGAATATCTCAGCGAAGCGGTGATAGAGCGTTGGGAAGCCAAAACCGGCGTGAAGATCGAGCAGGTGTACTTCGATAGCGGTGACAAACGCGACGAAGTCCTGGCCAAACCCGACCATCTGATCGACATCGCCCTGACCGAGCGGATCAGTGCCTCGCGGTTCGGCCAACGCGGGCTGCTTGATCAGCTCGATGAGCAAGCGCTGCCCAATCTCAAGCACATTCCAAAGCGTTGGCGCGATAGCTGCGGCGTGCACGGTATTCCCTACCTCTGGGGCACACTGGGCATCGCCTATCGGGCTGACCGCCTGTCCAAGGCGCCACAGTCCTGGGCGGACCTGCTTGAGCCGGCCAACCGCGACGAGCCGCACATCATCATGATGGAGGACCATGAAGACATCCTCGCCGGTCCGCTGCTCTATCAACAACGCTCCATCAACACTGCAGATACTGACGAACTGAAGGCAGCCTTCAGGTTGCTGCAGGCGCAATCGCCTGCGGTGCTGACCTACGAGTACGTGATCACCTCGTTGCGCAGTCAGCGCTACCTCGACAAGGCCGACATGGCGCTGGCCTACAGCGGTGATCAGCAAGTACTCAACGCAGTGGAAGGCATCGACGGCGAACCCTGGCGTTACATGGTGCCCGAGGAAGGCACGCTGCTATGGGTGGATTGCCTCTCCGTTCCGGCCAAGGGCGCGCAGAAGGCATTGGCCTATCGCTTCCTGAATTTCCTTAACAACCCGCAAACTGCGGCGCTGAACAGCGCTGAGCTCGGCGTCGCCACCACCAACGTCGCCGCCAAGGCGCTGCTGCCTGAGGCGATACGCCAGGACCCGACCATCTACCCACCCGAAGCGGTGCTGCAAAACAGCCAGGTATACGAGACGCGGCCGCTGGAAGCGACGCAGACACGGCGACGCATCATCAGCGCTCTGATCAACGCTCATGACGCTCGGTAAGCGCGCACTGCTGGTGATCTTTCCGGTCATCCTGATCGTCCAGCTGCTGGCCGCCACGATGGCCTACATGACCCAGCGAGCATCGCTGCTGGGCCTCGAACAGGCACGCCTGGCGCAACGGCTGTCGGCCTTGAAATCGGCTTATCTGGATTACCAGGCGTTCAATCGCAGCGCGCTTTATTCGATCACCGATAGCGAGGCGCTGCTGGCATTCCTGCGGGAGTCGGACATCGCCTACCGCAACGAAACCCTCGGCTTGCGCATCCAGCAGAGCATCCGCTCACTGTCCAGTGCGCGGCTGTCGTTCGTCTCCTTTGCCATCGTCGAGCCGGATGACGACGTCGCCTATTACTTCGAAAGCAGCCTGTCGCCGTTCGCCAGGATGAATGCCACCCAGCAGCGGATCGTGAGGGAGGCCAAGCAGGCCGCCGACACCGACGAAATGGTCTATGTAGAGAACGCTGAAGGCGGACCACTGCTGCTGGCCACCGGTTTCATCCTGCCGGCCTCGGCCACCCGCCCCCTGCCCAGCCAGCGCGAGGAGGCGTTTACCTTGCAACTGGCCGTACGGCCGGAGCGGTTCATCGCCCTGAAGAACCAGCTCGAGGCCGACTACGATGCGGCGGTCGAGATCGCTCCGACGCTGGACGCCGAGACGTCACGCCTGTCCGCAGACGTCAAACTGTCGGCATCAGTGCAGGCACGCCTGACGCCTCCGCCGCACTACCTCGCCGAGCGCTTGCGCAAGCTCAGCCTCGCCTTTCTCATCGGCGGTTCGCTGATCTGCCTGATCACCAGCGGGTTGTTGTTGCTGCTGATCCGCCGCTACGTCACCGCCCCCATCAGCCACTTGGACAAGCAGCTCACCGACCTGCTGCTGTGCAAACGGACGGCACTCGACGAGCCCACTGACGGCGGTGAAATCGGCCGCCTGACGCTGAACATGAAGACGCTCCACGAGCGCAACACAGAAGCACTGCAGCGCATCCAGGAGATCTCCTGGACCGACAGCCTGACCCACATCAGCAACCGCGCCCACTTCGGCATCCTGGCGGCGGCCATGCATGCGAAGTGCGAGCAAGGTGGACAACATCTGGCGCTGCTGTTTCTCGACCTGGACAACTTCAAACAGGTCAACGATCAACACGGCCATGATGCCGGCGATGCGCTGCTGCGGATTTTCGCCCTGCGTGCACAGCGCGCGCTTGAGCGGCATTGCGAATCCCATCCTGAGACCGAAACGGCCTTTGCCCGGCTCTCAGGTGACGAGTTCGCCGTCCTGCTGCTGTCGCCGGCCGCAAACGACAGCCTGGCCGAACTCACTGACGCCTTGCTTGGCTTGTGCCGAGGCGGCTTCCGGGTGGAGGACCGCCTCTATCAGGTCAGCGTCAGCATCGGCACCGCCCGCTATCCCGACGATGCCACCTCGGTCACTCAGTTGCTGACGCGGGCCGACAGCGCGATGTACCAGGCCAAGGCCATGGGCAAGAACTTTGCGGTGGCATTCTCGGCAGAGCTGGAGCAACGCGATCAGCGCATCCGCCTGATCGAGGAGCAGTTGCGCAGCCTCAACGGCGACGACCAATTCCGTCTGGTGTACATGCCGGCGGTGGACCGTGAAGGTGCGGTGGTCAGCTGCGAGGCATTGCTGCGCTGGCACTCGCCGCTGCTGGGCACGGTCTCACCAGGCGAATTCATTCCCATCGCCGAGCGTGCAGGGCTGTTCCCGAAGATCGACAGCTGGGTGATCGACCACGCGCTGGCCAGTTACCCGCAACTGGTCAGCCTGTTCGGCGAGGGCGTCATCCTGGCGATCAATGTGTCGTCGGCGCAACTGGACGATGACCGCCTGTGCAGCTACCTGACTGAACGCGCCGCGCATCATGGTATCTGCACCAGCCTCATCGAAATCGAGCTCACCGAGACCTTCGCCGCGGAACTCAGCAGCAGCACCATGGCGGCGGTGAATGCGATTCGGATGGCCGGCTTCCGTGTCGCCATCGATGATTTCGGTGTGGGCTACACCTCGATCCAGCAATTGCTCGAATACCCGGCCGATACCATCAAGCTGGACATGGCGATCGTCGAGCGACTGACCCGCCCGGAGATGCAGCAAAGCCTCACCGCGATCGTCGCGTTCTGTCAGGCCCAGGGCAAACGGGTCAATGCCGAGGGTGTCGACAGCCTGGAAAAGCAATCTGCGTTGCTGCGGGCCGGCTGCGACCTGTTCCAGGGCTACCTGATCTCGCCGCCGCGTACGGTAGCGGCGCTGGCGGAGTGGGTAGCGGTGCGTACTCAGCCACAGGTCGAGTTGCGCCTAGAACGGTTGCCGCCGCGCACGGCGGTGCAGCCCAGCTAACCGGTGCCTCGCTGCGAGCGACTCGTCTCGGGCGGCTGTTCTCAGCCAGCGCATGGGCTGCCCTCCAAGACCCCGGCGCGGATCAGCCATTGTCGTCCTGCTCCTTTTCGCCCAGGCGCCGGTACAGGGTGCGCCGGCCGATGCCGAGCAAGGCTGCAGCGCGGCGCTTGTTGCCCTCGACCCGCTCCAACACGTGCTGAATGTAGCGCAACTCCAGCTCCTCGAGGGTCGGTAGCAAGGGGCCGTCGATCATCAAGCCGAGCAGTTCGTCAGCCTGGCGCTCGGGCGGGTTGTCCTGAAAGTTGCCGATGCGCGCCGGCAGGTGCTCCAGCTCGATACTGCGGCCGTGGCAAAAGGTCACCGCGCGCTCCATGGCGTTCTGCAGCTCGCGTACGTTACCGGGGAAGGGATAGCGCCGGAGCTGCTCCAGCGCGGCGGGAGACAGGCCTCGCACCGGGCGGCCGTCGCGTGCGGCGAAGTGCGCAACGAAACCGGCAGCAAGCAATTCGCGGTCTTCTTCGCGATCACGCAGCGGCGGCACCTGCAGGATGAACGTCTCCAAGCGAAAGAACAGGTCTTCGCGAAAGGACTCCCGCCCGGCGGCGGTCTCCAGCGGCCGGTTACTGGCAGCAATGATGCGCACATCGACGCTCAATTCGCGCTCGCCTCCCACCGGCCGGATGGTGCCCTCCTGCAGCACGCGCAGCAGCTTGGCCTGCAGCGGCAGCGGCATCTCGCCAATCTCGTCGAGAAACAGGGTGCCGCCATCGGCCTGCTGAAACAGCCCCTTGTGGGCGCGGCTGGCTCCGGTGAAAGCACCCGCGGCATGACCAAAGAATTCGCTTTCCAGCAGTTCGGCCGGCAGCCCGGCGCAGTTGATCGCGAGGAACGGGCGCCCGGCCCGCTCGCTTTCGGCGTGCACGGCGCGCGCCACCAGCTCTTTACCTGTGCCACTTTCGCCAATCACCAGCACCGGCCCGGCGGCACGGGCCAATTGGCGGATCTGATCGAACAGCCCGCGCATCACCCGGCTGCGCCCAAGCATGCCGTGAAAGCGGTCGTCACTGAGCAACTGCTGAAAGCGCCGTACCTCATCACGTAAATGTCGCGTTTCCAGGGCGCGCGACACCGCGAGGCCGAGATGATCGAGATCCAGCGGCTTGGTCAGGAACTCATCAGCGCCTTCCTTGAGTGCGGCCACCGCCTGCTGGATGCTGCCGAACGCGGTGATCACCAAAAAAGCCGGGGCGGCCTGCATCGACTTGACCCGTCGCAGCAGCGCCATGCCATCGGCACCCGGCAGGCGCAGATCGCTGACGACCAGATCCGGCTCCCAGCCCTCCAGCAACGGCACCGCCTCCTCGGCACTGGCCACGGCTCTTACGCTGAGTTTGCGATCCTCCAGCTCCTCGACCAGCAGCTGGCGCAGGCCATCATCGTCTTCCACCACTAATACCCGCTGCGGTGTGCTGTCATCCCTTTGCATCGCCATCCTCCTCACCGGCCAGCGCCAACGAAATACGAAATGCCGCACCACCGAGCGAGCTCTCGACCAATTCGATCCGCCCACCGCATTCAGCGACCACGCCGTGAGCCACAGCCAGGCCGAGCCCGCTGCCCTGGCCCACCGGTTTGGTGGTAAAGAACGGCTCGAACAGCGCCGCCTGATGCTGCTCGGCGACCCCAGTACCGTCATCCTCGACCTGGAACAGCAAACAGTCGTCTTCGCGCCACCAGCGCAGCAGCACCTGCCCGCCGGGGCTGGCCTGGGCAGCATTGCGCAGCAGGTTGGTCAGCGCCTGCTCGAAACGCGGCGGATCGACGTCGCAGAACAAGGGTTCGGGCGCTGCCGCCAACTGCAGGGTCACGTTCAGGACGGCCAACTCGTCCGCCACCGCGGCAGCCGATGAATGCGCCAGCACCTCGGCGGGCATGCGTCGAACAGGTCGGCCGGCAGCACGACCAAAGTCGAGGAGCTGGCGAACAATCTCGCTCAGACGCTGAACCTGACTGCGGATCTGTAACAACCCTTTGCGCTGGCCATCGTCCAGCGTCTCACTGCGCAGCACGCGTTGGGCCTTGCCGTCGATCACACTCAAGGGACTGCCCAGCTCATGGGCAACGCCTGCCGCCAGCCGACCCACGGCGGCGAGTTGCTGGGAACGCCGCAAGCGTGCTTCGAGCTCCGCTTCGCGCGCTTTCTGTTCGGCCATGCGCTGCTCGGCATCGGCGATGCTGTCGAGCATCTGATTGAGCGCCTGGCCAAGCACCGCGATTTCCTGCGGCCCACTGCGCGGGGCGCGGTGTTGGCGGTCGCCGTCAGCGACACGGGCCATGCTCTGGGTCAGTTGCTGCAAATGGCGACCAATGGCCGACCAGTGCCCGAGCAAGACGATGCAGACAGCTGCCAGCGCCAGCACCGCCGCCGATATACCGGCGATAAACCTCAGCCTGCGAGTGTCACGCTCGAAGTCGTTCCAGCGGCGGGTCACCTGCAGCAGCCCGTTGATGCGACCCCCGCTCTGCTCCAATGGCAGAAAGTAGGAATACACCTCGCGCCCGCGGATGCGTTGATAGCCTCCGCGGCGTTTGCCGTCGGCAGTGAGTTCCTGAATCGAAGTCTGGTCCTGATCCGGCTCGATGGCGCCGGCGAAGGCCACCAGCTCGCCCTGATCGTCGTAAAGGTAGGCACCGTAGACACGACCAACGCCGAGCACGGACTCCAGCACCTGCTGCGAGGTGCGCTCGTGCTTCTTCTCCAGACTGTCACTCAGCGGCAGCCGAACCGCCCGCGCCACCAGTTCGACTTCTTCCTGCAGACGCCGCTCGCTGTTGCGCTCGACCGTCCACAGCAGCAGATAACTGAAGCCGAGCATGATCGCGACCAGGGGAATCACCACCTTCAACAACAGCGCGCCGCGCAGGGTTGAAGTTCTTTGCCAAACTGCTACATGTGCCATTTTGGCACGATACAGAGCGCGCAAAAACCTGTCGAGGCACAGGAGACCGACGGTTAAAACAGCTATAAATCAATAGCTTATAAATAAAAGCGCGAACTGGCATAGCTGATGCAAAGTCCTGATCGTCTTTCTCAGAACCAGGACCAAGCTCATGACCATGTTCAACTCTCGCGTCGTTTCCGCCAGCCTTCTTGCCCTGCTCATGGCAGCAGGCAGCTCACAGGTGTTGGCCCAGCAGGCCAGCGAGCCGCAGGCCGCACCGGCCATGCAAGCCTCGGACATCAGCGATAAGAAACTGGAGAAATTCGCCGAGTCTCTCGATCAGATCATGGAGATCCGCCAGGACTTCACGGCCAAGCTGGAGAAAACCGGTGACCCGGCCGAAGCCCAACAGCTGCAGCAGCAGGCCAACGAGAAAATGCTGGAGACGGTGCAGAACAATGAGCTGAGCATCGAGGAATACAACGCCATCAACCAGGCAGTGCAGAACAACCCTCAGCTGCGTGACAAGGTCATTTCGATGATTCAGAGCTAAAGCTTGTCAGCGTGACCAGAAGCCCCGCTCATCAGAGCGGGGCTTTTACATGGGCGCTCCACGGGCGTTCAGTTGGCCCGCTGCGCCAGGCCCTTGAGGAAGTTACGCAGCAACTGGTCGCCACAGACCCGGTAGTTGCTGTGCCCGGCCTTGCGGAACAGTGCATTGAGTTCCGGTTTGGATACCGGGAAGTCAACCGACTGGAGGATCGCATGCATGTCGTCTTCCTTCAGTTCGAAGGCGACGCGTAACTTTTTCAGTACCATGTTGTTGGTCACCGGCAGCTCGATAGGCGGCGTCGGCCGGCTTTCGTCCTTGCCGCGCTTGTAAATCACAAGGCCATCGAGGAAGTGCGCCATGATCCGATCGGGACAGGGTTTGAAACCGTCCTCGTCTTCCTTCTTCAGATAGGCCACCGCTTCGCTGTCGGGAATCTCGCAACCCGTAAGCCGAGTGATCTCGGCGATCTTGGCGTCGTTGACGTTGAGGATGTAGCGCACGCTGCGCATCACATCGTTATTGATCATGAGTCGCTCCGACTTCAGAACCTAAACAAGGCCCGCATGGTGAAGTTCGTGAACCAGAAAGGGAAGCGAAAAGCTCGCCAGCCAAATAACTGCCACACCCCGTCGGATCAGGCGAACAGGGCCGGGCTTTGGTCGACAAATATAGAAAGCAGTGAAAAAGCTGCAGCACCTGCGCCTTAAAGCCATTGAGGCTGTGGTTAACACCCGCCGCCGTCAAATATTGCCAGGCCGGAGATGGCGGCGCAGATACCCCAGCCGAGGAGAATCGACATGAAAACAATCACCCCTTCGTTGGCCACCCTGCTGTTTTGCACCAGCGCGCTCGCCATCACCCCCGGCACGCAGTGGGGCTATTCAGGCGAAAAAGGGCCAGAGAACTGGGCGACGCTCACTCCTGAATTCAACACTTGCGCCGGCGAAAATCAGTCGCCTGTCAATTTGCAGGGCTTCGTGGAAGCGGAATTGAAACCCCTGACAGTCGACTACAAGGCCGGCGCCAGCGAGGTCGCTAACAACGGCCATACGGTGCAAGTGGCCTACAAGCCGGGCAGCTCGCTCACGCTGGATGGCGAGACGTTCCAGCTCATCCAGTTTCACTTTCACATGCCCAGTGAAAACCACATCAAAGGCCAGTCCTATCCGCTGGAAGGTCATCTGGTGCATGCCGACGAAAACGGCAAGCTGGCGGTCGTGGCGGTGATGTTCAAGGAAGGCCAGCAGAACGCTGTGCTTGCCGATCTCTGGAACACTCCACCGACAGGCGGTACGAAACAGCCGGTGGCGCAACAGGTGAACATCCGCAACATGCTGCCAGCTGATCTGGATTACTACCGCTTCAACGGCTCGTTGACCACACCGCCCTGCTCGGAAGGGGTTCGCTGGCTGGTACTCAAGCAGCCCATCGTCGCCTCAAGCGCGCAAATCCAAGCCCTGACCGAGGCCGTGGGGCATGCCAACAACCGCCCACTGCAGCCGGTCAACGCCCGGATAATCCTGCAGTAAGCCCGATTGACCGACCGGCCATCGCCTCCGCGGCGGCCGGTGCGTCGCACTCAATCCTCGCTCATGACAGCCTGCCTCACCGCCGCTAAACTGCGCGCCGCGCGAGCCACCCGGTTTCGCCGCGTCGCCACCTCACCTCTGCCGGGGCCACCGGCCAGGACCTGTCATGATTCGCATCAACGAACTGCAACTGCCGCTCGACCATCCCGCCGAGGCCCTTCGCCACGCCATTGTGGCGCGCCTGGGAATCAGCGATACCGAGCTGCTCGACTTCACGGTGTTCAAGCGCAGCTACGACGCGCGCAAGAAGAACAGCGAGATCACCTTCGTCTACATCATCGATGCCAGCGTGGTGGACGAGCCGAAGGTGCTGGCGCGCCTGGCCGATGACCGCAACATTCGCGTCTCGCCGGACACCGGCTACTACCCGGTCGGCCAGGCGCCGGAAGGGCTGAGCGAGCGCCCGCTGGTGATCGGCTTTGGCCCCTGTGGCCTTTTCGCGGCGCTGACCCTGGCGCAGATGGGCTTTCGCCCAATCGTGCTGGAGCGCGGCCGCGATGTGCGCAGCCGAACCAAGGACACCTGGGCGCTGTGGCGCAAGAAGGTGTTGAGCCCTGAGTCCAACGTGCAGTTCGGTGAAGGCGGCGCGGGACTGTTCTCCGACGGCAAGCTCTACAGCCAGATCAAGGACCCGAAGTTCTACGGCCGCAAGGTGATGCACGAGTTCGTCCGCGCCGGCGCGCCGGAAGAGATCATGTTTGTCAGCAAGCCGCACATCGGCACCTTTCGTCTGACCGGCGTGGTTTCAACGATGCGCGAGGAGATCAAGGCGCTCGGCGGCGAGGTACGGTTCGACAGCCGTGTGGTCGATTTCATCATCGAGGACGGGCGCATTCAGGGCGTGCGCATGGCCGATGGCGAAGAGCTGCGTAGCCGCTACGTGGTGCTCGCCCTGGGTCACAGCTCGCGCGACACCTTCCGCATGCTCCACGAACGCGGCGTCTATATCGAGGCCAAGCCCTTCGCCGTGGGCTTTCGCATCGAGCACCCGCAGTCGCTGATCGACAACGCGCGGCTGGGCAAGTACGCCGGCCACCCGGAACTCGGCGCGGCCGACTACAAACTGGTCTACCACGCCAAGAACGGCCGCGCGGTCTACAGCTTTTGCATGTGCCCGGGCGGCACGGTGGTGGCGGCCACCTCCGAGCCCGAGCGTGTGGTAACCAACGGCATGAGCCAGTATTCGCGCAACGAGCGCAACGCCAATGCCGGTATCGTCGTCGGCATCAATCCGGACGAGGATTTCCCTGGCGGCCCGCTGGCCGGCGTCGAATTGCAGGAGCGGCTTGAATCGCGCGCCTTCGAGCTGGGCGGTCGCGATTACTGCGCGCCGGGGCAGTTGGTGGGCGATTTCATTCGAGGCAAGCCGTCGAGCGCATTCGGCGAGGTCGAGCCGTCCTACAAGCCCGGCGTAAAGCTGGGCGACCTGGCGCCCTCGCTGCCCGACTACGTGATCGGGGCCATCCGCGAAGCACTGCCGGCTTTCGGCAAGCAGATCCGCGGCTTCGACCGCGCCGATGCGGTGCTTACCGGCATCGAGACCCGCACCTCTTCGCCGGTGCGGATCAAGCGCGACAACGAGTCCCTGCAGAGCATCAACACCCGTGGTCTGTATCCCGCCGGTGAAGGGGCTGGATACGCCGGGGGCATCCTCTCAGCGGGTGTAGACGGCATCAAGGTTGCCGAAGCGGTCGCCACCGCGATGATGGCCGACCTTCAAGGCTGAACACCGTTCACCACGGACAACGGCGATGCCGTTCGTCCGTGTTCCTCACACTGCTTCCTGGCCATCACACCCTTTCGCTGCCTGCGTTTGCGGCGCTAACCGCTGCACGTCGAGTAACCGCACGGCAAATTGGCAGTGACCTTTTTCGGCCCGTGCGAGGTCGACACCTTTATAAGGCTGCTCCCGATGCAGCTGTCCCTCTCTCATGCGCGAGCGGACCGGATCAGGAGGCAAGGGTGGCGAAGGCAGCAAAAATCATTGGCATCGTGCTGGCGGCCCTGGTGCTGCTGGTAGTGATCGCGGCAGTGCTGGTACAAACCCAGTGGGCCCGCGAAAAGATCGAAGCCCAACTTAGCGAGCGCCTGGATGGGCGCGCCGTTGAAATCGGCAGCCTCGACATCGATTGGGGCTTCCCGCTGGGAATCAGCGTTGGCGATGTGCAGGTCGCCAATCCCGAGTGGGCCGAACACCCCTATATGCTCAAGCTTGAGGCCATGCAGGCAGAAATCGATGTGGGCGCACTGTTGACGGGTGACCTCAGTCTGCAACTGCTGGAGCTCGACAATCCCGAGGTTCATCTCGCACGGCAGCAAGACGGGCGCTCCAACTGGGCCGCCTTGACCGGCAGCGAAAGCGACAGCAGCGAGCCTCCCATCCAACCGGAGACGATCCGCATCCAAAACGGCCAGCTGACCTATCGCGACGCCAAACTGGACGCACAGGTTGCACTCGACATCGAGACGACCGATAACGATCCGAATGAACGCCGGTTGTCTATCGAAGGCTCCGGTACTGTACAAGGCAAGCCACTGACCCTGAGCCTGACGGGCGAGCCCCCGTCCCAGGCATTGGCCAGCGGCGCACCCTATGCGGTATCGCTCGATGCGCAACTGGGCAAGATTCAGGCGAGCTTCAAGGGTGAAGCCAAGCAGCTTCCCTCACTCGACGCCCTGCAGGGCAAACTGACGGTGAGCGCGCCTGACTCAGCCGAACTGATGAGCTTTGAGAGCCCAGCCATCGACGTGCCGGCCTTCCACCTCAACGCCCAGCTCAAGCGTGATGGGCAGCGTTGGGCGTTGCAGGACATGGACCTCAACACGGGCGAAAGCCACCTCACCGGCTCACTCGTCCTGGCGCGTGGCGATACGCCCGAACTGACCGCACAGCTGCAGGGCAACAGACTCGACCTCAATCGTTGGGGCGTGATGCGCTTAATCGAATCGGAACCGAGCGGCACGCAGTCGCAAGCCAACAACGACGAGTCGCCGCAACAACGCGCTCAGAACCTGCTGCAGCCTTTGCGCCGCTATCGCGGTGAGCTCGACCTCAACCTGGAGCAGCTCCTGTATGGCGATGCCGCACTGAGCGACATCGTGCTCAAGGCCACCCTGGCCGAACAGCAGTTGAACATCGAACGCCTGCACGCAGCCCAAGGCGAAGGGGCTGTAGATGCCAGCGGCTCGCTTGATCTGACCAAGAATTCGCTGAGCGGAACGGTCGACCTGACCGTTGAACAGCTGGACTTGGGCCGTGCCCTCGCCCCCTTGGGCTATCCCAGGCTCGGTACGCTAGACGGGGAACTGCACACCCGGCTGGCGCAGAACGCGGCCCGTCTCAGCGACACGCACCTGCGCTATGAAAACCCGACACGCGATCTGCGGGTCGAGGCCGACGCGACTTCCACCGACGCCGGCCTGCAACTGACGGGCGATGCCTGGCGCAACGACGTACCGTTGCAGTTCGAGATCGATGTCGGCGCGCTGGAGAAGCTGTTCGTTGATGAACCCTACCCCGTCGAAGGCTCGGTCACCTCGCGCGAAAGCCAACTGACGGTGAAGGGCACGGTTACCGACCCCTTGCAGCTGGAGGCGGCGGACCTTGCGATCTCGCTTGAGGGGCCGAACCCGGCCAACCTCAACCCTCTGACCGGATGGAGCCTGCCGTCGCTGACCGGTTACCAGCTGAACGGTCAGCTACTGTGGGAAGACCAGCAACTGCGGCTGCAGGATCTGCGCGCCAACTGGGGCGATAGCGACGTGAGCGGCGACCTTCGCCTTAGCCTTCGTGGCCGCCCGATGCTTTGGGCCAACCTGCACTCGGACACGCTTGAGACCTCGGATCTGAAGGCGCCCGGTACGCCGACCGACCCGAATGACGGCCAGGTATTTTCCAGCGAGCCGCTGGGACTGGATGCCCTTCGCGACCGCGATGCCATTATTCGCTACGAGGCCGACCAGGTACTGGCAGAAGCAATTCCGTTGAATGCGGTCGACTTCAAAGCCGAACTGGACAACGGTGTCTTGGTCGCCGAACCCCTGACCCTCTCGATAGGCAAAGGGAAAGCCAATGGCCGGCTGCGACTGGACGTTCGCCCGCAGCAACCCACGGGCGAGCTGCGTCTGGATATCACCAGCGTCAACCTCTCCCCGATTCTGCGCGAGGCCGACCTGTCCAAGGTCGCACAAGACTCCGCAGGCACCATCGGTGGGCAGCTGGACGTCACGCTCGAGGGGCAGTCGCTGGGCGAGATGGCAGCCAACCTCGACGGCAAACTGGAGCTCGCCATGTCCGGAGGCAAGCTCGACATGCTGGCGGTGGAGTTGCTTGGCCTGGATGCAGGCGAAGCGGCACTCGCTGCCCTAGCCAATGCGGATCAGGTGGAGATGAACTGCACCTACCTGCGCTTCGACTCGACTGCCGGCACCGCGAACCTGGAGCAATTCTTTATCAGCACAGCCGACAGCAACATCACCGGCGGCGGCACCATCAAGCTCGACAGTGAACGGCTGGACCTTGCGTTCGAAGCTCGCGCCAAGGACTTCAGCCTGCTGTCCGGCAACTCACCCGTAGAACTGCAGGGCACGCTCAGCGATCCGCAGGTCAGCGTTGTGACCGGCGAGCTAGCCGCCCGTGCCATTGCCAGTGTGGTCGGCGCACTGGTCGCGCCACCGTTGGCCATCTTGCCGTGGCTGGAAGCGGGCCTCGGCGAGGGCTCCGGCATTGGCTGTCGCAAGGCGCTCAGTGAATTCGAGCAGAGCGGTAACTGAATCCGCCAGACGACAGGTAGCGGCGGTCAATGCGAACCGCCCATGAGGCGAGCGAGCGTACCGTCTGCCTGCAGCGTTTCGAACGCGGCCTGCGTGCGCAGGACGGTGGCATCGTCGGTTTGAAGACTGAACGCCATATACAGCTGTGTCGAATCTCCGAGGGTGAGGGTGCGCTCTACCTCGTTCGGGTCCAGGCCGGCCTCTTTGCATTGCGCAAGCATGTCTTGCTCGGGCATCGGCACCAGATCAACCTGACCATTGAGCAGCCGTTTGAAATTGTCGCTGTTGTGCGCCGTCACCACGATCTTCTTGAAACCGTTGGCCTGCAGATACTGATGGCGCACATCGTCGCGCAGCACACCGACCCGATAGGCTTTCGCCGCTTCCAGGTCGGGCACCTCGATATCGTCTCGCTCGCGTAATCTGTAGAAGTGATAGTCGATGCGCATGATCTCCCCCACCCAGCGGAACAACGCCTCGCGCTCCGAGGTGCGCGCGATGAGGTAGATCAGTACGCCGGGCTCCTGCAGCGCCATGTCGTAGGCACGCGCCCAGGGATACAGGCCGATCTGGTAGTCATCCAGCCCTGCCCGCTGCAAGGTTGCTTCGACCACTTCGGTGGCCGGGCCGCTGACCTTGCCCGCTTGCAGGTAGCTGTAGGCCGTCTCCTCGGTCACCACCCGCAATGGCCCGGCATGTGCCACCGCGCCAAGTAACCCCAGGGAAACAGCGATCCAGGCAATCGGGCGCATCATGCGGTCCTCGCGATCATCAGTCGGAAATACGGTTGCGGCCCTGCGTCTTGGCTCGGTAGAGAGCCTCGTCGGCGCGGCGCAGCAATTGTTCGAATTGGTCCATGCTGTCCGCGTCGAAGCCGGCGAGGCCAATACTCAGCGTGACCTGGGGCGAAACGGCCGAGGCTGCATGCGGCAGCGCCCGCTCGGCCAGCCGTTGCTGCAGTCGCACAGCTGAACGATACGCGGACTCGGCATCCACGCCGGGCAACAGTACGACGAATTCCTCACCGCCGAGCCGTGCGACCAGCTCGCCGGCACGGGCAAATACGTACTTGAGCGTATCGGCTACCCATTGCAAGCACTGGTCGCCCTGCGCATGGCCGTAGTGGTCGTTGTAACGTTTGAAGAAATCCACATCGCACATCAGCACGGTCAGCGGTTGCGCAAGACGCATTGCGCGGCGGAATTCGACTTCCTTGATTTCGTCGAAATGCCGGCGATTGGCCAAGCCGGTCAGCGGATCGCTACGTGAGAGTTCTTCCAGCAACACGTTGGCAGTCCGCAATTCAGCAGTACGTTCCTCGACCAGTTCGGCGAGGCGGTCGCGGTGCGCGGCCAGTGCCAGCTCGTCCTGATGCTGCCGTTCGAGGTAAGCCGACAGTTTTAGCTGGACACTGTTGATGCCCGCCTCCAGCAGGCTCAGCTCATCCTGGCGTTTTACCGACCGATCGAGGCGCAGGGTCTGGTCGAGATTTTCCGGACTCAGGCGGGTTAGGTGCTGGGCGATCCGACGCACGTGCAGCGTGACCGTGCTGTTGAACATCCACATGATCAACCCGGCCAGCAGAAGCGACTGGATGACCTGGGTGATGATGATATTGGTCACGTCGTCAACGAGCCGTTTCCACAGCAGCCCTTCGTCGCCTTCGAGCCTGAGCTCGCCCACCGTCTCGCGGGCCCCGGCGTAGGCTTCGTAGGTGAGACGACGCTGCAGCACCGGCGCGCGGTGCTGAGGCTGCTGCTGCGGGCGTTGGCGTTGGATGACTTCCGGTGCGCGACCGGCGCGGAAGATCCGCAGTTCGACGCGGCCAACCGGCTCAGCCATGGCCACGCTATCCAGCTGCGTTTCCAGTGCATCGCTGTCCATTTCCCAGATCGCTTTGGCCAGATTGCTCTGGAATACCTGGTCGATCAGCACCAACTCGGCATTCATGGCCGAGCGGCCATCCTCCCAGGCCAGCCAGGTCCGCAAACCCACAGTCGCGGCGGTAAACAACAGGCAGAAGCCGAGCGTCGCCAGCACCAGCCGACGCCCGAGCGAGCTGCTGGGCCGCTGCGCGCTCGCTGAGGTAGCGGGGGCCGATGTATTGACGTTCATTTCAGCCATCGGGCAGCGATGGCGTCATAGCGTCCATCGGCACGGACACGGTCGAGCGCTTGGCGAAAGCGCTCGACCACCTCATCTGGCGTGTTGCGGCTGAAGGCCATGCACAAGCCGTTCGCGCCGCCGAGGTCGTCCAGATTCAGTTGAGGGACAGTCGTATCGTCAGGGCTGCCACTGGCCTGACGGACCAGATAGTGAGCATTCAGCTCGTTGGAGATCCACAAGTCTACTCGCCCGGCCTTGAGCTTTTCGTAGTTGTGCTCGTACTTGTTGCTCGACTGCAGGTTGCGGCCGATGGCGAATCCCTTATCGATCAGATACTGCTCACCGACATCTTCTTTCACGGTGGCGATCTGGTACTGGCGGGCGTCGTCGAGGCTCTTGAGGTTGAACTCGGTGCCAGGCAGCGAGAACAGAAACCAGCGCGTCGGCGCGATCACGCCCACCCACTTGAACAGATTCTCGCGCTGTGGGTGCGGGCAATGGAATAGATAAGCACATTCTCCGAGTTCAGCGCGATGTCGTACGCGCGTGCCCACGGCATCGACTGGATGCGCGCAGCCTCCCCCACTTCGTCCAGAACAGCCTGAACCACCTCGGTCCCCATACCGGTGAGCTTGCCGTCGACCGTCATGTTATAGGGTGGCAGCTCCTCCGTGACGACCGTGACACCGTGTGCACAGGCGGCCTGGACGCCAAATAGCGATCCGACTAGCCACGAGGCTAGTGTCAGGCGGCGGAGCGAAGTTCGAAGCATCGGGCGACCTCCCGGACGACTGACGTCCGGCGAGCAACAGGAGAGAGCCATCATAATGGCATCATTCAAACGGCAGCTGAGCACTCTTTAGTCGGCACAAGCGGGGCTGACTTGAACGCAGGGACGTCTCTACTTCAAGCCCGGTGACGGGCGGGAGGTGTGATTGTTCGAACGATCTGGAAAGAGCGCCCCGAGGGGCTTTTCTACACAACTTCATGGACTGCTCGGCCAGTCGCCTTTGCTTACCGCAATGTATGCTGTACCGACGTCACGAAGGTCGGCATCCAGGCTCATCCGTCGTCGCAACGGAGTGGCAACTCCGCTCAGCACTCAAACCCGCGAACGCACCTGCCGCGGACTGATGCCGAACTGCCGCTTGAAGGCTGTGGCAAAGTTGGCTGGGCTGTTGTAACCGGCGCGCCAGGCCGCTTCAGTGACGGTTGCGCCTTCTCGCTCCAGTGCCTCGCGTGCGCTATTCAGACGCCGCCCGCGCTGGTATTCGAATACCGTCATGCCCTTGAGCGAACGGAACTGGCGCTGCAACGTCGTCGCGTTGACACCCGTTTCGCGTGCAATGTGATCAAGGCTCCAACTGTCGGCTTCGCCGCTATCAAGCATCTCGACGAGGCGCTGCAGCCGGCGGTATTCCTGGGGCCTCAAACCGGGTTCTACCGGGGTCGCGGCCTCGCCAAGGCTGGCAAGTGCTTCGCAGGCAATGTCCAGCGCCCGGCTTTCCAGGTACAGGCTGGCAAGCAAGGCGTCGTAACCGGGTGGGTTGAGCATCTGGTCAGCCAATGTCAGCAGGCGCGACGAGGGTTTCCAGAGACGAGGCGTCAGGTGACTGCCCATGAAGCGTCGAATTGCGCCGTCTGTCGCACCCACGCCTTCGCCACGACCTTCAAACCAGTCGGGCGTCAGGCTCACCACCAACTTCCGAATATGACTACCACGGCGTGCCTGACGGCGGAACTGCACCGGCTCGTTCATCGAGACTGCGACGCCATCGGGCATGCGCCGGCTTGAAGGATGACCGAGCGTCAGCGACAAGTCGCCATAGCTGACCTGACTCTGCCCCTGAAGAAAGAGCACAAAGGACACTCGCGGGCCCACGGTGTTTTCGGTAACAAAGTCCTGTAGCTCCTCGCAATCGGACCAGTGCAGCGAAAGACCGTCACGCAGCTGTGCCCATTTCACCCGGCCATAGAACAGGCGGTCATCTCCGCCGTCAGGCAAGTGCAGGCCCGTCCGGCTAGTCGCCGGCAGCTCGTCGCCACGGATGATGTGATCGGGTTGGTTCATGGAGCGCTGCTCCTCGCACGCGATTGCAAAGCAAATACTCGGCCGCGCAAAGGTTCGCGACCCGGACGCGTGGCAGACTACGCCCCGACATCTTTTGATGCAAATCGTTATCATTAAGCGCCGCGAATCTTTGCCATTTACGCAATGCCCGCGACAGGAGCCGACCCATGGACAGAACCCCTCGCACCCTCAGCCTCGGACAACGTTCGCGGCGCCTGCTGCTGGCCGGCTTGCTTGCGCCTTTCCCGTTAAGCGCGCTGGCGCAAAGCGTTTCCGTGCAGAACGAGCCGGTCGAATTGGAAAGCATCACGGTCGAGGGCAACCGCCTGTACGACATGCCGTCGTCGGAGCAGACCGGCGGCTACACGGTGCAAGCGGCGACGGTGGGGACCAAGACGCCGGCCGAGCTGCGCGATATCCCGCAGTCGATCACGGTCTACACCGACGATTACATCAGGGACCGCCAGTTCGTGAACCTCGACGACCTGGCCAAGTACACTGCGGGCCTACGCACCCTGACCAACGACAGCGGTCGCTCATCGATCTATGCCCGCGGCTATGAGTACGATGAATTCAATATCGACGGTCTCCCTGCACCCATGGCCAGCATCCACGGCACGGTTCCGTCGCTTTCGCCGTTCGACCGGGTCGAGATCATGCGCGGCCCTTCGGGCCTGTTCAGCAGTACCAGCGAAATGGGCGGCGTCGTCAACATGGTACGCAAGCGCCCAACCAGCGAGTTCCAGGGCAGCCTGACTGGCCGCTACGGCAGTTGGGACCAGAACTATCTGGAAGCCGACCTCTCCGGTCCGCTCGATGAAGCCGGTCACATACGCGGACGCGCAGTCATTTCGCGCGCCGACAGCAATGGCGAGGTGGACTACAACGAGAACACCAGCGAAAGCTTTTACGGCGCGCTGGACATTGACCTGAGCGACACAACCTCGCTTTCGCTAGGACTGATTCACCAATCCAAGAACATCGCTCCCCATAACGGCTACCCAACCAATGCGGCTGGAAATTTACTGGACTGGAGCCACTCGACCTACCTGGGCGCCGACTGGAACGACTTCAACGGTCGCACCACCGATGCTATCGCCGAGCTGACTCACCGTTTCGATACTGGCGGCTATGGCCGACTGGCCGTGCGGGCCTCCACGCGTGACACAGACTATCTGTACGCCTATACCGGCAGCGCTGTAGCAGCCAATGGCAACACGCGAATGGTCGCCGCCGGGCGTGATTTTCAGCAAGACGCACTGGCCGTCGATGCCAGCTACAGCCAGCCGTTCGAGCTGCTGGGGCAGGTCAGCGAGTTCGTGGTCGGCAGCGATTTCAAACGCTACGACAGTGACTATCGCAACGGCAGTGCTGTCCTCGGCACGGTCAATATTTTTGGCTATCAGCCCACGCGCTTTGCCAAACCGGACCTGAGCTATTCAACACGCGTTAGTAGCGACGATCAGGAAGCCGGTCTCTACGCCAAGCTGACGTTCCGCCCGATCGAAAGGTTGGCGCTCATCGGTGGTGCCCGTGTCAGCTGGTATGAAGGTGACGCGACCTCAACGAACCTTAAAACAGGCGTCGAGGCCTCGGATGAGCAGCATGAAAACGGTCACGTCACGCCTTACGGCGGCGTGGTCTTCGACCTCGACGATCGGCACTCGCTGTATGCCAGCTATTCGCAGGTCTTCAAGCCTCAGTCCGAGACCGACGCTAACGGCCAGCTCATCGAGCCACGCGAAGGCGAACAATACGAAGTTGGCGTCAAGGGCAGCTATTACGGTAGCGACCTGAACGCCCGAATCACGGCCTTTCAACTGACCGACGAGAACCGCGCCACCGATGCCGACGGATTGTCCGGCACGGCCGATTACGCAGCGGCCGGGAAGGCGCGTATCCGCGGTGGTGAATTTGAGGTCAGCGGCTACCTCACGCCTCAGTGGGAGCTGATTGCAGGCTACACCTACATGGAGACTGACAACCTGGCGGGTGACGATAACGTCTTGTTCGTGCTCATGCCTACGCACCAGGCCTCTTTGTGGAGCAAGTACACCCTCGCGGACGGAGCGTTGCGTGGGCTGGCGCTGGGCGCAGGCATCAGCGCCATGAGCGACTTTTCTTACGAGCGCCAAGGGATCACCGTCAGCGCACCGGGGTATGCCGTGGTCGATGCCAAGGTGTCGTTCCCCATCACTGAGCAGCTCACGGCCACGCTCGACGTAAACAACCTGCTCGACCGCGACTACGTGTCGCGCGTTGGCAGCACCTCAACCTTTAATTTCCAAGGCCCGTCGCGCAATTTCACCATCGGTGCGCGCTACGAGTTCTGATCCCCTCGCCGCCGGCCGGGGTCGGCGGCACTTAAAGGAGACATTCATGCCCAGATTTCACGCACGCGTCGTAACGCCACGCGCATCACGCAACATGAACCGCCTGTTCAAGCATTTTGCCCACAAAGGCGAAGTCCGAATCGACGAGCAACAAGCGGAGGTCGTATTCGGCTTTGGCGAGTGCCGTATGTTTGCCGGAACAGAGCAGCTGTTGATCGACTGCCAGGCAGAAGCCGGCGAATCCGAAAAACGCCTGCGCTTTGTGATCGCGGACCATCTCACCCGTTTTTCCGGTGACGAGGCATTGCAGGTCGAATGGCAGGAAGGCCCGCTACCAGACGCATCAGGCGAGCAGCCTGCATGAATGCGTCGATGGCGCTGCTGATCGCGAGTCTAGGGCTCACCATTGCCTCGGCCCAAACCGCCAAGGCGGATGAATGGACATCGGTAGTGCTGCCACAGACGGAACAGCGCGACATCCATTCGCACAACACGGGCGACGACTACAGGATCTTCATTTCCCAGCCGCAGCAGCCGGCGCCACCGGGTGGCTATCCAGTGCTGTACGTGCTTGATGGCAATGCTTTATTTCCAATGCTGGCAGTGCAAGCCAACGCGCGTGAAAGCCGCCCGGATCCCGCAACACGCGCCTCGGTGGTAGTGGTGGGTATAGGCTATCCCGGCGACGCGCTGTATGACGTCGACAGACGAGCCAGAGACTACACCCCCCCAGCCAAAGCGGCGAAACATGACAGGGAAGATGCTCGCTACGGTGGAGCCGACCAGTTTCTGGCATTCGTGCGAACCGAGCTGAAACCTCTGATCGAAGCCCGATATCCGATTAACCCTCACCGACAGACGCTATTCGGGCACTCACACGGTGGGCTTCTCACGCTGTATGCGCTGATGACACAGCCTGACGCCTTTCAGAACTACCTGGCGGCCAGCCCTTCGATCTGGTGGAACGATGGTCAGCTGCTCGAACAAAGCTTTGAAGTGCTTTCAGCTTCATCCCCACACCTGAAGCAGCTATCGCTGACCGTGGGCGGTAATGAGGAGCCCGAGATCGGCACTGCTCCTACATCGGAGCGTGAGCGACACCTGACCGAGCGCCGAATGCGCAGCAACGTGCAGGCGTTGTACGAGCGCCTGAAGCCGCTGGAGCGCCAAGGCCTTAAGCGCATCCTTATCATTTATCCCAACGCCGGTCACAGCGAGAACGCTACGCTTACGGCAGCAGGCGCGATCAGTTTCGCACTGCAGCCTGAGGTGCCCACGCGCTAAGCGCGATTAGCGAACCTGGAAGCGCTGCTCGGCAAGCTTTCGATCACCCTGAAAGACTATGAAATGCCACTCACCTGGCACCAGTTCGTGTGATTCAGTGAATTCGAATGCCATGACGTCCTGCGTTGCGTCCGGCACAAGCTTTTGTACGACTTCGTAGCGATCGTGCCGCTGACCACTCGGATCGATGACGCCAGGGGTGAGGTATAGCAAAGTCAGCGGCGTGTCGTCGGCATGCTTGCCCTCAAGCCGATAGCGCAGACCGAACTTGGTACCAATCTTCAGGGGAACCTGCTCAGTCTTAGTTATGCGTTGCTCTCCAGTAAAGAGAACGCGCTCACCGGGCTGCTGGTTCTGATATCGGCTTTCAAACACACCCACTTCAATCGGGCCGGTTACGTGCACATCTGCATGTGCTAAGCCGGTTAATAACATCGCGAACAGCAGCGGACGACCTATGGGCATTACGAGTTTCCTGGCAGCAAATGAGCACAGCCTATGACCATGGCGTGACAACCTCGTGACAGCCAACTTCGGCGAGATGACTAAAGCTTGGGTCGAAAGGTCCTAGAACTTGGCATTAACGGCGCAAACTCGTTCGGCTGCTGTGGGTCCCATGCGGTGATAGGGTCGCAACCCTTGATAACTAAAGAAGGAGAAACCATGCGCGCATTGTTTACAGCCGTGTTACTGGCGTTGCCGATGGCCTTTAGCTCAGCGTCCTTTGCCGCCGAGTCCCCTGTTGGATGCTGGCAGACCATTGATGATGACACAGGCAAACCTAAATCTATCGTCGAGATTCGGCAGACCGGTGGCGGTTTGCTAAGCGGCGAAGTCGCGGAGATTCTCCAGTCCGAGCATGGCGCCAACCCGGTCTGTAGCGCCTGCGAAGGTGAGCGAAAAGATCAGCCAATTACAGGCATGACGATCTTATGGGGCCTGAAACCGGACGGTGAGAACGTTTGGAGCGGCGGGACTATTCTGGACCCCGCCAAAGGCAAAACCTATAGCGCTAAGGTCACGCTGCTTCAAGGCGGAGAAAAACTTGAGATGCGTGGCTATATTGGCATCGAAGCCTTGGGACGCACCCAGACCTGGATTCGACAATAGCGACTAACAAACGCCCGGCAGTGCGCTGCACGGCATAGCTAATCCGCTGTCACATTTGCTATGCCTTAATTTCCTCTCGTGTCCCTGAATAAGAACCAGCTGCCGCTGTATCGTGCCTTGTGCACCATATGCCTGCTCTGCATTGGTCCAGTGACCATCGCAGCCGAGAACCTTGACGCAATCGCCAATCAAGCTGAACGCCTGGAGCAACTTGAGACGTTAATAGGGGCCCGGCATGGCAAGGTACTTGCCGAACGGGGATACCGCGGCCACAAAACGAGCTCTCCGACCAACATAAGGTCGGCTTCCAAGACGATACTCTCAGCCTTGGTTGGGATTGCCATCGAAAGAGATGTTCTTATAG
Source organism: Stutzerimonas chloritidismutans (assembly GCF_038562055.1). GTDB lineage: Bacteria > Pseudomonadota > Gammaproteobacteria > Pseudomonadales > Pseudomonadaceae > Stutzerimonas > Stutzerimonas chloritidismutans_A. Next base: position 1,042 of record NZ_JBCFXD010000016.1, on the reverse strand, counting down.
GGACTGAACAGCCGATCGCTGATCTGATTGGAAGTGATTTCCCAGCGAAGCCGGATCCTCGACTCCAGCAGGTCACCGTAGGCAATCTCTTATCAATGCAGGCCGGCCTAGGTTCAACCTCAGGGGCTAACTATGGGGCTTGGGTAGCCAGTCCGAACTGGGTACGTGCAGCACTGGCGCGACCTTTTGAAGAAGAGCCTGGTGAGGCAATGGTTTACTCCACCGGATCAAGCCACCTACTCTCAGCAATACTCACCCGCAGCACCGGCAAATCCACGCTCCAGCTTGCGCGCGAGTGGCTGGCACCGCTCGACGGCTTTGATATCAGCGCTTGGACTCGCGACCCGCAAGGCATCTACCTGGGCGGTAACGAGATGGCGATGACCCCTCGCTCGCGTTGGCTTTTGCCGAGTTATATCGACGCGGAGGCATAACAGCATCTGAGGATAGGCTGCTGTCCAAGGACTGGATCGAAGCGCCCTGGACGCCCAGCACCCACTCGCGGTACACCGGTCATGGCTATGGTTATGGCTGGTTCATTACCAAGTTGAGCGGCGAAGATATCCGTTACGGCTGGGGCTTCGGCGGGCAGATGCTTTACGTGGTTCCGGGGCTCGATATGTCCGTCGTTATGACTTCTGATACACAACCTTCCGGTGGAGCCTCAGGCCACCGCGACGCCCTCCATCAGCTTCTCGGTGACATCATTGAGGCGGTGCGCTCCGACAGTTAGAGCGCCAGAAAACGGAAGCGTCGAGGTAGCTACAGCGCAACCAACGCCGTTCAACATAACTGTAAAGGCACTTGCCAACAGGGCTTTGGTTGCTATGAGCGGGCCTTTGCAAGCGGCTCAGAGCATTTAGGTCAGTCCCTTTAACTAGCTCAACTTAAACTGTGCGCCAGCTGGACGCAGAGTTTGCGGGCGCCATGCTCAACGCAGAAGAGACGTCATTTTTTCTTGCATTCAAAGACAAACCCCCGATCCTCTTACGAAGATCGGGGGTTTGGTGTAGAAGCTTGACGATGACCTACTCTCACATGG
>NZ_JBCFXD010000015.1:0-106322 GCF_038562055.1 Stutzerimonas chloritidismutans | reverse complement strand
GTTCGCCTCCACGCCCGCTGACAAAGCAATTTTGCCAACGGCATGGGGAGGTCGCTACTTTTTCAACAGAATCGGCCAAAAGCGGCCGTTCGCAACCGGCCGATTTCGACCCAAAGCCAGTTGGCGTCAATAGGAGTCCTCCAAGAGGAGTCGCTCGCATGTGCCATACAACTTTAGGGGCGATTGCCTGACTGGATTGCAGGCGCAACTGTTATGAGAAAAAACGAGGCCGGGGATGTCTACCGGAGCGGGGGTAGTCCACACGCCTATCAATCTTGTCCGGCTCTAGCCTTGAACAGGTGCTCGAAGCCCAGCAGCGTACTGTCCACGAAGCGCTCATCGGTGGTTGTTGCTGGGAACTGCAGAACTCCATGGATGACTAGGGAAGCCAGGCCATGGGTATAAGACCAGCTCGCAAGCGCAGATCGGCGCACCTCCACGCTGTCCATTCCCTGTCCGAGTACCTCGGCAATGATGCGCCGGAGTTCACCGAAGGCTTCATCGCGTGCCTCATGAAACTCTAGGGGCATTTCGCCGCTGGCCAGTTCCGGGCCGAACATCAGCTGGTATAGCGCCGGGTTGCGGCGGGCAAAGCTGAAATAGGCCAGGCTGGCGTCGCGCAGCTTTCGTATCCCGTCGTCGTACTCACCCTCGACTCGCAAGACCTTGGCCAGCTCGCGGAAGCCCTGTGCCGCCAACTGGCCAATCAGCTCGGCCCGGTTGGCGTAGTGGTGGTAGGCGGCTGTCGAGCTCACGCCGACACGCTCGGATACGGCGCGCAGGGAGAGCTTAGTCGGCCCTACCTCTTCGAGCATTTCCCGTGCCGCGCTGAGCAATTGAGGCGCAAGGTTGCCTACGTGGTAGGTGTCGCGGGCTCGTTGGAGTGTCTTGCTCATGTGTGGGCCTTAATTGCGAGAGCTTGAGGGCGCTTCGATCTTATCACTCGAAAATATCTTGACGGCGATAAGATTCAGATCTTAGCATCGCTAACATAACGTGCCTGAGGTGTAACCATGGCTTCAACCTACGAATGTTTTGATGTCTCTGTCGAAGATGGCATCGCCCACTTGCAGCTCAATCGCCCCGACAAGGCCAATAGCCTGACACGGGCCTTCTGGAGTGAGCTGCCGGAGGCGGTCGGCGAGCTGAGTCGTTCGGGCAAGGTGCGGGCGATGGTCATATCGGCGCAGGGCAAGGTCTTCTGCGGCGGCCTGGATATGCAGATGTTTTCTACCGCCAAGGAGTTCCATGCGACCTGCCCCGAAGAGCGCGAGGTCCTGCAAGCCAACCTGGAGCGGATGCAGGATGCATTGAATGCTCTGGAGCGTGCGCGCTTTCCAGTGATTGCCGCAATACAGGGCGCCTGTCTCGGTGGCGGCTTTGATCTGGTTTCTGCCTGTGACCTGTGCTTTGCATCCGAGTCCGCCAAGTTCCGCATCGAGGAAACCAACGTCGGCATGATGGCCGATCTGGGAGTATTGCAGCGCCTGCAGCGTCTGATTCCTGCAGGCGTGGCGCGCTATCTGGCACTGACCGGCGACACCCTGGATGCTGCCGAGGCGTATCGGTTGGGGTTGCTGGCCAAGATTTTCCCGACCAACGAGGCCCTGCTCGAAGGTGCTTTCGCCGCCGCCAGACGCATTGCCGAGCGCCCGCCCGTGGCCATAAACGGTATCAAGCGCGCCATGCTCTACAGCCGCGACCATGGGGTCTACGAGTCCCTGCAACACACGGTGCTGCTGCAAAGCGCCATCCTGAGTGGGCAGGACATCCTGCGTTCGGTCGGTGCGCGGGCGACCGGAGTTTCGCCGCAGTTCGCCGATCTGATTGAACTACAGCGCACTTTTTAGGGCGTTTTTTTAACCAAATCTTATCAATGATAAGTTTGAGGTAATCATGAAGCACTATGACGCCGTGGTGATCGGCGCCGGCAATGCCGGGCTGACCGCAGCAACCGCGCTGCAGCGTGGCGGCAGCCGCACTCTGCTGCTGGAGCGACACAATATTCCGGGCGGCTGCGCGACCTCCTTCGTGCGCGGCGACTTCGAGTTCGAGGTAGCGCTGCATCAGCTCAGTGGCCTGGGCACCAAGGACAAGCCTTTCGTCATGCGCCAGTTATTCGACAAGCTGGGTGTGCTGGACAAGGTCGAGTTCGTCCAGGAGCACGATCTGTATCGCCTGGTGGTACCCGGCGAGCTGGACGTCACCCTGCCGGCCAGTTGGACCGGGCTGCGCAACTTGCTGCAGGGGATGTTCCCGGCCGAAAGCGAGGCCATCGAGCGTTTTCTGCTGGTCTGCGAGAAGGTGTCGCTGGAAGGTTTCATGACCCTGCCGAAGGCGCGCAAGGCCAACAGCGATGCGGCTCTCCAGTCGCTGTGCCCGTATTACGTGCAGTACGGTTTCCGTTCGGCCCGCGACGTGCTCGACGAGTTCTTCAGCGACGCGAAGCTGAAGAACGTACTGGCGACCTACTGGCTCTACCTTGGAGTGCCACCGAGCATGCTGCCGTTTCCAGACCTGGCGGTGATGCTCTATGCCTACGCGGTGTTCAAGCCCTGGCACATCAAGGGCGGCTCCCAGGCCATGTCGACGGCTCTGGTGGAGTCGTTCCTTGAGGCCGGCGGCGAGGTGCGTTTCAACTGCGGCGTGGAGAAGATCCTGACCGAGGACGGCCGGGTATGCGCTGTGCGCCTGGAGGGTGGCGAGCGAGTGTCCTGTGATGCGGTGGTGTCCAATGCCAGCCCGCTGATCACCTTCAACGAACTGCTGGATCTGGAGCGTCCGCCACTGGCGATTCAGCAGGATTTCAAATCCCGGCGCATGGGTACCTCGGCCTTCGTGATCTACCTCGGCCTGGACTGCACGCCGCAGGAACTGGGCGTGACCGCGGCCTCCAGTTTCATCTACGAGACGCTGGACGAGGAGCAGATCCATGACCGCATGGGCACGCTGCAGACCCCGCTGGGCGGGATGCTCACTTGCTACAACTTCGAAGATCCAAGCGCCGCGCCACCCGGCAAGAGCCAGGTGATGCTGGTCTGCCTGCAGTACGGCGACGTGTGGAAGTCGGTGGCACCCGAGGACTACGCCCGTACCAAGTATGACTTCGCCGAGAAGCTCATCGCTCTGATCGAGAAGGTCTACCCCAAGGTGCGCCAATACATCGAGGAGGTCGAGGTAGCCACACCGCTGACCATGATGCGCTACCTCAACACCCCCGGCGGCGCCATCTACGGCTTCCAGCAGAGCGCCCAGGACTCGGCCCTGCTGCGCGAGCGCCTGGACGGCGTGCCGGGCCTTTACATCGCCGGCTCATGGACGTCCATGGGCGGCTTCCAGCCGACCTACATGGCGGGCGAGTCCACGGCCAGAGCGGTGCTCAAACAGTTGAAAGTCAAAGAGGTGGAACATGTCTGAGCAGAACCTGCTGAACTCCATCGCCGGCTTCCGCGAGGCGTGGCAAGCCAAGGAAGCGCTGGAACGCAGCGGCACCGACTTCCACGAGATCAAGGGCGAGGTCGCCAGCACTGTTGTGCAGCTGCACCCGAAACGGCTGGAACTGGAGGTCGCCGAGGTGATCGACGAGACAGCCAGCACCCGGACCCTACGCCTGGTCGCAACGGATCACAGCCTGTTGCCCCCCTTCCAGGCCGGGCAGTACATCAACCTGTTCGTCGAGATCGATGGGGTGGCGACCGCTCGGCCCTACGCCATTTCGTCCTCGCCATCGCAGCGGGTGTACTACGACCTGACCGTGAAGCGGGCCCAGGGTGGTTTCGTCTCCAACTACCTGCTCGACCGGGTGGCGGCAGGGCAACGCTTCCTAAGTTCCGGGCCGATGGGCACCTTCCACCACAACCCGCTGTACCACGGCGACGATCTGGTGTTCCTCGCCGGCGGATCGGGTGGCGCCCCCGCGCGCAGCATCCTGCTGGACATCCTCGACCGTGGCCTGTCGCATCGCTTTCACCTCGTCTACGTGAACAGCTACATCGACGACGTGATCTTCGACGATGAATTCCGCGAGCTGGCCAACCGTCACGAGAACTTCACCCTGAGCGAGGTTATCTCCCGCCCGCCCACCGGCTACTGGGGTTACACGGGGCGTCTGACGGAAGAGCTGTTGCAGCGTCTGCTCGGCGACATCGGTAACAAGATGTTCTACATCTGCGGCCCGACCCCGTTCAACGACAACTGCGTCGAACTGCTCACTAGGTTGGGTGTCAAGCGTCGGCGCATCCGCGTCGAGGCCAACGGCGCACCCAAGGCGCCGAACGAGCAGACGGGATGGCCAGAAGGCGTCTCGCTGGACGACGAGGTCACCGTGACGGTACGTGGCCGCGGCAGCTTCCGCAGCCGTGTCGGCGAACCATTGCTCAATGCTCTGGAACGCAACGGCTACGGCACCGAGAACGCCTGCCGCTCCGGCGAATGCAGCCTGTGCCGGGTCAAGCTGGTTTCCGGTGCTGTGTTCAATCCGCAGGAGGCTCATCTGCGCAAGTCCGACCGCGATTTCGGCTGGATCTATTCCTGCGTCGCGTTCCCCACGGGGGATATCGAGATCCAGCTCTAGCCTCCAGTTCCGTCTGCCCATACCGGGCGGCGCGAACAACGCCCGAGAACAAGAACAAGGAAAACCGAAGATGAGCATGTCCAAACCGTGGCAGCAGAGCTATCCACCCAGCCTGCGCGACTACCGGATAGATCCCCAAGCATTGCGCGGCAGCGTCGCCGATTTCGCCCGTCATGGCGCCGAGCACTTCGCCGACGCGCCGGCTTTCACCATCGTGCTGCCCACAGGGCTACACGCCGACATCACCTTTAGCGAGGTCGACGCACTGTCGGATGCCTTCGCCGCCTACCTGCTGAAGGAGCAGGGGCTGAAAAGCGGCGACGTGGTGGCGATCCAGCTGCCCAACAGCTTGCACTACCCCATTGCCGTACTGGGCACCTGGAAGGCGGGGCTGATCGTCACCAACGTCAACCCGCTGTACACCGCGCGCGAGTTGGAAGCGCAGCTGACCGACAGCGGCGCCAAGCTGCTGGTCGCCTGCGATCTGTTCGTCGGTCGCGCCGAGGCGGTGATTGCCGAGAAGGGTGTGCGCCTGGTGACCACCAGCCTGGGAGACTTCTTCCCGCCAGCCGTCGGCGCCGCGATCCAGCAGAAGCTGGCCGCCGAAAGCGGCGGCGACCTGACCCCACGCATCGCCCACCAGCGCTTCAGCGAAGCCCTGACCATCGGCCAAGGACAGCTACCGGTACAAGCCGAACCCCATCCCGTGGCGCTCTACCAGTACACCGGCGGCACCACCGGGCGCAGCAAGGGTGCCGTGCTGAGCCATGCTAACCTCCTCGCCGTGCTGCGCATGGCCGAGGACTACATCAGTGCCCATGACGTATACATCGAGCCCGGCGAAGCGATCGTCACCGTGCCGCCGCTCTACCACATCTTCGCCTTCAACTTTAACTTCCTGCTGTTCTTCCGCCGCGGTGGGCGCAACCTGCTGGTGCCCAATCCTCGCCCGCTGTCCAACGTGTTCCCGGCGTTCGACAAGTTCCCGGTGCGTTGGATGACCGGCGTGGATACGCTCTATGCCGGCCTGCTGGCAGAACCCTGGCTGCAGGCCAATCCACCCAAGCTCAAGCTGGCCGTTTCCGGTGGCACGTCGTTGCGGCCGAGCACCGCCGAGCGCTGGCAGGCGGCGGTTGGCCAGATCCTGGAGGGCTATGGGCTGACGGAAACCAGCTGCTTCGTGTCATTCAACCCGCCGGGACCAACATCCCGTCCGGGAACTGTTGGCCTACCCATGCCCGGGAGCCAGGTGCGCATAGCGGACTCTGCGGGACGCGAGCTCGCGATGGGAACGCCTGGCGAACTGCTGGTACGTGGCCCGCATATCGTCGAACGCTACCTGAACCGCCCGGACGAGACCGCCGAGGCCTTCGCCGATGGCTGGTTCCGTACCGGCGACATCGCGGTGATGGACGAACAGGGCTACATCCGCATCGTCGACCGCAAGAAGGACATGATCCTGGTCTCGGGCTTCAACGTGTATCCCAACGAGGTGGAAGACGTCATCGCCGAGCACCCGGACGTGAGCGAGGTGGCGGTGATCGGTGTGGCGGACGAGATCACCGGCGAGGCAATACGCGCCTTTGTCGCGTTGCGGCGGCCCGGCCTGGATGGCGAGGCAATCATCCGCCACTGCCGTGAGCGGCTGACCGCCTACAAGGTACCGAAGCAGATCGTCTTCCGCGAGCAACTGCCCAAGTCGCCCATCGGCAAGATCCTCCGTGCAGAGCTGCGCGCGGGGCGCTGAGCTCGCAATCCGGTTTAGGCCACATGCACCCGAGCGTGAAATGGCCGGCGGGATGTCCCACTCCATCCCGTTCTTTTTACTCAGGGCAGGGTGCCTGGCGCCCTGGTCCGCACGAGCCGCACCATGATCGAAATCCTGTCCAAGATCACCCTGGGGCCGGTACTGCGGACGAATGTTTAATCAGCAGATCAGGAGTCAGTTCCATGTTTTCAGAGGATGTTGAAGGCGCAAGTGGACAGCGGGTTCTCTATGGATTCTGGCTTTCACCTTTCATGGCGCTGGTTGCGCAAATGCTGAAAGAGGCTGGCCTTGAGTTTCAGTATCAGCGCGTGTCTCCCTTCATAGGTGAGACGCTCTCGGCCGAGCATCAGGTCCGTAACGCGCTGGGGAAGATTCCGTCGCTCACGGATGTAAACGGTGTGTGTGTCTCGGAGAGACAAGCGATTTGTCGTTATCTGGCCAGAACCTACCCGGAGGCGGCCAAGTTCTATCCGTGTCACGACGTACAACGCTGTGCCGAGATCGACACGCTGAACGACTACATCACGTTTTCGCTGAGCGGGCCTTTCTTCAACTGGTTCTTCGTCGGGGGATACTTTCCCAAGGCATTGGGGTTCCAAACCGAGCGCGAGTCTGGGGTTTTCAGTGCCTGGTCGGTATTGATGATCAAAAGTGCATTGGCGCGCCTTGTGGGGCGCTCCCGTCTGCAGCCCTTCCTGCTGGGTCCGGAGCCTTACCTTCCGGACTTTCATCTGTTTCATGTGTTGGAGCTCAGCCGAACCTTCTCCGAACTGTTCGAGATTCCTTTCATGAACTTGGTGGAGGGTAACAAGGACCTGAGCAGGTTTTACCAAGCCATGGCTGAGCGTCCCGTGACGCAGGCCATTCTGGCAATGCAAACCCATGAGTTTCCCGTTTCCCGGCGTGAGCTGCTGGAGGAGTTCGGTACGACTTACGCGCAGTTGCTGAAACCCGCCAGGGGGGCACTGAGTGCCATGTTTGGGCATGAGGTCTGAGCCTGGCGGGGTGTTAGGCCGGAGATGTCTACCGGAGCGGGGGTAGCCCATCGCCCTGATCTTGTAGAAGTTTAATGGCTGCTTCTGGCCGGAAGCGGCCCGTTGTCCTTCATCGCAGTCGGCCAACAATCACCCGTCATAAATGCATGGATATGACTCAGAACGGTTCATACGTAGCACAGCAGCGGGCACGAGAGCGCCGCCATCGATTCTTGGGAAAATCCAGCTCGGTAATGATGAATGATCTTCACCAATGGATTGTCGGTTGCAAGGAGTCCAGGCATGAGGTGAGCTTGTTTCTCATAATCCTGCGGCTTACTAACACCTGCATCGTGCATTGCCCTGAATCCTTCCGGGCTCGGCGCAAGGGTGCCCTTTGATAGGATCTCCTTGTTGGCGTTTACCAGGCCTTGTGGATCCGCATCAGGGAAGTAGTAAACCTCGGACACACGCTTAGCCAGATCCGCAACAGCCCCTACGGAAAACTGAGGCGACCCTCGGAACACGAAAGGAGCGTCAATCAGGTCCTCCGGAAGCGCATAGCGCGACGCATGGAGCATGGCCTGCAGGTTCTCAACGATGATAATCCGGCGCTGCCCGGCAACCAGTCCAGAAGGCACCGTCAACATGCATCCAGGCACCAGTGGCTGGATAGAGTCTCCCAGCAATATCTTCCCGGACGGGGCCGAGACCAGGACGAGATCCTTGGCGACACGCTCACCGGACAGTTTTTCATTGCGTATGTATGCAGCCAGTTCAGCACGACAACCCTGAACCTTGCTACCCGCTACATGAGGGTCCCAGCCGGCATGCCGCCCAGCGAGGCTGCGTAGTGCCTTCCTGTCCTCAGCGTCAAGCAGGAGTTTGCGACCACTGACCCTGCCGACCCCATGGGCTTGATGGATTTGCAGCCAGATGTCGCCTAAGGAGACCTCAGTTAAGGCCATGCGAACTGCGCGGCTGATCATCTCAACGACTCGCTTGCTTTGCAGCAACGATGTCATGACCGCTCCCCTTTCTTCCTTAGGCGCAGCACCAAGTCGACTACTACCTGATTGCCGAAGCCATGATGCGACTGCCCCAGCACCGGCGACAACACGAAACGCGGAATCGTCCCGACTCGGGCGGCATCCGCCATCAACGTCAGGTAGTAGGCATCCAACGCATAGAGCCAGATGGCACTGCGGAAACCGCCGTCGGCGACGTTTGTCCAGTAAGCCAGCGCGCTCTGGGGCGACAGATCACGCTTTAGCGCTGCAAGCATGCGGTGGAAATGCGGCTCAACAAATGGCGCCGGAGCATCCTCGACCTCCGGAGCCGCAGGAACCACCTTCACGGCTTCGCGACTTACCAGCGGGTCGAGCAGAATCTTTCTGACTTTCGGCAAAGGCATTGCCTGAATCAGGGCCAACATTTCCTGTATGCCTTTTTCATCCTCGACAGGCGGGAGAAGGTAGGCGCTATTGGTCAGTCGCATAGCACGAACCCAGCTAGCCGCATCGGCACGCTCCAGGATCCCATCCATATCAGGACGATTTCCATCCTGCAGCCAAGAGAATACGCCCTGCGCCACCAGGCGATAATGGTTGCGCCGTCGCATGGTGGTGCCCAACTGGTTCAGTCGGTCGATCAGATCACGTATCCCAGTTTTGCAACGGTCCATCGACTCATACAGGCTACTGAGCAGCAGACGACGTAGAGACCGGTCACCGCGGCACCAATGACTTAGCTTGTCACGATCGAAGGCCAGGAGCTTCTCAGATAGGCGCCCGAGGCGCTTTACCGCGCTATCGATATCCCTCAGCCGTTCTTTGAACCGTGATGAGTACCCGTGACGAGCCTCGATAAAATCAGTCGCTGCCCGGTGCTCATCACGCAAATGGGTGACGACCTGACGAACTGAAAGCCGCACCTGCTGAAGCTCTCGATCCAGCTCAGAAGGCGCCCCCTCCTTGGCCGAGTGGAATCGCTCACAGCCATTTTCAATACGGATCAACAATTCCTGCAGGTCGGGCGCTGACAGCTCAAAGCGCTGCGCGCCAATACGGGACCCTAGGTCAAGCAGCATGGAGGAGGGATGGAGGCACCCATCGCAGTCATCGATAAGTCGCTGACTGACCAACCAAGACAGCCCGGCAGTCATTTTTTCTGGCTTTGGTACGCCCTCTTCGTCAGCCTGGCAAATGTCCTCGATGATGTCCGCATTAGCTGCCAGATGAGCACCGAACTCCCGCCAGTTCTCCGCCTTCACAGAAGCTCTCCCGTGACCTGGCTCACAGCAGGCTCATACTCTTCTGCAGGCAGCAATTTCTGGCTGTCGGCGATCCATGAAACTACTTGGTAGAAGTAGCCCATCTTGCCGGTGGCCACATAATTGCTGGACTCAGCACCCTTGCGAACAAGATAGCCAGCCTCCACCATTCCTTTGAATACGACAGTCAGTTTTTCCTTGTTAGCCTCGACGGCCTTTACCCGAGAAAAAAGCGGGTAAACACAGAAATCACGAAGCTGTTCACGAGCGACGTTGGACTGATCTACATGCATCAGCAACTCACCAAAGGAGACTTCCTCCCCAGGTGAAAGGCAAGCGTCCACTTTCTCAGTTCGGCTGTAGAGATGGATGAAATGCAGAACAGGCATAATCTGATCGCGAACGCGCTTCAGCTCTTCCATCGCTTCATGCCGATCGCCAGCGTCGGTGAGGTCGACATAGCGGGCGAAAAACGCGGTGACGTCTTCGCCCTCGCCCAGATGCCCCAGCGCCCGTCCAAGCGGCCGAAGTGCGGCATCAATAGCAGAGGCAAACTCAGGCTGCCGAAGCTGCTCGTAAACATCGCGGTTGGAGTAAGGGCAGATGAACTGCCCGTCGATGAGTCCTTCGAGAACTTTTCTCATGCGGGCACCCCATCTTCCGCGGGAAGGCCGGCATTCAGATCATCCAGAGCGAAGGGATCAGCGCCACGGTACTCTTTCAGATACACCCCGCCCGAACGTCGCCGGTCAAGGGCGTAAAGATTCTTAAAATGACGCATCAGCTCTGGCGCTCCGCCTGGGAACCCCAGCATCAGCTTGACGTTGCGCGAGTTGAAATTGCCCACCAGAGTCGCAGCGTTGTTGACCTCCAGCTCCAGCGCCTCATCCACAGGCACGATCAGCTCGAAGTCAGCGTCCCGACGAATCATTTCGAACAGTGCCAGATAGATCATCCCGACTACGATCTTTAGTTGACCAGTACTCAAACCATCGCCCAGGTCTGTCGTGTTACGAGCGACGCGTGGCTGACCATTCACCTGCCAGGACAGGCTGACCTCGAAGCACTCGTCAATCTGTGCACCCCGCCACTGCTTATCAACCATAGCCGAGTGAAGCATACGCAAGGCGTGATCAAGCCCATCGGGCGGGAACGCGTCGTTGCCCATAGCTTCCCATCGGGCCGATTGAAGCTCAATCGCTCGAATGTGCTCCCAGATCGGCAGGTCATTGATCTTCAAATCTTTGATCTTCGAGACCACATGGAGGTGGAAATTGGTGAACTCTGGGAAGCGGCCGAGTACCTCAGAGACCTTCAGCGTCGCACGCCGGCCAACGTCCTGAATTATGCGGTCGACTTCTGCAAGGATTTTGCCGCCTTCGACAAGTTGGTTGCACAGCATGCGGATATAGGTGACCAGCTTGCTCCGCTGAACATCGTGGCCATCATCGATATACATCTGCAGTTCCGGCGCGGCGTAAAACCAAACCCGCTCACCCGAGCTGTCGGCATGCCTGGCGCGCATGATGATTTCGTGCACAACACCGGCCTCGGGGGTGGCCCGATGCGCAAAATTAAAGGGAGCCTCAATATCACGGAGAAGGCCGCGCCCCTCCTGCTTGATCTGGTGAGCGTCCCGGATTATTCGCCCGACTTCCGACTCGATATCCGCTGGAGAAAGCTTTTCAAGGCTCTCAGTGCCGGAGGAGACCGCAGCAACTGAGCTAAGATGATCCAGAACCGAGCGCAGCGCGCTGGCCTGATCGAAGAGCACGCTGTTGCGGGCGGCAAGCTCAGCTTGCTGCGCCTTATAGGCCTTCTGTCGAGCCTCATCTGCCGCACGCATCGCCTGCAGCTCACGCTCAATGCGAGTGACTCCCTGTTCTGCCTCTGCATAGGCGGCCTCACGGGCAGCCATGGTAGGCCAGGCGGTTTCAAGCCATGCTTTGTATTCTTGAATGCGAGGCAACAGCTCAACCAGGTCTCTGACCGCCTGCTCGAGACCGCTCACCGTGGTTTCCAATCGGTGAACCGCGCCAGCATCGATGCCGGCGCCCTGCAGTGCGGAGAACCTGTCGGCCTCAATGCGCTTGATCTCTTCCTTATGATCCCGTTCAAGGTCAGTTAGGGCAGCAGCAAGAGCCTCTTCAACGGAGCTTCGCTGGGCCGCAATGTCCTGTCTGGCCTGATCTGCAATGCTCTTCAGCTCAACCTTATGGCGACCAAAAGCGGTTTTCAGCTCATCGATCTCGACTACTTTTTTCGACAGCGCAACTGAAGCCTTGTCGGCCGCCTCCTCAGCCTTGGCGCGAGCCATGGCAAGCATCTCTGCTCCCTCATCTCGAAGCGACTCCAGGCGCTGCTTTCTGGCGGCAATATCAGCCTCAAGGCTTGCCGCACGCGCGTAAAACGGGACTCGCTCCTCACGCCGTTCATTGCGGCGTACCTGAGCAGATGCCGAACGACGACTAAGGGCCGCCTCGGCCTCATTGCATTCTTCGATGCGCAGATTCAGCAGCGCAACCTGAGACTCCAGCTCTTCGAGGTTGAGCAACTCAACAGTTTCAAGGCGCTCAAGGTCGATCCGCAGGCCAAAGACCCCGTCATATTGTGCCGCAACAACCGGCGATAGATCCTCACGTAGCAAGAGCCGGGGATCTATGACGCGTCCCACTGTGTTTTCCCAGTCAGGCATGCTGCTGCGAAGAAACGAGAGCAGCGTGTCATCAGCTGCACTTAAACGGGCTGAGAGCAACGTAACCTGCGTCCGCAGATCATCACGACCCCGAACAAGCCCTGACATTTCCAAGGCAAGCTCCTGCTGCTCCTCAATAACGGCAGCAAGATCAGCATCAAGCCTGGCGAGGTCCTGTCGGGTTTGCTCCTGCAACTCATAGAGCTGAGCCAGAGCTGACTGCTCGGCATCAATCTGCTCCGCCATATCCGGCAGATGCTTCTGCCTCAGCAGGAAGGCCATCTCTGCCGCAGCAGAAGCGTCCATCGCAGCCAGGCTGCTTCGGGTGTGCTCATGCTGAGCGAGATCATCCGTGAATGCCTTGTGAGCCTGCCCAAGCGCCTCTTCCGAGGCCTCGTTGTGCGCGCGGAGCTGCGCATCAAGTTCAGAGAGGCGGGCCTGCGCTTCGCTGTGGCGGTATTCACGTCGAGATGACAGCGAATCAGTGGCGGCTCGTTCCATGGCCAAAAACCGCGACACGATGTCTGCGCTTTTATTGGTCATCAGCGCCAGCTGCTCTCGCTTAGCGGCCAGATCCTCCTGCATCGAAGGAAGCCTATCGATCTCAGCAAGCAATGCCGGCATGCCGGCTTTGTCATACCTGCTCTTCTGATCTTCCAGCGTTTCCAGTAGCCTCAGTTGCTCAGCGGAAGCTGCCCGGGCGTCGCCCAATCGACAGTCAACCTGCCGCTGCTCTTCACGAGAATTATCTTGCGCAGATTGCTCCTCTTTGCGCTGCGTTTCTATGGCATCCGTGACAGCCTCCTGCTCCTTCTTGACAGAAAGCTGCCGCGACACGGCGACCGTCTTAAGGCGTCCAAGCTGCAGATCGCAAGCCATCAGCCGGCTGCGCAAAGCCGCCAGACTGAGAATCTTGGGTTTTATTTCCCTGTCCATGACCAGGTAGCTCGCCCGGTTGCTGATCGCACTCATGAAGGACTGGACGTCGATGCCTGAAAGGTCGATCTCGCTGCGCATGGTTTCCTGCCGGATAATTTCTCCGACAGCAGACTCCATGGAGTCAAAGGTCCCCTTGGATTCCAGAAGCGAGAACATGAGGCTATCGATGCCGGCAAAGTTGCGCCTCAACGGTGCCAGGGAATACATGCGTCTGAAGAGATTGATCATCTTTTTCACAGCCGCATCCGTGACTCCGTCCATGTCTGCAGATCCAGTGTTGTACTGAATGATCTTGCTGTAATGGCTCCAACTCAGTTCCGGCGTGCAATCGACCCCCATGCCCTGGATACGACTACTGACCTTCCCAGGCATTACCAGCTCGCCTGAGTCCTGATCCACATAGAGCAGCTCAGGCTTCCAACCTGATGCTGCCAACTTGTAGGCGTAACCATTCGATGACCGATGCAGGATGGCCAGCCGGAGCGCTCCCTCGTGGTTCTCGTACTCGAACACGATGTAGCTCGATACATGAGGCAGGTAGTGATCCGCGAAGCTGGTGGTATTGGTGCCCTTGCGAACCATCCGACCTGCAGGCGCGCCGTAGAACAGTGGGATCAGCTTCAGAAAGGTCGACTTGCCGATGCCGTTGGTGCCCGTCAGGCATGTGTTGTCGTCGGTTTTCACCTCGACAATCTCTCCTCGGCAAAGCGAGTCAATCAGGATGATCCGGAGAAGTTTGGCCACAGGGCCTCCGCAGGCTGATAGGTGGACAAGTGTCAGCGCGGACGCGATAGTCGACACAAGGAAAGAGACCATCGAATCATTATGATTCTGACATCGAACCAAAAAGATATAAGATCGCATCAGGCAGTGGCAAGCTGAGGTTATATACAGTGTCCAACACATCCCCCATCGAAGGCATACAACAGAAGCAACGAGACAGACTGGCGTTCATCGAGCAACAGGCCTGGTTCTGCGGCGCGGTTTCTCGGCGGGATGTTGTCAGTCGCTTCGATATCCAGACGGCGGCAGCAACCAGGGATCTGTCGCTATACCGAGAGCTGGCACCCGAGAACCTGTTGCTTGACCAGCGAGAGAAGGTGTACCGCCCGAGTGAAGGCTTTAACCCTATCTTTACTTACTCGGTTTCCCGCATCACAACATGGCTGAGTCAGGGGTTCGGAGACGAGGAGCATTTGAGCTGGTCGACAGGAATCCCATGCACCGTTAGCGAATCCCTGTCACAACCCAAAATTGACATCTTGGCGGCTGTCTGCCGCGCGATTAGGCAGCAGCGCGCAATCGAGATCGCGTATGAGTCACTGGCTCGATGCAGCACCAGAGTTATCGCGCCGTTCGGCCTGCATAGCGATGGCAGACGATGGCACGCGAGGGCATACGATCGCGAGAGCTGTGAATTCAGGGATTTTGTGATCACCCGAGTGGTATCGGTAAAGGATGCTGGTTCGGCTCGCGAAGCTGAATGTGCCGATGAGGATGACCACTGGTCTCGACGCGTCGTACTTGAACTGGTCCCTCACCCGGGGCTTGAACGCAAAGAGCCAGTGCTATGCGACTACCCCTTCGACAAAGACGGCATCATGCTCGTAAGGGTTCGCGCCGCCGTCGCTGGCTACGCTCTTAGACAATGGGGCGTTGACTGCTCGCTCGATCATTCTGGATCAGCTCGGGAGTACCAACTCTGGCTGCGAAATCGGGAGGCATTGTACGGAGTACCTAATTTGAAGCTTGCGCCCAGGTACGATCCTTAAGCCATGCGTGCAAAATGCTGGTGCTGGTTCGCTCGATCGAATCTGGCGAGCCAGACTTGCGAATGCCGGGAATGGCTGGATGCACTAGGCGCCGAAGAATAGGCTTTGCGATGGATTCCAGGGTGGATTGAATTTGATCTTCAGCCTGGCATACGAGAGGTCCGAGGCTTAGCTGGCCGTGCCGGTGGCAACAAGTAGTGGATATTTAGGTTGCAGATGAAAGCATCCTGGACCAGGCGCCGGGCCTCCTGGCTTGATACGCCGGCTATCGCCACGAAAAAGACAGGAGCGGATCGGGATTGCTAGTGGTTGCTGCTGGCTGCATGTAAGGATATTTTCCTAGCGTCGTTGGCAGGCAGGCCTCAATGGAGTTTCACATGAGATCCTTCCATGTAAACCTTACTTGTCCGGATCGTTAACATGAGATGAACATCTGTTAACTTATATTTCCGCCTAGCATTGTGTAAGGAGAGTTTTGAGGCTGATTGGCACGAAGGATCGACTGGGTTGGGGAAGTAAATATGGTTCTAAGACTTTGACGTTTCGCAACTCAGTACATGTCCGGACAGGGAAATTCTATTCAATGTCCGGTTCTGAAAAATGCCTGATTCCACGTTAAGCTCACGAGCCAGAGGCCTTCCGACTCCGTGAGCAAGCGCAAGCAGACTTGTAGCTAGCAGAACCATTAGACGATGACCTGTTTCTTTTGAAAGTGCCGGCATCCTTGCCGAGGTTCCCGGCCATGCTCTCTTTTAGAGTCCACGAGCGGTGCGTTGTCCCATTAGTTGTTCGACCAGACACCGACGCCGGGAAGCTCGCTATATCGCTCTGTAAGCGCGATAGAGCGCTGAGTGCTGCCAATGTCGAGCTTGTTCAAGATCTCTTCGTCAGCGCGCTCTACGGGGCTTACAAATGCTTCGATATAACTTCTTTCAGATGCGCTTCGGAATATGCTGACTAACTCTTGCATGATTTGATCCGGATTGGTTGCTGCAAGCTGTTTGATATCTCTCGCCTGCTTGCGGCGTAACCTTCTTGTCTCACTCCTGTGCTCAGCATGATGGCGGATCAGTAGGCACAACTCCGGGCATTGCTTGGAGAGCACCAACTGGCGGAGCGAGTCATCTAACTCTGCCTGCAACAACTCCGGAACGGGTAGCTCTCTGATCCAGCGCATGGTCTCGTTATACAGCTGCTCGCCAGCCCTACTAGCGGCTTTCGTAGCGAATACAGCTTTATCGACTTGATTTGGTTTAAGGAGCGTCTTGCAGCAATAGGAGCCCCAGGTGCCGGGTTCACAGATGGGCTTGATGAACACCGCTTGGTTACCGGCAACCTCCACGTAGTCAGAGGAAAACAGTCTCAACAATGCTGCTTCAAGTACGGCTATTTGATCTGTGGACATCCGGATGGCTGCATGGAAGTGCAATCCAGGGTTACATCCCTGTCGATATTCAGCGTCCTCAAGAACAATTGCTAGCTCGGGAGCGATACTCATCAACCCACGAAGTTTTCGACCTATGTAGTCAGCAGGACCTCTGGAGGCTTCTGAGGCACGCTTCGCTGCTCTTGGGCCGACGTTACAAGTGACGGCTAGCCCATTTCCAAGGCTTCCAACGGCAGCCATGATGAATACCTGTCTCAGGTCTTCCGGAAGAGATCTCCATCTTGGAAGCTTCAAGGTTTGGAAGATTTTTTTCGCTCTGACCTCGTTGTTCAGTATTTCTGTCCTCAGTTCCTGATACTGCTCTTGGTCTTCTACAGTCATAGAATCACTAAGTAGATACTTAGTCTTAACTACGTAGGCTTGGGTGCTGAGGTAGAGATCGATCAGGCGGCCCACCGTTGATGGGCCTTTGCGGTGTCTTCGCGATCTGTTGTAACTGGGTGAGTGGTACAATGTGTCCATTGGTTCGATAAGCCTGGTCGCGTCAATGAAGCGCGGATTGTGCTGCTGTGATGCGCTCTTTTTGCCACTGTTCGATTGATAACGAATCCCACGCTACTGCTCGGGCTCCGAGTTTGATCGACGATGGAAACTCACCAGTCTTCATCAGGTTGTAGATGTGTGAACGCTTGAATCCGGTGAGTTGTTCAACTTGAGGAAGACGAAGGAAGCGACGCGAGTAACTAAATGCTGACTGAGAAGGGGGGGTGGGCTGAAGTCTGGGCATGACGAGGATCCTTAGCGCGTGATGCGCTTGTTGAGGTCCTGTCAATTTGATCCGGTCGGTAACCCTATGTCAGTTCAATTGGATTTATTTTTAATCCAGACGGATTTTCGGGCCAGCTCCTGTCGGGCGGGCTGGGACATTCTTGCGCGCTTCATTAGCTGCCGCAAACAGAGTGCGCAGGCTTGTCTCCCCCAGTCCTTGGATATGAGGGAACTCTTCCTCCACCGCCTTCGCAATGTCTGTCTGTGTGTGCAGGCGTGCACCTGCTCTCAGCAACTCCAACAGTTTTGAGATTACGATCAAATGAGTGGCGGGTGGTGGAGCCATTACGGGTACCGACAGGTCTGCAGCAGACGGCGTGGACAGGAGCTGGACCAGCTCGGATCGCTTGAACAATATGCGGAGCTTGTCTTTCTGGGTCGTATATTCCCAGTCCACATTGCGCAGTTTCAATGCCTGTGGGTCCGGCGCGTCGAATACGTCACCATGCATATGCAGCGTCACGCTATTCGATCCGTAGAAGAGATCTTCTGGATTACTGACCGCATACGTACCGAGACCGTATACCTCGGTCTGGTCGTCTGAGATGATCCCTTGAACCATTCGAAGGCGGACGTAAACGACAAATAATTTCAGCTCTGTGCAATAGCTGACTAAGTCAGCAATGGTAAGCCCAGCTTCTAGTGTTTGGAGGAGCTTCAGTGCTTGGTCTGTTGAAAGCCACTCGGGCTGAGGTAGGCCGCGAATCATCAGCGAGTCTCGCTTCATTTCAGATATGACGGGTCAAGTGCGCGTGTCTTCAGAGGCACGATCAGTGCCCTTTGGCGTGCGGCGTGGGGTTGTACAAAAGTCTGCCCATTCAGCCATGAGCGCTCTGCGCTTCTCAAGAAGATTTGAGCGGGAATAGGCCGCTTCAGTTTGGTCTCTTTCATCGTGGGCCAGCGCAAGCTCGCATACCTCTCGGGGGTAATGAGTGCACTCATTTGCCCAGTCACGAAATGTCGATCGAAAACCGTGGCGGGTGATGTCCGTATGTCCCAGCTTGTGCAGCAGAGCTCTGACTGCGTTTGCATGCATCACGCCACTTTTCCCCTGACCAGGAAAAACATATGTCGTATCACCCCGAGTCATGCCTTTGAGCATTGCAACCGTCTGAGCCGAGAGTGGAATGACGAAGGGCTTCCGCATCTTCATGCGTTCGGCGGGAAGAGCCCACAAGGCATTTTCCAGATCGAACTCGCTCCATTGAGCAAACCGAACCATATGGGATCTGGCGCCAGTCAGGACGAGTAGCCGAGCAGCTACGGCTTCTCGCGAGGGGTGTTGTGCAAGCTGCTCCATCAATCCAGGTAAGTCTTCCCAGCGCATCGCTTGAAAGTGCTGCCGCTGCCTAGCTTTTTTCTTTTCCGCCTTGCTTAGGAGGTTGTCGAGGTGGCCACGCCATCGTGCTGGGTTATCTCCGTCACGTAGGCGCCGAGCCTTTGCTGCGTCCAATACTTGTTCAATCTGCCCCCTGACTTCATCAGCAGTGCGGGTCTTTGCAGACCAGATTGGTCGTAGAACCTTGAGAACGTGCTCGGTTTCGATGGCGCTCGCCGACAGCTTGCCGATGATGGGAAACGCGTACAGCTCTAGCTTACGAAGCCAGCCCTTACGCCATTTCTCAGACCAGGTTCCGCCATGTGCCAACTGATAGTCGCGTGAAAGAGTCTCGAAGTCAGTGCTGCGAGCAGCAGCTTGGCGTTCGGCTTCGCGCTTGGCTTCTCTTGCAGCGTCTCGGGTAGCCAGAGGGTCATTGCCGCACGCAAGCAGTTTGCGCTGATCTGAGGCCTGTTGACGCGCTTCACTGAGGGTTATCGCAGGATATGGGCCAAGTCCCATCTCGCGGCTACGGCCATCCACCTTGTAGCGGAAAATCCAACTGGCGGTGCCACTTTTGGAAATTTGGAAATACAGACCGTCTCCATCATTAGTCTTGCCTGAAGACGCCTGCTTAGCCAAAGAATCCAATTTTTTGCTAGTTAGTTTTCCCACAGCCTACACCTGCCAGACTTGCGCTTTGACCCACACTTTGACCCACACCTTGTCGGTGGAAACTTCTGGTCGTTAGTGGACATTGGTGGGGCGATAATACGCTGGACGTGCCGTGGTTCCTAGGTCTTGTGGCGGTCATTGGTTTTGTCTGGACAATAAAAAAGCCGGCTTGTGGCCGGCTTTTCTTCAGTGCTTCGGCTTACTTCTGATAAGCCTCGGCAGCTTTGATGATGGCGGCGCGGGCGGCGTCGGCGCCTTCCCAGCCTTCGACCTTGACCCACTTGCCCTTCTCGAGATCCTTGTAGTTCTCGAAGAAGTGCTTGATCTGCTCGATCAGCAGCGGCGGCAGGTCGGTGTATTCCTTGATGTCTTTGTAGAGCTGAGTCAGCTTGTCGTGCGGGACGGCGATCAGCTTGGCGTCGCCGCCGGCTTCGTCGGTCATGTTCAGCACGCCGACCGGACGGCAGCGGATGACGGAGCCCGGAGCCACCGGATAAGGGGTTACGACCAGCACGTCGAGCGGGTCGCCGTCGTCGGCCAGGGTGTGCGGGATGAAACCGTAGTTGGCCGGGTAGAACATCGGCGTGGCCATGAAGCGGTCGACGAACAGGCAGTCGGTGTCGTGATCGATTTCGTATTTGATCGGCGCGTGGTTGGCCGGGATTTCGATGGCGACGTAGATGTCGTTTGGCAGGTCTTTGCCGGCCGGGACTTTGCTGTAGCTCATGAACATGGCTCCGTGGTCGGCCAAGGCGGCCTGGGGCGAAAAAAGTGGGCGCGATTATAGGCCCAGTGTCGGGCGTTTTGCCATGCCAGCATTGGTGAAGCTCGCGGGTCAGGCAATGCGCGCATTCGACGGCTTCAAGTCAATGAGGTTCCGCGTACTGCGGATGGCTGGTTTGCAGCTGCTGCAGGCGTATCAGCGGGTCCTGTCGATAGAAGGCGGCGAGCTGCCGGTAAACCTCGGGATAGGCCTCGTGCAGCACGTCCGGGGCGCTGAAGAAGTATTCGCTGGTGACGGCAAAAAACTCGGCCGGGTTCTCCGCCGCGTAGGGATCAATGGCGGTGTGGGCATGGGGATGGGCATCCAACCGGGCGTTGAGGGCGTCGTACGCCTTTTGCATGGCGTGGGCCCAATCCTCGATACGCATGTTGCGGTGCAAGGGCGGCAGGCCGTTGGCGTCGCCGTTGAGCATGTCGAGTTTGTGGGCGAGCTCGTGGATCACCAGGTTATAGCCTTCCCAGGCGCCGCTTTGCCGGACACCCGGCAGGGCGAGAATCACCGGGCCCTGCAACCAGGCTTCGCCGCTGTGCTCGCCGTCCCACTCGTGCATCACGCCAGTGGAATCGCGGTGCTTTTGCGGGCTGTGGAAATCGTCGGGATAGATCACGATTTCATGAAAGCCCTGATACCAGTCCAGATCCGCCAGGTGCAGCAAGGGCAACTCGGCCTGAACGGCCAGGCGCAGACGATCATCAAGTTCAAGCTCGACGCCGGGCAGGGCGGTCAATCGTTTGGCATGCAGGAACAGCAGGCTGCGCTCACGCAGGCGGTCGGTTTCCTCGAGGCTCAGGCCATCGAGAATCGGCAGACTGTCGAGCACGCGTTGCCAGAGCGCCGGTTCGATGGCGAGACGGGCGAGGATGCGCTTGCGGCGCCAGTCGCGGAACGACCACATGGAGGAGCTTCCAAGCGAGAGGGCGTCAACCTTAAAGCGGCGCGATAGCGGCCGGCAAGCGCAGGCGTGCGTTTAGCCAAGCAGGAAATTTCCGGGTTTGGGCGAGGCGTCGTCGAGGCTGAGGATTTCCGCTTCGTCTTTGAGATTCACGCCGGAAAGTTGTCGTCGGCAGGCTTCGCGCATCAAATGTATCAGGCGGTGGGCGGCGAGGTTGTAGCTCAAGCCTTCGAGACGGATGTTGGAGATGCAGTTGCGGTCGGCATCGGTACGGCCGACTTTCGGCGCGTAGGTGAAATACAGCCCGAGGCTGTCCGGTGAACTCAGGCCCGGGCGTTCGCCGAGCAGCATGACCACCATTTTCGCTTCCAGCCGTTCGCCCACCTCGTCACCCAGCGCGACCCGGCTCTGCTGCACCAGGCAGATCGGCGCAAGGCTCCAGCCGTCTTTCTCGATCTGCTCCTCGATGCGCTGCAGCAGGGGCAAGGCGTGGCGTTGCACGGCGAGTGCCGATAGCCCGTCGGCGATGACGATGGCCAGGTCGTAGCCCGCCTCATGTTGCCGCGCGTGGTCGTCTACCCGCTCGGCCGATGCGTCGCTCAATCGCCGTCCCAGATCGGGCCGTTGCAGGTAGGTGTCGCGGTCCGGTGCGGCGCTGTGCAATTGCAGGACGCGATGGCCGCGTTGTTCCAGTTGCATGGCCAGAGCTTCGGTGTCCAGGGTGAGGTGCACGGCGTCGCGCGCCTGGGCATGGGCAAACTGGAAGTCCAGTTGGGCCTCGGTGGGCAGGCTGGCGCCGGCTCGACCCAGCGCGATCCGTGCCGGGGTGTGTTGGCGCAGGTGAGCCCAGGGGTTGGTGATCGCGGTGGGTGCGGGAGGTTGACGGCTCATGCAGCACTCCTTGGGGCAGGTCTACCCGTACGCGTGATGTGGGGCTTCATGCCATGCGCTCCAGGGCCTGGCGGAAGGCTGGTGGGAGCTGGCTGCCCATCTGCAAACGGCCGCCGTCCTGACGCAGGATCTCCATCTTCGCCAGCCACGCCTCGAACTCCGGCGCCGGGTGCAGGCCGAGGCTCTGGCGCAGGTAGAGCGCATCATGGAAGGAGGTGGTCTGGTAGTTGAGCATCACATCGTCGGAGCCTGGAATGCCCATGATGAAGTTGATGCCGGCGGTGCCGAGCAGGGTCAACAGCACGTCCATGTCGTCCTGATCGGCTTCGGCGTGGTTGGTGTAGCAGATGTCGCAGCCCATGGGCACACCAAGCAGCTTGGCGCAGAAGTGGTCTTCCAGGCCGGCGCGGATGATCTGCTTGCCGTTGTAGAGGTATTCCGGGCCGATGAAACCGACCACGGTGTTCACCAGCAGCGGTTTGAATTTACGGGCCACGGCATAAGCGCGCGCTTCGCAGGTTTGTTGGTCGACGCCGTGATGAGCATTGGCCGACAAGGCGCTGCCCTGACCGGTCTCGAAGTACATCAGGTTGTCGCCCAGCGTGCCGCGCTTCTGTGACAGACCTGCTTCGTAGCCTTCCTGCAGCAACGCGAGGTTGATGCCGAAACTGCTGTTCGCCGCTTCGGTACCGGCGATGGACTGGAACACCAGGTCCAGCGGCGCGCCGCGGTTGATCGCCTCGATGGAGGTGGTGACATGGGTGAGGATGCAGCCTTGGGTCGGAATCTCGTAACGGCTGATGACCGCGTCGAGCATCTTCAGCAGCTCGCAGATGCAGCTGGTGCTGTCGGTGGCCGGGTTGATGCCAATGACCGCATCACCATTGCCGTAGAGCAGACCGTCGACGATGCTCGCGGCGATGCCGGCGGCTTCGTCGGTGGGATGATTGGGCTGCAGGCGGGTGGACATGCGGCCGCGCAGGCCGATGGTGTTGCGAAAGCGGGTCACCACGCGGACTTTCTGTGCGACGAGGATCAGGTCCTGCACCCGCATGATTTTCGATACCGCGGCGACCATCTCCGGCGTCAGCCCCGGCGCGAGGGCTTTCAGCGCCGCCTCGTCAGCGGCGTCCCCGAGCAGCCAATTACGGAAGTCGCCGACGGTCAGGTGACTGACCGGCGCGAAGGCGTCGGCGGCGTGGCTGTCTATGATCAGACGCGTGACTTCATCCGTTTCGTACGGGATGAGCGCTTCTTCGAGAAAGCGCTTGAGCGGGATTTGCGCCAGGCACATCTGGGCAGCGACGCGCTCAGCATCGCTGCCCGCCGCAACTTCAGCGAGAAAATCCCCGGAGCGCGCCGGACTGGCCTTGGCCATGACGTCGCGCAGGCTGTCGAAGCGCCACTGGGTGCCGCCTACGCTGTGGGTGTATTGCGCCATGGCCTTTCTCCTCGCTAGTTCAACGACGCCTCGGCCTTCTCGATCGCCGCGAATTCCTCCTCCGGCGTGCCGGCGACCAGATGGTGCCGGCTGTAGAAGGCGAAATAGGCGATGAAGATGCCGTAGATGACCGCCGCGGCGATGACCACCCGTGGGTCGACCAGGAATCCGGCGACCACCGCGAGGCAGGCCAGCACCAGCGCCACGCCGGACGTCAGCACGCCGCCGGGTGTCTTGTAGGGGCGGTGCAGGTCGGGCCGGCGCATGCGCAGGACGATGTGCGAAGCCATCATCAGCACATAGGAGATGGTCGCGCCGAATACCGCGACGAGAATCAGCAGGTCGCCCTGGCCGGTCAGCGAGAGCAGGAAACCGATGAAGCCCGGTATCACCAAAGCCATGACCGGCGCCTTGTTCTTGTTGGTCAGCGACAGTTTGCGTGGCAGGTAGCCGGCCCGTGACAACGCGAAGATCTGCCGCGAGTAGGCGTAGATGATCGAGAAGAAACTGGCGATCAGCCCGGCCAGGCCGACCAGATTGACGAAGCCGCTCATCCAGGTCGACGAGCCATAGGCGGTGGTCAGCGCTTCCACCAGCGGGTTGCCGGATTCGATCAGGGTGCTGGAGCCCGCACCGCCGGGGCCGACCAGCAGGATCAGCCCGGCGAAGGCGACCAGAATCAGCATGGCGCCGATCAATCCGCGTGGCATGTCGCGCTGGGGGTTCTTGGTTTCCTCGGCGGCCAGCGGTACGCCTTCGACCGCTAGGAAGAACCAGATCGCGTAGGGAATCGCCGCCCAGATACCGACGTAGCCGTAGGGCAGAAAGCTGCTGGCGCCAGCGGCCGTGGTCGGGGCGATGTCCAGCAGCTTGTCGACGGAGAAGTGCGGCACCATCGCGACAATGAACACCCCAAGAGCCAGCGCGGCGATGGCCGTGATGATGAACATCAGCTTCAGCGCCTCGCCGACGCCAAAGATGTGGATGCCGATAAAGATGATGTAGAAGGCCAGGTAGATCGCCCAGCCGCCGATGCCGAACAGCGACTCGCAGTAGGCGCCGATGAATACGGCGATGGCCGCCGGCGCGATGGCGTATTCGATAAGGATTGCCGTGCCGGTGAGAAAGCCGCCCAGCGGGCCGAATGCGCTACGGGCAAAGCCATAGCCACCGCCTGCGGTGGGGATCATCGAGGACAGCTCGGCCAGCGAAAAGCACATGCACAGGTACATGGTCGCCATCAGCAGCGTGGCGATGAACAGTCCGCCCCAGCCGCCTTGGGCGAGCCCGAAGTTCCAGCCAGCGTAATCACCGGAGATCACGTAGGCGACGCCCAGCCCAACCAGCAGCACCCAACCGGCGGCGCCTTTCTTGAGCTCGCGTTCCTGAAAGTAGGTACTGCCAACTGCTTCGAAATCGGTGGCGTGGGTCGCGGGTGTCGCACTGCTGTGTTCGAGAGCCATGGAGGAGCATCCTTTGATGGGGTCGGTAACGGCAGAATGGTTAAAGCAAGCGCTGTGCCTGTGCAGTTTGTGGGGCGTTCAGGAGCCTCCTGAGTGAAAAGTCAGCCACGGACGCACCAGCCCGACGCCTTGTGGCGCGGGCGGGCACTCTTTCTGGGCTAGCGGTTATGGCCTAGAAGAACCCTAGCGGGTTGATGTCGTAGCTGATCAGCAGGTTCTTGGTCTGCTGGTAGCTGTCGAGGATCATCTTGTGGGTTTCGCGACCGACGCCGGACTTCTTGTAGCCGCCAAACGCCGCATGCGCGGGGTAGAGGTGGTAGCAATTGGTCCAGACGCGACCGGCCTTGATCGCCCGGCCCATGCGGTAGGCGCGGTTGATGTCGCGGGTCCAGACGCCCGCGCCGAGGCCGTATTCAGTGTCGTTGGCGATGGCCAGCGCCTCGGCCTCGTCCTTGAAGGTGGTAACCCCGATCACCGGGCCGAAGATTTCCTCCTGGAAGACGCGCATCTTGTTGGTGCCCTTGAGCAGCGTTGGCTGGATGTAGTAGCCGGTGGCGAGAGAGCCTTCCAGCTTTTCAGCCGCTCCACCGGTGAGCACCTCGGCGCCTTCCTGTTTGGCGATGTCCAGGTAGGACATGATCTTGTCGAACTGCTGCTGACTGGCCTGGGCACCGACCATGGTGTCGGTGTCCAGCGGGTCGCCGCGCTTGATCTGCGCGACCTTCTTCATCACCGCTTCCATGAACGGCCCGTAGATCGACTCTTGCACCAGCGCCCGCGACGGGCAGGTGCAGACTTCGCCCTGGTTGAAAAAGCCCAGCACCAGACCCTCCGCGGCTTTCTCGATGAAAGTCGGCTCGGCTTGCATGATGTCTTCGAAATAAATGTTCGGGCTCTTTCCGCCCAGCTCGACGGTGCTCGGAATGATGGCTTCGGCGGCGCGTTTCATGATGTGCGAGCCGACCGGCGTCGAGCCGGTGAAGGCGATCTTGGCGATACGTTTGCTGCTCGCCAGGGCTTCGCCAGCCTCACGGCCGTAACCCTGCACGACGTTGAGCACGCCCGGTGGCAGCAGATCACCGATGACTTCCATCAGCACGGCGATGCCCAGCGGTGTTTGCTCGGCCGGCTTCAACACCACGCAGTTGCCCGCGGCCAGCGCCGGGGCGAGCTTCCAGGCGGCCATCAGAATCGGGAAGTTCCAGGGGATGATCTGCCCGACCACGCCCAACGGCTCATGAAAATGATAGGCGGCGGTGTGCTCGTCGATCTCGGCGGCGGTGCCCTCCTGGGCGCGGATGCAACCGGCGAAGTAGCGGAAGTGGTCAGCGGCGAGCGGAATGTCCGCGTTCAGGGTTTCACGCACCGCCTTACCGTTGTCCCAGGTCTCGGTGATGGCGAGCATCTCGAGGTTTTGCTCAATGCGGTCGGCGATCTGCAGCAGGATCAGCGAACGTGCCTGCACGCTGGTCTTGCCCCAGGCCTCGGCGGCGGCGTGGGCGGCGTCCAGCGCTTTTTCGATGTCGGCGGCGTCGGAGCGCGGAAACTCGGCGATAGGTTGGCCGTTAACCGGGGACAGGTTGGTGAAGTACTGACCGTTGGCCGGCTCGACGAACTCGCCGTTGATGAAGTTGCCGTAACGGGACTTGAAGGAAACGACAGCGCCTTCGCTGCCGGGATGGGCGTAACGCATGGTGAGTCTCCGGGGCTTGTAATTGTGTTGGGACTGCTGTCATCCAGCGTAGAACAAAGTCCGTTCGTCGGTTGGCGAGGCGACGTGCGGCGTAGCGCTGGTCGGGCATGGCCGCGCGAGCGCTGTGCTAATCTGCGCCGCAGTTTTCGGCGCCGACAGGCGTGGCTGTGCCGCCTGATCCGATTGCCCGGCGCGGCGCTTTTCAGAGGTCATTCATGCATATTCATATTCTCGGCATCTGCGGCACCTTCATGGGCTCGCTGGCGGTGCTTGCCAAGGAACTTGGCCATCGTGTCACCGGTTCGGACGCCAATGTCTATCCCCCCATGAGCACTCAGTTGGAAGCTCAGGGCATCGAGCTGACTCAAGGCTACGAGCCCAGCCAGCTTGAGCCCGCACCGGATCTGGTGGTGATCGGCAACGCAATGAAGCGCGGGAACCCGGCGGTCGAATACACGCTGAACAAAGGATTGCCGTACGTCTCAGGCCCGCAATGGCTGGCCGATCACGTGCTGCAGGGGCGCTGGGTGCTGGCCGCGGCAGGCACCCATGGCAAGACCACCACCAGCAGCATGCTCGCCTGGGTGCTGGAACATGCCGGTATGAGCCCGGGCTTTCTCATCGGCGGGGTGCCACAGAATTTCGGCATCTCCGCGCGCCTGGGTGGCACGCCGTTTTTCGTGGTCGAAGCGGACGAGTACGACAGCGCCTTCTTCGACAAGCGCAGCAAATTCGTACACTACCGTCCGCGCACGGCCATCCTCAACAACCTTGAGTTCGACCACGCCGATATTTTCCCGGACCTCGCCTCCATCGAACGGCAATTTCATCATCTGGTGCGCACCGTTCCGGGTGAAGGCTTGGTCATCCATCCGCAGTCCGACGCAGCACTCAAGCGTGTCATCGACATGGGCTGCTGGACGCCGGTGCAGACCACCGGTGAAGGCGGGCAGTGGCAGGCCAATCTGCTGAGTGCCGACGGCTCGCGGTTTGAAGTCGTATTCGAAGGCGTCGTGCAGGGCGTGGTCGACTGGGCGCTGACCGGCCAGCACAACGTCAACAATGCATTGGCGACCCTGGCGGCGGCGCGGCATGTCGGCGTGCTGCCGAAGCAGGGCGCCGAGGCGCTGAGCGAGTTCCGTAGCGTCAAGCGGCGCATGGAAAAAGTCGCCGAGGTCAACGGTGTGACCCTTTACGACGACTTCGCGCATCACCCAACTGCCATCGCCACTACCCTCGATGGCCTGCGTAAGCGGGTGGGCGATGCGCCGATCATCGCGGTGATCGAGCCACGTTCCAACTCCATGAAACTCGGCGCGCACCGCGAAGGCTTGGCTGACTCGGTGGCGCT
Source organism: Stutzerimonas chloritidismutans (assembly GCF_038562055.1). GTDB lineage: Bacteria > Pseudomonadota > Gammaproteobacteria > Pseudomonadales > Pseudomonadaceae > Stutzerimonas > Stutzerimonas chloritidismutans_A. The sequence goes on along the minus strand of NZ_JBCFXD010000015.1, from coordinate 78,606 downwards.
GGCGGATCAGGCTATCTGGTACGCGCCGCCGACGCTCGGCTGGGACCTGGCATCAACGGTCGCCGGTTCGCCGGTCGAGACGACCGTGTGCGATTCGCTGGAAGCCATCATCGCCAAGGTCAGGGCCGACGCCACGCCGGGAACGCAGGTGGTGGTGATGAGCAATGGCGGCTTTGGTGGGCTGCACGTCAAACTGGCCGCCGCACTGGCGTAGGGTGGAAAACGCCGAAGGCTTTTCCACGCGTAAGGTTGCGGCCGAAAGCGCCAACACCATGTAACGGTGAAAAACGCTTCGCGGTTTTCCACCCTACGATGACCGTGGGTGGGGTGAAAATCGCCGAAGGCTTTTCCATGCGCGAGGGCAGGTAGGGTGGGCTTCAGCTCCCCGGAACACGACCAAGCGGCAAAGGGAACAGATATATATGAACGGACCGGAACGCATCACCCTCGCCATGACCGGCGCCTCTGGCGCGCAATATGGCCTGCGCCTGCTGGATTGCCTGATTCAGGAAGACCGCGAGGTGCATTTCCTCATCTCCAAGGCGGCGCAACTGGTGATGGCCACCGAGACCGACGTGGTGCTGCCGGCCAAACCGCAAGCCATGCAGGCGTTTCTTTCGGAATACACCGGCGCGGCGGCGGGGCAGATCCGCGTCTTTGCCAAGGAAGACTGGATGGCACCGCCGGCGTCCGGCTCCGGCGCGCCGACGGCGATGGTGGTGGTGCCGTGCTCGACCGGCACCTTGTCGGCCATCGCCACCGGAGCCTGCAACAATCTGATCGAGCGAGCAGCGGATGTTGCCCTTAAGGAACGCCGACAGCTGATCCTGGTGCCGCGTGAGGCGCCGTACTCGAGCATTCATCTCGAGAACATGCTCAAGCTGTCCAATCTAGGCGTAACCATCCTGCCGGCGTCACCGGGCTTCTATCATCAGCCGCAGACCATTGATGATCTGGTGGATTTCATCGTCGCGCGCATCCTCAACCTGCTCAACATTCCGCAGGACATGCTGCCGCGCTGGGGCGAGCACCATATCGTCAGTGACGACTGAGTGCGGCTGCGCATCGGGGCAGAGGCACCGTCTCCATGCCGTGACTACTGACGAGGACCGGCTATGAAACGATCTGTCATGCGGCTCTGCTCGATATTTCTGACTGGCCTGCTGCTCTCCAGCTGCGCCACAGTGCGCACCCTGGATGCCGCCAAACCCGGCGCACCCATCGTCTATTCCGGCACTCGCCTGGACTGGTACAGCCTCAACGGCGGTTGCTGCCCGTTGGACCGCTTTGGTGCCAGGGCGCCCAGGCATGCGGCGCTTGACCTACCGGCCAGCGTGTTGCTGGACACGCTGTTGTTGCCCTTTGCCCTCGCTGCCGTATTAGGTGTTGGGCTTGGCGTCAGCGGCGGTCTCTGAAACGTTCTGAGGCGACACTGCTTGGCCTGTTACTGATCCAGGTCCAGCGTGGGGCCACGGAAAGGGCCATAGTCAACGTATCCGCGACATGTTGCTCATGGTGGTCAGGACCAGGAGGAAAGGGTGAAAGAACAAGCTCAGTTTCACGTGAGTTACTGGTTTATCGCCGTCCTGGCGTTTCTCGGCATTCAATACCTGCTGACGGCACAGCAGGAAGTGGCGACGATCCCCTACAGCGAGTTCGAGCAGCACCTTAAGGAGGGGCGCATCGACGAGCTGGCGATCACCGAGCGGCGTATCGAAGGCATCTTCAAGGAGCCGTTGCCCAGCGGGCAAAGACGCTTCGTCAGTAACCGCGTCGAGCCCCAGCTGGCCGAGCACCTGCAGCAATATCCGGTGCGCTACACCGGCAGGGTGGAAAGCACACTGGTGCGCGACCTGCTGTCGTGGGTCGTTCCGGCGGCGCTGTTCTTTGGCATCTGGCTGTTTCTGCTGCGCCGCATGAGCGGTGGCCTTGGCGGCGGCATGATGCAGATCGGCAAGAGCAAAGCGCGGGTCTACGTCGAGACTGACATGAAGGTTAGCTTCGCTGATGTGGCCGGCGTCGACGAGGCCAAGGACGAACTCAAGGAAATTATCGAGTTCCTGCGTGATCCTCAGGCCTACGGCCGCCTCGGCGGACGCATGCCCAAGGGCGTGCTGCTGGTCGGCCCACCCGGCACCGGCAAGACGTTGTTGGCGCGGGCCGTGGCGGGCGAGGCAAAGGTGCCGTTCTTCTCCATTTCTGGCTCCGAGTTTGTCGAGATCTTTGTCGGGGTGGGTGCCGCGCGGGTGCGTGACCTGTTCGAGCAGGCCCGTGCCCAGGCACCGGCGATCATCTTCATTGACGAACTGGACGCCCTCGGTCGCGCCCGTGGCGCCGGGCCGCTGTCCGGCGGGCACGATGAGAAGGAGCAGACGCTCAACCAATTGCTGGTCGAGATGGACGGCTTCGATACCTCCAGCGGACTGGTCTTGCTGGCCGCCACCAACCGGCCGGAGATTCTCGATCCGGCCCTGCTCCGCGCTGGCCGGTTCGACCGTCAGGTGTTGGTCGATCGCCCGGACAAAGTCGGGCGGGTACAGATTCTCAACGTGCACTTGAAAAAAGCCAGGCTCGACGCTGATGTCGATCCCCAGGCTATCGCTGCGTTGACGCCTGGATTCACCGGTGCCGACCTGGCCAACCTGGTCAACGAGGCGACGCTACTGGCGACCCGGCGTCACGCCGAGGCGGTGGGTATGGAAGATTTCACCGCCGCCATCGAGCGCATCGTCGCCGGTCTGGAGAAGCGCAATCGGCTGCTCAACCCACGTGAGCGCGAGATTGTCGCGTATCACGAAATGGGCCACGCGCTGGTCGCCATGGCACTGCCGGGCGTCGACCCGGTGCACAAGGTATCGATCATTCCCCGTGGCATGGGCGCGCTGGGCTATACCATCCAGCGACCCATCGAAGATCGCTTCCTGATGACCCGCGAAGAGCTGGAAAACAAGATGGCGGTACTGCTCGGCGGCCGTGCAGCGGAGTGGTTGGTGTTTGCCCACCTGTCCACCGGTGCGGCGGACGACCTGGCCAAGGTCACCGACATTGCCCGAGCCATGGTCACCCGCTACGGCATGTCCCGGCGCCTCGGCCATATGGCATTGGAGCGCGAGCCCAATTCCTTTTTGGGCAACGAAGCGATGCTCGGCCTCAAGCCGCAGCATGATTACTCGGAAAGTACTGCCACAGCGATCGATGAGGAGGTGCAGGAGCTTGTTCAGTCCGCTTTTCAGCGCAGCCTGGCGCTACTTGAGGCACGACGGGAGCTGCTCGAGCGCAGCGCGAGCAGGCTACTGCAGCAGGAAACGCTGGAAGGTGAAGAGTTACTCAGCTTGAGTGCTGCTTCAATCAGCGCCTCGGCAGAGCCGATGCGCCCTTAGTTCCCGCTATTTGAGGCAGACGAAGAGCGTTGTTTTTCATGCTGTCCCAACGCCCATTGGACATGTTCGCGCACCAGCTCCGAGGGGTCATCGCGGCGCGCCTGCAGCGCTTCCAGTACAGGAATGCTGGACGGAGCGTTGCCGAGCCCAACGGCCAGGTTGCGTAACCAGTTCTGATAGCCCGTCCGCCGCAGCGGCGAGCCCTCGGTGCGGCTGAGAAATTCGTCTTCTGTCCAGCGAAACAGCGTGGCCAGTTCGGCATTGTCCAAGCTGTGGCGGGGCTGGAAGTCGGTCTGCTGGGTCGGTTTGGCGAAGCGGTTCCAGGGGCAGACGATCTGGCAGTCATCGCATCCGAACACGCGGTTGCCGATTTTCGAGCGCAGCTCGACGGGGATCGGACCTTTCAGTTCGATGGTCAGGTAGGAGATACATTTTCGCGCATCCAGCACGCGTTCGCCGACGAAGGCCTCGGTCGGGCAGATGTCCAGGCAGGCATGGCAGCTCCCACAGTGGTCGCGGGCGGTGGGTTCGTCGACCGGCAGGGCAATGTCGACGAATAGTTCGCCAAGGAAGAACCAGCTGCCGGCTTTGCGATTGAGCACCAGGGTATTCTTGCCGATCCAGCCAAGGCCGGCCTGTTGCGCCACGGCCTTTTCCAGCACCGGTGCGCTGTCAACGAAGGCACGGAAGCCGAACGGCCCGATCATCTGCTGAATGCGCTCGGCCAGCTGTTGCAAGCGCTTGCGGATCAGCTTGTGATAGTCGCGGCCCAACGCGTAGCGAGACACGTAGGCCTTTTCCGGATGCGCCAGTTGCTCGACCATGCGCGTGTCGCCAGGCAGGTAGTCCATGCGCAACGACACGACTCGCAGTGTGCCCGGTAACAGTTGCTCCGGGTGGGAACGTTTGCTGCCGTGGGCAGCCATATAGTCCATCTCCCCGTGATAGCCGGCCGCCAGCCAGCGTTCGAGGTGCGCTTCGTGCTCGCCCAGGTCAACACCAGTGATGCCGACTTGCTGGAAGCCGAGCTCGCGGCCCCACTCCCTGATGGAGTCGGCAAGTGCGGCTGGGTCGAGGTGGGAGCTGGTCATGGCTTGAAGTCGTCGGGTGGGACGGCAGTGTTAGGGCGCGTGCCTGATGTTTCGGTTTAACGCACCGCCAGCCGTTGAAGCGACTGTGTGGCGGGCGCTGAGGCGGCAATCTTTTCTATCAATCCGCCGCCGCTGCGCCAGGCGCGGTAGGACAGGCGCATGCGTATAATTCTGCCAGATATTCGCTCGGGTGATTCATGTCCCAGACCACCGATACGCTCCCCATCTCGCTTTACTCTGCCGCTCAAGTGCGTGAGCTCGATGCTCGGTTGATCGCGGCCGGGACCCCAGGTTACGAACTGATGCAGCGTGCCGCCCATGCGGCGTGGCGTGCATTAAGGCGCCGCTGGCCTGATGCAGGCGAGATCAGCGTGCTTGCTGGCCGGGGTAATAATGCCGGGGATGGCTATCTAATTGCGGCGTTGGCGCAGCGTGCCGGTCGTCAGGTCAGGGTATTGGCCGTGGGCGATCCGCAGCAACTGCAGGGCGATGCCGTTCAGGCCTTTGCTGAAGCCCAGGCCGCTGGCGTCAACGTCACGCCCTGGACAGCCGGTGCGACATTGCAGGGCGTGCTGGTCGATGCGCTGCTCGGTACCGGCATTACCGGTGAAGTGCGTGAGCCCTATGCAAGCGCCATACGCGCGATGAACGAGAGTTCGCTACCGATCCTCGCTGTTGATCTGCCGTCGGGGTTGTGTGCCGACACAGGTAATTTGCTTGGCAACGTTGTGCGGGCCGAGCTGACCGTGACTTTTATCGGGCTGAAACTCGGTCTGTTTACTGGCCAGGGGCCTGATCGAATCGGATCGCTGGTATTCGATGACCTGCAGGCCGATGCGGAGATTGTCGCTCAGATGGAGCCGTCCGCCTTGCGCTTGTGCGAGGCGAGCTTGCCGACACTCGCGCCCCGCTCACCCACTGCTCACAAAGGAAGTTTTGGTCAGGTGCTGGTCATCGGTGGCGACCTCGGCACTGGCGGCGCCGCGTTGCTCAGTGCCGAAGCCGCGCTGCGCTGCGGTGCCGGCATGGTGACCCTGGCGACGCGTCCCGAGCATGTCACCGCTTCGCTGGTGCGGCGTCCGGAAATCATGTGCAGCGGCGTCGAATCCACCTATGCATTGACGGCGTTGACCCAACGCGCCGATGTGCTGGTCATTGGGCCCGGTCTGGGGCAGGCCCCGTGGGGCCGCAGCTTGCTGTCGCTGGCACCGCAATGTCGCGTTCCGCAGGTGTGGGATGCTGATGCGTTGAATCTGCTGGCGACAGGTGCGGTCGAGTTGCCAGGTGATTGTCTGCTCACGCCGCATCCTGGAGAGGCGGCGCGGCTGCTGAATATTTCCGTGGCTGATGTGCAGGCCGATCGACCCGCCGCCGCGCGTGCTCTGGCTACTCGCTTCGGTTGCGCCGTATTGCTCAAGGGCGCCGGAACCCTGATTGCCGATCATGATGGCAGGATGGCGCTGTGTGATCGCGGGCATTCATCCATGGCCAGCGCGGGCCTCGGCGATGTCTTAGCGGGGGTTGCTGGTGCATTGCTGGCGCAGAGGCTGGCGCCTTTCGACGCGGCCTGCCTTGCGGTCTGGTTGCATGCGGTGGCAGGTGAGCGTCTTGGTGCCGAGGGGCGCGGGCTGGTTGCCGCCGATCTGATTCCGATGGTCCGTCAGTTGCTCGAGGAGCATTCACCATGTCTGCCGTAACGTTGTTGGCTGCCGACGAGGACGCCATGCTGTTGCTGGGGGCGCGCATCGCCCAGGCGACCGGCGGTCGGGGTGTGATTTACCTCCACGGTGACCTTGGCGCCGGCAAGACCACGCTGTCGCGGGGGTTGATCCGCGGGCTGGGGCATGAAGGCAAGGTCAAGAGCCCGACCTTTACCTTGGTCGAACCTTATGAGACCCCGGCTGCCCAGGTGTTCCATTTCGACCTCTATCGTCTGGTCGATCCTGAAGAGCTGGAATTTCTCGGCATTCGCGACTATTTCGAAGGGGACGCTCTGTGCCTGGTAGAGTGGCCAGAGCGTGGCGCCGGCGTTTTGCCAAAGGCTGACCTGGACATTACCATTACGCCGCACGGGGCCGGTCGTATGCTGCGCCTGACGCCACATGGCGAGCGCGGTGAAGGCTGGTGTTCCATCCTGACCGTCGGCAATCAATGAACATCATGGGGTTGGGTATGCGCATGCGCGCGCTGGTTAGTGGTTTGGCATTGATGTTCGCGGCCATGCAGGTTCTTGCGGCTTCCGACGTTCAGAGCGTGCGTCTATGGCGAGCGCCTGACAACACACGGTTGGTCTTTGACCTGTCCGGCCCGGTCCAGCACAAGGTATTCACCCTGACGGCTCCGGATCGCATCGTCATCGACGTCGACGGCGCCAATCTGGCCAAGCCATTCGATCAGTTGCCACTGCAGAATACGCCCATCTCCGGGCTCCGCGCGGCGAAATACGACGCGGACACCTTGCGAGTGGTCATCGACCTGAGCGCCGAGGTTTCGCCAAAGAGCTTTACGCTCACGCCGAACCAGCAGTACGGCCATCGGCTGGTGGTCGATCTGTTCGACAATGCTGCCGATGCGGCCGCGGCGTCCACTGCAAACGTCCCGGCAACTACCACGCCGAGTTCGCCAACTGCCCCGATATCGCCAACACTGCCAGCGATCAAGCTGCCCCCGTTGCCAAGCAGCAAACGCGATATCGTTGTTGCGATCGACGCCGGGCACGGCGGAGAAGACCCCGGCGCCATCGGTCCTGGCAAGATCTACGAGAAAACCGTGGTGCTGGCGCTGGCCAAGGAACTGCAGCGCCAGATCAATACCGATAAAGGCTTCCGCGCCGAGCTGGTGCGCACCGGTGACTACTTTATTCCCTTGCGCAAGCGCACCGAGATCGCCCGTAAGAAGGGTGCAGATCTGTTCGTGTCCATTCATGCCGATGCGGCGCCACGGTCTTCGGCCTACGGCGCGTCGGTGTTTGCTTTGTCGGATCGCGGTGCGACGTCGGAAACTGCACGTTGGCTGGCGGACAGTGAAAACCGTTCGGACCTGATCGGCGGTGCCGGCAATGTCAGCCTGGGCGACAAGGACCAGATGCTTGCCGGCGTGCTGCTGGATCTGTCGATGACCGCGTCGTTGTCTTCCAGTCTTAACGTCGGGCAGAAGGTGCTGAGTAACATGGGTCGCATCACGCCGTTGCACAAGCGACGTGTGGAGCAGGCCGGGTTCATGGTGCTGAAATCACCGGATATTCCGTCGATCCTGGTAGAAACCGGGTTCATTTCCAATCCGTCTGAGGCGCGAAAACTGCAGACTGCTTCCCATCAGCAGGCCCTGGCGCGTTCAATCCACAGCGGCGTGCGACAGTTCTTCCATGAAAACCCGCCGCCCGGCACCTATGTCGCGTGGATGCGCGACTCCGGCAAGATTGCCAGCGCGGCGCGCGAGCATGTCGTTCGTTCAGGCGAAAGCCTGGCGCTGCTTGCTCAGCGCTATCAGATCAGTCTGCCTGCCTTGCGCAGTGCCAACAGTTTGAAAAGCGATGTGATCAAGGTTGGCCAGACACTGAATATCCCCGCTACCACGCTGGCCTCGCAGCCATGATCGAGGCCGCTCGCATCCAGCTGCTCAGTCCGCGGCTGGCGAACCAGATTGCCGCCGGTGAGGTGGTTGAACGACCCGCTTCGGTGATCAAGGAGTTGCTGGAGAATAGCCTCGATTCCGGGGCGACCCGGATCGAGGTGGACGTCGAACAAGGTGGCATCAAGCTGCTGCGGGTGCGTGATGATGGCTGTGGTATACCTGCCGACGATCTGGCGCTGGCGCTGGCTCGGCACGCGACCAGCAAGATCCGGGACCTAGAAGACCTCGAGCGCGTGATGAGCCTGGGTTTTCGCGGTGAGGCGCTGGCGTCGATCAGTTCGGTTTCTCGGTTGACCTTGACCTCCCGTACGGCCGAGGCAGCCGAGGCGTGGCAGGTCGAAACCGAGGGCCGGGACATGGAGGCTCGCGTTCAGCCCGCAGCGCATCCGGTCGGTACTTCAGTGGAAGTGCGCGACCTGTTCTTCAATACGCCGGCGCGGCGCAAGTTTCTGCGTACCGAAAAGACCGAATTCGATCACCTGCAAGAAGTGATCAAACGGCTGGCTCTGGCGCGGTTCGATGTGGCCTTTCACCTTCGGCACAACGGCAAGGTGGTTCTTGCGCTGCATCCGGCCAATGACCCGACATCCAGGGCGCGCCGCGTCGCATCGGTCTGCGGTCCGGCCTTTCTTGAACAGGCGTTGCCGGTCGAGATCGAGCGTAGCGGCCTGCATCTCTGGGGATGGGTCGGGCTGCCTACGTTCTCCCGTAGCCAGGCGGATCTGCAGTATTTCTATGTGAATGGACGCATGGTGCGCGACAAGCTGGTCGCGCATGCGGTGCGCCAGGCTTACCGCGACGTCCTGTTCAATGGTCGACACCCGACCTTCGTGTTGTTTCTGGATGTCGACCCGGCGGTAGTGGATGTCAACGTTCATCCGACCAAGCACGAGGTGCGATTTCGCGACAATCGCATGGTGCACGATTTCCTGTACGGCACCTTGCACCGCGCGCTCGGTGATGTGCGTCCGGAGGATCAGCTTGCCGCGCCAGCGAGTGTGGCGCCGGTAACCAAGGTCTCCGGTCGCGATGCCGGAGAGTTCGCCGGGCAGAACGAAATGAGCCTTGCTGCCAATGTGCTGGAACAGCCACAAGCAGAGCAGCCTGCCTGGCGCGGAGCCGGCGCCGGTTATCAGGCGCCTCGGCCGATGCCGGTCGGCAACCTTGCAGAGGCGCAGGGCGCCTATCGGGAGTTCTTTTCGCCACTGGCGGAGCCCAGTGCTGCGGCGCTGCCGGAAAGCCAGGACGATGTGCCGCCGCTTGGCTATGCGCTGGCCCAACTCAAGGGCATCTATATCCTCTCGGAAAATGCTCAAGGGCTTGTGCTGGTGGATATGCACGCCGCCCATGAGCGAATCATGTATGAGCGCCTGAAAACCGCGATGGCCAGCGAAGGGCTGCGTGGCCAGCCGCTGCTGGTTCCCGAATCGATCGCCGTCAGCCAGCGCGAAGCAGATTGTGCTGAAGAGCATGCCCAGTGGTTTCAGAGGCTGGGCTTCGAGTTGCAGCGATTGGGCCCGGAAAGCTTGGCGATCCGCCAGATTCCGTCCTTGCTCAAACAGGCCGAGGCGACCCGGCTGGTACAGGATGTGCTGGCGGACCTGCTTGAATATGGCACCAGCGACCGCATTCAGGCACACCTCAATGAATTGCTTGGCACCATGGCATGTCACGGTGCGGTACGTGCAAACCGACGCCTTACCGTACCGGAAATGAACGGCCTGTTGCGGGATATGGAGCACACCGAGCGCAGTGGTCAGTGCAATCACGGGCGTCCGACCTGGACCCAGCTAGGCATGGGTGACCTGGACAAGCTCTTTCTCCGGGGGCGATAGATAGGCGGTCCGGCCTTTACGCTGGCGTCTGCGTCACCCTCGATACATTTCTTTGAGCATCCGATGTCCCGACTACCTCCCGCCATTTTTCTAATGGGTCCGACCGCCGCCGGTAAAACAGACCTGGCGATCGAGCTTGCTCGTGCCTTGCCATGTGACCTGATCAGCGTCGATTCCGCCCTGGTCTACCGCGACATGGACATCGGAACTGCCAAGCCTTCTGCGGAGCTGTTGAGAGCCTTCCCGCATCGGCTGATCGATATCCGAGACCCGGTCCAGAGCTACTCGGCCGCCGAGTTCGTCAGCGATGCCCTGGCCGCAATGGCTCAGACCACCGAAGCAGGGCGCATTCCGCTGCTGGTCGGCGGTACCATGTTGTACTTCAAGGCGTTGCTTGAAGGGCTGGCGGATATGCCGGCCGCCGATGCTGAGGTGCGTGCGGTGCTCGAAGCGCTGATGCGGGCGGAGGGCGCTGGGGAGCTGCATCGCCGACTCAGCGAAGTCGATCCGGTATCGGCCGCGCGTATCCATCCGAATGATCCGCAGCGACTGATCAGGGCGCTAGAAGTCTATCGAGTCAGCGGTGTCAGCATGACCGAGCATCGCGCTCGGCAGTCCGCTCAAAAAGCCGGAGCCGGCACGCCAGACGGCTGCGTCTTGCCTTATACTGTTGCGCAGTTGTCCATAGCGCCTGCGCAACGGCAGGTCTTGCACCAGCGTATCGAGCAGCGTTTCGTTCAGATGGTTGAACAGGGCTTTGTTGCAGAGGTCGAATCTCTTCGCAGTCGTCCTGACTTGAATGCAGAACTGCCGTCTATGCGAGCGGTCGGCTATCGTCAGGTCTGGCGCTACTTGGACGGTGAGTATTCTGCGCAAGAAATGGTTGAGCGTGGGGTGATCGCAACCCGGCAACTGGCCAAGCGTCAACTGACCTGGTTGAGGGGGTGGGAAGGGGTTCACTGGCTGGAAAGTTCGGCCCGCGACAATCTGCCGCGAGCATTGAAATACTTGGATAGGCTCGCCATATTGAGCTGACACTGCTATTTGACCGGCTATTCTCAATCACTGATCGGCCGTGTTCGATTTCGAATAATTAATGAAAAGATCCTTTAAGGAGTGCGGCACATGTCAAAAGGGCATTCGCTACAAGACCCTTACCTGAACACCCTGCGTAAGGAGCGCGTTCCGGTTTCGATCTACTTGGTCAACGGTATAAAGCTTCAGGGTCAGATCGAGTCATTCGACCAATTCGTCATTCTGTTGAAGAACACGGTTAGTCAGATGGTTTACAAACATGCCATCTCGACTGTCGTTCCTGGCCGTCCGGTGCGCCTGCCTGCTGCTGGCGATGCTGAGCAGTCCGAGTCGGGTAACGAATAAAGGGAGCCTTCATTGTTCTTCGAACGTCCCGGTGGTGGTGAGCGGGCTATCCTCGTTCATCTGGATGCTCAGGATCCAGCGGCGCGTGAAGACCCCCAGGAGTTTCGGGAGCTGGCGCGGTCAGCTGGTGCTGAAACAGTTGGTTTCGTCAATGTTGCCAAGCATCAACCTTCCGCCAAGTTTCTGATCGGCAGCGGCAAGGTCGAAGAGCTGCATGATCTCGTCAGGGATGGCGAGGTTGAGCTGGTCATTTTCAATCACACTCTGACGCCCAGCCAGGAGCGCAACCTTGAGCGAGCGCTTGAATGCCGTGTGCTTGATCGGACCGGGCTGATTCTCGATATCTTTGCTCAACGCGCACGGACGCACGAAGGCAAGCTTCAGGTTGAGCTGGCTCAGTTGGATCATATGAGCACTCGACTGGTGCGGGGCTGGACTCACCTTGAGCGGCAGAAGGGGGGGATTGGTCTGCGTGGTCCGGGCGAAACACAGCTTGAAACTGACAGGCGCTTGCTGCGTGTGCGTATCCGCCAGATCAAGCAGCGACTGGAAAAGGTTCGTAGTCAGCGTGAGCAGGCTCGCCGTGGCCGCAGACGTGCTGACATTCCGCTTATCTCCCTGGTGGGCTATACCAACGCGGGTAAGTCCACTCTCTTCAATGCTTTGACCGAATCCGAGGTTTACGCCGCCAACCAGCTTTTCGCTACGCTGGATCCAACCTTGCGTCGTCTGGATCTGGATGACCTAGGGCCGGTGGTGATTGCTGATACCGTGGGCTTCATTCGTCACTTGCCGCACAAACTGGTCGAATCGTTCCGGGCCACGCTCGAAGAGTCGAGTAATGCTGATCTGCTGCTGCATGTCATCGATGCTCACGAGCCTGAACGTGATCAGCAGATCGAGCAGGTGCTGGCGGTGTTGACTGAGATCGGGGCGAATGAGCTTCCGATTCTAGAGGTTTACAACAAGGTGGATCTGCTTGAAGGCATCGAGCCGCAGATCCAGCGCGATGCTGATGGCGTACCGCAGCGGGTATGGGTCTCTGCACAGCAAGGGTTAGGGTTAGACCTTCTGAAGCAGGCCATTGCCGAACTGCTTGGTAACGACCTTTTCGTAGGGACGCTTCGGTTGCCTCAGCAGCTTGGGCGCATGCGTGCGCAGCTGTTCGACCTTGGGGCGGTGCAGTCCGAGGTTCACGATGAAGAGGGTGTCAGCCTGCTTGATGTACGTTTGCAGCGTGTCGAGCTGCATAGGCTGATCAGTCGTGCGGGCTTTGAGGCAGAACAGTTCTTCGAACAACACACTTTGCAATAAAGCTCGGGGGGCTTTTAAGCCGTTCGTTCCGGGCTTTCGGTAGCATTGGCGGACGCGCCGCTGGCGCGTCTTTAGCTTTATTTGAATGGAGAGCGCTATGGCTTGGAATGAGCCGGGTGGCAACTCGAACAACCAGGATCCCTGGGGTAGTGGCGGTGGGGGCGGTGGTCGTCGCGGTGGTGACGATCAGAAAGGTCCGCCTGACCTGGATGAGGCTTTTCGCAAGCTGCAGGACAGCCTAAACGGCATGTTCGGCGGCAAGAAACGCAGTGGTGGCTCCTCGGGTGGTGGTTCAGGGCGCCGTGGTGGGTTTGCGCTGGTCTGGGTTGGTCTGGTGGTGTTGCTCGCTGTCTGGCTGTTCAATGCCATCTACATTGTCGATGAGCAAGAGCAGGCTGTGGTGTTGCGCTTCGGGAAATATCACGAAACCGTTGGCCCGGGTCTGAATATCTACTTCCCGCCGTTTGACCGGAAGTTCCAGGCAAACGTGACTCGAGAGCGTTCCTATAGCAAGCAAGGGCAAATGCTTACCGAGGATGAGAACATCATCGAAGTGCCTTTGACTGTGCAGTACAAAATCAGCGATCTTCAAGCGTTCGTCCTCAATGTCGAAGACCCGGAAGCATCGTTGCAGCACGCTACTGATAGTGCTGTACGTCACGTCGTGGGTTCCACTGCAATGGATCAGGTGCTGACCGAGGGCCGTGAGGCCATGGCTGGCGAGGTCAAAGAGCGTCTGCAACGGTTTCTCGACAACTATGGGACCGGCATCATCGTGACTCAGGTGAACCTGCAGAGTGCCGCTGCGCCGCGCGAGGTGCAGGAGGCGTTCGATGACGTTATTCGTGCCCGAGAGGATGAGCAGCGTGAGAAGAATCAGGCCGAATCGTACGCCAATGGTGTGATTCCCGAGGCGCGCGGTCAGGCTCAGCGCATGCTGGAGGAAGCCAGTGGTTATCGTGATGCGGTGATTTCGCGAGCCCAGGGTGAGGCGGATCGCTTCTCCAAACTGGTGACCGAGTATCGAAAAGCGCCAGACGTGACGCGTGAGCGCCTCTATCTGGAAACCATGCAGGAGCTCATGAGCAATACCAGCAAGGTTCTCGTCACCGGCGAGCAGGGTCAAAATAATCTGCTGTATCTGCCGCTGGACAAGATGGTCAACAGTCGCGGTGCTGCGTCTGAGCGATCCCCTGCGGCATCGGCGTCAGGCGCTTCGACCCAGACCACAAGGCTGCCGCCGGAATTGGATCCGCGTGAAGTGCGTACAAGGGAGGTCCGCTAATGAGCAATAAATCCCTGACCGCCCTTATTGTGGGTGTGGTGCTGGCGATCGTGGCGTGGAATAGCTTCTACATCGTTTCGCAGACGGAGCGAGCGGTATTGCTGCGATTCGGTCGTATTGTTGAGCCCGACGTGAAGCCGGGTCTGCATCTGAAGATTCCTTACGTCAATAGCGTGCGCAAGTTCGATGCGCGCCTGATGACGCTGGATACCACGACGTCACGCTTCCTGACGCTGGAGAAGAAAGCGTTGATGGTCGACTCCTACGCCAAATGGCGTGTGGATGATGCCGAGCGTTTCTACACGGCGACCTCGGGTGTGAAGCAAATCGCCGACGAGCGTCTCGCGCGGCGTCTAGAAGCGGCACTGCGCGACCAGTTCGGTAAGCGGACCTTGCATGAGTCGGTGTCCGGTCAGCGCGACGAGCTGATGAGTCTGGTAACCAATAGTCTGAACCGAGCTGCACAACAGGAGCTCGGGATTGAGGTAGTGGATGTTCGGGTCAAGGGCATCGATCTACCGCGCGAAGTGAACCGCAGCGTGTTCGAGCGGATGAGCTCCGAGCGTGAGCGTGAAGCCCGTGAGCATCGCGCGAAAGGCAAGGAGTTGGCCGAAGGCATTCGGGCTGACGCCGATCGTCAGCGCCGGGTGCTATTAGCTGAGGCGTTCCGTGAGGCTGAAGAGCTGCGCGGTGATGGCGACGCGCAAGCGGCAGCCATCTATGCCGCAGCTTACGGGCAGGATCGGGAATTCTATTCCTTCCATCGCAGCCTTCAGGCCTACCGTGAGAGCTTCGCCAACAAAGAAGATGTCCTGGTGCTCGACCCTAAAAGCGATTTCTTCCGTTATCTGGAGTCCGCAACCGCGCAGTGATAGCAAATGGGTCGTCTGGCGGGGTGAGCACTGTCCGCCGGGTGACCCGTTAGCGAAACATTGTTATGATCCGCGAGCCGGGAAAAGCCCGGCTTTTTTGCGTCTGCGCCCCGGCGGTAGCAGGCTGATCCAGGCATGGCCAGCCATGCTGATCCCCTGGGAGGGGCGTGGCGCTGTCGCCATGGTTCGAACACAATCGCACGCGACCGATGGGCGGCTAAGGCTGTTGCCCCGGCGTTCGTCTGCTTGACTAGGCTTGCCGTATCGAGAGGTGATTGGCGAAATGGCAACGATAGACCGCTGGCTCCTGCCAGATGGCATTGAAGAAGTGCTGCCCCCCGAAGCGGCGCGTATCGAAACTGCACGGCGTCGTGTGCTGGATTTGTTCCAGTGCTGGGGCTATGAGCTGGTTATCACCCCTCATGTAGAGTTTCTCGAATCGCTCCTGATTGGCGCGGGGCAGGACCTCGACCTCAAGACGTTTAAGGTTGTCGATCCATTGTCAGGCCGTCAGATGGGGTTACGAGCGGACATCACGCCACAAGTGGCGCGTGTTGACGCACATACGTTGCGCCGTGAAGGCCCTAGCCGCCTGTGCTATGCCGGCAGCGTTCTGCACGCCAAGCCACAGGCTCTCGCCACGTCGCGAAGCCCGATTCAGTTGGGCGCTGAGCTTTATGGCGACAGCAGTACTTCCAGCGACCTTGAGGTGATCAGCCTGATGCTGGAGACCCTTCTGCTCGCTGATGTGCCGGACTTGCACATGGATCTCGGGCATGTGGGAATCTATCGCGGGTTGGCGCGCGCCGCCGGCCTCTCTGGAGATGCAGAGCAGCGCCTTTTCGATGCCTTGCAGCGTAAGGCCATGGACGAGATCGCGGCGCTGACCGCTGATGTCGAGCCTTCGCTGGCAGCTATGTTGCGCGCGTTGGCGCGGCTCTGTGGTGGGCGCGAGACGCTTGAGGCTGCGCGCGAGCTGCTTGCTGGTGCACCTGCTCCGGTTCTTGAGGCGCTGGAGGGTTTGGCGCAAGTCGCCGACCAGTTGGCGATGCGGTATCCCGAGCTGCCGTTGTATTTCGATCTGGGCGAGCTGCGCGGATATCACTACCACACAGGTGTCGTTTTCGCGGTATTCGTCCCAGGCGTCGGTCAGTCGATCGCTCAAGGCGGGCGTTATGACGATATTGGTGCAGATTTTGGTCGGGCTCGTCCGGCGACCGGCTTTTCAACAGATTTGAAAACGTTGGTTAGGCTGGGCAATGCCGAGCTCGTTGGCTCGTCGGCCGGTGTCTGGGCGCCGCACAGTACGGATCCGGCGTTGTGGCAGGCAATCCGAAAGCTGCGTGCGCGGGGCGAGCGGGTAGTTCAAGCGTTGGGCGGGCAGCAGAGTGGTGCGGCGCCGGGCGTTGGCTGTGACCGGCAGCTACTGTTGCAAGAAGGTTCCTGGGTTGTTTCGCCGCTGGACCGCTGATGTGGCTGTGCTGGCAGGTTTTCCAGATTTTTCGCCGGTCATGACCGGTATGCTTCGCCAAGAGGACAAGGTTTATGGGTAAGAATGTCGTGGTCCTGGGCACCCAATGGGGTGATGAGGGCAAGGGCAAGATCGTTGATCTGCTGACCGACCAGGCTGCGGCCGTGGTGCGTTTCCAGGGCGGTCATAACGCCGGGCACACACTGGTCATCGATGGCGAGAAAACCGTACTGCACCTGATTCCGTCCGGAATCTTGCGTGAAAACGTCCAGTGCCTGATCGGTAATGGCGTGGTCGTGGCGCCGGATGCGCTGATGCGTGAGATCACCAAGCTCGAAGAAAAGGGTGTCCCGGTTCGTGAGCGTCTGCGTATCAGTCCGGCCTGCACCCTGATCCTGCCGTATCACGTCGCTCTTGATCAGGCGCGTGAAGCATCGCGGTCCGAAGGTAAGATCGGTACAACAGGGCGTGGCATAGGGCCGGCTTACGAGGACAAGGTCGCTCGCCGTGGCCTGCGGATTGGTGATCTGTTCAATCCTGAGCGCTTCACGGTCAAGTTGCGTGAGCTGCTCGAGTACCACAACTTCATCCTGCAGAATTTCTACAAGGTCGAGCCAGTCGACTTCCAGAAGACCCTGGATGAGGCGCTGGGCTACGCCGAAATTCTTCGGCCGATGATGACCGATGTCTCGGCGCGGCTGCACGAGTTGCGCAAGCAGGGTGCACGCATCATGTTCGAGGGTGCCCAGGGTTCGCTGCTCGACATCGATCATGGTACCTACCCCTATGTAACCAGCTCCAGCACCACAGCGGGGGGTACAGCTACCGGTTCCGGTTTTGGTCCGCTCTATCTGGACTACATCCTCGGCATTACCAAGGCCTACACCACGCGCGTCGGCTCCGGTCCGTTCCCGACGGAATTATTTGATGAGGTGGGTGCTCGTCTGGCTGAGCGTGGCCATGAGTTCGGCTCGACTACCGGCCGCGCTCGGCGCTGCGGTTGGTTCGATGCGGTAATCCTGCGTCGCGCAATCGAGATCAACAGTGTCTCGGGTATCTGCCTGACTAAGCTAGACGTACTGGACGGCCTCGAGACTATCCGCATCTGCGTCGCTTACAAGGATCGAAACGGGGAAATGCTGGTCGATGCGCCGACCGATGCGGACAGTTATCAGGGCTTGCAGCCGGTTTACGAGGAGCTTCCCGGATGGGCTGAGTCCACTGTCGGGGTAAAGTCGCTTGAGGCGCTGCCGGCTAATGCGCGTGCTTACATCAAGCGCATTGAAGAGCTCGTCGAGGCACCAGTCGACATTATTTCAACTGGCCCGGACCGCAACGAGACCATCGTACTGCGTCATCCCTACGCCTGATCGCTGGAGTGACATTAAAAAACCGCCCTCGGGCGGTTTTTTTGGCCAAGGCTAATGGCTTGTAGCTGCCAAGAAAGAGCATCAGTAGAGCGTTGAGCTACCGCTTATGGCTTGGCGGCCCTCCGGATGGACTCCAGACAGCAGAAACGAAAAAACCGAGCCAGTGGCTCGGTTTTTTCTGAAGAGTGGTGCCCAGGAGAAGACTCGAACTTCCACGATGTTGCCATCGCTAGGACCTGAACCTAGTGCGTCTACCAATTCCGCCACCTGGGCACATTGCGATGATTGCTCATCGACTTCTGTCGATTGCTGGTCGAGGCCGACAAACCTCGTGTCTATGAGACGCTTGCTGCTGCAAATGTCTCATCGGATAAATGGTGCCCAGGAGAAGACTCGAACTTCCACGGTGTTGCCACCGCTAGGACCTGAACCTAGTGCGTCTACCAATTCCGCCACCTGGGCACTGCAAACGATGATACTTCATCGTTTCCGTGTTACAACGTCTACCAGACATTGTGGGCGCGAACTATACGGGCGAGGTTATGCCTTGTAAAGCCCCGTCCAGGAAAAATAATTTGTGCGAAAGCTGCCGTCAGGCGGCGTTTCGCGCTTCAATAGATATAGGGCGCACTGCCTCTATAAATGAATGAAAGGTGACATCTCTTAATGGCCGATTGGCAATCCCTCGACCCCGAGGCCGCACGTGAAGCGGAAAAGTACGAAAACCCCATCCCTAGTCGCGAACTGATCCTCCAGCACCTGAGCGAGCGCGGCTCGCCAGCGGCGCGTGAGCAGCTGGTGGAAGAGTTCGGATTGTCCTCCGAAGATGACATTGAAGCTCTGCGCCGCCGTTTGCGTGCGATGGAGCGTGACGGCCAGCTTATCTATACCCGGCGTGGCACCTATGCCCCGGTAGACAAGCTGGATCTGGTTTGCGGTCGCGTTAGCGGCCATCGCGACGGCTTTGGGTTCCTAATTCCCGATGACCGCAGCGACGACCTGTTCCTGAGCCCGGCGCAGATGCGTCTGGTCTTCGATGGCGACCGCTGCCTGGCTCGCGTAGCCGGTCTTGATCGTCGTGGACGCCGCGAAGGCGCAATAGTGGAGATCATTGGTCGTGCCCACGAAACAATCGTAGGTCGCTATCAGGAAGAGAGTGGTATTGGCTTTGTGATGGCCGATAACCCCAAAATCCAACAGGAAGTCCTGGTCACGCCAGGCCGTTCCATGAATGCCAAACCGGGTCAGTTCGTCGAGATCAAGATCACCCACTGGCCCACTCAGCGGTTTCAGCCTCAGGGCGATGTGGTCGAGGTGATCGGCAACTACATGGCGCCCGGTATGGAGATCGACGTCGCGCTTCGCAGTTTCGATATTCCGCATGTCTGGCCGGATGCGGTCAAGCGTGAAGCCTCCAAGCTCAAGCCGGAAGTCGAGGAGAAGGACAAACAGAAGCGCGTCGACCTTCGCCATCTGCCGTTCGTCACCATCGATGGCGAGGATGCGCGTGACTTCGATGACGCCGTCTATTGCGAGAAGCTCAGTGGCTGGAAGCTGTTTTCCGGTGGTTTCCGCCTGTACGTGGCGATTGCAGATGTTTCGCACTATGTGAAGGTTGGCTCGGCGCTGGATCAGGAAGCCGAAGTGCGTGGGACTTCGGTGTACTTCCCCGAGCGGGTTGTCCCGATGCTGCCGGAGGAGTTGTCGAACGGGCTCTGTTCACTGAATCCGCACGTTGACCGCCTGGCGATGGTCTGCGAAATTACCCTGAGCAAATCGGGGAAGATGACGGATTATCAGTTCTACGAAGCGGTCATTCATTCCCACGCACGGCTGACCTACAACAAGGTCAGCAGCATGCTGGAGCAGCCGTCTTCAGCCGAAGGTAAGCGCCTCGTGGGTGAGTACGGTGAGGTGCTGCCTCATCTCAAGCAGCTCTACGCGCTGTACAAGATACTGCTCAAGGCGCGGCATACCCGCGGGGCAATCGATTTCGAGACGCAGGAAACCCGCATTGTTTTCGGTGCAGGGCGCAAGATTTCGGAAATCAAGCCAACCGAGCGCAACGATGCGCACAAGTTGATTGAGGAATGCATGCTCTGCGCTAACGTGGCCACAGCGCGTTTCCTGCAAGACCATGAGATTCCTGGCTTGTACCGTGTGCATGACGGCCCGCCGTTGGAGCGCCAGGAAAAGCTCCGGGCATTTCTCGGCGAGCTGGGCCTGACGCTACACAAGGGTAAGGAGGGGCCGACACCCAAGGATTACCAGGCGCTGCTTGAGCACATCCAGGGTCGCCCCGACTTCCACGTGATCCAGACGGTGATGCTGCGCTCCCTCAGTCAGGCGGTCTACAGCCCGGATAATAACGGGCATTTCGGTCTGAATTACGAGGCCTACGCACATTTCACCTCGCCAATTCGCCGCTACCCCGACCTGTTGATTCATCGGGCGATCCGCAGCGTGATCCGCTCCAAGCGCGATACCTCCCATGTCCGCCGGGCGGGCGCGACCAGCATGCCTAAAGCGCGCATCTACCCGTATGACGAGGCTGCGCTGGAGCAGTTGGGCGAGCAGTGCTCGATGACCGAGCGTCGCGCCGACGAAGCGACCCGTGATGTTGTGAACTGGCTGAAATGCGAGTTCATGAAAGACCGCGTCGGTGAGAATTTCCCCGGCGTCATCACGGCTGTGACCGGCTTCGGTCTGTTCGTCGAGCTGACTGATATCTACGTCGAAGGACTGGTGCACGTAACGGCGATGCCTGGCGACTACTACCACTTCGATCCCCTGCATCATCGTCTCTCGGGGGAGCGTAGTGGGCGCAGTTTCCGTCTTGGTGACAGCGTCGAGGTGCGCGTCATGCGTGTCGATCTGGACGAGCGCAAGATTGATTTCGAGTTGATTGGTGGTGGCAGCAAGACCGGGATCGGCGAGCGAGGTGCCTCTGACGCCCGCGGCGCGCGCAAGGACGGTCGCAGTAAGAAGAGCGCCGATGCGCCTTCGTCGAGGGGCCGGGAGTCAGTCAGCGATGACGTGCGCAAGAGTCGTGAAATGAAAAAGGCGCTGCTGAGCGACGCCAAGGCAGGCAAGCCCTCGAAGAGCAAGCCCAAGCGCAGTAGCACGAAGCCGAAAGCAACCGGCAAGGCGGAGCCAAAGTCCGACGGTGCCGCGCCTCGCAAGCGTAAGGCCAAGCCATGAGTGATCTTGAAAAGATCTATGGCCTTCATGCCGTCGAAGCGTTGCTCCGCCATCACCCGAAGCGGGTCAAGCAGATCTGGCTGGCGGAGGGGCGAGATGATCCGCGCGTGCAGAGCCTGCTGCAGTTGGCTGCTGACTCCAGAGTGCGAGTTGGCCAGTGTGAGCGTCGCGAAATGGACGCCTGGGTTGAGGGCGTGCATCAGGGCGTGATTGCCGAGGTTAGCCCCAGTCAGGTTTGGGGCGATGCGATGCTAGAGGAGTTGCTCGATCGCACCGAGGGTGCACCCTTATTGCTTGTGCTTGACGGTGTAACGGACCCGCATAATCTGGGAGCCTGCCTGCGTACTGCCGATGCGGCCGGCGCACTGGCGGTGATCATCCCGAAGGACAAATCCGCCACACTGAACGCTACGGTGCGCAAGGTGGCTTGTGGAGCTGCTGAAGTCATTCCGCTGGTCGCCGTCACCAACTTGGCTCGAACGCTGGAAAAACTGCAACAGCGCGGTCTGTGGATCGTCGGCACGGCTGGAGAAGCCGAGCAGGAGATCTACGATCAGGATCTAAGTGGGCCGATCGTCATGGTGATGGGAGCAGAGGGCAAGGGCATGCGGCGCCTGACTCGTGAGCACTGCGACTTCCTGGTGCGCTTGCCCATGGGGGGGAGCGTCAGCAGTCTCAATGTCTCCGTTGCCACCGGGGTATGTCTGTTTGAGGCCCTGCGTCAGCGACGCTCTGCACGGCGCGCAAGCTAGTGCCCAAGTAGCCGGGATTGTCCCGCTAGGAACGCTGGCTGCTGCGGAAACGGATCGTTTTCGCCGCGGTCAATTGTCCGTTCTGAATCTGACGCAATCTCTTCACTTTTTGCTTTGGCTGGGCGTCGGGTAGTCCGGGCGCCAGCCTATGGTCGCAGCCAGCGCCAGGCTCGCATCACGGAGGTGGTATGCCGCAACGCCCTTCTTTCGAGGCTCTGTTCAGGGCTTCGCCAAACGCCTACCTGCTGCTTGATCCCGATCTGGTGATCCTGGATGCGAACGCGGCGTACCTGAAGCTCACCGCGCGCAGTCTCGATGAGATTGCGGGACAGCGAATTCAGGATGCGTTTGCCGCTGACCCGCAATTTCCCGAGTCGACTCATGTCGACGAACTCCTCGATTCCTTTGCTCGGGTCCTGAGTACCAAGGCGTTGGATACCTTGCCCGTGATCCGCTATTCAATTGCGGTCAGCTCCAGCAGCGGTGCGGCTTATGAGGACCGCTATTGGAGCGCGACGCACACACCATTGTTGGATGATAACGGCGAAGTCATCGCCATCCTTCAGCACACCGTGGATATTACCGAGCTGCAGCAGCTGAAGGATTCCATGCGCTCGGCTGAGTCGTCTGGACAACCAGCGCAACAGATCGAGGCGGCGATCATTTCCCGGGCACGGTTCATCCAGGATGAAGGCAATCAGCTGCGCCGGTTGTTTGCACAGGCGCCTGGTTTCGTCTGTTTTCTGCGGGGCCCGGAGCACGTATTCGAGCTTGTCAACGAGGCGTATCAGCAGCTCACCGGACACCGCCAGCTGCTCGGCAAGCCGGTGCGTGACGGGTTGCCCGAGCTGGAAGGGCAATTGTTCATGTCACTGCTCGACGAGGTCTATCGTACGGGCGAGCCCTATACCGGCAGAGGGATGCGGGCGCTGCTGCGTCGTCGTCCGGGCGTCGAGCCCGAGGAGGTGTTCGTCGATTTGGTGTTTCAGCCAATCATCGAGCGCGACGGCCGGACGTCCGGTATTTTCGTGCTCGGCAGTGACGTTACCGAGCAGCATCGCAGCCAGCAGGAACTGCGTGAGTATCGCGAGCATCTTGAGGAGTTAGTGCGTGAGCGTACCCGCGAATTGCTGGACAGCGAGTCCGCGCGCCGCGCCGCACAGGCGGCCCTGATGCAGGCACAAAAGCTTGAGGCTGTTGGCAAGCTCACCGGGGGGATTGCGCATGATTTCAACAACATGCTGCAAATCATCGGAGGCAATCTGCAGCTGTTGCGTCGAAACATTGGCAATGACGAGACGGCCCAGCGACGGCTGGAATCAGCGGTTGGTGGTGTAGAGAAAGGTGCTCGTCTGGCTTCGCAGCTTTTGGCCTTCGCCAGCCGTCAGCCTTTGCAGCCGCAGTCCGTGGATATCGGTGAATTGCTGGATCAGATGAGTGAGCTGCTCAACGGCGCCTTGGGCCGCGCGGTGCAGGTTGCGGTCGATGTAGCGCCGGGTCTGTGGCCGGTGTTGGCCGACGTCGGCAACCTGCAGGCGGCAATACTCAATCTCGCAGTCAATGCGCGCGAGGCGATGAGCGGTGGCGGTACCCTTTGCCTGCGCTTGCGCAACCGCGATCTGGGGCTAACCGAATTTGCTGGGCAGCCTGGGGTGGAGCCCGGTCCATTCGTGGAGCTCGCAGTTATCGATGAGGGCGAGGGAATGCGCCCGGAAATCCTCGAGCGCGCGTTCGAGCCCTTTTTTACAACGCGCAAGGACAGCAACGCGTCCGGTCTCGGTCTGAGCATGGTCTATGGCTTCGTCAAACAAAGTGGTGGATTCGTCGTGCTGGAAAGCGACGAAGGCGAGGGTACGTCGGTCCGTGTCTATTTGCCGAGCAGAGTTGCGTTGGGCGAGCAGGGCGCGGATATGGTCGGCATGTCCGAGCAGCGCGGATCAGTATCGCCCGAACAGATCGAGGCGGCGGCGCCATCAGGTCTGAGGATTCTCTTCGTCGAAGACGATCCGACGCTGCGCATGCTCACCGGTGAAGTCATGGACGAGCTGGGACACCAGGTCAGCCTCTGCGAGTCGGCCGAGGCTGCACTTAAGGAGCTCGAACAGCATTCATTCGATGTGCTGCTTACTGATGTCGGGCTGGCTGGCATGAGCGGAATCGAACTGGTTCGAGAGGCCAGGATGCGCGATGCCGGCCTGAGTGTCGTGATTGCTTCGGGCTATGCGGTCGATGCGCGGGAAGTGGGGCTGGATGACCTGCGTACCATGCTCAAGCCCTACGATATCCACCAGGTCCGATCGTTGCTTGAAAGCATCCAGGCCGAGCGGACCATCTCCGGGCGTGGCTGACCGCTGGCTGGTCAAATATTCACCAAATCGCCTTGCGTGGTTGTCCGGGCTTCTCTAGAATTGCGCCCCTTGCCCGGATGGCAGGCGTTTGCGCGCCTCTCTGGCTGGCAAGTCAACATAACTGATTCACTCCTTGCCTGATCCGCGTGGTGCGGCA
The DNA here is from genome assembly GCF_038562055.1 of Stutzerimonas chloritidismutans. Taxonomy (GTDB): domain Bacteria; phylum Pseudomonadota; class Gammaproteobacteria; order Pseudomonadales; family Pseudomonadaceae; genus Stutzerimonas; species Stutzerimonas chloritidismutans_A. Next base: position 54,517 of record NZ_JBCFXD010000015.1, on the reverse strand, counting down.
GGCTGCAACCCGTAAGGAGCAACAATGCGTCATTACGAAATCATCTTTCTGGTCCACCCCGACCAGAGCGAGCAGGTTGGCGGCATGGTGGAGCGTTACACCAAGCTGATCGAAGAAGACGGTGGCAAGATCCATCGTCTGGAAGACTGGGGTCGTCGTCAGCTGGCTTACGCTATCAACAACGTTCACAAAGCTCACTACGTGATGCTGAACGTTGAGTGCAGCGGCAAGGCACTGGCTGAGCTGGAAGACAACTTCCGCTACAACGACGCTGTCATCCGTAATCTGGTCATCCGTCGCGACGAAGCCGTGACTGAGCAGTCCGAGATGCTGAAGGCTGAGGAAAACCGTAGCGAGCGCCGTGAGCGTCGTGATCGCCCTGAATCTGACTCTGCCAATGAAAATGACAGTGACAGCGACAGCCGCGACAACAACGCTGACGAGTAATCCACGGACCTATTGAGGAGCCTATTTCATGGCACGTTTTTTCCGTCGTCGTAAGTTCTGCCGTTTCACTGCAGAAAACGTGAAAGAGATCGACTACAAGGATCTCAACACGCTGAAGGCCTACATTTCCGAAACCGGCAAGATTGTTCCTAGCCGTATCACCGGAACCAAAGCACGCTATCAGCGCCAGCTGGCTACCGCTATCAAGCGCGCCCGCTTCCTGGCCCTGCTGCCCTACACCGACAGCCACGGCCGTTAATCGAACTGTTGGACAGACGTAAAGGATAGATCGCATGCGCGCCTTGGCTGAGTTCATCATGCGCGGCCGTATGCAGGCAATTGTTGTGGTGGCTGGTTCTGCAGCGCTGCCAATGTTGTTTTGGCTGTCCGCTGCGGCGGGAAGCTTGGTGTTGCTGCGTCGCGGGTTGAATGATGCACTAGGCGTAATAGTTTGGGCGCTGTTGCCCGCGCTGGTCTGGTGGTACTTCGGTGATCCGCGGACGTTATTGGTACTCCTGGGGTCGTTCGGGTTAGCGCTGTTGTTGCGCAACCAGCGCTCTTGGGCTCGCGTGATGTTGTGCAGCGTTGTGCTCGGGTTGTTGTATGCCTGGGCACTGGGAATGGTTTTCGGCGAACCCATTGCGGCACTCGCTACCGAGTTGCAGAAAGTGCTACCCGACATGCTGTCGGACGCCTATCAGCAGCTTTCGGTGGAAGAGCAAGCCCGCCTGGGAGCGCTGCTGACACCGATTCTGACCGGTTTGTTGGCAGGGCTACTGCAGATCACCACGTTGCTCAGTCTGATGCTCGGGCGGTACTGGCAGGCCGTGTTGTTCAACCCCGGTGGGTTTGGCCTCGAGTTTCGGTCGCTTCGATTTACAGCGTTGCCTGCGGTTGTGTTGTTGATGGGCATGCTGCTGGGACCTAGTCTCGGTGTGCAAGTGGCGATGCTGGCGCCGTTGTGCAGTGTTCCGCTGGTCTTTGCGGGTATCGCACTGATGCACGGGCTGGTCGCCCAGAACCGGATGTCTCGGTTCTGGCTGGTGGGGCTCTACGTCACGCTGGTGCTGTTCATGCAGTTGATTTATCCGCTACTGGCCGTTATGGCCATTGTCGACAGCTTGTTTGATTTTCGCGGTCGGGCATCTCGTGATGATGATGCGGGACCTGCGAACGGTGAAGGTTAAGTTAAAGAGGTAAGACTCAAATGGAAGTCATCCTGCTGGAAAAAGTCGCAAACCTGGGCAACCTGGGCGACAAGGTAAACGTTAAGTCTGGTTACGGCCGCAACTACCTGCTGCCGCAGCGCAAGGCTACTGCTGCAACCCCGGCCAACATCGCCGAGTTCGAAGCGCGCCGTGCTGATCTGGAAAAAGCTGCTGCCGAGCGTAAGGCTTCTGCCGAAACTCGCGCCGCTCAGCTGGCCGAGCTGGAAGTCACCATCACCGCCACCGCGGGCGATGAGGGCAAACTGTTCGGTTCTATTGGCACTCACGACATCGCCGATGCACTGACCGCCTCCGGCGTTGAAGTGGCGAAGAGCGAAGTCCGTCTGCCGAACGGCACCATCCGTCAGGTTGGTGAGTACGACGTAGCTGTGCACCTGCACACCGACGTCGAGGCGACAGTCAAGCTGATCGTCATCGCTGGCTAACAGCGGCTATCGTCTGGCACCTCGTGTGCCTGACGGTTACCATCGGGCACGTTTCCACGCGAGTGGAACGTGCCCTTTGTTTTTCTGAATGCCAAAGAATTCCGAGTGCCATGAACGACATCAGTGTGCCCCAGCAGTACGACCTGGAAACCGCAGCGCTCAAGGTGCCGCCACATTCCATCGAGGCCGAGCAGGCCGTGCTGGGCGGCTTGATGCTGGACAATAATGCGTGGGAGCGCGTGTTGGATCAGGTGTCGGACGGTGACTTTTACCGCCATGACCACCGACTGATCTTCCGCGCGATTTTTACCCTTGCCGAGCGAAACTCTCCCTTCGACGTCGTGACGCTCTCCGAGCAGCTGGATAAAGAAGGGCATCTGCCGCAGGTCGGTGGGCTGGCCTATCTGGGTGAGCTCGCCAAGAACACCCCGTCGGTTGCAAACATCAAAGCCTACGCGCAGATCATTCGTGAGCGAGCGACGTTGCGGCAGCTGATCGGCATCAGCAACGACATTGCCGACAGCGCTTATGCGCCGCAGGGGCGCACGGGCGACGAGATCCTCGACGAGGCCGAGCGGATGATCTTCCAGATTGCCGAAGCGCGCCCCAATACTGGTGGGCCGATCGGGATCAATGACATTCTGGTCAAGGCGATAGACCGGATCGACTCGCTGTTCAATGCGGGCGAGGACATCACCGGGCTGTCGACTGGCTTTGCCGATCTGGATGAAGCGACCAGTGGTCTGCAGCCCGCTGACCTGATCATCGTCGCCGGCCGACCTTCCATGGGCAAAACCACCTTCGCGATGAACCTGGTGGAAAACGCGGCCTTGCGCTCCGACAAGGCCATCTTGGTCTTCTCGCTGGAAATGCCCGCCGACTCTATCGTGATTCGTATGCTGGCGTCCCTGGGCCGAATCGATCAGACGAAGGTGCGGACCGGTAAGCTTAGTGACGACGATTGGCCGCGGCTGACCTCAGCGGTCAATCTGCTCAACGACCGCAAATTGTTCATCGACGATACTGCCGGTATTTCACCTTCGGAAATGCGCGCGCGTACGCGACGCTTAGCCCGAGAGCATGGCGAAATCGGCATGATCATGGTCGATTACCTGCAGTTGATGCAGATTCCTGGTTCCAGTGGCGACAACCGAACCAACGAGATTTCCGAGATCTCCCGCTCGCTGAAAGGCCTGGCCAAGGAATTCAACTGCCCGGTTATCGCGCTCTCCCAGCTCAACCGCTCGCTTGAACAGCGCCCCAACAAGCGCCCGATCAACTCGGACCTTCGTGAATCTGGTGCTATCGAGCAGGACGCCGACATCATCATGTTCGTCTACCGGGACGAGGTGTATCACCCCGAAACGGAATACAAGGGCGTCGCCGAGATCATCATCGGCAAGCAGCGTAACGGTCCGATCGGGACCACGCGTCTGGCGTTCCTCGGTAAGTATTCTCGCTTCGAGAACCTGGCGCCGGGCAGTTATCAGTTTGACGATGAGTAACCAGCCGACGCCCAGCGGCTTGCGGGCCTGACGGAAAGCGCCGGACAATAACGGCTCACTCCTGTCCTGAAGGGCTTTCCATGCGTCCCCTGGTTGCTACGGTCGATCTTGCCGCGCTTCGTCACAACTATCAGCTAGCCAAGCAGTGCGCTCCGGGGCGCAAGGCGTTTGCCGTGGTCAAGGCGAATGCCTATGGCCACGGTGCAGCAGCCGCGGTCGAGTGCTTGCGCGACTTGGCTGACGGCTTTGCGGTGGCGTCTCTGGAGGAAGCGGAGCAGGTTCGGTTAGTCGACGCGAGCGCAAGGTTATTACTGCTCGAAGGCTGCTTCGAGCCGAGCGAGTATGTCGCCGCGGCCGAGCTTGGGTTGGACGTTGCAGTTCAAGGCCAGGCTCAACTTGATGCGCTGCTAGCCGCAGTTATCGAGCGGCCCTTGAATCTGTGGCTGAAGCTCGACTCCGGCATGCATCGCTTAGGCTTCAGCGTCGATGCGTTGCGCCGTGCCCATGCTCGTCTGCAAAGCGCGCCGCAGGTTGCCGAACTGAACCTTATGAGCCATTTTGCCTGCGCCGACGAGCGGGGGCATCCGCTTAACGAAGCGCAGCTGGATGAGTTTGCCGGTCTGCTGGATCTAGCGTTCGACCACCGGTCATTTGCTAATTCCGCCGCTGTGCTAACGATGCCTGCTGCGCACATGGATTGGCTACGTCCCGGAATCATGCTCTACGGCGCTACGCCTTTCGCCGAGCTGAGCGCCGAAGCCCTAGGGCTGAAGCCGGTGATGACGCTGACGGCATCGATCATCGCGATCCGCGAGGTTCCTGCAGGCGACAGTGTCGGCTACGGCGCTGGTTGGGTTGCCCGGAGGCCCTCGCGTATCGCCACGGTGAGCTGCGGTTATGCCGATGGGTATCCGCGTACGGTGCCGCCAGGGACTTGCGTCGCGATCCGTGGTCAGCGTCTTCCGCTGGCTGGCCGGGTCTCGATGGACATGCTCGCTGTGGATATCACGGATCTGCCGCAAGCGGTGCTCGGCGATGCGGTGGAGCTGTGGGGCAATGAGATTCCAATTGACGAACTGGCGCAGGCCTGCGGCACCATTGGTTACGAGCTGTTGACCAAGGTTACCCAGCGCGTACCGCGGCGTTATATCAACGGGTGAGCGCCGTTTCGCCTGCGCGGCGATGGTAAAAGCCGACCAACGTGGTCGGCCTTCCTGATCATTTTTTGTGCTATATTCCGCCCCCGTTTTCGTTGCCCCGGTTTCTAGCCATGCACGCAGCCAAGCCCCTGTTCGACTATCCCAAGTACTGGGCCGAGTGTTTCGGTCCAGCGCCGTTCCTGCCGATGAGCAGGGAGGAGATGGATCAGCTCGGCTGGGATTCGTGCGATGTGATCATCGTGACCGGGGATGCCTACGTCGACCATCCGTCGTTTGGCATGGCGATCATTGGTCGCTTGCTGGAAGCCCAGGGGTTTCGGGTGGGCATCATCAGCCAGCCAAACTGGCAGAGCAAAGACGATTTCATGAAACTCGGTCAGCCCAATCTGTTCTTTGGCATCGCAGCCGGCAACATGGACTCGATGATCAATCGCTACACGGCTGACCGCAAGGTCCGATCGGACGATGCCTACACCCCCGGCGGTCAAGCCGGAAAGCGCCCGGATCGAGCGAGCCTGGTCTATAGCCAGCGCTGCAAGGAAGCCTACACGGATACCCCGGTCGTGCTTGGCGGCATCGAAGCATCGCTGCGCCGCATCGCCCACTATGACTACTGGCAGGACAAGGTACGCCGCTCGATCCTGATGGACGCCACGGCTGATATCCTGCTGTATGGCAACGCTGAGCGCGCCATTGTCGAAGTGGCGCAACGCCTTGCGCGCGGTGAGGCTGTTGAGCAAATCACCGATGTGCGCGGTACGGCGTTCGTTCGCCGTGACGCGCCTGAAGGCTGGTTCGAGATTGACTCCACCCGTATCGATCGTCCGGGCAAGGTCGACAAGATCATCAACCCCTATGTCAACACTCAGGATTTGCAGGCCTGCGCTATTGAGCAGGAGAAGGGGGCGATTGAGGACCCGAACGAGGCCAAGGTCGTCCAGCTTCTGCCCAGCCCGAAGATCGAGCGTGACCGAACCGTAATCCGTCTTCCGTCGTTCGAGAAGGTCCGTAACGACCCTGCGCTCTATGCCCACGCCAACCGTGTGCTGCATCTGGAGACCAATCCAGGCAACGCTCGCGCTCTGGTGCAGCGTCACGGCGACCATGACATCTGGCTGAACCCGCCGCCGATCCCCTTGACCACCGAAGAGATGGACTACGTATTCGCCTCGCCGTATGCGCGTGTGCCGCATCCCTCCTACGGCGGCGAGAAGATCCCCGCTTACGACATGATTCGCTTCTCAGTGAACATCATGCGCGGTTGCTTCGGTGGCTGTACCTTCTGTTCCATTACTGAGCACGAAGGCCGGATCATCCAGAACCGCTCACACGAGTCGATCCTGCATGAGATCGAAGAGATGAAGAAGCTGCCGGGCTTCACCGGTGTGGTATCGGACCTTGGTGGGCCGACCGCCAATATGTACCGTATCGCCTGCAAGAGCCCCGAGATCGAGCAGCATTGCCGCAAGCCGTCCTGCGTCTATCCAGGCATCTGCGAGAACCTCAACACCGACCACAGTTCGTTGATCGAGCTGTACCGCAAGGCGCGTGCTTTGCCTGGCGTAAAGAAAATCCTGATCGCCTCCGGGCTGCGTTACGACCTGGCGGTCGAGTCGCCGGAGTATGTGAAAGAGCTGGTTACGCATCACGTTGGCGGTTATCTGAAGATTGCGCCTGAGCATACCGAGCGCGGTCCTCTGGACAAGATGATGAAGCCGGGGATCGGCAGCTATGACAAGTTCAAGCGGATGTTCGACAAGTACTCGAAGGAGGCGGGCAAGGAGCAGTACCTGATTCCGTACTTCATCGCCGCACACCCAGGCACCACCGACGAGGACATGATGAACCTCGCGCTGTGGCTGAAAGCGAATGGTTTCCGCGCCGACCAGGTTCAGGCGTTCTACCCGTCGCCCATGGCGAGCGCCACGGCGATGTACCACAGCGGCAAGAACCCACTGCGCAAAGTCACCTACAAGAGCGAAGGCGTGCCAATCGTCAAAAGTGAGGAACAGCGTCGCCTGCACAAGGCCTTCCTGCGCTATCACGACCCCAAGGGCTGGCCGATGCTGCGCGAAGCCTTGCAGCGGATGGGCCGCGCCGACCTGATCGGCAGTGGTAAGAATCAGCTGATCCCGGCTCACCAACCTGCGACCGAAGGCTACCAGAGCGCCCGACGCAAGAATTCGACCCCGGTGGGCAGCAAGAAGGCCGGGCAGGGCGGCAAGATTCTCACCCAGCACAGCGGTTTGCCTCCGCGCAGCCACGATGGCAATGCATGGGACAAGCGTGAAGAGGCCAAAGCGGCAGCCGAAGCGCGGCGTAAGGCTGCAGCCGGTGGCGGCAAGCCTAGCGGAAAGGGGCGTAAGCCGTCCCAGCGTCCCGCTGTTCCTCGTTAAGTCATAACCGGCATCCATCTGAGGCGCCAGAGTGCCAATCCGACTGCGTTCAGCCTTTAAACGCGAGTGTCGCCTGGTTCAGCTCGCTGGCCAGGAGCAGCATCTGTTCACTCTGCTCGCGCCCCCGGCTGATATGCGTCAGGTTGCTATCCCCGAGCTGATGAATACGTTCGCTGTGGCCACGGATTTCGCTGACCGCTTCGCTCTGCTGCGCGGTGGCTAGCGCGATCTGTGCGGCCATCTGCTCAATGGATCCGATGGTGATCACAATCTGATTCAGCGCTGAATCCGCCGTCTCGGCCAGGTAGGCGGTCTCTTCGGCGTGATTAACCTGAATGCGCATGGCTTGGACCGATTGATGTGCAGCGGTCTGCAAGCTCCCGATCAGCAGCTGGATTTCCTCAGTGGCACCACTGGTGCGTTGCGCCAGGGTACGTACCTCGTCAGCGACGACGGCGAAGCCACGCCCCTGTTCGCCAGCTCTTGCAGCCTCGATCGCTGCATTCAATGCAAGCAGATTGGTTTGCTCTGCGATTGAGCGAATGACGGTCAGCACCTTGCCAATCGTTCCAGTTTCGTCGGCTAGGCGTTCGATGGCCAAGGCGTTGCTTTGCACTTCGCTAACCAGACCGTGCAGTCCGGTCAGGCTACTGCCGATGACCTGCTGTCCCTGGGTCACGGCCTGGCCTGCAGCGCGGCCGGCCTTGGCCGTCTGGTCTGCGCTGGTAGCGACATCCTGAATGGTGGCTTCCAATTCACCCAGCGCGTCCCGGATCTGCGCAGTGTCGCTGCTCTGGCGGCTGGCGCCTTGGTGCAGGTCATTGCTCATTTGCGCGAGGCTCCGACTATTGCCGGTTACCTCTTGTGCGTGTTGGCGCAGCGTGCCGACAAGTGTGAGCAGGTAGCTGCGTAGCTGGTTGAGCGACGTGCCGATTTCCACCAGTTCAGGCGTTTTGGAGCGGATATCGATAGGTTTTTCGAAATCACCGCCGGCCCAGGCGGAGAGTGCCGGAGCCAGGTGCCCCAGCGAGCGTGTCAGTTGGCGCTGCAAACGATCAATGGCAAATGCTACCAATAGAATCAACGCGATGATGGTGCTTTGCATCAGCCGTACTTCTGCTTGGATACGGCCATGTTCTGCGCGAATCTCTGGCTCCAGATCGTCGAGTGCCATTTGTAGGGATGCAACTTTCTGCTCGGTGCTGTCCCTCAGTTTCAGGCGTTGCTCGATCAGTCCGCGGGTGCGTTGCAATTCTGCCGGATATCGGTTCAGGAGGCTGGAGAGGTCGCGCTTGAAGGCGATGCCTTGGTCTTCAGCTGTCTGCGCTTGGGCTTGTTCGTCGAGGTTCAATAACGCAGCGAAGGTGCTTGCGCCGGATTTTTGCTCACTCGTAATGCCGAGCAAGGGCAGGGCTTCGAGCGTTTGCGCTTCCTTCGTTATTGCTTGCAGCGCTTGCTCTACCTCGGCCGCCAAGTCGTCGTTGCCGCTGGCCGTCAGCTTGGCTCTAGCGTGGCTGAGGCGAAGTAGGTGTCGGCTCGCCTCGAATAGCGGCTGCTGATACTGGGCGGCAACTTCATGCTGACCTTGCGCGGCATAGCGATGCAGTTGCTCCAGTACACCCGCTATCTCACGCTCAGCCTGCAATAACAGGCCTTGAGGATCGCCGGCTAGCTTGCCTGCGGCGAGTAGTTCCGTAGCGGTGAATTGGTGAAGCTGCTCCAGGCTCGGCTGCAGGCGATTGGCGAACGGGCCGGGCAGGGCGCTCACGTCTGCTGCAAGCCCCTCTAGTTCAGTCAGGGCGGCCTTGTGTCGTAGGGCGTCGCCAGTGCTCAGGTAACGCTGAATATTGTCGGCGACCTTATGCTGAAAACGCTGGGAAAGACTCAGGTATTGACCCATCAATTGATACGGACGCTCCAGCGCCCGCTCCGACCACCAAAGCGTTGCGCCCAGGGCAAAGCAAATGGCGACGAGCAGCAAGGTGTTCAGGGTGGTAAGCGACTTCAGGCGCATCCTGGCCTCCGGGGATTCTGGAGGCTAGAAGATATGGCTGTTTGATGTCAGTTCTGTGACGGCCGGAACCTGTCCACTCGGTTTCGTCCAGCATGCTTGGCGTTGTATAGCGCTTCGTCTGCCTGCTGAGTCAATGATTTGATATCCGCGCCCGGGGTGAGCTCGGCAATGCCGCAGCTGAACGTGCAGGACAGGTCGACTGGCTGGGCCGGGTAGCGGATTTCGGAGAAGCGTTCGCGTATTTCGTCCAACACCTTCGCGGCGTTCTGCGCGGTGGTGTCGGGCATGACTACCGCAAATTCCTCACCACCATATCGGCCGATATGATCGGTCTTGCGCAGCCGTTGCTTGAGAAACAGGGCGAGGCTCTTGATCACCCGGTCTCCCATTGGATGGCCATAGGTGTCATTAACCTTCTTGAAATGGTCGATGTCGATCATCGCAAAACATAACGGTTGCCCGTCGCGGCGGGCGCGCGAGCTGGCATCTTCGAGCAGTTGCAAACTGTGTGTATGGTTATAAAGGCCGGTCAGGCTGTCTCGGACTATCCTGGCTTTCAAGCTGCGGGCCCGCTCAGCGCGGGTGCGAACCGTGGCAATCAGATGGCTGGGTTTGATCGGTTTGGTCAGAAAATCATCGCCGCCTTCGTTCATGGCGTCGAGCTGCTTGTCGAGGTCGTCTTCGGCCGAGAGATAAATGATGGGTACGCTGACGTAGCGCTCATGCTGCCGGATAACTTTGGCCAGTTCAGTACCCATGCACTCGGGCATGTACATGTCGAGGATGATCAGATCTGGCTGAAATTCAGCCAGGTAGTTGATCGCTTGGATCGGCTCATTGAGGGTCTGGGTGATGATCCCCGCGTTGTTCAATACCCTTTCGGTGTGCGTCGCCTGAGCTCGCGAGTCGTCGATGATCAGGACTCGGAAGGGTTCGTAGTGTGCTGTGCGGGTGAAAATTTCGATTTTTTCCAGAAGGCACGACGCATCGATGGTGCCTGTGAAGAACTCCAGCCCTCCGGCGCGCACGGCGGCCAGCCGCATCGGTGTGTCGGTTTCCTTATGACTGAAGAAAATCAGCGGCAGCTTCTCTTCCAGCCCTTGCTGGATACGCTCAGCGAGCCGCAAGCCTTCTCCGGGACCGTTAAAGTCGACATCCATGACGATCGCCGCCGGGTGCCGCTCATGCATCGCTGCGCGGAATTGGCCATCACTGGCAAAGGCCTGCGCATTCATGCTGAAGAATTCGAGTTGGCGAACCACGTGCTGGGCGCGTTCGTGATCTTCCAGCGCGATGTAAACGGGTTTGCTCAGCGGCGGCACGTAGGCGGACTGCCCTCGCGGATCGCCATGGCGCAGCCCTGTGCGTGCAAGACGGTAGACCAGTTGGCTGAGGGTAGCGATAGTGTCGCTAGACAGTCTTCCGCGGTTGTCACGGATGTCGCCTAGGCAATCTTCGATGCCAAGCGCGAGCAGTCGGTGTTCGGTTTGCTCGAAGCGCTCGGCAAATTTTCGTAAGCGCTGATTGGCATCAGCCAGCGCAGACCGGTAAGCGTCATTCCATTCGCTACGTTGCAATTGCTGCCAGACTTCGAGCACCTCCCGAGCCTGATGGATGACCCGTTGGGCGAAGTGCTGTTTAAGTTCTTCCTGGTCCGACATGTCCGGTTCCCTGGCCCGCTGCGGCAGTGCTCTCAGAGGCCACTGTGGTGGCTCAATGCTACCACCTATCAGTTGTTAGCAAAGGTCCTGGATAGGCGGCCTGGTTCTCATTATGAGGCTTGCTTTCAACCGGCTGCGTTATAGTGGTTCACATGCCGCACGCTTCGCGTGACCGGCGATCGAATCTTTGAATTTATGAAGAGAAGGACAGACGCCCATGTTGGATTGGAAGAATCGCTTCGGCCGCCTCGGCCTATCGGGAAATTCAGCCAGAGCGGATGGGGCGACTCGCAATCCGCTACTGCTGGGGCTTGCTGTTCTGATCGGGCTGTACTTGCTCGTAGCGCTTTTGGTCGGGTGGTACTGGAGCTCCGAGCCTGACCGATTCCCGGTACAACAGAATGTGCGGCAAGCCGCTGAAACCTCGCAGCAGCAGATCGTCAACGGCTACACCACAGTTGAAACCCTTAAGCAGGTAGCCGGCACCTTGCTCGACAAGCCAGGTGGCTATCTGAGTAATGACATTGCCCCGCCCGGCCTGTGGCTGGACAACATGCCGAGCTGGGAATATGGCGTGCTGGTTCAGGTTCGCGATCTCAGCCGCGCTCTGCGCAAGGACTTTGCGCGCTCGCAATCCCAGTCGACGGAAGACCCTGATTTGTCCAAAGCTGAACCGCTGTTCAACTTTGACAATCGCAGCTGGGCTCTGCCGGCGAGCGAATCGGAATACCGTAACGGGATCCGTTATCTGAATCGTTACCTGGTACGCCTGAGCGACCCGGCATCCAAAGCCCAGTTCTATTCTCGCGCTGACAACCTGAATAACTGGCTCGGAGATGTTGGGACTCGACTGGGATCTTTGTCCCAGCGGCTGTCGGCCAGCGTTGGTCGTGTCCGTCTGGATGGCCAGGTTGCGCCGGAGCTTGAGCGCGAAGGCGCGAGGCAGGTGGTGGAAGAAGAGCGCGTCGAGACGTCCTGGATGCAGATCGATAACGTGTTCTATGAAGCACGAGGGCAGGCGTGGGCCTTGTCGCATCTGCTGCGCGCTATTGAAGTGGATTTTGCCGATGTGTTGGCGAAAAAGAACGCGGCGATCAGCGTCAGGCAGATCATCCGCGAGCTGGAAGCTGCGCAGGAACCACTATGGAGCCCAATGGTGCTCAACGGTAGCGGCTACGGCGTCCTGGCCAACCACTCTCTGGTGATGGCGAATTATATTTCGCGTGCGAACGCGGCGGTCATCGACCTGCGTAATCTGCTGTCGCAGGGGTAACGGGCGCTCCGCGATCCTTAGGGGTCGCGGTTTGTATGCTCAGTCCAGCCCCAGCTTCTTCAGCCGATACCGCATGGAGCGGAACGACAGCCCCAGCCGTTGGGCAGCCGCTGTGCGGTTCCAGCGGGTTTCTTCCAGTGCCTGCATGATCAGCTTGCGTTCGACCTCTTCGAGATGGTCTTCGAGATTGTCGATCTGGGCCAGACTTGCTTCGCCGTTCTCGGGCATGCCCGGAGCGTCGGACAAGCGCAGGTCGCTAGGCTTGATCTCCTCGCCTTCACAGAGCGTGTAAGCGCGTTCAAGCATGTTTTCCAGCTCACGTACGTTGCCGGGAAAGCGGTAGCTCTGCAGTTTTGCCAGTGCGTCGGGTTGCAGTCTGGCCTGTGTCTCTCCGCATTCCTGGGCGAGACGGCGAAGCATTACTTCAGCCAGCTGGGCGATATCCTCGCGGCGCTCGCGTAGGGGCGGCACGCGCAATTCGATGACATTAAGCCGATAGTACAGGTCCTGACGAAAGCGGCCCGCGGCGACTTCGCTGGCTAGGTCCTTGTGGGTGGCGCACAGAATGCGCACATCGACCACGACTTCCTTGGCGCCGCCAACCGCGCGCACGGCCTTTTCCTGGATGGCGCGCAGCAGTTTCACCTGCATCGGCAGCGGCAGATCGGCGACTTCGTCGAGAAACAATGTGCCGCCATTGGCTGCTTGGAACAGGCCCGGTTTGTCTTCCATCGCGCCGGTGAAACTGCCCTTCTTGTGCCCGAAGAACTCGCTCTCCATCAGCTCTGACGGGATCGCCCCGCAGTTGACTGGAACGAAGGGTTGTTCATGTCGCGGCCCTTGTTCGTGAATCAGCCGCGCAACCAGCTCCTTGCCGCTACCCGACTCGCCGCTGATATAGACAGGGGCCTGGCTGCGCGCCAGTTTGCCGATCTGCTTGCGCAACAGGTTCATCGGCGGCGAGGCGCCAAGCAGGCGACTGTCGACCGTCAGCTCGTTGGGGTTAGGTGTACGCAGGCGCAGGGCCGTATTGACCAGTTCGCGGAGGCGACCGAGGTCCACCGGTTTGGTAAGGAAATCAAAAGCGCCGGCCTTGAGCGCGCCGATGGCGGTGTCAAGGCTGCCGTAAGCGGTGATCATCGCCACGGGCAGCTGCGGGTATTGTTGCTGAATGAACTGCACCAGCTCCAAGCCGCATCCATCGGGCAGCCGCATATCGGTGAGGCACAGATCGTAGTGCTCGCGCGCCAGGCACTCGCGGGCCTCCTTGAGGTTGCGCGCGCTGCGGGTGTCCAGCTTCATGCGTCCGAGGGTGATCTCCAGGAGTTCACGGATATCGGGCTCGTCATCGATGATCAGCGCTTTCTGGCGGGCGGTCATGGTCTCGGTCTTTAAAAAGAAGAAGCGGGATGCGCAATGTTAACGCCACAGGGTCAGCCTTGTACCGCCGCATGGCTGATGTGTGACCCGTTGCGTCTTAACGCGCCTCAGCTCAGCTTGCGTGGGTGCGCAAAGACGATGCGAAAGCAGCTTCCGCCCTCGTCTCGCTCACGGTAATCCAGCCGTGCCTGATTGCTTTCGCAAAGCTCTCGGGAGATATACAGCCCAAGGCCCGTGCCCTTGTTTTCTGTGGTGAAGAACGGCTCGAAGATGTTCTGTACCTGCTCGGTCGGTACCCCTGCGCCATCGTCAAGCACTTCAAGCACGGGCAGATCACTGGCCTCGTCCCTGAAGACTTTCAGCCACACCTGTGCTTGGCCGTGCTTTTGTCCACTGTAGCGCAGGCCGTTCTGTACCAGGTTGGTCAGTACTTGAATCAACTGGTTCGGATCCATGCGGGTCTGCAGCGAGCTACCCTGAGTCTCCACGTGGACAATTTGCTGAGGCGGCAGCGTCTGGCGAAATTCGCTGGCAAATCGATGCACCCAGTATTTCAGATCAAGCAGCTGGGGCTCAGCCTGGCGCCGCCGCGACAGCTGCAGCACATTTTCAATGACCAGGTTCATGCGCCGCGAATGATCCTGAATGATCTGGGTAAGGCGCAGATCTGCAGCGTCTAGCACCTCCGACTCCTGCAGCAACTGCGCCGCATGACTGATGGCGCCGAGCGGGTTGCGAATTTCGTGAGCAATGCTGGCGGTCAGTCGGCCAAGCGACGCGAGTTTGAGCTGCTGAGCCTTTTGCGCGATCTGAGAAATGTCTTCGAGAAACACTAGCGTGTCCTGCTTCACGCCATGCTGCAGCGTGGCGAAGCTCGGCTGCAGGGTCGCGCCGTCGGGCGTGGCCTTGAAGTTACTCGGCCGCAGGGTGGGGTTGTCACGCCAGCGTTGCAGGCCGCGAATAACTTCCGGGCAGCGTGGCCCTAGCCGTTCGCCCGTCAGGGCCTCTTGTCCGAGCAGTTCGAGGGCTCCCTGATTGGCAAGCAGCACACGCTCCTGTGCATCGAGGACGAGGATGCCAGTGCGCATGCGCTGCAGAATCTGAGCATTTAAGGCTTCAAGATTGGCGACCTCTTCGGCGCGCTGGCGGGCAAGGGTTTCGCTGTCCTGAAGTCGTCTGGTCAGGCCCTGTACCAGTAGCGCCGCAGCGAAGCACAGCGTGCCAAGCGCGGCGGCCTGAACATACTGACCGCTCGCCGCGCTGTCGCTTAGGCTGAGGTAGAACGTCAGATAGATGAGTCCGGTGGCGGCGACTGCAGCGATGAAAAAGCCGACGCGGCCGTGCAGCAAGATATTGGCGATGGCTACCGCTACGATCAGCAGGTTACCGATACCACTTGGCGTACCGCCCGCGAAGTAGAACAGCGCGGCCAGCAGGGTGACGTCCACCAGCGCGAGCGCCAGCACCGGCAGTTCCCGCTTCGGGTTCTGCAGCAGTACGGCGGCAAAAATGTTGAGAATCAGATAGAGCCAGGCGCCATAGTAGAACGCCGCCGGGTTGATCATCCGCATCAGGTCGTTGTGCAGGTCGCTGCTGATGAGCAGAACCAGCACCAAGCCGATTACGACGCGATAGAGATGATAGAGCCGAAGGATTCGTCGGCCCGTGTAACCGAAAAACGTCAGGCGTTCAGTTCCCACCCGACTTGTTGTCCTGTTCCAGATGCGCCTGGCTGCAATACCACCGGTCATGACTCTGCAGCGCTTGCTCGCGTGGCAGGTGTACGCCGCATTGAACACAGCGGACGGTCATGACGGTGGTCTCTTTCGGCTTATCAGAGGCCGTGGGCTTGCTGGTCAGACGGCGCCAGAGCCAGAACGCCGCCGCGATCAGGATGATCCAGAACAACAGTCGAAACAGGCCCATATCTCTAATTCCTGGCTAAGCCGTGCGGGCCCGCCGTTGTGGCAGGCTGCGGTTGGGTACTCAGTCGAACAGGCCAAAGGTCATATAGCTCCACCAGGAGCGGTCTTCGCCTTGCTCTTCTTTTGCGGCTTCGGTTTCTGCTTCCCTCAACACTGGGCGCAGTTCATCCGGCAGGTCTTGGGCGGCACTCTCGTACTGACGCACCACGTCACGGTTGGATTGCGAGCGGTCCGGGGCTTTGTTTTCAGTATCGATCAGGCCAAGTGTGGCGCGGGACAACCAGCTGCGGTTATCGGCCTCTTCCTGGCTTGGCACGAATTCACCGTCTTCCAGGCTGGGGTGTTGCGGGTAGTTGAGTTTGAGCGTTTCCAGGCTGGTGCCAGCGAGCTCCTCGAGACCAAGGCGCTGATAGGCTTCGGTCATGACGGCCAAACCATCGCCGACCGCGGGCGTACCCTGGAAGTTTTCTACAACATAGCGACCACGGTTGGCGGCCGCTACGTAGGCCTGGCGACGCAGGTAATAGTCAGCAACATGGATTTCATTCGCGGCCAGCAGGTTACGCAAGTAAACCATCCGAGCCTTGGCATCCGGGGAGTAACGGCTGTTTGGAAAACGTGTGGTCAGCTGGGCAAATTCGTTGAAAGAGTCACGTGCAGCTCCCGGGTCACGCTTGGTCATGTCCAGCGGCAGGAAACGCGCCAGCAGACCGCGGTCCTGATCGAAAGACGCCAGACCCTTCAGGTAGTAGGCATAGTCCACGCTCGGATGCTGCGGATGAAGCCGGATGAACCGTTCGGCCGAGGAGCGAGCGGCTTCCGGCTCGGTGTTGCGGTAATAAGCGTAGATCAGCTCAAGCTGCGCCTGTTCGGCGAAGCGGCCGAACGGATAGCGGGATTCCAATGCCTTCAGCTTGTTGATTGCGCTGGTGAAGCTCTTATTGTCCAGGTCGGCTTGTGCCTGCCGGTACAGTTCCGCTTCGCCGAGGTTTTCACTGATGGTTTCGTTGGACGAACAGGCAGCGGTAAGGGCGAAAATGGCGATCAGCAGCAGGTGTTTCACTTGCATGGCGGCTTGCGTCCCTGTGACGGCTGGCTGTCTTGCGCTGAGCCGTCCTGTTATGATGGGCGCCCCGGCTGGCCGGGACAAAGACGCGGTATTTAAACACAAGCGTGTTGCTGAAACCAAAGGCTGCACCCGTGCCGCTGTCGAAGGACTGCTCAGGCTTAGGATCTGCCCACAAGCGTCCTGCCTGCCGATCAGGTCACATCCCCCTTACTCATGTGCCGGCTCATCGCCTGTCGCAACCGGCCGAACCGCGCGGTTGCCTTTCCAACTATTGAAGCGCCCTTAATTATGTCCACGATCACCACCCAGGCCATTCATCTCCGTGCCGAGGTGCCATTCGACCTCGGCGGGCAGCGCCTCGATCAGGTCGCGGCACAACTGTTCTCCGAGCATTCCCGATCGCGTCTTGCGGCCTGGATCAAGGAGGGGCAGCTCACGGTCGACGGCGCTGTCTTGCGCCCCCGCGACACAGTACATGCGGGTGCCATCCTTGAGCTTTCCGCCGAGCAGCAGGCCCAGGGCGAGTGGGTGGCTCAGGACATTCCACTGGATATCGTTTTCGAAGACGAGCACATTCTGGTACTGAACAAGCCGTCCGGGTTGGTAGTGCATCCTGCTGCGGGACACGCCGATGGCACCTTGCTCAACGCCTTGTTGCATCATGTTCCAGATTTGATCAACGTGCCGCGTGCCGGCATCGTGCATCGCCTGGACAAGGACACCACCGGGCTGATGGTGGTGGCCAAGACCCTGCAGGCGCAGACGCGCCTGGTCGAGCAGTTGCAGGCACGCACTGTCAGTCGCATCTACGAGGCCATCGTTATCGGCGTGATCATCACTGGCGGGACTGTCAATGCCGCCATTGGGCGTCATGGTCAGCAGCGTCAGCGCATGGCTGTGGTGGAGGGCGGCAAGCCTGCCGTGAGTCACTATCGGGTACTTGAGCGCTTCCGGTCGCATACGCACGTCCGGGTCAAGCTTGAAACCGGGCGAACTCACCAGATCCGTGTGCATATGACACACATTGGCTATCCGCTGGTGGGTGATCCACTTTATAGCGGGCGTTTTCGGATCCCGCCTGCCGCTAACCCGACCATGGTGCAAACGCTGAAAGATTTTCCGCGGCAGGCATTGCATGCACGCTTTCTCGAGTTGAACCATCCAGTCAGCGGCGAGCGGTTGAAATGGGAGTCGCCACTGCCGGACGATTTCGTCTGGCTGCTTACGCTGTTGCAGCAGGACCGCGAGGCGTTTAGCGGATGACGGGTTGGCCAGAGGACTGGATCCGTCCCGACTGGCCGGTGCCTGCGCGCGTGAGGGCTTGCGTCACCACGCGCCGCGGAGGTGTGAGCCAGGCTCCGTTTGATGGCTTCAACCTGGGGGATCATGTTGGCGATGCGCCCGAGCGGGTGTCGGCGAATCGACAGCGCGTGCGGCAGCTGCTCGGCTGCGAGCTGGCCTGGATGAGCCAGATCCATTCGAGTATTGCCGTTGAGGCCGATCCGCGTAATTGCCCAACCGCCGATGCCAGCTGGACGGGTGAGGCGGGGGTTGCCTGTGCGGTGTTGACTGCGGATTGCCTACCGGTATTGCTCTGCGACGTCGACGGCAGCCGTGTTGCGGCTGCGCACGCGGGATGGCGCGGTCTGGTCGGCGGCGTGCTGGAGGCCACCGTGGCGGCTATGGCAGTTCCGGGGTCGCACGTGATTGCCTGGCTAGGTCCGGCAATAGGGCCTGCGGCGTTCGAGGTGGGCGGCGAAGTCAGAGATGCATTCATCTCTGGCTACCCGGAAAGTTCCGAAGCCTTTGCGCCCAGCCATCGCGCGGATCGCTTCATGGCGGATATCTACCAGCTTGCCCGAATCCGTCTGGCTGCTTGCGGCGTGACAGCAGTCTACGGCGGCGGTTTCTGTACCGTCAGCGATCCTCGTTTCTACTCCTATCGCCGTGCCGCCCGTACAGGACGCTTTGCCAGCCTGATCTGGCTCATCTGAGCGGCCGTTCGGCTGTTCCTGGCCTTTAGCCCCTGACCCGCTTTACGCCACTGGGCTGACCTGCGTCAAGGTCGTGCGGCTTGAATCTCCAACAATCAGCCTTATCTAAGGTTCATCTCGCAGGCTTTCGTTCGGAGTGCGTTTTAGTGCACGGCCTGCTTTACCTAGAAAGGTGATTACATGCGTATCGATCGTTTGACCAGCAAGCTTCAACTTGCCCTTTCCGATGCCCAATCCATTGCCGTTGGCTTTGACCACTCGTCCATTGAGCCCTTGCATCTGATGCAGGCGCTGCTCGAGCAACAGGGCGGTTCGATCAAGCCACTGCTGATGCAGGTGGGTTTCGACATCAATGGATTGCGCCAGGCATTGACCAAGGAGCTCGATCAGCTGCCGAAGCTGCAAAATCCGACCGGAGACATGAACATGTCTCAGGACTTGGCGCGCCTGTTAAACCAGGCCGACCGCCTTGCACAGCAGAAGGGTGACCAATACATCTCCAGCGAGCTGGTGTTGCTCGCTGCGCTGGAGGGTAGCACCCGGCTGGGCAAGCTATTGCTCGAGCAGGGCGTCAGCAAAAAGGCTCTGGAAAACGCGATCAGCAACTTGAGAGGTGGCGAGGCCGTCAATGACCCGAACGCCGAAGAGTCCCGGCAGGCCTTGGACAAGTACACCGTGGACATGACCAAGCGTGCCGAGGACGGCAAGCTCGACCCGGTGATCGGCCGCGATGATGAAATTCGCCGGACCATCCAAGTGCTGCAGCGGCGCACCAAGAACAACCCGGTGCTGATTGGCGAGCCGGGCGTGGGCAAGACCGCCATCGTTGAGGGGTTGGCGCAGCGTATCGTTAATGGCGAGGTGCCAGACGGCCTCAAGGATAAGCGCTTGCTCGCACTGGACATGGGCTCACTTATCGCGGGGGCCAAATTCCGCGGCGAGTTCGAAGAGCGGCTGAAGGCAGTCCTCAACGAGCTCGGCAAACAGGAAGGTCGCGTCATTCTGTTTATTGACGAGCTGCACACCATGGTTGGTGCCGGCAAGGCGGAAGGCGCGATGGATGCCGGCAACATGCTCAAGCCTGCGCTTGCGCGTGGTGAGCTGCATTGCGTTGGGGCAACCACTCTTGATGAGTACCGCCAGTACATTGAGAAGGATGCCGCTTTAGAGCGTCGTTTTCAGCGTGTGCAAGTCGATGAGCCGAGCGAGGAGGACACCATCGCCATTCTGCGTGGCTTGAAAGAGCGCTACGAGGTGCACCATGGCGTGTCTATCACCGACGGCGCGATCATTGCGGCAGCGAAGCTGTCGCACCGCTACATCACCGACCGCCAACTGCCGGACAAAGCCATCGATCTCATTGACGAAGCGGCCAGCCGAATCCGCATGGAGATCGACTCCAAACCAGAGGAGCTTGATCGTCTTGATCGGCGTCTGATCCAGCTGAAGATCGAGCGCGAAGCGCTGAAGAACGAGGACGACGAAGCCACCAAGAAGCGTCTGGCCAAGCTCGACGAGGAAATCGTCAAGCTGGAGCGCGAATACGCGGATCTGGAGGAAATCTGGAAGTCTGAAAAGGCCGAAGTGCAGGGCTCAGCCCAAATGCAGCAGAAGATCGAGCAGGCTAAGGCCGATCTGGAAGCTGCGCGACGCAAGGGCGACCTGGCGCGTATGGCTGAATTGCAATACGGCGTTATCCCCGATCTCGAACGCAGTTTGCAGATGGTTGATCAGCACGGCAAGACCGAGAACCAGCTGCTGCGTAACAAGGTAACTGATGAGGAGATCGCCGAAGTCGTCTCGAAGTGGACGGGTATCCCGGTGTCGAAAATGCTTGAAGGGGAGCGCGAAAAACTGCTGAAGATGGAAGACCTGCTGCATCAGCGCGTGATTGGGCAGCACGAGGCGGTTGTATCGGTGGCCAATGCGGTTCGCCGCTCGCGGGCCGGTTTGGCCGACCCGAATCGTCCGAGCGGCTCCTTCCTGTTCCTTGGCCCGACTGGGGTAGGCAAGACTGAGCTGTGCAAGGCCTTGGCCGAGTTCCTCTTCGACACTGAAGAGGCGATGATCCGCATAGATATGTCGGAATTCATGGAGAAGCACTCGGTTGCGCGCCTGATCGGAGCCCCGCCGGGCTATGTAGGTTATGAAGAAGGTGGCTATCTGACTGAGGCTGTGCGTCGTAAACCCTATTCGGTTGTTCTGCTCGATGAGGTCGAGAAGGCGCATCCTGATGTCTTCAATATTCTGCTGCAGGTTCTGGAAGATGGTCGTCTGACCGACAGCCATGGGCGAACCGTGGATTTTCGCAACACCGTGATCGTAATGACCTCAAACCTTGGATCTACCCAGATCCAAGAGCTGGTAGGCGATCCTGATGCGCAGCGTGCCGCTGTAATGGACGCTGTGAGCCATCACTTCCGGCCAGAGTTCATCAACCGTATCGACGAGGTGGTGGTCTTCGATCCGCTCGCCCGCGATCAGATCGCTGGAATCGCTCGCATCCAGCTAAGCCGACTGCGGCAGCGCTTGGCAGAGCGGGAACTGAGTCTGGAGCTGAGTGACGAGGCGTTGGATAAGCTGGTCGCGGTGGGTTACGACCCGGTCTACGGTGCTCGGCCATTGAAACGAGCCATTCAGCGCTGGATCGAGAATCCGCTGGCGCAGCAGATTCTGTCTGGCACCTTCGAGCCTGGCACAAACATCTCAGCGAAGGTGCAGGGTGACGAGATCGTCTTCGGCTGATTTGAGGGGCGCTGGCGCCGTTCTGTCGAGCGGTGCCGGCAGTTCCAATGCCGGCTGAGCGAGGTAGTACCACCGCATCGTGCAAATCATTGTAGTAAATCGCATTTTTTCTGTTGACAGGCGCGTCGAGAACCGTAAAATGGCGCGCCTCTGAGGGGGGAAAGCAAGCGGTAACGCGGACCACCTGAAGAGCTGGAAATGAAGTTCCGCGATAGCTCAGTCGGTAGAGCAAATGACTGTTAATCATTGGGTCCCAGGTTCGAGTCCTGGTCGCGGAGCCAAAATCCAATCGGGGTATAGCGCAGTCCGGTAGCGCGCCTGCTTTGGGAGCAGGATGTCGGGAGTTCGAATCCCCCTACCCCGACCATTTTTGGGTCGTTAGCTCAGTTGGTAGAGCAGTTGGCTTTTAACCAATTGGTCGTAGGTTCGAATCCCACACGACCCACCAAAACCGCCTCGCAAGGGGCGTAAGAAACCGGGAGATCCGAAAGGGTCTCCCGGTTTTTTTTGCGCTGAAGTTTATTAGCGCTTTTTTTTCGCTCGTCTCGCTAAAATCTGTTCTTCGGGTCAGCGCCTCTCATGGTGAGTTGGCGCTGGCACTGTTTGTGGCAGTTAATGCAACTTGAGGCGTGGCACTGTGCTGGTGCTGAGTTTGTCCCCGATCATCATCAGGCCGGTACGAGCGACGCCGTACAGTGCGATCTGGTGCATCCGATACAGGGACACGTAGAACATCCGTGCTAGCCAGCCCTCCAGCATCACGTTGCCGGTGAGATTGCCCATCAGGTTGCCCACGGCCGAGAAACTCGACAGTGAGATGAGCGAGCCGTAATCGCGATAGCGGTAAGTGGGCAGGCTCTTGCCCTCAAGCCGGCGGGCGATTGATTTGGCGAGCAGTGACGCTTGCTGGTGCGCCGCCTGCGCTCGCGGGGGGACGTTTCGATCACTGTCCGGTTGCGGACATGCGGCGCAATCGCCGAAGGCGAAGATGTTCTCGTCCCGAGTGGTCTGCAGGGTTGCAAGCACCTGCAGCTGGTTGATCCTGTTGCTTTCCAGCCCGTCTATCTCTTTCAGAAAGCTTGGCGCTCGGATGCCAGCGGCCCAGACTTTCAACGTGGCTGGGACGAAGTTGCCATCCTTGGTGTGCAGTCCTTCATCGGTCACTTCACTCACTGCGGCGTCAGTCAGTACCGTAACGCCCAGGTTTCTCAGCGTCTGGTGCACTGGCTGGCTAATCCGTTCCGGCAGCGCCGGCAGCACTCGGTGCCCTGCTTCAATAAGCGTGATATGTACGTTCTCGGGCTTGATGCCATTCAGCCCGTAGGCAGCGAGCTCACGCGCGGCGTGGTGAAGCTCGGCGGCAAGCTCGACGCCAGTTGCGCCAGCGCCAACGATAGCCATGTTGATCGTGCCCTGGTGGCCTTCGCTAGCGTGGGCGCGCATGTAGTGGCTCAGCAGTAGGCGGTGGAATCGCTCAGCTTGTTCGCGAGTGTCGAGAAAGATGCAATGTTCGGCGGCGCCCTTGGTGCCGAAATCGTTGGTCGTGCTGCCAACTGCGATTACGAGCGTGTCGTAGCTCAGTGTGCGGGCCGGCACCAGTTCAACCCCGTGGTCGTCGAACGAGGCGGCAAGGTGAACGCATTTGCGCTCACGCTCCAAGCCGCTCATGCGGCCCATCTGGAACTCGAAATGGTTCCACTTCGCCTGCGCCACATAGTTGAGCTCGTCAGCCGACGAATTCAGCGAGCCGGCGGCCACTTCATGCAGCAAAGGTTTCCAGATATGGGTCAGGTTGGCGTCGATCAGTGTAATGCGGGCCTTGCCACGCTTGCCCAGTGTTCTACCCAATCGGGTGGCAAGCTCCAGGCCGCCGGCGCCGCCGCCGACGATTACGATGCGATGTGTCATGGAATGAACTCATAAGGCTTTGTGGGATTCGGTTTGGCGCCTTGGTGGTAACCCTGTTAGTCACAGGACCAGGCGACTCAGGAGGCGGCTCAACAGGCCCAAGCCGAGCACCGTTACCAGAACCAGCACAAGGAGCAGCCAGGGGCGGAAAGGCCGGCGCTCGACTTGGTGCTGAGGTGCGTTGAGGTAGTGGTCAACGCGTTCCTGGTCTTCGGGTTTTAGGCGGCTGGGCATACGCACCTCGGAAGGGGATGCAGGCATTCTAGCGGCGCAAGGGCAAAAGCCAAGCGTGACGACGCTTGGGCGTTGGCTTTCGGTTGGCAAATGGGAGGGGCGGGGCGAGTTTCTGATTACAGCGCCGGGGCGGGGAGTAGCCTCCTCGACCCTAGCGACTGTTGTTTTTCAGGCTCCGAAGATTGCCGATCACCGACTCGAGGGCGCGATCAAATAGCAAGGCGTCGTTTAGCAGGCGTATGGCGCCACGGCGGAATTCTATCGCTAGGCCCGTGCGGGTCTTTTCCAGGACCTTCATTCCGGTTCGGTTGACGAAGATGTACTTGCCCGTGGGCTTGATCACCGCTGCAAGCTTGCAGCGGAGCTTGTGCTCCTCGTCTTCCTGGAACTCGACCCAGCTGCCGACTCTCAGGTTATCGACCTGAGTCAGTGCTTCGTCGTTATCGTCCAGGTCTATTTCCGGCTCATGTTGGCGGGTTTCGCCTGGGGCGAGGAGAACAATCTCCTCGTTGACCTCGATCATCACCTGGTTTGCCGCCTGATTGGCGGATTCTTCGCGAGGTGGCAGCACCAGCTTCTCGCCTGCGGAATCGCCTTGGTCGAGCGGTTCGGTGGCTGGTGCGGAATTGGTCGGCTGGTTCAGTTGCTGCAAGGTCTGCACATGCAGCGCTTCAAGACGCGTGAAAAAGTCGCTGGTGGAGAACGGGTCGAACGCCGCGCTGACCAGGCCTTCTCGAAGGTTCTTGAGCAGGCTTGGAACCAGCTCCAGCAGCTGTGCGCGCGATTCGAGGTCTTCGTGAGGGGCGACGCTCCAGATCAGATCATCCATGGTCGCCAGCGCGGCCTGCCACTGTTCCGACTGGGTGCCATGTTTCAGGCAGGTCAGTAGCAGAACCTTGCTCCACGCCTCTTGCAACAGACGAACAACCACTTCGGGTAGTGTTTTGCCAAGCAGACGCTGATTGAGCGCATGTTCAACCTCTTGGCGGGCCATTTCGGCCCTGGCACGACCTTCTTCGGCATCCCTGGTGCGCTGCTCGAGCAGTTCGCTCCGGCGTCGCTCGTCACCTGTGAAGGCGAGGAAATCGGCGAGCAGTTCGGAGAAAATGGCAGGGTCATCGACGAAATCGTTCAGTAGCCGAGCCACAATCTGCTCTATCTTCTGATACAGGCCTTCGCGTTGGACTTCGTCCTGATCGGCCCAGCCCATGGCGGCTGAGGCGATCTCGTTGAGCAGGCGGCGGGCTGGGTGACTGCCGCGGCTGAAGAAAGTCTTGTCCAGAACCGCTACTTTCAGTACCGGGATCTGCAGCCTTGCGATCAGGGCCTTGAGCGAGTCGGGAAGGGTGCGGTCGTCGAGGATGAACTCGAACAGCATCGATACGAGGTTTATAACATCCTCGTCGACTTCACCAACTACACGTGATTTGCCGCTCTTGGCACTGACGCGGTGTAGCAATTGCTCAAGCTGGCCTTGCAGGTCGAATTCATCGACCTGCTGCGGGGCACGTGACTGCAGGTGCGAGAGTAGCCGCATCAGGTCATTGCTGGAGATCGGGATGGCGTCGCTGGGCAGGTTGCGGGCTGGTAGCGCACTTCCGCGCAGTTCTGACAGCAAGACTTGCAGGTTTCCGAATGCTTCCTGCACGCCGCTGTCGGCGTAAGTGGGTGCTTCGCCCAGGCCCGTTCCGGGCCTCGAGGCGCTGTTTCCTGATGTGTTTGGGCGATTCGGCGAGCGGCGCGGCTGGGCTGATTGCAGCTCCGGCAAGACGTTAGCCGCGACCAGCACCTGATTGGATTCGGCATAAAGCTGCTCAAGGTCTGTCAGCACGTAGCGCTCGAACAGCTTGAGAATGATCAGTTTGACCTTGATCTCGACGCCCAGGCTTCGGCAGGCTTCGAGAAAGTATTCGCAGAGTTGCTGAGGACCCAGTGGATTGTTCTTGTCATCCAGCTTCTTGCTCACCAGCACATTGATACGGGTGGTGAGGTGGCTGAGTGACTGGCTGGTGCGGCTCATCACCTTGGCAACCATGGTGTCGATCGCAACCGATTCTTCCAGTTCGTCGTTCTGCACCAGTGCCAGGTTTTCGAAGGATGCTTCTGGCTCCGCCGGCTTGCCGATCTCGTATTGGTTGAGTTTGGAGAAAGACTCGAAAACCTGCTGCAGAAAGCTGCGCTCGATGCCGCGGCGCTTCATACGCAGGTCCCGCATCGCTTCAAAGAAGGCGTTCTGTTCGGCGTTGCTCGTAGCGCGGTCCGCTATCTCGAAAAGCGAGTCGTCGGCATTGTCAAATAACGTCTGCAGCGCCAGACGCAGTTGCTGAGCGGCTTTGTCGCGCACACTGATGAGTGCGACGGGCAATCTGCCTGCCGCTGAGGTCTGCTTTTGCTCAGGGGCAGCCTTGAGGTGCACCACTTTCGCATCAGTTCGCATTGGAACGCTCCGGTCGCCTGCTTTCAAGGCGCTCAACAACACTTATCAGGCCGCTGATAGTGAATAGCGGGCAACGGCTAGTAAAGTAGTGGCATATAGCCATTTCCATGGCGCCAATCTACCGTCTGATTATAGGCTTCTTATTCGGCAATGAATTCCGAGTTTGTCTTGGACATGATGCAGCTCACAGATGCTCATCGAAATCCTCTGAACTGCAAGAATCCCTGAAAATTATAAGGGTAAATCCATGTTTTGCTGAGACGTTCCCCTTCCGCTGCGGCAGGTCGAAGCTCGCCGTATACTTTCGCCAATTTCATGGGAGCTCTTCGTGACCAATCTCACTCTTGCGGATATTTCCGCCGAAATCGAATCCAACGTCCGCCGCGCACTGGTTGAAGACGTTGGCACCGGTGACATCACTGCACAGTTGATTCCCGCCGAGCGTCTTGCTCAGGCAAAGATCATCACTCGAGAGGCGGCCGTTATCAGTGGCACTGCCTGGGTCGATGCCGTGTTCCGTCAACTGGACCCGCGAGTAGCCGTACATTGGCGCGTGGCCGATGGTGAGAGGGTAGACGCAGATCGCGTGCTGTTTCATCTGGAGGGGCCTGCACGAGCCCTTCTCAGCGGCGAGCGTGCAGCGCTGAATTTTTTGCAGACGCTATCAGGAGTCGCGACCCGTTGCCGACAGTATGCCGACCTGGTCGAAGGCACCGGCGTGCGGTTGCTCGACACGCGCAAGACTATTCCCGGGCTGCGTATGGCGCAGAAGTACGCCGTGACCTGTGGCGGCTGCCATAACCATCGGATCGGCCTGTACGACGCTTTTCTGATCAAGGAAAACCACATCGCTGCCTGCGGCGGAATAGCTGAAGCCGTTGCGGCGGCGCATCGCATTGCTCCGGGAAAACCTGTTGAAGTCGAAGTGGAGAGCCTGGACGAGCTGGAGCAGGCGCTCCGTGCAGGAGCTGACGTCGTGATGCTCGATGAGCTGAATCTGGCTGATATGCGCACCGCGGTAGGCATAACAGCGGGGCGGGCAAAGCTGGAGGCGTCAGGAGGAATTGATGACGGCACACTGCGTGCGATAGCCGAGACCGGTGTGGACTATATTTCCATCGGTGCGTTAACCAAGCATGTGCGGGCGGTTGACCTGTCCATGCGTCTGACGCAGTAGTGCATAACGAGGCGGCACTGAGTGCCGCCGGTCAGGCTTAGTGTTTGCTTTTCAAACCGAAATTTTCATGCAGCGTGCCAGGTACATCTGCGTCTTTGGGCGCATAGTCCTTCGGCGGCTCGGTGAATGTCGGTGAACTGAGACGCTCGCGATGGCTGTGGTTTTCCTCGCTGTGCAGCGCCGCGAGCAAGCGCTGGCGAGTCTGCTCGTCGAGCGCCAACTTTTCCGCACCTTCGGATAAGTGGTCCTGCATGTCCTGATAGCTGTTGGTCAGCTTGCGCAACAAGCTGGCCGTGGTGTTGAAATGGGTGACCACTTCGCTTTGATAGGTATCCAACCGCTCCTGCAGTTCGTCCACCTGACGTTGCGTGCTATTTGGTGCGCTGTTTCGCGCAATCAGGTAACCAATGACGATGCCGACGATCACGCCGACGATCGGGAGCAACCAGGTCGCGAAGGTCTGTTCCACGAATACTTCCTCTATAAAAAACGGCTGTGCTGTTCAGCGGCGAAACCTTGCGCTGGCGGTCGGGCAGGGCGACTGTCGGACCAGGATGCAACTGCTGTGCGCGGGCTGCACCGCCTGATGCGGTGGTTTTTCCACGGCTTGATACGTTAACGTCTCGTTCCAGCCCTGTATACCGCAACACGATATGCGATCACCACCCAGGTGCAAGCAAGACGAGCCAATAAGCCCCAAGGTCACGGAGTTACCCTGTTGAAACGCGAAAACCCCATTTCCATCGAGGGACCGGCCGGCGTGCTGGAAGGACTGTATTTTGATCAGCCCGAAGCATGCGGACTGGCGTTGATCTGTCATCCCAATCCGGTCAAGGGCGGGACCATGCTGAACAAAGTGGTCTCGACCTTGCAGCGCACCGCCCGCGATGCCGGCTATGCAACGCTGCGTTTCAACTTTCGCGGTGTCGGTGGCAGCGCCGGCAGCCACGACATGAACATGGGCGAGGTTGAAGACGCCGAAGCCGCCTTGGTCTGGCTGCGGTCTCAGTATCCCGAGCTGCCGCTTACCCTGCTGGGCTTCTCTTTTGGAGGCTTCGTTGCGGCTGCGTTGGCCGGCCGTATCGAGGCGCGTGGCGAGTCGCTAGAGCGACTTTTCATGGTGGCGCCCGCTGTATCGCGGCTGTCAAACCTGCCACTGGCCGAACGGTGTGCACTGACCATCATCCAGCCCGACGATGATGAAGTGATCGACCCAGCTACGGTGCATGCGTTCTCAGCCGAGCTTCAGCGCCCCCACGAGTTGTTGAAAGTGGCAGAATGCGGGCACTTTTTCCACGGCAAGCTGGTGGAACTCAAGGACCTGGTTGCGCCGCGGCTGTGCTGATTCCGGCTTGGCCGCGCTGACTGATCGAGAAGACCGAATGAAAACCCGAATCCTCACCGGTATCACTACCACGGGCACACCACACCTGGGCAACTATGCTGGCGCCATCCGGCCGGCCATCGTGGCCAGCCGCGAAGCCAATGCCGACTCCTTCTATTTCCTGGCGGACTACCATGCGCTGATCAAGTGTGACGATCCGCAACGGATCCAGCAGTCGCGTCTTGAGATCGCAGCCACCTGGCTGGCGAGTGGGCTGGATGCGGAGCGCGTAACCTTCTATCGCCAGTCGGACATCCCCGAGATTCCCGAGCTGACCTGGCTGCTGACCTGCGTCGCCGGCAAGGGCCTTTTGAACCGGGCGCACGCCTATAAGGCATCGGTAGACAAGAATGTCGAGAAGGGTGAAGACCCGGACGCCGGGATCACCATGGGGTTGTTCAGCTACCCGGTGCTGATGGCCGCCGACATCCTCATGTTTAACGCGCACAAGGTCCCGGTCGGTCGCGATCAGATTCAGCACGTGGAAATGGCTCGAGATATTGGTCAGCGATTCAACCACCTGTTTGGCAACGGCAAGGAGCTGTTCACCGCGCCCGAGGCGCTGATCGAAGAAAGCGTCGCGACCCTGCCCGGCCTCGATGGCCGCAAGATGTCGAAGAGCTATGACAACACCATCCCGTTGTTTGGCAGCGCCAAGCAGCTGAAAAGCACCATCGCTCGGATCGTTACCGACTCCCGGCTGCCAGGCGAGCCAAAGGATCCGGACGACTCTCACCTCTTTACGCTTTACCAGGCGTTCGCCACCCCGGCTCAGCTGGCCGAGTTCCGTGCCCAATTGCTGGACGGGCTTGCCTGGGGCGAAGCCAAGCAGCGGCTGTTCGAACTGCTGGATAACGAGTTGAGCGGGGCCCGTGAGCGTTACCACGCGCTGATGGCGCGTCCTGGCGACCTGGAAGACATACTCCAGGCTGGCGCTGCCAAGGCGCGCAAGGTGGCGACGCCGTTCCTCGGGGAATTGCGCGAGGCGGTAGGGCTGCGTAATTTCCGCAGCGATGTGACAAGTGCCGCGCCGGCAAAGAAGAAAAGTGGCAAAACTGCGCGCTTCGCCAGCTTCCGCGAGAGCGACGGCAGCTTCCGTTTCCGCTTCTTCGCCGCGGATGGTGAGGAGCTGCTGCTGTCCCGCGGATTCAGCGATCCCAAGGCGATCGGCGTCGTCACCCAGCGCCTGGTTGCGCAAGGTGTAGACGCGCTGGAACTCCGTGCCGATGAAGACGATCAATTTAGCTTGTGGCTCGACGGCGAATGCCTTGCCGACAGCCCGAGCTACCCCGATGAGCAGTCGCTGGAGGCAGCCATGCTGCGCCTGCGCCAGGCGTTGGCAACATTGATAGCCTAATTGCCGGCAGTTACGCCGACCGCTCGCCGGACGGCCGGATGCAGCCGGTACCCCGTTTTTACTCGAGGCTCAGCGCTTGAACGATCTGCGTAAATTGCCAACCACCGAGGGCGCGGCTAAAGTGTCGGCC
Organism: Stutzerimonas chloritidismutans; assembly: GCF_038562055.1. Lineage (GTDB taxonomy): Bacteria > Pseudomonadota > Gammaproteobacteria > Pseudomonadales > Pseudomonadaceae > Stutzerimonas > Stutzerimonas chloritidismutans_A. The sequence continues at coordinate 24,667 of NZ_JBCFXD010000015.1, read as the reverse complement.
CCGTTTCACTACCCAGACCCCGCCATGACCCCTCTTGAGCGCTATCAGGCAGACCTGAAACGTCCCGACTTCTTCCATGATGCAGCCCAGGAAACTGCGGTCCGTCATCTGCAGCGTCTATACGACGATCTGGTCGCAGACGACCGCACGAAGACCGGGCTGATGGGCAAGCTGTTCGGCAAAAAGCACCAGGAACCTGTGAAAGGCCTGTATTTCTGGGGCGGTGTTGGCCGCGGCAAGACCTATCTGGTCGACACCTTCTTCGATGCGCTGCCATTCGAACAGAAGACCCGTACGCACTTTCACCGCTTCATGAAGCGCGTGCACGAAGAGATGCGCACACTCAAAGGTGAGAAGAACCCGCTGACCATCATCGGCAAGCGCTTCGCTGACGAGTCGCGGGTCATCTGCTTCGACGAATTCTTTGTCTCGGACATCACTGACGCGATGATTCTCGCGACACTGCTTGAAGAACTGTTCAAGAACGGTGTCAGCCTGGTCGCGACGTCCAACATCGTGCCAGACGGTCTCTACAAGGATGGTCTGCAGCGTGCGCGCTTCCTGCCAGCGATCGAGCTGCTGAAAAAGCACACCGAGATCGTCAACGTCGACAGCGGCATCGACTATCGTCTGCGCGCGCTGGAGCAGGCTGAGCTCTATCACTTCCCGCTCGACGATGAAGCCGAGCAGAGCCTGGAGAAGAGCTTCCGCAGCCTGTTGCCTGAGCAGTGCCGCATTCAGGAAAACGAAGCGCTGATGATCGAGAACCGCGAAATCGTCGCGCGTAAGGTTGCCAGCGGCGTGGCCTGGTTCGAGTTCCGCGAGCTTTGCGACGGCCCGCGAAGCCAGAACGACTACATCGAACTGGGCAAGATCTTCGATGCGGTGCTGGTTTCCAATATCGAGCGGATGGATGTCTCCAAGGACGACATGGCTCGCCGCTTCATCAACATGGTGGACGAGTTCTACGACCGCAACGTCAAGTTGATCCTCTCCGCCGAGGTCGAGCTCAAGGATTTGTATGCCGGCGGGCGCCTGGAGTTCGAGTTCCAGCGCACCCTGAGCCGCCTGCTGGAAATGCAATCGCACGAATACCTGGCGCGCCCTCATAAGCCGTGATCTCGTCAGGCGACAGGAACGGCAAGTCTGCGCCCTGGCGTGACTTGCCGTTTGTGTTTATGGCTCAGGCGATCTTGTGGCGGTACTGCTGCCGATACTGATTTGGTGACAGTTCGGTGTGCTGGCGGAACAGTCGGGCAAAGAAGCTTGCATCGTCGTAACCCACTTCGTAGCTGATGGTCTTGATGCTCTTGCGGGTGGTGGAGAGCAGGGTCTTTGCCGTTTCGATCCGCAAGCGCTGAAGGTAGTGAAGTGGCTTGTCGCCAGTCGCCGTCTGGAACCGTCGCATGAAGTTGCGAATGCTCATGCCGTGATCACGTGCCACGTCTTCGAAGCGAAATTTCTCCGCGAAGTGCTCCTCAAGCCATTCCTGGATCTGCAGAACGCGGGTATCCAGGTGCAGCTTCTGTCCGCCAAAACCGATTCTGCCCGGATTGTAGCTGCGCCGTACTTCGAACAGGATGTCGCGCGCCATGCCCTGAGCGATATGCGCCCCGCAAAAGCGCTCGACCAGATGGATATACAGGTCGCAGGCCGAGGTGGTGCCACCCGCACAGTAAAGGTTGTCGCTGTCGGTCAGGTGCTTTTCCTGGGTAAATAGCACGCGCGGAAAGCGTTCCACAAATTCCTGAGCGAAGCGCCAGTGAGTGGTGCTTTCGCGGCCGTCGAGCAACCCCGCCGCAGCCATCCAGAAGGCCCCGCTGGCTTCTCCGCAGATAGCGCTGCCCGCCGCATGCCGCTCCTGTAACCATTGCGACACTTGTGGATAGCGTTGGCTGATGGCATCGAAGTCGCCCCAGAACGCTGGCAGAATCACGGCGTCTGCGTCATCCAGTGCGCCGTCCACCTCAATGCGTGGCCCACTGAATGTATTGACCGCGAGACCGTCCGGGCTGACCAGTGAGGTCTCGAAGGCGGGGGTGAGGTCGAGTCCCAACTGCTTGCCGTAGCGCAGGCTGGCCATGTGGAAGAAGTCTTTGGCATGCAGCAGGGTGGATGCGAACACGCCGTCTGTAGCCAGAATGCTGATGCGTTTCAGGGGGTGGTCGTTGAGCATGCGAGATCAGGCTGTTCCATTGTTATTGTTCGGGATGAAAGCAGGGTAAAACTGCCGCAGTCCGGCGGGAGCGTCTTATTTTTTCGCCTGACTGTCCAGTCCCAAGGGCGGGTCATGGAACCGTACCTACGGTTGACCGTCTGAACACGCAAAAGAGGGCCACCATGACTGCACACACATTGCCGACACCTGCTGAATTTTGCGGCTGGGGTGGGAGCACCGCTGCTGCGCGCGAGATTCAGCATCAGTTGGCCGAGAAGGTTGTTTTGACCGATGACTTCGGTCTGTTAAAGGTGGTCGCCGGCGTCGATGTCGGCTTCGAGGATGGCGGCAAGATTACCCGTGCCGCGGTGGTTCTTCTCGATGCGGAGACCCTTGAGCCATTGGGCCACGCACTGGCAAGAATTCCGACTTGCATGCCCTACATTCCAGGGCTGCTGTCGTTTCGCGAACTGCCCGCCGTGCTGCAGGCGCTTGACTCCCTCGATCAGACTCCTGATCTGATCTTTTCCGATGGGCATGGCATCGCACATCCGCGAGGTCTTGGCATTGCGGCTCATCTGGGGGTGGTGACCGGCCTGCCGACCATCGGCGTGGCGAAAAAAATTCTCACCGGGTTTCATCAGCCACTCGGCGAGCAGCGCGGCCATCAGGTTGATCTGGTGGATAAAGCAGGAAAAGTGATCGGCACGGTTTTACGCAGCAAGGACAAGGTGCGCCCTCTGATCATTTCGCCGGGCAACCGGGTAAGCCTGGAAAGCGCGGCGCAATTGGTCATGCGTTACGTCACCCGTTATCGTCTGCCTGAGCCGACGCGCCTCGCCGATCGTCTGGCCTCGCGCCGTGATGAGAAGCGCGTGGCCGTCAGTAAGTGATAGTTCCGGAATAGCCTGGCCGCTTGCAGCAGGGCGGCTGCAGGCGCTAGCCTGCAGGCCTTCCGTTCAGCCAGGTTTCGCCGCGATGCAGTTGGATCATGCGACAGGATGGTGCCGAGGCATTCGCCATTGCCCTTCGCCCAACTTCAACCTGCGTCCGGACGGCGAGATTTCGCTGCTGGTCATTCACAACATCAGTCTGCCACCGGGCCAGTTCGGAACCGGAAAGGTTCAGCAATTCTTCCAGAACTGTCTGCCCTGTGATGAGCACCCCTTCTTCGAAGAAATAGCGAACCTGCGGGTGTCAGCGCACTTCCTGATCGAACGTGACGGCGCGATTACCCAATTCGTCTCCTGCCTTGATCGCGCGTGGCACGCCGGTGTGTCGTGCTTCGGTGATCGGCAAAGCTGTAACGATTTTTCCCTTGGCATCGAGCTGGAGGGCACTGACGAAATGCCATTCAGCGAAGCCCAGTACGACAGCCTGACTTCTCTGTGTCGTCTGCTTCAGCAAGCCTATCCGGCCATCACGCCGGAGCGGGTCTGTGGCCATAGCGATATCGCGCCGGGTCGCAAGACCGACCCCGGCCCCGCATTTGACTGGCAGCGTTTGCGCACCGCTTCGATCGTAGCGTGAGACTGCCCTGACAGGATTCGACAGATGATTTTTCTCGTGGTGTTCTTGGCGCTGGTCATCGATAAGCTCACCGATTGGCGGCGTGTGGTACAGGACGACGGCCCTTGGCTGCGCCTGCTGGCGCGCGTCGATGGCGGTGCGGGAACGGCTTATGGACCATGGCTGAGTCTGTTCTTCCTGGTGCTGCTGCCGGTGCTGTTGCTCGGCATGCTGTTGCTGGCGCTAGAGCCGCTGGCCTATGGCTGGCTAAGCCTGCCTTTGCATTTGCTGGTGTTGCTCTACAGCCTGGGTCGCGGCCAGGGCAAACGCGAGCTCGGGCCGTTCCGCGATGCCTGGCGTCGTGGCGATGACGAAGCCGCAGCACTGGTCGCCGAACGTGATTTGGGGCTCAGTGCGACGGATGCACCGGGCCTGCTGCGTGCCGTGGAAGCACAGCTGCTCTGGCGCAGCCATCAAGGCTTTTTTGCGGTGATCTTCTGGTACGTGTTGCTTGGACCCGTCGCGGCGCTCGCCTATCGGCTGCTGGCGTTGACCATTGATCACGCCAAGTCCGAGGCCGTATGCGAGCGGGCGAGCCAGTTCAGGCATGCCTTCGACTGGCTGCCGGTGCGGGTTCTGCTCGCCAGTTTCGGCTTGGTCGGAAATTTCGTCGCCGCCAATCGCGCCATGCTTGAGGACTTGTTGAACTGGGGCGTGCCTGCGCCACAGTTACTGGCCAAGGTCGGTCCCGTGGCGGCCGACCTGGAAGGGGCTTACGCGGGGCAGGCGGGCATCCTGAGGCTCGACAGCCTTGCCGCCTTGCTGGTGCGTGCTCGCATCCTCTGGTATGCGGCAATCGCGCTATGGATTCTCTTTCTCTAACGCGTCGATAACGCCCAGCGTGAGCTGCGGACGCCCTGCATAAGTGCGGTGGATATGCCGGAATCGGCGTGTCTTCTGCCAGTTGTAGGGGTGTCACTCTGCTATTACCTTAAGTTACACAAGCCCCGTCCGATATCCCGTATAAGTTTTCTCGCACCATTCTCTGACGAGCCCTGCCGCAGCCTCGACGCTGACGGCAATACAACAAAAAATTGGGAGACGTCTTTTGAAAAGTCTGTTGTATCCGGCTATCGCCCTGATGAACCGTCTGAGCTTCGGCATGAAGTTCAGCCTGATCAGCGTTCTCTTTTTCGTCCCCATGCTGTTGACCAACTTCTATCTGGTACGCGACTCGTACCAAGAGTTTGTGGGCACTCGCACTGAACTGCGCAGCCTGGAACTACTGGGCACGGCGTTGCAGCTGCGCCGAGAAATGGAAGACTGGAAAGATCTGGTCGAGATCGAAGGCATCATCGGCCAGACCGGTGAAGTGCAGGCGTTGGTGACCCGCCTGGCCAGTGCCGAACGAGAACTTTCCGCCCGGATGCAGAACCTGACGCCGGTCAGCGACAACCCTGAGCAGGTCGCTGAATTCAGCCAGCGCCGGGATGAACTGGACGCCGCGCTGCGTGAAGCACAGTCGCAGCAGTCGCTGCAGGCCAAGGCTGCGATGGCCCGTGCGTTGCTGGGCAAGGCCCAGGTAATGATCAAGCTGATCGCCAGCCAGTCGGGCTTGAGCCAGGACAGTCAGCGCGATGTACGGCTGCTCTCCGAACTGCTGACCTCGGCGACGCCGTCCATCACCGCTGCGCTCGGTGAAGGTCGGGCAGTGGGCTCCTATACCTTTGGCCAGGGGTACCTGAACTCCGATGCCAGCAACAAACTGGACGACCTCTTGCTCGAGCTGGAAAAGCAGCAGGCGCAATACGCTGCCCAGCTGCAGGATGTGCTGGGCAGCAGCCCTGCCGCGCAGCGCCGACTGGATGCTCGGGCGACGGCCAGCCGCGACTCGCTGCAGTCGAGCAGCGACATCTTCCAAGATCAAGTGATCATGGCAGAAGCCCTGGACCAGCCCTGGGATAAGTTCTATGACCTGATCAGCGCCGAGATGGCGAAGACCTATGCGCTCAATGACGCCATTCTCAGCTTTCTCGATGCCGAGCTCGAGCAGCGCCTCGAGCAGAAGCAATTGCTGATGGTGCTACTGCTGACCGCGCTGGCGTTGGTCTTTGTGCTCGTGGTCTACCTCTACAGCGCGTTCTACATATCCACCCGTGCGTCGTTGCGCAGCCTCGGCGCGATAATGGATAAAGTGGCCGCTGGCGACATGACGGCACGCTTCAAGGTGCAAAGCCGCGACGAACTGGGTGAGCTGGGCCAGGTGTTCAACGAGACCGTTTCGAAGATCCGCGAGCTCATCGAACGCGTCGGGCACACGGTGGGCGAGGTGGAGCGTCAGGCTTCGCGCGTCGAGACCGTTTCCGGCGAGAGCAACCAGACAGTGTCCGAGCAGCGCGGACAGATCGAGCAGGTTGCTACGGCAATGAACGAAATGTCAGCGACTGCGCAGGAAGTAGCCACCAGCGCCGAAGCCGCCGTGGGCAGCGCCCAGAGCGTCAATGATGAAACCGTCAGCGGTCGCACCCTGGTCGACGCGCAGGTGAGCGGCATCGGTCTGCTGGCCGCCGAGATCGAACAATCGGTCAGTGTGATCAATCAACTGGCAAGCGACAGCAAAGCCATCAGCCAGGTACTGGATGTCATCAAGGGCGTGGCGGAACAGACCAACCTGCTGGCGCTCAATGCCGCAATCGAGGCGGCGCGTGCAGGCGAGCAGGGGCGCGGTTTCGCTGTTGTGGCCGACGAAGTGCGCAGCCTGGCCAAGCGCACTCAGCAGTCCACCGAAGAAATCGAGCAGATGATTGGACGTCTGCAGGGCGGGGTCAGCGCGGCGGTCAAGACCATGCACTCCAGCCATTCAATGGCAGAAGAGACCGTAAGCCAGTCGGCACAGGTTCAGCAGGCGCTCGAGAACATCCTCGGTGCGGTCGGTGTCATCGTCGATCAGAACCAGCAGATCGCCGCGGCGGCCGAGCAACAGACCGCTGTCGCCCACGACATCGATCGCAACATTGTCGCGATCAATGAGGCTGGGCAGCGTACCGCGGAGGGCGCTGGCCATACCGAGCAGGCGAGCCGCGAGCTCACCGAGCTGGTTGGGCGCCTGCAGCAATTGATCGGCGCATTCCGGGTCTGATCAGCGGCCGGAGCCCGCTGTCATCGCTACGGCGGCGGCGGCCGTTCGGGTCTCGACGCCGAGCTTCACGTAAACGTGTTCGAGGTGCTTGTTCACGGTGCGCGGTGACAGTCCCAGGATGTCCCCGATATCGCGGTTGGTCTTGCCGCAGGCGACCCAGTGCAGCACTTCGACTTCTCGCCCAGTGAGCTGAAAGCGCTCGCTGAGGAGCGCATGCAAGTGCTTTTCGTCGCGTACCGAGTTGGCGGCCGAGGTCTGCCGCGCAGCGCGCAGGCTGCGCGCGGTTTTCAGGTGCGCGCCGACGCGGGCGACCACCTGTTCCGGGTGGATCGGCTTGGTCACATAGTCCACGCCGCCGGCGGCGAACCCTTCCAGTACATGCTCGCTTTCGGTCAGCGCGGTCATGAACACCACCGGCACGTCCTCGAAACCCGCTTCGGCTTTCATCAGGCGACAGGTCTCGAAGCCGTCGAGCCCCGGCATCATCGCGTCGAGCAGCACGATCTCGGGCTTCAGGCGCTGCATGCGATCCAGTGCGCTGCGCCCGTCCAGCGCGACCAGCACCATGTAGCCGGCCTGCTCCAGCGCGCTGGATAGAAGTGCCAGGTTGTCCGGCACGTCATCGACGATCAGGACCACGCCCTGGTGGTCGGGGACTCGCAAAGCATTCATCGGGCAAGGTTCTCCGTGGTCGGGTGGTCCTCGGCAGCGGCCGAGGCCTCGGCAAGGCAGGTGCTCAGAGCGTCCAACTGAAAACGTCGCGCCAGTTGGCGCAGCCGCTCGAGAAACGGCGCGCAGGCGGGCTCTTCATTGGCGAGCCGGTCGAGTCGTTCGAGTAGGCCGCGCAGATAGCCGAGGCTGGTCAGCTCCCGCAGTTCGCTCAATGCCGCGGCCGAGGGCAGCACTGACGAAGCGGGTTGCGGCGCGCGCTTGAGCCAGTTGAGTTGAAGGTGGTGTTCGATCTTCGCCAGGAGCGTCGGGGTGTGTACCGGTTTGGCCAGGTAGTCGTTGCACTGCGCACCAAGGCTGCGCTCACGGTCATCGGCAAAGGCATTGGCCGAAATCACGATGATTGGCGCGGGCGAGCCCACCCGCTGGCGGATCAGTTCGCTGGTCTGCCAGCCGTCCAGGCCCGGCATCGACAGGTCCATGAGGATCAGATCGGGGTTGTGCAGCGAGACCTGGCTGAGCGCTTCCTGACCGTTGGCCGCGAGCAGTACGTCGAAGCCCAGGGGCGAGAGCATGCCGTCTAGCACACGACGGTGCTCCAGGTGATCGTCGACGACCAGCACCCGTCGCCGGGGCCCTTGGTAGCCGACAATGTCGTGCTCGACATGCACCACGGCTTGCGGCACGCGCACTTCGGGCAGGTAGATACGTAGCTGAAAGGTGGTGCCCTCGCCGGGCGTGCTGCGCACCGACAACTCACCGCCCATCAGTGCAGTGAGCATCCGCGTGATGGTCAGGCCGAGGCCGAGGCCGTGATCCTTGCGCAACGGATCGCCGCGCTCGAAGGGCTGGAACAGCCGTTCCAGCTGCTCCGGCGCGATGCCGATGCCGGTGTCGACGATGTCGAAGGTGGCGGTTTCGCGCAGGTAGCTAAGGCGCAGCGTGACACGGCCCCGGTCGGTGTAGCGCACCGCGTTGCCGAGCAGGTTGATGAGGGTTTGTCGGACCCGTTTTTCGTCGCCCCGCACCACCGCCGGCATGCGGCCCTGCGGCTCGAAGACGAATGACAGGCCCTTTTCCTGCGCCTGCGGATCGAACATCTGCCGCAATTGCTGAAGAAACTGTGGGAAGGGAATTTCGCAGGGCTCAAGGTTCAGCTTGCCCGCCTCGATCTTGGCGATGTCGAGTAGCCCGTCGATCAGCGACAGGAGGTGCGATCCGCTGCGGTAGATGGTCCCCAGCGCCTCCTGATGGTGGCCCGCGGTGGCAGGGTCGCGCTGCAGGATCTGCGTATAGCCCAGGATACTGTTGAGCGGCGTGCGCAATTCGTGGGAGAGGCCGGTGACGTAGCGGCTCTTGGCTGCGTTGGCGGCTTCGGATGCCTCCTTGGCGCGCTGCAGCTCTTCGTCGGTCTTGCGGTGCGCCTCGATCTCCTGCATCAGCAGGTGCGTCTGGCGATCGGATTCCTCCTGTGCGACCTTGCGGCTCTCGCGGGTCAGCACCACCCACCAGGCGAGGATGCCGGCGAACAGCGAAAGGGTCAGGAAGGCCTTGAGAAACGCGTGGTAAAGCGCCTCGAGCGCCTGGTCAGGGTTACTGGCGAAGCCGTGCGCGACCTGGCTGTAGATCAGCCAGAGCGCGGCGGAAATAAGCCCAATGATCAGCCCGAGCACGCCCAGGTAGTGCGCCAGGCGGGTGTGCAGTCGCGGCACCGAAACGCGCGGGAAGGCCCAGCGAACGAAGTCGTCGAACTGCTCGGCCAGCCGTGCCCGTGGCTTGCAGGCATCGCCGCAACGCGCGTCGAGCGAGCAGCACAGCGAGCAGATGGGGCACCCATAGGCTGGGCAGAAGGCCATGTCCTCCGGTTCGAATGGGTTGCTGCACAGACCGCAATCGATCGTGCCCTGTTGCCGTGGGTAGAGCAGGGCCGGTTCGCTGGTGCGGGCGATGTAGTAACGGCCTTGGGTCAGCCAGGCGATCAGCGGCGCGCAGATCAGCGCCACCACCAGCGCGATCATCGGCGAGGCCGCCTGCGCCAGCGTACCGAGTACCCCCAGGTGCGCCAGGATGGCCAGCAGCGACGCAATGAGCATGGCGCCGACGCCGACCGGGTTGATGTCATACAGGTGCGCACGTTTGAACTCGATGTGACGCGGCGACAACCCGAGCGGCTTGTTGATCACCAGGTCTGCGACCAGCGCACCGATCCAGGCAATCGCCACGTTGGCATAGAGGCCGAGCACCTGTTCGATGGCCTCGAATACGCCCAGCTCCATCAGCATCAGGGCGATCACCACGTTGAACACCAGCCAGACCACGCGCCCCGGATGGCTGTGGGTCACGCGCGCGAAGAAATTCGACCAGGCCAGGGAACCGGCGTAGGCGTTGGTCACGTTGATCTTCACCTGCGACACAATGACGAACAGCACCATCGCACTGAGCGCCCACGCCGGCGATGCGAATACGTAACTGAACGCGACCAGGTACATCTGCGTCGGCTCGGTGGCTTTCTCCACCGGGATTTCATGCTGCAGGGCAAGAAAGGCGAGAAAGGCACCGGCGAGCATCTTCAGCGCACCGGGGATGATCCAGCCGGGCCCGGCGAGCAGCATCGCCGCCCACCAGCGGGCGCGATTCTGTCGGGTCTTCTCCGGCAGAAAACGCAAGTAGTCCACTTGCTCGCCGATCTGCGTGATCAGCGCCAGCGCCACGGTACAGGCGGCGCCGAACGACAGCAGGTTGAACGCGCCGCCGTCGCCCTCGCGACCGGCGAAGCTCGGCAGGTCGGCCAACGCGCCCGGGTTCTTGGCAATGACGAAGGCATAGGGCAGCAGCAGGAGGAACAGCCAGAGGGGCTGACTCCACAGCTGCAGGCGGCTGATGCGCGTCACGCCGTAGGTGACCAGCGGAATGATGATGATCGCGCAGAGCACATAAGCCAGCGCCAGCGGAATCGACAGATAGAGTTCCAGCGCCAGCGCCATGATCGCCGCTTCCAGGGCGAAGAACAGAAAGGTGAAGCTGGCGTAGATCAGCGAGGTGATGGTCGAGCCGATATAGCCGAAACCGGCGCCGCGGGTCAGCAGGTCCATGTCCACGCCATAGCGTGCCGCGTAGTAGCTGATCGGCAGGCCGGTGAGGAAGATCACCAGCGCCACGGCAAGCACGGCCCAGAGTGTATTGGTGAAGCCGTAGGACAGGGCGAGGGTGCCGCCGATCGCTTCCAGTGCGAGGAAGGACACCGCGCCAAGCGCGGTGTTGGCGATGCGGAATTCCGACCACTTGCGGAATGACTTGGGGGTGAAGCGCAGGGCGTAATCTTCCAGCGTTTCGTCGGCGACCCAGGCGTTGTAGTCGCGCCGGATCTTCACCACCCGCTGTGTGCCTGTCGAATGCACGGCCGTGCTCCCGGCTGATTGTTTGCTGTAGCGCGTTAGCAACTTCTATGCCCCGCCTTGCCGCTGCTGGCCGGCCCGCCCGCGGCGGTATGTCGGCCCTTCGTGCGGCGCCGAAACAGGACATTGCTGCACCAGCGGCGCCGCGTTCGTGCCTGAGCATGCACCAGCCGGGCGCGCGGCGCGGTACGTCAGATGACGTACACCCTTACGTCAATATGCGTATGTCACGCCTGTGGCCACCGGCCCATGCTTGCTCCCGACCCGATGCCGTTCCGCCACCTTGCGGCACGCCGGGCACGGCCCACCGAGACAGGAGCATCACCATGGACTTGAAACCGAAAGGCGCTTCACGCCTTCTCCCGCGTCGGCTGGCGCAAAGCGCCGCCGCCCTCTCGATGCTGGCGATGAGCGTCTTCGCTTCCTCGGCCAGCGCTGAGGTCAACACCACCGGCCTTGCGGTGACCGACAGCGAAGTCATCGTCGGGCAGCTGCATTCGGCCACCGGCACCATGGCCATTTCCGAGACCGGCTCGATCCAGGCCGAGCGGCTGGCCATCGAGCAGATCAACGCCTCCGGCGGCATCCTCGGTCGCCAGATCAAGATCGTTCAGGAAGACGGCGCCTCCGACTGGCCGACCTTCGCCGAGAAGGCACGCAAGCTGCTCGAGCGCGACAAGGTCGCCGCGGTGTTCGGCTGCTGGACCAGCGCCTCGCGCAAGGCCGTGCTGCCGATCTTTGAGAAGGAGAACGGGCTGCTCTACTATCCGACCTTTTACGAAGGCCTCGAGCAATCGAAGAACGTGATCTACACCGGGCAAGAGGCGACCCAGCAGATCCTCGCCGGGCTCGACTGGGTGGCGAAAGAGAAGGGCGCCAAGACCTTCTATTTGCTCGGTTCCGATTACATCTGGCCGCGCACCTCGATGAAGATTGCCCGCAAGCACATCGAGAACGTGCTCGGCGGCAAGGTGGTCGGCGAGGAGTACTACCCGCTGGGCAACACCCAGTTCGGCTCGCTGACCAACAAGATCAAGCTGAAGAAGCCTGACGTGATCTTCGCCGCCGTGGTCGGTGGGTCCAACGTGGCCTTCTACAAGCAGTTGAAGGCCGCTGGCATCACCGCGGACAAACAGACCCTTTTGACCCTCTCGGTGACCGAGGACGAACTGCTCGGCATCGGCGGCGAGAACATGGCCGGCTTCTATGCGTCGATGAAGTACTTCCAGAGCCTGGACAACCCGAATAACGCCGACTTCGTCAAGGCGTTCAAGGCCAAGTACGGCAACGACGCGGTCATCGGTGACGTCACCCAGGCCGCCTACCTCGGGCCCTGGCTGTGGAAGGCGGCGGTCGAGAAGGCCGGCAGTTTCGACGTCGACAAGGTGGTCGCGGCCTCTCCGAGCATCGAGCTGAACACCGCGCCGGAAGGCTACGTGAAGGTTCACGAGAACCATCACCTGTGGAGCAAGACGCGCATCGGGCAAGTGCAATCCGACGGCCAGTTCCACGTGGTCTACGAGTCCGGCCTGATCGAACCCAACCCCTTCCCGAAAGGCTACCAGTAAGCCCACCGGCAAACGGCGATCCACCGGGGTCGCCGCTCGCCTGCCTGCCCCACTTGCAACGATCGGGAGACTTCAATGGACCTGTCGCTATCGGATTTCGGCGCCATCGCCATCATGCAGGGGTTCAACGGCCTGTCCGTGTTCTGCGTTCTCCTGCTGATGGCGCTGGGGCTGGCGATCATTTTCGGCCAGATGGGCGTGATCAACATGGCCCACGGTGAATTCCTCACGGTCGGCGCCTACACCACGTTTCTGGTGTCGACGCTGACGCTCAAATACGTGCCTGCGCTGCAGCCGTACTACTTCTTCTTCGCTATCGTGCTGTCGTTCGTTATCGCCGGCGCGCTCGGCTGGCTCGCAGAATGGGCCTTCATCAGCCGGCTCTACCATCGCCCGCTGGATACGCTACTGGCCACCTGGGGGTTGTCGCTGGTGATGCAGCAGGCGTTCCGCTCGATCTTCGGCGCCCGCGAAGTCAGCGCCACCTTGCCGGACTGGCTGATGGGCTCGTGGATGCCCACCGAGAGCATCGACATTCCGCTCAATGGCTTGTTCGTGATGGGCCTGACGCTGCTGCTCACCTGCACCATCTTCGTGCTGATGTACCGCTCGCGCTGGGGACTGCAGGTACGCGCTACGGTGCAGAATCGGGTCATGGCGCGCTCAGTCGGGATCAACACCAAAAAGGTCGACCGCATGACCTTCGCCCTCGGCTGCGGCGTGGCCGGTGTCGCCGGTGCGGCCTTCACCACCATTGGCTCGACCGGCCCGACCTCCGGCTCGCTGTACATCGTCGACACCTTTCTGGTGGTGGTCTTCGGCGGCGCGGCCAGCCTCTTCGGCACCATTGCCTCGGCGTTCGCCATCGCCCAGACCCAGTCTATGGCCGAATTCTTTATCAGTGGTTCGATGGCCAAGGTGCTGACGCTCTCGGCGGTGATCCTGATCCTGATGTTGCGCCCGCAGGGGCTGTTCTCTCTCAAGGTCCGCAAATAGGAGCAGCCCGATGAAGCCATTTCTCGACAACCTGGTCGGCGGCAAGCAGGGCGCCGCCGGCCTGCTGATCCTCGCCGTATTGCTGCTGGTGGTGTTCCCGCTGGCGCTGGACGCCTTCCGCCTGAACATGCTCGGCAAGTACCTGACCTACGCCTTCGTCGCGGTCGGCCTGGTGCTGTGCTGGGGCTATGGCGGCATCCTGAGCCTGGGGCAAGGCATCTTCTTTGGCCTTGGCGGCTATTGCATGGCGATGTTCCTCAAGCTGGAAGCCTCCGACCCGGAAAGCACCAAGATCCAGTCCACGCCCGGCATTCCGGACTTCATGGACTGGAACCAGATCACCGAGTTGCCGTTGTTCTGGCAACCCTTCCACAGCTTCGGCTTCACCCTCGTGGCGGTGATCGCCGTGCCTGTGCTGCTGGCACTGATCGTCGGTCTGGCGATGTTCAAACGGCGCGTCGGCGATGTGTATTTCTCGATCGTCACCCAGGCCATCGCGGCGATCCTGACCATCCTCATCATCGGCCAGCAGGGCCTGACCGGCGGAGTCAATGGCATCACTGACCTGCGCACGCTGATGGGCTGGGACATCCAGAGCAACGAGGCGAAGACCACGCTCTACTTCGTCTGCGCGGTGCTGCTGCTGGGCTGCATCCTGCTCGGGCGTTTCATCCTCTCGTCCAAGCTGGGTCGCCTGCTGATGGCCATGCGCGACAAGGAGGAGCGGGTGCGCTTCTCCGGCTATGACGTGGCCAGCTTCAAGGTCTTCGTGTTTTGCGTGGCGGCGGCTTTCGCCGGCATCGGCGGCGCGCTCTTCACGCTGCAGGTCGGCTTCATGTCGCCGAGCTTTGTCGGCATCGTGCCGTCGATCGAGATGGTCATCTTTGCCGCCGTCGGCGGGCGTATGTCTCTGCTCGGCGCTGTGTATGGCGCGCTGCTGGTGAACTACGGCAAGACGGTGTTCTCCGAGAGCTTCCCCGAGCTGTGGCTGTATTTCATGGGTGGGTTGTTCATCGCCGTGGTCATGTACTTCCCCAACGGCCTGGCCGGCCTCTGGCAGAGCCATGGCCGTCGCTGGCTGGCCCGCATCGGCCAGCGTCGCCAGGCGCAGGTCGAGACGGCGCCGATCACACCGACGCCCGCCGCCAAGCCGGAAACGAAAACCGCTGCCACTGCCCTGGAGACCACGCCATGAGTGCGACCGGCTTCGTATCGCCCAAACCGGTGCTGGCCATCGAAGGCCTGACCGTGTCCTTCGACGGTTTCAAGGCCGTCGACGGGCTCAACCTCTACCTGGACCGCAACGAAGTGCGCGTGGTGATCGGCCCCAACGGCGCCGGCAAGACCACGGTGCTCGACCTGATCTGCGGCAAGACCAAGGCCACCGCTGGCTCGATCCAGTTCGACGGTCGCGAGCTGACGAAGATGAAGGAGTTCGACATCGTCCGCGCCGGGGTTGGGCGCAAGTTCCAGAACCCCTCGATCTACGAAAACCTCAGCGTGTTCGAGAACCTGGAGATGTCCTACCCGGCCGGGCGCAAGGTGTTCAGTGCGCTGTTCTTCAAACGCTCGGCCGAAGTGGTCGCTCGAGTCGAGGAGGTCGCCGCCGACATCGGCCTGGCCGAGCAGCTGCACCAGGAGGCCGGGCTGCTTTCGCACGGGCAGAAGCAGTGGCTGGAGATCGGCATGCTGCTGATGCAAGACCCTGAATTGCTGATGCTTGACGAGCCGGTCGCCGGCATGAGCGTCTCCGAGCGGCTGCAGACCGCCGAGCTGCTCAAGCGCATCAGCCAGGGGCGCTCGGTGCTGGTCATCGAGCACGACATGGAGTTCGTCAAGAGCATCGCCCACAAGGTCACGGTGCTGCACCAGGGCAAGCTGCTTGCCGAGGGCAGCATGGACGCCGTGCAGAACAACCCCAAGGTGGTCGAGGTGTACCTCGGGCACTGAGCGCTACGGCGTTTGGAACGCGTGGATAACGCTGCGCGGTTATCCACCCACGCCA
Organism: Stutzerimonas chloritidismutans; assembly: GCF_038562055.1. Classification (GTDB taxonomy): domain Bacteria; phylum Pseudomonadota; class Gammaproteobacteria; order Pseudomonadales; family Pseudomonadaceae; genus Stutzerimonas; species Stutzerimonas chloritidismutans_A. Next base: position 9,228 of record NZ_JBCFXD010000015.1, on the reverse strand, counting down.
AGCTGGCCGTAGGGTGGACATCGCCGCAGGCATGTCCACGCGTGTCGCCGCCAACATCGGATTGGACATACGCCCAGCGGGCACCAAGGAGTTAACTATGTTCCAGATCAGCAACCTCGCCGCCGGCTACGGCCAGAGTCAGATCCTTCACGACCTCAATCTCAAGGTCGAAAAGCAGGAGATCGTGGCGGTCATGGGCCGCAACGGCATGGGTAAAACGACCCTGTTCAAGACGCTGATGGGGATCGTCGGGCAGACCGCCGGCAGCGTGAAGGTCGCCGGCCAGGAGCTTGCTGGCCTCGAGACCCATCAGCGCGTCGAGCGGGGCGTGGCCTATGTGCCACAGGGGCGGATGATCTTCCCCAGCATGACGGTGCTGGAGAACATCCAGACCGGCCTGCCAGCTTCGGCCGGTGGCCAGGTGCCGGAGGACCTCTACGCCCTGTTTCCGGTGCTGCACGAGATGCGCAAGCGCAAGGGCGGCAACCTCTCCGGCGGCCAGCAGCAGCAACTGGCGATCGCCCGCGCCCTGGCGACCAATCCCCGGGTGCTGTTGCTCGACGAGCCCACCGAAGGCATCCAGCCGTCGATCATCAAGGACATCGCCCGCACCCTGAAGGAGATCCGCTCGCTGCGCGACCTGACCATCATCGTCTCCGAGCAGGTGCTCTCGTTCACCATGGAGATCGCCGACCGCTTTCTGGTGATCGAGAAAGGCCGCTTCGTGCTTGAGGAGCGTGCCGCCAATGCCGACGAGGCGACCATCAGCCGCTACCTGTCCGTCTGAGGCGATCACCGGCGGCGCCGGGCCAGTCGTCGCGCCCGGCGAACTCGCTGGCGCCTGTCGAGTCGGCTATAGCAACACCGGCTTCGAGAGGGCGCCTCCATGTCCGCCACCGCGAAAAAGACCGACCCGCAGCTGTGGGAGCGGGTCAAGCAAGCCGTCACTGACGGCGACAAGGGCGGCGCGCCCGGGCAGTGGTCGGCGCGCAAGGCGCAGTACGCCGTGCAGGAGTACAAGAAGCGCGCGGACTCCCGGCGTGGCCAGCAACACTCCAAACAGCCTGCCGACGTCGCGCGCAAGGCCAGCCGTGAGCGCGAGCCGGCGCTCAGCGGGCTGAACAAATCTGAACTCATGCGGCGTGCAGCCCAGCGCAATATTCGTGGTCGGTCCTCGATGAGAAAGGCCGAGCTGGTCGCGGCGCTCGAACAAGCGGGTGAACGATGAGCGATTTCAGTGAGCACGAGCGGCGCGACACGCGCGACGAATTCCACAGTGTGGTGAACATGACGCCTTCAGCGTTGCGTCGATGGCTCGGCAGCGAGCAGAGCCGCAGCGTTGGCATGACCGCCGAAGGCGACAAGGTTACCGCGCCAGGGGATGGCGAAGCGGTCGGCCACCACATGGGCGAGCGCATCCTCCAGCTCAAGAGCACCCACCAGGCCGATCTCGGCGACGACGATTACCAGGCCATGCGCAAGGTCGTCGGCTACGTGCATCGCCACCTGGCGCAGCGCCCGAAGGGTGACGTTACCGATAGCCGCTGGCGCTATTCGCTGATGAACTGGGGGCATGACCCGCTCGCGGATTAGCGTCACCTACGTCATCCAACGTATTTGCCGATCGACCGATGCGGCGAAGACTAGGCCCGTACTCAGCGCAACGCTGACCCTTCAACGGTCCCAGGAGCTTCGTCATGACCGACACCCTGATCAAGGTCGATTTGAATCAGCCCGCCCCCGAAAATGAACAGATCCACAACCGTTGGCACCCGGACATCCCCATGGCCTGCTGGGTCAAGCCAGGCGATGATTTCATCCTCGAGACCTACGACTGGACGGGCGGGGCGATCAAGAACGATGACGACGCCAGCGACGTGCGCGATGTCGACCTTTCCACCGTGCACTACCTCTCCGGTCCAGTGGGTGTGCAGGGCGCCGAGCCGGGCGACCTGCTGGTGGTCGAGCTGCTGGACATCGGCGCCAAGCAGGATTCGTTGTGGGGCTTCAACGGCTTCTTCTCGAAGAACAACGGCGGCGGCTTTCTCACCGATTACTTCCCCGACGCACAGAAATCCATCTGGGACTTCGAGGGCATGTTCACCAAGAGTCGGCACATCCCCGGCGTGCGCTTCGCCGGCCTGATTCACCCGGGCCTGATCGGTTGCCTGCCGGATCCAAAGCTGCTCTCGGCCTGGAACGAGCGCGAGCAGGCGCTGATCGACACCAACCCGACCCGTGTGCCGCCGCTGGCCAATCCGCCGTTCGCCGCCACCGCCCACGCCGGCAAGGCGTCGGGAACCTTGCGTGACAAGATCGCCGCCGAGGGCGCACGCACCGTGCCGCCGCGCGAGCACGGCGGCAACTGCGACATCAAGGACCTGTCGCGCGGCTCGAAGATTTTCTTCCCGGTCTATGTCGACGGTGCCGGGCTGTCGGTGGGCGACCTGCACTTCAGCCAGGGCGACGGCGAGATCACCTTCTGCGGGGCCATCGAGATGGCGGGCTGGGTGCACATGAAGGTCGAGGTGATCAAGGGCGGCATGGCCAAGTACGGCATCAAGAACCCGATCTTCAAGCCCAGCCCAATCGTGCCCACCTACAACAACTACCTGATCTTCGAAGGCATCTCGGTGGACGACAACGGCAAGCAGGCCTACCTGGACGTGAACCTCGCCTACCAGCAGGCCTGCCTCAACGCCATCGAATACCTGAAGAAGTTCGGCTATTCCGGTGCCCAGGGCTACTCGCTGCTCGGCTCGGCGCCGGTGCAGGGCCACATCAGCGGGGTGGTCGACATTCCCAACGCCTGCGCGACGCTGTGGTTGCCGACCGACATCTTCGAGTTCGACATCAACCCCAGCGCCGCCGGCCCGACCCGTTTCCTAGACGGCTCGATCAACATGCCAATCGCCTACGACAAGTGAGTTCGTCTATCCGGGCGGGGCAGGTGCTCTGGACGGCGGCCTGGCCCGCCCGGATGGAGAACACGGAGGAACGCGGTATGCCCATCTACGAATACGACTGTGCCGGTTGCGGCGATTTCACCCAGCTCAAGCCCATGGCCGAGCGTGATCAGCCATGCCAATGCCCGGCCTGCGGTGAGCTGGCCGTGCGGGTGGTTCTCAGCGCGCCCGGTCTGGCGACCCTCGCCGGCAGCCAGCGCCGGGCTCACGAGACCAACGAGCGCAGCGCCCATGCGCCGCAAACGCTGGCCGACTACAAGGCGCGCCGCCAGCACGGCGCCGGCTGCAGCTGTTGCGCGCCGAGCAAGCCGGTCGAGCGCACCAAGGCCAACCCGCACGGCCTCAAGGCCAGCCCCTCGGCGCGGCCGTGGATGATCAGCCACTAGCCATTGTTGCCAGCCGCGTGGACATCGTGTTGCGGCCTGCCAAGCGTCCAACCCCTACCTTCGCGCCGTAGGGTGGAAAACGGCGAAGCCTTTTCTACCGAGCGTCCCGCGAGGCGAACTCATGAATGGAGACCCCCCCATGCGCCACGGCGATATTTCCAGCAGCCCCGATACCGTCGGCGTCGCCGTCGTCAACTACAAGATGCCGCGCCTGCACACCAAGGCCCAGGTGCTCGACAACGCCCGCCAGATCGCCGAAATGATCAAAGGCATGAAGCTCGGCCTGCCGGGCATGGACCTGGTGGTGTTTCCCGAGTACAGCACCATGGGCATCATGTACGACCCCGGCGAGATGATGGACACCGCCGCCAGCATTCCCGGTGAGGAGACGGCGATCTTCTCCGCTGCCTGCCGCGAGGCGAAAACCTGGGGCATCTTTTCGCTCACCGGCGAGCGCAACGAGGACCCGGCCAAGGCGCCCTACAACACCCTGGTGTTGATCGACGACCAAGGCGAGATTCGCCAGAAGTACCGCAAGTGCATCCCCTGGTGTCCGATCGAAGGCTGGTACCCGGGCGATCGCACCTACGTGACCGAAGGCCCGAAAGGCATGAAGGTCAGCCTGATCATCTGTGACGACGGCAACTACCCCGAGATCTGGCGCGACTGCGCGATGAAGGGCGCCGAACTCATCGTGCGCTGCCAGGGCTACATGTACCCGGCCAAGGAGCAGCAGGTGCTGATGGCCAAGACCATGGCTTGGGCCAACAACTGCTACGTGGCGGTGGCCAACGCCGCCGGCTTCGATGGCGTCTACAGCTACTTCGGCCATTCGGCGATCATCGGCTTCGACGGTCGCACCTTGGGCGAGTGCGGCGAGGAGGAAATGGGTATCCAGTATGCGCAGCTGTCGGTCTCGCAGATCCGTGATGCGCGGGCCAACGACCAGTCGCAGAACCACCTGTTCAAGCTGCTGCATCGCGGTTACACCGGCGTCTACAACTCCGGTGACGGTGACAAGGGGGTGGCCGACTGTCCGTTCGAGTTCTACCGCACCTGGGTGCTGGACGCACAAAAGGCGCAGGAAAACGTCGAGGCCATGACCCGCAGCACGGTCGGCGTGGCCGATTGCCCGGTGTACGAACTGCCGCACGGCGGCAAGGAAAAGACCGCAGGCTGACGCCGCGGCTTCGGCGCACACCGATCCATCGGGCGCCGCTTCAGGCGCAGGGTGGATCGCGCTTGGTCGAACCACCGGGCGGTGCAACGGTGAATGGAAAAGAGCGTCCTTCACCCATCGGACTTCAACCCTTCCAGGCAGGGAGCCACATGCCCTTCGTCAACGACCTGATCGAACACAACCGCGCCCAGGCCGGGCAGCCTGCACGCCAGCAGGCGGCGAAGGCCTCGCGCTTTCTCTTCGAGATCGAAGCGGTCATGGCCCTGCTGCGCGGGCGCATCGTTGGGCAGCCCGCGGTGCTCGACGCGGTCGAGGCCATGCTGCAGGTGGTGAAAGCCGACCTCGGGGACCCCGAGCGGCCGCTGGCGGTGAATCTGTTCGTCGGCCCCACCGGCGTCGGCAAGACGGAAATCGTTCGCCTGTTGGCGCTGGCGATCCACGGCCGGGCCGACGCCTTCTGCCGCATCGACATGGGCACGCTGGCTCAGGATCACTACGCCTCCGCGCTCACTGGCGCGCCGCCCGGCTATGTGGGTAGCAAAGAGGGCGCCACGCTGCTGGATGCCGAGGCCATCGCTGGCAGTTTCAGCCGGCCGGGCATCGTGCTGTTCGACGAACTGGAAAAAGCCGGGCCAGAGGTGATTCGCAGCCTGCTCGGCGTGCTCGACAGCGGCCAGCTGCGCCTGACCGCTGGCAGTCGCACGCTGGATTTTCGCAACGCGCTGGTGTTCTTTACCAGCAATGCCGGAGCCCGCGAGGCCTGGGCCGCGTTTCACCGCCATGCCCATGGCTGGCGCCGCTGGTTGGGGCGTTCGGCCCCCGCGGAGCAGCGAACGGTCGAGACGGCGCTGGCGCAGCGGTTCGATCCGGAGTTTCTCAACCGGCTCGACCGCGTGCTGCTGTTCCGGCGTCTGGATCGCGACTGGTACGACGCCGTGCTGAGTATCGAACTGGCTCGCCTTAACGAGCGGCTGGCGCGCCGGGGCGCGCGGGTCGAGGTGACTGCCGAGGCGCGCCGGATGCTGTGCGCCGACCCGGACCCGCGCTACGGCGCACGAGACATCTCCCGGCGGCTGCGCACGCGCCTGGAACCGGTGCTGGCAGAAGCGTTGCTGGGGGCGCCGCATGTGGACAGCTGGCGCATTGCAGCCGTGAACGGTGTCTTGCAGGCCGGGCCGCTGGAGTCAGGGACCGACGACATTTAGCCGGCGTGCGCCCAGCCGAACAGCTCGCAGCTGTTCCGGTAACTGGCGTCCGCCAACACCTCTGGGCTGATGCCACGCAATTGGGCCAGCTCGCGACAGATGTCTGGAAGGAATTCGGGGCTGTTGCGCTGCCCGGCGTGGCTGTGGGGCGTGATGTCAGGTGCATCGGTTTCAAGCACGATGCTGTCGAGTGGCAATTGCTGCAGCACCCGGTGCATGCGATGCGCCTGGGGCCAGGTTCCCGCACCGCCCAGTCCCAGTTTGTAGCCCAGCTTGATGTATTCGCGGGCTTCTTCCCAGCTGCCGCTGAACGCGTGCGCGATGCCGGTGCGCTTGAGCTTGTGACGCTTGAGCATGGCGATCATCTGGGCATGCGCGCGACGGACATGCAGCAGCACCGGCAGCTCGAATTCGCCAGCAAGCGCGAGCTGCGCGCCGAGCAGCTGCTGCTGGCGCTCTTTGTCCGGATCTTCGATGTAATAGTCGAGGCCTATCTCGCCGATGGCGCAGAGCTTGTCCTCGCCGCGCAGGCGCTGCAGCCACTCACGCAGCGCGTCGATGTGCTCCGCTCGGTGATCCTGCAGGAACACCGGATGCAGGCCCAGCGCGGCATAGACGGCTGGCTCATCCAGCGCCATCTGCCAGACCCTTTCCCAGTTCGATTGATGCACGCCGAGCGCCAGGATCCGCTCGACACCGGCACTGGCGCAGCGGGCCAGTACCTCACCGCGGTCGGCATCGAAGGGGTCGAAGTCGAGGTGGGTGTGGGTGTCGATCAGGGGCACGGCGGTCATCTCCTTGTTTTGGCCGTTTGCGGCGGCGTGGTTCAGCGGTGCGCTTCTTCTTCGATCTGGATGTCGCTGACGCCCAGTTCGGCCATGCGGCTGTGCTCGCTGGCGCGTTCCGGAATTTCCCAGGGCGCGTCGACGCTAGCGCGGGGCTCTTTGACGTGGTGCAACAGGATCTCCAGCTCGGCTTGCTCCATAGCAGGCGCTTCGAAGGCGCTCAACGTCAGGGACGCCGGCTCGCCATTGATCAGGTAATGGATGCGGTAGCGCTTCAGTTCGGTCATGGCTGGGCTCTTTTGCGGTGGCATGTACTGCATGCGACCGCTGAAACCTCGTCAGGCTCCCGATTCATCACGCTCTGATTCAAGCAAAGCGGCCTTACGCTCGACACCCCAGCGATAGCCGGTCAGTGCCTGGTTGGCACCGACCACGCGATGGCAGGGCACCAGCAATCCCACCGGGTTGCTGGCGCAAGCCCGGGCCACGGCGCGCGCATGGCTGCCGAGGCTCGCAGCCAGCTCACCGTAACGGCGAGTCTCGCCAGGCGGAATGCTCTGCAATGCCTGCCAGACCCGTTGCTGGAAGGCGCTGCCACGCAGGTCCAGCGGTAGTTGGACGGCGCGGGTCGGCTCCTTCAGCTGAGCCACAATTGCTTTAAGCCATTCGCCGAGCCCAGCGTGATCAGGCACCAGCTCTGCCGCCGCGAAACGTGATTGCAGTTCACCGAGTAGCGCTTGTTGTTCATCGCCGAACAGCAGAGCGCAGATGCCCTTGTCGCTGGCAGCCACCAGCAGCAGCCCCAACGGACAGGCGCTGGTGGCGTAGCGCAGGGTCTCTCCGGCGCCTTTGCGGCGGCGCTGGGCGGGGCTGAGTGCTGCAGTACGCTGATAGACACCACGCGTGCTGCCGTAGCCTGCGTCCAGTGCCGCACCGAGCACTGACTCGGCATCCGGCAGCTGCATCTCAAGCCGCTCGCGTCGGCGCGCTGCGGCCCAGGCGCGAGGCGTCAGGCCGGTTCGCGCCTTGAATGCGCGCGCCAGATGCGATGATGACAGGCCGATACGGGCAGCCAGCTGCTTCAGGGTCATCGGTTCGACGCTCTCATCCAGCAGGCGGCAGCCAGCGATTACCAACTCGTCGAGCTGCTCGGCGAGGCTCTTGCCTTGAGGCGAACAGCGTCTGCACGCCCGAAATCCGGCGGCCTCGGCCTCGTGGATGTGGCTGAAGAAGCTGACACCCTCGCGCCGGGGACGACGTGCCGGGCAGCTCGGACGGCAAAAGATACGGGTCGAGTGCACGGCAAACACGAAGCGGCCATCGAAGCTCGGATCGCGATCGCAGAGCGCTTGCCAGCAGTGGTCGAAATCGAGCATTGCAGTGCTCCCTGGGTGAATGAACAGGATTGTCAGCCCTGACCGGCACTGATGCCAATCCACAGTACGCTTTCAAACTTGCGGGCGAGCATGGAAGCCCGTTCGTGATTGCCGTAACCTGCAGATCTGCATAGCCAAAAAGGGTCTGTAAGCCGCTGATGAAAACGCCAAAACGACTCGAGCCGTTGGTCGAGGATGGGCTGATCGACGAAGTGCTGCGCCCGCTGATGAGCGGCAAGGAAGCAGCGGTTTATGTAGTGCGCTGTGGTGACGAGCTGCGTTGCGCCAAGGTCTACAAGGAAGCCAACAACCGCAGCTTCCGACAAGCTGTTAAGTATCAGGAAGGCCGCAAGGTCCGTAGCAGCCGCGATGCTCGCGCCATGGCCAAGGGTTCCAAGCACGGGCGCAAGGAAAAAGAGGAAAACTGGCAGAACGCCGAAGTGGCCGCCTTGTTCAGGCTGGCCGACGCCGGTGTGCGCGTGCCCAAGCCGTACGACTTCCTCGACGGCGTGCTGCTGATGGAGATGATTTCCGGTGAAGACGGCGATGCTGCACCACGTCTCAACGACGTCGACCTGCATCCCGATGACGCGCGGGAGTTCCACGCGTTCATGGTTCATGAAGTGGTCAAGATGCTCTGTGCCGGGCTGGTGCATGGCGACCTGTCCGAGTTCAACGTGCTGCTCGACGAGCACGGACCGGTGATCATCGACCTGCCTCAGGCAGTCGATGCGGCGGGTAACAACCACGCCTTCGAAATGCTCGAGCGCGACGTGGGCAATATGTCCGCCTACTTCGGGCAGTTCGCGCCCGAACTTAAGTTCACCCGCTACGCCAAGGAAATGTGGGCGCTGTACGAAGACGGCAAGCTCACGCCTGAATCTGAACTGACCGGGGAATTCGCCGAGCCGGAAGATGCCGCTGACCTAGACGCTGTGATGCGGGAGATCAAGGCGACCCTGGCCGAACAGGAGCGCAAGGAAGCCCTGCGCAACGCAACGGATGAGCCTAGCGACGAGCCACCGACGCCGCCATGGATGCGCAACTGAACCGGGGAGGCGCGAGCCGGGCATTCTCGCTCGGTTCTGCTGTGCTCGGCAGCGAGCTTGCTCGCGAAGCGGACGGCGAGGCCTGATCAGAAGCTTCGCCAGCAAGCTGGCTCCTACAAGGGCTGAGCGGGCTGCTGGCTCACTCGTTCAAGTGGTCCCGCGTGGAGCAGGTGAGCAACGCGCTTCGTGCTGCACAGGCTTTTCGTAGATACCGTCTTGCCCCTTAGTGCGCAATGGCGAGTCTGGGGTCGAAAGGTTGCCCTGACTTGAGCACGCCATAA
>NZ_JBCFXD010000014.1:0-107345 GCF_038562055.1 Stutzerimonas chloritidismutans | reverse complement strand
TCGCGGCATGCTGCCGCGACTCCGACGCAGGCCGTCTGGCATGCGCGACGCGCCTGCGTAGAAAAAACTGATTGGGTCTGTCGATTCTGGAAGTTGCCGGACGACTAGCCGGTGAACCCCCGTTCAACCGATCAGAGGAGACGGACATGAACAGCCACGACCAGAGCGCTATTCGCCAGCTGCACGATGAATTCGAACAGGCCACCAAGGCCAAGGCTCTCGACCGGATCATGGCGCAATACGCCGACGACGTAGTCGCCTTCGATGCGGTCGGCGCACTGCAATTCAAGGGCATCGACGCGTACCGCGCGCACTGGCAGCGCTGCTTCGAGTTCTGCCAGGGCGAAGGTTTCTTCGAGACTCACGAGCTGCATGTGTATGTCGGCGGCGAGCTGGCCTGTAGCCGCATGCTTATCCACTGTGGCGGCCCCAATGCCGAAGGCGAAATGCAAACGGCCTGGATGCGTGGCACTCGGGTCTGGGCGCGGCGCGATGGTGAGTGGAAAGTGATCCACGAGCATTTCTCGATGCCCTTCGACATGCAGACCGGCCAGGTGTGCATGGATCAGGCACCGTCGCAGCAACAGACCGGTTGACGCTGGTCTGCGGTCTTTGTCGCGCGATCGGGCGAGGTCGCTCAATGGCTGCTAGCTTTGCTGCGTTGCCGGCAGACGGAGCCCCGCCATGAACTACCTGTGCCTGATCTATTACGACGAACAGCGTGTGGATGCGATGACCGACGAGCAGTGGCATGCGCTGGTCGCGCGTTGCCTGAGCTGTGCCGAGGAGCTGCGCGCCAGCGGCCACATGCTCGCCGGCGAGCCGCTGCAGTCGGTGCGAACCGCGCGCACGGTACGCGTGCGTGACGGCGTCACCTCGGTGGTCGACGGCCCGTTCGCCGAAACCCGCGAGCAGCTGGCGGGCTTCTACCTGATCGAGGCGGCGGACCAGCAGGAGGCCGAGGCCATCGCGGCGAAGATCCCGCCGGCCAGTATTGGCTGCGTCGAGGTCCGGCCGTTGCGCCAGCTGCCGCAGCGCTGAGCATGCCGCTGACCGGACATTTCACGGCGGCGCGGGTCGAGGCGGTCTATCGCAGCGAATCGCGGCGCGTGTTGGCCACGCTGATCCGCCTGCTGGGCGATTTCGATCGCGCCGAAGAGGCCCTGCACGATGCCTTCGCCGCGGCCTTGCAGCAGTGGCCACACGATGGCGTTCCGGACAATCCGCGCGCCTGGCTGGTTTCCGCCGGCCGCTTCAAGGCCATAGATGCCCTGCGCCGCCGGGCGCGCTTCGATGCCTCCTTGCGGCTGCTGGCCGAACAGCTGGAGGACGCGGCGCAGGCAGTGGAGGTCGATGAGATGGAGGACGACCGTCTGCGGCTGATCTTCACCTGCTGCCACCCGGCCCTGCCGCCCGATGGACGCGTGGCGCTGACCCTGCGTGAAGTCTGCGACCTGACCACCGAGGAGATCGCGCGCGCGTTTCTTGTAGCGCCCGCGACCGTCGCCCAGCGCATCGTCAGGGCCAAGGCCCGCATTCGCGAGGCGCAGCTGCCTTATCACGTACCCGAACGGGACGAGCTGCCTGAGCGGCTGGACAGCGTGCTGCGAGTGATCTATTTGGTTTTCAGTGAGGGCTATTGCGCCACCAGTGGCGACGCGCTGACCCGCGCCGATCTCTGTGTTGAAGCGATCCGTTTGGGGCGGCTGTTACTCGAGCTGCTGCCAGACCCGGAGGTGGCGGGGCTGCTCGCCTTGATGCTGTTGCACGACGCGCGCCGCATGGCGCGCGTCGATGCGGTCGGTGATCTCGTGCGACTGGAAGACCAGGACCGGGGCCTGTGGGACCGCATCACCATCGCCGAAGGCCTGGCGCTGGTACGCCGAGCGCTGGTTGCGCGCCAGCTGGGCCCCTATGCGCTGCAGGCGGCGATCATCGCCGTGCACGCCGAAGCGCCTACGGCCGAGCAGACCGACTGGTCGCAGATCGTCGGGCTCTACGATGCCTTGCTCGGTATCCGCCCGTCCCCAACCATCGAGCTCAACCGGGCCGTCGCGCTGGCCATGCGCGACGGCCCAGCGGCGGGCCTGGCGGAGCTGGATGACCTCCAGGCCCGAGGCGCTCTGCACGACTATCACCTGTTGCACGCGGCACGCGCCGACTTCTGCCGACAGTTGGGCCGCCTGGACGAGGCGCGCGATGCCTATCGAGCGGCGTTGGCCCTGGCGCAGCTCGAGCCGGAAAGGCGCTTCCTGCAACGGCGGTTGGATGAACTGGGCTGACGCCGGGCTCTGCCGTGCGGCCGTGACCGCGTATCCCCGCTCGGCGTGCTCGGTGCCAAGCGGGGCGCGCATTTGGCTTAGCTGTCGCTGCTACCGGCGGGCAGGTAGTCGCTGCGGCTGAGGCCGTGACGCTGCATTTTTTCATTGAGGGTGCGGCGCGGCAGCTGCAGCTGATTCATCACCTCGGCGATGTTGCCCTTGTGCTGCTGCAGGGCGCTGTGTAGGCATTGCGCTTCGAAGGCTTCCATCTGTTCGGCGAGCGACGCGCCGCCGGTCCCTGCGACGGAAACGCTGGCCGCTGGCGGCGGGGTCAGGCCCAGGGCGTGGCGTTCGGCAGCGTTGATCAGCTCGCGGACGTTTCCCGGCCAGTCGTGGCTGAGCAGCTGCCCCAGTTCGGCCGGGCTGGCCGGCAGCGGATCGCGGCCATGGCGTTGCGCGGCCTGGGTGGCGAAGTGGTCGAACAACAGCGGGATGTCCTCGCGACGATCACGCAGCGGCGGTATGTGCAGTTCGGCGACGTTCAGACGGTACAGCAGGTCCTCACGGAAGCGCCCGCCGCGAACTTCTTCGAGCAGGTCCGGTTTGGCGGCGCTGATCACCCGCAGGTCGACCTCGATACTGCGGTTGGAGCCCAGCCGCTCCAGTGTTTTTTCCTGCAACACGCGCAGCAGCTTGACCTGCTGGGCCAGCGGCATGCTTTCGATCTCGTCGAGAAACAGGGTGCCACCGTGAGCATGTTCGATACGGCCGATGCGTTTGCCCTGGGCGCCTGTGAACGCACCACTTTCGTGGCCGAACAGTTCGCTTTCGAAGATGGTTTCCGGAATCGCCGCGCAATTGAGCGCGACGAAGGGGTGGCGCGCACGCGGGCTGAAGTCATGCAGGCAGCGCGCGACCTGTTCCTTGCCGCTGCCGGTGTCGCCGCGTATCAAGACGTTGACGTCCGTGCCGGCCAGTTCCAGCACCTGGCGGCGAAGGTTCTCCATTGTCCGTGAAACGCCAAGCAGCATCGACTCGATGCGACCCTTGCGGGTGAACTGTTCGCGCAGCTGACGGTTCTCGCAGACCAGTCGGCGTTTGTCCTGGGCGCGGCGCACGCTGTCGAGCAGGCGTTCGGGGGTGAAGGGCTTTTCGATGAAATCGTAGGCGCCCTGACGCAGCGCTTGCACTGCCATCGGGACATCGCCGTGGCCGGTTACCATGATCACCGGAAGCTCCGGGTCCAGCGCCACCAGCTGTTCCAGCAGGCCGAGGCCGTCCAGATCAGGCATGCGCACGTCGCTGATCAGTACGCCGGGAAAGCCCCGGTCGACGATGGCCAGCGCGTCGTGGGCGCGGGCGCAGGTCCGCACGCTGAAGCCGGACAGCTCCAGCCACTGCTGCACTGCCTGGCGGATCGCCGCTTCGTCATCGATGAAAATCACCTGACCGCTCATCTGTCACTCCTCTTGCGAGTGGCCAGTCTACTCGGCGCCGTGCGATTCGGCCGCTGGCATCTGTAGCTCGAACACGGCGCCCTGCGCATCGTTGTGCACGCTAAGGTTGCCACCAAGGTCGCGCACGATGCCGTAGGAGACCGCAAGGCCGAGACCGAGGCCCTGGCCTACCGCCTTGGTGGTGAAAAAAGGCTCGAACACCTGATCCAGATGTTCCTCGGCGATGCCGCCACCGCTGTCGGCAACGCTCAGCGTCCAGCTGTCGCCCAAGGGCTGGGCCATGATGCGCAGCGCTTTGGTCTTGGCGCTCCACATGGCGTCCAGCGCATTGGTCAGCAGGTTGATCAGTACTTGCTCCAGGCGGATTGCGTCGCCACTGACCCAGGCCTGCGGCGGCACCTGACAGCTCACCTCGACACCTTCGCTGCGAATCCGAGGGCCGAGCAGCTGCAGCGCCTGTTCCAGCACCTCGGCCAGGCTCAAACGCTGGCGCAGACCCGCCGGGCTTTTGCGGGCGAAGGTTTTCAGGTGGCTGGTCAGCGCTGCCATGCGCTCAAGCAGGCCTTCGACCTGGCCGATGCCGTCGCGCACGGCGTCGGTGCGGCCACTGTCGAGCAGCAGCCGCTGGCTGGCCAGCTGCATGCGCAGGGCAGTCAGGGGCTGGTTGATCTCGTGGGCGAGGGCGGCAGACATCTGCCCCAGCGCGGCCATCCGCGCGGCATGCACCAGTTCATCCTGCGCGGTGTTCAGCTCGCGGGTGCGCTCTTCTACCAGACGCTCCAGTTCATTGCGGCTGCGGCGCTCCACGCGCAGGGTCTTGCGCCGTTGGGCCAGGTACAGCAGCAGGAACGCGAGCGTCATCCAGACGCCCGCCGCGGCCAGGCGGTAGCTGCGGACGTTGGCGGCTACCAGTTGCGGCTCCTGCAACAGGTGCAAGGTCCAGTCTTCCTCTGGCAGCGCCAGGCGTTGCCAGAGGTAGTCGCGGCGGCCATCGGGGCCGTCGACCAGGCGCCGCTCGCTGTTGTCGGTGATCCGCTGCAGGCTCTGGCTGGCCAGCGGCTGCAGGTTCTGCTCGGCGTAGCGGCGGACCGCGACGAGGCGGTCGCGCACCGCCGCGCTCAGCGGGCGCAGGTAGCGGAAGCGCCAGGCCGGGCGGTTGGTCAGGATGACGATATCCAGTGAGTCGGAGATCAGCAGGATGCCGGACTGCCCGGCCCATTCGCGTTGCATGTCTTCGAGTTCGAGCTTGACCACCAGCACGCCGATCACCTCGCCCTCGGCATTCTTGACCGAACTGGAGAGGAAATAGCCGGGGATGCCTGTGGTGACGCCGACCGCGAAGTATCGGCCCGAGTCGTTCGCCACCGCATCGCTGAAATAGGGTCGGAAGGCGTAGTTGTTGCCGACGAAACTGCTCCAGTCGCGCCAGTTGCTGGCGGCCAGGGTTTCGCCATGACGGTCGAGCAGGTAAAGCACCGAGGAGCCGGCAGCCTGGTTCTGCTCTTCCAACCGATGGTTGAGCTGCTCGCGCAGGGCCTGATCGCCGGGGTTGTTCAGCAATGTCTGGATATCGCTGTCGAGCGCCAGCAGCGCCGGAACCGAACGGAAGCGCTGCACCTGGATATGAATCGCCTGGGCGTAGAGTTCGAGCTGGCCGGCGGCCTCCTGGCTGCGCTCGCTCCAGGCGCGCTGCTCGGCGATACGACCGGCCCAGTACATGCTCAGGAGTAAACCAGCCAAAATCAGCGAGACGATGAGGGCGACGCGGTAGCGGCTGGGCAGGGCAATCATGGTCGGCTCGCGATAGCGGAATCGCATGGTAAAACAGGCCGCATGTCGGATTCCAAGGTCTGTACATCCATCGGCTAATGTACAGGCGTGACGGAGTGGCATTTTAATGCCATTGCCTGCCGAAATAGCGGGCCGGCCAGCAGGGACGCCAGGATAAAACAAGATCAGCTCGACCAACCTTTGTCGACTCGAGGTGCCCATGCTGAAGAAAATCCCTGCCGATGCAGTCCGTTTAGGCATGTATCTTCATGCTTTCGAAGGCAGCTGGCTGTCGCATCCCTTCTGGAAAAACAAGTTCATCCTCGATGACCCGGAAGACGTGGAACGGCTTCGCCAGAGCGGGCTGACAGGGGTCTGGATCAACATTAGCAAGGGCGTCGACGTGGCTGACCAAGCGGTTGTGCTGTCGTCGAGACCTGCTTCGGCTCCTCTGGCTGAACCCCCGGTCGTTCCAGCCGTTGCGCGATGCAGTGCGCGTGATGAACTGCAGCGCGCGGCTCGCATACTGAGTCGCTCGAAGAAAGCGATCACGGAGTTGTTCAACGAGGCGCGATTGGGTAATGCCATCAATGTCGAGGGCTGTCTGCCACTGGTCGCGGACATCAGCGATTCCTTGGCGCGCAACAGCTCGGCACTGATCGGCCTGGCAAGGCTCAAGGACAAGGATGAATACACCTACCTGCATTCGGTCGCCGTCTGCGCCTTGATGGTATCCCTGGCCCGGCAGCTGGGTCTCGACGAGGACGCTGTGAGCGAGGCCGGGCTGGCCGGGCTGCTCCACGATGTCGGCAAGATGGTCATGCCCACCGACGTGCTGAACAAGCCTGGCGCGCTCACCGATGCCGAGTTCGCCATCATGCGCAGCCATCCCGAGCGAGGGCATGCATTGCTGCTTGCGGCTGGGTCACTGCCTGCCTCGGCGCTGGACGTCTGCCTGCATCACCACGAGAAGTTCGATGGCAGCGGCTACCCGTTCCGGCTGGCTGGCGAGAACATCAGCCTCTTCGCGCGAATGGGCGCGGTGTGCGATGTGTATGACGCCATCACCTCCAACCGACCCTACAAGAAGGCCTGGAACCCAGCCGAATCGCTGGCCCGCATGGCGCAATGGACCGGGCACTTCGATACACAGGTGTTTCACGCTTTCGTGCGCTCGGTGGGCATCTATCCACTCGGTTCCTTGGTGCGTCTGGAGTCGGGCCGGCTTGGCGTGGTGATTGATCAGAACCCCGATAAGCTCACCGAACCGCTGGTGCGGGTGTTCTTCTCGGCCAAAGCCAAAACGCCAATTCAGCAGCTTGACCTGGACCTTTCGCGTCGCAACGCCAACGACCGCATCGTCGGTCGCGAAGATCCGGCGCAGTGGGGCTTCAACAACCTGGACGACTTCTGGCGGTAGGCTTGACGGCGGTCTGCGCCGCCACAATCGGCGGCTTTGACCCCCTCTGGGATGACAGCCGGCGGCGCCTGGACGGCCCCGTCGGGTCGCGCCAGCAGGCTTGCTGCGCTATGATTCGCGGCCTGTTTCAGGCGGCTTCGAGCGATCTTGGCCCTTCACCGAGTCCGTCCCGTCGCATGATACGGCTGCCTACTGCGCCTTAGCGCCTGTCGTCACCCCAGCGCGACCTCCTTGCCATGCGGCGGTCGAGACAGCCTGCACATCGCCTTTCACGCTTGCAGTTGCACCCTGTTCAAATTCAGAAACTAGCCTTGTATCAACCGCGTGCCGCCTCCGGTCTGCCGGTGATGCCTTTGCTCCGGAAATCACCATGCTTCATTCGCTCAAACAAAACTGGTTCTGCAACATTCGCGGCGACGTGCTCGCCGGTCTTGTCGTCGCCCTGGCGCTGATTCCAGAGGCCATTGCCTTCTCGATCATCGCCGGCGTCGACCCGCGCGTCGGCCTCTACGCGTCTTTTTGTATCGCCGTGGTGATCGCCTTCGTCGGGGGGCGGCCAGGCATGATTTCCGCCGCCACGGGCGCCATGGCGCTGCTGATGGTGACGCTGGTGCGCGAACACGGTCTGCAATATCTGCTGGCGGCGACCCTGCTCTGTGGCGCATTGCAGATTGGCGCCGGCTACCTGCGCCTCGGCTCGCTGATGCGCTTCGTCTCGCGCTCGGTGGTCACCGGGTTCGTCAACGCCCTGGCGATCCTGATCTTCATGGCCCAGCTACCCGAACTGACGGGCGTCACCTGGCATGTCTATGCGATGACGGCCGCCGGTCTTGGCATCATCTATCTGTTCCCCTATGTGCCGAAGATCGGCCGGGTGATCCCGTCGCCGCTGGTGTGCATCCTCTCGCTCACTGCTGTAGCAATCTATCTGGGGCTGGATATTCGCACCGTGGCTGACATGGGCGAGCTGCCCGACACGCTGCCCGTCTTTCTCTGGCCGGAAGTGCCGCTGAATTTCGAGACCCTGGCGATTATCTTCCCTTACTCCGCGGCGCTGGCTGTGGTGGGGCTGCTGGAATCGTTGATGACGGCGACCATCGTCGATGACCTGACCGATACCGGCAGTGACAAGAACCGCGAGTGCAAGGGCCAGGGTGTCGCCAACATCGTGTCCGGCCTGTTCGGCGGAATGGCGGGTTGCGCGATGATCGGCCAATCGGTCATCAACGTGAAATCCGGTGGCCGCACGCGCTTGTCGACGCTGATTGCTGGCGCCGTGTTGCTACTGATGGTGGTGTTCCTCAGTGACTGGGTCGGCCAGATCCCCATGGCGGCGCTGGTCGCGGTGATGATCATGGTGTCCATCGGCACTTTCAGCTGGGATTCGCTGCGTAATCTCAAGCGCTACCCGCTGTCGACCAACATCGTGATGGTGGTGACCGTGGTGGTGGTGGTCTTCACCCACAACCTGGCGTTCGGCGTGCTGGCCGGTGTTCTGCTGGCGGCGCTGTTCTTCGCCAACAAGGTTGGGCATTACCTGCACATCAATTCGGAGCTGGACGCCGAAGGCAACCGGCGCACCTACCGCGTGGTCGGCCAGGTGTTCTTTAGTTCCTCTGATAAATTCACCACCGCTTTCGACTTCAAGGAAGCACTCCCTCACGTCATCATCGATCTCACCCATGCGCATTTCTGGGACATCACCGCCGTTGCGGCGCTCGACAAGGTTGTCGTCAAGCTGCGCCGTGAAGGTACCGCGGTCGAGGTGCTGGGGTTGAACGAAGCCAGCGCAACCATCGTCGACCGCTTCGGTGTGCACGACAAACCCGAAGCCATCGACGATCTGATGAGCCACTGACCAGGAGCACAACAATGAACAACGTATTGGCCTGCATCGACGGTTCCCCACAGGCGGCGGCGGTCTGCGATTGCGCCGCCTGGGCCAGCCTGCAACTGGATGCACCTCTGACCCTGCTGCATGTCCTCGATCAGCAGCAGTACCCGGCAGCGGGCAACCTCAGTGGCATCATCGGCCTGGGTAGCCGCGAGTACCTGCTCGAAGAACTTGCCGCGCTGGACGAGAAGCGCAGCAAGCTAGCCCTTGAAGAAGGCCGGATGATGCTCGACTCAGCCAAGCAGCGCGTCGTGACTGCCGGGGTCATGCAACCGGAGGTCCGCCAGCGTCACGGCGACCTGGTGGAAAGCCTGCGCGAACTGGAGCCCGACACGCGCCTGCTGGTAATCGGCAAACAAGGTGAGGACAGCGGCACCGACCTGCAGCTCATTGGTAGCCAGTTGGAAAGCGTGATCCGCACCCTGCACCGGCCGATCCTGGTCACCCCGGCCCGCTTCACCGTGCCGAACAGCGTCATGCTGGCATTCGATGGCAGCGCCACTTCCCGCAAAGGTGTGGAAATGCTGGCCTCAAGCCCGCTCTTCGAGGGCATACCGATCCATCTGGTGATGGTCAGCGAGGACACCAGTGACAACCGCGCGCTGCTCGATGCGGCCCGCGATGCGCTGACGGCCGCAGGCTTCGAGGTGCACATCGCGATTCGTGGCGGCGAAGTCGAACCCACCCTGCATGCCTACCAGGCCGAGCACGACATCGGCCTGCTGGTGATGGGCGCTTACGGGCATTCGCGGATTCGCCAGTTCCTTGTCGGCAGCACCACCACCAGCATGATCCGCTCGACCACCACGCCGCTCCTGCTGTTGCGCTGAGCCCGTGCCAGCCTGGCGCATCAGCGCCAGGCTGCCGTGCTACTGATAGAGGTCCGCGCGTGTCCAGGGCAGCTCGTGGGAACCGTCGGGCAGAGGCTTGCTGGCGAGGATCTGGTGCAGGTTGATCCAGTTGCGGCGGAAGCCATAGGCGCAGCCGGCCAGATAAACCCGCCAGATGCGCAACGCCCGCTCCGGGATCATCTGCTGCGCTTCCTCCAGCCGCGACTCCAAACGTTCGCTCCACAGCTGCAGCGTGCGCGCATAGTGCAAACGCAGGCTTTCCACATCGACGATCTCCAGCCCCGACTCGCTGATGCATGAACCAATGGCGGTGAGGTGCGGCAGCTCGCCGTGCGGAAACACATAGTGGTCGATGAACTTACCCGCGCCGTGGCTGACCGGCCTGCCATCGATATACCGTGACGTGATGCCGTGATTCATCACCAGCCCGCCTGGGCGCACCAGCGCCGCCAGCTGGCGGCAGTACAACGGCAGGTTGGCGTGGCCGACATGCTCGAACATCCCGACGCTGACTACCTTGTCAAACTGGCCGTCCGTGGGCAGATCACGGTAATCCATCAACTCCAGCCGCACCTGGTGCTCAAGCCCTTCGGCGGCGACCCGCTCGCGCCCCAGCTTCAACTGCTCACGACTGAGCGTGATGCCGACCACCTCGGTGCCATATTCCCGCGCCGCAAAACGCGCCAGCCCACCCCAACCGCAGCCGACATCCAATAGCCGGTCGCCGGGCTTGAGCCGCAGTTTGCGGCACAGATGGCGCAGCTTGGCCTGTTGCGCCCCGTCGAGCTCTTCATTGCCGGTCTCGAAATAGGCGCAGGAATAGACCATGTCACGGTCCAGCCAGAGCTGATAAAACGCGTTGGACAGGTCGTAATGGTAAGAAATGGCCTCCGCGTCGGTGGCCTTGTCATGCGCTTCCCGTATCGGTAGCGCCGACTGGCCATCACCCAATGCGCGGGTGATTTCATCGCCGATCCGGATGATTTCTTCCAGCGGCCCATGCAGATCGAGCAGGCCTTCCACATAGGCACCACCCAGCAGATCTAGGCTGGGATGGGCGAGCTGGGGGATCAAGTTGGGGTCCTTGATCTCGAGCGTCACGCATGGAGCGGGCCCCAAATCCATTTCCTTCCCGTCCCACAAGCGGAGGCGCAGCGGAAGGTCCAGTTCCTGCAAAATCGGAAGCAATGTCGCCAGCATGCTTGATCTCCTTTGTTTGCGTGACGAAATCCTAGCCCAGGATTTACCCATTCGCGCTCCATCGGTAGATTGCTTTGGCCTATAGGAACTATTGGAAATATCCAGCTGTTTCGATGCGCTAGAAAAAACGATTCGGCTGCCCGGACCTGGAGCAGTACTGGTGAGGCGGTGAATTGGGAAGTTGAGAATGGCGGAAGGCAGTGGGAGTCGAACCCACCCAGGGACGGCTGCCGCCCCCAACCGGGTTTGAAGCCCGGCCGCACCACCGGGTGCGATTGCCTTCCAAGGTGACGTTGACCTGCTGGTCATAAAACGTGCGACAGCCTACCTGACCTCACCTTCTGAGGCCAAGGCGCTGTCTCGTCGCACCTTGCGCTCGTTACCGAAGCGGCGAGTGAAGCCGATGCGGTCGAAGTGTTCGAGCAACTGGATGCTGCGTTTGCGGCCGAGCTGGATCTGGTCGCGGAAGGCTGCGGCGCGGATGACGCCGGTCTGACGTTCCATCTCCAGCACCTGGCTGGCCAGCAGGCGAATGGTTTGCTCGGGATAGAAGAGGTCTTTCACTACCTGTTGCAGGGCGCCCAGGCGTGCAAGCTTGCGTAGCAGCAAGCGGACCTGTTCTTCCTCGACGTCCAGTTCCTGGGCGATGTCGCGCACCCAGGGCGGATTGAAGCGGCTGGCGGCAAGCAGGGGCCAGAGCCGGGCTTTGAGCGCTTCTTCCTCGTGGGTGAGCTGTACCTGGTGGCCAGGCAGGTGCAGCCAGGGGCCACTGGCTTCGACCTGTCCATCGGCCAGCGCTTGTTCAAGCAGGGCGATGAAGATGGGGCGCTCCAGCAATGGCAGAGCGTACCGGCGCAGGCGATCGCGATCCGGGCCGAGTTCGTCCGGCTGGGTGTCATGAAAGCGCTGCAGGGCGGCCACAAGGCTGTTGCCGAGGTAGTCCCAGGTGTCGCGTTCGAACATTCTGGGGCCAATCCGCGTGTTGATTTCCAGCGCTTCGTCTGGGAGCCGCCAGGTTTTACGGGGTCGGTTGAACTGGCGTTCCAGCAAGGCGGGATCGAGGCCGTTGAGAGCGCTGGGCAGCAGGCCTGGCAATACATCTTCCAGCGTTTCCCCGGCGAGCGCACGCAGCACCGCCAGGCGTGCCTGACGATGACGGTTACGGGGCGGCGCGAACGGGTCAAGTACGCGGCCGCCGCCGAGGGTGCGCTGGGCGGATTGGTCTCGCAGGATTACGCGGTCGCCATGCACGGCGTGCGCAGGCGCATTGAGCAGCAGTTGAGCGTGCACTTGGCCACCGGGCGCCAGGCATTCGCCTTCAAGCAAGGCGATGCGGCCGGTGACATCCTGAGCGCCCAGGTGAATGTGCACCGGGGTCCAGTGGCGCAATTCGCGGGCTTCGCTGGTTAACAGGGTGAATTCGATATCGATACGCTGGGTGCCGCCTTGGAGTTGGGAGGGCACCAGCCAATCGCCGCGACTGATGTCAGCCACTGAAAGCCGTTCGCCGCTGAGGTTGAGGGCGACGCGTTGGCCTGCCTGCGCTTGCTGGGCCGTCTGGTTTTGCGCGTGCAGTCCGCGGACGCGGACCTTGCGACCTGATGGTCCCAGGCTGAGCTCGTCACCCACTTGGGTTCGGCCCGCGATGGCGGTACCGGTGACGACCACGCCGGCGCCGGTTACGCTGAATGCGCGGTCTATGGACAGGCGGAAATGCCCGTCTTCGCCGCGCGCCTTCACCTCGGACGCCTGTTCGAGCAAGTGCGCGCGAAGTGCGTCAATGCCTTCGCCGGATACGCTGGACACTGGAACAATCGGCGCTCCGGACAGCGGCCCAGGTTCCATTAGCACTGCGACCTGCCGCTCGACTTCAGCGATACGGGAGGGGGCAACCCGATCGATCTTGGTCAGCGCCACCAGCGCCCGGCGAATCCCCAGCAGCTCGAGGATGGCCAGGTGCTCGCGGGTCTGTGGCATGACGCCGTCATCCGCGGCGACCACCAGCAGCACGCAGTCGATGCCGCAGGCGCCGGCGAGCATGTTGTGCACGAAGCGCTCATGACCAGGTACGTCGATGAAGCCGGTCAGCTCTTGTTCGCCCAGCGAGGCGTAAAGGTAGCCGAGGTCAATGGTGATGCCGCGCAAGCGTTCTTCCTGACGGCGGTCGCCCGCCTGCCCGGTCAACGCCTGGAGCAGGGCGGTCTTGCCGTGGTCGATGTGCCCCGCGGTGCCGATGATCATGATGCCAGCGCCTGCTGGAGGTGCGGCAGCTGAGCGAGAAAGGCCGGCTCATCGTCCAGCTGACGCAGGTCGAGCCAGAGCGCATCGTCAGCGACCCGGCCCAGGATCGGGATCGGTAACTCGCGCAGCGCCTCTTCCAGCAAGCGCAGGCTGCGGCCGCGCAGGCGCCGGGGCTGCTGTGGGCGAATGCACAAGGCTGCGCTGGGCAGACGTGCCACCGGTTGTGCACCGCTGCCGATCATGCCGAGTGCGTCTTCGACTGCGACCTGCCAGGGCTCGCCCAGGGCGCCGGCCAGCGCAGGTCCCAGGCGTTCGGCCTGGATGCGGATATCCGGTTGCGGCCGGCTGAGCAGGCGCAGGCTGGTGAGTCGTTCGGCCAAGCGGTCGGGGTTGCGATAGAGGCTGAGCACCGCTTCCAGCGCAGTCAGGGTCAGCTTGTCGACACGCAGGGCGCGCTTGAGCGGGTTTTTCTTGATCTTCTGAATCAGCTCGCGGTTGCCGACGATCAGTCCTGATTGCGGACCGCCAAGCAGCTTGTCGCCGCTGAAGGTGACGATGTCAGCACCGTCGCGCAGGGCCTCCTGCACGGTGGGTTCCCTGGGCAGGCCCCAGCGCGAGAGGTCGACCAGGCTGCCGCTGCCGAGGTCTTCGAGCAATGGCAGCTCGTGTGCACGGGCAATCTGTGCCAGTTCGGCAGTGCCGACGCTGGCGGTAAACCCCTGCACGCTGTAATTGCTGGTGTGTACGCGCATCAACAGGCCGCTGCGCGGGTTGATCGCGGCTTCATAATCCTTGGCGTGGGTGCGGTTGGTGGTGCCCACCTCATGCAGTTTCACACCAGCGCGGGCCATGATGTCGGGGATGCGGAAAGCGCCGCCGATCTCGATCAGCTCACCGCGGGAAATGATGCCTTCCTTACGCGCGCCAAGGCTGTTAAGCGCCAGCAGTACGGCAGCGGCATTGTTGTTGACCACGGTGACGGCCTCGGCGCCGGTCAGCTCGCGAATCAGCCCTTCGATGAGGTCATCGCGGTCGCCGCGCTTGCCGGTGGCCAGGTCGAATTCGAGGTTCAGTGGATAGCGCGCCGCCAAGGTGACCGCCTCGATGGCCTCATCCGGCAACAGGGCGCGGCCCAGATTGGTGTGCAGCACAGTGCCGGTCAGATTGAACACGCGGCGCACGCGGCTGCGGTGTTGGTTGGCGAGCCGTTCACCGGCGCGACCAGCGAGTACCGCTTCGGACAGTTCCAGCTCGGCCAGCTGACCGTGGCGGGCCGGCTCACGCAGCTCGTCGAGCAGGTCGCGCAGCGTGTCGAGCAGAACGTTGCGGCCATAACGCTGCTGCAGCGGGGCGCAGACGGGTGCGCGCAATAGCTTGTCGATAGAAGGCAGGCGAACGCTGGTCATCGTGGGTTGGCGCGCGGCTGGCAGGTCGCCCTGAACGAGCGCAGCGGGTGCGCCATTCCTTGTTTCGATGCTGCCTGACACGCAGGACCTCTCGACTAATGCTGTTGTGCGAACAGCATAGACGCCGATTTGCGAGCAGGGTTCAGCTGGGGTTCGCCACGATGGGGGCAGGTTATAGCCATTAGCGGTGTTGCGGTCGGGCGTGCTAGTCGCTGCCGTGTGGCGGATGTATTCGGCCATTGATGGTGCGGTCGAGGGGCTGGTCGGGCCCGTTCAACGCTACGGCGCGGCTCAGTCGTGCGCTCGGGAACCAAGGGCGATGCGCAGACAAAAAAAAGCCCCGCCAGGTGGCGGGGCTTATTCGAACGAGTCCGAACAGAGTGGAGTCGTCTCAGGCAGAGGTTCAGGCGTTCTGGCGGATGCCTGCCACCAGCCACGGCTGGTTTTCGCCCTGCGCGCGCTCCATACGCCAGCTTTCGCTAAACGGCTCGCCTTGATCGAAGCGTGAGTTCTTCGACATCCCAACGAAGGTCAGGGTCGCGACGGTCTTGTCGGCCTGGTCATCGACGCCGTCGAGCTGAATCTGCAGGTCATCGATATAGGTGGACTGGTAGGCATCGCCGATCTCGGCACGTTCACGCTTGAGGAATTCGAACAGCTGCGGCGTGACGAACTCGCTGATCTTGTCCATCTCGTTGGCGTCCCAATGCTGCTGCAGCGAGAGAAAGTGTTCGCGCGCGGCCGCCACGAAGTTCTGCTCGTTGAACCAGGCTGGGGCGTTGATCACTGGGGCAGCAGTCGGGCGAGCGGCGCTGCTGCCGCCGAAAATCGATTGCTGTGCAGGCATTTCACGCTGCATCGGTGCGTTCGCGTGTCCGGCCATGGCCGGTTGCTGCTGGCGACGACGCGCGGCGAGGAAGCGGAACAGCAGGAAGGCGATGCCGCCGAAGATCAGGATGTCCATGAACTGGATGCCTTCAAAGCCGTCACCCATGAACATGGAGGCGAGCAGGCCACCGGCGGCGAGACCGGCCAGCGGGCCTAGCCAGCGCGACGCGCCACTGGCGGCGGCGGGCGTCTGGCGACCTGCCTGGTTCGGCGCGGCTTGAGTCTGTTGCGGCGCCTGGCGGGTTTGATGGCTAGGCGCCGAGCCGAAGCTCTTGCCACCGCCGAAGCGTTTGGCATGAACGTCGAGGCTGAGGGTCAGGCCGATACACAGCGCCATGAAAATGCTGAGCACACGTTGCATTTGGTATTCCTGGATTGGACGAAGATACGAAGCGGATGGTGCACGCCCCAATGCGGGCGCGCCAGTTGCAGAGTGTTTCGGGCTTTTGCTCCGCTGCGCTTAGATGGTCAGGCAAGCGCAGCGGCTCATCTGACTTAGCGCCAGTTATACAGCTCTTTCTCGGAGATCTCTTGCATCGGCTTGACCTGCGCCTGGAACGCTTTCATCGACGCCCAGATACGGCCGTTCAGCTCGCTTTGTGCGGCCAGTTCACCGAGGACAACGTCGGACTGCTCGCGCATGGCGTTCAACACCTCGTCAGGGAAGCGCTTGAGTTGCGCACCTTGTTGCTTGAGCTGGTCGAGCGCCATGGCGTTGTTGTAGACGTAGTCGTCGATCATGTCGCGGCTGGCGGCGCCGGCGGCCTCGGTGAGGATGGCGCGCAGGTCGTCCGGCAGGCTGTCGAGGGCCTTCTGGTTGACCAACAGTTCGAGCACGGCCTGGGGCTCCTGCCAGCCAGGGTAGTAGTAGTACTTGGCTGCCTTGTGCAGACCAAAGGCCAGGTCGTTGTACGGGCTGACCCAGTCGGTGGCGTCGATGGCGCCGGTCTGCAGGGCGGTGAACACTTCGCCGCCGGGCATGTTGACTGTGGTCGCGCCTAGACGGGTCAGCACTTCGCCGCCCAGGCCGGGAGTACGAATCTTCAGGCCCTGCAGGTCCTGCAGTGAATTGATTTCCTTGTTGAACCAGCCGCCCATCTGCATGCCGGTATTGCCGACTACCATCGGCTTCACACCGTAGGGGGCGTAGGCTTCGTCCCAGAACTCCTGACCGCCGCCGCGGGTCAGCCAGGCGTTCATTTCGCTGGTCGACAGGCCGAACGGGACCGAGGTGAAGAACTGCGCCGTCGGCACCTTGCCCTTCCAGTAATACGCTGCGCCATGACCGAGTTCGGCGGTGCCACGGGAGACGGCGTCGAACACTTCCAGGGCGGGGACCAGCTCACCGGCGGCGTAGACCTTGATGGTCAGGCGGCCATCGCTCATGGCCTCGACCCGATCGGCCAGACGCTGGGCGGCAGTGCCCAGGCCGGGGTAGTTCTTCGGCCAGGCGGTGACCATCTTCCAGTTATAAGTTTCGGGCGCTTCGCTGGCGGCAGGCTTGGGCTCGGCGGTGGGTTCGACTTTCTTTTCGTCGTTGCAGCCTGCAAGGCTGAGGGAGGCAAGCAGGGCAGCGGCGGCACCAAACAAGTGACGGCGTTTCATGAATGGCTATTTCCTTTGGCGAATTTTGTTAGTATCGATACAGGTTGACGTAAACGTCATAGCGCTTCCAGTTTGGCATAACTGAGCATCAACCACTTGCTTCCTTCATCTTCGAAATTCACCTGCACGCGCGCCTGAGCACCGGAGCCTTCGAAGTTGAGGATGGTGCCCTCGCCGAATAGCGAGTGGCGTACACGCTGACCAAGGTTGAATGGGGTATCCGGTACATTGGCGCCGTCAAACAGTGAGCCGCCACTCATGCCGCGGGTGTTGAAGCTGCGGCTGACGGTATTGCTCAGGCGCACCTCGCTGATCAGCGCCGGAGGCAGTTCGCGAATGAAGCGCGAGATCTTGTTGTAGGTCTCGCTGCCATACAGCCGGCGAGTCTCAGCGTAGGTGACGATCAGCTGCTGCATGGCGCGGGTGATACCGACATAGGCCAGGCGGCGTTCCTCTTCCAAGCGGCCGGGCTCTTCCAGGCTCATCTTGTGCGGGAACAGGCCTTCTTCCATGCCGACCAGGAACACCAACGGAAACTCCAGGCCCTTGGCGCTGTGCAGGGTCATCAGCTGCACGCTGTCTTCGTGGTCGCCGGCCTGCTGTTCGCCGGCCTCCAGCGAGGCGTGATCGAGGAAGGCGGCGAGCGGAGTCTGCTCGTCTTCCTGGTCTTCGCTGTAGTTGTCGAAGGCGCGAGCGGCGGAGACCAGTTCCTCAAGGTTTTCCACGCGTGCCTGGGCTTTCTCGCCTTTCTCGTCACGGTGGTAGGCGAGCAGGCCGGACTGTTCGATGACCAGCTGCGCCATGTTGTGCAGCTGCATGCCTTCGACCTTCAGGGCCAGCATGTCGATCAACTCGACGAAGCCGTTCAGTGCGCTGGCGGCACGGCCTGATACCACCTTGGTGCCGACCGCCTGGTGCAGCGCGGCCCACATCGAGGTTTCCTGCTGGCGGGCCAGCTGGCGCAGGGCTTCGACGGTTTTTTCGCCGATGCCACGTGCCGGCACATTGATCACCCGCTCCAGCGCCGCGTCGTTGTCCCGCGCCTGAATCAGGCGCAGGTAGGCCATGGCGTTCTTGATCTCGGCGCGCTCGAAGAAGCGCTGGCCGCCGTAGATCCGGTAGGGGATGCGTTCGCGCAGCAGGGCTTCTTCAAGTACTCGGGACTGGGCATTGGAACGGTAGAGAATGGCGATCTCGCTGCGGCTCATACCGTCGCGGATGGCTTTCTCGATGCTCTCTACGACATAGCGCGCTTCGTCGTGTTCGTTGAAGGCGGCGTAGAGGCTGATCGGCTCGCCTTCGCAGCCTTCGGTCCACAGTTCCTTGCCGAGACGGCCCTGATTGTTGGCGATCAGCGCGTTGGCGGCCTTGAGGATGCAGGCGGTGGAGCGGTAGTTCTGTTCCAACCGGATGGTTACCGCGTCTTGGAAGTCTTCGCTGAACTGGTGCAGGTTTTCCACCCGTGCGCCGCGCCAGCCGTAGATCGACTGGTCGTCGTCACCCACCACCATCAGGCTTTCGCCGCCCTTGGCCAGCAGGCGCAGCCAGGCATACTGCACGGCGTTGGTGTCCTGGAACTCGTCCACCAGGATGTGCCGGAAGCGGCGCTGGTAGTGATCCAGCAGGCCGGGGTTGTCGCGCCAGAGGTCCAGCGCGCGCAGCAATAGCTCGGAAAAGTCGATGACCCCGGCGCGGGCACAGGCTTCTTCGTAGGCCTGGTAGATGCTCAACATGGTCGCCAGGAACAGGTCGCCGCTGGGCTGGATGTTTTTGGGCCGCAAGCCTTCGTCTTTCTGCCCGTTGATCCACCATTGCGCCTGACGCGCCGGCCAGCGTTGCTCGTCGAGGCCGAGTTCGCGGATCACCCGCTTGACCAGCCGTTGCTGATCGTCGGAGTCGAGGATCTGGAAGTTCTGCGCCAGCTTGGCTTCCTGCCAGTGCGCGCGCAGCAGGCGGTGGGCCAAGCCGTGGAACGTGCCGACCCACATGCCTTGCGGGTTGACCTTCATCAGCTGCTCGATGCGCTGGCGCATCTCGGCGGCGGCTTTGTTGGTAAAGGTTACTGAAAGAATCGAGTGCAAAGATGCGCGCTCGACCTGGTGCAGCCAGGCGATACGGTGCACCAGCACGCGGGTCTTGCCCGAGCCGGCACCGGCGAGGACCAATTGACGACCCAGCGGCGCGGCCACGGCCTGGCGCTGGGCATCGTTGAGGGAGTTCAGGAGAAGAGAGAGATCGTCATGCATGGGCGCCATTCTAGCCGGAAATTCGACTGACTCGCTCGTGCAACGGATGGGGTGCTAGAGGGCCAACGGCAGAGGGTGGACTGGTCTGTTGAAGGCGAGGCAGGCACCAGGCGACGGGCGGGCCTTGGGTTACGGAGCCTGTAAGTATCCAGCTGATCCATACCTGCGTATCGTCAATATGGTCTTTGGTCGGACAGACGATGACCGAGCGCTAGCATCGTGCCATTATCGGGGCGTACCTCAAGGCACGCTTAATGCTCCAGACATCCATTACAAGAACAACCCGATGATCGATTCCGCACAAGCTAATCCGTCGGCGTCAATGGCCATGGAGGACCACGCCGCTTTCAATCTTGCAGAGAGCGACCAGCGGGCCGAGCGCACGCGGCTGCTCTATGAGGGCTCACGACTCGCGCTGCTGCTGATGATCATCACCAGCCTGGTGTTTCCCGCCGTGCTCTGGACTGAAGGCCCTAAGCTGCAATTGGCGATCTGGTCGGGAGTGACCTTTGCGCTGGCGGTGCTGCGGCTGCAGCAGACGCGCCGTTTTGCCAAAGCCAGCGCGGCGGAACAGCAGCAACCTCGCTGGTATAGGACCTTTCTGCTAGCCAGTGTCGCCAGTGCGGTGACGCTGGACTACGCCATCATCGAGCTGGCGCTCGACGGGCCGTTTTTGCAGCAGACGATACTGCTCGGCTCGCTTGCCTCGGTGTTCTTTGCCGGGTGCGTGGCCTGCGGCGTGTCGCTCCGGGCGTTCGGTGCGTTTGCCATCCCAGGGCTGCTTCCCGCAGCGGTTGTGCTGCTGGGCAGCGGTGAGCCCCAACTGCAGGGATGGGGTGTGCTGGCGGCGATCGTGTTGCTCACGCTGAGCATGATTGCCTGGCAAATGAACCGAGTGGTCACGGCCAGCCTGGCCCAAAGTCTGCACAACCAGCTACTGATCTGGCGGCTGGAAAGCATGCGCGGCCAAGCCATCGAACTGAACGGCGAGCTGGGTCGGGAAATCGAGCAACGCCGTCATGCCGAGGGCCAGCTAAGGGAGGCTTTCGATGGGCTCGAGCGGCGCGTGATCGAGCGCACTGCCGCGCTGCATGAAAGCGAGGCACGCCTGAGCTTGGCGCTGGAAGCCAGCTCGCTGGGCATGTGGGATTGGGACATGGTCAATGGCGAGGTCCTTCATTCGAGAATGGACGTAGTTTTTGGTGTAGGCCTGAGTGACCGACTGTTGCTGGTCGACCAGCAGCGTCCTGAGGTGCATCCGGAAGATGGCCCGCGTGTCCGGCAGGACATGATCGATCACTTGAAGGGCAAGACCGACAGCTATGCCGTGCAATACCGGGCGATGCTGAGCGACGGTAGTTCCGTATGGATCGAAGACCGTGGGCGCGTCACCGAGCGCGACGCCAACGGGCGGGCCTTGCGCATGATCGGAACCCGGCGAGACATCAGCGAGAGCCATCGTCAGGCCGAGCAATTGCGGCTGGCTGCGACGGTGTTCGAGGCGGCGGGCGAGGGCATGGCGATCATGGACCCCGAGTTCAATCTGCTGGCGGTTAATCAGGCCTGCTGCGAGCTGTCCGGTTTCAGCCGAGCCGAACTGATCGGCAGAAGCGTCGCCCTGTTGGCCAGCTCCGAGGACAGCCGCCAGCAATATGCGGCGATTCGCGAAAGCCTGGCGCAACACGGCAGCTGGCAAGGCGAGCTGATCGAGACCCGCAAGAACGGCGAGGTCTATCCGCAATGGGCGCAGATGCGCGTGGTTCGCGACCGGCACGGCAATATTACCAACGTGGTCGCGTTCGTTTCCGATCTCAGCGTCAGGCGCCAGGTCGAGGAGCGTCTGCGGTACCTGACCCACTTCGACGAGCTGACCGGGCTGGCCAATCGCAGCTTGCTCAAGGAGCGTCTACACAGCGCCTGTGAGCGTAGTCGCGGCAGTAACCGTGGGCTGGCGGTGCTCTATATCGATCTTGATCGTTTCAAGACGCTGAACGAAAGCCTGGGGCACGAAGCGGCTGATCAGCTGTTGCGTGAGGTCTCGCGCCGTCTGTCCCACACCCTGTCGGACGCCGACACCATTGCCCGTTTGTCCGGTGATGAGTTTGTGGTGGTGCTCGAAGGGTACGGCAGCCTGGCCACCCTGGCGCACAGCGGTAGCCGTCTGCTGTCGCGCATCAGCAAACCCA
This sequence comes from Stutzerimonas chloritidismutans, assembly GCF_038562055.1. Taxonomy (GTDB): domain Bacteria; phylum Pseudomonadota; class Gammaproteobacteria; order Pseudomonadales; family Pseudomonadaceae; genus Stutzerimonas; species Stutzerimonas chloritidismutans_A. The sequence goes on along the minus strand of NZ_JBCFXD010000014.1, from coordinate 85,920 downwards.
TTCAGATCGACGATCAGGAGCTGGTCATCAGTGCGTCCATTGGTGTCAGCCTCATGCCTGACAACTCACGGGAGGCGACCTCGCTGCTGTTGCAGGCAAACATGGCCATGCAGCATGCCAAACATCTGGGCGGCAACACCTTGCAGTTCTTCACCGAGCGCTTGCAGGTGTCGAGCCTGGAAAATCTCAAGCTGGAAAACCAGCTGCGTCGCGCCGTCGAGGAAGGCCAGCTGGAAGTCTTCTATCAACCGCGGTTGAGCGTGAAGGAAGACAGCCTGGATGCGGCCGAAGCGCTGGTGCGCTGGCGGCATCCGCAGAAAGGCCTGATTGCACCGGGCTTTTTCATTCCACTGGCCGAGGAAACCGGGCTGATCATCCCGCTCGGCGAGTTCGTGCTGCGCGAGGCCTGCCGACAGGCGCGTCAATGGCAACTCGACGGGCTGGCCGCGATTAGGGTTTCGGTGAACCTGTCGGTCAAGCAGTTGCGCCAGGGCAATTTCGTCAGCCTGGTGCGCCAGGTGCTGGAGGAGACCGGGCTTCCTGCCGACCGGCTCGAGCTGGAACTGACTGAAAGCCAGCTGCTCGATGACATCGACAATGCCATCAACATCAGCCGCCAGTTGCGCGCGCTGGGCGTGAAACTGGCCATCGACGACTTCGGTACCGGCTATTCCTCGCTGAGCTACCTCAAGCGCTTCCCGGTGGACTACGTGAAGATCGACCGTTCATTCATTTGCGAACTGGATCAGGTCGGCGAGGATTCGGCCATCGTCCGGGCCATCATCGCCATGGTCCACAGCCTGGAGCTGAAGGTTGTCGCCGAGGGTGTCGAAACCCAGGCACAGGCGGATTTCCTCAAGGCTCACGGCTGTGACGAGATGCAGGGTTACCTGATCAGCCGGCCAGTGCCGCCTGAGGAGTTCGTCAAACTCTTGGTTTAATGGTGCGGGCTGGGCTTTTGCTGCCTGTAGGGTGGGCTTCAGCCCACCGCTTGCTCTGCGCCAGACCAACTGCTGGAGGGCTGAAGCCCGCCCTACGGCTGTCGCGGCAGAACCCGCCACGCGGCGGAGCGGGTCCTGAGCCAGCGCCGTGCTGGCGGCTAGCCGCGGGTGGTGCCGCCGTCCAGCTGCCGCATCACCAGTGCATACCGCAGATCCACCGTATCCGGGACCGGCAGGTAGAGCACATGCCCGTCACCGGGCGCTATTTCGGTGCGTTCGCCGCGCTTGTTCTCCAGCGCGTCCAGGCGGAAGTTCAGGTTGCCCTGAGGTGTCATCAGCTCCAGGCGGTCGCCAACGGCGAAACGGTTCTTGACGATCACCTCGGCCAGCCCGTTGCGGCGCTCCCCGGTCAGTTCCCCGACAAACTGCTGACGGTCCGACAGCGAGAAGCCACGCTCGTAGTTCTGGTATTCGTCATGCACGTGACGACGCAGAAAGCCCTCGGTATAGCCGCGGTGAGCCAGGGATTCCAGGGTGTCCATCAGCGACTTGTCGAAAGGCCTGCCAGCGACCGCGTCGTCAATGGCCTTGCGGTAGACCTGTGCGGTGCGCGCCACGTAGTAGTGCGATTTGGTCCGGCCTTCGATCTTCAGCGAGTGCACGCCCATCTGCACAAGCCGCTCGACATGCTGCACGGCGCGCAGGTCCTTGGAGTTCATGATGTAGGTGCCGTGCTCGTCCTCGAAGGCTTCCATCATTTCGCCGGGACGGCTGCTGTCCTCCAGCAGAAATACCTGATCGGTCGGCGCGCCGGCACCCAGGGTTGGCTGGGTGTCGCCTGACCCAAGCTGCTGCACCGGTATCGGCTGGTACTGCTGGACGATGTTGCCCAGCTCGTCTTCCTTGCCCTCGTGAGCCCTGTATTCCCAGCGGCAGGCGTTGGTACAGGAACCCTGATTGGGGTCGCGCTTGTTGATGTAGCCCGAGAGCAGACAGCGCCCTGAGTAGGCCATGCACAGCGCACCGTGGACGAAGACCTCCAGTTCCATGCCCGGCACCTTTTCACGGATCTCGCCGATTTCCTCCAGCGACAACTCGCGGGAAAGGATCGCGCGGGTCAGCCCCTGCTGGCGCCAGAACTCGACGCTGGCCCAGTTCACCGCGTTGGCCTGGACCGAAAGGTGGATCGTCATCTCGGGGAAATGCTGGCGAACCAGCATGATCAGGCCGGGATCGGACATGATCAGCGCATCCGGGCCCATCGCCACCACCGGCTCCAGGTCCTTGATGAAGGTGCGCAGCTTGGCGTTGTGTGGCGCGATGTTGACCACCACGTAGAACTGCTTGCCTTGGGCGTGCGCTTCATCGATACCCTGGCGCAGATTGGCGTGATCGAACTCGTTGTTGCGCACGCGCAGGCTGTAGCGCGGCTGCCCGGCATAGACCGCGTCGGCGCCGTAGGCAAAGGCGTAGCGCATGGATTTCAGGGTGCCGGCGGGCGACAGCAGTTCGGTGCGAGGGTGGGTCATGGTGCGGTGGCTCTGTATACCGACAAAAAGTGTGCGGATTCTACTGAGTTGGCCCGCGCTTTTCGCCCCGTAAGGTCAAGTCGATGGCGAACTCCTGCGGCGGGCCCCAGTCACTTTTAAACAGGGCTTGAGTCGAGCGCACCGAGTTCCGATGCAGGCCAACCCGTTACCACCGGAGGCCATCTTGAGCGCTAACACTGTCGATGCCAGAGGCAGCCTGACCGCGACGAGCTTTCTCGGGATTGGTCTGATGGCGGCGATCGATGAGATCGTGTTCCACCAGATCCTCGCCTGGCACCATTTTTCGACCGGTCAGCGCCTGCGATCTCGCTCCTGTCCGATGGGCTGTTGCACTCGGCTGACCCGCTGATGTTGGCGGCCCGGTTTGACCAGTTCGTTCGGCTGAGTCGTGATCAAGTGTTGTCGCGCTGGCACGCCTGGCCGGGAATGTTGTTCGGAGCCGGAGGCTTTCAGCTGTTCGACGGCGTTGTCGATCACAAGGTGCTGCGTTTGGGCCAGGTGCGCTACGTCGAAAATCTCTGGCTCTACGACCTGGCCTGGAATGGCTTCGGTGCCAGAACGCGGCAGCGCGGGATGAGCGACCCGTGAGTCATGATACGCATCTGCTGACCCTCGCCGGGACCTTCATGCTGGTGCTGGTGACGCAAGGGTTGTGGTTTGCCTATGTGCTGGGCGTCCGTGCACAGCGCAGGCGTCGCAAGGTCTGGCATTGCTGGCGGTTGGTCAGTTTCAGCCTGGGGTGCGGGTTGTTAGTGGTGGCCTTCTCGCCGCCCATGGTCGAGTGGGGGCACTCGGATCTGCGTGGCCACATGGCCCAGCACCTGTTGCTCGGCATGTTTGCCCCCATCGCCCTGATGCTCGGAGCGCCGGGCACCCTATTGCTGCGCAACATGCCGGTAACCACCGCACGGCGCATCACCGATTTCGCGGCGACCGTGCCGGTGCGTTGCCTGAGCCATCCCGTCACCGCGTTGTTTCTGAATATCGGTGCGCTGTTCCTGCTCTACCTTACGCCGCTGTATCAGTTGAGCTTCAGTGAGCCCCTGCTGCACATCTGGTTGCACCTGCACTTCGTGCTTGCCGGCTACCTGTTCAGTTGGTCCATTGCCGGCCCGGATCCGGCGCCCCATCGCCCGGGGATGCGTTTGCGGTTGCTCGTACTGTTCGCCGCTATCGCCGCTCACGCGGTGCTCGGCAAGTTGATGTATGCCTATGGATTTCCCCGAGACGCGGGTCTTGAGCTGGCGGAAATCGAAGCGGCTGCACAGCTGATGTACTACGGTGGCGACCTGGCCGAGCTGATCCTGGCGCTGGTGTTCTTTGCCGGCTGGTATCGGCGGCGCAAGGCGTCCGAATCGACCAGCGAATGGCAAACGGCAGACCGCCAGAGCTAGCGCGAGCCAGATCCGGCGGTCGGTGTTACGGAGTGGTTACGCCGCGGCGATCACGTCACCGTGGTTTTCCGGCTCGATCAGCGCGCGGTGCAGGGCTGCGACGGCGTCGTCGTAGTCTTCCTCATTGACCACACACTGCATCTCGACCTGGCGGATCGACTGATGCACCGCCTGGATGCTGATGCCGGCACCGGCCAGTGCGGCCACGGTCTTGGCGAGGATGCCTTTGACTTTGAGGTCAGAGCCGATCGCCGAGACGATGGCGACGTTGTGCACGGTTACTTCCGCCGCCGGGTACTTTTCCTCGATCAACCGCGCGGCGCGGTTGATCAGCTTGCGCGAGCCGGAGGCGTAGTAAGTGATGCTGTTGGCGTCGGAGTCCTTGTTCACCACATAGAGACGCAGTTGCTTGAGCAGCTTGCTGATCTCGATGTCGTAGCCGATGTCACCGAGCATGTCTTGGTCGAACACCTCGATGCCGAAGACGTCCTTGCGCCCAGCGATGATCTCGACGCAGGGCCGCTCGCTCTTGTAGTCCTGACTGATGAGCGTGCCGGCGTGCTCGGGTTCGAAGGCATTCTTGATGCGCAGTTCGATTCCTGCGCGGCGCAGGGTCTTCGCTGCACGTGGGTGAATCGCTTCCATGCCCAGGTTCGACAGCTGGTCGGCTACGTCGTAGTTGGTACGGCCGATGGTGACTACCTTGTCCGCGCCGACCAGATTCGGGTCGGCGCTGGAGAGGTGGAATTCCTTGTGGATGATCGCTTCGCGGGCGCCGGTGGCGGCAGCAATCTGGGCGAAGGTGATCTCGCTGTAGCCGCGGTCGAAGGTGTTCATCAGGCCTTCGCTGCAATGTGTGTAGCCGGTGGCCACCACCAGTTCGCGGGACAGGTCCACCTCTTCGAAGCTGTGGCGCACCATCTCATCGAAGGGCAGCGGTGCGTCGCGGTGCCAGCCGGTGAGGTCGACCATCTTCGCGTTGATGCTGCGATGCTTGAGCGCCAGCACGGAGTTGAAGGCTGAGTGCGCTTCGCCGAGCGAGGCGAGCATCTCGCGCACCTTCATCAAGTGCTCGTCGAGCTGGAAGTGACCATAGGCGCAGAGGCGTTGCAGGCTGCTCATGCACTCGCGCGCATCGTCGATGCGCGAGTTGATGAACTGGTTGGCCGCGCGCAGCTCGAACGCGCCGAACAGCTCGGCATTCTTGTCGAGCATGCGTGTGCGCACGGTTTCGAGTGCCTCAAGCCAGGCGCCCTCACTGCGGGCATCGGCGAAGCGCTGGTAGACGCCCGGTTCTCCGGTCTTCTTGTGTTCCAGCAGCAGATTGGTCATGCCGCTGTAGGCCGATACGACGAAGACGCGCTGATAGAGCTCGTCGCCTTTGCGATGGCCAATAAAGATGTTGTTGAGCAGTTCTTCGAAGCGGCTCATGGATGTGCCGCCGATCTTTTCTACGGTATGCATCGATTCATCGTCCCGTCTTGGGGTTGAATTTTCATCCCTGGGCCGCCTCTCGGCCGCCAACAAAGATCAGGCCCGATATGCGGGCCTGATGGATACGTCAGAGATACTGTTGTGGCTTGATCTGCAGAGGCTCGAAATTCTCGCGCTCACCGACAAAGGCCGGGCGTGGCGAGAGGCCGCAGAACGGGGCCTGCGCGGCATTATCTACATGGTTGTAGACATAGAACAGATTGCTGCGCGCGCTGGGGGTGATGTTGCTGTTGGAGCCGTGCATGGTGTTGCAGTCAAAAAACACCACACTGCCCGCCGGACCGGTGGCGGTATCGATGCCATAGCGATCCGCGAGGCGGGTCAGGCTATCGTGATCCGGTACGCCGAACTCCTGCTTGCGCAGCGACTTCTCGTAATGATTCTCCGGCGTCGCGCCGACGCAGCGGATGTAATGCTTGTGCGATCCGGGCACCAGCATCAGCGGACCGTTGTGCGGCTCGTTGTCGGTGAGGAGGATCGAGCAGCTCAGGGTGCGCATGCGCGGCAGGCCGTCTTCGACATGCCAAGTCTCGAAATCGGAGTGCCAGTAGAACTCCTTGCCGGTGAAGCCGGGTTTGAAGTTCATCCGCGACTGATGCACATAGATGTCACCACCGAGGATGAAGCTGGCGATGGCGGCGATGCGCTCGTCGCTGGCGACACGGGCGAACAGCGGGTTATCGGCGTGGATGGCAAACACCGAGCGAATCGCGCCGCTGTCGGGTTCCTTGATGGTCTTGCCGGACTCGGCAACGGCCGGGTCCTGACGCATGCGGTCGAGCTCTTCGCGGAATACCGCGACTTCCTCGGCGCTGAACAGATTGGGGATGACCAGGTAACCGTCACGCTCGAAGCGTTCGATCTGGTCCGGGGGAATTGGGGCGTTAGCCAGGTCATTGCGGTAAACGACCGGATCCAGACGCTCTTGCCAGCTGGGTTCGTCGTGCTGGCGCGAAGGGTACAGGTCGGCTTGCACGGGGTTCACTTTAAACTCTCCTTGAATCGGGTGTCGCAGGGCGGGGTGCAGCCGCCCTGCGGAGTCGCATCAGACTACGGTTTCGGCTTCAAGCGGATACACACCGCTTTCGTCATGCACTTCTTTGCCGTTGAGCGGCGGGTTGAACACGCAGGCCATCTTCATGTCCTCGCTGCCGCCACGGAGCAGGTGCTCGTCGTGCTTATCGAGGATGTACAGCGTGCCGGCCTCGATCTTGTAGATCTTGCCGTCTGCGATGGTTTCGATCTCACCGTTGCCGCTCATGCAGTACACCGACTCCAGATGGTTCTGGTAGTGGATGTGCGTTTCGGTGTTGGCGTAAATGGTGGTGATGTGGAACGAGAAGCCCATCTTGTCATCCTTGAGCAGCATCCGGGTGCTGTCCCAAGTGTCGGTCTTGATCTTGCGGTTGGACTGCTCGCATTCGGCCAGGGTACGTACGATCATCTGATTCTCCTTAAGAGGCCTGGGTGGCGGCTTGATCGGACATCACGGCGGCGAACGCCTTGTCCAGAATGCTCATGGCCTTGTCGATCTGCTCTTCGCTGATAATCAGCGGGCAGAGACACTTGACCACTTCGCTGTGGGCGCCGCTGGTTTCAACGACCAGGCCGTTTTGAAAGGCGTGACGGCAGATGGCGGCGGCGGTGTCGCCGTCCGGGCAGCTAATACCGATCATCATGCCGCGGCCTTTGACGAACAAGGAGTCAGGGCCGTAGCGGCGGACGATCTTGTTCATGCCGTCAGCGATGCGCTTGCCCTTCGCCTTGACGCTGTTGGCGAACTCGTCGTCTTTCCAGAAGTGCTCGATGGCGGCTGCAGCGGTGACGAATGCGTGGTTGTTACCGCGGAAGGTGCCGTTATGCTCGCCCGGCTTCCACTGGTCCAGCTCTTTGCGCAGCAGCACCATGGCGAACGGCAGGCCGTAGCCTGATAGCGACTTGGACAGAGTGATCATGTCCGGCTTGATGCCCATCTCTTCAAAACTGAAGAAGGTGCCTGTCCGGCCACAGCCGGCCTGGATGTCGTCAATGATCAGCAGCATCTCATGCTTGCGGCACAGCTTCTCGAGCTTGCGCACCCACTCGGCGGAAGCGGCATTCAGACCGCCTTCGCCCTGGACCACTTCAACGATCACCGCAGCCGGCTTGTCGACACCGCTGGATGGGTCGGTCAGCAGCTTGTCCATCATCGCGATGGTGTTGACCTTGTCGCCGAAATAGTTGGCGTAGGGCATGCGGCTGACATCGGTCAGCGGAACGCCGGCGGCGCCACGGTGATGCTTGTTGCCGGTCGCAGCGAGCGCGCCGATGCTGCAGCCATGGAAGCCGTTGGTGAAGCTGATGATGTTGTTACGGCCGGTCACCTTGCGCGCCAGCTTCAGCGCGGCTTCCACCGCGTTGGTGCCGGTCGGGCCGGTGAACTGCATGACGTAGTCCATGTTGCGCGGCTTGAGGATCAGGCGATCAAAGGTGGAGAGAAAAGTCTCCTTCGCTTCGGAGTACATGTCCAAGCCGTGCGTGATGCCGTCGGCCTCGATGTAATCGAGCAGCGCCTGCTTGAGTACTGGATGGTTGTGGCCGTAGTTCAGCGTGCCGGCACCGGCGAGAAAGTCGATGTACGTCTTACCTTCGCGGGTGGTGAGTTCAGCGCCACGGGCCTGCTTGAAGACCACTGGAAAGGAGCGGCAGTAGCTGCGAACGCCAGATTCGTGCAGTTCGAAAGTTTTCATGCGTTTTCCTCTAGTTCTTCTTCTGAATGGGTTGCGATGAACGGGCCGGCGCGGTAAAGCACTTCATCTTCGTGCTTGCCGGCAAAATGTTCGGCGCGGGAGAACAGGGTGCGGGTGCTGTAGTCGACGCCAAGCTTGGCGAAGGCCTTTTTGAACAGCGCCTGGGATGCCCCGTTGTCCGGCGAGATGGTGGTTTCCAGGTTAGCGACGCCCTGCTCTCTGGCGACCCGTGCAATCAATGCCATCAGCATGCGCAGTGCCAGACCCTGGCCGCGCATCGAAGCGTCGACGGCGACTTGCCAGACGAACAAGGTGTCTGGGCGAGCAGGAGGGCAGTAACCGGAAATGAAACCTACCAATTGGCCATCCGCGTTTGTGGCGGCAATGGAGGTATCGGCGAAATCGGAGCATTGCAGGAGGTTGCAGTACGCCGAATTTGTGTCCAGAGGTTGGCAGCGTGCTACCAGCTCATGAAGGGGATAACCGTCGCCGTCGGTTGGGCGACGGAGCGTTACGGTAGGAATACTCAAAACAAGACCTTTGGGGTTGCTGATTGAAATCCTTTTCTAGAATAAACACATCGAAAAATTATTCTCAACCCAAGTCGCCGATCATGGGCATGGATTCGCCGCTGATATCTCCGAAGTTCACCGTTTATCGCGAAAGTTGAACTTGCTCGCCGGTCGCCATGTTCCCCGCCGGCTGGGCGCGGATATATCGGCGAATATCAGCGTCAAATCAAACGTCTCCGCTGGGGTAGTTGCGCTACTTGAATCAGTTGCGTCGCAAGAGCGCCTCAAGGCCTGCAGTAAACAGGGCTTAGCTCCCATGAAACGGGGCTTTGCGCGGGTTTATGCGAGGCCGGGTGCGATGTGGGTAACGGGCGGGGTAACGAGGTTGGAACTCGCCGAAGTTCCGCCTGGATCAAGGGCTGAATTATCGAGGCTGTCGTGGCAAGTTCAATCGCCGATATCGGGGCTGGATATCGGCGATCCGCTTCGCGGAGATGGCGACTTCATCGCATTTGGTTAATTTTTTCTTTCAGCTCAACAATATGCCGGGACTGCGAAGTTCATTCGGTAGTTGTGAGACGCCTGTGCGTTAGTTGCAGCTACTCGCGCAGAGTGGCTCTAGCTCGGGTGCTGCAACGCGTGCCAGGACCGTGACCGCTGAGTCGTTCGGTTGGCTCAGCGCCACCACTGGCGACCCTGATGCTCGATCAGTTGGTGCGCTTGCTCTGGGCCGTCGGTTCCGGCTGGATAAGGTCTGGGTTTGCGGTAGTGGCTCTGCCAGCCGCAAAGGATCGGGTCGACCCAGTTCCAGGCCGCTTCCACCTCGTCACGGCGCATGAAGAGGGTCGAGTCGCCTTCGATCACGTCCAGCAACAGCCGCTCGTAGGCCTCCCAGCGACGCGTGCTGCTGAATGCGTGCGCCAGGTTCAGGTCGAGCTCCACGGGCTCCAGCTGCATCCCTTTGCCCGGTGCCTTGGCCATCAGCTGCAGGCTGATGCTCTCCTCGGGCTGCAGGCGAATCACCAGGCGGTTGACCTCGCCCTTGGTGAAGAGCATGTGGGGCACCTGTTTGAAGGTGATGATGATCTCCGAACGCTTCTTCGCCATGCGCTTGCCAGTGCGAAGGTAGAAGGGCACGCCGGCCCAGCGCCAATTGTCGATTTCGGCCTTTACGGCGACGAAGGTTTCGGTGTCGCTGTCGTTATCAACATCCGTTTCGAAGTAGTAAGCCTGCACGTCATTGCCGCCGATCTGCCCCGCGACGTACTGCCCGCGCACGGTCTTGTCCTGCACGTCATTGCCTGTGATGGGCTTGAGCGCTTCGAGAATTTTCACCTTCTCGCCGCGTATCGACTTGGCGTCGAAGCGCACCGGGGCTTCCATCGCCACCAGGCAGAGCAGCTGCAGCAGGTGATTCTGCAGCATGTCGCGCATGGCGCCGGCATGGTCGTAGTAGCTACCGCGCTCCTCCACGCCGAGCGTCTCGGCGACGGTGATCTGCACATGATCGATATGGCCGCTGCGCCAGATCGGCTCGAACAGCGCATTGGCAAAGCGCAGCGCCATGAGGTTCTGCACGGTTTCCTTGCCCAGGTAGTGATCGATCCGATAGATCCTCGACTCCGGGAAGACGTTACCGATGGCCTCGTTGATCTCAAGGGCTGATTCGAGGGAATGGCCGATGGGCTTCTCCAGGACGATGCGCGCGTCTTCTCCGGCAAGCCCCGCGCTTTCGAGGTTCGAGGCAATCGGCTCGAACAGGTTGGGCGCGGTCGCCAGGTAATGCACCCGTACGCGACCTTCGGCCTCTCCAAGGTGGTGCGCGAGGCGGATGTATTCGCCCCGTTGAGTGGCGTCCATGGGGAAGTAGTCGAGGCGTTGGCTGAACGCTTTCCATATCTCAGCCTCGAAGTCCGTGCGCGCAATTTGCGCTCGGAGGTGACGCTCGGCCAGCGCCAGGTAGGCATTGCGGTCGATGTCCTGACGGGCGATCGCCAGGATGCGGACATCAGCATGCAGCCGATGCTCGCGATGCAGGTAATACAGCGCAGGGATGAGTTTGTGAAGCGCCAGGTCGCCGGTACCGCCAAATACCAGCATGTCGCAGGAAATGGACACAGCGTCACTCCTAGAAGGTGGACAGACTCGATAGGTGGGCGATACTGCGAAGCTTGTAGTATAACTACAAGCCCACTACAACCCAGCCGGCTGGACGGATGCGAGCACACCCGCAGCGTTCGACCATTCTTGCCGAGTTTTGATCATAGCGAGTCCCCCACGTGAACCTGCTGCAACACATTGCCCAATCGAGAAGTTCGTTACGCAAGTCGGAGCTCAAGGTGGCCGACCATGTGCTCCTCGATCCGGCTGCCGTGATGCACAGCTCAATGGCCGATCTGGCCCATACGGTCGGGGTCAGCGAGCCCACCATCGTGAGGTTCTGCCGCGCCATAGGTTGCCTGGGCTTTCAGGATCTCAAGTTGAAGCTGGCGCAGAGCCTTGCTGCAGGCGCCAGCTTTGGCCAGTTCGCCATCAGCGAGAACGATTCGGTTACCGACTTTGCGCTGAAGATCTTCGACACCACGCTGCATACCTTGATGGAAGTGCGCGAGAAACTCGACTCCGATGCGCTGGAGCGCGCCGTTGCGGCGATGGCGAAGGCTGAACGGGTAGAGTTCTACGGCTTTGGCGCGTCTGGCGCGGTGGCCACCGATGCCCAGCACAAGTTCTTCCGCCTGCTGCTCAGCGCGGCGGCCTATTCCGATCCGCACATGCAGGCGATGTCGGCGGTGACGCTGAAACCCACCGACGTGGCGATCTGCATCTCTCAGTCGGGGCGCTCCAAGGATCTGCTGATTACTGCCAACGTGGTACGCGAGTCCGGTGCCACGCTGATCACCCTGTGCCCGAGTCAGACCCCGCTGGCCGAGCTGGCCACGATCAACCTGGCCATCGACGTTCAGGAGGACACCGAGATCTACACCCCGCTGACCTCGCGGATCGCCCATCTGGTGGTGATCGATGTGCTGGCCATGGGCGTCGCCATGGCGCGAGGACCGAGCCTGGTCAACCACCTCAAGAGCGTCAAGCGCAGCTTGCGCAGCCTTCGCCTTTCGCCCAAGTCGACAAAGCACCACGAGGACTGACGGTGCCGTCGACCGCTCGAGCGGTGTTCATCGCTCCGTCATCTATTTGACCTCATAGCGTCACCCAGGCCTCAGATGCTGGGTTCTCCCGACACCCGTTCCGGAGAACGCGCATGTCCCAGCACCGTGAAGCCTACGTCAACCTCGATGCCCGTGCCCGCCGCAAACTGCAGGACGAGCGCCGCATGCATTTCCGCCGCGCCATCGAAAGCTACGACGAGCAGCGCCAGTTGCACGCGCAGCTGATGGAGTTCCCCGATCTATTGATGGTCAGCCCGCTGCTTGAGGGTTTGCCTGTGCGCCATCAAAGCGCGCAGCCAGGGCAATGATCTGGGCGCGTTCTTCGCGAATAAATGAGAAGAACGCCTGAGCCACCGGGCTCAGCCGCTTGCCCCGCGGATGCACCACGCACCAGCTGCGGTACAGCGGGAGCTCCTGAACCGGCAGCTCTCGCAGCAGGCCATGAGCCAGTTCCAGATGAACCGCATGGCGCGGCATCAGCGCTACGCCAAGCCCTGCCACCACGGCCTCGCGCAGGGCATCCAGCGACGCCACCTGAATGGCCTGAGCAAAATGCGCACGCTTTTGACGCAGGTAATCTTCGCCCGCCTTGCGGGTGCCTGAGCCGGGCTCTCGGATCAGCAGCGGATAGGCGGTCAGGTCCTGCAAACTCAGCGTGTCTGCCTGGCTCAACGGATGGTCGGTCGGTGCGACCGCCACGATCGGGTTGTTCAGGAACGGCAAGAATTCAAGGTCCATGTCGGTCGGCACCTGCGACATGATCAGCAGGTCGTCACGGCTGATCGACAGGCGTTTGACCGCCTGCGCGTGGTTGACCACGACCAGCTCCAGGCTGACCTCCGGATGCTTTCGTTTGAAGGCGGCAAACAGGTGCGGCGTGACGTATTTCGCGCTCGACTCGACCGCGAGATTCAGCTGGCCCTGTAGCGAGCCCTGCATGTCGGACAGCTGCATGTCCAGGCTGTCCAGGCGTCCAAAGATGTCGGTGCTGGCGCGCTGGAGCGCTTCGGCAGCTGCCGTCAGATAGAGCTTTTTGCCCAGATACTCAAACAGCGGCTGCCCGATCAGCTCCTCGAGTTGGCGAATCTGCAAGCTCACCGCTGGCTGGGTCAGCGCCATTTCTTCTGCCGCTCGGCTGTAAGAGCGACTTTCACATACCGCCCGGAACACCTGCAGCTGGCGCAAGGTTATCCGCATCATGCTCTTTCGCATCGTTGCCGCCGCTCTTGTCTGTGATCTGCTGCATCTGTCTTGAATGAAAGAGCCGTTCAAGCTTTCCTGTCCCAGCCCTGGCTGGACGTATAAGTAATTACTTATCCAAGGTCAAACTATTATTCATTTTCAGTAATCATACCGGCAGGCGTAGGGTTTACAGGCCTGCACGACGTGCAGGCGAGACGTGGCCCCACCCGGCGGCCTTCTGCTCATCGACCGAGGGAATGACAGCGTGATCAAGAAGCTGCTGATCGCTAACCGCGGTGAAATCGCCGTCCGCATCGTGCGAGCCTGTGCCGAAATGGGCGTGCGCTCGGTAGCGGTGTTCGCCGAGCCCGACCGGCATGCTCTGCATGTCAAGCGCGCTGACGAGGCTCATTTCATTGGCGACGACCCACTTGCCGGTTACCTCAACCCGCGCAAGCTGGTGAACCTGGCGGTAGAAACGGGCTGTGATGCGCTGCATCCCGGCTATGGGTTTCTGTCCGAGAACGCTGAACTGGCGGAAATCTGCGCCGAGCGTGGTATCCGCTTTGTCGGCCCGAGCGCCGAAGTGATTCGCCGCATGGGCGACAAGACCGAGGCGCGGCGCAGCATGATCAAGGCCGGTGTGCCGGTCACACCGGGCACCGAAGGCAACGTTGCGGATGTCGACGAAGCCTTGGCCGAGGCCGAGCGCATCGGCTATCCGGTCATGCTCAAGGCGACCTCCGGTGGTGGCGGCCGCGGCATTCGTCGCTGCAACTCGCGGGACGAGTTGGCCCAGGCCTATCCACGGGTGATCTCCGAGGCGACGAAGGCCTTCGGTTCCGCCGATGTGTTCCTCGAAAAATGCATCGTCGAGCCCAAGCACATCGAGGCGCAAATTCTTGCCGACTCGTTCGGCAACACCGTGCACCTGTTCGAGCGCGACTGCTCGATCCAGCGCCGCAACCAGAAGCTCATCGAGATCGCCCCAAGCCCGCAGCTCACCCCGGAACAGCGCGCCTACATCGGCGACCTGGCGGTGCGCGCGGCCAAAGCGGTGGGCTACGAGAACGCCGGTACCGTGGAGTTCCTGCTCGCCGATGGCGAGGTGTACTTCATGGAAATGAATACCCGGGTGCAGGTGGAACACACCATCACCGAGGAAATCACCGGCATCGACATCGTCCGTGAGCAGATCCGCATCGCCTCCGGCCTGCCGCTCTCGGTGAAACAGGAAGACATCCAGTACCGCGGCTTCGCCCTGCAATTCCGCATCAACGCCGAGGAGCCGCGTAACAACTTCCTGCCGTGCTTCGGCAAGATCACCCGCTATTACGCCCCCGGCGGGCCGGGCGTGCGCACCGACACGGCGATCTATACCGGTTACACCATCCCGCCGTATTACGACTCCATGTGCCTGAAGCTGATCGTCTGGGCACTGACCTGGGAAGAGGCGCTGGCCCGTGGCTCGCGCGCATTGGACGACATGCGCGTGCAGGGTGTGAAAACCACCGCCAGCTACTACCAGAAAATTCTCGAAAACCCGGATTTCCGCAGCGGCCAGTTCAATACCAGCTTCGTCGATAACCATCCGGAACTGCTGAATTACTCGATCAAACGCAAGCCGGGCGAACTGGCCCTGGCCATCGCCGCCGCCATCGCCGCCCACGCAGGCCTGTGAGGAACGAACCCATGACTGCTCAGAAGAAAATCACCGTTACCGACACGATCCTGCGTGACGCCCACCAGTCGCTGATCGCCACCCGTATGCGCACCGAAGACATGTTGCCGATCTGCGACAAGCTCGACCGCGTCGGCTACTGGTCGCTGGAAGTCTGGGGTGGCGCGACGTTCGACGCCTGCGTGCGCTTCCTCAAGGAAGACCCTTGGGAGCGTTTGCGCCAGCTCAAGGCGGCGCTGCCCAACACGCGCCTGCAGATGCTGCTGCGCGGGCAGAATCTCCTTGGCTACCGGCACTACGCCGACGATGTGGTCGAGGCCTTCTGTGCCAAGGCCGCTGACAACGGCATCGATGTGTTCCGCATCTTCGATGCTATGAATGATGTGCGTAACCTCGAAACCGCCATCCGGGCGGTGAAAAAGACCGGCAAGCATGCCCAGGGCACCATTGCCTACACTACAAGCCCGGTGCACACCGTCGAGCTGTTCGTCGAGCAAGGCCGGGCGATGCGCGACATGGGCGTCGACTCCATCGCGATCAAGGACATGGCCGGCCTGCTCACGCCGTTCGCCACCGGCGATCTGGTCCGCGCGCTGAAGGCCGAAATCGACCTGCCGGTGTTCATCCATTCGCACGACACCGCCGGTGTCGCCAGCATGTGCCAGCTCAAGGCCATCGAAAACGGCGCCGATCACATCGACACCGCCATCTCGTCCATGGCCTGGGGCACCAGCCACCCGGGCACCGAGTCGATGGTCGCCGCGCTGCGCGGTACGCCCTATGACACCGGCCTCGATCTGGAGCTGATCCAGCAAATCGGCCTGTATTTCTATGCGGTGCGCAAGAAGTACCACCAGTTCGAAAGCGCCTTTACTGGTGTCGACACTCGGGTGCAGGTCAATCAGGTGCCCGGCGGGATGATTTCCAACCTGGCCAATCAGCTGAAAGAGCAGGGCGCGCTCGATCGCATGGATGAAGTGCTGGCGGAGATCCCGCGGGTGCGCAAGGACTTGGGTTATCCGCCGCTGGTGACCCCGACTTCGCAGATCGTTGGCACCCAGGCGTTCTTCAACGTGCTCGCCGGTGAGCGCTACAAGACCATCACCAATGAGGTGAAACTCTACCTGCAGGGCCGCTACGGCAAGGCGCCGGGCGCCATCGACACCAAGCTGCAGCGCCAGGCCATCGGCGGCGAAGAAATCATCGAGGTGCGCCCGGCCGACCTGATCAAGCCGGAACTGGACAAGCTGCGCCAGGAAATCGGCGCGCTGGCTCATAGCGAAGAAGACGTGCTGACCTACGCCATGTTCCCCGACATCGGCCGCAAGTTCCTTGAGGAGCGCGAGGCCGGCACCCTGCAACCGGAGGTACTGCTACCGATTCCCGACGGCAGCACGGCGACTGCGGCCAGCGGCGAAGGCGTGCCCACCGAATTCGTCATCGACGTCCACGGCGAGACCTACCGCGTCGACATCACCGGTGTAGGCGTCAAAGGCGAGGGCAAACGACATTTCTTCCTTTCCATCGACGGCATGCCGGAAGAGGTGGTCTTCGAGCCGTTGAACAACTTCGTCGGTGGCAGCAGCGGTGGTCAGCGCAAGCAAGCCAATGGCCCGGGCGACGTCAGCACCAGCATGCCGGGCAATGTCGTGGATGTGCTGGTCAAGGAAGGCGACACGGTCAAGGCCGGCCAGGCGGTGCTGATCAGCGAAGCGATGAAGATGGAAACCGAGATTCAGGCTCCCATTGCAGGTAAGGTGAAAGCGGTGCACGTGGCCAAGGGTGATCGGGTGACACCCGGCGATCTGCTGATCGAGATCGAAGCCTAAGCAATGTTTCCTGGGAGCCGAAAGGCTCCCTTTTTTTTGCCTGTTCAACGCATCCGGAAGGTATCGATGGGGCTCGACCCAGTAGTGCTGTTCTTCCTGTTCGGTCTGTTTGCCGGGTTGGTGAAGAGTGAGTTGAAACTGCCACCGGCGTTGTACGAAACGCTGTCCATCCTGCTGCTGCTGGCCATCGGTCTGCACGGCGGCGTCGAGCTGGCCGAGCAGGCCAGTGCCGCACTGCTGGGCCAGTCGGCGTTGGTCCTGCTGCTTGGCTGTATGCTGCCGCTGCTGGCGTTCCCCTTGTTGCGGCTGCTGGGCTTTTCCCGGGTCGACTCGGCGAGTGTCGCGGCGCACTACGGGTCGGTCAGCGCCGGTACCTTCGCCGTGGTGGTGGCCTTTCTGCTGGCCAACAAGATTGCCTTTGAGAGCTACATGCCGCTGTTCGTGGCGATCCTAGAAATCCCGGCGATCCTCATCGGCATCATCCTCGCCAATGGCATCAGTCGCGATACCCATTGGAAGGAACTGGGGCGAGAGATCTTCCTTGGCAAGAGCATCATGCTGCTACTGGGCGGTTTGATCATTGGCGCCATCGCGGGCAAGGAAGGCATCAAGCCCCTTGAACCGTTCTATACCAGCATGTTCAAGCCGGTGTTGGCGCTTTTTCTGCTGGAGATGGGGTTGATCGCCTCCGGCCAGATGGGCTCACTGAAGCGCTATGGGCTGCGTCTGGCGGTTTTCGGTCTTGGCATGCCGCTGATTGGCGCGGTGATTGGTGCGTTGCTGGCGCGGCTGATGGGCCTGTCGCTCGGTGGCACTGCGATGCTCGCTACGCTGGCTGCCAGTGCTTCCTATATCGCCGTGCCGGCTGCCATGCGCCTGGCATTGCCCGAAGCCAATCCCTCGCTGTCGTTGACGGCGTCGTTGGGGATTACCTTTCCGTTCAACATCCTGATCGGTATTCCGCTGTATCTCGCGTTGGCCGAAACCTTGATCGCCTGGGGACTTTGATATGACGACCGCGACCCGAACGCTGCTTACCGTGATCTGCGAAGCCGCACTGGAAAAGAAACTGGTGGCCGATCTCGACCACCTCGGCGCACCGGGCTGGACGTTGTCCGAAGCACGAGGGCGAGGCAGCCGTGGCGTGCGCAGTGCCGAGTGGGACACCGAGAGCAATATCCGGTTGGAGATCATCTGCAACCGCGAACTCGCCGAGCGCATCGCCGAGCACCTGCAGGTTCGCTACTACGATAACTTCGCCATGGTCTGCTACCTGGCTGAGGTTGAAGTGCTGCGGCCGGAAAAGTTTTAGACGGTTTGATGCGCGTGTTCGCGTATTCGCGTGTCGGTGCCGACGGCTGGATCGAGCACCGCCCCGGTGTGTGCCGGGGCGATGCGTCGCCGAAGCCTAGCGGTCGAGACGGCGCTGACTTCGAAGATCCTTCAGGTCGCCCTGAGTGCAACTGAGCGGCGCGGCGCCGGTCAGGTCGTAGCAGCGCTGACCGAAGCCCATCGGCCAATAGATGATGCCGCCCGGTGGCCAGAAAATGGAGGCGACACGGAAGCGCGCACGCAGTTTGCCTTGCTGCAGCAGCTCTCCGTTTTCGCTGCTGAGTTTGTAGGGAATGCCGCCAGCGGCGGTCCAGAAGAACGGACGCGTCTTGACCAGTCCTTGAGGGTATTGCTGAGGCCGCTCATAGACAGAGACTTTGCTGTTCTCGGGCAGTTTGAAGTAGGTCGCGGTAGAGCAGCCGCTGACTGCGATCGCGAGCGCCAGCAGGCCCGCCGCACGTTTCAGTTTCATCTGTTTTCTTTCCTTGTTGAAACGCCCGAGGCACAGGCCGTGCCCCGTGAAGCGGGCGGCACTATACCGGAGCCCATCACGATCGCGAAAACAGGGTGCTATATGTCGTACAAACCCGCCGGTGTGCGGTGACTTCTCAACAGCGCTGGGTCTTCCGCGCTTGCTCAAGGTGCGAGGCGATAGGTCGCGAGCCGGAGCCGGAGAATGACTAGGGAGCAGGCGCATCTGTTCGCACTGTGATGACCGGGGCTGTTCCGGCGTCTAGTAGCCTAGTGCGTGTCGCGCGACTTACATGGGTTTTCATGCAGGACCTGCTGAGTGAGATCCGCTTTCTCAGCGCATCGGCTGGTCTATCTTTTGAGACCAGCGATACCGATTCATCACGTCGGGGCAAGCGCCCGGCGTTCGTTACGGTCTGTCACATCTGTGCAGTGTCCGGCCTGAAGCGTGCAACGTCGTACCTAACCTAACCAAACCATAAGAGAGATCGTGTTATGAGTCTCGATGAGAAGACGACCGAAACAGCGCAGGAGGCGCTCGACAACCTGATCGCAGGGGTTATTCAGTTCCGCGAAGATATCTATCCGGAGCAGCGCGAGCTGTTCAACAAGCTTGCCCACGAGCAGACTCCGCGGGCGATGTTCATTACCTGTGCAGACTCGCGCATCCTGCCCGAGTTGATCACCCAGAGCTCGCCGGGCGACCTGTTCGTGACCCGCAATGTCGGCAATATCGTGCCGCCCTACGGAATCATGAACGGCGGCGTGTCGACCGCCATCGAGTTCGCGGTGATGGCGCTCGGTGTGCATCACATCATTGTCTGCGGGCATTCCGATTGCGGCGCGATGAAAGCGGTGCTGAACCCTTCGAGCCTCGACGGCATGCCGACCGTACGCAGCTGGCTGCGTCACGCTGAAGTGGCCCGCACCGTGGTCGAAGAAAATTGCGGCTGCGCCGACCACAACACACTGGGCGTGCTGACCGAGGAAAACGTCCTTGCGCAGCTTGATCACCTGCGCACACACCCTTCGGTCGCGGCGCGGTTGGCCAGTGGGCAGCTGTTCATTCACGGTTGGGTCTACAACATCGGCACCAGCGAAATCCGCGCCTACGATGCGTCCAAGGGCGAGTTCCGTCTGATCGGCGACGGCCCGTTGCCCATGGCTACGCCCAAGTCGCGCTATGTGTGAGCTTGTCGCGACCCGTTGCGGTCACGGCACCTTGCGGTCACGGATCAGGTAGCAGAGGTCAGGGGTCTTGCTGCAGCCGGCATACCCCTCACCGATCACCTCATTGAGCGCGCCCTGCAAACGCTCGACGGCTTCGTCGGGCGTGTCCTTATGCAGCGCCAGGTACAGGTCTTCAGCGCGAAAACTCAGCACCGGCGTGAGGCCTTCTGCTCCCTGCTCCTTGGCGTGATAACGCCAGACTGGATCGGCCGTGGCCCATAGATCGAGGCGGCCACTGAGCAATTTGCGCAGGTTTTCCTCTTCGCTGAGACTGTCGGTCGGCCGTAAGCCCTGGCTCTCCAGATACTGGCTGACACCGCTGCTTTTCTGTGCGCCGATCTGCAACTCCTTGGCCTGCGTCAGGGTGCTCAGGTCGATGCGCTTGTCTGCGGCCGCAAGCAGTACGCTTTCATAGCGGGCCAAGGGGCCTACCCACTTGAACTGCCCTTCGTTCTGCGTCGTACGGGCGACGGAAAACAGCCCATGACCGCTGTCTGTGAGGGTCTGGGTGTAGATGCGGTCCCAGGGAGAGCGCAGCGTCAGGCTATAGCCGATGCCGGCACGTTTGAAGATTTCCCTAACGGTGTCGGTGGCGATGCCTTGAACCTCATCGCCACGGGCGAAGTTCTTGTGGCTGGGCCCCATGTTGAAGGGTGGGAAGTTGTCGGTCTGCAGGATGATCTGATAGTTCTTCGGTAACTCGGCATGCGCCTCACCGCTGATGGCGAGCAGAATACTGAGCAATAGGATGGCAATACGGGGCAGGCCCATGGCATCGGCTCCTTGACGCTGTTTTTTTATTGTTGGCGGTTGCAGCGTAGTCTGCTGGGAGCTTGCATGCCAGTCGGAGGAGGGTGCTGGCGCGGTGGCCAGGCGGAGGCGAGACGCGTGTACCGGCGGCGATCACGCGTCGACTCAAGCGTTTGCGGTGGCGCCCGAGGATTCAGCGACGCCGGGGCGTCCGCGCGCTCAACAAGCTGCGCGCACCCCGGCAGTGCAGATGGAGCGGCTGTGCGGTTATTTATGCAGCACGAACTGACCGGTGAAGCGCACCGCATCCCGGCCATCTGAAGCGAGAATGCGGCTGTGCAGGGTCAGGCGTGAGCGGCCACGGCGACGGTAAATCGTCTCGAATCGCTCCCAGGCACCCTCGTCCGGCGCCGAGCAGATAGCAGTGGCGTCATCCACCACTGGCAGCGGATAGTCGATCTGACCTTCCTGGATGACGATATGACCGTCGTCTATCCCAGCCTCGCGCAGGCGCAGGTGCAGCCAGCCCCAGCCAGCCAGCACCGATACGCAGTAAAGACTGCCGCCGAACATGCTGCTTTTGTGGTTGATGTTCGCTTGCAGCGGCACCTTCACACGCAGCTCATGGTTTTCCCAATGCTCGACGCGCAGGCCCATCGCCCGGGTCAGTGGGATGTCGTGGTGCAGAATGGCTTCCAGGTAGCGGCTATCGCGGCTCATGCCGGGTGGATTCCTAACGTGTGCGGATACAGGCAGACGTCAAGCATGACTGCTGAGTCACGATATTGCCAGTTTCCGCAACGCTTTTTGGCGACCACGAGTCGCCGTTCCGGATGACCCGCAAGCTGCGATCAACGCGCTGCGGTTTTCTGCTGATAGGCACAGTAGCCGGGCCGTGGACCGACATGCGGGTGGTTGCGGCAAGTGTCCGGGCGCTTGGCATAGACCGTGCACAAGCGAGTCTTGCGATCGAGGTAGAGACAGTCGCCGTTGGCCAGTCGCGTGAGGGTGAAAATGCCGTGCTTCTGATTGAAGTGTTCGATGAGGCCTTCCTTGCTCAGGCGTTTGGCAACACTCTTCAGCGGCTCATCACGCTCGAAGGCATCGACCACCTCGAGACGGATCAGGTCGTCAATTCGTACTTCGACCGGCAAGGTGCAACACGTGGCGTGGCAATCTCGGCACAGGCCGTTGCTGTAGCGCGCCCAGGTTTCCAGGCGTTCGGGGTCGGCAGAGGCGATCAAACGTGTCTTCACGGCGGGGGCAACGGTAATGGCGGCGCGCGATCATAGCGACACGGGGTGGAATTTCCAGTGAAACCGACGAGTCGAACGCCGGACAGACGGTTGCCCGGATGCTGCAGAAACCTGCAAACCTGTCTGTAGTGCGGTTTTTCCGAGGTGGCCTGGCGCTGCCATGAATCCTTCATATCTTTTCACCCGCTGCATGAGGTCTGTCCATGACGCAAGAAACGACTGCTCCCAACGCTGACGAGGTCGCCGCTTTTCGGGAAAACGTGATCAGCAAGCTGACCTACTCGATCGGCAAGGACCCCGAGCATGCCTCCGACCATGACTGGTTCGAGGCGGTGGCGCTGGCCACGCGTGACCGCATGATCGACCAGTGGATGGACCGTACCCGGCAGGGTTACCGTGAGGGCAAGAAGCGGGTCTATTACCTCTCGCTGGAATTTCTCATCGGCCGCCTGCTTACCGACAGTCTCAGCAATCTGGGCCTGCTCGATGTGGCGCGCGAGGCGCTGGCCGGCGTAGACATCGACTTCGAGCGCATCCGTACATTGGAACCTGATGCTGCACTGGGCAATGGTGGGTTGGGTCGGCTTGCGGCTTGCTTCATGGAAAGCATGGCGACCCTTGGTGTGGCCGCGCATGGCTACGGCATCCGCTATGACCATGGCCTGTTCCGCCAGGCCATCGTCGACGGCTGGCAACACGAGCAGACCGAAACCTGGCTGAACTTCGGCAATCCATGGGAATTCGAGCGCCCGGAAGTCAGCTACCTGATCGGCTTTGGCGGCAGCGTGGCGGCGATGCCCTCCGATGGCAGCAGCAGCGATCAACCCAAGCATTTCTGGCATTGGGCCGAAGGGGTTCGCGCGATTGCCTATGACACGCCCGTGGTGGGCTGGCGCGGTGCTAGCGTCAACACGCTACGCCTCTGGCGTGCGCGGGCGGAGGCGGACTTCCATCTGGAGCGCTTCAACGCCGGCGATCACATCGGTGCGGTCGCCGAGGAAGCACGCGCTGAGAGTATTTCCCGCGTGCTGTACCCCGCCGACAGCACCGAAGCAGGGCAGGAATTGCGGCTGCGGCAGGAGTATTTCTTCGTTGCAGCATCCTTGCAGGACCTCTTGCGCCGGCATCTGGACCAGCGCGGCACACTGATGAACCTGCCCGAATTCGCTTCGATCCAGCTCAACGACACGCACCCGGCCATTGCCGTTGCTGAGTTGATGCGCCTGCTGGTGGATGTGCACGACATCCCGTGGCGCAAGGCATGGGAGCTGACGGTCGGCACCCTCTCCTACACCAACCACACGCTGCTGCCCGAGGCACTAGAAACCTGGCCCGTCGGGCTGATGGAGCGCCTGCTGCCGCGGCACATGCAGATCATCTATCTGATCAACGCCCAGCATCTCGATGCCTTGCGTGAGCGCGGCATCCATGACGTCAACCTCCTGCGCTCGGTCTCGCTGATCGAAGAAGGTCACGGCCGTCGCGTGCGCATGGGCAACCTGGCGTTTCTCGGTTCGCATTGCGTCAACGGTGTATCCGCGCTGCACACCAGCCTGATGCGCGAAACGGTGTTCACCGATCTGCATTCGCTGTACCCCAAGCGGATCAGCAACAAGACCAACGGCATCACCTTCCGCCGCTGGCTGTATCAGGCCAACCCGCAGCTGACCCGTCTGCTGGTCGATCATATCGGCGAGGAACTGCTCGACTCGCCGGAGACATTGCTGCGCCAGCTAGAGCCCTACGCCGATCAGCCAGACTTCCGCGCCCGCTTCGCCGCCCAGCGCCTGGGCAACAAGAAGTTGCTGGCGCGCATGATTCAGGAGCGACTGGGGATCACCGTTGACCCAAATGCGCTGTTCGATGTGCACGTCAAACGCATCCACGAGTACAAGCGTCAGCTGCTGAACCTGCTGCATACCGTCGCGTTGTATCAGGCGATTCGCTCGGATCCGGGCGGCCATTGGGTGCCGCGCGTGAAGATCTTCGCCGGCAAGGCGGCGGCCAGTTATCACACGGCCAAGCTGATCATCAAATTGACCAACGATATTGCACGGACCATCAACAATGATCCGACCGTGCGTGGTCTGCTGAAGGTCGTGTTCCTGCCGAACTACAACGTCAGTCTGGCCGAGCGCATCATCCCCGCCGCGGATCTGTCCGAGCAGATCTCCACCGCCGGACTCGAGGCGTCGGGGACCAGTAACATGAAGTTCGCGCTCAACGGCGCGCTGACCATCGGGACGCTGGATGGCGCCAACGTCGAGATGTGCGAGCAGATTGGTGCCGACCACATGTTCATCTTTGGCATGACCGCGCAGGAGGTCGAGGCGCGCAAACAGGCCAACGAGTACAACGCCGAAGCCACCATTATCGGTTCGCCGCGGCTCAACGAAGTCCTGATGGCGATCCGCAACGGCGCCTTCTCGGCCGAAGACCCAGGTCGTTATACCGCCTTGATTGACGGCTTGAAATGGCACGACACCTTCATGGTGTGTGCCGACTTCGAAGCCTACTGGGCGGCGCAGCTGGAGGTTGAAGCGCGCTGGCGCGACGCCGACAGCTGGTGGCGCTCGGCAGTGCTCAATACGGCGCGTACTGGCTGGTTCTCGTCGGACCGTACTATCCGTGAGTACGCTCAGGAGATCTGGAAGGTGCTCTGACGGGCGATGCGGGGCGGCTTGTCGGCATGGCTGCTTGGGCCGCCGCCTCCGCGTAAGGGGACGTGGCTCCAGATTGGCGAAAGGGTGCCTGCAGGCACTTTGCCGCTTCGCTGAACTCTGGGGCCTGTCGGACGGTCTGAGGGAGGGTTAGTTTCCCCCCGGCCTGCTAAACTGCGCGGGCTTATCCATCCTCCGGAGCCATTCCATGTCACGCGTAACCCTGAGTCGCTACTTGATTGAGCAGACCCGCAGCAACAACACCCCTGCAGATCTGCGCTTCCTTATCGAGGTAGTGGCTCGAGCGTGCAAGGAGATCAGCTACGCCGTTTCCAAGGGCGCGCTGGGCGGTGTTCTCGGGGCGACCGAAACCGAGAACATCCAGGGCGAAGTTCAGAAGAAACTCGACGTCCTCTCCAACGAGATCCTGCTCGAAGCCAACGAATGGGGCGGTCACCTGGCCGGCATGGCGTCCGAAGAGATGGACAACGCTTACCAGATTCCTGGCAGATATCCGAAAGGCGCCTACCTGCTGGTCTTCGACCCCCTGGACGGCTCTAGCAATATCGATGTCAACGTATCGGTCGGCACCATCTTCTCGGTGCTGCGTTGCCCGGACCATTGCTTTAGCCAGAATGATGCGCTCGGCGAGGAAGCCTTCCTGCAGCCGGGCACCAAGCAGGTCGCCGCGGGTTACGCGATCTATGGGCCGCAGACCATGCTGATGCTGACGCTGGGCAACGGCGTCATGGGCTTCACTCTCGACCGCGAGTTGGGCAGCTTCGTGTTGACCCATGAAAACCTTCGCGTTCCGGAAAGCACCGCTGAGTTCGCCATCAACATGTCCAACCAGCGCCACTGGGAAGAACCGGTTCAGCGCTACGTGGGTGAATTGTTGGCCGGCAACGAAGGCCCGCTGAACAAGAACTACAACATGCGTTGGATCGCCTCGATGGTGGCCGACGTGCACCGCATCCTGACCCGCGGTGGCATGTTCATGTATCCCAAGGACTCGCGCGAGCCGGGCAAGGCTGGCAAGCTGCGCCTGATGTATGAGGCCAACCCGATGTCCTTCATCATCGAGCAGGCCGGCGGCGCGGCCACCACTGGTACCCAGCGCATCCTCGACGTCCAGCCCGAGTCGCTGCACCAGCGTGTGCCGGTGTTCCTGGGTTCGAAGGAAGAAGTCGAGCGCGTCACTGCCTATCACAAGGCTTGACGGGTGAGCTTGCCCTCGCAGGACCTGCTGGACTGGTGGTTCGGCGAGGGCGCCACCGCTCGTGAAACAGCGGACGCAAAGAATGGTCTCTGGTTCGGTTACAAGCCCGAACAGGATGCCGAAGCCCGCGAGCGTTTCGGTGATCTGACTGAGCGCGCGCTTGCAGGTGAATTGAGTGAGTGGGCCGAGTCGCCGCATGGCTGGCTCGCGCTCGTCCTTCTGCTTGATCAACTCCCACGCATGATCTATCGCGGCACACCGACGGCCTATGCCGGCGATGAACGAGCGCTGCAGCTCGTGCGGGAGGGCATGGCTCATGGCGGCGATGTTCTGCTGGCGCCGCTCCAGCGAGTATTCATCTATCTGGTGCTAGAACACGCTGAAAACCTCAGCGTGCAGGATCAGGCCGTGCAGCAGTTCGAGCAGCTTCTGGGCATTGCAGATGCCGATGAGCAAAACCTTTTTGCCGGCTTTCTCGACTTCGCTGAGCGCCACCGGCAAGTCATTGCGCGTTTCGGCCGTTTCCCCCATCGCAATGCGATTCTTGGGCGCAGCTCTAGCGAGGCTGAACGGGCTTTTCTCGCTGAGCCTGGCTCCCGCTTCTAGCTTTGCCGAGGAACCTTCTCGGGCGGCCTGTTTTCTATCTGTTACCGCAAGGCAAGGCCAAGCAAGGCCCGCCGCTGACTCGGAATAAAGGAATCTGCCATGTCGTTGCGTTATCTATCGCTGATCGTTGCTGTTGTGCTATTGGCTGCGTGCAGCCCGGTCACCCAGGAAAACTTCGCCAAACTGCAGGCGGGAATGTCCCGTGCCGAGGTCGAAAAATTGCTAGGCAAACCGGGCGAGTGCGCTGGCGCGCTAGGCATGTCGAGCTGCACCTGGGGGCAGAAAAACCGCTTTATCAGCATCCAGTTCGCGGGTGACAAAGTCATGATGTTTTCGGGCCAAGGTCTGAAGTAAGGAGCCTCTATGCGTCTGTTCGTTGCGCTTTTTTCTGCACTGCTGATCACCGGATGTGCTGGTGCCGGTAGCAGTGCGGACGGGCCGGAAACCGCTGGCAATGTCAATCTGGAACGCTATCAAGGCGCTTGGTACGAGCAGGCGCGCCTGCCGATGTTTTTCCAACGCAACTGCGTGCGCTCGCAGGCGAACTACCGCCTGCAGGACGACGGCAGCGTGGCGGTGATCAATCGTTGCGAAACCGAAGACGGTGAGCAGCAAGAGGCCCGAGGTGAGGCCGTGCCGCAGCAGCAAGGCCAGACAGACAAGCTCTGGGTTCGCTTCGACAACTGGTTCAGCAATATTTTTCCAGGCCTGACCAAGGGTCACTATTGGATCCTTTATCTGGCCGACGACTACAGCGTTGCGCTGGTCGGCAGCCCGGATCGGGAGAACCTCTGGCTACTGTCGCGGGACAAAGAAATCGACGCGGCTACGCGCGACAAGCTACTCGAAGAAGCGCGTAAGCGTGGATACGACACCCGCGAGCTGATCTGGCGTGGCGAGGCAGGCTGAGACTGTTGTGCATGTGTAGGCTCCACGCATGCACGGGTCGGCAGTGCCGCTATTCCCAGTTCAACCGCGCCAGCTGCCATTCTCCGTCCGTAAGCCACCACTCGAGGCGGACGTCGTAGTGGCCGAGGCGCTGCGGTAGCCAGCCCTCAGCGCCGGTCAGTGCCACCTGCGCCTCGCTGTAGCCTTTGTCCGAATAGGTTGGGTCAATCCAGCTGCGGCTATTGAGCGTGATGACGCCTACGTTGCGATGACGCAAGAACATCAAGGCAGCCGTGCGTTGCACCCAGTCCCGATCCAGCTCTCGGTTGGCGCTGAATTCCTTGTGAACCAGAGCCATGAGCTGGGATGTGTCCTTGTTTTCGATGCTGTCCTGCAGCGATACAACTGCTGCCTGCAGCGCAGCTTCTGGATCATCGCGGCCACATCCGACCAGCAGTATCGTTACCGCCACGAACGCGGCGGCTAATTTCCATACGGGCATGCCTAACCTCTCGAACCTCGTTATGATGCCGGAAACGTCAGGCGGGTTCGCGACCCGCGCACCGACCACGGAGTGTGCCATGCAGACCTTGTATCCGGAGATCAAACCCTACGCCCGGCATGAGCTGGCGGTCGAAGCGCCGCACGTGCTTTATGTCGACGAGAGTGGGTCGCCGGAAGGCTTGCCTGTGGTGTTCGTTCACGGCGGGCCGGGTGGCGGATGTGATGCGTTGAGTCGTCGTTTCTTCGACCCCAACCTCTACCGCATCATTACCTTCGATCAGCGCGGCTGTGGTCGCTCGACCCCCCATGCCAGCCTGGAAAATAACACCACCGCGCACCTGATCGCCGATATGGAGCGCATCCGCGAATTCCTGGGCGTCGACAAGTGGGTGCTGTTCGGCGGCTCCTGGGGATCGACCCTCTCACTTGCCTACGCCCAGACCTTTCCAGAACACGTGCACGCGCTGATCCTGCGGGGCATCTTTCTTTGCCGGCCTAAGGACTTTGAGTGGTTCTATCAGGACGGTGCCAGTCGACTGTTCCCCGATTATTGGCAGGATTTCATCGCGCCGATTCCACCAGAGGAGCGCGGTGACCTGATGCAGGCGTACCACAAGCGCCTGACTGGGACCGACCAGATCGCCCAGATGCATGCGGCCAAAGCCTGGTCATGCTGGGAGGGTCGTACCGCCACCTTGAGGCCCAATACCCAGGTTGTCGACCGCTTCTCCGATACCCATCGCGCACTCGCAATGGCGCGTATCGAATGTCATTACTTCGTCAACCAGGCGTTTCTGGAACCTGATCAGCTCTTGCGCAACATGCACAAGATCGCGCACCTGCCAGGCATCATTGTGCATGGCCGCTACGACGTCATCTGCCCGCTGGACAATGCCTGGGCGCTCCACGAGGCGTGGATCAACAGCGAGCTGCAGATCATCCGCGAAGCGGGGCACTCGGCTTCCGAGTCGGGCATCTGCGATGCATTGGTCCGTGCTGCCGCCGATATAGCGCAACGACTGCTCGACCTTCCCCCCGAGGAAGCCTGATGAAGGGATTGATCCAGCGCGTGCGCCAGGCGCGGGTCGAGGTGGCAGACGAGGTGGTCGGCTCGATTGATCAGGGGCTGCTGGTGTTGGTCGGTGTAGAGCGAGAAGATGATCGGGCGCGTGCCGATAAGCTCTTGCACAAGCTGCTGCGATACCGGGTCTTCAGCGATGAAAACGGCAAGATGAATCGCTCGCTCGTAGACGTCAACGGTGGTTTGTTGCTGGTGTCTCAATTCACCTTGGCGGCAGACACAGGCAGTGGCCTACGCCCGAGCTTCTCCAGTGCCGCCCCTCCGGCACTTGGCGAAGAACTCTATGATTACCTGGTCGTTCAGGCGCGCCTGCAGCATGCGAATGTCGCCTGCGGCCGTTTCGGTGCCGATATGCGGGTGTATCTGCAGAACGACGGGCCGGTGACCTTCCTGTTGGAGACCTGAGGCAAGACGACAGAGGCCGTCAGCGACTTGAGGCTTCGAGGCCGTTGTCATGCAGCCAGGTGATGGCGTATTCACGTAGCTGAGCGGTCTGGTAATCCAGCCAGGCTTGGCGAACGTCCGGAAAGTCTTCAAGTTTGAAATCGAAGGTTCGCAGCGGCTTGCGCCCTTGCAGCGCATGAGCGAGAACGGCATGGGCATTAGGGTCGTGCTGGGTGAACAGGAACGCCTCACGCATCGCGATCGACTGGGGCAGCCCGAGCGGCTCGATGTGCAG
The DNA here is from genome assembly GCF_038562055.1 of Stutzerimonas chloritidismutans. GTDB lineage: Bacteria > Pseudomonadota > Gammaproteobacteria > Pseudomonadales > Pseudomonadaceae > Stutzerimonas > Stutzerimonas chloritidismutans_A. The sequence continues at coordinate 56,765 of NZ_JBCFXD010000014.1, read as the reverse complement.
GTAGCGATCCTCTTGCACATCATATTTTTCGTCGGCCCCTGGGACTGCTTCTCCCGGGAAAACCGCCTGAATCTGGCCGGACTCCAAGTCAAGGTAATGCTCACTGGCATCACGGTTTTCCAGCGCATACTCCAAGCGGTGAAGATCTATGGTCAAAGGTCGCATGGCTACAACTATGATTGAGGGGTTCACAGGCTCTGACCTGTATGCACCGCTTGCGTGCGCTACGTTCATCGGTACTGCGTCGCCTCTCGGCTAGCGAATCCTCAGAACAGGCGCGCCAGCAACGCGCTGACGGCGGTCTCAACGCGCAGAATGCGCTCACCAAGCTGTACGGGCTGCAGTCCTGCCTCGGTCAGCTTCTCGATTTCATAGGGTATCCAGCCGCCTTCAGGACCAATGGCGAGTGTCACCGGTTCGCTCAGTGCGCGCGGGCAGGGAGGGTATTCGCCTGGGTGACCCACCAGGCCCCGAGTGCCGGCGACCAGCTGTGGCAGACGGTCCTCGACGAAAGGTTTAAAGCGCTTCTCGATGAGGACCTCAGGCAACAGAGTATCGCGGGCTTGCTCCAAACCGAGCAGCAGCTGTTCGCGGATGGCCTGGGGCTCAAGAAACGGGGTTTGCCAAAAGCTCTTTTCCACGCGATAGCTGTTGAGCAGTACCAGCCGGGGCACGCCCATGCTGGCAACTGTCTGCAGCACGCGGCGCAGCATCTTTGGACGAGGCAAGGCCAACAGCAACGTTACGGGCAGTTTGGCGGGTGGGGCTTGCTGCAGCAGCTCGACCTCAAGCTCGGCTTCCTGGGCGTTCAGGCGCAGCAGGTGCCCCCGGCCCATCTGCCCCCCTAGCAGCCCGACCCGCAGGGATTCGCCCGCCTCCGCGCGGTGAACTTCCTGAAGGTGCTTCAAGCGCCGGTCACGCAGGATCGCCCGGTCGGCGGCGACGAAGTCGGCCTCCTCTAACAGCAACAGGTTCACGGACGTGAAGCGGGCGGTTGGTCGCCGGGGTGAGGCTCGCTGTTATCGGCGTCGCCGCGAAACTCCTCTTCACGCTTCTTCACCATGCTGCCGCAGATCAGCCCAGCTTCGAACAGTATCCACATGGGCACAGCGAGCAGTGCCTGTGAGAACACGTCAGGTGGCGTCAACACCATGCCTACGACAAAGCAGCCGACCACAACGTAGGGACGGCTCTTGCGCAAGGTCGCGACATCGACGATGCCTACCCATATCAAAAGAAAGGTCGCCACCGGAATCTCGAAGGCCACGCCAAAGGCGAAGAACAACGTCAGGACGAAATCCAGATACTGACCAATGTCGGTCATCATCGCCACGCCTTCTGGTGTCACGCTGGCAAAGAAGCCAAACATGATCGGGAATACCACGAAGTAGGCGAAGGCCATGCCGCCGTAGAAGAGAAAGATGCTGGAGATCAGCAAGGGCACCGCGACGCGTTTTTCATGCTTGTACAGACCGGGGGCAATGAAGCTCCAGATCTGATGCAGGATGACCGGCATCGACAGAAACAGCGCCACCATCATGGTCAGCTTGAACGGCGTCAGGAACGGCGAGGCCACGCCCGTGGCGATCATCGTTGCACCTTCCGGCAGGTAGGCGCGCAGAGGCGCGGCCACCAACGCATAGATCTGCTGCGAGAAGTAGAACAACCCGCCAAACAGCAACAGGATGGCCACCACACAGCGCAGCAGGCGCTTGCGCAATTCTGTCAGGTGGGCAACCAGCGGCATTTCCTGGTCATCAGTGGAAGTATTGCTCATGGCTCAGGCGATTTGTCCGGGCGAGGTACGGGCGCCGTGTCGGCGGGTTTGGCTTCAGCGGGCGCTGCCTCTTCCAGATGGCTGGCATCCGGTGGCGGTGTGGCTGATTGCGGGGACGGCGTGCTGTTGGCGCTGGGCGAACTGGGCATGATGCTTTGCTTCATTTCCCGCTCGAGGTCGAGGATGCGTTCGTTATGCAGCTGGCGACGAATCTCGTCTGCGCCAATCTCGCGCTCGACTTCCGACTTGATATTGGCAAAGCTGCGCTTGGCCCGGCCGATCCACAGGCCCGCTGTACGCACGGCCCCGGGAAGCCGCTCCGGGCCAAGGACGAACAGCGCAACCAGGCCGATCAGCAGCAGTTCGGTGAAACCGATATCGAACATGGCGCCTCAGTTCTTCTTCGTCGGTTCTTCGACCTTGCGGGCCTCGGCATCGATGGTGTGGTTTTGTTTTTCATCGACACCGGGTTTTTCTTCATCGGTGCCCATGGACTTGCGGAACCCCTTGATCGCATCGCCGAGATCCGAGCCCATGCCCTTGAGGCGCTTAGTGCCAAAAAGCATGACCACGATGAGCAGAACGATCAGGAGTTGCCAGACGCTGATTCCACCAAAACCCATGCTGCAGTACTCCGAAAGTTGTTTTCAGGATTGCGGGCGAGCGGCTTTTTCCGCATGCCCAGAGAGACCGAATCGCCGGTCGAGTTCGTCCAGAACCGCCTGTGGGTGCTGATCCAGCGCAGCCAGCATCACCAGGCTGTGAAACCAGAGGTCGGCGGTTTCGTAGATCAGGTCGCTGGCGTCGCCGCTGGCTGCAGCATCCTTTGCCGCCAGTATGGTTTCCACCGACTCTTCGCCGACCTTTTCGAGAATCTTGTTGAGTCCCTTGTGGTAGAGGCTGGCCACATAGGAGCTGTCTGCTGCGGCGCCTTTGCGGGCTTCCAACACCTCGGCCAGACGGGAAAAGGTATCACTCATGTGTTGGCTCCGCGTATATCGCTTGCGGGTCTTTAAGGACCGGTTCGACGGTTTTCCATTCGCCATTCTCGAAGACGCGGTAGAAGCAACTCTCGCGGCCGGTATGACAGGCGATGCCGCCGATCTGCTCGACCATCAATACGATGACATCGGCGTCGCAGTCCAGGCGCAGCTCGTGCAGTTTCTGCACGTGACCTGACTCCTCGCCCTTGCGCCACAGCTTGCCACGCGAACGTGACCAATAGATGGCGCGCTTCTCCTTTGTCGTCAGCTCCAGCGCTTCGCGATTCATCCAGGCCATCATCAGGATGCGCCCGGTCTGATGGTCCTGGGCGATCGCCGGTACCATGCCGTCTTCGTTCCAGTTGATTTGGTCCAGCCAGTTCATCGGATTCTCCACTCTGTACGCGCAGTGTGCCAGCCTGCCCGACCGCTGGCTATCGGCGCACCACGATGTAGATGCCGGCCGCCAGCATCAACCAGGCAGGCCAAGTTGCCAGTGCGGAAAGGCTTTCAGCCGCCGCCGCCAGCATGGCGCCCCCGGCTAGCAGCGCGGCGCCAACCAGGCGCAATGGCCAGTGGTGATGGTGCTCGCGCCAGGGCGGCGGCAAGTTGTTCGCATGGGGCCCCGACATGCGCTCAAGCAGCTCGCGGGTCATGCCGGCCAAGTGGGGCAGCTGTTCGATCTGTGCCTGGGCATTCTTCAACAGCTGTTTCGGGCTCATGCGTTCACGCATCCAGCGCTCTAGATAAGGTTGGCCAGTGGCCCACAGGTCCAGTTCTGGGTAGAGCTCACGGCCCAGCCCTTCAATGTTCAGCAGCGTTTTCTGGAGCAGGACCAGCTGCGGCTGAACCTCCATGTTGAAACGTCGCGCGACCTGGAACAGCCGGACCAGCAGTTGGCCGAACGAGATATCCTTCAGCGGTTTTTCGAAGATCGGCTCGCAGACCGTACGGATCGCCGCCTCGAATTCATTGACCTTGGTTTCTGCCGGCACCCAGCCGGAGTCGATATGCAGCTGCGCGACCTTGCGGTAGTCGCGCCGGAAGAACGCCATCAGGTTGCGCGCGAGGTAGTCCTGATCTTCCGGCGTGAGACTGCCGACGATGCCGAAGTCCACGGCAATGTACTGCGGGTTCCAAGGCTGGTGCGTGCTGACGAAGATGTTGCCGGGGTGCATGTCGGCGTGGAAGAAACTGTCGCGGAAGACCTGGGTGAAAAAGATCTCCACGCCGCGCTCGGCCAGCTGTTTCATATCGGTGCGCTGCTCGGCCAAGCGCTTCATGTCGGTCACCGGCACGCCGTAGATGCGCTCCATCACCAGCACCTGAGGGCGACAGTAATCCCAATAGACTTGTGGGACGTAGAGCAGCGGCGAGCCCTGGAAGTTGCGCTTGAGCTGGCTGGCGTTGGCCGCTTCGCGCAACAGATCCAGTTCGTCGTAGATGGTCTTGGCGTAGTCGTCGACCACTTCAACCAGGTGCAGACGGCGCGCCTCGTTCGACGCGCGCTCGGCCGTTTTCGCCAGCAGGAACAACCAGGCGATGTCCTGGCTGATGATCGGCCGCAAGTTCGGTCGCACCACTTTCACCACGACTTCTTCACCGCTGCGCAATTTGGCAGCATGCACCTGGGCGACCGAGGCAGATGCCAGTGGCTTGCTGTCGAACCGGCCAAACACCTCGCCCACCGGTGCCCCGAGCTCACGCTCGATGAGTGCAGTGGCAACATCTGAGTCGAACGGCGGCACCCGGTCCTGAAGCATCGCCAGCTCTTCGGCGATGTCGAGCGGCAGGAGATCGCGTCGGGTCGAGAGAATCTGGCCGAACTTGATGAAGATTGGGCCCAGTCCCTCCAGCGCCAGGCGCAGGCGAGCGCCTCGAGAGAGGTCGGTGCTCCGGCGTGGCAGCCAGCGCCATGGCAGCAGGTAGCTGGTCGCGCGCAGCCACCACGGCATCGGCAGGTCGAGAATGATGTCGTCCAGGCGGTAGCGGATCACCACCAGCAGGATGCGAAACAGGCGGCGGGCCGCAGCGAACAGCTTCATTCGGATCGGTCTGGTTTCTGGAAGTGGGTGAGCCGCTCGATGCGGGCGTCGAGTCGGTCGAGGTCGAGCTTGAGGCGGTCGAGTTCAGCGAAGCGCGTTTCAGCTTCGGCTGTGCCGACCAGCGCACGTGATTCTTCGCTGAGGTATTCGGCCAGGTTCTGCTGCAGGCTGTCAGCGCTTTGTCGCAACCATTCGGATTGACGCCGAACGCTGGAGCCGAGCAGATGCGCACCGACCGGACCCAGCCAGCGCGACACCTCGTACTCCCAGTCCAGCTCGAGATCCTGCAGCACTTCGGCGAGGCTCATCAGCACACCGCTGTCGCCATCGATTTCGACATCCGGACCATGCAGGATCGCTGTCTTGTTGCGGCTTGTCGCCAGGCGCAGCAGATCCGTGGCGGAAGCGCGCAGGCGGCAATCCGGTTCGCTGCCCCACTGAGTGGCTAACCGCAGGCCATCAGCATCGGCCAGGATGAAGACTTTCCACGTCGGTGCCGTGCAGTCGATTTCTATGATTCGACCGCTGAGCTTGGCCAGCCGCGGCAGAGCGGTCGGGTCCAGGCGCAACACGCCATTGAGGCCGCGCTCGATGCCGGCCAGCAGGGCAGCGCGCAACATCAGGGCTTGATGCCGCGGTGCAGAGCGACGATGCCACCGGTCATGTTGTGGTAGGTGACGCGCTCGAATCCGGCGTCGGCCATCATGCCTTTGAGGGTTTCCTGATCCGGATGCATGCGGATCGACTCGGCCAGGTAGCGATAGCTCTCGGAGTCGTTGGTAATCAGCTTGCCCATCATCGGCAGCAGGCTGAACGAGTAGGCGTCGTAGGCCTTGGAAAACAGCTGGTTGGTCGGTTTGGAAAACTCCAGAACCAGCAGGCGACCGCCGGGCTTCAGCACGCGTAGCATGGAGGCGATGGCGTCTTCCTTGTGCGTCACGTTGCGCAGGCCGAAGGCAATGGTGACCACATCGAAATGGTTGTCCGGGAATGGCAGCTTTTCGGCATCGGCCTGGACGAACTTGACGTTGTCGGCCACGCCCTTGTCCAGCAGACGATCACGGCCGACCTTGAGCATCGAGGCATTGATATCGGCCAGCACCACTTCGCCAGTCGGGCCGACGATGCGCGAGAACTGGCGCGCCAGGTCGCCAGTGCCGCCGGCGATATCCAGCACTCGGTTGCCGTGGCGCACACCGGACAGCTCGATGGTGAAACGCTTCCAGAGGCGATGCACGCCGCCGGACATCAGGTCGTTCATCAGGTCGTATTTGGCGGCTACAGAATGGAATACCTCGGCCACCTTTTGCGCTTTTTCGCTCTCCGGTACGTTCTTGTAGCCGAAGTGGGTGGTGGCTTCTGCGTCACGCTCTTTGCGGGGATCGGTCATGTCACTGTCACCGGAAGAATGTGCTCGCATTCTAAACCTAAAAGCATCGTCGAGCGCCAAGCCGCGAGCGGCAAGTCAGCGCAGCCTATGGCTGACCGGAGGCAGGCTGGTAGCTGGGCAGCTGCTATAGTGCGCGCCTTTTTTCAGTAGCAGTTAGGAGTCGCCATGGCCCGCATCATCGTCGAGCGCAACCACAGCCTTGGCCGGGACGCCGCTCGTGTGAAGGCCGAGCAGCTGGCGGCGAAGCTGGAGCGCGATTTCGGCGTACGCTGCGAGTGGCAAGGTGACGTACTGGAAGTACGCCGCAGCGGGGCGGACGGCCGCATCGAGGTCGAGGAAGACCGTGTGCGCGTGTTGCTCAACCTCGGCCTGCTGATGTCGGCCATGGGCGCCAGTGTTCAGGCGCAGATCGAGCGTGCGCTGGACAAGGCATTGCAGTCCTGAGCTCCGCTTGAGGTGGAAAGTTGCTTTTTTACCTGCCGCCACTTGAAGGTGGATCGATAAAGCGCGATCCCCCCTACCAGCTGCCTGTAAATCTAGCTTCAGAGCATCAGCTTGACCGGTGAGATATCCGGGTCCCGGGACTTCCCAGCGGCTGCAAGTGCGTCGAGGTAATCTGCCCATATCTGCTCTTGATTGGTCGCCAACCGATAGAGGTAGTCCCAGCTGTACAGGCCGCTGTCATGGCCATCGCTGAAGGTCAGCTTCAGCGCGTATTGTCCGGCCGGCTCGATGCCATCGAGTGCAACGTTGATCTTGCCGGTCTGGAGGATTGGATTACCGTGGCCCTGGACTTCGGCAGACGGCGAGTGCACCCGCAAAAACTCCGCCGGCAGCACGTAGCGCTGCTCGGGGCCGTACTCCAGCTCCAGCGTTTTCGAAGTCTTGTGTAGTTTGATCGCGGTGGGGATGCGCATCGAGTGCTCCAGACAAAGGCGCCGGGTCGCGTCCAGCGAGACCCGGCGCAATCGCTTGCGTTAGAGGATGTAGCGCGACAGGTCTTCGTCTTCGGCCAGCTCACCGAGGTGGCTGTTGACGTAGGCTGTGTCGATGCGGATCGGCTCGCCGTTCTGCTGTCCGGCCAGGTCGCCGGCGCTGAACGAGACCTCTTCCAGCAGTCGCTCGAGCAGGGTGTGCAAGCGGCGAGCGCCGATGTTCTCGGTCTTCTCGTTGACCTGCCAGGCGATTTCGGCCAGGCGCTTGATACCGTCTGCGGCGAATTCGATCCCTAGTCCTTCGGTCTTCAGCAGCTCGCGGTACTGTTCGGTCAGCGAGGCGTGCGGTTCGGTGAGGATGCGCTCGAAGTCTTCCGGCGACAGCGCCTTGAGTTCGACGCGGATCGGCAGGCGGCCTTGCAGTTCCGGCACCAGGTCGCTGGGCTTGGACAGATGGAACGCGCCCGAGGCGATGAACAGGATGTGGTCGGTCTTGACCATGCCCAGCTTGGTGTTGACCGTGCTGCCTTCGATCAGTGGCAGCAGGTCGCGCTGAACGCCTTCCCGGGAAACGTCGGCGCCGCTGGTGTTGCCGCGCTTGGCGACCTTGTCGATCTCGTCGATGAAGACGATGCCGTGTTGTTCCACGGCTTCCAGGGCACGGGCTTTGAGCTCTTCTTCATTGACCAGACGTGCGGCTTCTTCATCACGGACCAGCTTGAGCGCGTCCTTGATCTTCAGCTTGCGACTCTTCGTCTTGCCTTTGCCCATATTGGAGAAGAGGCTCTGTAGCTGATTGGTCATTTCCTCCATGCCCGGAGGGGCCATGATCTCGACGCCGGCCGGGCTCTCGGCTACATCAATGTCGATTTCCTTGTCGTCCAGCTGGCCTTCTCGCAGGCGCTTGCGAAATAGCTGGCGCGTATTGGAATCGGTGCTCTGCGCGGGCTGCTCTTCGTTGAAGCCGGCCGGCCGGGCCTGAGGCAGCAGCGCGTCGAGGATGCGATCTTCGGCAGCATCCTCGGCCCGATGGCGCATTTTGACCACTTCCTGTTCGCGCAGCATCTTCAGTGCGGCATCGGCGAGGTCACGGATGATTGACTCGACATCACGCCCGACATAACCCACCTCGGTGAACTTGGTCGCCTCAACTTTGATGAATGGCGCATTGGCCAGCTTCGCCAGGCGACGTGCGATCTCGGTCTTGCCCACGCCGGTGGGGCCGATCATCAGGATATTCTTCGGCGTCACTTCCGGGCGCAGCTCGGCGGAGAGCTGCATCCGCCGCCAGCGGTTGCGCAGGGCAATGGCGACGGCACGCTTGGCGTCGTCCTGGCCGATGATATGGCGGTTGAGTTCGTGGACGATCTCGCGGGGCGTCATGGACATGGTGCGGTACTCCGGGGCTCGAGGGCGATCAGATCGCGCTGTCGAGCTCCTCGATGGTGAGATTCTGGTTGGTGAAGACACAGATGGTGCCGGCAATGTTCAACGCGGTTTCGGTGATGTCTTGCGCGGACATGCTCTGATCACCTTTCTGCATCAGCGCCATTGCGGCGGCTTGGGCGAACCCGCCACCGGAGCCCATGGCGATCAGGTCGTTTTCCGGCTGCACCACATCGCCGTTGCCGGTGATGATCAGCGAGGCGTCTTTGTTGGCCACTGCCAGCATGGCTTCCAGGCGGCTCAGCGAACGGTCGGTCCGCCAGTCCTTGGCCAGCTCAACGGCCGCGCGCACAAGATGGCCCTGGTGTTTTTCCAGCTGACCTTCGAATCGCTCGAACAGGGTGAAGGCGTCAGCGGTGGCACCCGCGAAGCCCGCCAGGACCTGGCCGTGGTAGAGGCGCCGGACCTTCTTGGCGTTGCCTTTCATGACGGTATTGCCGAGGGAAACCTGGCCGTCGCCGCCCATGACGACTTTGCCGTTGCGGCGTACTGAAACGATGGTGGTCAAAGGAAAAATCTCCACGCAGCGGGGCGATGAATGCCCGAATGCGCTTGATATGGGGGACGCTGCCGCGCATTTCAACCGATGCGAGGGAATCACGTCCCGACCCCTTATGAGCCCGTCGAGTGAGGCGAGGCAGCTTGCCGCGCAGGCAGCGCTGAGCGCGACTGAGCGCCGAGCAACACACGCCTGGCGGGGCGGCGCTATTGCAATGCGAAATCCAGCTGTCGCCAGGCCTCGTAGACGGCGACGGCTACGGTGTTTGACAGATTCAGGCTGCGGCTGTCGGGCCGCATTGGCAGGCGCAGGCGCTGCTCGGTGGGCAGTGCGTCGCGGATTTCAGGCGGCAAGCCGCGACTTTCCGGGCCGAACAGAAAGGCATCGCCGCGCTGGAAGTTGACCTCATGAAACGGCTGCGATCCTTTGGTGGTAAAGGCAAACAGGCGAGGGTGACCAAGGCTTGCGAGGCAGCTGTCGAGGTCTGTGTGTCGCTTGAGCGGCGCATACTCGTGATAATCCAGCCCGGCGCGGCGTAGCCGCTTGTCATCCAGTTCGAAGCCCAAGGGTTCGATCAGGTGCAGGCTGCAACCGGCGTTGGCGCAGAGCCTGATAATGTTGCCGGTATTCGGCGGAATTTCCGGTTGAAAAAGGATTACATGAAACATGCGCGGCACCGACTCTGAAAATGACCGGCATTCTACTGCGGCAGGCGGTCCTGCGGCTGATGACCCGCTACCGCGTATTCGCCGACGCTTTTTCGGTTCGCTGGTGCTGCTCGGGCTGTTGTTTGGCTCGTTTCTCGGGCACGTTTTTCGGCCGGGGCCGGTGGAGTTGTTGCGCGTTGAGCCTGTCGCGAGGGGGTTGCAGCTGTGGTTCAATCGCGAGCCGGAGCTCTACAGCCAGGACGTTGATGGCGCGGTCGGAATGCTCTTTCAGTCCAAGGGCGATGCAGATGCCGGCCGCGTGGAAATCGAGGGCGGCAGTGCGGGGTGGCGCGTGCAATCAACCGACAAGGGGTTGTTGCTGCATTTCGTGGCGACCCGACCGCTGATAGCCAGCTGGTCGGGAGAAGCAATGGATGGCGAGTGGCGCTTGCGGATCGAGGTCAAGCCGCGCTGAAGCGCACCTGTTCGATGCGCTCGCTGCCGCGTCAGGCTTCGTCGCCCTCGTCTTCGTCCGCGTTGTCTCCGCCCATGCCCAGCTCCTTGATCTTGCGCGTCAGCGTATTTCGCCCCCAGCCCAGCAGCAGGGCCGCATCGCGGCGCCGTCCGGCGGTGTGCTTGAGCGCGGTCTCGATCATGATGCGCTCGAATGCCGGTACCGCCTCGTCGAGCAGATTCGACTGACCGCGAGCCAACGCCAGGTCGGCCCAATGGCGCAGCGCCTGCTCCCAGTTGTTCGACGGCATGGCATCGGCTGGCTGATTCAGCAGTTCCGGGGGCAGGTCGTCGACATGTACTTCGCGCCCGGATGCCATCACCGTGATCCAGCGGCAGGTGTTTTCCAGCTGGCGCACGTTGCCTGGCCACGGCAGGTTCTGCAGATACTCCTCGGTTTCGGGCTTGAGCAGCTTGGTCTCGACTGCCAGCTCGGTAGCGGCACTGGCGAGGAAGTGTGAGGCCAGCGTCGGGATGTCTTCGCGGCGGTCGGACAGCCGGGGGATATGGATGCGAATGACGTTCAGCCGATGGAACAGGTCTTCGCGAAATTTACCGGCCTGGACCAGGGTTTCCAGGTCCTGGTGGGTCGCGGCAATGATGCGCACGTCGACTTTGACCGGTGTATGGCCGCCGACCCGATAGAACTCGCCGTCAGCCAATACACGCAAGAGGCGGGTCTGGGTGTCGGCGGGCATGTCGCCGATTTCGTCGAGAAACAGGGTGCCGCCATCGGCCTGCTCGAAGCGGCCGCGACGCTGGTTGGCGGCGCCGGTGAATGCGCCTTTTTCGTGACCGAACAGCTCCGACTCCATCAGGTCCTTGGGAATCGCGGCCATGTTCAATGCGATGAAGGGGGAGGCCGAACGCGGACTATGCCGGTGCAGGGCATGGGCAACCAGCTCTTTGCCGGTGCCGGATTCGCCGTTGATCAGAACCGTGATGTTGGAGTGCGAGAGGCGCCCAATCGCGCGGAACACCTCCTGCATTGCCGGCGCTTCGCCAATGATTTCTGTCGTTTGGCGCTGGTCGGCAGGTGCTTTGAGCCCTTGTTGTTCTTTCGCGTGCTGATTGGCGCGCTTGACCAGTGACACCGCTTCATCGACGTCAAAGGGCTTGGGCAGGTATTCAAACGCACCACCCTGGTAGGAAGCCACCGCGCTGTCGAGGTCCGAGTGCGCGGTCATGATGATCACCGGCAGGCGCGGATAGAGATCACGGATCTGCGCCAGCATGTCGAGACCGCTGACACCGGGCATGCGGATGTCTGAAATGATCACGTCCGGCTGCTGCCGCGCGAGCTTCGCCAGTACGCCATCGGCGCTGTCGAAGCTTTGAGTCGTCATGCCCTCCTGCTGCAGTGCTTTTTCCAACACCCAGCGGATGGAGCGGTCATCGTCGACAATCCAGACAGTTTCGCTGCGGCTCATGCGGTTGGTGCTCCTTGTTCCAGCGGCAGGAAGATCGAGAACGCGGTATGCCCGGGATGGCTTTCGCATTCGATCAGACCCTGGTGCTGACTGATGATGTTCTGGGTAATGGCCAAGCCGAGCCCGGTGCCATCTGGGCGGCCGCTGACCATTGGGTAGAAAAGGGTGTTTTGCAGCTCAGCAGGGATGCCAGGCCCGTTGTCGATGATTTCGATCCGTGCCACGAGACGATGGCGGATGTGGCCGATGGTGAATTGGCGCAGCGAACGAGTGCGTAGGGTCAACCGGCCCAGGCCCAGTTCGGATTGCCCGGCAAGCGCCTGCATGGCGTTGCGCATGATATTGAGCACGGCCTGAATCATCTGCGCGCGGTCCATCAGGACCTCGGGAATACTCGGATCGTAGTCGCGCACCAAAATGAGGCTGCCTTGGCACTCGGCTTCTATCAGGCTGGCCACATGCTCGAGAACTTCGTGAATGTTAGTCATCGCCAGTGAGGGAAGCTTGTTCGACCCGAGCATGCGGTCGACCAGGTTTCGCAGGCGGTCGGCCTCTTCGATGATGACCTCGGTGTAGTCCTTGAGGTGCTCTTCGGGCAGTTCGCGAGCCAGCAGCTGAGCGGCTCCGCGTATGCCGCCGAGGGGATTCTTGATCTCATGGGCGAGGCCGCGAACCAGCATCTTGGTGGTTTCCTGCTTGGACAGCTGTGCCTCTTCCTTGGTGATGCGCAGCAGTCGGTCACGCGGTAGGACCTCCAGTAGCAACATGGTCTCCTGCTTCGTGAGTACCGGCGTCACGGCGTAGTCCACGGTTAGCGTCTGTCCGCTGGCGGAGGTCAGCGTCGCTTCGCGTTTGGTGAAGGGGTGCGCTTCTTCCACAGCCAGCCGCAACGCAGCAAGGGCCTCGGAGGATTCAGTAAAGAGCTCGCTGATGAATTGTCCGTGACTGCGCTGGCCGCTTACTGCCAGCAGCATCTCGGCAGCAGGGTTCATATATTCCAGGCGCAACCGCGAATTCAGCAAAAGGGTGGCGGTGGTGAGATTCTCGATCAGCAGGCGCTGTAGGGCTTCGTTGATCATGGCAGTCTGCATCCGGGGTGTGAGTCAGGAAATGCAAGAAGCAAACCAATGCGCTCCTTTTCGGCGCGGCACCGCTGGCACTGGCGCTCCAGCGCGGGGCATCGATCGAGAAGGGCGGCGCTAAACCAGATGGCTGAATCAGTGCACCAGTAAGGTGCATAGAGTGGTCACAGAAAGGGCACGAAGGGAATATCTTTCTTTTCCTTAGGCTTATCCTTCAGCGGACACTCCGGGCGGACACCGTAGTCCGCCTTCTTGCATGGGTTGACCATTCGGCGTTGCGCAAGAGAGGTGCGCATCATGTGGAACACGCGTGGCTCGCTGGACAGTACGCGCTCGCCCTGACCGTCGATCACTTCGACCACCAGCTGGTGGCTGCCTCGGTCGACATTCTGCAAAGTCAGAACTGGACTCCTACCGGGTGCGCTTGCGGGCGCGCCATCGAGTAGCAATCGATACTGATGGCCCGGATGAAGAGGCGGCTGACTGGTTACGCTGACTGCCAGCTCGCCGGCGTTGTTGCGGATGGTGGCGTCGGGATCTGGTTGCACGATATCGAGCAAGATATAGCTGGGCGCGGTGGCTTTGAGGACCTTAACCGCTGGCTTCGGGGGTGGTAGGGGCTGGGCGGCCATCGTATTGGCGGGTTTGGTCTCTACCTGTTCGACCGCGAGACCGTCTGGGCGGTCGGTAAAGACCCGATTGCCCTCGGCGTCGATATAGCTGTAGATCGCAGCGCTAGCAGGTAGCGCACACACCAGTAACAGTCCGGCCAATCCAAGCCGCGAAAGGCGCATCATCGGCGCGCCGGGCTGGAGACGTGCACCCGCTGCACGGTGAATTGCTCTTGGGCTTGTTGAACGATCTGCCCACCGCTGAGCACCTGGATTTCCAACAGGTGAGTGCCGCGATCCACGTTTACCAGCTGCAACGCGGTCGTGCTGCTGGGCTCTGCCTGGGGAACGCCGTCGAGCAGGAAGCGGATCTGGTGTCCCTGCTTTAGCGGCGGATCGAGCTGGGCGTTGACGACAAAGGTGCCGCTGTTGGCGCGCAATGCCTGCTCATCGGGGATGCCGCCAATTGCGAGGCTTCGATAGGGCTGCTGTTGTTCCTCGCTGCGTTGCTCGTTGGCTAGCGGTGGCGGGGCGTCGGGCGTCTTGATGTTCACAGTGTTGGCGGGAGGGAGATCGACAGCGTTTGTCTCGACGCCCTCCGGAGGTTGATTGGTGAAGACGGTGTTGCCCTTTTCGTCAGTGTATTTATAGATCTGAGCCATGGCTGGAGCCATGAGGATGAATAGCAGGCTGAACAATGCAATGCGCATGGGAAGCTCCGCGGTAGGGATGACTGGAAGCCTTGCACCGCGCAGGCGGCTAGGCAAGTGCGACCGTTGGGATTTGAGATCGACGCCACTTCGGGCGCTTGTCGCGACGTCGGTAGCACTGGTTAGTGACATCGCAGAAACGAAAAAGCCTCCCGAAGGAGGCCTTTTCTGTCACGCGGACTGGCTTAGACGCTGTAGTACAGGTCGTATTCCAACGGGTGAACGAAGGTACGGACCTTGATTTCTTCCTCGCTCTTCAGCTCGAGGTAGGCGTCGATGAAGTCATCGGAGAACACGCCGCCCTTGGTCAGGAACGCACGGCCCTTGTCGAGTTCTTCCAGAGCTTCCTTCAGGCTGCCGCAAACCTGCGGGATCAGCTTGCCTTCTTCCGGCGGCAGATCGTAGAGGTTCTTGTCAGCGGCATCGCCAGGGTGAATCTTGTTCTGGATGCCGTCCAGGCCAGCCATCAGCAGTGCGGCGAAGCACAGGTAAGGGTTGGCAGCCGGATCCGGAAAGCGCGCTTCGATACGGCGGGCTTTCGGGCTGGAAACGTAAGGAATACGGATCGAGGCGGAGCGGTTACGAGCCGAATAGGCCAGCATGACCGGTGCTTCGAAGCCCGGAACCAGACGCTTGTACGAGTTGGTCGACGGGTTGGTAAAACCGTTCAGAGCCTTGCCATGCTTGATGATGCCGCCAATGAAGTACAGAGCGGTCTCGGACAGGCCGGCATAGCCTTCACCCGCGAAGGTGTTCTTGCCGTCTTTGGAGATCGACATGTGCACGTGCATGCCCGATCCATTGTCGCCATACAGCGGCTTCGGCATGAAGGTGGCGGTCTTGCCGTAGACATCAGCCACGTTGTGCACGCAGTACTTCAGGGTCTGAACTTCGTCAGCCTTGTTGACCAGCGTGTTGAACTTGACGCCGATTTCGTTCTGACCGGCAGTCGCCACTTCGTGGTGATGCACTTCGACGACCAGGCCCATTTCTTCCATGGCGTTGCACATGGCAGTACGGATTTCGTGGTCGTGGTCGCACGGCGGAACGGGGAAGTAACCGCCCTTGACGGCTGGGCGATGGCCCTTGTTGCCGCCTTCGACGTCCTGGTCAGTCATCCAGGAACCCTGTTCAGAGTAGATCTTGAACATGGAGCCGGAGATGTCGGACTTGAATTTGACTTGGTCGAAGATGAAGAACTCAGGCTCCGGGCCGACGAATACGGTGTCGCCAATGCCGGTGGACTTGAGGAATTCCTCGGCGCGCTTGGCGATGGAGCGCGGATCGCGGTCGTAGCCCTGCATAGTGCTTGGCTCGACGATGTCGCAGACCAGAATCAGGGTCGGCTCTTCGGTGAACGGATCCAGTACAGCAGTTTCATCGACCGGCATCAGGATCATGTCGGAGGCTTCAATGCCCTTCCAGCCATGGATGGACGAGCCGTCGAACATCTTGCCGTGCTCGAAGAAATCTTCGTCGTGGGCGTCGCGCGCCGGAACGGTCACGTGATGCTGCTTGCCCTTGGTGTCGGTGAAGCGCAGATCAATCCACTTCACATCGTAATCTTTGATCAGTTGAAGCGACTTCGACATGGTGCTCTCCAAGTGGTGGAAGCGTTGACAGATATGCTTCCGGAATCTAGGGGTGAAGCCGAGCGGGCGATACTCCGTCAAGGCGACCTGCCTCACAAGGGAGCAATTTGCATGCCAGTGCTCCGAGATGGTTCCGGGTGGGCTTGCAGGGGCCGTTTGGCGTTCTTGTTGCCATTTGTCGGCGCTGCGCCTGGATGTTCTCGCACTTAAGTGGTGCGTGTAAGTGCGCTTGTGGGTCATTTTGGTGCAAGGCTAGGTCGCCCGATAAAACTGACTAAAGCTTGATCAAATTCCGATATACTCCGCCCCCCTCTTTTCACGCCATGCTGGCGCTGCGCTGTTTTCCATGAAGCTGATCGTCAAGGTTTTCCCCGAAATCACCATCAAGAGCCCGCCGGTACGCAAGGGCTTCATTCGTCAACTGGCGAAGAACATCCGTACCGTGCTGCGCGACCTCGATCCCGAATTGCGGGTGGAAGGGGTGTGGGACAACGTTGAGGTGGAAACTGCGCTCAGCGACGCGAAAACCCTGCAGCAGATGATCGAGCGCCTGCGTTGCACACCAGGCATCGCGCATTGCCTGGAGGTTCATGAGTACCCGCTGGGCGATCTGGACGACATCCTTGCCAAGTGCAAGGCGCACTATGCTGACCGTCTGCCGGGCAAGATCTTCGCCGTGCGCTGCAAGCGAGCTGGAAAGCACCCATTCAGCTCGATGGATGTCGAACGCCATGTTGGCAGCGAGCTGCGCATTCAGTGCGGTGCTGCCGGTATCTCCTTGAAGGCGCCTGAAATAGAAGTGCGCATGGAAATCCGCGACCAGCGCCTGTTTGTCGTGCATGCGCAGCATGACGGCATTGGCGGCTACCCGCTGGGCGCGTTGGAGCAGACGCTTGTGCTGATGTCCGGCGGTTTCGATTCCACCGTAGCGGCCTATCAGATGATGCGCCGAGGGCTGATGACGCATTTCTGCTTCTTCAACCTGGGCGGCCGCGCCCATGAGCTGGGCGTGATGGAAGTCGCCCACTATTTATGGAAGAAGTACGGCAGTTCGCACCGGGTGCTGTTTATCAGTGTGCCCTTCGAGGAAGTCGTCGGTGAGATCCTTGAGAAAGTCGACGATAGCCAAATGGGTGTCGTGCTCAAGCGCATGATGCTGCGGGTGTCGACCCAGATTGCTGAGCGGCTGCACATCGACGCCTTGGTCACCGGTGAGGCCATTTCCCAGGTTTCCAGTCAGACTCTGCCGAACTTGTCGGTGATCGATTCAGCGACCGACATGCTGGTGCTGCGACCTCTGATCGCCAGTCACAAGCAGGACATCATCGACACCGCCTTCGAGATAGGCACCGCCGAGTTCGCCAAGAACATGCCCGAGTACTGTGGCGTGATTTCGAAGAACCCGACGACCAAGGCCAAGCGCTACCGCATCGAACATGAAGAAAAGCAGTTCGACATGGCAGTGCTCGAGCGCGCCATGGCAAACACGCGCCAGGTGGCCATTGATCGAGTGATCGACGAGCTGGGCCAGGATTTGCAAGTCGAAGAAGTCATCGAGGCGAGCGCCGGGCAGGTAGTGCTCGACATCCGCCACCCTGACCTCGCCGAGGACGAACCTCTAGAACTGCAGGGCATCGAAGTGCGTACACTGCCGTTCTATGCGCTGAACAACCGATTCAAGGAACTGGATGAGAACCGCCAGTACCTGCTGTATTGCGATAAAGGTGTCATGAGCCGCCTGCATGCTCATCATTTGTTGAATGAGGGGCATGTCAATGTGCGCGTTTATCGTCCGAGCTAAACAGCCCGGTCTGCTGGGCGGCAGTATCCGCCATCGCCCTCCCGACCCGCTTCGCGGCTGAATTGCTGCGACACGTCGTTAACAAACCTTCTGCTTCATCCAATTTTTCGCGTTGGGCCGCTCGATGCATTTGCCGAGCAGCCCCAACCCAACTACGAGACCACTACTGTGATCGATAATCTACGCAACATCGCCATCATTGCTCACGTTGACCATGGCAAAACTACCCTGGTCGACAAGCTCCTGCGTCAGTCCGGCACGCTGGAGCGCGGCGAGCTCAACGACGAGCGCGTGATGGACTCCAACGACCAGGAAAAAGAACGTGGCATCACCATCCTGGCCAAGAACACCGCTATTCGCTGGAACGATTACCGCATCAACATCGTCGACACCCCCGGCCACGCCGACTTCGGCGGTGAAGTCGAACGTGTGATGTCGATGGTCGACTCCGTGCTGCTGCTGGTCGACGCCCAAGACGGCCCGATGCCGCAAACCCGCTTCGTGACCAAGAAGGCCTTCGAAGCCGGTCTGCGCCCGATCGTGGTGATCAACAAGGTTGACCGTCCTGGTGCGCGTCCTGACTGGGTGCTGGATCAGATCTTCGACCTGTTCGACAACCTGGGCGCCACCGAAGAGCAGCTGGACTTCCAGGTCGTCTACGCCTCGGCCCTGAACGGCATTGCCGGTCTGGACCATACCGACATGGCTGAAGACATGACTCCGCTTTACCAAGCGATCGTTGACCACGTACCTGCTCCGAAGGTCGACATCGACGGCCCGTTCCAGATGCAGATTTCCGCTCTGGACTACAACAGCTTCCTCGGCATCATCGGCGTAGGCCGTATCGCCCGTGGTCGCGTCAAGCCCAACACCCCCGTCACCGCCATCGACATGCATGGCAAGAAGCGTAACGGCCGTATCCTCAAGCTCATGGGGCACCACGGTCTGCACCGTGTTGACGTCGAAGAAGCTACTGCCGGCGACATCGTCTGCATCAGCGGTATGGATGAACTGTTCATCTCCGACACCCTGTGCGACCAGAACAACGTCGAAGCGATGAAGCCGCTGACCGTTGACGAGCCGACCGTTTCCATGACCTTTCAGGTCAATGACTCGCCGTTCTGCGGCAAGGAAGGCAAGTTCGTCACCAGCCGTAACATCAAGGACCGTCTGGACAAGGAGCTGCTGTACAACGTGGCTCTGCGCGTTGAAGAAGGCGATTCGGCTGACAAGTTCAAGGTTTCCGGCCGTGGTGAACTGCACCTGTCGGTACTGATCGAGAACATGCGCCGCGAAGGCTTCGAGATGGGCGTAGGCCGTCCGGAAGTGATCATTCGTGAAGTCGATGGCGCCAAGCACGAGCCGTTCGAGAACGTCACCATCGACATCCCTGAAGAAGCGCAGGGCAAGGTCATGGAAGAAATGGGCCTGCGTAAGGGTGACCTGAGCAACATGGTGCCGGATGGCAAAGGCCGTGTTCGCCTTGAGTACAACATCCCCGCCCGTGGTCTGATCGGTTTCCGTAACCAGTTCCTGACCATCACCAACGGTGCAGGCATCCTGACCTCGATCTTCGACCGTTACGACGTGATGAAGTCTGGCCACATGTCCGGCCGCCAGAACGGCGTACTGGTATCGATCGATACCGGCAAGGCACTGACTTATTCTCTGGAAACTCTGCAGGCGCGCGGCAAGCTGTTCGTCGAGCACGGCCAGGAAATCTACAACGGTCAAATCGTCGGCCTGAACAGCCGTGACAACGACATGGGCGTTAACCCCACCAAAGGCAAGAAGCTCGACAACATGCGCGCTTCGGGCAAGGACGAAACCATCGCCCTGGTTCCGCCGGTCCGCTTCACGCTGGAGCAGGCTCTGGAATTCATTCAGGACGACGAGCTGTGCGAAGTGACCCCGAAGTCGATCCGTCTTCGCAAGAAGATCCTCGACGAAGGCGAGCGTAACCGCGCTGCGAAGAAAGCCAAGGCTTGATTCTGTTGTAGCTTGTGAAAAAGGCGCCTTAGGGCGCCTTTTTTGTTTAACGCAGAGCGCGCGTAGTAGGCCGCCGCTAGGCCAGATTTGCTAACAACCAGCCACAGTCAACAACACGGCAGTTCAGCCTCAAGAAATTCTTTATCAGCGTCGGTGAGGCATCGCCTGCAGGCGTATCCATTATGGGGCGGCAGCTTTCAGCTGAAACGTCGCGCTCCCTGAGCGCTGCACCGGTCAGCAGCCCTTCAGTCTGTCTCGAACACCTTTATTGAACACCGCTGCAGGGTAGGTCAGGGCACTTCTGTGCTTGGTGTGCGTGTTTCGGCTACGCCGTTGCGCTCTAGCCGATAGGCGCTGATGGATTCGTAGACGGCTTTGCGTAAACGGTTGATGCCGCCGATTGGACGGTGCGCCGGCAACGCGTGCCAGGGATTGAAGCTAAGGTTGTCGCAGTTGAGGTTCTGCTCGGGGCTGTCGAAATCCTGTGCAGGCAAGCGGATGTCCGCGACCGTTTCGAACGGCGAGAGCGCCTCATCCCATTCGATGCTGGTGTCTTCGATGGGCATATAGTGCTCGGCGTTCTGGCGCTGCACCTGCAGCTCAAAGCATGCGGGTACACGGTCCAGCGACAGCTGCTGATACAGCGCCTGGCGCAAGAAGTTGGGCAGGTCGTGGTTCTGTTCCGGCAGTTCATACGCGGGACAGCGCTCGGGCGCAGGGATGACCCGGTACTTGATGTTGTGCTGGCCGAACTTGTACGGCGCCACGGAGTTGTAAGTCGTGGCCACCGGCGTTTGTGGCGCCGGTGCCAATGTTTGCAGGGCAATGAGCAGGTGGCGCAGTTCCCAGCTGCGCGGGTCCATGCTCGGGAAGAACGCCAACACCTTCTGGCCCCGCGCCTGGGCGGCGAAGTTACTGCGGTACTCGGCGACGTCTTGGACGAAGAACACCGGGTGGTTGAACATCACGAAGTCCTGCTCGCCGGCATGTCGCGGGTCACGCGTAAGCTTGTCGCCCGGAACGTCGAGCAGCTTGATCGCCATGCCGCGGGCATCCCTGATGCGGTCGAACTGCGGGTAGGCGTTGCCGTTGGACAGCCGCACCCAGGCGTTCCAGGTTTTGCCCGGTTCGGCGAATACGCCATAGCGCAGCGCGGGTTCGAGGTCATTACGCACATTGACTTCGGCCCGCATGCAGCCGTGTGCCTTGGCATGGGCATCACGCAGCACACGAGTATTCTCGCTGTGCTGTTCCACCACGGCGATGGCGTCGGCGATGATCGCCTGGGTGTCGGCCGCTTCGGTCGGGGCGATCACCTCTTCGGTCGGAACGGGTCCGCGATGGGTGATATGGAAGTAGGCGGTGTAGATGGCCCAGCTCGCTAAGCCGAGGGCGGAAAGGGCCAACAGAAGGCGGCCGAGCACACGACCGATCCAAAGCCAGAGTTTTGTAAGCATGCAGCAAGTCCTTATGCGGAGTTCGAGTCAGAGGCAGCTCGGGCCGGGCGTGTGAGGGCGAGTTGGTAGCGCTTCGAGGCGTGGTTCGAAGCCTGGGTCGCCCAACACCTTGAGGTACTCGACCAAGGCCCAGCGCTCATGTGGCGCCAGCGCCCGGCCAATCACGCCGTTGCCACGACAGCCTGCTCGGAACTCATGCCCACGGTTGCCGTTACCGGTAATCGCGGTATCCAGCAGAAAGCCGCCACCGAAGCGTTCAGTGCGGATGCCGACGTGGCTGGGGTCGTACTCGCGGCTGCCGGTCCAGAACCGTTGCGGCCGCTCGGCTACCGGAGACAGCAGGTGGAACAGGCTTGGCACCGAACCGTTGTGCAGGAAGGGTGGGGTGGCCCAGATGCCATCCAGCGGGCGGGCCTTGTAGCCGCGAATCTCCTGCACGCCGATGGGCAGCCCAAAACCATTGAACTCGGCGCGTTCTGCCGCGCCGATACCCGCATCGCGATAGGCGCGATCTTCGACATAGGCGGTGATGTAGGCCAGCCCCTTGGCACTGGACACCTTGCTCAGGTCCAGCGGGCCCGTAGATTGTCCGTACAGTTTCACATCGAGACGCTTTAGCTCATCCTGCGTCCAGCCCAACCGGGTCAGGTCGAAACGGTGATCAGCGATATTGTCAGCCGTGGTCGGGTCGGTGCCGACCACGGAGGTCGGGATTACTGCCATGCGCCATTCCGGGTCTCGTTCCGGGGCATAGCGGTTGTTCTCCGGCTTCGGTTTGGCGTCGTGGCAATGGGCGCAGTTCTCGCGATAAAGCGCCCGCCCACGGCTGGCTTGCTCGAGGTCGATCTCGCCCAGAATCTCTTCTGGCCAACGGGGAGGGGCAAGCCGCATCAGCGTATTTTCCAGCCTGTGCAGGTCACGCACACGAACGCCCGAGGCGTAGCGTTCGCCTTCGGGCAGCGGCTGGCCATTTTCATGGAGCAGTTGCAGCTTTGCCCCGACGCCTAGGGCCTCGCCGATATTGCGCGCCATCGGCTGCATGGCCGAGCCGTTCCACTGCACCCAGTCGAATTTCCAGATGTCCCAGAGATGCGGGTAGCTCACCGGGGCGTTGGCGACGCGATAGTTGGCGGTGTCTAGGGCATCACCAAAAGCGGTATTGGCGATGCGCCCGAAGGCGTCGGTCCGGCCGAAGCCCTCTTCGGTCGGATAAAGGTCCCGGTGCCAGTCGTTGTAGGCCGTGCCCAGTAGCCGATCAAGCGCTTGCTTGAAGTCGCGGCGCAGCTGTGCGCGGGCCGGTTCGTCGTGCTCGCCAAGGACCGCATGGGCGAAACGGTCGAATTTGAAGGGGTTGTAGTAAGTGAAGGCCATGCTCATGCCTAGCGTTTGGCCGAATGAACCGCCGCGCAGCGTCGGTACAGTCGAAGCCAGCGAATGCATCGCCGCGCCGCCATCGATCCGGATGGCTTGGCCGTTATGGCGCAGCTCACCGGTGTGGCAGGCCGCGCAGGTGACATCCAGGTAGGTTCGCCCGCTCTCGTCGTCCTCGTGGCGGGCAAAGCCCACCGGCAGGTTGCCGGGGTTCAGCGCGGTAGCTTGTTGGGAGGGATCGACCAGAAATCCGAAGCGGGCGAGGTAGTCGGGCGTGGCGAATTTGTCCTGACTGAAAGGCAGCTCCAGCGAGACAAACCAGTCGTACTCCAGTCCCTTTACCTGTGTGCCTTGCGGCGTGTAGTAGTAAGTCTCCCGGTCGCCGTTCTCCCACTGCTCCAGATAACGCAGCGCTTCGGGTGCTTCGTACTCCGGAAGGTTTGGGTAGGCCACGAAATACAGCCCAACGGCCGCGGCCAGCATAGCCAACAACAAGACAGCCCCCAGGGCTCGGCGCAGCAATTGCATCGGTACATCCTTGTAGCGTTATGGCGAGTGCGCGTTTATGGCAGGATTGAGCGGTGATGGCAATTAGATGTCGCCGCTTTTGCGGTGACAGATAAGGGTGAATGCGTGCTCGGACAGTTATTTAAGGTCAAGCAAACTTCCCTCCACGGAGGCTGAAATGCATGAGATATAAGTTAAGTAGTTAGAATTTTTCTTAACTAATATGCCGTGCGTGGGCTCTTGGACGTCCGCAATCTTATTGACGCTGGATATTAATGTGTACGAATATTCGCCATTAACGAAGCTGATGGAGTTGGTTAGCTCGCTGCCAGACGCGTTGCCTATTACAATCTGCACCTCATCTGATGGTTTTTTTAATTCTAGCTCTGGTGGAGAATTGATTTTCCCAAACTTATAAAGAATCGCATTATCTTGCTTATGTAATTCGAAGGCTTTATTGGATTTTGTTTTGCAGCTGAAGAGGGGGTTTTCCTCTTCCATAGTATTTGCCGATAGGAGAGACGAGAAAGCTACAGTCAGGGCTAGCGCAAGATGCGAAATTTTCATTCTAACGATCGCTTCAAGGTTATCAATGGAAACATTTTTTATCTCTGGCTACTTTAATATTTGGGTGCTCCAGAGTCTCTCAAAATTCGCCCGTCTTGCTTGATAGCTATCCGTGTTTAGATTCACTATCCTTGTTATTGCGTCCACCGTCCCAGTACATGGCCCTGTGGGCTGTGCTCGAAGTTGTAATGGATGCCTTCCTCAGCGCATCGGCGCTGGACGAAGTACAGGTCGCTCTCGTCGTAACGCACGCAGTATTCGCGCCCAAGGTAGACGGTTGGCCCGAGCTGGTACTGGTAGCCGCCAAGGAGTATTGGTTTTATGTTAAAGAAAGCGAGAGCTTTACAGCAGCAAAAATACAAATATATATCAAGCCTCTATTATTCGCGGATCATATCGAGGTTATAATTAAAATTCTCCTCCTGGAGTACTTCGAAGGCAGGTGCTTTTATACTTGCGTCGTTTTTGCATGATTTCGATAGAATTGTTGCGTTATTTTTCAAAGCTAATATCCCTGATTTAAATACAGGGTATTGGCCTTGATCGTCGCTTTCAGATTTCGCAATGTCATATAAGTAGTAGTTGTATTCCGCTATGGCAAAGCGGATCCGATTTTCTCCTCCGCCCGGGTATGGGGTTGTGCTTAATTTAAACCCTTCACTGGAGTCCGCTTGAGAAATTGGATAGATCAATTCTATTTTCTCTGGTGAGCCGTATCTGTACTTTATATAAACGTTGCCCTCCTGCTGTCGCAAGCATAGAGACGCTATCTTCTTCTCGGTAAAGCATGTGAATATGCTTTCCTCATCAGCATCGCAGAGATTTGCCACCGCTCCTCTTTTGGTGTCATTAGATGCCCTGATATTTTCTTGGCTGCAAGCAATCGTCGATGCCAGGGTTAATATAGAAACCGCAATTGTTTTTAGTAATTCCTTCATAGGGATACTCATATACCCATGTGGTGCTTTAATTTTTCTAAACACTCAATGCGCTCGTCATATCCGTTCATGCCGCCATTAATTGCAACCGTTAGACGCTCTGAATTATCTGCGTCCGCCATTATGTTGGCGTTAACCATTGCCCAGTAGACGAAGCCTGACTCAACACCATATTTAACGTTGGTTATGATCAGGTCTGGGGCTTCGATAAAGTCTTTGACGTCATTTGGGTTTGCATGATTATGTATCTCCGTATATCTCCGGTAATTATTCTTTCCGGTTAGCTGAATGATGCCTTTACCTCGAAATTTATATCCTTCCTCGCTTCTCTCGTCACCATTACCCATTCGTGATGAATATACAAAGCTAAGAAGCTTCCTCGGGTTGTTTTCATATGCCGACTCATGCGTCCATAGTCTATCTCGCAGGCGCCCAAGCGAGCATTCGTCCGTTGCTTTATCGTAATTGTTTTTTCCACCCACGCATCCAAAAATTTCACGCATGCGTGTCGCGCTATAATTGCCATCTTCCGAGCGGACTCTGAATCCACTTTCGTGGCCAACCTGAGCCAGAAAGTGAGCAATTCGAAGAGGTGTATTGACTTCGTAGGCGTTCGCATATTCGTTGAGGTAAGGCAGTATTTCCTCATAATATGAAGAGTCGCTACTTGTTTGTTATTTGCAGCATCTCCATAGTTATCAGGCGTGCGCTGGGTTTATAGAAGAGCCTGATTAGCTCCGCGGGGTGAAAATGCCACGCTACCCCATTCGCCCGTATTCCCGGTTGGCCGGCCAACTCCGCCCACCAAGATATCGTCTCGATTCTTTTCTTCTCTGCAACCCAATTCAGGTTTGGCTCTGCTGGTGTGTGGCCCATCAGTTTGTCCAACTGGTTCCACTTCTCTTCGTTCCAGAACCACTCGCTTTCATGCTGGCTGATCAGCAGGGAAAGCTGCTGTGCCAGCCAAGATTTGCCGAGGGCGGCCTGGAGTTCCGCTGGGGTGAGTTTGTTGTCACGGACGCCCTTTCCGTCTGGCTGGTCGATGATCTCGTACAGCTTGCTGAGGATGGGGCCGAGCTCAGCTTCTTCGATCAGTGCGGCGTAGCGTGCAATTTCGTCTTCCGTTGCGCACCCGGTGGCGTCGAGGGTTCTTGCCAGGTGGGCGTCCAGAGGGAGTTTGTCTTGCAGGGTGCTGAAACCTGGCCATTCCCAGGGCGAGTGACGTGTGACGATAAGGTCTTTTTCTGGTGCCCAACCGGAAATGTCGTTGCCTTCCATGTCACCGACGGTGACGTACCACCAGCGCACCTTCTCAGCGTCGATAGCTTTACGCTCATCAGGCAAAGCGTCCCAGGAGCTGGCGGGCAGTATGCGTACGTAACCGCTGGCTTTACCTTCCAGGCCACTGTGCAGGGGGAACTCTGTCCAGGCATCGAGCGTGCCGGCCGTGCTGCTGCGCTGGCCCTGAGCGTTCAATGCGGAGCGTTTGATCCAGAAGGGCTTGCCTATTACAGCGCCGACTTTGCGCCATGGATGGGTCGTGGGGATGCTGCCACCCTCATAGTCATGGGGGCGCCCCCCTCAAGTGAGTTGGAGTACACCTTGAGAAAGTCGACCTGATCCGGCATATCCGCAGCGTTGACGCCCATTCGGGAGGCCAGGGTTATCTTCTGCAGAGCGCTTAGCGAATAGGTACGCTTTGTCGAGTTATAACTGCCCAGTTCGCTGTTCTTGTCAGCGTTACAGATGGTGTACTTCTGCACCTTGGCCCAGCAACCGGCCCTGGGTGAATCGCCGCAGAGACGCAAATCCAGTCTCGCTTCGACTTGTGCATCTGCAGCAGGGGGCTGGACGATCTTCGAGCCCTTGTCCACCTTTATCAGGGTCTTCTGTTCATCGGGCAGCTTTTCCCCGACAGCACGGCTTTTCTCGATGAAAGCTGGGACGTCCTCGCTCGTGAAAACTTCCAGGTGCAGGCGTTTTTTGGCAGTGCCTTCGTCTTGGTTCTGATACTTACCCATATGCCCAACCAGTTCCCCAGCGTTGATCGCGTAAGGCTTGGGCAAAATATGAACACTGCCTGTAACGCTCGGGGCACCGTACTGAGTTTCGAGTTCATCGAAGTACACGTAGCCCAGCGGTTTGCCATCCGGCCCGTTGGGCAGTACGGGTACGCCGCGATAGTCCATGACCTCCAGCACCTTGCAATAGCCGCTTCTCTGTTTCTCGCCCACCTTGAGTGTTGCACCACGCGGCAATACGCCAATGATGGTGCCGGTACGGTTACTTTCGCGGCGCACATTCAAGCCCTGGTGGCTGAGGGTGAGCGCGGGTTCGGTGTCCTGGGCTTTGCCCGCCACGGTGTTGCCGGTCAGTTCAGGCTCATACACCCAGTCGACAGTACCTGCCGGTAAGGCGGGTATAGCCGCGCCCTCATCGATGTTAAGTAGCTTTTTGTATTGGGACTTTTTGTTGTGCGTTTCACCCAGCGTGACTTTGCAGCCCTTGGGGAGCAAGGCGAGCACCTCGCTCGTTCCATCCTCGGCCAAAGCACGTATCCGCAAGCCCACGAGTGGATCATTAGTGGTGGACTTGACCGCATAGCAGGTCGGCGCGAGGAACTCGGCGGGTTTAGGGGCACTGGTGGCCTGATAGCCGACCCAGTCGAGCAGGTGCATGTACAGACTGTAAAAAGTCAGTCCTTCGCTGGCCGGCGCGGTTTCTGCGCCCGCAGCGGCTGGCGAGGCGGTGTCTGAAGCCGTTGCTGCCGTTGCTGCCGTTGTACTGTCGCTTGTCCCCCCGCTAGGAGCGCTAGGTGTAAGTACGGACGGCAGCACCAGGCGATGCCTGACCAACACGAAACCCGTTGAATACTTGGCGCCCACCGACTCTGGCCCCATGCCAGGCTGGCTCGTGGAGGCGTAGGACGTCTCGGGATACTTGTCATCGATGCGATAGGCGATCACCTCGCCATCGGCAATGCAGCGAACTGCGCTCTGATCGAGTAGTTCGGCGCTGCCTGCGTCGAAATGCACGCCGCCATGCCAAAGACCGTTGGCCCCCATGGGATAGAAGCCATCTTTGGCTTTGGCCAAGGCATCGAGATATATCTGCGGATCGCTGATTTCTTTACTGTCTTCGCCGGCGGTCTTGAACGGATAGTCCCAGTTGATCGGTTTGTTGTCTGCCATGATGATAGTCCTTTTTCACGGGCGTGAAGATGGCTCGTGCTTGATCCCTGTTAACCGGAGAAATTCAGCGTGCGTTTGGGTTTTGTCTTGGGCGTAAGAGCATTACCCAGCGCCTGCTCCAACAAACTCCCCGCCTTGTCTCGATCTGCCACTCCAGGCAAAACCGGCGGCTTGATCTTTATCCCGGCGCCTTTACCAGGCGCGCCACCGGCATTTATCTTAATCATTGGGCCGCTGAGGGTGATGCCGCCCGGGTCGAGCTTGATGAAGCTGCCGCCAGCCTTGAGGGTCAGCTCGATGCCGGCTTCGATGACCATTTTCTGGCCGGCTTTGAGGTGGATCTCGCGGCCGACCTTGGTCAATTGGGCGGTGCCGAGCTTGATGTGCTGGGTTTGGGCAATAGTGAGGTGGTCGTCGGGTTTGACTTCCACCTTGCGATCGCCGGTGACGCTCAGGTGCTCCTCTGCCTTATATTCGCTGTAGCTGTTGGCTTCCACCCGGTCGTGGCGTTCGTTACCAACGCGAATCTTCTGGTCGTGCTCGATGTTTTCGTCCCAGTCCCGCTGGGCGTGGATGTATATCTGCTCGGCGCCTTTGCGATCCTCGATGCGCAGTTCGTTGTAGCCGCCCCCGCCGGGGCTCGACAGTGTCTTGAAGACGCTGCGGGTCTTGTCTGCCGGCAGGTCGTAGGGGACTTGATGTTCGGCATGGTAGAGGCAGCCAGTCACCAAGGGCTGGTCGGGGTCAGCTTCGAGGAAGGTAACCAGTACTTCCATGCCGACGCGCGGGATGGCGATACCGCCGTAGCGGTCGCCGGCCCAGCTTGAGCTGACGCGCAACCAGCAGCTTGTCTTTTCATCGGCTTGGCCGTGGCGATCCCAGAAGAACTGGACCTTTACCCGGCCGTATTCGTCGCAGTGGATTTCTTCGCCCGCAGGGCCTGTGACCACGGCGCTCTGGCTGCCGAGCACGCGCGGCTTTGCGTGCGTCAGAGCCGGGCGGTAAGGGACCGCCCACGGGGTGGCGGTAAAGTGGTTGCGGTAGCCCTGGGTGAAACCGTCTCGTGCATCAGTGTCGCTTGTTACCGACTCCTCCAGCACCTGAGGCTGTTTGCCTTCATGGAGCACCTCGGTCAGCAGCCAGAGGTCATTCCATTCCTGGCGCGGGTGATCAGATATTTCCAGCAGGTGCCCGCTGACCAGTCGTGGCTGGTCGCTTCGGCCTTCAGCCAGGCGGTAGTCGGCGCGGTGGCGCTCCAGTGAGCGCTGGGACAGGTGCTTGCCTCGGGCTCGATCGGTGAAGCGACCCGGGTAGTCATAGTCTTCGAGGTCTGGCTCAGACGATATCTGTCTGTCCCCCGCTTGGCCCTTCTGCGCGGCCTCCATCACCAGGCGTGGCTGTTCAAAGTCGTAATCGCGCCGACTCACGCGGTTGGTACGAGTCTCCAGGCGCACGGAGAAGCGCTTGATCACCGGCTCGTCGGCTACCAGCCCGCTGTCCTGCAGGTACGCGGTGGGCTGGCCAAGTTTGGGAAAACTCGTCTGGTCATCACCGAACACCAGTACATGACCCTGCTGGCTGTGCTCGAAGTGATAGTGGATGCCTTCTTCTTCGCATAGGCGCTGGACGAAGTGCAGGTCGGTTTCGTCGTACTGGGTGCAGTAGTCGCGCTGGGGATAGGCCGTCGGGCCGAGCTGAAAGCGATAGGCGTTCGCCTGAATCCCGTGACTCTCCAGTACCTGGGCAATGATTTGCGGCACCGTCAGGTGTTGAAAAATGCGTTGATCGGTACAGTGCGCGAGGTAGGTCAGTTGCGGAACGATGGACACACGATAGCGGGTGAGGCGCTTGCCAGACTCGCCCTGTGCAACGCGGTGGATCACTCCGTGGATACCATGGCCGGCCGGTGACAGTGCGAGAAATGCCGGCTTGTGCAGCAGGCTTTGCAGGTTGAGTTCGGGATGTTCGCTGATCAGCTCAAGCTCGAAACGAAAGGGTTGGCTGATGGCTTCGCGCCCGGTGAACGCGAGCACTTGCAGGTCGTGCTCGACGCCTTCGATGGCGAGGCTGAAGTGGGTGTCGTTGGCCGCGTTGAACATGGCGCTTCCTTGTGTCCTTGTCATCCATGGGCGCGCCCGAACCAGCGCTGCAGGCGGCTTGGTGCGGGGCGGCGGAATATATTCAACAGGTGGGTCGTGCTGGCTGTGCGCTGATGAATGTCAAACGCCAAGGCTGCGCGCAGAGTGGGCCAGCCCTGAGTGAGGTTCGCAGGGCATGCCAGTTCCTTGTCGAGCTCCATTGCTTTTGCCTGCTTGGCACTTAACCGCCGGAACGGGTGGGTGCCGCTGGCCAATTCATAAAGCAGGCAACCGAGTGCGTATACATCGCTGGCTTCCGATGGCTCCCCGCCGTCTAGTAGTTCAGGGGCTGCGTAGCGCGTGGTCCAGGCTTTGAATCGGTTACGAGACAGGCGTGGCAGGTTTTTCAGCACGCCTTCGAGTGCCTGTCCGAGGCCGTAATCGAACAAGCGAAGCCCGTCTTCGGCCAATATGACGTTGCTGGGTTTGATGTCCCCGTGGATGACGCCGCGGCTGTGGGAATAGGCCAACGCCTCGATTAGCGGCACGGCGATTTCGCATAACTCGTCCCAGGCGAGGCCTGCCGGGCGTTCGCTGAGCAACTGGTCGAGCGTCGGACCTTTGAGCAGCTCGAGCGTAATGAATGCACGTTGGCTGATGGCGTCCACGTCAAACCCGAACAGCCGCACGACGTGGCGATGGCTTAAACGCGTGGTCAGAGCAAACTCGGTATAGAGCAGCGCGTGGGCATCTGGGTACTCGTTGAACTCGTCACTCAAGGTTTTAAGGGCGACGTAGGGCTCCGGGTCGCCGAACTGCTCGCGCAATAGGTCTCGAGCGCGATAAACGGCCCCCATACCGCCGACGCCAAGCAGTCGTTCAATCAAATAACGGCCTGCCAATACCTCTGGCAAATCGCGCGCGGCAAAAGCAGCGGCCGATGTGGCCAGGCTTGCGGGGGAGGGTGCCGAGGCCGCGAAGGCGAAATAGGTGAGGTCTGATGCCGGCTCAGCGCGCAGGGGCTCGTTCATAGGCGTATCACCACTGCGCTCAGGTTGTCTCGGCACGGACCCACCATGGCCTCCTCAAACAACCGTTGCAGGGCCAGGCCCGTCGACGGTGCATTGAGCGCCGCGCCCAGAGTGTCGGGTGACAGGCTCTGGTAGAGCCCGTCGCTGCACAGCAGCAAGGTGTCACCTGGATACACCTCGAACTCGAGGATATCCAGTGTCAGTTGTTCGCTGGCGCCGATGGCGCGGGTCAGGGCGTTTGCCGCCGGATGACGTGCAGCTTGCTGCGGGCTCAGGCTCTGTTCGTCGATCAGCTGTTGTAGCAATGAATGGTCACGCGAGAGCTGATAAAGCCGTCCACGACGCCAGAGGTAGCAACGGCTGTCACCCGCCCATACGCAGGCGGCACGGTCGGCCTGCATCAGCAGCGCAACCACGGTACTGCCAATCACGGGATCGGGCCGATCAGCGGTGACGGTCAGCGCTTGCCCCAGCCTGCGGTTGAGTTCATGTAAACAGCGGCGCAGACCGACCAGGCGCTCCGCCATGCTGCCACTGGGCAACATGGCGAGTTGCTCGACGATCAGGCGGCTGGCCAACGCGCCATTGTGGTGGCCGCCCATTCCATCGGCCACCGCCCAAAGGCCTTGCTCGGGGAGGTCGAGAAAGGCGTCTTCATTGCGCGCGCGGACTTTGCCCGTATCGGTCCGCGCGGCGCTGCGCCAGCTGTAGGGCAGGCTTGCAGTGGCTGACATCACAGGGTCGCCGGCAGTTTGAAGTCGCGCAGCAGGGCGATGTCGAACGGGTTCGGCGAACGCTGACTATGTAACAGGTAGTTGGCGTTGCGGCCGCCCAGATTGGCCTTGAGCATCAGCACGTCACGACCGCTGTGGTAATCGACCTGCATCAGGTCCAGCAGGCGGAACAGCGACCAGGGGCCGGTGTTCTTCTCGATGCCGACGCGACGTCCGCCAAGTTCCTCAACCACCAGGCTGGTGCGGCCATCCTCCGCGTCGGTTGGCCAACTGAAGGCGGTCTGCACGATTGGCCCGTGGCGGTATTCCATTTGCTGATTGCCAAAGCGAAAGTCTGCGCGGCCGAGGCTCGAATCCAGCGAATAGGGCTCGAGCTTGAAGCGAATCTGCGGCTCGTTCGGGTTTTCTGAGAAGAAACTGCGGCGGATGGTTTGCGCGTTGCTTATCTGAGACAGGAACTCGCGTGACAACGGCAAGCCTCGGCCGTCGACTCGACGAAGCTGATAGTGGCCAGCACTGCCACTGACGAACGCCTTCAGGTAGCGATCAAAGAACCCATCAGCAACACCTTGCGCCTTGAAGAACTCCCGAAAGTCAGCGATGGCGACGTCGCTCTCACTGTGTGCGCTAAATGGATAGCGCTGACGTAGCGAACCTTTGTAGAAGGCGTACAGCTCGCTCTGATAGCGCTGGTTGAGGTAGTGGTAAGCGTCATTCAGAACCAGCGTCCAGCTGTCTTCGGCGAGCAGGCCAAGCCAGTTGCCGATCGGTTGTGGAAGCCGGGCTGCGCTGGCCCGCAGCTGGTTGATGGCATCACGCTGGCCTGCCATGCGTGCCTTGGCCAGTTCGAAGGCCGCCTGATCTGGCGCACTGGCATGCGCCAGACTGGCCAGCTGCATTTGAAGCGCGTCTAGGGCTTGCAGTGTGGGAACCAGTTCGGCGCTGGCGCCTGCATTGTCGTCAAGCAGGCGATGCAGCGGCTCGAAACGGCGCTCGAGTGTTTTGCGCGCCGTGTCGGGCACATTCTTGGCCAGTGCGGCCTGGGTCTGTTCGGCAGCGGCTGAAGCGAGCTTAGCGGCTTTGCCCAGCTTGCCGTTGGCATGTTTGAGCGCATCGACTGCGTCTACGGCGTCGCCAGCCGTATCGACCGCGCCAGCAAAGCGTGTGTTGTCACGGACTTCGACGAGCAGTTGCAGCAGTGGGGAATTCGCTGCAGACAACCCGCTAAGCAGAGCCGAACCTTGACCAGCGCCTGCAATGGGCTCCAGCGTGAGCTGGGCGACCGCTTCGCTCCAATAGTTGGCGTAGTCCCGGAAATAAAGCTGCTCCATCTCGACCATCAACCGTCCGAGATCTTTCAGGCTCAAGCTGTCGCCTTCGCCGAGCACCCAGTTGTCACGCAGGATTTCGCGCACCAGTTCGCTACCCTGGGCGACATAGAACGTCTGATACCCATTCTGCGTATATAAACCTGGGATGGTGTAGTCGCTGCCATTGAAGAATGCACCTTGCGGTCCGAGGTGCTGACTGAGTCGGTAGTCAGGCAAGTTGCGCGCCTGATCGCGCAACATGCGATAGACGACGCTGGCCAGCGATTCGCTGCGCAGCACTTGACGTGCCTCGGCGACCAGTTGGTCGTTCAGCGCATAAGGTTGGAAGCCCTCGCCGAGCAGTCGCTCGAAATGGGTGTTGAGGCCGTTCTGGGCGACGGCGTTGCCGGCGTAACGCAGCGACCAATCGGCAGCGACCCAGTCCTTAAGGAAAGCGTCGTCGCGACGCGCCTTCAGATTGAGCATCAGGTAAGCGCGCAGGCTGCCCAGCAGGCGCTCTCGATCCGTCAGATTGGCGCGAATCTGGGCCTCCAGCTGGCGCGCGACGCGAGGCAGCAGCACGCTTTCCAGCTCGCGGCGGTAGGCCTGGTGGAGGGTGGGGTCTACCACCTCTCCCTGATAAAACCCACCGCGTTGCAGGAAGGACACATCTGCCTTATCAGGAAACACCTGGGTAGCCGCATAGCTGATATCCAGCGCCTTGAGCGTCCGCAGTGCATCATCTTGAGACGAGATCCCCTGTTGCTCGCGGCCCAGCTGTTCCGCAAGGCCGCGCAATTGCTCGAGCCGTTCATGGTTGCTGGAGAAGCCGTTGGCCCAGAACGCCCCGAACAGCGCCAGGCAGGCGAAACCTGCGGCATACAGGGCGCGCTGGCCCCAGTCGATGCGGCGAACTTCCTGTTGGTCAAGCCCGGCGAGGTCAGCTTCGGGAAAGATCACGCGGCTCAGCAGGTGATTGATGAAGCGCGCACGACCGCTGCGGAACGATGGCAGCGCGCCGCTCGACAACCCAAGGTTGCGGCCGATGCCGCTGGTGAGCGGGTCGAACTCACCTTGAAGTTGCGGTGCGCTGGTGAGGTAGAAACCGCGCAGCTGGCTGGCACGTTGGTAGCGGTTGCCGGAGAACGCCAGTTCGACGAACAGGCATAAACGCTCGCCGATCTGGCCAAGCTGGTGCGGGAAATCAAGGATGCGGCCGCGGCGCTGGGTGTCGCGCTCTTGGTGCATGCGCAGGATGACTTGGCTGTTGAGACGACGCAGCAGCTCCTCGAACTCGCTCCGCACCACGTTGACGTCAGTGCCGTCCTGCTCCTTGCGAAAGCTCGTGCCCAGCACCTGATCGCTTTCCTCGCGCGAGAGCTGATCAAAAAATTCGTCGAAGCCAAGCACCTTGTCGGCCTTGCTTAAGACCAGATAAACCGGTACGTCGGCGCCCAGGCGCTGGTGGACTTCATGCAGACGCTGGCGGCTCTGGCGGGCCAGCGTTTCGAGTTCCAGTTCACTGGAGTGCAGCAGCTGCTCGACCGGGATGTTGATCAGCACGCCATTAAGCGGGCGTGCACGGCGGCGGCGCAGCAGGCCAAGTAGCGTCTCCCAGGCTTTGCCGTCAATACCCGCGTCGGGCTGTGTCAGGTAGCGGCCAGCGGTATCGATCAGCACGGCATGGTCGGCGAAGTACCAGTCGGCGTAGCGGGTGCCGGAGACATCCTTGGTCAGGCGCTTGTTTTCACCACGGTTGAGCGGAAAGTCCAACCCGGAAAAGTCCAGCAATGAGGTTTTGCCGCTGCCATGAGGGCCAAGCAGCAAGTACCACGGCAGGTCGTTGCGCCATTTTTCGCTGCGTCCACGGTACAGGCTCGAACTCTTGAGGGTACGCAGGGCGTCGCGGTAGCGCTGGCTGAGGATGCCTTGCTCCTCGCTGACCAAGCCCTCACGGCGAAGCCGCTCCTGAACCTCTTCGTCGCTGGCTTCGGCCTGCTTGCGACGTGTGCTGCGCCAGCTGGCGAACACGATGAACAGCCCCCAGACCAGGCAGAGGCCGGCGATGGTCAGCAGGCGGCTGGCCGAGGATTCCCAAAACTTATAGTCGTCTACTGCGAGCAGCGGGCCGACGAACCAGACCAGCAGGGCCAGCGTGAGCAGGAGGCAGAGGCTCCATACCCAGGTCTTGCGGAAAAACGCGGCAAGCTTGCCGAAAAAAACCTTCATGGCAGTACGTCCTTGTTACGGCTTGGGCTCGACCTGAACGGTCGGATCGACAGGTTGATAGGGCTGCAGCACCGCCTCGCGTTGTTCTCCCAGCACCCAGGCGAAGCCCGCATAGAGTGTTACCAGGCAGATCAATGTGAACAGCGCGACCAGCCACCAGGGCACGATGCGCACCAGGCGCCGGCGTGTGTCGCGCAGCCCCTGCCAGTTCGGCGATACCTCACGTGGTACATCGCCGCGCAACTGGCGGATCTGCCGGTAAAGGCTGTCGCGGACCGCTTCGAGCTCGAGCATGCCGCGTGGCATCACCCGGTACTTGCCTTCGAAACCCAGTGACAAGCACAGGTACATCAACTCCAGCATCGGCAGGTGCTTGACTGGGTTGCGCGAGAGCCGCTCGAGCAGCTGAAAGAACTTCTCACCGCCAAAGGTCTCGTTGTGGAAACTCGACAGCAGACTCATCTGTGACCATTCGCTTTCGTTACCCCAAGGCGTGGTCACCACCGCTTCGTCGATCGCGGTGCACAGCACGTAGCGGGCGGCCATGACCTGGCTGCTTTCGGCGCCGTCGTGCAGGGCGCGGTGCTCGAACAGCTTGAGTTCACCGGACAAGCGCTGGTTGAGCGCATGCAGGTCTTCACCTTCATAGCTGTGCTTGAGCCGCACGACTTCGGAGAGGAGGGAGGAGGCTGCCGCGACGAGCGGGTTGAGGCTGATATTGAAGGTTTCAGCCGGACGCAGCCGCGCGGCATAGATCATCCGCTCTTCAAGTTGCTCGAATTTGGGCGGTGCGTTGAAGTCCGTCAGCGGGCTCTGTGCCGGGGCGTCGCCGTGACGATTGAGGATGACCGTCTTGTCATCCTGTGCGTAGTCCATTTCTCTGATCATGTTGGTCAGTCCCTGATCGCCCAGAATTTCAGCTCAAGCCCGGTGAACTCGCCGGACACATGGAAGGCGAAGCCGCCGGAGCGCTCCAGTTGCGCCAGCTCTTCTGAGCTGAGCTCCAAAGCAAAGTAGGTCTTGCCGGAATGGAACGGGATCTGCCGCGGCGCGACGGGCAGCGGTTTGACCTTGATACCCGGCAGGTGAAGATTGACCAGCTGGCGAATACGCTCCACCGGACCGACCTTGAGGTGAGCCGGTAGGCGAGTGCGCAACTCTTCGGAGTCGCATTGGGCGCTGGCTGCGAGAACGAAAGAGGCGCTGCCGAGCAGCTTGTGGTCGTGCAGCGGCGAGACTTGAATGCCGTAATGACGCTGTTGCAGTAGCAGTTCGATGGCGTGCTGCTCGAGCACCATCGACAGCACTTGGCGAATCGCATCCATCAGCTTGCGGAACGACAGCCCCTGGTCGTTGTGCAGGTAGCGGCCATCCAGGCGCGGGCGTTTTGTCTCGCTGGAGAACGTCGCCAGTTCGCCCAACAACCCCAGCAGTTCACGGTAGATGTGTTCGGGATGAATCCGCTCGATGCCCATGTAGTGACGCAGCACGGGTTCGTAGCGGTTGATCAGCTGCAGCATCATGAAGTCGCCGACTTCCGCGCCGCCGACTTTGCCGGTAGCGCGGATACGCTCTGCCAGGATGTCGCCACGATGGCCGAGCATGCTGATCACTTCCTTCAGGCACGACAGGAGGTAGCCAGAGGCCTGGAAGTCGATAAAGGTAGGAATGTATTCAGGGTCTAGGCTGATCACGCCGTCCGGTGTGGTGTCGAGGATGTCGCAAAGCTTGAGCTTCACGTAAGCCTGATCGCTCTGCTGCTCGCCCAGTAGCAACCGGAAGTCCGGCCGCCCGGTGCTGACTTGGCTGCTGCTGCTATCGCCGGCGTTGGAGTCGGTGACTTCTTCGTCGAATGCGGTGTAGCGCGCCAGCACGTCCTTCTGCTCTGGCCGACGGCTTTCGATGTGGTTGCCGGTCACCAGCGGTAACGCCAGATACACCGGTGTGTTGCCAGTGTTCGGCGGCACGTCCAGCGCCAGTGGCTCACGCTCGGCGCCGATCTCGAAAAGGCTGCCATCGGGGAGCAACCCGCTCGCCTGGCTGAGCACTAGCTTGCCCATGTTGAGGAATTGGCGGTCAATCTCCAGTCCAAAGAAGCCCCAGGCGTAATGTCCCAGCTTCTGGGTCCGCTGCTTGAGTTGCGCGTCGTAGTAGCGGTCGCTTTGCTGGAAGTGCTGCGGACGCAGCAGCATGCCTTCCTGCCAGATCACTTTGTGCATGCTCATCGACCATCTCCGCCCACGAACGGATCGATGGCCTTGATGCCGTGCTCATCGAGCCTCAGTTCGATTCGGTTCTGCGCTTTGTGTTGCATAGGAATGACGAAGCGCCAGTTCGATTCCGGCAGATCGCGGTAGGCGGCCAGCACGCCGACGTAGCGACTGCCCTCCTGCACGAATAACCTGAGGTCGCGCTGCTCGCCTGGGCGCAGCTCAAGCTCTTCCTGTATCACGAGGTCCGGGGACAGCGCTTCCTTGGGGCGCTGATAGAGGGAAAAGAAATCAGCGTTTTCGAAAGCCACCGGATGTTTGAGCTCCAGGAGGCGAATCACGACCGGCGAAGGGCGCCCGTTCAGGTCGGGGTTGAGCCGGTCGCTGCCCTGGAGTGACAGGTCCAGCTTGGTCAGATCAGAGCTTGGAGAGAGGGCAGAGCAGCCACTCAGAGTGGCAAGCGCTGCAAACGCCGCGGCGGGAAGAAAGCGAGACATGAATATCATCCTTGAAGGTCGGTATTGAGCGTGGCGATCAGGCGCGCCTGCTCCTCGTAAGCCTGGGCGAAGTCACGAGCGAACAACCGCTCGCTCCAATCCTCGTCGCGCTGCATCGCAGCATGCAGCCGCTTGAACGCACGCCAGCGACTACCGGAAGTGGCAACAAGCGGCTTGTGATCGCGCTCGAAGCGCAGCGCCAGCTGATCCGGTGAAAGCTGCTCAAGGATGCCTTTGATCGCGGCGCGACTGGCGGCCAGCATGGCCACCTGGTGCGCCTGAAGATCGCGGTAAGCGCGCCCCATCGCCTGTTCGGCCGGCAGCTGCCCCGACTTTTCTCCTCGCAGCAGCAGGTTCAGTGCTTCCCCGCTGTCGATGCTGTGCTTGAGCGGGTTGTTGCCAGCACTCTGAACCGTGGTCAGCGACAGACGCATCTCATTCTTCAGCTCGCCCCGGGTGCGTAGCGCCTGCTGCAAACCGCCAACGCTTTGCTTGAGCAGGCCCGCGGCTTTCAGTGCCAAGGCTTGCCGTGCCGCTTCATCCATATCCGATAGATCGATCCCTAGCGCCGTGCTGAAGCGTGTCCAGAAGTCAGGCGGCAGGCGTTCAGGTTCGAGCGAGGCCCTTGGCTGTGTGGCTGGTGCTGGCATCACCAGTTCGGGAACCTGCAAGTTCTCTTCATCGATCTGCGCATAATCGCGCTGCTGGGCTTGTACCCTTGGTGGCGCAAGCACCGCAGTCAGATCGTCGGTTTTGGCGTAGGCATGTTCTTGTTGATCCAGTGCGGTCAACGGGTCGAGGTCGAGAAATGCGTCGTTTGGAATGATGCTGCCGGCGGGCTGCGGTCGGCCGATATCGCCTTCGAAGGAGGCCGGGTCCTGGATCAGACGAGCCCGGATTTCAAAGTCGCCCAGGCAATACACGCTTCCGTGTTCGATTCGCTGCGCCCGGCCTTTGTCCAGGCTGGCGCCTGTGTCCTTGAGCTGAATACCGTTGCTGCTGGTGTCGGTGAGGAAGAACGCCCCGTCGCGGTAGCTGACTTCGGCGTGTCGGCTGGACAATACCCGCTTACGGTCCGGGATTACCCAGTCACAATCCTCGGCGCGGCCGATGATGCCGCCGGCCTGCTTGAAGGTCTTACTGCTGATCAGCCCTGGCACAAATTGCTGTGCACTGACGATATCGAAAACCAGTTCCATGGTTCCTTTCTCCTGGTGGATCAGTTGCTGCGGGCAGGCGCCTGCGGATCACCCAAAGGGCGATATTCGTCATCGTTGAACTTGTAGTTGCCAGAGCAACCGGCGAGGGCGAGGGATGCGGCGAATAGAGCGAGGGCGCAATAGCGGGCTAGCACGCGATTTCCTCCTTGAAAGCGTGTGGGCAGACGATCCGGCTGACCGAGAAGCGGTGCAGCGAGACTCAGGCTGAGTATTGAAGTTCACCCGGTTGGCTAGGTGGGTGAACGGGGTCACGAAACGAGGCGGGGTTGGGGCTGAAACGAGAGCTGTCGCTATAAATGCTTCAGCCCTCGTCAGACCTAACGAAACTGCTAGGCGAAGGTTCGATCGCTTTCTTGGGTCACTGCAGCAAGCCGCTCTGCGACCTGGTTATCGTTGATGGCGCGCCATTGCGCGACCAACTCCGCAAGATCGACTCGTTCTGCGTATTCGCCAAACACGCTGCGTGGCGTCACCAAGCGCTCCGCCTGCGCTAGCAAACGTTGTTGAGTTCGAGTGAGCGCCGGACTCTGTTCAGCTCGAACGCGTTCCCCTTGTTCGATTGCATCGGCATAGATGGCTCGTAGTTCCAGATCGCTTTTGCCGTAGAAACGCATCTCACCCCTGCGCCTGATTTCCCAGCGGAACTCATTGAATGAGCGCGCTTGCCAGCTTCCCAGTAGCTGGGCGGTGCTTAGCAGCTGGGCATAGATGTCACGGGTTTCAGCTTCGGTGAACAACTTTCCGTTGCGCTCTTCGACGCTGGTATTCCAGCGCAGCAGGTTAGTAAGCGCTGCGCGTGCATAGCCGCGGTCACTCAGATGGTGCGTAGCCGCGAGCGCGAGGCGGTTCGGCATATCACCATCCAGCCCGATTTCCCCGACGTAGCGTGCACAGCTTTGCTCGTCTACCAGCGCACAACCTGGTTGCCATAGCACTGAGGCTTCGCTCCCACCTCCAGGCTTGCGCGGCATAAAATGCCATTGCTCCCCGTGATGCTCGTAGGAATCGCCTTGAAGGTTGACGATCCCTGCCAGTAACAACGCAATGCCGATAGCCGGTGAGCTATACACCAGAGCTGCTCCGGGAAGCGCCAGCTTCCATTCGGCATCCATCCAAGGCAGTGGAAGCGCGGGCACCGGATCGTTGTGGTTGACGATG
Organism: Stutzerimonas chloritidismutans; assembly: GCF_038562055.1. Taxonomy (GTDB): domain Bacteria; phylum Pseudomonadota; class Gammaproteobacteria; order Pseudomonadales; family Pseudomonadaceae; genus Stutzerimonas; species Stutzerimonas chloritidismutans_A. The sequence goes on along the minus strand of NZ_JBCFXD010000014.1, from coordinate 16,817 downwards.
CGGTGATGTGTAAGGGGCTGGGCCGCTTTGACGAAGGCCGCATCGGCTGCGCGTGGGGCCCCGAAGGTATAGAGCTGGATATCGCTCGACCATTCTCTGCGCAACCATTCCGCCAATAGCAGGGCGATCGCGCCGCCGAGGCTATGGCCACAGACCACGAGTGTTTGCTCGCCAGTATAAAAGGCATTGAGGTAGCGCTCGACGAATGGTTTAGTTGCTTGAAAGGCTTCGTAAAAGCCGCGGTGCGCCTGGCCTTCACCTTCTGCGTACAGCACCTGACGCGCATCTGCGTCTCGACTGGCGTCGGCCACAAATTCCTGCGTGCCGCGGACGGATATCAATACGATCTTGTCGTTATGAGTTATAAAAGCTTGGGTATTAGTATCTGTTTCGTTATCCGTGTCGTGCAGAAAGTGCACGTCCTCAGGATTTCGCCAGCCCTCTTGTGCTTCCCTTTCGTAGCGCGCCGGATCGTAGGGCATGATTTCGAGACGCTTTGAATAAGGCACTTCTTCACAGAGCAGATGATAGGGGGAAGCGGTGTTGAACTGCGTTGGTCGAATCCGGCGCCCTAGCTGGTTCTGAAGGACGTATCCGATGTTGCCAAGCGCTGAATAGGGCGGCGGTGCTGAAGAGTAAGGCTTGGTAGCTGTACTGAAAGGCGCATAGACAAAAGCGCTCATGACCGCCAGGTGATAGGCGTTCAGCGCGCAAAAATCAGCGCCTCGGGAAAGCAGTGGACTATAGGCGCGTAATGCCTTTATCTCGATGACATGGTGCCTATTACAGCCAAGCGCAACACCCGTTTTGGCTGCTGCTGAGCCTGCGTTCAGTATTAGAGTGGACGGCGTCGTCCACCCTTTGTCTGGCGACGGTAGGTGGCCCTTGCTCCTTACGAAATCTCCTACTTCGGCCCTTAAGAAATAAGCATCCTCCTTCGAAGCGCGTTCTGCGCGAGATAGGTCTTCCCGTCAGCGCGCCGAGGGCCAGCGGGTGATTGTTCGGCTGCAACTTGAAGAGCTGAAATACAAATTGGGAATTTTTCCCTAGTGAGTAATCCCCTATACAACGGGTCGCTGCCGTCATAATCGTTCGGAAAAGATACAACCAAGGGTCCCCCGTGGACATTATCCACCTGTGCCCAGCCGTCTTCATCTAGTGTCGCGGAGTAATCAAGCCCATGGCTATCTGTAATTTGGTAAGCCAGCCCAGCGTAGGGCTTGCCGCTTCCATGCTAGTCTACTAAACGAAAGCTTACCCTTGCCAAGCGACTCGGACATTGGAGCAGGGTCTGCGAGATTGAGTTACTCATCCGTTAGCCACTCCGTGCAGTTTGGATAGACCGTGCATGTGCCGCCATCCATTGTGAAAGTGCGAAACTGCGGCGGACTTGTACAGAACTCCTCAAATCTTGTCCCCCAGCGGCCTGTACATGGCTTCCATCCAGATTCTGTTTTTAGCCAGTAATCACGATGGTAAGGACGATCGTCACCGCTTTGCTCGAACTGGATCTGCACAGTTTTGCTTGCCAATGCTGTGCGTGGAAGAAATGCGCCAGCGCCCGTGCAGTTAAGGATCTTGCTGATTTCTCCGCGGCGTGATTGGGCTTTACTTATTTGAAATAGCCAAGAGCATTTAGCTGTTATAGCTAATTCTCCGTCTGCTTGATGAGGTATGGCATTCGGCGGAAGTTCTTCAACAACCACTAACCCGCCGTTATCGTAGCTATGTTGCCAATCCTGCTCGCCGTACTGCGCATGAATAAAAAGCCCTACCCTGGTCAGTTGCAGTTCACAAAGTCCGTCGCGATAACTAACTGGAATCTCGAACTCGTACCCATGCGGCACCTTTTCGTAATCCTTCTTGAAACCCTTCACGTGGCCGCGTTCACTGCATTCCTTGGACCCGCCGTAATGCGCTTGGGCTTTCAGTGCGAAGTCAGCCGGTAGCTCGCCCTTCAAAGTAAAGGTATCCGCGCCGACCGAACCTAGTGTGCTGCAGCCGCTGAGCAGAAGGCCGAACAGTGCAGACCATGCGTGAATGGGCAGGAAGCGGCTTCGAGAAAAGGTGTGAGACGTCATCTGATCAATCCCGTGCAGAAAGGCTTGAAGTCAGCACTGAACTGACTCGTGAATAGTGGGCTTCTGGTGTTTCCTGGTCAGCCGGCAACCAGGCTGGATGCTCTGCCAGTGCGGGCTCGAGCTGGTAGCGCAGCAGGAATTGCAGTTGCGGCTCGCTGTGCCAGTGCCATTCCTTCGCTTTGTCGAGTTGACGGTCCAGCCATTCGCTCAGCACTCGAGTCTCTGCGAGCTTGGTGGTCGCATGCGTGTGGCTCTCCCATAGCCACAACTCAAGATTGTGGTGTGTGACAGCGCGCCTTACGTGCTCGGGTTCTGGGATAGACAACCACGGTTTTTCGAAGGGTTCGGGATACTCGCCTGGTTGCTCGTTATCGAACCATTGCCAGTTGTGATCATCCCAGCAGAGCGCGCTGGTCAGCGGACCAAGCAGCAGAGGGCGTTGAGAGGCGTCAAGTTCAGCGAGGTGACGCGCGACTATTCGGTTGTCCTGGAACCGATAGAGCGACCGTTGCCCCTGCTCGTCGGAGAAGATGCGGGCTTGCCAGTGTTGCGTGAGCGCCGCGAGGTCTGCATGTTCGACGCTGGCGAGCCAGCCCCAACTTTGCTCCGGTGCGTCGGTGAGCGACGCTAGCTGCGTGAGGTTCAGCTCGTTCAGCACTATCAGCCAGGGGCCCACGCTGGCCATCTCGGCGACCTCGGTGCCTTGATAGAGATTAGCGTAGCTGTGCACCAAGTCCGCTGAGAAAAGACGAGGCAGCGGAGCGGGCTCTGCCAGGCTATCGATGACGAGCAGCAATTGTCGGTTCTGGGCTTGTTGCTCGCTGAGCCAGTGGTCGACGCTATCGTTCATCGACCCGCTCCAATCTCACACATTCCTTCCCTGCATGCTTCGCATATTGGGCAGCGGCTGGCGCCGATCTGCCTGGCCTTGCGCGCCAGTTGCAGTTGCGTATTGGCCAGCGCGAGCTTGGGCTTGGCACCGGCTTTGTCCTGGTTGGCGGCCCACGGAATCAGGGGCGCGAGGATGCTTATGCCGCTGCCCTTACCGGGCGATCCGCCTGAGTTCATCTTGATGGTCGCGCCGTTCAGCGTCACGCCGCTCGGGTCGAGTTTGAGGAAGCTGCCGCCGCCTGTGGCGGTGAGTTCCATGCCGGCGCCGATGACGACTTTGCTTCCGGCGTAATAGTGGATCTCGTTACCTGCCTCGACGAACTGCCCGGTACCGATCTTCACGTGTTGGGTGTTGCCCACGGTAAGGTGGTCGTTGGCGCGGATTTCGGTCTTACGATCGGCGTGGGTGGTGCGATGTTCCTCGGCTTTGAATTCGCTGTAGCTGTTGGCCTCGACGATGTCGTGGCGTTCGTGCCCGACGCGGATCTTCTGGTCGTGTTCGATGTTCTCGTCCCAGTCGCGCTGGGCGTGGACGTAGATCTGCTCGGCGCCTTTGCGGTCTTCGATGCGGAGTTCGTTGTAGCCTCCACCGCCAGGTGAGCTCAGCGTTTTAAATACGCTGCGGGTCTTGTTGGCGGGCAGGTCGTAGGGGACGACATGTTCCTTGTGGTACAGGCAGCCAGTGACTAGGGGCTGGTCAGGATCGCCTTCGAGGAAGGTCACCAGCACTTCCATGCCAACGCGGGGAATGGCGATGCTGCCGTAGCGGTCGCCCGCCCAGCTAGAGGAAACGCGCAGCCAGCAACTGGTCTTGTCGTCGGCTTGGCCTTCGCGATCCCAGTGGAACTGGACTTTCACACGACCGTATTCGTCGCAGTGGATTTCTTCACCGGCAGGGCCTGTGACGACTGCGGTCTGGCTACCTAGGACCTTGGGCTTGGGATGCTTCAGCGCCGGGCGGTGGGGGATATCCCAGGGGGTGGCGGTGAAATGGTTGCGGTAGCCCTGAGTGAAATCGTCATGCGACCGGCTGTCGCTCGTTACCGACTCCTCCAATACTTGCGGCTGTTTGCCTTCGTGGAGGATTTCATTGAGTAGCCAAAGCTGGTTACAGTCGCTGCGCGGGTGCTCGCTCATGGCGAGGAAGTGGCCAGTGATCAGCTGCGGTTGGTCGCTCTCGCCGTCGGCGAGCTCGTAGTCGCTGCGGTGACGCTCCAGCGCGCGTTGCGACAGGTGCTTGCCGCGAGTGCGTTCGGAGAAGCGGCCGGGGTAGTCGTAATCTTCCAGGTCCGGTTGGAATTCGCTCTGGAAGGCACCTTCCATAATCAGGCGCGGTTTCTCAAAGTCGTAGTCGCGGCGGGTAACGCGGCTGGTGCGGGTTTCCATGCGCAGCGCGAAACGCTTTATAACTGGCGTGTCAGCGACCAGACCTGAATCCTGCTGATAAACAACCGGCCCAAGCTTCGGGAATACCGTCTGGTCGTCACCAAACACAAGCACATGGCCGTCGGCGCTGTGCTGGAAGTGGTAGTGAATGCCTTCTTCTTCACACAGGCGCTGGATGAAGTGCAGGTCGGTCTCGTCATACTGCACGCAATAGTCGCGCTCGGGGTACACCGAACCGAGCCCGAAGCGAAAGGCGTTGGCCTGGATGCCGTGCCCCTCGAGCACCTGGGCGATGATCTTCTCGACCGTGAGGTGCTGGAAGATGCGCTGGTTGGTGCGATGAGCCAAGTAGGCCAGCTGCGGCCGCAGGGTTATCTGATAGCGCGTCAGACGTTTACCGGAATCGCCCTGGGCGACCCGGTAGATCAAACCATGGATGCCGTGGCCGGCCGGTGAGAGTGCTAAAAAAGCTGGTTGATGCAGCAGACGCTCCAAGTCGAGATCAGGACGCTCGCTAACCAGTTCTAGCTCGAAGGTGAAGGGCTGCGAAAGCGCCTCGCGACCTTTGAATTCTAGAACCTGCAGGTCGTGTTCAATGCCTTCGATGGCGAGGCTGAAATGGGTGTCGTTGGCCGGGTTGAACATGTGAAATCCTTGTTCGGAGCGCTTCCATGAAGCCTTTCAGGTCCAGGGGCGAGGCTATCGGTTATCAGTCGGAGCGTTTGCGATGCTCACCAAGTCAATTGTTAACAGCACCGTATCGATTGCCGCTCATGCTCATCTCCTTGAACTCAAAGGTTGCTGGCATTTACACCCAGGCGATCCATGCGATAGAGCAGAGTGCGGCGCGGCAGCCCTAGTTCTCGCGCGGCTTGACTCTGGTTGCCGCCGTTCTTGCGCAAGCAATCAATCAGCAGGTTGCGCTCGACCCGCTCGAGCCGCGCGCGCAAATCCAATGTGCTGTCCAGGTCGTTGTCCACGGTGCGCAGGCTGAAATGTTCCGGTAATAATTCGCCACCATCGCACAGGAGTACGGCGCGTTCGACCAGCCCCTTGAGCTCACGCACGTTGCCAGGAAACGCATAATCGGCCAGTTGCTCAAGCGCCGCGTCCGACCAGCGCACGGTATCGCGCTGCAGAAAACCGCAGGCGTTGTCGGCGAAGTGACGGGCTAGACGAAGGACGTCCTGATGGCGGTCCCGAAGCGGCGGCAATTCGATCGGGAAGATGGACAGGCGGTAGTAAAGATCTTCACGAAAGCGACCCTCCTCGACACGCTTGTGCAGGTCCTGATGAGTTGCGGCGACGATGCGGACGTCCACTTTATGGGTGCGCGTGCTGCCAAGCGGTCGGACCTCGCCTTCCTGCAGGACGCGCAGCAGCTTGGCTTGTAGGGTCAGCGGCATGTCGCCGATTTCATCAAGGAACAAAGTGCCGCCGTCGGCAGCGTCGAACAGGCCTTCATGGTCGCGTTCGGCACCGGTAAAGGCACCTTTTCGATAACCGAACAGCTCGCTCTCGAGCAGATGTTCGGGCAAGGCCGCGCAGTTCTGCACGATGAAGTTTTGGCTGCGCCGCGAGCCGCAATCATGGATAGCGCGGGCCACCAGTTCTTTACCGGTACCTGTTTCACCCGTCAGCAGAACACTGACCGGATTGTGCAGGACTTTGCCGATCAGCCCGTAAACCGCACGCATGCGCGGGCTCTCACCAATCAGCCCGTACCCGCTGGTGCATGGGCGCGTCGGGATGATCTCGCGAGGTGCAGGTTGGGCCGCGCCGAGTAGTCTATTGAGCAGATGGGCCTGGCCGAGGGCAAAACGGCCGAGGTTGGTCAAGGTTGCGGCTGCAGCGGTGAGGTCTTGAGTGGCGGTACTGGCAGCCACCATCAGCCCGACGACATGACCTTCTGCATTCTCCAGCGGCAAGCAGAGCAGGCTGCGCCAAGGGCGCGAAGATTCAGGAAGAAAACCGGTTTCGTGCAGGTTGACGTCCAGCGGGACGATGCTCAGCTGACGATTCTGGCTGAGACAGTACTGCAGCAATTGTTCGTCTCTGTAGTCGCTGGGCAGGCTTGCGGTTTCTTGCCGCCGCGAGCCTTCGAACCACTCGGCCGACAGGGTCAAACGTGTGTGGGTCGCATCCAGCAGGTAGAGCTGAGCGAGCGGACAGCTAGCCAGCCGCGCCGCCGTTTGTACCAGTCCGTTCAACCAGCCGCTTGTATCCGTCGTCCAGGCCAGCTCGGCTAAGCGATCCAGTAGCGCAATCGCAGGCGCGGAATGCTCAGTCAGCATAGGCGGGACCTTAAGCGAACTCACAAACCACCGTCCCTTTGTCGTCGAGGGTTGCATGCACACGTTGCAATGCTTGACCACTCGCCATGGCGTCGAGCAGCCGATCGACGACCAGTGGCTGCAGGTGCTGATCGATCAGGTGATCGATCAGGCGCGCACCGCTGTCACTGTGAGTGCAACGCTCAGCCAGGTGCCCGACCAGCCCTTCGCAGTGACTGAACTGCAGCTGGCGCCGCGTTAGGCGATCACCGAAGCGCGACAGTTTGAGCGCCACCAGTTCGTTGAGCACGTCACCCTGAATTGGGTAATAGGGCACCACCCGCATGCGGGCTAGTAGGGCCGGTTTGAAGTGCTGGGTCAGTGCAGGTCGAATCGCCAGCTCCAGGTCTTCCGTCTCTGGTCGCTGGCCGCCTTGGCAAAGATCGGCGATACGATCGCTGGCGAGGTTGCTGGTCATCAGAATCAGGGTGTTGCGGAAGTTGATCTCCCGTCCTTCACCGTCGTTGGCCACGCCCTTGTCGAAGATCTGGTAGAAGACGTTCATTACGTCCGGGTCGGCTTTTTCGACTTCATCAAGCAGCACGACTGAGTAGGGCTTCTGGCGAACGGCCTCGGTGAGCATGCCGCCTTCACCGTAACCGACATAACCCGGCGGCGCGCCGATCAGGCGGGAAACGCTGTGTTTTTCCTGAAATTCGGACATGTTGATTGTGGTGAGGAAACGCTCGCCGCCGTAGAGCAGGTCGGCCAATGCCAGTGCGGTTTCGGTCTTGCCTACGCCACTTGGGCCGACCAGCAGAAAGATGCCGACCGGCGCATCGGGCTTGTTCAGGCCAGCAGCCGTGGCGCGCATCGAGCGGTCCAGCGCTTCGATGGCTTGTTTCTGGCCGCGCACTCGCTGGCGCAGATCGCTCGCAAAACTGAGCACCTTGCTGTTGTGTTCGCGCGCCAACTGAGAGAGCGGTACGCCAGTCCAGTGGCTGATGACCTCAGCCACCAGGCGCGGGCAGACCTCGAAACTCACCAGCCGCTCGGCGGCTTGGGCGCTGGCGAGTTCGACCTGAAGGTCCCTTAGCTCGGCTTCAAGTTGTTTGAGATCAGGATGGGTTTCGTCATCGGATACCCACTCGGGCGATGTCCGAGCAGTCGCGCATTGCTTGCGCAGATCCAATAGCCGCTCGGCTAGCGAGCGCTGTACGCCCCAGCGGGTTTCCAACTGTTCGAGTTCAGCGCGGGCTGCCGCCAGGCGTGTTTCCAGGCTGTCCAGAATGCCGGTGTCGATCTGCAGGCCTGCATCGAGGTCCCTACGCAGCGCGAGCCCCTGGCGTTCACCTTCCGCGATCTCGCCGCGCAAGCGCTCCAGCGCTTCCGGTGCGGCGGCCAGGCTGATGCGTACTCGGGCGCAAGCGGTGTCGAGTACGTCCACCGCCTTGTCTGGCAACTGACGTCCAGCGAGGTAGCGAGCCGATAGCTCTGCCGCAGCCACGACGGCGTCGTCGCGCAGGTAGATGCCATGACTTTTCTCATACACCGGGGCGAGGCCGCGCAGGATGGTCACGGCTTCATCCACAGTCGGCTCGTGCAGCTGCACGGGCTGGAAACGGCGTGCGAGGGCCGGGTCCTTCTCGAAATACTTTTTGTATTCGCTCCAGGTGGTGGCGGCGATGGTACGCAACTCGCCTCGGGCCAGAGCGGGTTTGAGTAGATTGGCGGCGTCGCCACTGCCGGCCTGACCGCCCGCGCCGATCAGGGTGTGGGCTTCGTCGATGAACAGGATGATGGGCTTGGGCGACGCCTTCACTTCGTCGATCACGCCTTGCAGGCGCCGTTCGAACTCGCCTTTCACGCTCGCGCCGGCCTGCAGCAAGCCAAGATCCAGGCAGAGCAGTTCGACGCCCTTGAGCGCTTCCGGCACTTCACCATTGGCCATGCGCAGCGCCAGCCCTTCTACGATGGCTGTCTTGCCGACCCCGGCTTCGCCCACCACGATCGGATTACTCTTACGACGGCGTGCGAGGATGTCGATCATCTGGCGGATCGCTGCCTCGCGGCACAGCACCGGGTCGAGTTTGCCGTCGCGGGCTTGCTGGGTGAAATTGTGGGTGAAACGCGACAGGTTAGACTCGCTCACTGGCGCCGCTCTGCCTGCGGTCGCCTGTGGTTGCTGAGCCAAGGCGAACTCGCGCAGCCGTTCGACGTTCAGGCGCGACAGTAGCGGTTGGTAGTGGCTGCCGGCATAACGTATCGGGTTGCGCAGCAGTGCCAGGATTAGCGCGGCTTGGTCGATCTGGCTCTGGCCGAGTTCAAGGTTCCCGATCAAAAGAGCGTCCTGCAGCCACTGCACCAGTTCCGCCGAAAACACCGGGTTGCGCGATTCACTGTGTTCGCCACGCGGTTGCAACGCTTGGGAGAGCGCGCCTGCGTCGACATCGGCGTCCTGCAGCGCGCGTAACAGCAAACCTTCGGCGCGTTCCAGCAGTTGGAACAGCAGGTCTTCGACGAGAATTTTGCTGCCGCCACGCACGACGCAGCGCTCGGCGGCTGCTTCCAGATCACGCTTGCTCTCGGCATCGAGTGCCTGGACCAGTTGTTGGAGATCTACATTCATCATTTCATCGTCCTTAATGAGTCTGGCTGCCCAGGGTGACCAGGCCGTCGGCGCGTTCGCTGCCAAGCCAGCTTGTCCAGCCGAGGCGGCAGGGGTTTTCGGCGCCGATGCGCATTTCGCGGATTTCGTCGCGGCGCAGTTCCAGGCGTATGTCGTAGTCGAGGGGGGCGCGCAGGGTGAAGCGCACCAACGCGCAGAGGGGCTGGTAGCCGCCGCCCACAGGCAAGAATTCGTGGAAGCGGTCCCAGCTCAGCTGGCGGATGTGGATACGAAACTTGCCGCCGCGATCGCGAACCCGCTCGCCCAGCACGAGGCTTTCGCCCAGTCGGCTGTTGGCACGCCCGAGACGGTTCTGTTGCTCGGCGAGAATCTCGACCTGGCGCTCCAGACATTGCTCGATGCGAAGGTCGGCATGCTTGAAGTAATAGCGCAGAACCGACTCGATCAATGCTGCCGAGTGCGCGCGCAGGCTGAGCAGGCCCAAATAAGGCAGCAGGCGCTTCCAGTTGAGTTCGGAGGCGGCGCGAATCTGTTCACCGCCCAGTCCGATCAGTGCGAACAGCTGCTCGGACAATGGATCACGCGCACCGCTGGTGAAGCGCGCGCGGTAGCGGTACTTCTGCCAGATCGGCAGCATCAGGCGCTGCAGGCGGTTGTTAAACAGGTCAAGAAACTCGCGGGTCGGGTTTCCGTCGGTGTTGTCGCCCAATGCCTGTTCGCCGTAGAACGCCGGTAGGGGTGAGCCGGCGCCGAACAGGCTGACCAGGTTGATGCGCAGCCGTGCACGCAGCTCGCCGTGCTCCTGAAAAAACTCGACGCGATCGACGTCGCTGCCGGGAAAACCCAGGCTCGGGTTGGCTTGGAATTCGAGGTGCTCATAGAGTGCCTCGTCGTCCAGCTCCGGATGTGCGGCTTTCAGGCGGTCCATCACCAGAAGCACACCCTGAAACAGGCTGTACTCGCGGATGCCCCGGCTGATCCGGTTTAAAGCAGGGGCTGCTGCCCCATGCGCGGCGTCCATTGGTACACCTCTCCCTGTGTGCTCCTGACGCGCAGCTCGTGATACGAGTTGAGGCTGGCATACAGTGCAAAGAATTCATTGAGTATCGAGGCGAAGAGGAATAGATCTCCCTCGCCCAGATAGCCCTCGGGGTCCATCACCAGCTCGGTACGCACACCGCGCACCGGCAGGCCGCGGTGCAGCCGATCAACGTGCTGGTGCCCGATCTGCTTGAGCCCACCAAGCAGGCGCTTGCTGACCTTCTCGGCGTGCTGGTCGTAGTAGCGCGGCAGGTCATACGTTTCGAGGATGACCTTGAGCGCCTCGACGTTAGCCAGCGACAGGTAGTTCAGCGACATGTTGCTGATCAACTTCCAGAGGTAGTCGCGATGCAACGGCGGCGCATAGCTCGGCGTCACCGCACTGATGTTGCGAAACGTCAGGAATTCCGGCGTGTCTTCGCTGGGCATGCAGATGTCGCCTAGACGCAGCTGGCGCGGCAGGTTCTGATTGGTACAGGTCAGCTCGATAGAGAGTGTCTCGTGCTGGTCCAGGTTGCGCAGGCCGAAGCTGAGGTAGGTCTCCAGGCCGTCGGTCAGCATCGAGGGCTGCTGGCGCACACTGTAGTGTGGGCGCGCCACGGGGACGTCGAAACTCGGATCGTGCTCGAAGGACTCGAACGGCACGTATTCTTCATAGCCCATCCCGCCGGGCTTCCAGCCGGTGACACGGTCAACCGAGAATACACCGCAGTGGCTGCTGTCGAGCTCGGATGGCAGGAGCAGATACTGGTCCCGCTTGCCGTCGAGGCGAATCGGGATGGCGTCGTGTTCGAACAGGTTGACCACCGGTGTGCAGTACAAGCGCACGTTATCCAACGTCGGGCGGATGCGTTGCACGCCTGCCTTGTGGATGTCGAAGCGCAGCTCGAAGCCTCGGGCCTGCTCCAGCACTTCTTGCGGCAGGCGCTTGAGAACATCGAGACCCTGCAGGTCGACGAACAGGAATTTTTCCTGAAAGGCGAAATATTCCTGCAGGTAGCGATAACCCCTGAAAGTATTGAGCGGGTAGGGGATAAGCGCCTGGTCTTCGGCAAAACCCACCGGTTGTAGCTTTGTCGGATCGATATGGAGTGCGGGCAGCGCAACGCCGAAACTGTCACTGAGCGGTTTACCACTCGCATTCAGCGCGACAAGCTGTACGCCAGCCACATTGCGAAGCAGGCTCAGATAGAGCATCTGGCTGATGTAGCGCTCGCCAGCAAGATGAAGGCGCAGCTGCTTGAGGTTCAATTCGCCGAGATGACCGTCGGCCGTCATCTGCAGGCGAAGACTGAGCAGCGCGCCGCCGCCCTTGACCGAATAATCCAGCCCGTCGAGCGCCAACGGCAACACTTCGGTGGCGTAAGCAGTGCGAAAACGGCAGGTCACGCCCTGGATCGGCTTGGACTCGACCGGTGTGTTGCGCGGCACCATGAGTGCTGGCCCTGGGCGTTTGACCGGGTCGAACTGCAACATGCTGAAAGCCGGCAGCGGACGCATGTAGTTTGGCCACAGCAGATGCATCAACGAGTGGGTCAGCTCAGGCAGTTCGTCATCGAGCTTCTGCCGCAGCCGGCCCGTCAGAAAGGCAAAGCCTTCTAGCAGCCGCTCGACATCCGGGTCACGCCCTGCTTGTCCCAGAAACGGCGCCAACGCCGGGCTGCGTTCGGAGAAGCGCTTGCCGAGCTGGCGCAGGGCGGTGAGTTCGCTCTGGTAGTAGTGGTTGAAGGACATCAGCCGGCCATCTCTGTAAGACGCATGGTCAACCGCCAATCACAATGGTGCCGGATCCGGCGATCACCGGATTGCCGTGATAACCCGTCGTACCTATCGTTGTAGCCGGCTTGCCGTTAATCAGCACTGTAGGGATGACTGCACTGGCCAACGCGCTGCCGCAGGACGTCGGGTCGCCCATACGGGCGGCAGGCATGCCGTCGAATAGCACGTCAGGAGAGCCGGCTGCGATCGGGTTGGTTCCGTGGCCCTTTTTCGGGCAATCGGTGGGGTCGCCCAGGCGGGCTGCGGGTTTACCAGACATCAGGCTCTCCTTAGTGGACTTTCACTTGTCCGCTGCCATCCAGGCTCGCGGAGAAACTCACGTGACGCTTGAATCCGTCGATTTCCAGCAGGCCTTCGATGGCGAAAGACAGGCTCAGAGGGTCGTGGTCGCGGGGCAGGGATATCACCCGGACCTGGCTCAAGCGCGGTTCGTACGCCTCGATGAAGCGTTCGATGGCGATGCGCGCCTGTTGCAACGAGTCGTGCAACGACAGGCGCATATTGTTCAAATCGGGCAACCCGTAGTCGGGCAACGTTTGCACGCTGCCCGCTCGGGTGCTGAGCATTTTGGCCAGGTGGGCAGCCACCGAAGCCATTGCCGCGACTTCGCGACTCCAGCCGGCGCGCTTGTCGGCGTCACCGCCGAGGCGTTCGAAAAGGCTGCCGTAGGACATGGATGCTTATTCCTTGTCCAGCTTGCCAACCAGCGACAGGGTGAAATCGGCACCCATGTACTTGAAGTGCGGGCGCACGTTCAGGCTGACGCGGTACCAGCCCGGCTCACCGTCGACATCACTGACGACGACTTGCGCGGCGCGCAGCGGACGACGGCTACGGACTTCGGAACTGGGGTTCTCCTGGTCGGCCACGTACTGGCGGATCCACTTGTTCAGCTCCAGCTCCAGGTCGGTGCGCTCTTTCCAGGCGCCGATCTGCTCGCGCTGCAGCACTTTGAGGTAGTGCGCCAGGCGGTTAACGATGAACAGGTAAGGCAGCTGTGTGCCGAGCTTGTAGTTGAGCTCAGCGTTCTTGCCTTCTTCGCTGTTGCCGAAGAACTTCGGCTTCTGCGTGGAGTTAGCCGAGAAGAACGCAGCGTTATCACTGCCCTTGCGCATGGTCAGGGCGATGAAGCCTTCATCGGCCAATTCGTATTCACGACGGTCGGAGACGAGGACTTCAGTTGGGATCTTGGTTTCGATCTCGCCCATGCTTTCAAAATGGTGCAGGGGAAGGTCCTCGACCGCGCCGCCGCTCTGTGGGCCGATGATGTTCGGGCACCAGCGGAACTTGGCGAAGCTGTCGGTCAAACGGCTGGCGAAGGTGTAGGCGGTGTTACCCCACAGGTAATGCTCGTGGCTGTTAGCTACGTTTTCTTTGTAGACAAAGGACTTGACTGGGTTGTCCTCCGGGTCGTAAGGATTCCGCAGCAGGAAGCGTGGAACGGTCAGGCCGACGTACCGGGCGTCTTCCTGCTCGCGGAAGCTTTGCCATTTGGCGAACTGCGGGCCTTCGAAGTGATCCTTCAGGTCCTTGAGGTCCGGCAGACCCGTGAAGCTTTCCAGGCCGAAGAACTTCGGGCCGGCCGCGGCGATGAAAGGCGCATGAGACATGCTGGCAACCGACGCGACGTACTGCATGGTCTTGATGTCAGGTGCGCTCGGATCAAAGAAGTAGTTGGCGATAAGCGCGCCGACCGGCTGGCCGCCAAACTGGCCGTACTCAGCAGTGTAGATGTGCTTGTACAGGCCGGACTGGACTACTTCCGGGCTGTCCTCGAAGTCGTCGAGCAGGTCTTGCTTGGACGCATTGAGCACTTCTAGCTTGATGTTCTCGCGAAAGTTGGTGCGATCGACCAGCAGCTTGAGGCCGCGCCAGGAGGATTCCAACGCCTGGAATTGCTGGTGGTGCAGTATCTCGTCCATCTGACGGCTGAGCTTGGCGTCGATTTCCGCGATCATGCGGTCGACCATGGCCTTTTTGACTGGCTCGTGTTCGTTCTGTGGCTTAAGCAGCTCTTCGATGAAGGCCGACACTCCGCGCTTGGCGATGTCATAAGCCTCGTCATCGGGGGTCAGTTTGGTTTCGGCGATGATGCGGTCGAGGATGCCTAGCTCGGCTAGGTTTTTGCCGCTTTCGACGGCTGCTGCATTGGTGCTCATTGTGTTGGCTTTCCTTGTCGGGAGATTCAGGCGTCCAGTTGTTCTTTCGCGGCGAGGCCCAGCTCACCGAGTACGCGGTCGCGCGAGACGTCATCGGCCAGCACGCATTCGATCGCTTTGCGGAAGGCCGGGGCGTTACCCAGCGGGCCTTTGAGTGCGACCAGCGCGTCGCGCAGCTCCATCAGCTTCTTCAGTTCCGGAACCTGCTCGACCAGGTTGGCCGGGTTGAAGTCCTTCATCGAATTGATGTTCAGCTGCACGGCGAGCTCTTCGTCGGTGGGCTCATCTTGCAGGCGGTTTGGCACCGAGAAGGTGAGGTTCAACTCCTGCTTGGCCAGGACTTCGTCGAAGCTGTTCTTGTCGATTGCGATCGGCTTGCGGTCTTCGATCTTGCGATCGTCAGGGCGCTGGGTGAAGTCGCCGAGCACCATCAATTTCAGTGGCAGCTCCAGCTCTTCCTGAGCGCCGCCGGTAGAGGGCTTAAAGGTGACATTGATGCGTTCTTTTGGGGCTACCGAGCCTTCTTTGGCCATGGGTCTTCTCCTTTGCGTTTACGGCCCGGGGGCCTAATCGAGTACCACTTCGAGATCGAGGTGGCACAGCCTGCGGTAAATCTCATCTCTGCTTTCACGCACGGCGTGGTTCTGCGGCAGCAGCTCACAGCAGCTATGCAACAGACGCAGCACCTCGAGGGCGAGATCGGGTTCCCAGTCGCCGAGGCCTGTGGCTTGCAGCGTCTGATCGAGGGATTCAAGTTGGGTCTTGGCCAGGTCGTATTTTTTGCCCTGGAAGCACAAGCGGGCCAACGTTAGTTGCCAGAAAAAGCGCTCGCGTCCGCCGCGGGCCTGGTTGAGGCCCTGCTTGAGTTTTTGCACGGCGCTCTTGAGGCCGTCTTTGCGCAGGTGTGGCAGCACGTCTTGTAGCGCTTCTTCCCAGGCGGGCGTTGCACCGCCCTGGTTATTGACTGCTTCGCTTGGGGCCTGTGCAGGCTGTACGTGCGGCATCACCCGAGCGCTGATCCAGGCGCGGGTTTCGGCGTCGGCGAAAGGGGTGCCATCATGAAAGCGCAGTTCGTCTAGGCCCGGCATCCGTTGCAGGAATAGCGCGAGCTGGATCTCAACCTCCCGCATCGCCTGTTCTGCGTCGAGCTCGCTCAAGCATTCCCAGGCTAGGCGCTGGCCGTCGAGCCAGAACGGAGCCCGCGCTATGCTCGTCTCCAGATCTGCTAGCAGGTCAGCATAGAGCCCTTGCGAGAAGCGTTCGCGATAGCTGGCGAGCTTGTCTGCCGGAACGCCGCGTAGGGCAGTAATCTGCTCTGCGTTACGCTCCGGCAGGATGTCGATCGGCAGCCATAGCAGCGTTCGCGCCAGACGAAGCGGCTTGAGGTCGGTGGCTTTCTGCTTAAGCCACCAGCTGCACAATGGGCGGGCCTGATCTTGCAGGCCACGCAGGCTTTTGTGCGCGTCCTTTTCATGCTCGACTGGTGCAGTTGAGTTAAAGACCTGAGCAGCGGCTTGTTTGACCTGTGCTATGGCTGCGCCGACGGGCCCCGGGTGCGGATGGGCATTGCCGGCACGCTTAACCATTTCGTCGAGGCGTCGGCAGAGAGGCAGAAGCAAAGGGGCGTGCGTGCCTAGATGGCTAGCAAGGCAGCTCTCAAGGTTTCGTAGTTCAACTGCAACCTGTTCGAACAACGAAAGCTGCTCGCTCATCGGAACATGATCTGCCAGCACCTGCTCCAGGCGTGGTACCAGCCAGCTAATGGCTGCTGCTCGAGTGCGTGGTTTAAGAGGATGGATTTCGTTCCAGTGATCTCGGCACAGGCTGCCGATCATGGCGATACCGGCATGGAGCCCAACGAACGAATCCTGCTGATACAAGCTCCAGGTGAGCCAAGAAGCTAGTTTTAGGTCTTTAGTCCTTGTCGCTAAGAGATGCTCGCTGCCATTACGAATGACTTCCCAATCTACAACCCCTGCGACGTGAACAGAGGAAGCTTTGCCAAGTTCTTGCTCAAGCACCTCGTACTCGGATGTATAGCGAGTGTCTTCGCCTGCGAAGGAGACTGCTGTTATGGGAGCGTTGGCTAGCTCTACATAACGAGCTGCCAGCTGGGTAGAGAACGTCATTCCATGACTCAACTGGTTCCGGCAGGCAGTAAGCTGCGTTGCTGGGCGCTTCATGCGCGGTAATTGCTGCGTATAGACCTATACGCCTTGGTGGAGCACATGCTATGCGTGGCATCTCGCAGTGACTGTGAAGTGGTTTCCAACTAGCTGTGCGATAACACCTCAAGGCGCCAGCGAGCTTCAAATATGAGTAGTAGTTAACTTCTTTTGGCTGCTGTTGCTCGGAACCTTGGCTGCACGTAGTAGTCACCGTGCAGCCGTGCAGCCGTGCAGCCGTGCAGCCGTGCAGCCTCGTGCGACACGACTAAAAGACCTCCTCGCACACTTCTATATGTAGACGCTGGCTCAGCGAGCAAGCTGACAGCTAAAAAATAAAACAATCGTTGACGTGGTTTTCTGAGTGCCTATAATGCGCACCTTCTCCGGCGCAGGCCTTTGGCGAAACCTCT
>NZ_JBCFXD010000013.1:0-112107 GCF_038562055.1 Stutzerimonas chloritidismutans | reverse complement strand
CCCCCCCCCCCCCCCCCCCCCCCCCCCCCCCCCCCCCCCCCCCCCCCCCCCCCCCACGGCTCGATCGAGCCGACCTGGTGGCACGGGTAGGCCCCATGCTGGGGCTGATGGGAACGCTAATCCCGTTAGGCCCTGGCTTGGCTGCCCTGGGCGATGGCAATGTTCAGATTCTCAGCGTGGCCATGCGCGTAGCCTTCGACACGACGGTGCTGGGTTTGTTGATCGGCGTGCTGGGCTTCGCACTGGGACGCTTACGTAGGCGCTGGTACGACGAGCTGCTGGACGAACTGGAAGCCCAAGCAGTCAAGGAGCGCGATAATGAGTCGGCGCTGGCGCTCTAGTCGTTTCGCGGCCGGCGACGACGATCCGCTGGGGCCGCTAGCCAACATGGTCGACGTCGTGCTGGTGTTCGCCTGCGGACTGATTGCGGCGCTGGTCGCCCAGACGGATTTGCTCCAACAACTGAATGCAGCGAAGCAGCCGGTTGCCGTCGAACGCGGACGGGAGCTACCCAAACTGCCGGACAGCCTTGAGGGTGATGGCGGAAAAGGGCTGCAAAGCGTCGGTCAGGTTTTCCGTGATCCGGCTACCGGCAAGCTGATCCTGATCGGCGATTAAGGCGTGCTGTAGCCGCATCATTCCGGGGCCATGTACCGGGCTCAGCCCTTGAACCAGTCCCACAATCCCAGCGAGTAATTTGGCAGCAGGTTGATCCCGAGCGCCGACTTCACCAGATACAGAGCGACCAGGCCTACCAGTGCTGAAAAGAACAGAAACGCGGTGATCGCGCCGGCCTTGGCCGCAAGTGACAGACTCCGCTGCGCTCGGCTCAGGCTGCGCTTGTTTCGCCCGCCAACCAGCACGAAGTAATACTGGTTTCTCCACAGACTGAAGGTTCCGCGCCAGTCGAGCTTGTGCCTGGCCCACGAGCGGGTCGCGAAAGCATTGCGTAACGCGTCCAACTGCTGCGGGGTAAAGCTTTCTCGCAGTTCGGCAGGAAGCCGTTCCTTGAGCCCTACAACGAAGGGGTCGTGATCCAGCGTGTCGCTGTTGTAGGCACTGGCGTAGCGTTCAGAGGCGTTATCGGGTTTTGATTCTGGAGCGAGCATAGCGTCAGGTTGCCGTCGAAAAGCGAGAGGGACGATGACTCATGCAACTACCCGGCCGAAACGCTCCGTTGCGATGTCATATGTTCCAACTGCTCGATCAACTGGTTGAAATCTGGTCGTTGGCTGGGGTCTTCCTGCATGCATTGACGCTGCAGGGCGGCAAGGTGAGAAAGCCGTTCTTGCACGCCGCTAACATCGCAGTGTTCCAGCAGTTCCTCAAGCAAGCATCCGAACGCACGGGCTTCGAGGCGCTGCAGTGCCAGGCCCTCAGAGGTGTCTGGATCGAAAAACGATGCCGCACCGAAATCGCTGAGCACCGTTTGGCCACGCGAATCGACCAGCAGATTGTGCGCGTAGAGGTCGCCGTGCAGGATGCCTCGCGCGTGAAGATGACTGGCCGCCGATGCGACACCTGTCGCGATCCTCAGCAGTTTGTCTGCGGAAAACCGCTGCGCAGGTGCATAGCAGTCCCGGGTGCAGCTCGCCAACGATGGTGGACCGGCGAGCACCTGGTACGACGGATCGATGAGTGCCATCAGCAAACCCGGTAGCGCATCGGCACGCTCAGCCAGTGGCCCGGCAATACCTATCAGGTTGTGGTGTTTGCCAGCGGCTATGCAGGCTGCCATCTCGCTATGGGGTAGCCCGTCGCTGGTCAGGCTGCCTTTGAACAGCTTGGCCGCCATGGCTTGCGTAGGTTGGCCAGGCGCTTGCCAATCGGCACGATGAACGACGCCGGACGCGCCCTGACCAAGCACTTCTCTGAGGATGACCTGCTCGCGGTCGACCGGTGGCAGCGGGTGCTGCGCCAAGGTCTGCGCCTCCAGCGCATCGCTGAACGGGTTTCCGGCAAACGCCAGCCAGCTCAGGCGCGGCATGGACAACAGCCACTGCGGCAATGCTGGCAAGCGATTGGCTGCGATGCGCAATAATTCCAGCTGGCGGCAGCTGGCAAGCGTTTCGGGTAACGCATCAAGCCGATTGCCCGCGAGCATCAGCTTTTGCAGACGGCTGCAGCGGCCGATCTCGTCAGGCACCTTTTCGAGCTGGTTGTCGGTGAGAATCAACCAGCGCAGCTTGGGCGGCAGCACTTCGGCGGGCAGGTGGCGAATCTGACAAGCCTTGAACCCGACCATCTCCAGATTCGGGCAGCGGCCGATCGAGGCGGGCAGTTCAGTAAACAGGTTGTCCGAGCAAAACAGGACGCGCAGTTTGTGCAGCCGCGACAAGTCATCAGGCAGGCTGCTGAGCTGGTTGCCGGAGAGGTTGAGCACTTCCAGACTGTCGGCCAGGTGAAAAATCGCTCGGGGGAACGTTTCAAGCTGTTCGGACAGATCCAGCCGGGTTGTCCCGGCGAGTTCGCCTCGTTCAAGTTGTGCCAGCGTATGCATGAGGGCTCTCGCATCCGGTCGGATGCCGGGGATAGGGTCAATGCGCTAGGACAATGCCCGGTGTTAGCGGTTCAATCGCGTCTGGCACGGGCGTTTCGGCCGGTCTGGTGCGTGTGCGTACGACGCGCTCGGCACGCGCACGCAGTTGGCCGCAGCCGCCATCGATATCCTGTCCTGCCGAGTTGCGTACCTTGGTCAGTACGCCGTTCTCGTGCAGGTAGCGCATGATCTGGTGAATGCGATCCGCCTCAGGTCGCTGAAACTCGTCGTCATCGAGGCTGTTGTAAGGGATGACGTTCATGATCGCGAACTTGCCCCGAAGCAGCCGAATGATCCCGTCCATCTCCTGCTGGCTGTCGTTGATCCCCTTGAGTAGCGTCCACTGATACTGAACTGGGTAACCGACAAGCCGGGCGTAGGCTTCGCCGAGCTCGACAAGCTCAGCGGGGTCGAAGTAGGGCGCTCTCGGTAGCAGCTCTCGGCGCAGCGTCGCGTCGGTACTGTGCAGCGATAAGGCCAGCGCCGGCTTCACCCTCTGCTGAGGCAGCCGCTCGAACACCCGAGGATCGCCGACGGTGGAAAAAACGAGGTTCTTGTGGCCGATGCCGCCCTCGGTGCCGAGCAGCTCGATGGCCTCGAGCACGCTGTCCAGATTATGTGCAGGCTCGCCCATTCCCATGAACACGACTTTCTTGACCGGGCGGAAGCGTCGCGCGAGGGCGACCTGGGCGACAATTTCAGCGCTGCCCAGTTGGCGGAGCAGACCGCTCTTGCCGGTCATGCAGAACACGCAGCCCACTGCGCAACCGACCTGACTCGATACGCACAAGCCATCGCGGGGCAACAGCACGCTTTCAATCAGCTGGCCGTCCGCGAGCGTTACCAACAGCCGCGCGGAACCATCGGTAGCTGGATGCTCGGAGCGCAGGCGGGCGAGACCATCGATTGTCTCGTTCACCCTTGGCAAGCCGTTACGTACTGACAGAGGAAGGAAGTCTTCGGTCCGCTGATGACGCGTGCCCGTATCCAGCGGCCTGCCATTCAGCCAGGCGCGTGTTACCCGGCCGATGTGGATAGGCTTGGCGCCAATGGAGGCGAGCTGTTGGTGAATATCTTGAATGCGCATAGGGCGCGCATTCTAGCCAAACGTCATCAACCGGTCTGTAGCCTGTTGCGCGACTTTAAGCGCGGACCATGGCGTTTCACCAAGCGGTCAGTCCCGGAACCGAGGGCTTCCCAGTGCCATTACGATCAACAGCGCCGCAAGCAGGGCGAACGCCAGCGTCAGCGTTGCGTAGTGAGCAATCACGCCGATCAGCGCGGGGCCTGCGAGGACCCCTGCAAAACCGATGGTGGTCGCTGCGGTGATGGCTTGATGGACGGGCATCGTGTGCTGACGGCTAAGCGATGAGATCAAAACAGGAGAGACGTTGGCGCAGCCAAGCCCGCAAAGCCCATAACCGAGCAGGGCCCATCCCCAGTAGTCGGTGACAAGGGTCAGGGCGATGCCGAAGGCAGCCAGCAGCCCACCCAGGCCAATCACTCTGGCGGTACCCAAACTGTTCACTACTGGTGCCCCGGCGAAGCGTCCTACGGTCACCATGAGCGCGAAGCTGGCATAGCCCAGGCCGCCTTTGGCGGTTTCCAGCGCCTTTTGCCCGGTCAGATAGAGCGCGCTCCAGTCCAGCACTGCACCTTCTGCCAGATACACCACGAAGGTCATGGCGCCTACCAGCAGCACCGCACCTGTCGGCCGGATGAAGGCGACGCCTCCGGCTGGCGCCTTGTCCCGCAAATAGCCGGGCATCACTGCGATGTTGGCCAGCGCGATGACCGCGATCATCAGCAGGGTGCCGGTTGCTGGGGCGAGGCCCAGGGTCAGTGCACCGGTAAGCGACAGCGCGCCGCTGATCGAGCCCAGACTGAACATGCCGTGGAAATTCGACATGTGGCGCCTGCCGGTGTCGCGCTCGATCACCACGCCTTGAATGTTCAGCACGACGTCGATCACACCAAGGCTTCCGCCGAAACAGAAAAGCGCCACAGCCAGCAATGCAATCGATTGGGTGAAGGCAATGCCAAGCAGGGCAAACAGCAGCAAGACGACGCTGCTGAGCACAACTGGGCGGATTCCGCGTCGTGTCACCAGGAGGCCGGACAGCGGCATCCAGGTCAGCGAGCCGATACCGATGCACAGCAGCAGGGTGCCGAACAGCGCGTCGCTCATTTCAATGCGCTCGCGCACGTACGGCACCAGCGGTGCCCAGATGGACAGACCGAACCCGGCCATGAAAAAGCCGACACGTGTCGCCCGGCGCGCGATGGCGGAGGTGGCATCAAGGGGCTTTGCGGCCGTAGGCATGTTCAGGGTTCCTTGCTCTAGACGGGGGCGACGCTCACTCGTGCATTGCCTCGAGGTCGCGGCGCGCATTCTGTCAAAGAACCGCAGCGAGAGCCGAGAGATAGGCGCCGGCGTCGCAAGATCTCGTCGGATGCAGTCGGCTCAAACCATCCAGCCAGCAAGACACTCATGGTAATCTTTGCGTTTGCCAACATGCGGCCCCGGAGCGGTACATGAAGTTCATTCACCAGCGCGAACACCTCAACGAAGACGACTTCGTGATCATCGAGTGCTCGCAACCTTGCAACATCCGCCTGATGAACGACAAGAATTTCCGCAGCTTCAAGAACGGCGGCCGTCATGCCTATCACGGCGGCGCTTTCGACAAGTTTCCAGCGAAGATCAATGTGCCCAACACCGGCTTCTGGAACATCACCATCGACACGGTGACGCGTAAGGCCATCAGTGTTACCCGCAAGCCGACGCTTACCCACTCGATCAAGATCGTCCGCAATTCGCCGTCTGAGCTGAAGTAACCCTTTCTATCCGGTGCGCAGCCTCGGCTGCCGCCAGGATGCTGGTTGATCAAACGTCACTCGTCGATTGCCGCGCCCCTTGCGACGTATTAGCTTGCCTTCGGTAATTCGTTTAATTAGCTTCACATAAAGATTCTTTTTGTGGAGGTAAGTATGCGCAAGCCCAAAGGCGGTGATCATGTCGATGGTGTGCTCGCTCAATGGCAAAGCGTCCGCCCTGAAGGCGACGCATCGCCAATGGCGATCTTTACGCGTGTGTACCGACTGTCCAAATACCTCAACAGACGCGTTGCCAACGTTTTTCGTAAGCACGGTCTGCATGATGGCGAATTCGATCTGCTCGCGACGCTCTATCGCAGCGGCCAACCGCAAGGACTTACGCCGAACGCCTTGCGGCACGCCGCCGTGCTTAGCTCAGGTGCCATGACCAATCGGCTCGACCGCCTCGAGGCCGCCGGGCTGATCCAGCGCGTACCCAATCCGGACGATAGGCGCAGTCTGTTGATACGCCTCACCAGTGAAGGGCAGACCGTATTGCTCGGCTGCCTCGATGAATATCTGGCCACGTTGAATGGTCTACAGGCGCCACTCGATCAGGAGCAGAGACAAGCCATGGCGAGCGGCCTTCGCATCCTATTGCGGTCCTTGGAGGAGCAGGGCGATGACTGAGGCAAAAGGTGGCACAACAGGTGCGCACCTCGGCATGCTGCTTTGGGCGCTGTTCGTTGGCCTGTCTTTCCCAGCTGTGGGGCTGATGAGTGAAGGCTTGCCGCCGCTGCTATTGACCGCCATTCGTTTCAGCATTGCCGCGTTGGCATTGCTGCCCCTGTTGTTGCGCCAGAACGAACGTTGGCCAAGCCTGCCGGGGCTGCTTTTGTATGCGTTGATGGGCCTGAGCCTGGCCGGTTTCTTCGGCACCATGTTCTGGGCCGCACACCGTATCAGCGCGCTGTCGATGGCTACGCTGTTCGTCAGTGTACCGCTGCTGGCTTATTGCATCGGCCGGGGCTTGGGTGTCGAACAACCTGCGGGTCGGCTGTTGGCGATTCTGGCACTGGGTGCGCTGGGTGCGCTCGGGCTGGCTGTCGCCGAAAGCAATGGAAACCTTGCGCAGCTGGAGTTCGGCGTTGGCGAGCTGGCGTTCTTCTTCGGCTGTATTGCTTCTGCAATGTACCCGGTGCTAAGCAAATGGGGGCTGCGGCGTGGCGTACTCGCACCACAAGCGGGCTTGCGCACGTTCTGGAGCCTGCTCATTGGGGCCATCCTGATTGGCGCGCTAGGGCTCTTCTGGGAACAGCCTTCGGCCCTGGCGCGGATGGACTGGCGTGATGTTGCGCTAGTAGTTTATCTGGGCGTGTTCTCCAGTGGCATGACCTTCTTTCTGCAGCAGCGAGCGACGGCGGCGCTCACGCCGGGAGCAGTAACCGCGTATAGCTACCTGGTCCCGTTCGTATCGATGCTGCTGCTGTTCATCAACCAACCACAACGGATCGGCTGGCACTGGCTGCCGGGCAGTGTGTTGGTGGTGTTGGCTATCGTATTGCTGCTGCGGCGGGGTGCAAACCCTCACTGAGCCAGACGGCTGTCTAGCTGTCCGGGCGCACGGCGATTCGGGTGATTCTTGGTTCTGCCCATGATCTTGAGCCGTTAGGCCAGCGGTGCACTAGCGCGACTGAGCGGCAGTCGCTTATTCGTCGTCTGCGCTCGTAATGATTGCGCCCAGGCATCGCACGCGAGCGTGCGGCGCCTCGCCGACCGTCCAGCACTGCTCATCCTCGCTGTACAGCGCTTCCATAACGGCGTTGTAGCTGAACGACCACTGCCGCCGCTCACGGCCATCGACCGATTCGATGCGGACAACAATCTCATCGCTGGCGAAAGGTTCACCGGCTATCGCAGCGGCTTCGGCGCGGTCGAGCAGGTCATCGTTAAGGGTGAACTGCCAGGCGTGCAGTCCGTCGACTTCGAGCATGTCGGCGGTCTCGAGTTCATCGAGCAGGTAGCGGGTTTCGGTAGGCATGGCAGGCTTCACTTAGTGATTGTATTGGAGCGAAGAGGGCCGCGCAGCAGCGGCTGCGCGGCCAATATGCTCAGTTGTCGTAACCCAGGTTCGGCATCAGCCAACGCTCTGTGACAGTGATCTCTTGGCCCTTGCGAGCGCTGTAGCGCTCGGCCTGGTCCTTGTTGATCTTGCCTACTGCGAAGTACTGCGCCTGAGGATGGGCGAAATACCAACCACTGACTGCAGCTGTCGGGAACATCGCGTAGTGCTCGGTCAGAGTCACCTGGCTGATGCCGTCGGCATCGAGTAGCTGGAACAGCGTGCCTTTTTCCGTGTGGTCCGGGCAGGCTGGATAGCCCGGAGCTGGGCGGATGCCTTTGTACTGCTCCTTGATGAGCTCTTCGTTGCTCAGCTGTTCTTCTGGGTCGTAGCCCCACCATTGCTTACGGACCTGCTGGTGCAACCACTCGGCACAGGCCTCGGCGAGGCGATCGGCCAGAGCCTTGACCATGATCGAGTTGTAGTCATCGCCGGCGTCCTGATAGGCCTTGGCTACTTCTTCAGCGCCAATGCCGGCAGTGGTAATGAAGCCACCTACGTAGTCGGTCACACCGCTGCTTTTCGGTGCGACGAAGTCAGCCAGCGAAAAGTTCGGCTTGCCGTCTGTCTTCACTGTTTGCTGGCGCAGGTGGTGAAGTGTGGCGAGGGCTTCGCCGTCGTCGCCATAGACTTGGATATCGTCTTCGTCTACCTGATTGGCCGGCCAGAAGCCGAACACGGCCCGCGCCTTGATCAGCTTTTCATCGACCAGCTTGGTGAGCATCGCTTGGGCATCGTTGAACAGCGACGTGGCGGCTTCGCCGACGATTTCGTCTTGAAGAATGCGTGGATATTTACCGGCGAGATCCCATGAAATGAAGAAGGGTGTCCAGTCGATGTAATCGACCAGCGTACGCAGGTCGATATCTTCCAGCACCTTGCGGCCGGTGAAGGTTGGTTTGACTGGCGAGTAATCGGCCCAATCGAACTTGGGCTTAACTGCAATCGCTTCGGGGTAAGTCAGGCGCTCGGTGCGCGCGCTGCGATTAGCGGTTCGCTCGCGGATCATCGCGTATTCTTCGCGAGTCTTCTCAACGAAGACCGGCTTCAGCTCCTTCGAGAGCAAGGTGGTCGCCACCCCTACGGCGCGCGAGGCGTCGGTGACATAGACCACTGCATCATTCTTGTAATGCGGGTCGATCTTCACCGCCGTATGCGCTTTAGACGTGGTCGCTCCGCCGATCATCAGTGGCAAGTGAAAGTCCTGGCGCTGCATTTCACGGGCGACGTGGACCATCTCGTCGAGCGACGGTGTGATCAGACCGGACAGGCCGATGATGTCGCACTTCTCGGAAATTGCAGTCTGCAGGATCTTCTCAGCCGGGACCATCACGCCCATATCAACCACGTCATAGCCGTTACAACCGAGCACCACGCCGACGATGTTCTTGCCGATGTCATGAACGTCGCCCTTGACGGTCGCCATCAGAATCTTGCCCTTGGCTTCCGGCTTGTCGCCTTTTTCCGCTTCGATGAAGGGGATCAGGTGAGCAACGGCCTGCTTCATCACGCGCGCGGACTTGACTACCTGCGGCAGGAACATCTTGCCCGAGCCGAACAGATCGCCCACCACGTTCATGCCCGACATCAGGGGGCCTTCGATGACCTCAATGGGCCGCGCGCACTGTTGGCGGAACTCTTCGGTGTCTTGAACGATGTGGGTGGTGATGCCCTTGACCAGCGCATGCTCAAGGCGCTTCTCGACGGTATAGCCGCGCCATTCTTCAGTTTCCGCTTCCTTGACGCTGCCGTCGCCCTTGAACTCGTCGGCGATGGCCAGCAGCGCTTCGGTGCCGTTGGGCGTGCGGTTGAGTACCACGTCCTCGACCGCATCGCGCAGCTTCTTTGGGATTTCGTCGTAAATTTCCAACTGTCCGGCGTTGACGATACCCATCGTCAGGCCGTTCTGGATGGCGTAGTAGAGGAACACCGAGTGGATCGCTTCGCGCACCGGATTATTGCCGCGGAACGAGAACGAAACGTTCGATACGCCGCCGGAGGTCAGGGCGTAGGGAAGGTTGTCGCGGATGTAGGCGCAGGCTTCGATGAAGTCCACGGCATAGTTGTTGTGTTCTTCGATGCCGGTGGCGACGGCAAAAATGTTCGGGTCGAAGATGATGTCTTCCGGCGGGAAGCCCACTTCTTTCACCAGAATGTCGTAGGAGCGCTGGCAGATTTCGCGCTTGCGCGCGGCGGTATCGGCCTGACCGGCTTCGTCGAAGGCCATGACCACCACGGCTGCGCCGTAGCGTTTGCACAGCCGCGCATGATGTTTGAAGGCATCAACGCCTTCTTTCATGGAGATCGAGTTGACGATGCCTTTGCCTTGAATGCACTTGAGGCCCGCTTCGATCACTTCCCACTTGGACGAGTCGATCATGATCGGCACGCGTGAGATGTCTGGCTCGCCGGCGATCAGATTAAGGAAGGTGACCATGGCTGCCTTCGAATCCAGCATGCCCTCGTCCATGTTGATGTCGATCACCTGTGCGCCGGCCTCGACCTGCTGCAGGGCAACTTCCAGCGCCTCGGTGTAATTCTCTTCACGGATCAGCCGGGCAAACTTGGCCGAGCCGGTGATGTTAGTGCGTTCGCCGACGTTGACGAACAGCGAGCTGCGATCAATTGTAAAGGGCTCGAGACCGGACAGGCGGCAGGCCTTTGGAATGTCGGGAATAGCGCGCGGCGCGTATTTCGCAACGGCTTTGGCAATCGCCTCGATATGCGCAGGCGTCGTCCCGCAGCAGCCACCGACAATGTTAAGAAAGCCGCTGGAGGCGAATTCCTCGACCACCCGGGCCATTTCTGCCGGGCTTTCATCGTATTCACCAAAGGCGTTCGGCAGGCCTGCGTTGGGGTGCGCCGAGACATGGGTTTCGGCCTTGTTCGACAACTCTTCCAGATAGGGGCGCAGCTCTTTTGCACCCAGGGCGCAGTTGAGGCCGACCGAGATAGGCTTGGCATGGCGCACCGAGTTCCAGAAAGCTTCGGTGGTCTGCCCGGAAAGGGTGCGGCCCGAAGCGTCAGTGATGGTCCCGGAGATCATGATCGGCAGCTCGAAGCCGATGTCCTCGAACACCTGTTGCACGGCGAAGATCGCCGCTTTGGCATTGAGCGTGTCGAAGATAGTCTCGATCAGGATCAGGTCGGACCCGCCTTCGATCAGGCCGCGCGTGGCTTCGGTGTAGTTTTCGACCAGCTCGTCGAAGGTCACGTTGCGATAGCCGGGATTGTTCACATCCGGGGACAGAGAGCAGGTACGGCTGGTGGGGCCGAGCACGCCGGCAACGAAGCGCGGGCGATCGGGCGTTTCAGCCGTTTTGGCGTCTGCGGCCTGGCGGGCTAGGCGGGCGCCTTCAACGTTCAGCTCGTAGACCAGCTCTTCCATGCCGTAATCCGCCTGGGATACACGCGTGGCATTGAAGGTGTTGGTCTCGACGATGTCAGCGCCTGCGTCAAAGTAAGCCTTTTCAATCGCGCTGATGGCGTCTGGCCGGGTGAGGATTAACAGGTCGTTGTTGCCTTTGAGATCCTGCGGCCAGTCGGCGAAGCGCTCGCCGCGGTAGTCGGACTCTTCCAGTTTGTAACTCTGGATCATCGTGCCCATGCCGCCGTCAAGAATCAGGATGCGCTCCTTGAGGGCCTGCTGGAGTGCCTGGAGACGGGCATTGCGGTCGAGCATGAGAACTACCTGAAGCTGGTTGCGAGGGCCGCGAATAATAGCAAAGCTGCACGCTTTTTGATCATTGGCTGATTTACATGAGCAGCGCTCATGTAAATCGGCTACTCATCAGTGGCAGACGCGGGCGGAGGAAGGTAAGTCCTACTAAAATACTAGGACTTTATCCGGGGCGGTGGTTGGCGTACACTGCTGGCCATGTATGAGAGGAGTTCCCATGAGCGCCATTACCATTACCGAAGCTGCACACGATTATTTGGCCGACCTGCTTGAGAAACAGAACACTACCGGGATCGGTATCCGGGTCTTTATCACTCAGCCAGGCACGCCTTACGCTGAAACCTGCATCGCCTATTGCAAACCGGGAGAGGAAAAGCCGGACGACATCGCGGTCTCTCTTAAGAGCTTCACCGCTTGGATCGACAATACCAGCGAACCCTTCCTGGAAGACGCGCTGGTTGACTATGCCACTGACCGCATGGGCGGACAGCTGACTATCAAGGCACCCAACGCCAAGCTACCGACGGTCAATGACGACAGCCCGCTCAATGATCGCATCAATTATTACCTGCAGACCGAAATCAATCCCGGACTTGCCAGCCATGGCGGGCAGGTGACTTTGATCGATGTCGTGGATGAAGGCGTGGCAGTGCTGCAGTTCGGAGGTGGGTGCCAGGGTTGTGGTCAGGCTGATGTAACCCTCAAGGAAGGTATTGAAAAAACCTTGCTGGAAAGGATCCCGGAACTGAAGGGCGTGCGTGATGTGACCGACCACACCAACCGCGACAATGCCTATTATTGAGTGGTAACGGCCTAAAGGGTGGCTGTTTCGGCCAGCTTGATAGCTGAGTGCCACTATCTTTTCGCATTGCCCCCACAGCGCCCGCTAGCTGAGATAAGCTGTTCTGGATCCAGAGGCCTGGCCAAGTGAGCGAGCGCTGCATGTCTGCCGTTTCCCTTTTGATTTGCGATGATTCCAGCATGGCGCGCAAGCAATTGCTGCGCGCACTGCCGGCCGAGTGGCCGCTGGATATTTCTCAGGCTGCCAGCGGTCGCGAGGCGCTTGAAAAAATTCGTGAGGGGGACATTGATGTCTTGCTGCTCGATCTGACCATGCCAGACATGGACGGCTATGGGCTTTTGGCTGCCCTTCGCCACGAGCAGCTGGATTGCAAAGTCATCGTGATCTCGGCAGACGTCCAAGAAGAGGCCGTGCGCCGGGTGCTCGAACTGGGAGCGCTGGCGTTCATTCGCAAGCCTGCCGATCCCGTACATTTGCAGCAGACCCTGGCGGGGCTTGGGGTTGTCGGTAGCGAACTGCCGGCGCTCGGAGAGCGAAACGCCGGTCCGGTTGCGTTCCGCGATGCCTTTCGTGAGGTGGTTAACGTAGCGATGGGGCGAGCGGCGGCATTGCTCGCCAAGGTGCTAGGGGTGTTCGTGCAGCTGCCCATCCCCAATGTGAACATCCTCGAAGTTGGCGAGTTGCACATGGCGCTGGCTGATGCCGCTCAAGGCGACAAGCTGTCGGCGGTTTGCCAGGGCTATATCGGCGGCGGCATCGCTGGCGAGGCCCTGCTGATTTTCCACGATTCCGAGATTGCTGACATGGCGCGTCTGATGCGTGCCGATGATTACCTCGAACTGGAGATGCTGCTCGACCTTTCCAGTCTACTGATCAGCGCATGTCTGAGCGGTATAGCAGACCAGATCGATGTGGTTTTTTCTCAGGGGCACCCGCAGGTGTTGGGCCAGCATGCTTCAATCGACGAACTGATACGTCTCAACCGCAAACGCTGGAAAAACACGCTGGCGGTTGAAATCAGCTACAGCCTGGAAGGTCATGACATCCATTTCGACCTGCTCTTGCTGTTCACCGAAGACTCGGTTGAGCTGCTGTCACGCAAACTCGTCCCGTTGATGAGCTGAACATGTCCGAGCCGAACGATCTAAGCGAACTTCACTGGTTACTGGCCATCGTCCAGAGTATCGATGTGGGTGTGGTGGTGCTTGACCGCGAGTACCGCATCGACGTGTGGAATACGTTCATGGAGAACCGCTCTGGACGGTTGCCTGAAGAAGCGCGCAAGAAAACCTTCTTTGAGCTGTTTCCCGAAGTCGACGAGCACTGGTTTCGTCGCAAGGTGGAGAACGTGGCTACGCTCGGTACGCCATCGTTCACCATTTGGGAGCAGCGGCCTTACCTGTTGCGATTCAAAAACTACCAGCCGATTACCGGACTGGAAGATTTCATGTACCAGAACACCACGTTGATGCCATTGAAGGCCCTCAACGGCAGGATCGAGCAGATCTGCCTGATCATCTATGACGTTACCGATGTGGCTACCAACCGTCGCCAGTTGCAAGCGGCGAATCAGGAGCTGCAGCGCCTGTCCAGCACCGACCGTCTGACAGGCCTGTTCAATCGAGGCCATTGGGAGGAGATGCTGCGTCAGGACTATGCGCGACATCTTCGCTATGAGCGCAATGCAGCCTTGGTCATGTTCGATATCGACCACTTCAAGAAGATCAACGACAGCTACGGCCATCAGGCCGGCGATGCCGTGATCCAGCAAACTGCCGAGCTTGTCCGGCAGTGCATGCGCGACGCAGACATTGCCGGACGCTACGGCGGCGAGGAGTTCGTGGTGCTGCTGCCGGACACCGACAGTGAGGGCGCAGTGACCTTTGCTGAACGGTTACGGCAAACCATTGAGGCGCATGAAGTCATCTATGACGGGCACAGCATCCGCTTCACCGTCAGTCTGGGAATTGCGGACCTTAGCCAGCCAACCAGTGGTTATGCGCAACTGATCGAGCGCGCAGACAACGCACTGTATTCATCAAAAGCCGCAGGGCGCAATCAAGTGACGCTGTACCGCTAGGGTGCCGTGCGGGCGCTCAGAAATTTCAGCAAAGTGACTTCCTCACTGCTCATCCACTTGCGCTTTCTCGCCTTGCTCAGTTGCGCCAGTTCGCCAGCGGCGAAGGCGTCAAGCACGTCAGGGTGGATGTAGCACTGGCGACACACGGCGGGCGTGTTACCAAGTTGGCGAGAAACCTGGGTAACCGCATCGACCAGGTTGCGACGCGCCACTGTGTCCGGTTGCCACTCTCGCTTGCGCAGGTATTCCAGCGCCAAGGCGCTTCCGGCCCAGGTTCGATAGTCCTTGGCTGTAAAGTCGCCCCCAGTCATCTCCTGTATGAATGCGTTAACGTCACCGGAGGTGACTGGTCGGCGCACGCCTTGTTCGTCCAGGTATTGAAACAAATGCTGACCTGGCAACTCCATGCAGCGACGGATGATGCGCGCCAGACGTTGGTTCTTTAGTGTCACACGATGCTCTACACCGCTTTTGCCTCGGAACTGAAAACGGATCGCAGCACCCCGTACATCGACATGGCGGGTTCGCAGTGTGGTCAGTCCATAGGAGCGGTTTTCCTTTGCGTAACGCGAGTTGCCAACACGGATCAGGGTCGATTCGAGCAACTGCACCAACAGCGCCATTACCTTTTCCCGCGGCATCTCATGCAAGGACAACTGCCGGTGCAAGCGCTCACGCATTCGCGGCAGAGTAGAGCCGAATGACAGGACGCGTTCGTACTTGCTGCTGTTACGGATCTCTCGCCAGCGAGGGTGATAACGATATTGCTTGCGACCGCGAGCATCGCGTCCAGTCGCCTGCATATGGCCTTGAGGATCCGGGCAAATCCAGACGTCAGAATAAGCGGGCGGGATGGCCAGCTTATCGATGCGGGCGATTTCCTGCGGATCACGAATGCGCTCGCCCGACGGCAGGAAATAAGCGAATTTGCCTCTGAGCCTTCGCCGGCTAATACCTGGCCCGTGATCGTCCACATAGTGCAGATCGGCGGGTAGCTCAGGGCAGAGGGCCGTGTCGGTATCCAACTTTTCATCCGCCGGTTGCGGGCGAACGCCCTCCGCCAATTGCGGAGCTGTCTCGATGCTCTGATTGATCAGCATGCATGCTCCTGAAAGCGACTGCCCGGCGTTCTAAGCCCGGCTGCGTCAATGATTATGGAGTGAGTGCAGCCAGGCTGTTCTTGGTGGATATTGGCGACTTGCAGGGGGGAGGCCGGAGTCAGTCTTCGCTTTCCTGGCTGTTACGCATCAGCAGCCGTATCGCGGCGACCAGTTCGTCAATTGCCTCGCGATAGATAGCCGGATCTGCCTTTGTTTCGGCACTGTCTGCCAGTCGTCGTGCACTTTCCAGATGGTCATTTATCGAGGAATAGTCTCCGATCATATAGGCGCTCCTGGGTTCGAACGAGAAGGGTGCTGACACAAGCATGGTGTGTCTCAATAACAGACCGACACGGACGACAGGGGTTCTGGCTGCGAATCGACGCAGAATGAACGGCTCAATCTTGTTTCTTGTGTTGTTGCCAATGCCGTGCCGCCTGCCAGTAGCGGCGCCTCCACCGAGATCATTGCGGCAGGTGATCGGGGGAAGATTGGTTGCATTCGGCTCCGATACTCCCTATTTGGGGGCATCGAGTCATGCTTAGTCAGTAATCCCGGGCTGTGCGGGCATGGACCATGCGCCCAATTGCACGCCATCCTTGCTCAACTCGAGTCGGGCAGCCTCCAGCAAACCGGCCAGGTGGGCCGGGTCCGCATACTGAGATCGAGCGATATGTAAAATCGATAGGGCTTCGTCACCCGTCGCTGTGGTCACCCTTAGCGAGAAGCTGCTGTCCGCGTGGTCGACTTGAGTTGATGCATGGCAGGGCAGGAACGCCATTTCACAGATGAGCCTGGCTTCATCAAGTCCAAGGATTGGCACTGTCATCATCGTGCTCCATGGAAATTGCTCATTTCGCGGGTGCAACGTCGAAGATGAGATTGATTCCATCGCCGCTGCCGTCACCCACCACTGACCCCTGTACCGGTTTGTGCGTTACCTTACGGCCTTTGTAGAAGTCGGCCAGGCGTTGCTGCGCGACCTCGCAGACATGGTTGATCAACCCCGTGGACTGCGTATCGCGGGGAATGATGAACTTGAGGGTGATGCAATGGCCTTGTTCACCCTCCGGCAGATTGGCCAGTCCGCTGCTATGCCACTGATCGTTAACGTAGGCTTCTGCACCTTTCATGGGCTGCTCCTTATTTATTGGCTTATTGCTGGGACCGTCGAACCGCCGAATGGGTCCGTCTGCTCAGCGGAGCACCATCGCGGGGTCGGGGGACTTGAAAGCAAAAAGGCCCGGCGCTTGCGCAGCCGAGCCTTGTCTGAAAACGGGGGGGGGGTTAGTCGGGCATGTGCCAAGGGGCCAGATGTACGCCTTGACGACTCAGATCGGCGCGTGCCTGCTCCAGTGACTGGCCGAGCTTGATCGGGTCGGAATAGACGTGGCTAGCCAGCTTGCAATGGCCTACTGTGCGCGATTCGCTGCCATCCAGAACTGTAATGCTGAGCTCGCCGTTGCCTTCGAGTAGCGTCCAGGCCACACACTGGAACGGTTTAAACGCACGGTCAGTAATCAGGAGGGCGTCGTTAAAGCGAAGCGGGCTGTTCATCAGGCATGTCTCTCTGTGTGATAACCAAAAATCGGATATGAGCCTGCCGCCAAGCTGTCGGCGTTGGCCTTACATATCCATTGATGTACACAGAGGACTGATAAGTCACAGGGTTGTTTCGTGTTTTACAGTTTTTTTTGCAATTAGCCAAAGGTCTAGCATTAGGTGTCGCTTGCATTCTCGGCTTAATTGCAAGCTAAGTTATTGTTTTAGTTGATCTAGCTTCCAGCGGCCACATGTAGATGCCGGTTCACCACTGCGTTTAGTATTGTTCGGGTGTGGCGAAAGGCCGCAACCGAAGTCAAAAAACAAAACGGCCAGATCCAAGTTCAGGATCTAGCCGTTGTATACAAAGCGCTGCGCTGATCCTGCGTAGTTATACCTTGAACTGCCTGAGCAAGCGATTCAACTGCTCAGCTAGCTCACCGAGCCGATCTCCGGCCGCGCTCGACTGCTCGGCGGCCTGGGTACTTTGTTGCGCCAACCCAGCTGCCTGAGTGACATTCTGGTTGATGTCTTCGACTACGTGCGTCTGTTGCAATGTCGCGCTGGCTATCGATGCGTTTAATCCCGACAGGTTGCGCAGCGCCTGGGCGATCTGGCCGAGGCTTTCCCCGGCCTGACTCGCTTGCTCCACGGTGGCCTGGGAAGCTCGGCTGCTTTCCATGATCACCGTGACGGCTGCACCCGAGTTCTTCTGCAGGCGCTCGATCATCGTGTGAATCTCGGCCGTTGAGGTCTGGGTGCGTTGCGCAAGCAGGCGAACTTCATCGGCCACCACTGCGAACCCCCGACCTTGTTCGCCTGCGCGTGCTGCCTCGATCGCGGCGTTTAGTGCGAGCAGGTTGGTCTGATCGGCGATCGACCCAATGACCTCTAGAACCGATCCGATCTTGGTCGTCTCATCCGCTAGCGACTGGATGACCCCGACCGCTTCGTTGATGGTGGTTGAGAGCTGGTCTATCTGCTGCAAGCTGGCTTCGATATTCCGTTGCCCCAGGCCCGCCTGTTTCTCCGCATCTCCGACTTCGCTGGATGCCTGTTCGGCATTCTTCGCCACTTCCTGAACAGCGTAGGTGACCTCGTTGACGGCTGTGGCAACCAGCTCCATTTGTTGCGACTGTTGCTGACTCTGCTTGTGCGCCTGTCCGGCCAGTCCGCCGAGTGCGTTAGAGGAGGTTTCCAGCGCGCCGGAGGTCTCAAACAGTTGCCCGATCACCGAACGAAGCTTGTCGGTGAAGGTGTTGAAGTCACGGCTAAGTGTGGTCAGTTCGTCATTACCCGACACGTCGAGGTTGCGCGTCAGGTCGGCCTCGCCGCTGGCGATGTTGGCCATGGCCTGCATGGAGTGGCGCAACGGCTGGGTGATACTGCGGATAAGAATGGCGACCAGCACCGCCATCAGCGCAGCAATTGCGAGGCCGATAATCGAGAAACGTACGAGATAATTTTGGAACTCCGCTTCGACGTCGTCGACGTAGATGCCCGAACCTATGATCCAGCCCCATGGCTTGAACAGCTCGACATAGGAGATCTTCGGTACGGGGTCTTTCTCGCCGGGCTTCGCCCATTGATAGTCAACCAGGCCGGCACCTTTGAGTTGGGCAACCTTGACCATCTCGTTGAACAGTTCTTTACCGTTCGGATCCTTAACCTTGGACAGATTCTGGCCTTCTAGCTCCGGTTTCATCGGATGCATGATCATGGTGGGCTGCATGTCGTTGATCCAGAAATAGTCGTTCTGGCCATAGCGAATCAGACGAACCTGATCCATTGCGGCTTTCTGTGCCTCGGCAGTCGTCATGCTCCCGTTCGTTTCGAGCTGCTGGTAATAGGTCAGTACTCCTCGCGCGGTCTCGACGATGTTTTGCGTCATGACCTGCTTGCCCTTGTACAAGTCGGTACGCACCTGCTGGATCATCAGCAGGCCAAGCACGAAGAGCATGACAACCGCCACCAGCGGAATCAGCCAAAGGCGCTTACTGATCGGGAAGTTTCTTAGCAGATTCATAAGGTTGTAAGCTCCTGTTAATGCCTTGTGTTCTTTATTATTCGAATAGTGAGTGGAGCGCGGCGACACGGTCTGCCCTAAAAAACGGTTAAGGCAGTGGATGTTGGTCATGGCTCATGAATAGCGTTTCGGCAGTCAGTGGAAAAAGATGAGGGCGGCCGCGTTCACCAATGAATTTACTTGGCTCAAGCGAGTCAGAACAGCGCTCAGATGGCTATCTGACATATACCTTTGTGGCATATTCAGCCGCGATAGATTGCAGCGTTATATTGGGGAAATAGATGGACCTATGGATTGCCTTTCAGGCGTTGCTACTTGGGGTGGTGGAAGGCATCACGGAGTTTCTACCGATATCCAGTACCGGGCACCAGATCATCGTCGCTGACCTGATCGGCTTCGGCGGTGAAAGAGCGCTGGCTTTCAACATCATTATTCAGCTGGGCGCCATCCTGGCGGTCGTATGGGAATACCGTCGCAAGATAGTCGGCGTGGTCGTCGGCCTGCCGAAACAGAAGCAGGCCCAGAAGTTTACCGGTAATCTGCTGGTCGCTTTTTTTCCGGCGGTGGTGCTTGGTGTCACTTTTGCGGACCTCATCCATGAATTCCTGTTTAACCCGATCACGGTAGCTGCTGCGCTGGTAATTGGCGGCGTAGTGATGCTCTGGGCTGAAAAGCGAGCGCATGAAGTGCAGGCCGAAACGGTTGATGACATGCACTGGAGCCAGGCCCTGAAGGTGGGTTTCGCACAGTGCCTGGCACTCATACCTGGCACCTCGCGTTCGGGCGCGACGATCATTGGTGGACTGTTATTCGGGCTGTCCCGTAAGGCCGCCACGGAGTTCTCGTTCTTCCTGGCCATGCCAACCATGGTCGGTGCTGCGGCGTATTCGGGTTACAAGTATCGAGATCTTTTTCAGCCGGCTGATTTGCCGGTGTTTGCTATCGGTTTCGTTACATCCTTCATTTTCGCGATGCTGGCTGTCAGAGCCTTGCTGAAATTTATAGGCAACCATAGCTATGCGGCATTTGCCTGGTATCGAATCATCTTCGGCATCATCATCCTTGGAACCTGGCAATTCAGCCTGATCGACTGGAGTACGGCGGCTGGCTGAGCACGCCTGAACAGATAGCCAAGGAGCGCTTACGTGCATTCGTTCGAACATCAGCTTCTATCAGTCAACGGCATCACACTCAGCATCTACAGCGCGGGTCCCCTGGATGGGCCTGTAGTTTGGCTGCTGCACGGCTTTCCTGAAAGTTGGTATTCGTGGCGCCACCAGATACGGATGCTGGCTGACGCCGGGTATAGGGTGGTAGTCCCTGAAATGCGCGGCTACGGGCAGACCAGCGCTCCAAACGATGTCTCCAGCTATGACCTGATGACCGTGTGCGCAGACATCCAGGCGGCGATGGACCTACTGGGTCAGCGCTCGGTAGCAATGGTGGGGCACGACTGGGGCGCACCGGTCGCCTGGCATCTGGCGTTACTCGAGCCGCAGCGAGTCAGAGTTATCGCCGCCATGGCCGTGCCCTATGGTGGTCGTCCGAAAAGACCTGCTATAGAGATCATCCGCAGCCAGTTCGCTGATCGGTTCAACTACATCCTTTACTTTCAGCAGCCTGGTGTTGCCGAGACCGAATTGGATCAGGACATCCCGCGCACATTGCGGATGATGATGCACAACACTTCCGCAGCGGTTCCCAAGGATTTCTTTCTACAGGACAAACCGGTCGGCAGCTCGCTCTATCAAGGCATGCGAGATCCCGGCGCGCCGCCAGCCTGGTGCGATTCTGACGCGTTCGCCGTCTACCTCGCTACGTTCGAGGGGCGCGGCTTTCATGGCGCACTGAACTGGTATCGCAATTTTGAGCGCAACTGGGAGCGCACCGCGCCGTTAGCCGAGCGCAAGGTTGAG
The DNA here is from genome assembly GCF_038562055.1 of Stutzerimonas chloritidismutans. GTDB lineage: Bacteria > Pseudomonadota > Gammaproteobacteria > Pseudomonadales > Pseudomonadaceae > Stutzerimonas > Stutzerimonas chloritidismutans_A. The sequence continues at coordinate 91,484 of NZ_JBCFXD010000013.1, read as the reverse complement.
CAGCCAGCACTTTTTCTGCTGGGCGATAAGGACCCGGTCGGCACTCTGGAAGCCCATACGCTGCAGAAAATGCCCAGCTGGGTATCGGACCTTGAGCAGCACATCGTCGAAGACTGTGGTCATTGGATACAGAGCGAGCAGCCCGAGCAGGTCAACAGGCTTCTTCTCGGTTTTCTTGAGCGCCGCTACACCCAGGCCCGATAGCGGCTAGCTGCTCGTAGCGCCAGAGGTAAGCGGCTAGAATCCCCGGTTTTCCCGCCGGATCACTTGCCATGGAATTACGCGGTCAGCTGAAAAGCTGGAACGATCAGAAGGGCTTCGGTTTCATTCGGCCGGAACAGGGTAGCGAGGGAATCTTCGCGCATATTTCGGCCATGCGCGGCGCTCGCCGTCCGGTGCAGGGCGACCGGGTGCTCTACATCAGTGAACGGGACGAAAACGGACGCCTGCGCGCCACGCATATCCGCCTGGACGCAGGGCTGTCTTTAGACGAGCCGGCCATTCGACGAAAGCCGCCTGGGGTAGCGATCCAGACCGCGCAGAATAGAAGCACCCAACCAAGGCCCAAGTCCAAAGCAAGGCCTCGGCGCAACGGGGCGATAAGGTGGCCGCTACCAAAACTCCTGGGATTGATTCTGGTCTGTCTGTTACCGGCGCTCGGGCTTTTTCGTATGGCGGGGCAGGGTAGCTACTGGCCGCTCTATGCCTATCTCTTGAGTAGCCTGTTGGCCTTTGGGCTCTACCTGCACGACAAGCGCAGCGCACTGCGTAGCGGCTGGCGTACACCCGAGGCCCGCCTGCATCTGGTTGAGTTGCTGGGTGGCTGGCCGGGTGCGTTGATCGCTCAGCAGACATTGCGCCACAAGACGCGTAAATTCTCTTACCAGCTGGTGTTCTGGCTGATCGTTATCGTTCATCAGGCCGCGTGGCTGGACTATCTGTATCTCCAGAGCATGTATCGACTCCTTCCGCAGTTCTAAGTACATAAAACCAACGACAGCAGATACAAAAACGCCCCGGCTTAGCGGGGCGCTTTCGTGCGTTGCGGACCTTTAGATCACGCCAAGGCTGCGCAGGTAGTCATCGTACGTTCCGCTGAAGTCGGTCACGCCCGAAGCCGACAGCTCGATAATGCGGGTCGCTAGCGACCCGACAAATTCCCGGTCATGGCTGACGAAGATAAGAGTGCCCGGATAGTTCTCCAGTGCAAGGTTGAGCGCCTCGATCGATTCCATATCGAGGTGGTTCGTAGGTTCGTCCATCAGCAGCACGTTAGGCTTTTTCAAGATCAACTTGCCGAAGAGCATGCGGCCCTGTTCGCCACCGGATATCACCCGGACGGATTTCAGGATTTCGTCGTTGGAGAACAGCATGCGACCGAGGGTGCCGCGCACGACCTGCTCGCCACCTTGCGTCCATTGACTCATCCAGTCGAACAGCGTGACATCGTCTTCGAAGTCATCGGCGTGATCCTGAGCGTAGTAGCCGAGTTCGGCGCTCTCGGTCCACTTCACCGAACCCGCATCGGGTTGCAGCTCGCCAACCAGCGTGCGCAGCAGGGTGGTCTTGCCAATCCCGTTGGGGCCGATAATGGCTACGCGCTCTCCGGCCTCTACCGTGAAGCTGAAATTCTTGAACAACGTTTTGCCGTCAAAGCCTTTGGCCACATGCTCCACGGTCACAGCCTGGCGGTGCAGCTTCTTGGTTTGCTCGAAGCGGATGAAGGGGCTGACACGGCTGGACGGCTTGACCTCGGCCAGTTGGATCTTGTCGATCTGCTTGGCCCGTGAAGTCGCCTGCTTGGCTTTGGAGGCGTTGGCCGAGAAGCGGCTGACGAAGGTCTGCAGTTCGGCGATCTGAGCCTTTTTCTTTGCGTTGTCCGACAGCAGCTGCTCGCGTGATTGGGTCGCCGCGGTCATGTACTCGTCGTAGTTGCCGGGGAACAGGCGCAACTCGCAGTAATCCAGGTCCGCCATGTGCGTGCACACACTGTTCAGGAAGTGGCGGTCGTGGGAAATGATGATCATGGTGCTGTTGCGCGCCGTGAGTACGTTTTCCAGCCAGCGGATGGTGTGGATGTCCAGGTGGTTGGTTGGCTCGTCGAGCAGCAGCACTTCTGGGTCGGAAAACAGCGCCTGCGCCAGCAGCACCCGCAGTTTCCAGCCTGGGGCGACTTCGCTCATCGGGCCGAAATGTTGATCAAGCGGTATGCCCAGACCCAGCAGCAGCTCACCCGCGCGGGACTCGGCGGTGTAGCCGTCCATCTCGGCGAACTCGGTTTCCAATTCTGCTACCGCCATGCCGTCGTCTTCGCTCATTTCTGGCAGGGAATAGATGCGCTCGCGTTCAGCCTTGACCTTCCACAGCTCCTCGTGGCCCATGATCACCGTATCAATGACATTGAAGTCTTCGTAGGCGAACTGATCCTGCCGCAGCTTGCCGAGGCGCACGTTGGGTTCGAGCATGACCTGGCCTGCGGACGGCTCAAGATCGCCACCTAGGATTTTCATGAACGTCGACTTGCCAGACCCGTTGGCGCCGATCAGGCCGTAGCGATTGCCATTGCCAAATTTGACGGAGACGTTTTCAAACAGCGGCTTGGCGCCAAACTGCATGGTGATGTTAGCTGTAGAAATCAAGAAGCTCTATCTCGCGGGTTTCAGAGTGTTAGGTATCGGTTGGTACATGTTTGGAGCGAACGTTGTAGCTCGTTCGCCCAAAGCCCCCTCAGCTGTTGGTGCGCGGGCGTACTTGAGCAGCAGCATTCGTGCGCAATGGCCGAGCTATTGGGATAAAGGTAGGGGTTCATGCCAGACAGTGCCGCTATTGTCGCATAGCTGCGCCGGCAGTTGTATGAGGTGCACAAAAGCAAACGCCCCGAACCAGTCGGGGCGCTCACTCATCTACCGCTTCGTCGTCAGGCTGTTCTAGACAGCCTGCGATGTGAGCGTTGTCACTCGACCGTCAAACGGCGACCACGTCGATCTTTGCCTTCGCCGCAGACTCGCGGAATTCGGCAATCTGATCGAAGCTCAGGTAGCGGTAAACGTCAGCCGCCATGGTGTCGATTTGAGCTGCATACACCATGTACTCCTCGACAGTCGGCAGACGACCTAGAATCGAAGCAACTGCTGCCAGTTCGGCAGAAGCCAGGTACACGTTGGTCGCGTCGCCGAGGCGGTTGGGGAAGTTACGAGTCGAGGTGGAGACGACAGTCGAGCCGGTTTCAACACGTGCCTGGTTACCCATGCACAGCGAGCAGCCCGGCATTTCCAGGCGCGCACCGGCACGGCCGTAGATGCCGTAGTAACCTTCTTCGGTCAGCTGATGTTGGTCCATCTTGGTCGGAGGCGACAGCCACAGGCGCGTCGGTAGAGCGCCTTCAACCTTGTCCAGCAGCTTGCCGGCGGCGCGGAAGTGACCAATGTTGGTCATGCACGAACCGATGAACACTTCATCGATCTTCTCGCCCTGAACGGTCGAGAGCAGGCGAGCGTCGTCCGGGTCATTCGGTGCACAGAGCACAGGCTCAGTGACTTCGGACAGGTCGATCTCGATGATCTCGGCGTATTCGGCATCCGCGTCGGCAGCCAGCAGCTCCGGCTTGGCCAGCCAGGCTTCCATAGCCTGTGCGCGACGCTCCAGAGTACGAGCATCGCCGTAGCCTTCGCTGATCATCCAGCGCAGCAGGGTGATGTTCGACTGCAGGTATTCGGCAATCGCCGCTTCCGGCAGCTTGATGGTGCAGCCGGCAGCCGAGCGCTCTGCCGAGGCGTCAGACAGCTCGAACGCCTGTTCTACGGTCAGCTCGTTGAGGCCCTCGATCTCGAGAATGCGGCCGGAAAAGATATTCTTCTTGCCTTTCTTCTCTACGGTCAGCAGACCTTTCTGGATCGCGTAATACGGAATCGCATGAACCAGGTCGCGCAGGGTTATGCCGGGCTGCATCTTGCCCTTGAAGCGAACCAGTACCGACTCCGGCATGTCCAGCGGCATGACACCGGTGGCTGCGGCGAAGGCGACCAGGCCGGAACCGGCCGGGAAGGAGATGCCCATTGGGAAACGGGTGTGTGAGTCACCGCCGGTTCCGACAGTATCCGGCAGCAGCATGCGGTTCAGCCAGCTGTGGATGATGCCGTCGCCGGGACGCAGGGAAACACCGCCGCGGGTCATGATGAAGTCCGGCAGGGTGTGGTGAGTGGTGACATCGATCGGCTTCGGATAAGCCGCGGTGTGGCAGAAGGACTGCATTACCAGGTCGGCAGAAAAGCCGAGGCAAGCCAAGTCCTTCAGCTCGTCGCGAGTCATCGGGCCAGTGGTGTCCTGGGAGCCGACGGTGGTCATCTTCGGTTCGCAATAGGTGCCCGGACGGACGCCTTTGCCTTCCGGCAGACCGCAGGCGCGACCGACCATCTTCTGGGCGAGCGTGAAGCCCTTGTTGCTTTCTGCCGGCGCTTCCGGCTTCTTGAACAGGTCAGTCGGCCCCATGCCCAGTTCGGCGCGTGCTTTCTCGGTCAGACCGCGACCGATGATCAGCGGAATACGGCCGCCAGCGCGCACTTCGTCGAGCAGGACGTCAGTTTTCAACTGGAAAGTGGTGACCAGCTCATCGCTACCATGGCGGCGGACTTCGCCTTTGTACGGGTAGACGTCGATTACGTCGCCCATTGCCAAGTCGGAGCAATCGAACTCGATCGGCAGTGCGCCGGCGTCTTCCATGGTGTTGTAGAAGATCGGCGCGATCTTGGTACCAAAGCAGAAACCGCCGGCACGCTTGTTCGGCACGTTCGGGATGTCGTCGCCAAAGAACCACAGTACCGAGTTGGTAGCGGATTTGCGCGAAGAACCGGTGCCGACCACGTCACCCACGTAGGCGACAGGGAAGCCTTTGGTTTGCAGCTCTTGCATCTGCTTGAGCGGACCAACCGAGCCAGGAACGTCGGGGTTGATGCCGTCGCGAGCCATTTTCAGCATAGCCAGCGCGTGCAGCGGGATGTCCGGGCGCGACCAGGCGTCTGGTGCCGGGGACAGGTCGTCGGTGTTGGTTTCACCAGTGACCTTGAATACAGTCAGAGTGACCTTCTCGGCAACGGGTGCGCGGTTTTTGAACCACTCGCCTTCACCCCAAGACTCGAGAACAGCTTTGGCGTTGGCATTGCCAGCTTTGGCTTTTTCAGCGACATCGTGGAAAGCATCGAACATCAGCAGGGTGTGCTTGAGTTGCGCTGCAGTGGTGTCGGACAGTTCGGCGTCATCGAGCAGGTCGACCAGCGTGACGATGTTGTAACCGCCCTGCATGGTGCCCAGCAACTCAACAGCGTGCTGCTTGCTGATCAGCGGGGAGGTAGCTTCGCCTTTGGCGATGGCTGCCAGGAAGCCGGCCTTGACGTAAGCGGCTTCGTCCACGCCCGCAGGAACGCGGTTGGTGATCAGATCAAGGAGAAATTGTTCTTCGCCGGCAGGCGGGTTTTTCAAGAGTTCGACCAGGCCCGCGGTCTGCTCGGCGTTCAGCGGCTGGGGCACGACGCCCTGAGCGGCACGCTCTTCTACGTGTTTGCGATAGGCTTCAAGCACAGTTTTATACCCTCATCATTGGTCCCATGGGTGTCTCGGGACGCGCATCCGGAAGCTGTTTTCAAAGTTTTACGCCGGGTTGAGAGCCGGGAGCGCAGGTTAGAGGGATCTGCGCTCCCGGCGGAGTAGCCGGTTAACTGTGCTCGTGACGCTTTGAAAACAGCTTCTTGCGGATTGTGGCGCCTAAAACGGCGGGCCGATTCTACTGGAACGGGCCCGCAAAGTTAAGTGAAACGCCACGACGCGGCCGTGGCGAGGCTAACAGGTGGTCGCTGGCTGTTTCGGCTGCAGCCCGTGATCCGTGGGCTGCAGGGCCTCTTTTGAAGGCGTGGCTCGGATTGGTCAGTGACCCGGCTTGGACAAAAGTCTAAGATGCGGCGCTGTTCATCGATCCATCACCCGCCATGTCAAATCAGCGAATCAAAACACCTTGCGTCGGCCTTTGCTCCACTGTTTATGGCGATCTCGTCTGCCGCGGATGCAAACGGTTTCATCATGAAGTGGTGAGCTGGAATGGCTATAGCGAAGAAGTTAAACGCTCAGTCTGGCAGCGCCTGGAGGTACTGCTTGCGCAGGTGATGGCGGCCAAGCTGGAAGTCTTCGATGCGACGCTGCTGCGTTGTCAGCTGGAAAGCCGACAGATTCGCTTCGTTGCAGACCAGTCGGCCTACTGTTGGGCGTATCACCTGATCGCACGCGGCGCGAGGGTCATTCAGCAACTCGAAGCTTACGGCGTCGTGCTACTGCCGGAATTTCGCGATTGGTCCCTGCCCGAGCTCCGCGATGCGATCGATCGGGAGTTCTTTCTCCTTTCTGAAGCCCACTATCAGCGTTACATCGCCCCCCGATTTCTTCAGGACATGGCGCGCTAGGGCTCGATATAGCCGAGGAAGGTGTTGGCCAGCCTCGGCTGATGACCCTAGCGACGGGCCACAAGCTCTTCAAGGTGGTCGATGATGTCTTCTGGCTTGAGCACCAAGACATCACTTTCCAGGGTGTCGAGTACGACTTCCGCCGTGTTGCCCATCAGTGCCCCGGAGAATCCAGTTCGGGCGACGGTGCCGATGACCGTGACGGCAGCCTGAAGCTGGTGGCACACGCGAGGGATCAGGGCATCCGCAGGCCCTTCCTCGATGTGCAGCTGACCGTCAGGTATGTCGAACTCGGTCTGAAATTGCCGGCAAGCGTTGCGGTAGCGGGCTTCTATCGTTTCCTTGAGCTGAAACGCGGGATCAGCAGAGGACAGCATCGCCGACGGATGAGCGCTGATCACATGCAAAGTGCCCTCGGCGAGCGAGGCAATCTGGTAGCCATAGTTGATGATGCTGGAGTGAAGTGTCCGATGCTCGATGTCGGCATTGCCAACATCTACTGCGGCGAGAATGTTGCCGCCCGTCCACGGCGCTTCGGTTTTGACCATCAGCACCGGGCACGGGCAATAGCGCAATAACTTCCAGTCATTAGGCGTCAGCAGGGCGCGTTTCAGTGGGTTGTCGGCAATATGCTGTTTGATCACCAGGCCACAGCCTTCGGCTTGCTGAACGCTGATGATGGTCTGGTGAAGGTTCTCATGCCAGGCCTGACCTGCCGTGACGGCGTGGCCCTGGTCTTCGAGCTCTTGACGCAAGCTCTCAAGGTAGCTGCTGTGGTCCTGTTTGGCGTCGCAGATCAGCAAGTGCAACCGGGACTGGCTGACGCTGGAAATCAGTCGCGCTCTTTTCAACGCCAGGTTTTCGGAAAGTTTCGGGTCAATTACCACGAGGATGCAGCGTATGGCTTGCATGATCGGCTCCGTTTGGGTGATCGGACGGTTTCACTATAGACAAGGGTTGCACGACAGCCACTGATCCATATCAAGCAGCGCTGGTCGTTGATTGTCGGGCTCGTATAATGCGCGGCGGGCGAACGACTTCATGCGGCTTGCCGCTTTCATTTCCTTCATGAATACCAAGACCTCATGCTCCCTGAACTGAATGAATTCCTTGGCTGTGTGACACCTTCGGCGTGGGTCGACGTTGCGCTGCAGAACCAGGATGTGATGCTGATCGATCATGGCAACTGCGAGAAGAAGGCTGCGGGCGCGGCCTTCCAGTTGATGTTTCGCTACGTCGATAAGCCCGACTTGCAGAACAAAATGTCGCGTTTGGCCAGAGAAGAACTGCGGCATTTCGAGCAGGTGCTCTCGATCATCCGCAAGCGCGAAATCGGTTTGCGCAATATTGGCTCGTCCCGTTATGCGGCAGGTTTGCGCGAGTTGGTGCGCAACCACGAGCCCTACCGACTAACCGATACGCTGGTGATTGGCGCATTCATCGAAGCTCGCTCTTGTGAGCGTTTTGCCATGCTGGTGCCACACCTCGACGACGAGCTCGGGCGGTTCTATCACGGGTTGCTAAAGTCCGAGGCGAGGCACTTTCAGGATTACCTGAAGCTGGCATATCTCTATGGAGAGGCGGCGGACATCGATGCAACCATCGTTCGCGTTCGTGAACGTGAGCGCGAACTGATCGAAAGTCCTGATTCCGAGTTCCGCTTCCACAGCGGCGTACCGAGCGCCGCCTGACGGCTCAGGTCAGGTCGAATGGCGATTGGTGAAGGCCTGCCTCGTCGACCTGCAGCGCCCAGCCCTGACGGTCCCAGTCACCCAACACGATGCGCATGGCGGCTTGACCGTCGATCTGCATCGAATGGGTTGCTGGTCGGTGGGTGTGGCCGTGGATCAAGGTGCGGACTTTGTGACGCTGCATGATCTTTATGACTTCGTCTGGCGTCACATCGACGATGTCGCTGGCCTTCATGCGAGTCTCTTCCTTGCTGCTTGAGCGCAGTTTCTGCGCCAGCTTCTGACGCTTGGCGAGGGAAAGATTGTGCAGGATGAAGAGGCTGACCGGATTGCGCAGCCAGCGTCGTAACCGCATATAGCCTTCGTCACGTGTGCACAGACTGTCGCCATGGGTCAGCAATACCCGCTCGCCACCAAGCTGTGCAATATACGGATCGACCAGCAGTGTGCAGCCGGCCTCGCGACAGAACGCCTTGCCGATCATGAAGTCGCGGTTGCCGTGCATCAGGTAGACACGCGTCCCGCCCTGACTCAGTGCATTCAATGCTCGGGCTATCTCATGCTGGAACGGCGACATGCCGTCATCGCCGACCCATACCTCAAAAAAGTCGCCAAGGATATAGAGCGCCTCGGCCTGGGCTGCACGTGTCTCTAGGAAACGAAGAAACGCCCGGGTGATATCCGGGCGCTTTTCTTCGAGATGCAGATCTGAGATCAATAGGATCAATGCACGTTACTCGACGATCTCGGCTTTCTCGATCACTACGTCTTCCACCGGAACGTCCTGATGGCCGGACTTCATGGTGGTGGGCACGCCTTTGATCTTTTCGACCACGTCCATGCCTTCAACCACTTCACCAAATACCGCGTAACCCCAGCCCTGAACGGTCGGCGCGGTGTGGTCGAGGAAATCGTTGTCCTTGACGTTGATAAAGAACTGGGCGGACGCAGAGTGCGGCTCCATCGTGCGTGCCATGGCCAGCGTGCCTGTCTTGTTGGAAAGGCCATTATTGGCTTCGTTCTTGATCTGGGCGCGGGTCGCTTTCTGCTTCATGCCGGATTCGAAACCACCGCCTTGAATCATGAAATTGCTGATCACGCGATGGAAAATGGTGCCGTCGTAATGGCCGCTCTTGACGTATTCCTTGAAGTTGGCGGTTGTCTCGGGCGCCTTGTCTTCGAAAAGCTTGACAGTGATAACGCCGTGATTGGTATGAAGCTTGATCATTGAAAGTCGTCCTAATGAAGAAGAGGGAAGGTCGCGTCGTGCCGACAATGGGTAAGCGCTGCGGCTGAAGGGCGCTGCACGGCAGGCGCTTTGCTCTGTCAGGGGGTTGACGGGTCCGCTATGATAGGCGCTTTGATTTGGCGGGCCTACCCTGAGCCGCACACTCGCAGATCGTTAAGGACACCATGAGCAAGCCTGAGACTACCGCAGCCACCAATTTTCTCCGCCCGATCGTCCAGGCCGACCTGGAATCGGGTAAGCATGCCAAGATCATCACCCGCTTCCCGCCAGAGCCCAATGGCTACCTGCATATCGGCCATGCCAAGTCGATCTGCCTGAACTTCGGTCTGGCGAAGGAGTTTGGTGGCGAGTGCAATCTCCGTTTCGATGACACCAACCCGGCGAAAGAAGACCAGGAATACATCGATGCGATCAAGAGCGATGTTCAGTGGCTCGGTTTTCAGTGGGCGGGCGAAGAGCGTTACGCTTCGAACTACTTCGGCCAGCTGCATGATTGGGCTGTCGAGCTGATCAAGGCGGGCAAGGCCTACGTGTGCGACCTGACGCCAGAGCAAGCCCGAGAGTACCGCGGCAGCCTCACCGAACCGGGCAAGAACAGCCCGTTCCGCGATCGCTTGGTGGAAGAGAATCTGGATCTGTTCGCGCGGATGAAGGCCGGAGAGTTTGCGGACGGCGCCAAGGCGCTGCGCGCCAAGATCGACATGGCCTCGCCGAACATGAATCTGCGCGATCCTATCCTCTACCGGATTCGCCATGCCCATCATCACCAGACCGGAAACGACTGGTGCATCTACCCGAGCTACGACTTCACCCATGGCCAGTCAGATGCCATCGAAGGCGTCACCCACTCGGTCTGCACACTCGAGTTTGAAGACCATCGCCCGCTCTACGATTGGTTTCTGGAGAACCTCCCGGTTCCGGCACGTCCGCGCCAGTATGAATTCGCGCGGCTGAATCTGAATTACACCATCACCAGCAAGCGCAAGCTCAAGCAGCTGGTTGATGAAAAGCACGTCAGCGGCTGGGACGATCCGCGCATGTCGACGCTCACAGGCTATCGTCGACGCGGTTATACCCCAGCGTCGATTCGTACCTTCTGCGACATGATCGGCGTGAACCGCGCGGGCGGCGTGGTCGATATCGGTATGCTCGAATTTGCGATCCGTGAAGATCTGGACGCCAACGCGCCGCGGGCCATGTGCGTACTCAATCCGTTGAAGGTCGTCATCACCAATTATCCCGAGGGTCAGACCGAGAATCTGGAGCTGCCGCGCCATCCAAAGCACGACATGGGCGTGCGCCAGCTGCCGTTCTCGCGGGAAATCTACATTGACGCCACCGATTTCGAAGAGGTGCCGCCGGCCGGTTTCAAACGGCTGATTCCGGGCGGGGAAGTGCGTCTGCGTGGTAGCTATGTGATCCGTGCCGATGAAGCGCTCAAGGACGAGCAGGGCAACATCATCGAGCTGCGTTGCACCTACGACGAAAACACCCTGGGCAACAACCCGGAGGGCCGCAAAGTCAAAGGTGTTATTCACTGGGTGCCGGCTGCTGAGAGCGTCGAATGCGAAGTGCGTTTGTACGATCGCCTGTTCCGCTCAGCCAATCCCGAGAAGGATGAGGACGGCGGCAGCTTCCTGGACAACATCAACCCCGATTCGCTAGTGGTGCTGAAGGGCTGTCGCGCCGAGCCATCGCTGGCCTCTGCCGAGGCTGAGGATCGCTTCCAGTTCGAGCGCGAAGGCTACTTCTGTGTTGACCGCAAGGACAGCCGGCCGGACGCTATGATATTCAACCGTACTGTAACGCTGCGTGATTCCTGGGGAGGCCAGTAATGGCGCTGGCGATCTACAACACGCTGAGTAAAACCAAGGAACCGCTCAAGCCATTGAGCGGAAACCAGGTGCGTATGTATGTCTGCGGCATGACTGTCTATGACTTCTGCCATATCGGACATGCACGGGTCATGGTGGCGTTCGACGTCATCTCGCGCTGGCTGCGTCAGAGCGGTTACGACTTGACCTATGTGCGCAACATTACCGACATCGACGACAAGATCATTCGCCGAGCTCAGGAGAATGACGAAACCTTCGAGACGCTGACAGGCCGCATGATCGCGGCCATGCATGACGACGAGGCACGGCTCAACGTGCTGCGTCCGGACATCGAACCTCGGGCTACCGACCACATTGCTGGCATGCACGGCATGATCCAGACGCTGATCGACAAGGGTTTTGCCTACGCCCCGGGCAATGGCGACGTGTACTACCGGGTTGGCAAGTTTGCCGGCTACGGCAAGTTGTCGCGGCGCAAGATCGAAGACCTCAAGATCGGCGCGCGTATCGAGGTCGACGAAGCCAAGGAAGATCCGTTGGATTTCGTGCTCTGGAAGGCCGCCAAGCCGGGCGAGCCGAGTTGGGGATCGCCTTGGGGCGCAGGCCGTCCGGGCTGGCACATCGAATGCTCCGTCATGTCCACCTGCTGCCTGGGCGACACGTTTGATATTCATGGCGGTGGGCCTGACCTCGTATTTCCGCATCACGAGAACGAGATCGCCCAGAGTGAGGCTGCAACTGGCAAGCAATACGCCAATACCTGGATGCATGCCGGTGCCGTGCGTGTCGACGGCGAGAAGATGTCGAAGTCGTTAGGCAACTTCTTCACCATCCGAGCAGTGCTGGAGAAGTACCAGCCGGAAGTGGTTCGCTACCTGCTCGTCTCAAGCCACTATCGCAGCCCGATCAATTACTCCGAAGACAGTTTGAAGGAAGCCAAGGGCGCCCTGGAGCGGTTTTATACCGCCCTCAGAGGCCTGCCTGAGGCAACGGCGCAGGGTGGCGATACCTTCGCGGCTCGCTTTGGCGAGGCAATGGATGATGACTTCAACTCACCCGAAGCCTGCGCGGTCTTGTTCGAGATGGTTCGCGAGATCAACCGTCTACGCGATGCGGATTTGCAGGCTGCGGCTTGCCTTGCCACGCGACTCAAGGCGCTCGCCAACGTGCTCGGTATATTGCAGATGGATCCAGACGTGTTCCTGCAAGCAGGAGCAGCGGGCAAAGTGGATGCCGCTGAGGTAGAAGCACTGATTGCCGCGCGCCTCCAGGCTCGCGCTGACAAGAACTGGGCGGAGTCAGACCGGATTCGCGACCAGCTGACCGCCATGGGTGTCGTTCTCGAAGATGGGAAAGGCGGCACAATCTGGCGACTTGGCGACTAAAGCGCACTGTCAGTTACAGGCCGCATTTCAGGCTGCACGCGCCTGGATGCGGTCTTTTCATTCGTTGTCTACGATGTTCGCTGTGATAACCGTTCAGGCGGCATGCTGGCGCATTCGGCTCCTTGGTTAGGTCATTCTCATTTCTGTGGGAAGCTCGCCTCCCAGCAAACTTATGTTGGATAAAGCCCTTCGGCCCGCAAGCGCTTGTATAGGGTGTTACGGCTCACGCCGAGATGCCGCGCCAGGTGCGAAACGTTGCCGCGACAAGCTTCGAACTGTGCCCGGAGCGGCTCATTCGCAGCTATCTGAAAGGACGGCATCGTGCCTGTCGGTGGAGTAGGCCCGGCATTGCTTTGGTTCGTCGGCCTTAAGTCCGTATCAGCAAGAAAATCATCCGGTAAATGTTCCAGACGGATCGGTTGATCCTGAGCCAATGCCAGCGCAACCTGCACGACACTGCTTAACTGGCGGATGTTTCCCGGCCAAGGGTGACTGTGCAGCACACGCTGCACTTCTGGACTGAACCCTGCCCACTGCTGGGGCTCCCGGTACTGCTCCCATATCTGCTGGAAAAGCGCATGCTTGTCGTGGCGCGCTCTAAGGGGTGGCAATTCAACGCTTAGGCCGCTGACCCGATAAAACAAGTCCTGACGAAAATGACCACTCTCAACCTCCTTGCGCAGCGAACGGTTGGTTGCACAGATCAATCGAAAGTCGACTGGATAGGGCTCACCACCGCCCAGTGGCTGAACGCTGCGCTCCTGCAAGACGCGCAACAGGCGCGCCTGCAAGCTCAGCGGCATATCCCCGATCTCGTCGAGAAACAGCACGCCACCGTCTGCTTTGCGGATCAGGCCGAGGCTTCCTTTCTGATGTGCGCCGGTAAACGCGCCTTTTTCGTAGCCGAAGAGTTCGGATTCGATCAGCTCGCTGGGAATCGCCGCGCAGTTAACGGCGATCAACGGAGCGTTTGCCCTTGAGCTGGCAGCATGCAGTGCTTTGACCAGCACTTCCTTTCCGACGCCCGTTTCGCCATTGACCAGAATCGGAATGTCCTTTTCCAGCATGAGCTGTGCCTGGCGAATTACTTTATGAACCTGTGGGTCGCCGTGGTCGAGGCTAGAGAGGTCTAAGGTACGCTCTGGTTTGCTTGTTGTTTTCCGGAAATCACGAGCTTGGATCGAGGGCTTTTGTGGGCGTCGAACCAGGCCATGAAAACGGTGATTGCCGGCTGTTCTCAGCAGCATCGGCTGATCTTCTAGCTGACTGAGCAGCTGTTGCAGGGGGACGTCGAACAACCTGTCGATTCGACTCCGGGCCAGTGCCATGCCAAGCAAATTGTCTGCACGTCGATTGGCTGAGACGATTAGCCCGGACTCGTCGAAGACCAGCAACCCGGCCCACTGGCTATCAAGATTGTCCTGGCCGGTATTGAAGGTCAGCTGAAAATAGTCGTCGCGGAACAGGTTGAGGATCAGTCGGTTTTCCACCGACTGACTCATCATCTTGACCATGCCCAGCGTATGCGACGGCGGCAGATAGCTGTCGCTGGATACGTCGAGCACGGCGATCAGCTGGCGTTGTGCGTCGTAGATCGGTGACGCCGCGCCGGACAGATAACGATTGGCCTTGAGAAAGTGCTCGTCTCGCTGGATATGTACCGCCTGCCCGCTGGCCAGCGCGGTGCCGATCGCATTAGTTCCGGTATCCCGTTCCATCCAGCTGGCGCCCGGTTTGAATCCGCACTGCTGTGCAGGCTCGACGAAACGCCGGTCGCCCCAGGATTCGAGCAGCTGGCCCGCACTGTCCGCCAGCAGGATCAGGCAGCTCGAATTCGAAAGGATATTCTCGTAATAAGGAAGTACTTCGCGCTGTGTGGTCTGGACCAGGCTTCGCTGACGCTCCAGCAGTACGCTGACGTCTCGCTCCGTCGGGTCGCCGAAGCTTGGAATGCTGAGCGGGTTGAGTCCGTAGCGTTCGCAACGGCTCCAGGAACCTTCTACCAGAGCTTGGTGTGAGATGGGCTGGGCTGGGTTGGCCATATCGCCTCTTATCGCTGCATATTCTTGTTGTTTTGGTGTTGCCGCCATCGGTGCCATGAACAGTCTTGTTCATTTCTGTTCACTGTCAATGTTCAGAACTGTTCATTTTGAACACTTAACAACAGCTGTCTGCGCACAGGGATGCGCGCTAGAGCGGTAGAGCGTAGCTGGCATGGATATCGCTCAGGGTCCTTCCATAACAACTAGAAGGATGCGGCATGTCCCTCACCCTGGAACACGTAACGAAGTCTGTCGACGGTCAGATTCACATCGACGACGCCAGCATCAGTTTCGAACCCGGTTCGTTCAATGTCCTGATCGGGCGAACGCTGTCAGGCAAGACCTCGCTGATGCGGCTCATTGCGGGTCTCGACAAGCCGACTCGCGGTCGAATCGTGATGAACGGCGCCGATGTAACCGGCGTGCCTGTGCGCAAGCGCAATGTGTCGATGGTTTACCAGCAGTTCATCAATTACCCCACCTTGACTGTGTACGAGAACATCGCGTCACCGTTGCGACAGGCCGGTGTGGGGAAAGCGGAGATCGAACGCAAGGTGCGCGAGACCGCCGAGATGTTGCACATCGAAGCCTTCCTGCACAAACACCCGCTCGAGCTTTCCGGGGGGCAGCAGCAGCGAACAGCCATGGCGCGGGCCTTGGTTAAAGACGCCGATCTGGTCCTGTTTGACGAGCCGTTGGTGAACCTCGACTACAAACTGCGTGAAGAGCTCCGTCAGGAAATGCGCGAGCTGTTCAAAACTCGCCGCAGCATCGCGGTGTACGCAACCACTGAACCGAACGAGGCTCTCGCGCTAGGCGGGACCGCAACCGTTTTGCACGAAGGTCGAGTGATACAGAGCGGACCGACGTCAGCGGTGTATCACCGCCCCAACCAAGTGCTCAGTGCCGAGCTGTTTTCCGAGCCTCCGATCAATCTGTTACCGGGGCGGATCGCGGCGAACGAGGTAAGTTTTCAGGACCGCATGCATTTCCCGCTCAACAATGACCTGAGTGGATTGGACAAGGGCGAGTACCGCTTCGGGATTCGGCCCAGTCATATCGGTCTGGTGCCGTCCAATGACGATGATCTGGAAGTGTCTGGCCTTGTCGAGTTGGCAGAAATCAGCGGCTCGGAAACCTTTCTACATGTGCGCAACGAGCACCTCAGCCTGGTGCTGCACCTGCAAGGCGTTCACGACTATCACGTCGATTCGCCGATCCGCGTGTATATCCCGACTCACAAATTGTTCGTCTTCGATGCCTCGGGCCGGCTGGCCCAGGCACCGTCTCGACGCGGCTGAGGGCATCGTTATGGCAGAAATTCGTTTGCAGAATCTTGCGCACAGCTATAGCAGCCAGCCGCAGGGCGCTGCCGACTATGCGATCCGTGAGATGGACCACGTGTGGGAGCAGGGCGGCGCCTATGCGCTGCTGGGTCCGTCTGGATGCGGCAAGTCGACCTTGCTCAACATCATCTCGGGATTGCTCAGCCCGTCCGAGGGCGAGGTGCTGTTCGATACGCGCAAGGTGAACACCCTGACGCCGCAGCAACGCAACATCGCCCAGGTTTTTCAGTTTCCGGTCGTCTACGACACCATGACTGTCTTCGACAATCTGGCCTTCCCGCTGCGCAATCAAGGCATCGCCGAGGCGCGCATCACCAGCAAAGTGCATGAAATAGCCGAGGTGCTGGATCTCCATCCGCTGCTCAAACGAAAGGCTCACAACCTGACGGCCGATGAGAAGCAGAAGGTCTCGATGGGGCGGGGCCTGGTCAGGGACGACGTCTCGGCGATCCTCTTTGACGAGCCGCTTACGGTCATCGATCCCCACCTCAAGTGGAAGCTGCGACGCAAGCTCAAGCAGATCCATGAGCAGTTCAATATCACCATGATTTACGTCACGCATGACCAGCTGGAGGCGTCGACCTTCGCTGACAAGATTGCAGTGATGTACGGCGGGCAGATCGTCCAGTTCGGTACGCCGCGAGAACTCTTCGAGCGGCCCCAGCACACCTTTGTAGGCTATTTCGTGGGCAGCCCGGGGATGAACCTTATCGAAGTGGATGCCCAGGACGATGGTGTCAGTTTCGGTGGTCTGCGCCTCCCACTTTCGGCTGCGCTGGCCGCGCGACTCCCGAGCCTGGCCACGGGGCGCCTGCAGATTGGCATTCGCCCCGAGTTCGTTCAGGTCAGTGAGGAGCCGGGTGCTGGTGCAATGCGGGCCGAGGCCGTACGCGTGGAGGATCTGGGTACATACAAGATCCTCACGCTTCGCCTGCAAGGGCATCTGATCAAGGCACGTTTGCCTGAGGATCAAGCGGTTCCGAAAGGGGAGGCCTGGGTGGGTTTCCCGGCGCAGTGGTTGATGCTCTATGCCGACGACAAGCTGGTGGAGGAGCTGCCATGACAAAGACTCATGACAATCGCGCATGGTGGCTGGTCCTGCCGGTTTTCCTGCTGGTCGCCTTCAGCGCCATCCTGCCGATGATGACCGTGGTGAACTATTCGGTGCAGGACATCTTCGACTCCTCGACACGCTTCTTCGTTGGCGCGGATTGGTACCGGCAGATACTCAATGATCCCCGGCTGCACGATTCGCTGCTGCGGCAGTTCATTTTTTCGGGCTGCGTGCTGTTGATCGAGATTCCGCTCGGGATTGCGGTTGCGCTGGCGATGCCGACACGTGGGCGCTGGGCTTCTCTGTGCCTGATCGTGATGGCGATCCCACTGTTGATTCCATGGAACGTGGTGGGAACCATCTGGCAGATCTTCGGCCGCGCGGATATCGGTTTGCTGGGTTACAGCCTTCGCGAGCTGGGCATCAGCTACAACTATGCATCAAATACAAGAGATGCCTGGCTGACGGTGCTGGTGATGGACGTCTGGCACTGGACATCGCTGGTCGCGCTGCTGTGTTACTCGGGCCTGCGAGCCATTCCCGATGCCTATTACCAGGCGGCTCGCATCGACCGGGCGTCGAGCTGGGCGGTGTTCCGCTACATACAGCTGCCCAAGCTCAAGAGCGTGCTGCTGATCGCCGTGATGTTGCGCTTCATGGACAGCTTCATGATCTATACCGAGCCTTTCGTGCTCACCGGTGGTGGGCCGGGCAATGCAACGACCTTCCTCAGCCAGACCCTGACCAAAATGGCGGTCGGCCAGTTCGATCTGGGGCCGGCTGCGGCGTTCTCGCTGATCTACTTCCTGATCATCCTGCTGGTGTCCTGGTTGTTCTACACGGCCATGACCCATGGCGATCAAAAATGAGGGTCTGCTGATGAACCTGCGTAAGCGAGTGGTGCTGATCGTCTACATCTTGTTTCTGATGGTGCCGATCTACTGGCTGATCAACATGTCGTTCAAGAGCAACACCGAAATTCTCGGTGGGCTGACGCTCTGGCCGCAGGGGTTTACGCTGGAAAACTACCGGGTGATCTTCACCGACCGGAGCTGGTACAGCGGGTACATAAACTCGCTGTATTACGTGTGCCTGAACACGATCATTTCGCTGGCTGTCGCACTACCCGCCGCCTATGCCTTTTCCCGGTTTCGGTTTCTCGGTGACAAACACCTGTTCTTCTGGCTGCTGACCAATCGGATGGCGCCACCGGCCGTCTTCTTGTTGCCGTTCTTTCAGCTTTACTCATCGATCGGCCTGTTCGACACGCATATAGCCGTGGCGCTCGCGCATTGCCTGTTCAATGTGCCATTGGCGGTGTGGATTCTTGAGGGGTTCATGTCCGGTGTACCCAAGGAAATCGATGAAACGGCTTACATCGACGGCTACAGCTTTCCGAAATTTTTCGTGAAGCTCTTCATTCCGCTGATTGGCTCAGGCATCGGCGTCACGGCTTTCTTCTGCTTCATGTTTTCCTGGGTGGAGCTGCTGCTGGCGCGCACGCTGACTTCGGTTGACGCCAAGCCGATCGTTTCGGTGATGACACGAACTGTTTCCGCATCGGGGATCGACTGGGGTGTTCTGGCCGCCGCCGGCGTGCTGACAATTCTGCCCGGCATGCTGGTGATCTGGTTCGTTCGCAATCATGTTGCCAAGGGCTTTGCCCTTGGCCGGGTATAGGAGTTCGCAGATGAACTGGATGGCCTGGACCGCCCCTACGGCAGCCTTCTTCGCTGTGATTGGCGTGATGCTGGCGTTGATGAGCGCATGGGAACTGAGGAGGCCCTGTCTGCCGCGTAAAGGCTTTCTGCCAATCGTGACCACGCGCGGCGATCGGCTGTTTATTGGACTTTTAGGCAGCGCTTATTGGCATCTTCTGCTGATAGGCCTGACCGACTGGAGCATCTGGATAGCGTCCGCGCTGTCTCTCGTCTGGTTGTTTGCAGTGATGCGCTGGGGCTGAGCCTTCGGGTTCATCCCTCCGAAAAACCCAAAGGAGGTGTGTATGTTCGAGAATAAAAACAACACCCGACATGGCATGGCGCTCGCGGCCCTGCTGACGTTGTCCGGCATTTCAGGATCGGCTTGGGCCGATGCCTATGAAGATGCGGCGAAGAAATGGATCGAATCCGAATTCAATCCGTCGACCCTGTCGCCTGAGCAGCAGATGGAAGAGCTGCGCTGGTTCATCAAAGCGGCCGAGCCGTTCCGCGGCATGGAAATCAATGTCGCCTCGGAAACCATCACCACGCACGAATACGAGTCCAAGACCTTGGCCCGTGCGTTCAGTGAAATCACTGGCATCAAGCTGCGGCATGACCTGATGCAGGAGGGCGATGTCGTTGAGAAGCTGCAGACACAGATGCAGTCTGGCAAAAATATCTACGACGGCTACATCAACGACTCGGATCTGATCGGCACGCACTTCCGTTATGGCAAGGCCGTGGCCATCAGCGACATGATCGAAGGTGAGGCCAAAGACTACACACTCCCAACGCTCGATCTGGACGACTTCATCGGTATCTCGTTCACCACCGGTCCCGACGGCAAGATCTACCAGTTGCCGGTTCAGCAATTCGCCAACCTGTACTGGTTTCGTGCTGACTGGTTCGAACGGCCTGACCTGAAAAAGCAGTTCAAAGAGCGCTACGGGTATGAGCTTGGTGTACCTGTGAACTGGTCCGCCTATGAAGACATTGCCGAGTTCTTCAGCAAACACGTAAAGGAGATCGACGGGCAGCGGGTCTACGGCCATATGGACTACGGCAAGAAGGACCCTTCGCTTGGTTGGCGCTTCACCGATGCTTGGTTCTCCATGGCGGGTGCCGGCGACAAAGGGCTTCCAAACGGGTTGCCGGTGGACGAATGGGGCATCCGCGTTGAAGATTGTCACCCGGTCGGGTCAAGCGTGGCGCGCGGTGGCGCCACTAATGGCCCTGCGGCGGTTTATGCAACGCAGAAATATGTCGATTGGATGCGTGAGTACGCACCGCGCGAAGCTCAGGGCATGACTTTTTCGGAAGCGGGCCCGGTTCCGGCGCAAGGCAACATCGCCCAACAAATCTTCTGGTACACCGCTTTTACAGCTGACATGACCAAACCGGGGCTGCCGGTGGTGAACGAAGACGGTACGCCAAAGTGGCGGATGGCGCCGTCGCCCAAAGGGCCTTACTGGGAGGAGGGCATGAAACTCGGCTATCAGGATGCCGGCTCCTGGACGTTCCTGACTTCAACGCCCGAGGAACGACGTCTGGCCGCCTGGCTCTACGCGCAATTTACCGTGGCCAAAACGGTGTCCTTGAAAAAGACGTTGGTGGGGCTGACGCCGATCCGCGAGTCCGACATCAACTCGCAAGCCATGACCGAGGCAGCGCCAAAACTGGGTGGGCTGGTTGAGTTCTATCGCAGCCCGGCACGCGTTCAGTGGACACCGACCGGAACCAATGTGCCGGACTACCCACGTCTGGCGCAGCTCTGGTGGCAGTACATTGCCGAAGCGGCCAGTGGCGACAAGACGCCCCAGGAAGCGCTGGACGGACTTGCCGAAGCGCAGGACACCATGATGGCTCGATTGGAACGCGCCAATGTGCAACCTAAATGTGGGCCCAAACTGAACGAACCGCGTGATCCGGAGTACTGGCTGAGCCAAGCCGGGGCGCCTAAGCCCAAACTGGACAATGAAAAACCACAAGGGCAGACCGTCAGCTATGACGAGCTGATCAAGTCTTGGGAGCAGGCGCGATAGACGCGATTAGCGGGTAAAAAAACGGCACCTGGGGGGTGCCGTTTTGCTTGACATAAGCTTCGGGTTTAGGCGTCGGCTTCAGTCATGGAGGTGTTCAGCGGCATGCAACGTGTTTTCCAACAGGCACGCACGGGTCATCGGGCCCACACCGCCGGGAACCGGGGTAATCCAGCCAGCGCGTTGCACTGCCACATCGAACTCGACATCACCCACTAGCTTGCCGTCGGCTTGGCGGTTGATTCCCACATCAATCACGATGGCCCCTTCCTTGATCCATTCACCTTTGACAAGACCTGTTATGCCGGTCGCGACCACGATCAGATCGGCGCGCTTGACGTGGTCATCCAGGTCATTGGTGAAGCGATGGGTGACGGTCGTCGTACAGCCTGCCAGCAATAGCTCCAGTGCCATGGGCCTGCCGACAATGTTGGACGCACCCACCACCACTGCGTTGAGGCCATGAAGGTCAACGCCAGTGCTCTCGAGTAGGGTCATGATGCCTTTGGGTGTGCAGGGGCGTAGCAAAGGCATCCGTTGGGCGAGACGGCCGATGTTGTAGGGATGGAATCCATCCACGTCCTTGTCCGGTCGAATACGTTCGAGCAGTTGCGATGCATCCAGATGCTTAGGCAACGGAAGCTGCACGAGAATGCCATCGATCGAAGGGTCATCGTTGAGTTGATCGATCAAACCCAGCAGTTCATCTTGGCTGGTCGAAGCGGACAGATCATGAGCGGTGGACTTGAATCCTACCTCCTCGCAATCCTTGCGCTTGTGCGCCACATAGACCTGGGAGGCCGGGTCCGTGCCCACGAGAATCACTGCCAGGCCAGGTACTCGTAACCCGTGCTTGGAGCGCTCGGCAACCCGGCCGGCAATCTGCTGGCGGACATTGGCAGCGATCTGTTTACCGTCGATCAGTTTTGCGGTCATGACGCGTGATTAACCATCGAGAAGGACTGAAAAAGGACGCGCATTCTCGCACGGCGGCACCGTTCGGCAAAGGCGACACGGTGGGGGATTCCCGTAACTCCTTTACCAGGCTGAATTTTTTTTGGTTTAGCTGTTGACGAGGTGAAGCCAGGCCATTAAGATTCGCCCCGCTTGTCGAGCACAGCTTGCTGCTGGGTAAGGCGGCTTTTGAAGGCCACGCCTTCACTGGCCGGAGCTTGAAGTCTGCGCTCAGCTGGATGCAGATATAAAGCGCCCGTAGCTCAGCTGGATAGAGCATCCGCCTTCTAAGCGGATGGTCGCAGGTTCGAGTCCTGCCGGGTGCGCCATTTTGGGCTCTGGCACAAGCAAGGCAATATGGTGGGCGTAGCTCAGTTGGTAGAGCACAGGATTGTGGCTCCTGCGGTCGTGGGTTCGAACCCCATCGTCCACCCCATATTCCGGAACGCCAGGCGCAGCCTGGCGTTTTCGTTTAGAAGTTTGCGGACGTGGTGAAATTGGTAGACACACCAGATTTAGGTTCTGGCGCCGCAAGGTGTGAGAGTTCGAGTCTCTCCGTCCGCACCATCTAAAACGCTGAAAGCCCCGTTAATCGGGGCTTTCGCGTATCTGGGAAATGAGAATCGGGGCCCTTCGATTTCTGCGTCTCTGCGCGCGTTAATCCCGGACTGCTTTCATCAAAATCCGCTGTGCCTCTTTACGGCTCAAAGAGCATTTCTCTGCTTAGCCGGGTTATCTATTGCCCCCACAGCTTCGCCAGCGACTGGGCAGACGCTAGGCCCTGTCTTTTTAATCACGAGCTTTTGGCCGGGCAAACGCTGGCAATACTCCAAAGTGCGACGGATCGAGTCGGCAAGAGCGGCTGGATGATCGTTCAGTGGTGGCATTTTGGCTTGTTATGCCGGCGTGGCGATTTATTGAGCTGCCATCAAGGCGAAATCGTAGAGAGCAAATTGGGAGCTGTGTCTAGGCTACAAGTGCAAATTTTGTCTAAAAAAGTCGTTGACAAGAATTGTTATGCACACGGAGGGCGGAAAGCTCTCTGGTTAAAGCCTGCATCGTTTTGACTGCTATGCAAATTAGTTTAAGTGACTGAATTAAAAGCTTTTTTTGGTTATGGTTGAAAACTCGACGATCTGTACCAAAGCCACGTCAGTCGGGCGTTTGAGCGAATCATCCATCATCTGTTCACAGACTTATCCACAGCTTTTGTGGATAACGCGCGCAGGGCAAGCGCGGCGGGGCTTTCACGGCCTCGCTGAAAAACTCAGATGTTTATGACAGTGATTCAATCGCAGGAAGTCGCCTGCAAGTGTCCTACAGCGGACACTCGTTGCTAGCAGCGCTGATGGTTTCCGACACCTCTTTTCAAAGCGCGTCTCGAGCTTTACCTCGATAGACCCGCAGCACATCAGCCATCACCGAGAGGGCAATCTCAGCGGGTGTCTTGCTGCCGAGATCCAGCCCGATGGGCATGTGGATGCGCGCAATTTGCTGTTCGTCGAGTCCACCCACGCGCTGCAACCGTTCGGCTCGCTTGGCGGAGGTCTGTTGCGACCCCATAGCACCGATATAGAACGCTGGAGTTCGTACCGCTTCCATAAGCGCGAGGTCATCAATGCGTGGATCGTGCGTTAGCGCGACCACTGCGGTGGCCTCGTGACACGCGCCGGAAGCGATAAACACGGAGGGCAATACCGGCTGCACTTCGATGCCTTCGATCAGCGTGCCCTGCATTTCGTCGCGGGGATCACAGGCAATAACTTCGCAACCAAGCGCCCGAGCAAAGCTCGCGCACGCCTGTGCAACAGGCGATACACCTGCGAGCAGCAGCCGAAGCGCAGGGCCGATACGGATATCTACTTGCTCACCCTCAAGGAGGGTCTGCTCACCACCTCGGTCGGGCAGCAGTTCAGCGGCGCCGGTCGTCAGGTCTACTCGTCGCAGCAAACGCTGCTGGCCTTGTAGGGCGGCTTGTAGCGTGATTAAGTGAGTCCGCCATGTTGCGCTCGGTGCGTGGCGCTCCACCAGTACTTGCAGAATGCCGCCGCACGGCAGCTTTAGGCGCCGCCGGTCATCATCGGTTTCGCCGTAGCGAATGATTTGGGCCGGCGCTTGCAACTCGCCTTGCGCCAGGCAGGCGAGAAACTCCTCCTCGACGCAACCGCCGGACAATGAGCCAATGTGGGCACCGTCTGCCCGGGCTGCCAGGAGGGCGCCCGGTGCTCGCGGCGCCGAGCCATAGGTCGACAACACGGTACAAAACCATATGTCATGTCCGTCCGAGGCCCATTTAAGCGCCTGATTGATCACCTGCAGATCAAGGTGTTGCATGTCTGTCTCCCCTGACAATTCGGCGAGACTGAGCCGCCCGTTATGGATCGGACCAGCCCGAGGCGCGTTCTGCTGCATGGGCTTTGGGGTGTGCGGTATTGGCAAAACTCAGGGGAGGGTGCGCTGGGCGCTTTAGCGGTTTCTCTACTGCTTCCGATATGGTTCTGTGCCCGAGGCGTGCGGTCGGTCTGCAAGGTGGTTTAGATGGCAGTAATTGAGCTGACGCTTGAGATGCGACCGTTCCAGACCATCTCGTAATGTTCGGTTTGAATGATCGAAGTGACCGGCTTTGGTGTCATCAATGCCCAGCAGTGTTGGCCTGCTTTGCGAACGGAGTGATAACGCAAGCCGGGGGTGCGACCTTTTCTGAGTAGTTGCCCCAGGTGATGACCGCTCGAATAGTCGTCAGGGTCATAGAGCGGATCCGTCATTGGGATTGACATTGCATCGAGCATCCCGGCTTCGCTGAAGTGGCACGACAAGCCTCGGAAAACAAAGCGCTCATAGCTCAGTCCAACCACCTTCGACCAATAGAGGTCCTGGTGATGGCGAACTTCAGCAAGCGCCGTATCCATCGTACTGGCCAGATAAAGCACGCCAAAGCTGCCGTCGCTGAAACGCGAGCCGGCCGGGTTTACATGGGTAAACGGCGCTGTGGCGTATGAGCAGCCGGGTATGCCGAAGGGTATTTCAGCGCGCGCGATCAGCTCCAGGTGTCCCGTCTCGTTTCGTAACCGTGGATTGGTCAGGGCTTGTAACTGGTAGAGCGTTTCGAACTCGTCGGCATCGGCGACATCATCGAACAAAGCAATGGGCGGAAACTTCGAGTTAACCAGCCGATAGGCCTGTTGTTCGACATCAGCTAGTCTGGGCAGCTGACTCGGGCTTACCACTGAGCGCCTCGTAGGCTATCGATGCGGCGGAACGATTCGTACAGAGAGACCATGTCACCCTGAGCCATGATTTCCAGCGGTGAGCGGCCATTGAAGAACTCGTTATGGTTGGCCATCGCCGGAAAGCCATACATGTTCTCCGGATTATCGAAAACAAGCCGAAGCGCGGCATGTATGTTCAGGACGAAGCTGATGCGTTGCATCTGGTCCTGGTCGAGGCTGACCGACCAACTAGCATCGCCTGACCTAGCGCGATTATGGGTGCTACGTGATATCCGAAGAATCGTGCAGGCCTGATCGGTAGTTGCCTGCCATTTTTCCAGAATGTTCACCGCAGCCCGTAGACCGGTTGCGCACTGGTCCTTCGTGAATGCCTGTGCTTGAAGAACTGCTGCCATAGTTAAGCTACCTGGCTGTGTCTGTAGAGTTAAAAGTAGCACATCATGTATCTACAGACAAAGCTGGGCGCTATGGGACTAAGTGACAGCAAAAATTGCCGTCAGGCTTTTTTCATGGACCAGTACGCCGGCTTGAACAGATCCCGTTCGCCGAGAAGCACTACGCCCAGGGCGAAGGCACAGAGCACCAGGGCGATATATATGCACAGCTGCAGGAGCCCGTGTGGGGAAGGCAACCAATGCAGTGCGGTTGCGATCGCGACGGCGGTAATGAGCCAGCGGCCCAGTACGCCAGGTGCAAGACCTGCTGGTGAGGCACGGTAGACGTACAGTCCCATGAAGAGCGCCTGCAGGGTCACGCCGCAGGTAAACGCAATGGCCAGACCTTCGGCCCCATAGGGGCCGTAGAGCAGCGCATCGAGGCCGATCGTAAAGGCAGAACTGACCAGCATGATCATCAGGAACAACCGTGATTGATGCTGCGCCAGGAGCGCGCGTCCCCATAGCAGCGCCAAGCCCATCGCGGGGAGGCCGAGAGCATACAGGACCACCAGCGAGGCCGTAGCGTCGGTTTGTGTTGCGCCGAACTGACCCCGTTCCAGTAATACTGAGACTACCGGTTGGGGGAATGAACAGAGCACCACGGACGCTGGAACGAGAAACAGCAGTGTCGCCAGCAATCCTTTGCGAATCACGGCAGCATGGCCACTGAGATCCACATCGTTCCAGCTCGAGACGAAGCGGGGGAAGAGCACCGAAAGCACCGACAAGGCGTAAAGCGTGAGCGGAATGGTGACGATACGGAATGCAAACGACAGCATGGTAATACTGCCTTCCTCCAGGAAGGAGGCGAACATCCGCTCGGCAAGAATGCAGCCTTGTTGCGCGCCGGCTGCCAGCAGTACGGGTGCGAACGCTAGGCCGAAGCCACCTGCATGCCCCTTTGTCTCGACTTTGCTGTCGCCTCGTAGGTACGCGATATGTCGATGCTGCACCAGAATCAAGGCCAATTGAGGCAGCAGCATGCCGATGAAGATCACCATGCCGGTGGGGTCAAACAACAGGATGCCAATGATCGCACCGGCGTTGAGGAGCACCGTACGCGTCATTGGCAGGACGAATACCTCGTCCATATTGAGTAACGCACCCTGACAATAGAGGACCGCCTGAACAGCGACCAGAAGCGCCCCAACACAGAACACGATCTGGCCGGAAGCAACCTGGACGTCTGTCCAGCCGGGCGCCAGCACGTTGAGAATCCAATAACTTCCGACAATGGCGACTGCGCTAACCGCCGCGCCCATAAGCATCACTCGCCAGTAGAGCCAGCGGCTGACAGTCTCAAACAGGGCTTCGGACTGGCTGCGTAGCTTCTGTAGGTACGGAATCATCGCATCGCGCAGGGCGAGGCCGAGGAAGTTCTCGAAGAACATCGGCAGGATGAGTGCGACAAATATCAGGTCCGCTTCCCAGCTCAGTCCGAAAGACTTGGCGATAAACAGGTCGCGTAGAAAACCCAATAGAAAGCTGGCGACGGTTAACGCCAGGATGACCAGTGATGCGTTCATTCCTTGATCCTGTGCAGACCATTATCGGACGGCCTGAAAAATAGCGGCATGCCTCATCGAATACGGGACGATTCCATTGCGCCACATTGGCCAGCGTCCCGTCGAACGATATATAGACTGAATGGCTCAGGCATGGTTCCTGCGCCGGGGCGGAGCGTTTGGCATCTTGGTTTGGATCGAGACAAAGCCGGATACGTAAAAATGCCGTAAATCCCCTTTGCGAGCGGAGCGCGACTGCTTATGGTTCACGCTCATTTTCAGGCGAACCCAGTTCATGTCCGAGGCTACTACTTCTTTTGCGGGCTCCATGCGGCGTTGGCTAATCATCGGCGGTGTGGTGGTAGCCATTGTGCTGCTGCTCTCGTGGCTATGGCCAAGCGCCGCCGAGACACCGCCTCAGCAGGCGGGTGGACGTCCGGCTTTCGGCGCATTTGGTGGCCCCACGCCCGTGCGGGTTGCCCCGGTGGAACGAGGTGAGTTTGAGGTCTACGTCAAGGCGCTCGGCACCGTTACACCGCTCAATACCGTCAACGTGCGCAGCCGCGTGGCCGGTGAACTGGTGGAGATTCACTTCGAGGAGGGCCAGCGAGTCAAGGCCGGCGACCTGCTGGCCGTCATCGATCCTCGCGCTTATGAAGTGGCACTGCAGCAAGCCGAAGGCACCCTCCAGCAAAACCGCGCCCTATTGCAGAACGCACAGCTGGACCTTGACCGTTACCGTGGTCTGTTCGCCGACGACAGCATCGCCAAGCAGACGCTTGATACGCAGCAGGCACTGGTCAATCAATACAAGGGAACGCTTGCCGCCAACCAGGCCGCTGTCAACGAGGCCAAGTTGAACCTGCAGTTCACCAAGATTCGCGCGCCAATAGATGGTCGCGTCGGTCTTCGTCAGCTGGATCAGGGCAACCTTGTCGGTGCCAACGAGGCTACGCCGTTGGTGGTGATCACCCAGACCCAGCCCACGGCAATCACCTTTACGCTGCCCGAAAATGAGCTGGCTCCAGTCATCTCCCGGTTCCGCCGCGGTGAAGAACTCTCAGTCCAGGCCTGGGACCGAGGCGAGCGCACTCTCTTCGGTGAAGGCGTACTGGAAAGCCTCGACAATCTGATCGATACGACCACTGGCACGCTGAAGATGAAGGCTCGCTTCGATAACGAGGCCGAGCTGTTGATACCCAACCAGTTCGTCAACGTTCGCCTGCGTGTGGAAACCTTGCCAGATGCGGTTTTGATTCCTTCGGCAGCACTGCAGTTCGGCTCGCGCGGCAACTACGCCTATGTCGTCGGTGAGGATTCTAAGGTGGAGCTGCGGGTGCTCGAAGTCGGCCCGAGCAATGGCGACAGGACCGTCGTGGTGAACGGTTTGAACCCCGGCGAGCGAATCGTCATGGAGGGCACCGACCGCCTGCGTGACGGCAGCGAAGTCGAAGTGGTGGATCGTCAGAAACTTGCAGACGAAGCGGCTGCGAATCCAGAGGCCGATACTCAGAGCACCAAGGAGCGTCCGGCGCGATGAACATCTCGCGGCTGTTCGTCCTTCGGCCGGTGGCCACAACCCTGACGATGATCGCGATTCTGCTGGCCGGGCTGATTGCCTACCGCATGCTGCCGGTTTCCGCCTTGCCCCAGGTGGATTATCCGACCATCCGGGTGATGACGCTGTATCCCGGCGCCAGTCCGGAAGTCATGACCAGCGCAGTGACTGCGCCGCTGGAAAGGCAGTTCGGGCAGATGCCCGGCTTGACGCAGATGTCGTCCACCAGCTCCGGCGGCGCATCGGTAATCACTTTACGCTTCTCGCTTGACGTGGAGCTCGACGTAGCGGAGCAGGAGGTTCAGGCGGCGATTAACGCCGGAAGCAATCTGCTGCCCAATGATCTGCCAGCACCGCCGGTTTATAACAAGGTCAACCCGGCGGACACGCCGGTCATGACGCTGGCGGTGACCTCGGAAAGCCTTGCCCTGCCGGAGTTGCATGACCTGGTCGATACCCGCATGGCGCAGAAATTGGCGCAAATCAGCGGCGTCGGTATGGTCAGCATCGCCGGCGGCCAGCGACCAGCAGTGCGTATACGGGTCAATCCGGAGGCGCTTGCGTCTTACGGCCTGTCGCTGGCTGACGTGCGCTCCCTGGTGACCAGCTCCAACGTCAACCAACCCAAGGGTAATTTCGATGGACCGACCCGTGTGTCGATGCTCGATGCCAATGATCAGCTGAAAACGCCGGAGGAATACGCTGAGCTTATTCTGACCTACGAGGGCGGCGCGACACTGCGCTTGAAGGATGTCGCCGATATCATCGACGGCGCTGAGAATGAGCGCCTGGCCGCCTGGGCGAACCAAAGTCAAGCCGTGCTGCTGAACATCCAGCGCCAGCCTGGCGCTAACGTGATCGAGGTGGTCGAGCGGATTCAGGCACTGTTGCCTGAGGTGACCGCCAGCATGCCGACCGGCCTCGACGTGGTGGTGCTGACTGATCGCACGCAGACCATCCGAGCGGCAATCACCGATGTCCAGCACGAACTGTTGATGGCGACCTTTCTGGTTGTCATGGTCACCTTTGTATTCCTCAAGCGCCTGTCGGCGACCATCATTCCGTCCATAGCAGTCCCGCTGTCGCTGATCGGCACTTTCGCGGTGATGCACCTTGCCGGTTTCTCGCTGAACAACCTGACGTTGATGGCGCTGACCATTGCGACGGGATTCGTCGTGGATGACGCCATCGTCATGCTCGAGAACATCGCACGCCACGTGGAGGAGGGTGAGACGCCGTTGCAGGCCGCACTCAAAGGTGCCAGGCAAATCGGCTTCACGTTGATCTCACTGACCTTGTCACTGATTGCCGTACTGATTCCGCTGCTGTTCATGCAGGACGTGGTGGGGCGGCTGTTCCGCGAGTTCGCCATCACCCTGGCGGTGGCGATCCTGATTTCGCTGGTGGTCTCGCTGACGCTTACCCCAATGATGTGCGCCAAGTTGCTCAAGCCCGCAGCCGTTGAAAAGTCCAAGCCGGACTGGGTCGAGCGCCTTATAGGCGGTTATTCCCGCTGGCTTATCTGGGTGCTGGGTCATCAGACCCTGACGCTGTTGGTCGCCGTGGGCACGCTGGGGCTGACCGTGGTGTTGTATCTGGCAGTGCCGAAGGGCTTCTTCCCGGTGCAGGACACCGGTGTGATTCAAGGCATCAGCGAAGCGCCGCAGTCAATTTCCTTCCGCGCCATGAGCGAGCGTCAGCAATCGTTGTCGCGCGTGATCCTGGCGGATCCAGCAGTGGCCAGCCTGTCGTCCTACATCGGCGTCGATGGCGACAACGTAACGCTCAACAGCGGACGCATGCTGATTAACCTCAAACCCCACGGTGAGCGTGATGTCACCGCCAGCCAGGTCATTGACCGCCTGCGTCCCGAGCTGGCAAAGCTGCCGGGCATTGCGCTGTACATGCAGCCCGTGCAGGATTTGTCCATTGAGGATCGGATCAGCCGCACGCAGTTTCAGTTCAGCCTGGAATCACCCGATGGTGAACTGTTGCAGGAGTGGACGCCACGTCTGGTGGCAGCGTTGCGTGAACGCCCGGAGCTGACCGATGTGGCCAGCGACCTGCAAAGCGACGGGCTGCAAATCTTCCTGGATATCGACAGAGATGCCGCGGCCCGCTTGGGCATAGAGATCTCGGCGATAACCGATGCGCTCTATGACGCCTTCGGCCAGCGACAGATTTCAACGATCTTCACCCAGGCCAGCCAGTACCGCGTTGTGCTCGAAGCAGAGGCAGGCAACCGCCTTGGCGCGCAGGCGCTGGAGCAGCTGTACGTGCAGAGCGAGGGCGGAACCCCGGTTCGCCTGTCCAGCCTGGCAACGCTACAGCAACGCAGCGCACCGCTGGTGATCAATCACATTGGTCAGTTCCCCGCCGTAACGTTGTCGTTCAACCTGGCCGACGGCGTTTCGCTGGGCAAGGCGGTGGAAGTCATCGAAAGCGTCGAGGCGGAAATCGGCTTGCCAACAGGAATCCAGAGCCGGTTCCAGGGCGCGGCAGAAGCCTTTCGCGCGTCGCTTTCGAGCACATTGCTGCTGATTTTGGCGGCAGTCGTGACCATGTATATCGTGCTCGGTGTGCTCTATGAGAGCTATATCCACCCGATCACCATTCTCTCGACACTGCCCTCGGCTGCGGTCGGCGCTTTGCTGGCGTTGCTGCTGACCGGCAACGACCTGGGGCTGATTGCGATCATCGGGATCATCCTGCTGATTGGCATCGTCAAGAAAAATGCCATCATGATGATCGACTTCGCGCTGGAAGCCGAGCGACACCAGGGCATGAGCCCACAGGATGCGATCTACCGTGCGGCCTTGCTGCGTTTCCGGCCGATCCTGATGACGACGCTCGCAGCGTTGTTCGGTGCAGTGCCGCTGATGCTGGCATCAGGCTCCGGTGCCGAGCTGCGTCAGCCGCTGGGCCTGGTACTGGTTGGCGGCTTGCTGCTTAGCCAGCTGCTGACGCTGTTCACCACACCCGTGATCTACCTGTTCTTCGATCGACTGGGCCAACGGTTCGACCGCAAGCCGCTGCCTGTGCAGGAAGCGCGTACATGACGCTGGCAGCAGAGCGAGCTTTTCCAGTTTGCGGCGACCCGCAGCCATGAACCTCTCGGCTCCCTTCATCGCGCGTCCGGTCGCGACCATGTTGCTGAGCTTGGCAATCCTGCTACTGGGCAGCGTCAGCTTTGGTCTCTTACCGGTCTCGCCACTGCCAAACATGGATTTCCCGGTGATCACCGTGCAGGCAAGCCTGCCAGGCGCCAGCCCGGAGATCATGGCCTCGAGCGTGGCGACGCCGCTGGAGCGCTCCCTGGGAAGCATCGCAGGCGTCAGTCAGATGAGCAGTCGTAGCAGCCAGGGCTCGACGCGAATCATCATCCAGTTCGACCTGGAACGGGATATCAACGGTGCCGCCCGCGATGTGCAGGCGGCGATCAATGCCTCGCGCAATCTGCTGCCCAGCGGGATGCGCAGCATGCCGAGCTACCGAAAAATCAACCCGGCACAGGCACCAATCATGGTGTTGTCGCTGACGTCCGAGGTGCTCAACAAGGGGCAGCTTTACGACATCGGCTCGACGATTCTGGCGCAGAAGCTATCGCAGGTCCCAGGGGTGGGCGAGGTGCAGGTGGGAGGAAGTTCGCTGCCTGCCGTCCGGGTCGAGCTGCAACCACAGCAACTGGAGCAGTACGGCGTCTCGCTCGATGAGGTCCGCCAAACCATCGCCAACGCCAATGTCCGGCGTCCCAAGGGGATGGTCGAAGACGACGACCGCCACTGGCAGGTGCAGGCAAGCGACCAGCTGTATGAAGCCGCAGATTACCTGCCGCTGATCATTCGCTATCAGGACGGCGCGGCACTTCGCTTGAGCGATGTCGCAAAGGTCAGGGACGGCGTGGAAGATCGTTACAACGACGGCTTCTTTAACAACGATCGCGCCGTGCTGCTGGTCATAAACCGCCAGGCCGGCGCCAACATCATCGAAACCATCGAGGGAATCCGCAACGAGCTGCCGGCCTTGCAGGCGATCGTACCGGGCAGTGTCAACATGGCCGTCGCAATGGATCGCTCACCGGTGATCCGCGCCACGCTGCATGAGGCCGAGCGGACCTTGCTCATCGCTGTCGGGCTGGTGATCGTGCTGGTGTTCCTGTTCCTTGGCAAAGTGCGGACCGCGTTGATCCCGGCCCTGGCGGTGCCGGTATCGCTGGTTGGCACCTTTGCCGTGATGTACCTGTTCGGTTTCTCGCTCAACGTGCTGTCGCTGATGGCCTTGATTCTTGCTGCGGGGCTGGTGGTCGATGACGCCATCGTGGTCCTGGAGAACATTGCACGCCATATCGACCAGGGTGTGCCGCCGATGCGTGCCGCCTATATTGGTACCCGTGAAGTTGGTTTCACTTTGCTGTCGATGAACCTGTCGCTGGTGGTGGTGTTCGTCTCGATTCTGTTCATGGGCGGCCTCGTCGAACGGCTTTTTCGAGAGTTTTCCATCACCCTGGCAGCTGCCATTCTGGTGTCGTTGCTGGTGTCGCTGACCCTGACACCCATGCTCTGCGCACGTTGGCTCAAGCCCCACCAGCCTGAGCATGACGGTCGCCTGCATCGCTGGAGTCACGATGCCCACCAATGGCTGCTAGGCCATTACGACAGGTCTCTCGGCTGGGCGCTGCGCCATCATCGGATCACCCTGATTACGCTGCTGGCGACCATCGGGCTCAATGTTTTTCTGTACATCGAGGTTCCGAAAACCTTTCTGCCACAGCAGGACACCGGTCAGCTGACCGGCTTCATTCGCGGCGACGATGGCTTGTCGTTTCAGGTCATGCAGCCAAAGATGGAAACCTACCGCAAGGCAGTACTGGCCGACCCGGCCGTGGAAAGCGTGGCGGGCTTCATCGGTGGCCAAGGCGGAATCAACAATGCGTTCATGATCGTCCGGCTAAAGCCTTTGGATGAGCGCAAGATTTCTGCGCAGGAAGTGATCGAGCGTATTCGTAAGAACCAGCCAAAAGTGCCGGGTGGGCGGATGTTCCTGATGGCCGATCAGGATCTGCAATTCGGCGGCGGGCGGCAGAGCAGCTCAGCGTATTCCTACAATCTGTTGGCCAGCGATCTGGCTGATCTCCGCACCTGGGTGCCGCAAGTGACCCAGGCGCTCAAGGCTTTGCCGGAGCTCACCAGTATCGACGCCAACGAAGGCGAGGGCGCCCAGCAGATCAGCCTGAAGATCGACCGTGACGCGGCCAAGCGGCTTGGCATCGATATGAGCACGGTGACGACCTTGCTCAACAACGCCTTCAGCCAACGGCAGATATCCACCATTTACGAGTCGCTCAACCAGTACCGGGTTGTCATGGAGATCGACCCGAGCTATGCCCAACACCCTGAAGTGTTGGAGCAGATCCAGGTGATCACCAGCGACGGACGACGCGTGCCGCTCTCGGCCTTTGCCCGTTACGAGCGGAGTCTTGAGGAAGACCGGGTCAGCCATGATGGGCAGTTCGCCGCCGAGAACATCGATTTTGATCTGGCCCCAGGTGTCAGCCTGGATCAAGCGACGCGGGCAATCGAGCGGGCAGTGGCCGCGATCGGACTGCCCAGTGAGGTGCAGGGTCGCCTGGGTGGCACGGGTGACGTCTTCAAGGCGGCTCAGGAGAGCCAGCCGTTCATGATCCTTGGGGCATTGCTGCTCGTCTACATTGTGCTTGGGGTGCTGTACGAGAGTTATATCCACCCGCTGACGATCCTTTCCACGCTGCCTTCTGCCGGGGTCGGCGCGTTGTTGGCAATTATCCTGACGGGCGAGGAGTTCAGTCTGATTTCCTTGCTTGGGCTGTTCCTGCTCATCGGTGTGGTGAAAAAGAACGCGATCCTGATGATCGATCTGGCGCTGCAGTTCGAGCGTAACGATCACCTGCCGCCGGATGAGTCGATTCGTCGGGCCTGCCTGTTGCGTTTTCGGCCGATCCTGATGACCACTATGGCGGCGATCCTCGGTGCGTTGCCATTGCTAATGGGCGGCGCTGAAGGTGCGGAAATGCGCCAGCCGCTGGGCCTGACGATCATCGGTGGCCTGATCCTCAGCCAGATCCTTACGCTCTACACCACGCCGGTGGTCTACCTGTATCTGGACCGCGCGCGTCATCGATTCAACAGCTGGCGCGGTGTCCGCACCGACGCCGCCCTGGAAAATCCGCTATGAGTCAGTTGTCTCTGAAACACGCCCTACGCCCGCTGGCCCTTGTGGTCATGACCTTTTCCCTGGGCGCCTGCACCTTGGGCCCTGACTACCAGCGTCCAGCGCTGCCAATGGCTGCGCAATTCAAGCAGGCCGACGGTTGGAAGGTTGCTAACCCGGCCGATGTGCTGGAGCGCGGTGATTGGTGGCGGCTATACGATGACGCGCAGTTGAACACGCTGGTTGGACGGTTGAACCTGTCCAATCAGAATCTGGCAGCGGCCGAAGCGCAGTATCGCCAGGCGCGGGCGCTGGTCCGAGGCGCACGCTCTCAACTGTTCCCGACAGTGGGTGGCAGCGCCGGCGCGACGCGTGCCGGGCAGGGTCGCTCGACGACGTCCGTCTCACAGAGCGGCGGCAATGTCAGCGGTATTAGCGAGAGTTACAGCGTGGGGCTCGATGCCGCCTGGGAGCTGGACGTATGGGGTCGTCTGCGGCGCAATCTGGAAGCCAACCGAGCCAATATGCAAGCCACTGCGGCGGACCTGGCTGCGGTCCGCTTGAGCCTGCAATCCGAGCTCGTCCAGACCTACCTTCGATTGCGCGTGATGGATGAACAGCAGCGTTTGCTGAACCAGACGGTCGAAGCCTTTGCTCGCTCGCTGCGGTTGACGGAAAACCAGTATCGCGCAGGCATCGTGCCGAAGTCCGATGTCACCCAGGCACTGACTCAGCTCCGAAGTACCGAGGCTCAGGCCATCGACTTGCAGTGGCAGCGAGCACAGATGGAGCACGCTATCGCGGTGCTGATCGGGGTGCCGCCGGCGGAGCTGAACATTGCCGAACTCGACGACATTCCGAAGCTGCCGGCAGTGCCGCTGGCACTGCCTTCGCAGTTGCTTGAGCGTCGCCCGGATATTGCGTCGGCCGAACGTCAGGTAATCGCCGCCAATGCACAGATCGGCGTGGCCGAAACGGCCTGGTACCCGGACCTGACACTGAGCGCGAGCGGCGGCTATCGAAACAGCCGCTTTACTGACCTGATCAGCCTTCCGAACCGGTTCTGGTCGCTCGGCCCGCAGCTGGCAGTCACATTGCTTGATTTTGGTGGCCGGCGTGCCGATCTCGAAGCTGCCGAGGCCAACTATGACCTGACAGTGGCTAACTACCGTCAGACGGTGCTCGACAGCTTCCGTGAGGTCGAGGACAACCTGGTGCAACTGCGTGTTCTCGCGGCCGAGGCTGTGGTTCAAAGGCAGGCACTGGAGGCCGCGCAGGAATCGCTGCGCCTGATCCAGAATCAGTACCGCGCGGGCACCGTTGACTTCCTCAGCGTTGCCACCGTGCAAACCAGTGCGCTGAATAACGAGCGGACCTATCTGACGCTGCTGGGTGATCAGCTCGCCGCCAGCGTTCAACTAATCGCGGCGCTAGGCGGCGGATGGGACGAGGCGAAGCTGGATTTCGAATCCGTGCGGGAGACGTCTGAACGCTGACAGTCAACCAACGCGTGGAGGCAAACCGTCTTCCGGCGAGCAGGTTGCACGCTGAGGGATTAGTGGAAGACTAAGAACCTGGAGACTCGCCGAGCGGCGTTGGCAAACCGCGGCGTTGCTGCCGCGGTTGGGAGCAGAGGCGGGGCGTGATCAGTTGCGCTGCTTGCGATTGACCGTTTGAGCCGCCTTGATGATGTCGGCGCCGATCACAGGTTCGAATTCCTGCCAGACCGGTCGCATGGCTTCGCGCCAGGCTTCACGCTGTTCGGGCGTCAGTTCGATAATTTCCGAGGTGCCCGCTTTGCGGATGCGCTCACGGTCGGCCTGGTTCGCTTCTTCCGCGGCACGGTTCACTTCGAAGGTGACCTCGTCAATGATGCCTTCCAGCTCGGTACGAATCTGGTGTGGAATACCGAACCAGAATCGCGTGTTGCTGACCAGCATGTAGTCGAGCACGCCATGATTGGATTCAGTGATGTAGGGCTGCACGGTGTGCATCTTCTTGCTGTAGATGTTCGACCAGGGGTTCTCCGCCCCTTGGACGGTACCGTTCTGCAATGAGGTGTAGACCTCAGCAAAGGGGATTTTCTTGGTGGGTGCGCCTACCTGGGCGAATTGCGATTCCAGAACGGCTGAGGGTTGGATACGGAATGCCAGTCCCATTGCATCGCTCGGCAGCATCAGTGCCTTTGTCGCCGATAGCTGCTTCATACCGTTGTGCCAGTAAGCCAGGCCAGTGATGTTTTCCTTTTCCATCGAGCGCAGCAGTTGGCGGCCCTTGGCTCGTTTCTGGAACCGGTTGACGGCCTCCAGGTCGTCGAACAGGAACGGCAGGTCGAAGACTTGCACCTGCTTGGTGTACTTCTCGAACTTCGCTAACGACGGCGCGAGCAGCTGCACCTCGTCGTTGGCCAATGCCTCGAGCTCGTTGGCATCGCCGAACAGTGTCGAGTTGGGATAAACCTCGACGCTCACCTGGCCGGGCAGACGCTCTTCAACCAGTTTCTTGAACAGCAGGGCACCCTTGCCTTTCGGGGTGTCTTCAGCGACAACGTGCGAGAACTTGATGACGATCGGCTCAGCTTCGACCGCGGTCGCGGTCAACGCCAGCACCAGGCCGGCGAGGGTGATGATCGGCTTGATCATGAAAAGGCTCTTTATTTTTGGTGGGTTGGCATGACATCCGTGAGGCGGATGTGATTGAGCTTCAATGAAGCGTTATGCCAAATAAGCCGCACCGTAAAAAGGGCTTTCTCACAGAATTCATAATTGAGGAAGCGGGAGTTGCAACAGGTCACACTTTGGCCGCTAAGAGTGACCACTCTGCGCCGCAATTCAGCGGCGCAGAGCAGCTTCTCGTCAGTTGCTGGCGAGCTGCCAACCGCCGCCAAGTGCCTTGTAGAGATCCACAACACCGCGATAGACCTCGACCTCGGCCTGCGCCTGCGCATCCTCCGCCGCAAGGCGCTCGCGCTCGGCATCCAGCAGCACCAGAAAGTCCACCGTGCCTTCCCGGTAGCGGATGGCCGCTTGCTCCGCTGCCGCGCGGCTGGCGCCGGACTGACGCAGCAGTGCGAGTAGCCGCTCCTGGGCGCGAGCGTAGTCACTGAACGCGTTTTCCGACTCCTCCAGCGCCAGCAAAACCTGCTGCTCATAACTGGCCAGCGCGCCGTCGGCGTCCGCTTCTGCCCCACGCAGTCGGGCGCGAACGCTGCCCATGTCGAAAGCCGCCCAGGTGATGCTCGGTGCGACGCCCCAGGCCTGCGCCGCGCTTGAGCCGATCTGCGAACCGCGCCCGGCGATGAAACCCAGGAAACCGCTCAGGCTCACCCGCGGAAACAAGTCAGCCGTCGCAACGCCCACGTTGGCAGTGGCCGCTGCCAGCTGCCTTTCGGCCGCCAGAATGTCTGGCCGGCGCCGAAGCAGCTCGGTCGGGTCACCAATCGGCAGAGCCTTGGCAATGGCAGGCAACTCGCGGGGCGTCAGGTCAACGCTGAGTTTGTCGGCACGCTGGCCGAGCAGGGTCGCGATGCGATTGGTGGCCCGCGTCTGCTGGGCCTGCAGTAGCGGCAAGCTGGCCTCGGTCGCTGCAAGGCGGGCATCAGCACGCAGCACGTCGAGCTCGCTACCCACGCCAGCATCGCGCAACTGTTCAGTCAGTCGATGTGAGTTGCGCTGATTCTTGAGGTTTTCCCTGGCGATTCGTTCACGCAATTGCGCGCCGCGCAGCTGACCGTAGGCATCGACCAGTTCGGCAATCAGGCTGACCTGTAGCTGGTAGAGCTCGGCTTCCGCGGCTTCGCTCTGCGCCTCGCTGGCTTCGATGCGCCGCTGTATCCGGCCGAACAGGTCGAGTTCCCAGGCCATATCCAGCCCCAGATCGTAGCGCTCGATACTGCTGCGCTCCTCGCTGAAGCCAGGCTGCTGGGCCTTACCGTATTCAGCGCCGGCCCCTGCAGTCACAGTTGGAAAGCGGTCGTTGGCTGCATCCTCCCGAATCGAGCGAGCGGCGCGCAGTCGCGCAAAGGCGATGCGCAGCTCGCGGTTTTCGGACAGTGCTTCACCCACCAGCGCATCCAGTGTCGGGTCGTCGAACTGCCGCCACCAAGCCGCCTGAAAACGCGACTGGTCGAAGCCAGCCGCTGCGGCCCGTTCGATGTGCGCCGGAGCGACGTCCGGGGCGCGGTAATCCGGCCCCACCGCGCAGGCGCTCAAGGCTAGAGCGGCCGCGAGCAGAAGCGGTGTGCTAATGACAGCCTTCATGCGTGCGCCTCCTTCAGTACTGCTTTTTTCTCTGCGCGCCGTTCGACGTACGCGCGAATCACCAGATAGAACACCGGCGTCAGCAACAGCCCGAAGAAGGTCACGCCGAGCATGCCGCTGAACACCGCAACACCCATGGCATGACGCATCTCGGCACCCGCGCCGGAGGAGAGCACCAACGGCACCACCCCCATGATGAAAGCAAAGCTGGTCATCAGAATCGGGCGCAGCCGCAGGCGGCAGGCTTCGAGCACAGCGGATAGACGGTCCATGCCTTCTTCCTGTTTGTCCTTGGCGAACTCGACGATCAGGATCGCGTTCTTGCAGGCCAGACCGACAAGCACGATGAGGCCGATCTGGGTAAACACGTTGTTGTCGCCGCCCGACAGAATTACCCCGGTGATGGCCGAGAGCAGGGTCATCGGTACGATCAGGATCACGGCCAACGGCAGGCTCCAGCTCTCGTACTGCGCTGCCAATACCAGGAAGGCCAGCAGCACGCAGAGTGGGAAGACGAACATTGCCGTGTTCCCCGCCAGGATCTGCTGATAGGTCAGCTCGGTCCATTCGAAGCTCATGCCATTCGGCAGCTCGGCCTGCAGCAGCCGCTCCATGGCTGCCTCGGCCTGACCGGAGCTGTAGCCGGGCGCGGCCGCGCCGTTGATTTCAGCGGTCAGGAAGCCGTTGTAGTGCATCACGCGATCCGGGCCGGAACTGTCGCTGACCTTGACGAAGGTGGACAGCGGGACCATTTCGCCGCGGTTGTTGCGCACCTTCAACTGGCCGATCTGATCGGGCGTCAGGCGAAACTTCTGTTCGGCCTGGACGTTGACCTGATAGGTGCGACCAAAGCGGTTGAAATCGTTGGCATACAGCGAGCCGAGGTAGACCTGCATGGTGTCGAAAATCTGGTCGATAGCCACGCCGTGAGTCTTGGCCTTTTCCCGGTCGATGTCGGCATCGATCTGCGGCACGTTGACCTGATAGCTGGTGAACAGCCCGGCCAGCTCGGGGTAGTCCGCGCTCTTGGCAATGACGTTTTGTACCTGCTTGTACAGCTCCTCGTAGCCAAGGTTGCCACGGTCCTGCACCTGCACGCGGAAGCCGCCGATGGTGCCCAGCCCTTGTACGGGGGGCGGTGGGAAGATCGCGAGGTAGGCTTCCTGGATACCGGCAAACTGACCGTTCAACTCGCCCGCGATGGCACCAGCGGACATGTTTTCTTCGTTGCGCTGGTCAAAGTCCTTCAGCGCAACGAAAACGATGCCGCTGTTCGGGCTGTTGGTGAACCCGTTGATCGACAGACCAGGGAAAGCGATGGTGTTCTCGACGCCGGGATGCTTGCCAGCGATCTCGGACATCTGCTTGATGACGTCTTCCGTGCGATCCAGCGTGGCGGCATCCGGCAGTTGTGCAAAGGCCACCAGGTACTGCTTGTCCTGCGGCGGCACGAAACCGGTCGGTGTGCTGGCAAAGCCCATATAACCGAGCCCTACCAGTCCCAGATAAATCACGAGGGCGATGCCGCTGCCACGCAGAATGCGCTTCACCGCACCCACGTAGCCGTGGCTGGCGCGCTCGAATACCCGGTTGAAGGGTGTAAACAGCCAGCCGCCGAACAGCCTGTCCAGCAATCGCGAAAAGCTGTCTTTCGGCGCGTCATGGCTGCGCAGCAACGCGGCCGCCAACGCGGGTGAAAGGGTCAGGGAGTTGAACGCCGAGATCACCGTCGAGATCGCAATGGTCAGGGCAAACTGTTGATAGAACTGCCCGGTGAGCCCGGAAATGAACGCGGTGGGGATGAACACGGCGCAGAGCACCAGCGCCGTGGCAATGATCGGCCCGGTCACTTCCTTCATGGCCTGCTTGGTGGCTTCCACCGGCGACTTGCCCAGGCCGATATTCCGCTCGACGTTCTCCACGACCACAATGGCGTCATCCACCACGATGCCAATTGCCAGCACCAGGCCGAACAGCGACAGCGCATTGAGCGAGAAGCCCAGCATGTGCATCACGGCGAATGTGCCGATGAGTGAGACCGGCACGGCGGCTAACGGGATGATTGAGGCGCGCCAGGTTTGCAAGAACAGAATCACCACCAGCACCACCAGCACAATCGCTTCAAGCAGGGTATGCACCACCGCCTCGATGGAGCCGCGCACAAAGATGGTCGGGTCGTAGACGATCTCGTAGTCCACGCCTTCGGGGAAATCCTTCTTCAGCTCGGCCATGCGGGCACGCACCGAGTCGGAGATCTCGATGGCGTTCGAGCCTGGGCGCTGGAACACCGGAATGGCCACGGCGGGCTGGTTGTTGAGCAGTGAACGCAGTGCGTACTGGCTGGAACCCAGTTCGATACGGGCGATGTCGCGCAAGCGGGTGATCGAGCCGTCTTCTCCGGCGCGAATGATGATGTTCTCGAACTCTTCTTCGCTGACCAGTCGGCCCTGGGTGTTGATCGACAACTGGAAGTCCGTCGCGCCCGGCGCGGGTGGCGCACCCAGCGAACCCGCGGCGACCTGACGGTTCTGCTCGCGGATCGCGTTAACCACGTCGGTTGCCGTGAGATTGCGCGAAGCGACCTTGTTCGGATCGAGCCAGACGCGCAGCGAATAATCACCCATGCCGAACAACTGCACATCGCCAATTCCGTCCAGCCGAGCCAGCTCGTCTTTGACGTTGAGCGCCGCATAGTTGGACAGATAGAGCATGTCGTAGCGTTCGTCCGGTGATGTCAGGTGCACCACCATCGTCAGATCCGGCGAGGCCTTGTCTACCGTCACGCCAAGGCGCTGCACTTCGGTCGGCAGCGTCGGTTGGGTACGCGTGACGCGGTTCTGTACCTGTACTTGGGCGTTATCCAGATCGGTCCCCAGGGCGAAGGTGATGGTCAGCGTCAGCTTGCCGTCGGCGGTCGCCTGCGACGACATATAGAGCATGCCTTCGACGCCGGTGATGGCCTGTTCCAAGGGCGACGCGACGGTTTCGCCGATCACTTTCGGGTTGGCGCCCGGGAAGCTGGCGCGCACTACGACAGTCGGCGGCACGACTTCGGGATATTCGCTGATGGGCAGCTGGAACAGCGATATGCCGCCCCCGATCAGGATGATCAGGGATAGCACCGCGGCGAAGATTGGCCGCTGGATGAAGAACTGCGAAAAATTCATGACGCACTCCGGGGGAGAGGGCGCGCGCGACGCGCCCTGACGGAATCGGTGTTGTTTGAGTTGGCGCCTTGGCGCCGGTCAGGGGAACGTGCTGAACGTCAACTGCTGGGCCTACGCGCCAGGGTCCGGTCGACCACCTGGGGGTTCATCGCGGCGGAAATGGCGCGGCTCTGTTCTTTCAGCGCGGCGAGGGTGTCCGCATCTGCCATCGGTACGTCCTGTGGCTGTACGGCATTACCGGGTCGCACGCGCTGCAGGCCGTTTACGACGATGGTTTCACCCTCCTTCAGACCGCTGCGCACGATGCGCAGGCCTTCCAGCTTCGGACCCAGCTCGATGGCGCGATAGTTGACGGTGTCGTCCTCGCCGAGTACCAGGACGAACTTCTTGCCCAGATCGGTTCCGACCGCGACATCCTTGATCAGTACCGCGTCGTAGGTGGCGCTGCCGACCAGCTTGAGGCGGGCATACAGCCCCGGTGTGAAGCGCCCGTCACGGTTATCGAACACGGCGCGTCCGCGAATGGTGCCGGTGCGTGGGTCGACCTGATTGTCGATGAAGTCCATGTGGCCCAGATGAGGGTGACCTTCCTCGCTGGACAGCCCGAGGTACACGGGTGTTTCCTCGCCACGCTCGCCGTCGCGGGCCAGTTCGCGGTATTTCAGGTAAGTGCGCTCATCTGCCTCGAAGTAGGCATAGACCTTGTCGGTCGACACCAGCGTTGTCAGCAACGCTTCGCCCGCATTGACCAAGTTGCCTGCGGTAATCAGCGCGCGGCCAACCCGGCCATCGATAGGCGCCGTCACGCGGGTGAAGCCGAGGTCCAGCTTGGCGGCATCGAGCTGTGCCTGGATGGCGGCAACCGCGGATTTCGCTTCGCTCGCGGCGCTGGCTCGCGCATCAGCCAATTCGGCCGAAATCGCGTTATTAGTGCGCAATCGCTCACCGCGCTCGGCTTCGCTTGCGGTCCGGCGCTCAGTGGCGCGAGCCTGTTGCAACTCGGCCTGCAAGCGTTTGACCTGCGCTTCGAACGGGCGCGGGTCGATCTGGAACAGCAGATCGCCTTTTTTCACCAGCGAGCCTTCTTCAAACGCGACCTTGTCAATGAAGCCCGACACGCGCGGGCGGATATCCACCGACTCAGGCGCTTCCAGGCGTCCTGTCAGTTCGTCCCATTCGATAACCTGCTGCTCGATAACCTCGGCGACGCTAACCGCGGGCGCCGGCATGGCCGCTTCGGTGGCTTCCGGTGCTTTGCCACATGCGCCGACAAGGGCCGCAGCGACCGCAACCAATGGGTAACGCAAGGCTTTGAGTGAACGATCCATGCTTGACTCCGCAACTCGTTTTTTTGATGGCGGAAGTGTGGCGGCAGGGCTGCTCAAGCAGAAATCGAACAAGGCGAATGTGAATATCATTCGGGATGATGTTGCAGCATTTGTCATGGATGGCGCTGCAGGTTGAGCTTCAGCCCGCCCCAAGCCCGGCCGCGCTGGCTACATTAAGGAGCAGAAGAGAGTAAAAGGCGTCATCAATTGCAGCTACAGGGGGCCTCTGCGCCCGAGCGGCAACCCGTGCTGGACATCATGGCGATCTGGGTTCAGAGACTGTCCGGATCGCCTACGAACATCTGGATACGCGAGCGCAGCCAGCGCTCGGCGGGATCGTTGTCCTGGGCGCCGCGCCAGGCCATCGACAGTTCGAAGTCCTGGCTGGTCTCGAATGGCAGCGGCTCGGCGCGCACACCACCGTTGGCGGCGAGTGCCGCGGCGGCATAATCCGGCATGGTCGCGACCAGATCGGTTCCGGCCAGCAGGCTCGCCAGCCCGTTGAACTGCGGTACCGCCAGCACGACTTTTCGCTTGCAGCCGTGCAGCGCCAGTTCGTCATCGATATAGCCGTTCAGGTCGCCAGCAAAGGAAACCATGGCGTGCGGGCGCGAGCAGTAGTCTTCCATCGTCATACGGCCGGGGATGCTGTCGGCACGTAGCAGCATGGGCTTCGGCCTGCGCAATACCTTGCGCTTGGCGTTGGCCGGCAATTCCTCGGTGTAACAGACCCCCACGGAGATCTCGCCGGAGGCGAGCAGGCCCGGCATCAGCAGATAGTTGGCACGGCGCACCACCAGCACCACGCCCGGCGCTTCGGCCCGGACGCGCCTGAGCAATTGCGGTAGCAGGGCAAATTCAACCTCATCGGTCAGGCCGATGCGAAACACCAGTTCGCTGGTGGCCGGGTCGAACTCCGATGCGCGGCTGACGGCCGTGGAGATTGAGTCCAGCGCTGGCGACAGCAACCCGGCGATCTCCTGCGCGCGTGCGGTGGGCTCCATACTGCGCCCGGTACGCACGAACAGAGGGTCATCAAACAGCGTGCGCAACCGTGCCAGGGCGGCACTGATGGCGGGCTGTCCGAGGAACAACTTTTCAGCGGCGCGTGTCACGCTGCGCTCATGCATCAGCGTCTCGAAAACGATGAGCAGGTTCAGGTCCACCCGGCGAAGGTCGTTGCGATTCATGCCTTTCACTTCAAGCTGGAGTCAGACAACAGAATGCGGCTGACGAAATGAGGGTTGCGTCTGCATTCTAGACAGA
This sequence comes from Stutzerimonas chloritidismutans, assembly GCF_038562055.1. Lineage (GTDB taxonomy): Bacteria > Pseudomonadota > Gammaproteobacteria > Pseudomonadales > Pseudomonadaceae > Stutzerimonas > Stutzerimonas chloritidismutans_A. Next base: position 46,804 of record NZ_JBCFXD010000013.1, on the reverse strand, counting down.
TCGGAGCGACATCCGCATGTCCATTCCCGTTTTGCAATGACACAAACCTGCAGCCGTGAGAGCAGCCTTACATTCGGCACATCATCATTGCCGCGCATAGGGACTATCGAGCGGAATGCAGGGATCGCTGCTGGAGTTGTGCCTAGGGTGCAGATAAAGTCACAGACACAGCAGTAATCGAGGGGTCTTTCAATGTCCCGCATTATCCGTTTTCACCAGTTCGGGCCAGCCGAAGTGCTGCGCTATGAACAGCGCGACGTGCCAAAGCCTGGCCCCGGCGAGGTGCTTGTCGACGTGAGCGCGATTGGCGTCAGCTGGAACGACGTGCTCTGGCGCCAGGACCTGGCACCGCGTCACGCCAAGCTCCCGGCCGGGCTGGGAAGCGAGATCGCCGGCACCGTGCGTGCGGTAGGCGATGACGTCGACGGTTTCACGGTGGGTGATCGTGTCGCCAGTTTTCCTGCGCACGATCTCAACCAGTACCCCCTGTACGGCGAGCAGGTCCTGCTGCCGCAGGCGGCATTGGTCCACTATCCAGAAATGCTCAGCGCAATCGAGGCCTGCGTCCACTACACGCCGGCACTGGTGTCTTATTTCGCCCTGATCGAACTGGCTCAGCTCGAACCCGGACAATACGTGCTGGTGACCCAGGCCCGGCATTGCACCGGCCCATCTGCGGTGCAGCTGGCGAAAGCACTCGGTGGTCGGGTGATCGCCACCTGCGAGACGGCGGATGATCGTGACTTCCTGCGTGAACTGGGGGCCGAGACGGTCATCGTTACCGAAGAGGAAGATCTGGTCGGGCGGCTGCAGAAGATTACCGGTGGGGCTGGCGTCGAAGTGGTACTCGACGGTTGCGGCGGCTCGCAGATGAAACTGCTGGGCGACGTCATCGCACCACGCGGCAAACTGATCCTCTATGGGCTTAACGGTGGTAACGAGACCGCGTTTCCCGCCTGCGCAGCGTTCAAGAAGAACTTCAAGTTCTTCCTGCATTGCCTCTGTGATTTTACTGGCCAGCCCGAACTGGGCATCGAGCAGGATCGCGAGGCGGTCCAGCGTGCCTTGCTGCACATCAACCAGCTCACGGCCGATCGCCTGGTCACTCCGCAGGTCGACAAGGTGTTCGCTTTCGACGAGGTGGTGGCAGCGCACGAATACGTTGAGAGCGGTGCCGCACGGGGTCGGGTCGCACTTCGCGTCGACTGATTGTCCGAGGCCCCAGCGCAGGGGCCTCTCATCGCTTCACAGAAACTTTTCCTCCCGGCGTCAAGTCCTCCGAATACAGCTTTCAGGCTCTTACGGAGGATCCAGCATGCCCGATGACAACCAGACGCTCCCCCCTCAACAGCAACCGGAGCCTGGCACAGAAAGCGAGATGACCCCGCGCCCTGAGTACCGTGGCGAAGACTACAAGGCGGCGGGCAAGCTCAAGGGCAAGGTGGCGATCATTACCGGGGGCGACAGTGGTATTGGCCGTTCGGTTGCTGTGTTGTTCGCCCGTGAAGGCGCTGATGTAGCCATTCTCCATCTCGATCAACATCAGGACGCTGAAGAAACCAAACGCGTCGTAGAAGAGCAGGGCGGCAAATGCCTGACGTTTGCCGGCGACGTGGCGGACCGCGATGTTTGCCAGAAGGTGATTGACGAAACGCTGGGCGCGTTCGGCAAGCTCGACATTCTGGTCAACAACGCCGCCGAGCAGCACCCGCAGGAAAAGCTCGAGGACATCAGCGAAGAGCAGTGGGAAAAGACGTTTCGCACCAACATCTTCGGCATGTTCCAGATGACCAAGGCTGCACTGCCGCATCTGAAAAAAGGCGCATCGATCATCAATACCACCTCGGTTACGGCCTACAAGGGGAGTCCTAAGCTGCTCGACTATTCGTCGACCAAAGGTGCCATCACGGCCTTTACTCGCTCGCTGTCGATGAACATCGCCGACCGCGGCATCCGCGTGAACGGCGTAGCGCCTGGGCCAATTTGGACCCCATTGATTCCGTCGACTTTCGACGAGGAAAAGGTCAAGCACTTCGGCGCCAATACGCCCATGGAGCGCCCAGGCCAGCCTGACGAAGTCGCGCCGGCCTACGTGTATCTGGCCAGCAGTGACGCGTCCTATGTCAGCGGCCAGGTGATTCACGTCAATGGCGGTACGGTAGTCAACGGCTGACGGTCAGCCGATCAGGAGAAAGTCTATGCCCCGCACAATTTGGAAAGGCGCCGTCAGTTTCGGTCTGGTTCACATACCTGTCGCTGTGGTACCCGCGACCACGCGCTCGGGCATCGATTTTGACTGGCTGGATAAGCGCAGCATGGACCGGGTCGGCTACAAGCGCATCAACAAGACCACCGGTGAAGACATCGACAGCGAGAACATCGTCAAAGGCGTGGAGTACGAAAAGGGCAATTACGTCGTTATCAGCGACGAGGAAATCAAGGCGGCGCACCCGGAAGCCACGCAGACGGTAGACATCGTTGCTTTCGTCGACGCCAAGGATATTTCCTTCCTGTACATCGCCACGCCGTACTACCTCACCCCGGATCGACGGGGTGAAAAGGTCTATGCGCTGCTGCGCGAGACCCTGATTCAGACCGGCAAGGTCGGCATTGCCAACGTCGTGCTGCGCAACAAACAGCATCTGGCCGTGGTCATGCCGCTGGGCAAGGCGTTGGTCATGAATACCCTGCGCTGGGCGGATGAGGTCCGCGGCGTTGAATACCTCGAGATGAAGGACGAGGCGCTCAACCCTGACCTCAATCCAAAGGAGCTGGACATGGCCAAACGGCTGGTCGAAGACATGAGCGAGGAGTGGAACCCCGAACAGTACAAGGACACTTTTCAAGATCAGATCATGGATCTGGTGGAGACCAAGGCACGCGAAGGCAAGCTCGAAACGGTGGGCGGGCCAGAGGAGTCCGTGGATCGTCGCAGCGCCGATGTCATCGACCTGACCGAGCTGCTCAAGCGCAGCCTGGCGGGTAAATCATCAGCGAAGAAAGCTGCGCCAGCCGAAGACGTCGATGACGATGACAGCAAAGAGGCCGCGGCACCCGCCAAGCGGACCACGAGCAAAAGTGCCGCCAGCAAGGCCAAGGCTCCTGCCAAGTCGACAGCCAGTAAAAGCACGACCAGCAAAACCTCGACGGCGCGCAAGACCAGCAGCAAACCGGCAGCCAGCAAATCCAGCAGCAAGAAGGCGAGCTGAGCTCACGGGGGAGTGCGCATGGCTGAGAAAAAGGCCAAGACCCGCCCCGACGTGGGCGGTATAGGCATCAGTAATCCGCAGCGGGTCATCGACCCGGCCAGCGGCGCCACCAAGCTGCAGCTCGCTGAGTACTACCTGGCAGTTGGCCAATGGCTAATGCCTCATCTGGCCCAGCGCCCCGTGTCGATTGTTCGCGCACCAGAGGGGGTCGCAGGAGACAGCTTCTTCCAACGTCACTGTGGGCGCCTGAAAATGCCCCACATGCGCGTGCTGGATAAATCACTCGATCCCGAACACGCCCGTCTGATTCAGGCGGACAGCGTGACTGCCGTGGTCGAGGCGGTGCAGATGGGCACCATAGAATTCCACACCTGGAATGCGCGTAGCGATCGGATCGACAAGCCGGATCGGGTCGTTTTCGATCTTGATCCCGACCCGGAACTGCCGTGGTCGAACATGGTGCAAGCCACCTGCATGACCCTCGACCTGCTCGACGAACTCGGCCTTCGGGCATTCCTCAAAACCAGCGGAGGCCGGGGCGTACACGTCGTGGTCCCCATCGATCGGCGTCACAGCTGGGATTGCGCCAATGAATTTGCCCGTGGCGTTACGGTCCGGCTGGCAAAGGAGGCGCCTGAGCAAATCGTCGCAAAAATGGGGCCGAAGAACCGGGTCGGCAAGATCTTCGTCGATTATCTGCGTAATCAGCGGGGCGCTAGCACGGTCGCGGCCTTTTCCGCGCGGGCGAGGCCCGGTCTGCCGGTTTCCGTACCCATCGCTCGGGAAGAACTGCAGCAGATCAACGGCGCCGATCAGTGGAATATCCTCAACCTGCATGAGCGCCTCGATAACCTGAAGCGCGATCCCTGGGCCGATTACCCTGCGACCCGTCAAACCCTCTCCGCCCGACTGTTGAAAGACCTCGCTGCGCGCCAGTGACGCGACGGGTGACCTGTCGATGGCCGAGGTCCTGGACTAGCCTCTCAAGCGTAGCGACTGTGAGGCCCGCCTGTTCCTTTGGAGGAACCATTCCAGAGCGGTCCAGTCGACCTGTTAGATGGACAGACACAATAAGTAACAGGAGATACCGATGACCGTGCGAGTATCCCGGCGACAGTTCCTGAAGTTCGGTGCGGCTGGTGTAGGCGCCTCGAGCATGGCCATGATGGGATTTGCGCCTGATGAAGCCTTCGCGTCGATACGTCACTTCAAGCTGACCGGCGCAAAAATGACCCGCAATATCTGCACCTACTGCTCGGTAGGCTGCGGCATGCTGCTTTACTCCCGTGGCGATGGCGCGATCAACGTGATCGATGAGATCTACCACGTCGAAGGCGATCCGGATCACCCGGTCAGCCGCGGTTCGCTGTGCCCACGCGGCGCAGGTGTACTCGACTTCATCAAGAGCGAATCGAGGGTCAAATACCCCGAGGTCCGTGAGCCTTACACCAATGAGTGGAAGCGCATCAGCTGGGATGAAGCCTTCGCGCGTATCTCCCGGCACATGAAAGAAGACCGCGACCGGAATTTCGAGACGCATGACGAGCAGGGCCGGCTGGTCAACCGCTGGATGACCACATCGATGGTAGCGGCTTCGGCCTGTACCAACGAGACGGCCTATCTCACGCAGAAGATCACCCGAGCGCTCGGCATCCTCAAAATAGACAACCAGGCGCGCGTTTGACACGGACCAACGGTGGCAGGTCTTGCCCCAACATTTGGTCGCGGTGCCATGACGAATCACTGGACCGACATTGCCAACGCCAATGTCATCTTGTCGATGGGCGGCAATTCGGCTGAAGCGCATCCGGTGGGCTTCCGCTGGGTCATGCATGCCAAACAGCGCAGCAATGCTGTCCTTATTTCGATTGACCCACGCTTCAACCGCACCACGGCGGTGGCGGACTATCACGCCTGGCTTCGTACTGGCACGGATATCGTGTTCCTTGGTGGTTTCATCAACTATCTGATCGAAACCGAGCGCTATGCCCATGAGTACGTGCGCGAGTACACCGACGCCAGCCTGATCGTGGCCGAAGGGTTTGGCTTCGAGGAAGGGTTGTTCACCGGTTATAACCCAGCTGATCGTACCTACGACCGGAAAACCTGGAATTTCGAGCTGGACGAGAACGGCTTTGCCCGGACCGACCCCACACTGCAGCATCCACGTTGTGTCCTGCAATTGATGCGTCAGCATTACAGCCGCTACAGCGTCGATCAGGTCGAAAACATCTGCGGCATACCCAAGGCCAAGGTGCTTGAGCTCTGGGACCTGATGGCGACCACTTCAGCGCCCGACAAGACCATGACCATCCTCTATGCCCTGGGCTGGACACAGCACACCATCGGCTCGCAGATCATCCGCTGCGGGGCCATGGTGCAGCTGCTGCTGGGCAACATGGGAATGCCGGGCGGCGGCGTGAATGCGCTGCGGGGGCATTCGAACATTCAGGGGCTTACGGACATTGGGTTGCTGTCCAACCTGCTCCCCGGCTACATGAATCTGCCGTCGGTGAACCTGCAGTCCTACGAGGACTACATGAAGACCCGCATCAAGCTGCCGCTGCTCGAAGGCGAAGTCTCCTACTGGAAGTTCTATGAGCGGTTCTTCGTCAGTTTGATGAAGGATTGGTACGGCGATGTGGCAACCAAGGAAAACAATTGGTGCTACGACTGGCTGCCAAAACTGTCTGAACCCATCTATGACGTGCTGTACGCCATCAACGACATGACGCTCGGCAAGATGACCGGCGCATTCTGTCAGGGCTTTAACATTCTGGCGGCGTTCCCGAACAAGGCGAAGGTCATGGACGGTCTGTCGAAGCTTAAATACCTGGTGATCATGGACCCGCTCACCGTAGAGACCGGCGAGTTCTGGAAAAACTTCGGCGAATACCACGATGTCGACCCGACACAGATCCCCACCGAGGTGTTCCGGTTGCCGACCACTTGCTTTGCGGAGGATGACGGCTCCATCACCAACAGTGCGCGCTGGTTGCAATGGCATGAGCGGGCTGTACCTGGCCCAGGCGAAGCCATGACCGATACCGAAATTCTCGGTGAGCTCATGTTGCGCCTGAAGCTCATGTACCAGGAGGAAGGTGGTGCCTTCCCCGATCCGATCCTGAATCTGAGTTGGAACTACAAGGTGCCGCAGTATCCCAAAGCGTCCGAACTGGCCATGGAGTACAACGGTCGCGCATTGGCGGACATTACCGATGACAGCGGCAAGGTCATTCGGCGCAAAGGCGAGCAGTTACAGGATTTCAGTGAGCTGCGCGCGGACGGATCGACCGCCTGTGGTTGCTGGATCTATTCCGGCGCCTGGACCGAACAGGGCAACATGATGGCCCGTCGCGACAATTCGGACCCCTACAACACCGGTAATACCCTGGGTTGGGCCTGGGCCTGGCCGATGAATCGGCGGCTGCTCTACAACCGCGCTTCGGCGCGCCCCGACGGTACGCCATGGGCACCGAACAAGGCGTTCATCTGGTGGAACGGCGAGCGCTGGACAGGCGCGGATGTGCCCGACTTCCCTGTGACTTCGCCGCCCTCACAAGGGGTGGGTCCGTTTATCGTCACCCAGACCGGACGTGGGCATCTCTTCGCCAGCGAATGGTTGAACGAAGGGCCTTTCCCTGAGCATTACGAGCCCATGGAGACGCCGATCGACCGCAATCCGCTGAGCCCGGACAACCCCTTGGCGTTGCATAACCCCATCGCCCGGGTGTTCGAGCAGGACCGCGACTCGTTCGGTTCGAACACGGAATTCCCCTATGCGGCGACGACCTATCGCCTGACCGAGCACTTCCATTACTGGACCACCCATGCGCGGCTCAATGCGATCGCTCAGCCAGAGAAGTTCATTGAAATCAGTGAGGTGCTCGCCGGCGAACTGGGCATTGCGGCCGGCGATCGGGTCAAGGTCAGCTCCAAACGCGGCTATATCACCGCCGTGGCGGTGGTCACCAAGCGGTTGGTGCCGCTGCAGATCGACGGTCGCACCGTGCATCAGATCGGCATCCCGATCCACTGGGGGTTCAAGGGTGTGGCGAAGAAGGCGCATCTGACCAACACCCTGACTCCGTTCGTGGGCGACGGTAATACGCAGACGCCAGAGTTCAAGTCGTTCCTGGTGAACGTGGAAAAAGTCGGAGGGCTCCTCTGATGAGAGGCGACCAGATCAATCTGCAGAACATCATCGCGCGTTCGGCGACGACCACGCCTTCGCCACAGGTACGCCATGGGGGTGTGGAGAAGGTCACCAAATTGATCGACGTATCGGTCTGCATTGGCTGCAAGGCCTGTCAGGTGGCCTGCTCGGAGTGGAACGACCTGCGCGACGAGGTTGGCGAGTGCGACGGTACCTATAACAACCCTCAGGACCTTTCGCCGGAGTCATTCGAAGTCATGCGCTTCTCGGAATACGAGGACGAGCAGGGCAACCTCGAATGGCTGATCCGCAAGGACAACTGCATGCATTGCGCCGAGCCGGGCTGTCTCAAGGCCTGCCCGTCACCCGGCGCCATCGTGCAGTACGCCAACGGCATCGTCGATTTCAATTCCGAGCACTGTATTGGCTGTGGTTATTGCGTGGCGGGTTGCCCGTTCGACATTCCGCGAATCTCGAAAAAGGACAACAAGGCGTACAAGTGCACCCTGTGTTCGGATCGGGTCTACAACGGTCTGGAGCCGGCCTGCGTCAAGAGCTGCCCGACCTCGGCCATCATGTTCGGCACCAAGGAAGACATGCTCGACTACGGCGCTCACCGGGTCGCGGACCTGCAGGGGCGTGGTTACGAAAACGCCGGAATCTACGATCCGCCAGGCGTTGGCGGCACTCACGTGGTCTATGTGCTGCAGCACAACGACAGGCCGGAGCTTTACAGCGGGTTGCCTCGTGATCCCCATATCGCGCCCACGGTCGAACTGTGGAAAGGGGTGACCAAGCCGATCATGTCGGTGGCGCTGGGCATGTCCGTGCTGGCGGGCTTCTTCCATTACGTGATGAAGGGGCCGAAAGAGGAGCCGGAAGACGATCCTGAGCCGGATAAAGCCAGTGATGCCCGTGAAATCGACAAGCGCGGGGAGGACCGGCTATGAGCCACTCGAATGTCAAACACGGCATCCTGCGTTATAGTTGGTGGACGCGGGTGAATCACTGGCTCATCGCGATCAGCTTCGTGCTGCTCGTGCTGAGCGGGTTGGCGTTGTTCTACCCGTTCTTCTTCGGCCTGACCGCGCTGTTCGGCGGGCCTGAGCCGACGCGCATCGTGCACCCGTACATCGGCGTGTTCATGTCGTTGTTCTTCGTCATCCAGGCGGTGCGCTTTTTTGGCGACAACCTGATACGTCGTCACGATGTGCAATGGATGAAGCAGGTCCGCGACGTGCTGGCCAACCGCGACGAGCGGCTGCCGCCGGTAGGCAAGAACAACGCCGGGCAGAAGCTGGTGTACTGGATCTTCCTCGCCACTGTGCCGGTGCTGCTGATCACCGGCATCGTTCTCTGGCGCCCATGGATCGCCGATGACATGCCGGTCTGGGCGCTGCGCTGGGCGGTCACCATCCATGCTTACACCGCCTTCATTGCCATCATCACACTGGTGATCCATATCTACTCGGCGATCTGGGTGAAGGGGTCTATACGCGCGATGACGCAGGGACGTGTAAGCCACGCCTGGGCGCGTCACCACCACGGTCTCTGGTATGACGAGGTACGCCGCAAGGGAGGGCATGAGGATCCGGGCGGTCTGTCGCCCAACCGGGACGTACCTTCGAAACGAACGTAAGGAGCTGCAGTGAACCACTCTTTTGGAAGTGCGCCATCGGGAATCATGGAGGCGCCAAATGTGGTGTTGCCGAACGCCAAAGTGTTCAGCAAGCGTGCAACGCGGCTGCGGGAACTCGTCCAGCAGGTTCCACCGCTGGATGAGTTTCTCGCCTTCATGGCGCGCTTGGTGCAAGCCCAGCACCAGGTACTGATTGAGCGTGAACCAGGTTGGCGTCCGGCTGAGGACGCATTCGATCAAGCGTTGAAGCATGGGCTGCCGCCACTCGGCTTTCAGGCCTTGAAGCGTGACGTGCCCTGGCATGAAGACCTCTTGTCGATGCTTGATGCGATGGAGCTTCACGTAGGCGAGATTCAACGACCGTTGCTCAAGAGACTCCGGGAATCCTCGCGTGAGCAGCTCGATGCGTTGGCGGACGACGTTCTCGAGGCCCGACCCGGTGATGAAACAAGCCGGCCGTTGCTGCCACTGGTCGCCGCCGCCCTGCAGATCAGTTGGATGAGGCTGGCGATGGCGTTGCCTCGGCCCCCCGAAAAACCCGTGGGCGAAGCGAAAGGGGTGTGCCCGTGCTGCGGTTCCCCACCGGTCGCCAGCGTCATTCACAACGAACGTAACCGCGCAGGCGTGCGTTATCTGCATTGCTCGCTGTGCGCTACTGAGTGGCATTTGGAGCGACTCAAGTGCAGTGTCTGTGACAGCGGTGCGAAGCTGCTGTACGTGACGTTGGATAACGAGCAAGGCAAGCCGGCTATGCCGGTTCAGGCGGAGTCGTGCGGCGAATGTCACAGCTATCTCAAGGTCATGTTGCGCGAGGAGCACGGGCGCGCTGACCCGGTGGCAGACGACATTGCCAGCCTTGCGCTCGATATGCTGCTGGCCGAGCAGGGCGAATACGACCGTAGCGGCTACAACCCGTTGCTGATCGTCGGTGGTGACTAGCGCACCGGGCTATGCCTCAGACGTGCACCTATGGGAGCAGCAGGCACATCAAATGCGCATCGGGCCGCCCGCAAACCGGCTCCTGTTGGAGCAACGCATCCACGCGCCGGACCTTCTGTCCGGCGTTTGCCTGAAAACAATCACAGCGCTGGCCGTGACAAGTGGTAGCGGCCTTCTTGCTGAACTTTTCAGGCCTCCTCTGGTTCGGAAAGAACAGAGCCCGAGAAAGCCCGCGTGAAGGTTTTCCGCCGGTATAGCCAGTCCCGCTCGATTGCCAATCCCGAGCGGGGAGGTTTTGCCGTTTCGCTGTCATTTCGCTTAGGAGCCCCGTTCGATGACCGATGCAAAGCCCCATCCGGTGATTCACCCCCGACTAGAACAGGCCTTGCGGATGCCGCGTATTGCCATTGAATCGACCCAACCCGTCCTGGAAGGGGGGCGATTCGCCGCAAAGGCAACCATTGGGCACCCGATCAACGTCACGAGCAAGATCTTCTCCGATGGGCACGATCAGCTCGCTGCAACCATCTGCTGGCGGACCAAGGATGAAACCACTTGGCGCCGCGCACGGCTCAAGTTGATCGGCAACGACAGTTGGGAGGGGCAGTTCACCCCAACCCAGGTTGCATCACATGAGTTCATGATCGAAGCCTGGTGGGATGTCTACGAGACCTACCGTTACGAGCTTTCGAAGAAGCACACTGCAGGCGTTCCGGTGCAGCTCGAGCTGGAAGAAGGACGACTGCTGCTCGAACGCGCCAGCCAGCGCGCGCAGGGCGAAACCAAGGCCATCCTGGAGGATCTGCTGCACCGCCTGAGCGCGGCGCATCTGGACGACGAGCGCGTGTCGGTGATGCTGGCCAGTGAAACCGCCGCGGCCATGGCGGATGCAGACCCACGTGAGCATTGCAGCCAGAGCGATGTCTACCCGGTGGAGGTTGAGCGACCGCTTGCACTGTTTGCCAGCTGGTACGAGTTGTTCCCCCGCTCCGAAACCGATGACCCGAACCGTCACGGCACCTTCCATGACGTGCACAAGCGTTTGCCGTCGATCCGCGACATGGGCTTCGACGTCCTGTATTTCACGCCGATTCACCCCATCGGCCGACAGCACCGCAAAGGCCCGAACAACACTCTGCATGCCGGCCCGGATGATCCAGGCAGCCCGTATGCAATCGGCAGCGAAGCCGGCGGGCACGATGCTGTACACCCTGAGCTGGGTACGCTCGACGATTTCCGCGCCTTGGTCGCCGCTGCTCAGGAGCACGGTCTGGAAATCGCACTCGACTTTGCGATTCAGTGTTCCCAGGATCACCCTTGGCTCAGCGAGCATCCGGGCTGGTTCTCCTGGCGACCCGACGGGACCATCCGCTATGCAGAGAACCCGCCGAAGAAATACCAGGACATCGTCAACGTCGATTTCTATGCCGAAGACGCCATGCCCGATCTGTGGATCGCCCTGCGCGATGTGATCTGGCACTGGGTGGAGCAGGGCGTGAAGATCTTCCGCGTCGATAACCCTCACACCAAGCCGCTGCCGTTCTGGGAGTGGATGATTGCCGATATCCGCGAGCGCGACCCGGACGTGATGTTCCTGTCCGAGGCCTTCACCAAGCCGGCGATGATGGCTCGGCTGGGCAAGGTCGGCTTCAACCAGAGCTACACCTACTTCACCTGGCGTAACAACAAGGCGGAGCTCAGCGAATACCTCACCGAGCTCAACGAGCATCCGCTTCGCGATTGCTACCGGCCTAACTTCTTCGTCAACACGCCGGACATCAACCCGTTCTTCTTGCACGACTCCGGGCGCGCTGGGTTCCTGATTCGCGCGGCGCTGGCGACCATGGGTTCCGGGCTGTGGGGTATGTACTCGGGGTTTGAACTGTGTGAGTCGGCGGCGATTCCGGGCAAGGAGGAGTACCTGGATTCCGAGAAGTATCAGATTCGCGTTCGGGACTATCACGCACCGGGCAACATCGTGGCCGAGATTGCGCAGCTCAACCGAATTCGCCGGCAAAACCCGGCCCTGCAGACCCATCTGGGATTCAAGGCTTATACGGCCTATAACGACAACATCTTCTTTTTTGGCAAGCGTACGCCGGATCTCAAGAATTTCATTCTTATTGCCGTCAGCCTCGATCCGCATAACGCGCAGGAAGCGCATTTCGAGCTGCCGCTGTGGGAGATGGGGCTCCCGGACGATGGCGAGACGCGAGGCGAAGATTTGATGAACGGGCATCGCTGGACCTGGTACGGCAAGACTCAGTTTATGCGGATTGAGCCCTGGCACTTGCCCTTCGGCATTTGGCGCATCAGTTCGGATGCCATGGATCCTGACTTAAAGTGATTTATTAAGAGGGGTATGAAAAAGCTATTTATCAGTTGTTTATAAACATTAGCTCATCTCGTTTATAGACTAGCTGGCTTACTTTTCCGCCTCTGCTGGCCATTTGTGTGGGTCAGTCAGGAGGCAGATGAAAGGAACGAGACCATGGCCAGAGCGCGCAAACCTGCTGCCTTTATCAAGGACCCTCTTTGGTACAAGGATGCGGTGGTCTATCAGGTCCACCTGAAGTCCTTTTTCGATTCAAACAACGACGGTGTAGGCGACTTTCAGGGGTTGATCGACAAGCTCGATTACATCGCCGACCTCGGCGTGAACACCATCTGGCTACTGCCGTTCTATCCCTCGCCGCGTCGTGACGATGGTTACGACATTGCCGAGTACCGCGGTGTGCATCCGGATTACGGCACGATGGCCGATGCCCGCCGTTTTATCGCTGAGGCGCATAAGCGCGGATTGCGGGTCATCACCGAACTGGTCATCAACCACACCTCCGACCAACACCCCTGGTTTCAGCGTGCGCGCAAGGCCAAGAAGGGATCAGCCGCACGCGATTTCTACGTGTGGTCCGACACTGACGAGAAGTATGACGGCACGCGAATCATCTTCCTCGATACCGAGGCGTCGAACTGGACCTGGGACCCGGTGGCACAGCAGTACTTCTGGCACCGTTTCTATTCTCACCAGCCGGACCTCAACTTCGACAACCCGCAGGTGATGAAGGCCGTTCTCAGTGTCATGCGCTACTGGCTGGACCTGGGCATCGACGGACTGCGTCTGGACGCGATTCCCTACCTGGTAGAGCGCGACGGCACCAACAACGAGAACCTGCCCGAAACCCATGTGGTGCTGAAGAAAATCCGCGCCGAGATCGACGCCAACTACCCCGACCGCATGCTGCTGGCCGAAGCCAATCAATGGCCGGAAGACACGCAGCTGTACTTCGGCGGCGAGGACGGCGGGCTCGGTGACGAATGCCACATGGCGTTCCATTTCCCGTTAATGCCGCGCATGTACATGGCGCTCGCTCAGGAAGACCGTTTCCCGATTACCGACATTCTCCGGCAAACACCGGACATTCCCGAGAACTGCCAGTGGGCGATCTTCCTACGCAACCATGACGAGCTGACGCTGGAAATGGTGACCGACAAGGAGCGTGACTACCTCTGGAATTACTACGCCTCGGACAAGCGCGCGCGAATCAACCTCGGTATCCGACGTCGCCTGGCGCCACTGCTGGAACGGGACCGCCGTAGGATCGAGCTGCTCAACAGCCTGTTGCTTTCGATGCCCGGTACGCCGGTGATCTATTACGGCGATGAGATCGGCATGGGCGACAACATTTTCCTCGGTGACCGCGACGGTGTGCGCACGCCGATGCAATGGTCGGTCGACCGCAACGGCGGTTTTTCCCGCGCCGACCCGCCCAGCCTGGTGCTGCCGCCGATCATGGACCCGCTCTACGGTTATCAGGCGATCAACGTCGAGGCTCAGCAGCGTGACCCGCATTCACTGCTCAATTGGACGCGACGGCTGCTTTCGATCCGCAAGCAGTTCAAGGCATTCGGCCGTGGCACCCTGAAAATGCTGGCGCCGAGCAACCGACGCATTCTTGCTTATATCCGCGAGTTCACGACGGCAACCGGCGAGACGGAGGTGATTTTCTGCGTCGCCAACGTGTCGCGCTCGGCACAGGCCGCAGAACTGGAGCTGTCGCATTACGCCGGCATGGTGCCGGTGGAAATGGTGGGCGGCAGTGCCTTCCCGCCGATTGGCCAACTGCCGTACCTGCTGACTTTACCCCCCTACGGCTTCTACTGGTTCCAGCTGGCAACCAGTCACCAGATGCCGAGCTGGCACCAAGAACCGGTGGAAACCATGCCTGATTTTCAAACGTTGGTGCTCAAGCGCCTGGATACGCTCAATGCGGCCAACAAACGGATTCTGGAAACCGAATCGCTGCCGGCGTACCTGCCGAAGCGTCGCTGGTTCGCCAGCAAGGATGCGACGATCAATTCGATCAAGATCTGCTACAGCGTGCCGTTCGGCGACCCGCAACGCCCCGTGCTCCTGAGTGAGATCGCGGTCGATGCAGGCGGACGTAGCGATCGCTATCAGTTGCCATTGGGCTTCCTCGATGAAGGTGACTTCGATATTGCGCTGCCCCAACAACTGGCAATGGCGCGGGTTCGTCGCGGGCCACAAGTGGGGCTCCTGACCGATGCCTTCGCGCTCAAGCAGTTCGTACTCGGCGTCATTCAGGGGTTGCGCGAGGAGCAGGTGCTGCCGTGCGGCGAAGGCGAAATACGTTTTCAGCCCATGGCGCAGCTCGCTGAAATCGAATTACCAGCAGAGGCGGAAGTGCGCTACCTGACTGCCGAACAATCCAACAGCTCGGCGATCATTGGCAGCTGCATGATGATCAAGGTCTTGCGCCGCGTCTCGGCAGGGATGCACCCGGAACTGGAGATGGGCAGCTTCCTGACCGAACAGGGCTTCACCCATATCTCTGCGATGCTGGGACAGGTGAGCCGCTTCGATAAGAACGGTGAGCAATATGCCTTGATGGTTGTGCAGCGCTTCCTCGACAACCAAGGCGACGCCTGGGAGTGGACGCTGAACACCTTGGATAGGGCTGTGCGCGACCAGATCGCTGGCGGCGTTTCGCTGCATGAAAACCAGTTCAGTGCACTGGAAGAGCTGGAAGCATTCAACCGGCTGCTGGGTCAACGCTTGGGCGAGATGCACATGACCTTGGCGGTCCAGACTGAGAACCAGGCCTTTGCTGCCGAGCCGACCACGGCTTCGGATGCAAAAGAATGGACGCAGATGATCTCAGGGCAGGTCGAACACGCGCTTGATCTGCTGCAGGCTCGCCGTGGCGATCTGGATCGTAAAACTACCGCTCAGGTTGATCAGCTTCTTGACCAACGCAAGCAGCTGCTTGCTGAGGTCAAGCGGCTGGCCAACCGCACGCTGGGTGGTCTGCGGACGCGTGTTCACGGTGACCTGCACCTTGGCCAGATTCTGGTTGCGCAGGGTGATGCCTACTTCATCGACTTCGAGGGCGAGCCCGCGCGCTCGCTCGAGGAGCGGCGTAGCAAGCTGAGCCCGTTCAAGGACGTGGCCGGTGTTCTGCGCTCTTTTGAGTACGCCACCGCCATGACGCTGCGCAATGCCCAGGCGAGCGACAGCTCGGATGTTGCCGACCAGGCTCGCCGCAACATTTCCGACACCTATCAACACAGCGCACGTGCGGTTTTCCTGGAAGCTTATCGCGAGGCAACGGCCGAGTTGCCCCACGCCTGGAAGGACTCGGCCGGTGCTGATGCGGCGCTGGCCCTGTTCAGTCTGGAAAAGACCGCGTATGAAGTGGCTTATGAAGCAGAGAACCGCCCGGCTTGGCTGACCGTCCCGCTTCAGGGATTGGCGACGCTGGCACAACAGATTTCCGATGGAGGTTCCCAATGAATGATCGTCCGGCCGTGACAATGCCCGGTGAAAACCTGCTACCAACCGATGCTGATGTCGATGCGCTGGTGCGCGCCGAACATGGCAACCCGTTTTCCATTCTTGGCCCGCACCCGGACGGTGATGGGCTGGTCGTACGCGCTTACTTGCCTAATGCGTTGGGCGTCGAAGTGCTCGAACGCAGCGGGGGAAGGGTGCTGGCGGCCATGGAGCAAGGCCAGGTGCCGGGCTTTTTCTTCACCCGGTTGACCAATCAACAGCCGTATCTGTTGAAGATCCGCTGGGCGGGTGGCGAACAAGTCACCGAAGACCCTTTCAGCTTTGGTCCCCAGCTCGGCGAAATGGACATGTACCTGTTTTCCGAGGGCAACCATCGGGAAATCGGCCGCGTGTTCGGCGCTCAGCCCATGGAGGTCGATGGCGTTCAAGGTGTTCGGTTCGCAGTGTGGGCGCCTAACGCTCGCCGCGTATCGGTCGTTGGCAGCTTCAACGGTTGGGACGGGCGTCGGCACCCCATGCGCTTGCGCTTTCCGTCAGGCGTGTGGGAGATCTTCATCCCGCGGTTGCAGCCGGGCGAGGCCTACAAATACGAGATTCTCGGCCCGCACGGCATCCTGCCACTGAAGGCCGATCCGATTGCGCTGGCTACCGAACTGCCGCCAGGCACTGCATCGGTAGTCTCGCACCCGCTCGAATACGAATGGAAAGACGAGGCCTGGCTGGATCAGCGAGCAAAGCAACAGTCGGTGAAAGCACCGATGAGCATTTACGAGTTGCACGCCGGTTCCTGGCGTCGCGACGGCGGCGACGACGGTCGCTTGTACGACTGGCATGAACTGGCCGAGCGGCTGATTCCCTATGTGGTCGATCTGGGTTTCACCCATATCGAGCTGATGCCCATCATGGAGCACCCCTTCGGTGGCTCTTGGGGTTACCAGCTGCTGTCCCAGTTCGCGCCCAGTGCGCGTTATGGATCGGCGCACGACTTCGCAGCCTTCATCGATGCCTGCCACGCAGCCGGTATCGGTGTGATTCTCGATTGGGTTCCAGCCCACTTCCCGACAGACGCTCATGGTTTGGGCGAGTTCGATGGCACTGCGCTATACGAATACGCGCACCCGTTCGAGGGTTTCCATCAGGACTGGGATACCTACATCTACAACCTGGGGCGTACCGAGGTGCATGGCTTCATGCTTGCCTCGGCACTGCACTGGCTACGCGAATTCCACGTCGACGCACTGCGAGTGGATGCAGTGGCTTCGATGCTTTATCGCGACTACTCGCGCAAGGAGGGTGAGTGGATTCCCAACCGTCATGGCGGCCGGGAGAATCTGGAAGCCATCGACTTCCTGCGTCATCTGAATGATGTCGTGGCGACGGAAACCCCTGGTGCGCTGGTCATTGCTGAGGAGTCCACTGCATTCCCCGGCGTGAGCAAGCCAACGTCCGAGGACGGGCTCGGCTTTGCCTACAAGTGGAACATGGGCTGGATGCACGACACGCTTCAGTACATCGAGGAAGACCCGATCAACCGGCAGTACCACCATGACAAGTTCACCTTCGGCATGGTCTACGCCTACTCGGAACACTTCGTCCTGCCGATTTCCCACGATGAGGTGGTGCACGGTAAAGGCTCGTTGATCGAAAAGATGCCAGGCGACCGCTGGCAGAAATTCGCCAACCTGCGGGCTTATCTTTCGTTCATGTGGACGCACCCCGGCAAGAAGCTACTGTTCATGGGCTGCGAGTTCGGCCAGTGGCGTGAATGGAACCATGACCGCGAGCTGGATTGGCACCTGCTGGAAGAGCCCGACCACCGCGGCGCGCAGAATCTGGTGCGCGATCTCAATCATCTGTACAGCAAAGAACCTGCGCTGCATGAGCTCGACTCCGATCCTGCCGGCTTTCAATGGTTGATTGGTGATGATCGTGCCAACAGCGTGTTTGCCTGGCTGCGCATGGATTCCAACAGGAACCCATTGTTGATCGTGGGTAATTACACGCCGGTCGTTCGCGAGAACTATCGCATTGGCGTGCCAGTCGACAGTCGCTGGGAGGAAATCTTCAACAGTGACGCCGAGTGCTATGGCGGCTCCAACGTGGGTAATGGCGGCGGCATATTGGCCGAGCAGATTCCTGCTCATGGTCAGGACGTGTCACTGGCGCTGACCCTGCCGCCGCTGGGTGTGATCATCCTTCGACCCCAGGTGTAACGGCTGGAGACCGGCGCCTGATGCCAGACGCCGGTACAAAAAAGCCGGAGCGATGATCGCTCCGGCTTTTTTGTTTATAACGCTTGCCGTGGCCTAGGAAAGGGCAAACTCGCGATCATTATCAACACTATCAAGTCGCTGTAGACGGGTGCTCCTCTTGCGGGTCTTCGTCAGTTTGCGCCTGGCCACGAGAACGCAGCTTCTTGGCTCGTAGTTCCAGCGCCACGTAAACCATCGTGGCGAACAACAGTGGGATTAGAAAGTAGACCACTCGATAGCCAATCAACCCCGCAACGATGCTCGCCTGGCTGAGTTCGCCGCCGGCCAGCATTGTCACGAACACCGCTTCAATTACCCCAAGCCCGGCCGGGATATGGGCAATCACGCCGGCAACGCTGCTGATCATCAGAATGCCCAACACGATGGGATAGGGCGTCTGTTGCGACAGCATGAAATAGACCACCAGCGCCATCAGTGCCCAGTTGCTCGCACCGAGCAGCATCTGGACCACAGCCAGACGCAGGCTCGGCAAATAGATCTCGTGCTTGCGGATCGTCCAGTGGCGACGTTTGGAGAAGCCGCATGCCCAGAGATAGACCGCCGAGACCAGCAGCAGCCCAGCGCCCAGTACACGCAATGCGGTATGACCTATTTCCCAGTCAGCGGGCGGCGTGATCCAACCCAGGGAAAAGATCAGCCCCGCCAGCCACAAATAGCCGAGCCAATTGGTCAGCACGCTCATGGTGAACACCCGAGTGATCTGCGAGGTACGCAGGCCAAACCTCGAGTAGAGCCGATAGCGCAGCGCGATCCCACCGACCCAGGCGCTCAGGTTGAGATTGAAGGCGTAGCAGACAAAGGTCACCGGGAGGATTTGCCGGATTGGCATGTCGTGCTGGGCATAGCGTTTGCCGAGTACGTCAAAACAACAGTACACCGCATAACTCACCGCGGTGGCTGCGCCGGCCAGCCACAGGGTCTTGGCGCTGTAGCTACGCAGTGTCTGGTAGACCTCGCTCCAGTTGACGTTGCGCGCCAAACCGATCAACAGCCCGGCGACCAGGATGAAGAAGCAGTAGGTCAGGATCCGCTTGATCAGCGGCCATCGGCGGCGCCAGCCGCTCTGTGGCTGGTGGTGTCGCTCTGTCATTGCTGTTCTCGCTGCAAGGGGGCGGGGCTGGGCTCCAGTGGCGCCGGGTCGAGCAGCTGCAACCTTGGTTTATGGGCCGGCAACAGGCCCACCCACTGAGGGAAGTGACGCAAAAAGTGGAAAATGATGAAAGCTAATGGTGCTCGCCACCAGTAGCCACGGATGATGCGCTCCAACGGAATGCGGCGGCAGTCCTGTTGCAGCAGTCGGTCCAGGTTCTCGTGCAATTGGCGGTTGAAGGTGTGATCACGAATGATCAGGTTCGCCTCGAGATTGAGCGACAGGCTCAGGGGATCGAGATTGCTCGAGCCCACTGTGGACCACTCGTAGTCGGCCAACGCTACTTTGCCATGCAATGGCCGGCGGCAGTATTCGTGGATCTCTACGCCGTCTCTCATCAGGTAGTTGTACAGCATTCGCGCGCCGAACTTCGCAATCGGCATGTCCGGTTCGCCCTGCAGAATCAACCGGACCCTGACGCCCCGCCGTGCGGCGTTGCGGATTTCCCGCAGCACTCGGTAACCGGGGAAGAAATAGGCGTTGGCGATCAGCAGCCGCGAGCGGGCATCGCGGATCGCCTGCAGATAATGCTGCTCGATGTCGTTGCTGTGGTCGTTGTTGTCGCGGGTCACGAACAGAGCGCGGGCTTCTCCTCGGCTGACGCCGACAAAACCGTTGCTTTGAGTCCGTTGTCGCCGATGCCACCAGCGTCGGTGCGTCGAAGTGGCCGTGATGTTCGCGAGTGAAAAGCGGTGGATATCGTGTACGACCGGGCCTTCTACCCGAAGCGCGTAATCCTGTTTGGCTGCTGGGCCGAAATCGCCTAGATGGTCAGCCGAAAAGTTGATGCCTCCGATGAAAGCCAGATCGCCATCCACGACGACAATCTTGCGGTGCATTCGGCGGAATACGTTCAGACGCTTGCCCAACACCCGCTTGCCCGGATCGAATACGTGGACGCGTACACCGGCCCGCGCCATCGCCGCAGCAAAATCGCCATCCAGGTCAGCCGAGCCATAACCGTCTACGGTCACGTCCACGCTCACGCCGCGCTCTGCTGCCGCGATCAGTGTCTGTTGCAGCTCCTGCCCAACCTTGTCTTTGAAAAAGATGAAGGTTTCCAACAGGACTTCCTTTTCCGCGGCCGCAATGGCCTCGAACACAGCGGGAAAGAATTCCTCGCCGTTTTCCAGCAACTGAAGACGATTCCCGTCTCTCCAGTGAAAATTCATAGGTGTATCTCCACCGCCAAGGGCAGATGATCGGACAAGTGTGTCCAGGGTTTGTTACCCAATATTCTCGGTTTGTGACTCGTGGCATTTCGCACATAGATCCGGTCCAGCCGCAGCATCGGCCAGCGCGCCGGGAAGGTTTTCGCCACCTTGCCCTGTGCTACCGCGAAAACCTCGTGCATACCGGCACAGCGATCCAGCACCTGAGCACCTTTGAGTCGCCAGTCGTTGAAGTCCCCGGCGACCACCACCGGGGCATCGGCTGGCAGCGAATCAAGAAGGTCGCAGAGCAGGCGCAATTGCTGCTGACGATGAGCTTCGCGCAAGCCCAGGTGCACGCAGATAGCGTGGAACTCGTCATGCCCCGGTACCTGCAGCACGCTGTGCAACAGGCCGCGACGCTCAGGGCCAGCAATGGAAATGTCGAGGTTCTCGTAGCGCGTGATGGGGAATTTAGAGAGCAGGGCATTGCCGTGGTCGCCGTCAGGGTAGACGGCGTTGCGGCCATAGGCGAAATCGGTCCAGATGCTGTCAGCCAGGAACTCGTACTGCGACATCTTGGGCCAGTCATGAAAGCGCAAGGCATGCTTTTCATGAGTGCCGAGGACTTCCTGCAAAAACACGATATCGGCCGATACCGCCCTGACTGCCTCGCGCAGCTCCGGAAGGATGAAACGCCGGTTGAGCGCGGTGAAGCCTTTATGTGTGTTCACGGTCAGCAGGCGGACCGTGCTGACGGCCGTGGACATATGCGCGTCGAGGTCGCGGCTGTCGAGGGGGTGGGTCTTGTCCAGATTCACGCCAATGCTCCTTCCAACTGGCCTGGAGTGGTTTCCAGGTCTTTATCCAGTCCGAGCCGGCGCAACAGCTGTCGCGCGTCATAGGGCGCCCGGACCTTTACATCGTTATCGAAATAGCAATAAACGGCGCGATGCTTGCGCGCCGGAGGCTTGATGGAGCTGATCAGATGAGCGTCGTCAGGCTGGCCGCCATTGTTCCAGCGGGTGATGCGCTGGGCCCAGTTATCCAGCGCCTCATCGGTGTAGCCGCTGGTGTAGAGCTGTTCGGCCCCGTGAAGGCGGATGTAGACGAAATCACTGGTGAGATCCTCTCGGTATGGCCACTTGCCGGCCGTGTCGGCTACAACCAGTGCAACCTTGTATTTGCGCAAAAGCGCTACGAACGCCGGATCGACAAAGCTCTCGTTACGTATTTCGACCGCATGGCGAAGGGAGCGTTTGCGGTCAATCTGCAGATAACTGTGCCCCTCCATGCGTGGTTCACAGCCTTTTGCCATTTCCAACGCCGCAGCCGTGTCATGCGGCAGCAAACTGAGGAAGGTTTCGAAACGCTCGGGGTCGAATTTGAACGAAGGCGGGAACTGCCACAGCATCGGACCGAGCTTGTCCTTGAGCGCAAGAACACCGGAGGCAAGAAAGTTGGCAATGGGCTTCTCGACGTCCCGAAGGCGCAGCACATGGGTGATGTAGCGGGGCGCCTTGACGCTGAAAACGAAGCCCTTGGGTGTCTCGTCATACCAGCCGGCGTAGAGCTCTGGCTTCTGCAGCGAGTAGAACGAGCCGTTGATCTCGATGCTGCTCACGGCGCGCGAGGCGAACTTCAGCTCGTTCTTTTGGACGAGACCCTTGGGATAGAAGTCGCCTCGCCAGGGTGCGTAGCGCCAGCCGGAAATGCCTATATGGATGGCTGCCATCGCTTGCTCCTGTGGCCTAACGGGGGTTCTGCATGCTGGTTGGGTCGCTGGCTGGGAAGGTGTCGGCCACCGCTTCGTCGACCAGCGTTTCTTCCGAGCCGTGCACGTTCGAGCCCTCTCGTTGAGGCTTCAGCTCGACCTTGATCCAACCGCCTTCGCGCCGATCGAACGCCTCGAATGCTGCGATGACATCGCTCATCGGCTTGACCTGGGTAAGAATCTTCGTCGGGTCGATGCGCCGCGCCTGGATCATCTCGATCAGCCGGGGAATGTATTTGCGGTGGTGGCAGTTACCCATGTTCATGGTGATGTTCTTGTTCATCGCCATGCCGATGGGGAAGGTCGTGGCATCCGGCGGGTAG
Source organism: Stutzerimonas chloritidismutans (assembly GCF_038562055.1). Classification (GTDB taxonomy): domain Bacteria; phylum Pseudomonadota; class Gammaproteobacteria; order Pseudomonadales; family Pseudomonadaceae; genus Stutzerimonas; species Stutzerimonas chloritidismutans_A. Next base: position 24,375 of record NZ_JBCFXD010000013.1, on the reverse strand, counting down.
ACGCCAATGATCGACAAGGTGCCGGCCTTGGCCAGACACTGCACGCCCCATTCGAGCGCCTGTGAGGGGGCATCGCCCGGTTGCCACTTGGCGTTCTGATCGGCATTGGCGCCGTCGGCAGGTTTGCCGCCGCAGCAACCGTGTTCCGCATCGACGCCCACGGCATCAATCACGCGGTCGACGCCAATCCCGCCGGTCAAACGCTTGAGCGTTTCGATCGGGTCCTCTCGATTGAAATCGATGATCTCCGCCCCCTGACGCTGGGCCATGCGCAGCCGGTCGTCGTATTGGTCGATGGCAAAGATGCGCCCGGCACCCAGCAGTTTGGCGCTGGCAATGGCGAACTGGCCAACCGGACCGCAACCGAACACGGCTACCGTGTCGCCGGCTTCGATCTCGGCCATCTCCGCGCCGAAATAGCCGGTCGGGAAAATGTCCGAGAGCAGGATTGCCTGGTCATCGCTAATTTCCGGCGGCAGCTTCACCAGCCCGATATTGGCGAAGGGAATGCGTGCCTTTTCGGCTTGCAGTCCATTGAACGGGCCTGTGGCCGCAGGGCCGCCGTAGAACGCCGTGCCGGCTTCCTTACCGTTTGGATTGGCTACGTCGCACTGGGCGAAATAGCCCGAGCGGCAGTACGAGCAATTGCCGCAAGCGATGGTCGAGGGAATCACCACGCGGTCGCCGATCTGCAGGTTGCGCACGTCCTCGCCGAGCTCTTCAACGATGCCGACAGCCTCATGGCCAAGAATGGTGCCGGGTTTCATGCCGCTGAAGGTGCCGCGCACGAAGTGCAGATCCGTCCCGCAGATGGCAGAGGCGGTGATGCGCACAATGGCGTCGGTCGGGGCTTCGATCTTGGGATCGGGCACGTCTTCGAGGCGTATGTCGCCGACACCGTGATAGACAACAGCTTTCATGGGCGTCTCCATAAACGGTCCAATCGCGCCTGGCCGGGCTTCGATTGGTCTGAATGAATGATGGGTGACATCCAGCAGATCAGCCGGGCTGGAGCAGCTGGGCTGAAGAATCCTTGGGCATGCGCCTGCCTGTGCGGGCGGCGCGATCCACAGCACGCTGCTTACGCAATCTGCTCCCTTCATTCGGACTGACGGCGGCTTGCCCGGTTCATCTTTTTTTCCGCTGCAGCGCAGCCGGGACCGCTCAGTATCGGGAGTTACCGCTTGTTGAAAGCGCGGTGCCGAGGTGAAAGGCACCGCGGGGTCAACGAAACGGGCGCTCCCATGGCAGCTCGCCCGCGAACGCTTCGACCAGATAGTCGATCATGGCGCGTACTTTCGCGGGCGGACGGCGATCTGGCGGGTAGACGACATGGATCCCGCCGAGGCCCAGCGGCGGCTGATCGAGTTCGATGATTTCCAGCTCACCTCGGCTGAGGGCCGCCGCTACGATGAACTGAGGCTGATAGATCAGCCCTTGGTCACCCACGGCGGCCGCGACCAGCGCTGCGCCGTTGTTAGCCACCAAGTTGCCCTGAATCGGTACGCGGAATTCACCCTCAAGACCGAATGCCCATTCTCGACCGCCCAGCAGGTTCGACAGGCTGTAACCCAAGCAATTGTGGTGCGACAGATCGCTTACCCGTTTTGGCACGCCATGCCGAGCCAGATAGCCGGGCGAGGCGCAGACCTGCATCCGGCAGTCAGTCAGGCGCCTGGCCTGCAACGGACTGTCGGTCAGCCGGCCAATTCGCACGGCCATGTCCCAGCTCCCATCGATCAGGTCGACCTGGCTGTCGGTGAGCCCCAGTTCGACTTTGACCGCTGGGTGGCGCTGACTGAAGTCCGGCATCAATGGCGCGATGAAACGGGTACCGAACGACAGAGGCACGTTCATGCGCAGCAGGCCTGAGGCCTCGACCCGCTGTGAGGCGACGCTGGCCTCGGCTTCGTCGATTTCCGGGAGGATCCGCAGGCACGCCTCGAGGTAACTGTTGCCTGCGGCCGTGAGACTTAGCCGACGGGTGCTGCGGTGGAACAGCTTGACCCCAAGGCGTGCTTCCAGCGCATCCACATGCTTGGTTGCCATGGCCGGTGACAAGCCCAGATGACGCGCAGCGGCAGACAGGCTGCCAGCACTGGCTGCACGGGTGAACACTCGCATTCCTGTGATTCGGTCGAGCATTACAGCTCCTACTCTCAGTTGAAACTGTTGATCTAGATTGCCTTGTTCAGCTCAAAACAACCGTAATCCATACTGTGCGTCCGCCCCCTCAGGATCAAGATGCCATGCAGAACCACGCCAATATGAGGATGCCCACGCTGTTCGTGCCGCACGGTGCCGGACCGTGTTTCTTCATGGACTGGAACCCTGCCGATGCATGGGATGAGATGGCTGCTTTTCTGAAATCTGTCGCCGCAACGTTGCCGCAGCGCCCCCGTGCGATCGTGCTGATTTCCGGGCATTGGCTGGAGCCCCGCGTCATGGTTACGGCGAATGCACGACCTGAACTCATCTACGACTACAACGGTTTTCCCGCGCACACCTATGCCTTGGAATACCCGGCACCAGGCGATCCAACGTTGGCGGCACGGCTGGTCGAGTTGCTTGGTGAGGCTGGCATTGCAGCGGGCGAGGACGGGCAGCGCGGCTACGACCACGGCACCTTCATTCCACTGAAGCTGATGTTTGCCGAGGCAGACGTGCCGGTTGTGCAGTTGTCACTGCAACGCGATCTGGACGCTGATGCCCACCTCGCTATCGGTCGCGCCATCGCCCCGCTGCGCGGCGAAGGCGTGTTGATCGTCGGCAGTGGCATGAGCTTTCACAACATGCGGGGCTATGGCGATCCGCGTTTCGCGCCAATATCGGATGCGTTCGATCACTGGTTGAGCGCTGCCGTCAGCGCGCCGCCCCGTGATCGTGAAGCGCTGCTGGAACGTTGGGAGCAGGCGCCTTCAGCGCGGCTCTGCCATCCGCCCCGTGGCGAAGAGCACCTATTGCCGCTGATGGTGGCGGCTGGCGCTGCGGCGGACGGGGCGGGACGCAAGGTATTCACCGATCGCGTCATGCATACGACGCTGTCGGCCTACCGGTTTGACTGATCCATCAGTCCATTTAGCAGAGAGGTCTCTTCATGCACAAATCTACCGTACAGATCCAGACATCCGATCCCAGCCGCCTGATCCGTAGGCTCTGCAAACACTGGAGGCACAAGTTCGAGGTGGATTTCGATGACCGACATGGCCATATCGACTCGGGCGACACTCAGTGCTCGCTGACGGCCGGAGAAAGCAGCCTGACCGCGACCTTGCAGACCACGAACGATGAACAGCTGGCGCGGATGGAAGCCGTTGTGGCTGACCACCTGCAGCGCATGTCAGCCGACGAGACGTTCAATTTTGTCTGGCAGCGCTGAGGTGCTGTCGCGATCAGTTGTTGCTGGCGAAGTTAGGCAGCGTGCTGACCGGTTGTGAAAAGCGGAAAGGAATCGACAGCATCGAGTCGCCATAAGCTTTTTGCACGACGAAATGCAGGTGTGGGCCGGTGCTACGGCCGGTATTGCCGGACTGGCCAAGCAGACTGCCGACTTTTACCTGTTGCCCCGACTTGACCTTCACTGAGCCGCGCTTCAGGTGCAGGTATGCGCTATGCGTGCCGTCGTCGTGCAGGATTCGCACGTAGTTGCCGGCCGGGTTGGGCATCCGCCCGTGCTGCCCATCATGAGCCTTCAACACCGTTCCCGCACGCGCCGCCACGATGGGGGTGCCCTGCGGCATGGCGATATCAACCGCATAACGGCCCTTGGGCGACGTGTGGCTGTAGTCCCCGCCTGCGCCCTGCGAAATGGAGAACGGGCCGCCTTTCCAGGGCAGGGCATAGGCATAACCGCCAACGGAACCCTTTTTGCCCGGCTCAGGTGAGTAGATCAGCGAGTAGCTGAACGAATGCTGGTACATCAGCGGATAGCCGGGCTGGCGTTTGCGCAATGTGGCGACGCGCATACGGGTCCGTGCTGGCACTGTCTTGCGGACTACGCCTTTGCCAACGCCAGTGACGTTGACCATGTGCGTCAGGCGCAACACGACTTCGACCGGAACGTCGGTGTCGTTGCGAACGTCCATCGCTTTGCCCGAGCCGATGCGGTTGACGAACAGTTTTACGGTGCCCGGTTTGGTGGCGGGCAACGTCGCATTACTGATGGTGCCGCCGGCATGTGAGGGCAGGGCAACGATGGAGCAGAAGGTCAGCAGAACGGAGGAAATGATCAGCCGAATGAGATGCATAAAGAAGTGGTCCGTCACGGAAGGGACACTCTGCCCGCGACTGGCAGGAACAAATCCGTAGGTTCATGAACGCCGCGCTGTGGGTTGGGACTGGAGTCGCTTGGCGGGGTTCACTACCGCACGTCGAGTTCAAACGAACGGTTGAGTAATGGCGCGGTTGTTCTGCCTCAGAGACAAAAAAGCCCCGGAAACCGGGGCCTTGAAAGCAATAGTGGTCAGGTCGGTGCCTGCTCGCCCGTTATTCCTCTTCCTTGATCAGTTCGAACAGCAACAGCGAACGGCCGGTGAGGGCGTACTCGTTGTTGAAGTCGAAACGCTCGGACCGGGCGTTGGGGTTGTTGGTATCAATCAGGCGGTTCCAGTAGATGCCTTGAGGCACCTCGGGTAGCGTGAAATTGACCACGTCGTGATGGGAGTTGACGATCAGCAGCAGGGTAGCGTCCGAGCCGGCCTTGCGGATACCGGTGGGCTGCGCACGCCCATCCAACAGCATGCCCATGCACCGGTTGTTGCCATCTTCCCAGTGCTCGATGGTCATTTCTTCGCCATGTGGCGCCAGCCAGGTGACGTCCTTGATGTCCAGTTCTTCGTTATAGGCACCGACGAGGAAACGTCCGCGACGCAGCATCGGATAGCGTTGACGCAGCCGGATCAGCTTGCGCACGAAGGCCTGCAGCGTGCGGCCATCCTCGGAAATATCCCAGTTGACCCAGCCGATTTCACTGTCCTGGCAATACGCGTTGTTATTGCCGTTCTGGGTGCGCGCGAACTCGTCACCGGCCACGATCATCGGCGTGCCCTGGGAGAACAGCAGCGTGCCGAAGAAGTTACGCATCTGACGGAAGCGCAACTCGTTGATCTCCGGATCGTCAGTCGGGCCTTCCGTGCCATGGTTCCAGGAGATGTTGTTGCTGCTGCCGTCACGGTTGTCTTCGTCATTGGCCTCGTTGTGCTTGTCGTTGTACGACACCAGGTCATTCAGGGTGAAGCCGTCATGCGCGGTGATGAAGTTCACCGAACTGAATGGGCGGCGGCCACGCTGATTGAACAGGTCCCCAGAACCGGTCAGGCGCGCTGCAAAGTCCGGCAGCTGATCCTCGTCGCCTTTCCAGAACGCGCGCACGGTGTCGCGATACTGGTCGTTCCACTCGGCCCAGCCCGGCGGGAAGCCACCGACCTGATAACCGCCGGGGCCACAGTCCCAGGGCTCGGCGATAAGTTTGGTTTTTGCCAGCACCGGGTCCTGACGGCAGGCGACCAGGAACCCGTGGCGTTCGTCATAACCGTCGTGCTCGCGGCCGAGGATGGTCGCCAGATCGAAGCGGAAGCCATCGACATGCATCTCTTCGGCCCAGTAGCGCAGGGAGTCAGTCACCATTTGCAGGACACAGGGGTGACTCATGTCCAACGTGTTGCCGGTGCCTGAATCGTTGATGTAGTAGCGCTTCTGGTCGGGCATCAGCCGGTAGTACGAGGCATTGTCGATGCCGCGCATGGAAAGCGTTGGGCCCAGCTCGTTGCCCTCGGCGGTGTGGTTGTAGACCACGTCGAGAATGACCTCGAGATCCGCGTTGTGAAGGTGGGCGACCATTTCCTTGAATTCGCTGATCTTGCCGCTCGCCAAATATTTCGGGTGCGGTGCGAAGAAGGCGATGCTGTTGTAACCCCAATAGTTGCTCATCCCTTTTTCGAGCAGATGCTGATCCTGCACGAAACCGTGGATCGGCAGAAACTCGATGGATGAAACACCGAGCTTGCGCACGTAGTCGATCACTTCCGGCGTTTTGAAACCGCCAAAGGTGCCGCGCATGTCCTCGGGAACAGCCGGGTGCTGCATTGTGAAACCCCGCACGTGGGTTTCGTAGATGATCGTGCGATCCCAGGGTACCTGTACCGGGCGGTCATGCCCCCATGTGAAAGCAGGGTCGATGATCTTGGACTTCGGTACGAAGGGCGCACTGTCGCGTTCGTCATAGCTCAGGTCCGCATCGGCATGGCCAATGGTGTAGCCAAACAGCGCCTCGGACCATTTCAGCCCACCGACCAGTTGCTTGGCATAGGGGTCGATCAGCAACTTATTCGGGTTGAAGCGGTGTCCGGCATCCGGCGCATACGGGCCATGCACGCGGTAGCCATAGATCTGCCCTGGATGGGCATCGGGCAGATAACCGTGCCAGATTTCGTCGGTGTATTCCGGCAGCTCGATGCGCTCGAGCTCGGTTTCGCCATCGGCATCGAACAGGCACAGCTCAACCTTTGTGGCATTCGCGGAAAAGATCGCGAAGTTGACCCCTAATCCGTCCCAGGTGGCGCCAAGCGGGAAGGGCTGTCCCTCGCGAATACGCGAAGGCACCAGAATTTGAGGCGCCGCAGGTTTTTTTCTACTCATGAAATCTCCGATGGCTACTCTGCCCAATGGCTGTGCAGGGCGATGAAGGACCACGACTGGCCGGCTCCCGGATGGAGCCGGCTCGGTGGCATGGCGCGGTGTCGTTCAGCTGTCTTTCTTGACCCGTGGTGCACGAGGTTTTTTCACGCCTTCCGGGGTGCCCTCGGCTGCGTTGGTACCTGCTTTGGCTTTGGGACGTGCAGTCCCCTTGGCCGGAGCGACCGCAGGCTTGGCTAGCTTGACGTCTTTTGGCTCCTTGGCTTCCTTCGCAGGCTTGGCTGCCTTAGTCGCTTTGGCGGGTTTGTCAGCAGGGGTGGCATCCGTTGGTTTTGTGACTGCTTTACGCGCGCGGGCTGCCGGCTTTGATTCGGAGGTATCGTTTTCCGCTTCAGCCAGCTTGCGGGCCATCTCCCAATGACGTTCGTCCTGCCCGTGCGGGCGGCCTTCCGAAACCCAAATGTCGTAGGCCAACTCGCGGATGCGCTGCTCTTGTTTGGTCATCGTTCTGATTCTCCTGTTGAACTCATTGTTAGCTGTAAAAGCGCAAAGGGCAGGTGCTGCAAAACATCGGGCACGCTTAAACCTTCTTGTTTGGGTCTGACTGTCATTCCGTCGAAAAGTCGCTCCATTGCTTTACCGCTCAGCGCATCGGGCAATCGGACATGTGTGTCGCCCCAGCGCTCGATCGGAACCTGTGGTGTCTGGCTGTCGCCAAGCAAGCCGTAGGCCAGACGTGCGGCAATCACAATCACGCAGTGGCCGTCGAGCTCACGAGCGAAGGCAATCACACGTTCGGCATGCTCGCCTTCGACCTTCAAAGGAAGATAGCGGCCCTCGGTAAACAGACGCGGGTGCGCACGACGCAGTTTCAGTGTGTTCGCGATCAGCCATTGCTTGATGCGACCGTCCTGCCAGTTCGCCATGAGCTCGGCTGGCTGTGCGTCCAGGCTAAAGGTAGCGCGACGACGGTCGAAATCGACGGGACGGCGGTTGTCGGGGTCGACCAGACTGAAGTCCCAGTAGTCCGCGCCCTGATAGAGGTCGGGCACGCCCGGCGTGGTCATGCGCAGAAAAGTCTGGGTAAGACTGTTGAGTGCGCCGGCAGGGGCCAGCTCGGCGGCAGCTGCGGCGATGTCGTCGCGCAGCGTCTTGCATTCGTCCCCCAGAAGCAGGGCGCGCAGGTAGTGCTGGCAGGCGCCTTCGTAATCACTGTTCGGATCGGTCCAGGTGCTGCGTAATTTGGCCTCGCGCACAGCCTTTTCCTGCCATTGGATCATCCGCTCGCAGAAGGTTTCCATGGCCGACTTGTCGTCCGCCTTCAGGTCCAGCGGCCAGCAGCCGAGCAGCACCTGATACAGCAACATTTCGTCGCCCGGCGAAGGCGCTGGTCCCTCCGGCAGCTCCTGGCGCTGGCCGTAGGCGAGCTGACGCCAATGTTTGACTTTGCTGGCGAACCATTCGGCACGTTCGCTGATCACCGTCATCCTCGCACGGGTGTCTTCGCCGCGTTTGTGATCATGGGTAGCCGTGGTCAGCAAGTTGCGCGGGAAGTGCTCCGCACGTTCAAGGCACTCGGCATGGAAGGTGTCGACCGGTGCGCTGAAGGTCTGCGGGTCGAAGCCGACATCGTTGCGCGACAGCAGCGTGCCGGAGCGGTAGCAGGCGGTGTCTTCCACGGCCTTGGCGGCGGCAGGCGAGGTCAGCTGCTGGAAGCGGGTACAGGCATAGCGGCGAATCCGCCGTGCAGGTCCCGGCGGTAAGGAGCGCAGGTCTTCCCCGCCGAGCCAGCGATCAAGCTGATCCAGCAGCGGCCAGTCGGCTTCGCCAAGTGTGGTGCGCGCTCCCGCCAGCGCCTGCTGGAAGAATGGCTCGTCAGACTCGCGTCGGCCGCGGGCCGCGATGTAGGTGCGGTACACCGGGAAATGCACGATCAACTCGAGCAGCCCGCGGCGGATCGCGCCGAGTGTGATATCGCGGGTCATCACGTCATGGCGCGCGACCTGCAGCAGCGCTTGGGCAACGGTTTCGAAGTCGCCGGCCAGCGGTCCGGTCAGCACCAGCTGTCGCGCCTGCCGGACTTCCTCCATGAAATCGGCCGGGCGCTCGGCAGTTTCGCTCCACAGCGTACACAGCACGGATTTACCGGCCGGGTCGTGTTGCAGCAGCGACAGCTGGTTCATGAATTCGTAGCCAGTAGTGCCGTCGACGCCCCAGTCGTCATGGAGATGTTCGCCCTCAGCGAGAATCTTCTCGACGTAGATCGGCACATGATCCTGTTCCGCATCCTCGGGCCGCGCGGCATTGAGTCGATCGACACGACGCCGCAAGCGCCGGCAGTAACCGCGTGGATTGGCCAGCCCGTCGATGTGATCGATGCGCAAGCCGTCAACCAACCCTTCACTGATCAGCTCGAAGATCTTGGCATGGGTTTCCTCGAACACAACGGGGCGCTCGACGCGCAGACCGCCCAGCTCATTGATGTCGAAGAATCGCCGCCAGTTGATGTCGTCTCCCGCGGTACGCCAGCTGGCGAGGCGATAGTTCTGTCGTTCGAGCAGACCATGCAGGCGTTTGAAGCCTTCTTCGGTGGTCGAGTCGTAGTGTCTGATTGCTTGTTCCAGCGTTTGCCGAGTATTGCTGTCCTCCAGCAGTCGGGCCAGGTCGGCACGCAATTCACGCGCAGTCTGATAAGGCGCCGGCTCGGTTTTCAAGGCATCGAAATGCTGCGCCAGGCTACGCAACTCAGGTTGATCGGTCAGGCGCAGGATCTCGCCGTAAGTGGGTGGCGAAATGGGGAAGCGGTGCTCGTAGTGCTTGGCGTAAAAAGCGCCATTTTCGATATCCAGGCGCAGGGGAATCTTGCCTTCCTGCAGCGCATCGCCGTAGTCACTGCCAAGGAAAGGCACCAATAGCTGGCCTTCCAGCAGTGGATCGGGGGAATTCCACTGGATATCGAAAAATTGTGCGTAGGGGCTGCGGCGCCCCCACTCGAGCACGTCGAGCCACCAGGCGTTGCCGGAGCCGCCAACCGCCATGTGGTTGGAGACAATGTCCAGTATCAGGCCCATGCCCTTGGCGCGCAGTGCATCGACCAGTCTTCGCAGCGCCGGCTCACCGCCCAGCTCTGGATTGATACGGGTCGGGTCGATGACGTCGTAGCCATGCATTGAGCCAGGCCGCGCCGTCAGCAGCGGGGACGCGTACAGATGGCTGATACCAAGGTCGGCGAAGTAGTCGACCAGCGCGGTGGCATCGTCGAGGGTGAAGTCACGATGGAACTGCAGTCGCAACGTGGCGCTAAGGTCTCTCATCGATGTTTACTTCCAGTGGCCTGCTTGCGTGCGCTGGAAAGCAGCTCCAGGCGGTGCGAGCAAGCGGGGTCATCAAGCAGGGTGGCGCTGTCGCTGGGGTAGCGTCGGCGCCAGTTAGGATGGGTGTCGATGATGCCGGGCAGGTTCGGTTGTTCGAGCAGGCCCAGGGCGTCCTCGACCGGCAACAGCACCAGCGGAGCCGGCGTGCGGCCGAGGAATACGGCGCAAGCGTCGGCGAGTACGTCTGGATCGGTGAGATCGCCCTCGATGCTCGGTGCGTATTCACGTAACAGCCTGAGTAGCCCGCCACGCTCGCGTTCGCGTTCCTCCAACTGTGCCGGGCGTTCGTCCTCGCGGTGCTGGCCGACCTGGATACGCCAGTCAATGTCATGGGCAGTCCACCATCCCTCGATGGTCGGCAGGTCATGCGTGGTGGACGTGGCGATCGCACTGTCGGGCCATTCATCGAGCGGTTTGAAAGTGCCGTTGTTGTCGCGTTCGAAAAACAGCACGCGCATGCCCAGTAGCCTGCGTGCCGCCAGCTTGTCGCGCAGCCCTTCGGGCACCGTCCCGAGGTCTTCGCCCAGCACCACAGCGTTGCGCCGCCAGGCTTCCAACGTGAGCAGGCGCAGCAGGTCGTCAAAGGGGTAATTGAGGTAGGCGCCTTCGGTGGGGCCGGCACCTGCGGGCATCACCCACAGACGCATCAAGCCCATCACATGGTCGATGCGTATACCGCCGGCATGCGCCAGGTTGGCCCGAACCATTTCGATGAACGCGCGGTAACCGTGTGCCTTGAGGCCCCATGGGGAGAACGCGGAGATTCCCCAGCTTTGTCCCTGGCGATTGATGACATCGGGCGGTGCACCCACACTTAGCGCAGCCAGTACTTCATCCTGGCGACTCCACGCCTGGCTGCCGCCACCATCGGCACCCACGGCCAGGTCACTGATCAGGCCGATCTTCATGCCCGCGCTGCAGGCGGCAATCTGGGCACGCTCAAGCCCACGGGCGATCAGCCATTGGCAGAAGGCGTAATAGCTCACCTCATGGGCGTTTTCTTGCGCGAACTGTTCAACGGCGGGGCTTTGGGGCGTGCGGTATTTATCGGGCCAGTTACGCCAGTGCTGTGGGAAACCTTCCGGGCCGAGGAGGGCTGCATGCAGAGCCTCGAAGCGACAATGGTTTTCCAATGCTTCGCCGCCGGCATCGCGGAAACTGTCGAAATCCGCCTGCTGAGCGTTACCACCGGTGGTGAAATCTTCGTAGAGCGTGCGCAGCAGGCACTGGCGAGCGTGCGAGGCGGCGCTCCAGTCGATCAGCTCGAGCGCCTCCAGGCGTTGCATCTCCTCGGCAAGGCCGCAGGACTCGATTGCCATGCGCAGTGGCTTCTCACCCAGCACGGTGCCGGGTGCGCTGTGCAGAATGTTGTAGAACAGCCGGCTGGAAGGTGAATACGGGCTGTATTGGCCGCTGTTGCCGGTAAACATCGCATGCACCGGGCTGATGCCCAGCGCGTCAGCGCCATGTGCAGCTGCATTACGCGCCATCGCTTCAAGCGCCTGGGTATCGCCGAGTCCGCCATCACCGGGGCGACGCAATCCATAAAGCTGCACCGTAACGCCCCATGCACCCGGTCCGGCCACGTCCTCTACGCTGGGGCAGGCGGCTGGGGATACGGCCAGCGTGAGCTGCTGGTCAGCGATATTCAGCCGGTGGTAACCGGGCGTATCGATGGCCGCAAGACGCGACTGGCTATCCAGGCTTCCGTCGTGCTTGCTACCGTCCTCGAGGGTCAGGCTGTAAGGTGCTCCTGGCTCGAAATACTGGCTCAGATCCAGCGGTGCGCCCTGATCCAGCGTCAGCAGCGGTGGCACGCCGGCTGCCCCCGAGCCGGCGTCGAGTTTTTCCAGACTGCGTTCTATCTCCTCGTCGCTAGCGGCTGGCAGCCCCAGCCCGCCGAGCACGGCGCGCAAGACATCCGGTTTGACCCGTTGATCCTTGCCATCCGCATCAACCCATTCGATGGACAGGCCAGCCGCCTTTGCCAGGCGGTTCAGTCGTTCATCGCTCATTGAGACACTCCTGCTGATTCGAGCAAATACATCCTGGCGGTGCGCGCAGGTAATGTGTCGGTGCCGCCTGAGTCGCCTTCACGGCTGCTGTGCAGCAAGCGCGCAGTCGAGGCAGGGGGCGTAACGGCAAGGTCGTTGCCACTCAAGTTGAGATCCAGACGCAATTGGCTGCTATCACCCAATTGCCACTGCGCCATCGCAGCGGCTTCCCCCAAGGCTTCAGCGCCGAGGAATCGCGAGCCTTCCAGCCGCGGCACTATTTCGGTGTGGCGAAGCTGCAGCAGATGGCGATACAGGGTTAGCCATTCGGCATGCTTAGGCTCGTTGCGCTTGCTGAAGTCAGGTTTGGAAGCCTCATACGTCTCGACCGCGTTTGGATCGGGAATACGCTCACGGGTGTGCTCGTCGGCGAATTCGGCAAATTCCGCGAATTCACCCCGACGCCCCTCACGCACGGCATCGGCCAACTCGCCGTGGTGGCTGGTGAAGAACAGGAAGGGCTCGCGTGCGCCCCATTCCTCGCCCATGAACAGCAGCGGCACCATGGGCGAAAGTAGCAGCACGGTGGTCGCGGCTTTCAGTGCATCGGGTGGCGCCAGGTTGGTCAGCCGGTCGCCGAAGGCGCGGTTGCCGGTCTGGTCGTGGTTCTGCAAAAACAGGACGAAGGCAGTCGGGGGAAGATGACCGCTGGGCTCGCCGCGCGATTCACCACGGCGATTCTCATGCCCTTGATAGACGAAGCCTTCACCGAGAAAGCGCACCAGTTTGCTGGTTGAGTCGTTGTGGTAATCGCCGTAGTAGCCCTGACTTTCGTCGGTGAGCAGGGTATGCAGGACGTTATGGCCGTCATCGTTCCACTGGGCGGTGAAATCATCGGAGAGCAGGCTGGAAAGGTTGTGTTCGTTCTCCAGTACCAGATGCACGTGGCGACCCGGCTCGACCTCCGCTCGAACGCGTTCGGCCAATTCGGGTAGGAAGGTTGGGTCTGGAATCGCGTGGACAGCGTCCATGCGCAGCCCGTCGAAGCGATAGTCCATCAGCCACATCAGGGCGTTATCGATGAAGAAATCGCGCACTTCGCGACGACGGAAATCGATGCCGTCTCCCCAGGGCGTCTGCTGGTCGTGACGGAAGAAGTGCTTGGCGTAGCTGTGCAGGTAATTCCCGTCCGGCCCGAAGTGGTTGTAGACCACATCGATGAACACCATCAGCCCCAGACCATGGGCGGTGTCGATCAGATGCTTGAGCTGATCGGGTGTGCCGTAGGACGCCTCTGGCGCGTAGAGCAGAACGCCGTCGTAGCCCCAGTTGCGGTTGCCAGGAAACTCGGCGAGCGGCATCAGTTCGATGGCCGTTACGCCAAGATTCGCCAGTTCCTGAAGCCGCTGCTCAATCTCGGCATACCCGCCATAAGTGCCGACGTGCAGCTCGTAGAGTACGGTTTCGTGCCAGGGGCGGCCCTGCCAACCCGCGTTGCGCCACGTGTAGGCTGCAGGATCGACGACTACGCTCGGGTCGTGCACATCAGCCGACTGCGCCCGGGACGCAGGGTCGGGCACCTGAAGTTCACCGTCGATGAGAAAACTGTAGTGAGTGCCGGCGCCGACATCTGCCTCGATGCTGTACCAGCCGTCTTTACCTTCCTGCATTGGCAGCGGATCGCTGCCAACTATCACCAGGCTGACGCTTTGCGCGTCTGGCGCCCAGAGCCTGAACCGGGTACGGGACTTTTCCAGTAGCACCGGTCCGTGTTGCCCGTTGCGGGCAGGCCTATTCTGCATTGATCAACCTCGTTAGATAGTGGCACTGACCTCGCGTCGTCCGCACAGCAGGCGTTGGTACAACCGGTCATAGGGTTCGATCGCGTGGCTCCAGAAAAATCCCCCACTCATGGCACGGCAACGCATCGCATTGAGTAATTGGGCGTTCTGATGCACCGCCAGGGCGCGTTCGACTGCGCCGCGATAGCTGTCTACGGTGGCTTCGCCGAAAAGGAACCCGGTGACGCCGTCGTCGATGCTGTCCGCTAGGCCGCCAGTGCGGTGGGCTATCGGCAACGAAGCAAAGCGCTGTGCGTACATTTGGCTAAGGCCGCACGGCTCGTAGCGCGATGGCATGAGCAGGAAGTCACTGCCGGCAAACAGGCGTCGGGCATCGGTCTCGTTGAAGCCGATATGCGCACCGACACGGCCGGGGAAACGCTCGACCAGGCGGCGAACTTCGTCTTCGATGAGGGGCTCGCCACGACCCAGGATGGCCAGCTGGCCGCCGCGCTCCACAATGGTTTCGGCAACCGCGATGGTCAGGTCGATACCTTTCTGGTGCACCAGACGAGAAACCACCGAGAACAGCGGGCCATCACCTGCGTCCAGGGCGAACAGTTCGCGAACGTGCGCCGCATTGGCCTGCTTGCCGGACCAGTCGTTCGGGCCGAACGGGCTGACCAGATGAGAACAGCTGCGCGGCTCCCAGCTTTCTTCGATGCCGTTGAGTAAGCCGCTGAGCAGGCCTTGGCGTGCCTTCATGCTGAGGAAACCTTCCATGCCGCAACCGAACTCCGGCGTGGTGATTTCATGGGCATAGGTCGCGCTGACGGTGGTGACCTGGTTTGCATAGGCGATGCCGGCCTTGAGCAGCGACAGCGAGCCGTAAAACTCCATGCGCTCGGGGCCGCAGCCTTCCAGAGGAATGGCCAGCGAGCGGCGCAGGCTCATGTCGATGTTGCCTTGGTACGCCAGGTTGTGAATGGTGAAAACGCTGGGCGTGCTGAGGCCGCGCCAGTGCATGTAGGCCGGTGTCAGCCCGGTCGGCCAGTCGTGCGCATGGACCAAATCGGGCGTCCAGCGAATGCCCGCCGTGCCGTCGGCGATATCGGTCGCTGCCATGCACAGGCGGGCGAAGCGCACCGGGTTGTCCGGCCAGTCCTGGCCATGCTCATCGCCGTACGGCAGGCCGTCACGCTCGTAGAGTTCCGGGCAGATCACCACGTAGATGATCAGGCCGTCAGGCATGTCCAGCCGGCCGATGCGGCTCGGCGGCAGGTCAGCGTGGGAAATTACGCTGCCCACAATCCGTATCGGCTCGCCGCACTGCATCACTTGGGTGTAGCCGGGGATGAGCACCCGCACGTCGTGTCGATCGCTCAGGGCTCGGGGGAGGGCTGCAGACACATCAGCCAGGCCGCCGGTCTTGATCAGGTCGGTCAGCTCGGACGTCACGAAAAGAATTTTCTTCTTGTCGTCCTGGGTGCTACGCAATTGCAACAGGGGACGCTCTGCTGGCGGTGCCAGTCGTTGTGCGGTGTTCAATCTGACGGGCCGGGCGTTGACAGCAGCAATACTCATAATTTACCTCTCCCCATGCGGCCGGCCTCTTTGCCAAGCCTGCTACAAGCACGTTTCTTCCATGCAGCACCTGCGGGGCGCCGCAAACCATGAGCACGACAAAGCTGAATTATCTGTATTGAGGCCGCGCTAGGAGCGGCGTAGAGCTGCGTTGGCCCTACCTTGAAACAAGACCCGGACGCCGTGAAATAGTTCTCGTCTTTAGGCGGAATGCGGGGCGTTGGAACTTTGCATTCAGGAATCGCCTCGGAAATCTGACCGAAGGTAGCAATTTTCGAGTCGAAAGCCGGAGACAAGACCATGCAAGACCTTGCTGAAATCGTGCGGTTTCTTCGTGACAAACAGATGATGTTGACCACTGCGGAATCCTGCACCTGCGGCCTGATGGCCTCCTTGTTAGGCGACATTCCGGGCTGTGGCAGAGTGCTCGACAGCGGATTCGTTGTGTACTCGCCAAAGGCGAAGAACCAGCTGTTGCACGTCAGTTTCGAAACCATCGAAACCTTTGGCCTTACCAGCGAAGAGGTCGCCACCGAAATGGCCATCGGCGCGCTGAACGCCAGCGTTGCCGATATCGCCATTGCCAACACCGGTGTGGCCGACGACAGCGGAGAGGATGCCGGCGGCACACAGTGTTACGCCTATGCACTGATGCAAGGGGAGCGCCAAGTAAGCATCAGCGAGACCGTTCAGTTCGAAGGAGACCGCGCGGCCATTCGTAAACAGGCAGCTCGCTACGGGCTAGAGCAGTTGCCGAGCAAGCACGAACAGCTGCTGCGTAAACTGCGCGAGCGTGAATGACTTCGCATTGACTTCCTACGCGCACCGACAGATATCAGTCCGTAACAAAACGCCCCATATTGGAGCGCTGTCGTCACGAACCCTGCGGTCAGACCGGCGGCTGACGTTCGGGCTCGATATGGTCGGGAACGGGATGTTCGACATTTGTTTTCCGGCCAACGTTGAGGTCGGCGCGCAACTGCGGCAAGCAGCCGGGATACTCGCGCTGGATAAAGTGGATTAGGGCCTCGCGAAGGTGGCAGCGCAAGTCCCAGGCACGCGATGAGTCTGGTGAGCTGACCAGTACCCGCACTTGAATTGATTTTTCGCTGGTGTCGGTTACCTGCAGCACGATCACGCGCCCATCCCATAATTCAGGCACCTCACGGCACAGGCGGCGCAGCTCCTCGCGCACAGGCTCCAGTGGCAGCGAATAATCGACCCAGAGAAACACTGAGCCGATGATGCTGGAATTACGGCGTGTCCAGTTCTGGAAGGGCTTCTCGATAAAGTACTGCAGTGGCACCACCAGCCTGCGGTCATCCCAGATCCGCACCACGACGTAGGTTCCGGTGATTTCCTCGATCCGCCCCCACTCGTTTTCAACGATCACCACGTCATCCAGGCGAATTGGCTGAGTGATTGCGATCTGTATACCGGCAATCAGGTTGGCCAGCACCGGACGCGCAGCGAAGCCGACGGCCAGGCCGGCGAGGCCTGCCGACGCGAGCAGACTGGCGCCGAACTGGCGAGCACCCGGAAACGTCATGAGCATTCCGGCGGCACCGATCAAGAGGATGAAGAAGCTCAGCGTCCGCAACAGCACCCGCGATTGCGTCTGGATCTGGCGCGCACGCAGGTTGTCGCTGACGTCGACGGGGTTTCTAAGCCGCACGGCCTGTTCAAGCCCGCGCATCAGTCGCATGGCCAGCCAGGTGAAGCAGGCGATCATGACCAATGCGGTAAGTCGACGAGCCAGGCTGATCAAGGTCAATTCGTCACTGGCCGCCGCCAGCACTGCTTGCAGGCCAAGCAACGGCAGCAATACGCGGATAGGCTTTTCCAGCTGCTCCGACACGGCTTTTGTAAACAGAAACCCACGGCCCAACCGCAGCATCACGGCCGTCAGCACCCTACTGAAGACACTAAGCAAGACCACGACAAAGGCGGACGCCAGCACCGTGCGTAGAGCCGGCTCGGTGATGTAGTTTTCCCATTGAAAGAGTGGATCTAGAAATTCGATGAGTTCAGCTCCGTCTAATCGTTGCATGAGGGACTGGTTGCCCTATGCAAAGTTCATGGCAGTGCAGCCAGTCGGGTCCGCGGAACTCCCCTGGCCGGCCATCTCTCACACATAACAACAGGGCGGCGATAACGCCCTGATGGCTATCCAAACCAATGGGAGAGAAACATGCAAAGCGCTCAGACGGGAAATGACGTCCGCATTGAACGATTGATCGAATGGCTTCGCGACGCGCATGCCATGGAAGCGCAGGCGGAAACGATGCTCAACAAGCAGGCCAGCCGCATCGAGCATTATCCGCAGCTCAAGGCGCGAATCGAGCAGCACATTACCGAGACGCAAAATCAGGCGAAGCTTATCGAGAGCTGCCTCCAGCGTTACGACAAGTCCTACTCAGGTTTCAAGGATCTGGGCGGCAAGATGATGGCGATGGGGCAAGCCATGGGCGGCATGATGGTCAATGACGAAATCGTCAAAGGCGCGCAAATGGGCTACGTCTTCGAGAACCTTGAAATCGCCTCATACGAGATCCTCATCGCTGCAGCCAAGGCGGTTGGCGACACCGATACCGCCGACATTTGCACCCGCATCCTTGGTGAAGAAGTTGCCATGGCCGAGTGGATGCGCAGCCACCTGGCCGAACTGACTCAGGCCTACCTGACCCGATCTGCCGAACCGCATGCAGAAGCGAAGCGCTGATAGCGCAGGCCGCCGGAATGTCGGTGATGCGATGCCGAATGGCTAGCTGCCGACAGCCTTGGCGACACCCGCAGCGACCGGCATACCGCTGCGGGTGGCATAGAGTTCGAAACGCAGCTCCTGAGCCAGGCGGACCAGGTTTGCGGCATCCCGGCACTGGTCGTCGGTAATGCCGAACACCGTGAGTTCTTCACCCTCAGCGATGTCTTCATAGAGTCGCACGGTGAGATGGCTATCTTCCTGCGCATGACAGTCACAGCGGAAAGGGTGGAGATAGTCTCGAAGGATGTTCTCTATGGTGGGTAGAGGTAGACGTGTACCCATGATCCTTTCTCCCATCGATGTCCGCATGTGGTGAATGGCTCGCGCCGAGTCGGCGCAGGCTTGGTTTTTCAACCTCTACAAACGCTAGCAGGCCTCGCCGAGATGTAAACACCCTAGCGCAACCGCTTGGCAGAAGGCGTGCCGCTCGACCAAAACGATAATGGAGTCGCTGCCATGGCCTTGGACGAATACAACAGAAAGCGCGACTTCAGCGCGACCCCCGAGCCTGGCGGTGAGAGCGGTACTGGCAAACGCCGCAAAGCCCATGCCTTGCAATATTGCATCCAGAAGCACGACGCGACTCGGCTGCACTATGACTTCCGATTGGAACTCGACGGGATGCTGAAAAGCTGGGCTGTTCCCAAAGGGCCTTCGCTCGACCCGAAATCCCGGCGTCTGGCCGTGCATGTCGAGGATCATCCCCTCGAATACGCAACGTTCGAAGGCAGCATCCCGAAAGGGCATTACGGCGCGGGCGATGTCATCGTCTGGGATCGCGGCGTGTGGGTTCCGGAGGGAGATCCGCAAGAGGGTTATCGCAAAGGCAAGCTCAAGTTCAGCCTTGAAGGGGAAAAACTCAGCGGCACCTGGAATCTGGTTCGCACCCGCATGGAGGGCGGGAAGGAACAGTGGTTTCTGATCAAATCCAATGATGATGCAGCCAAGCCAGAGAGCGATTACAACATCGTCGAAGAGCAGCCAAACAGTGTGCTGAGCGATCGAACCGTGATTCCCCGTAAGCGAGGTAAAGCCAAGCCCCCGGCGGCAACCAAAGCCGTCAAGACGCCTGCTCCTCGGCGCAGCCGCAAGGATGAACCAAACGCGACGCTGTCCGGCGCCAAACAGGCTCCATTGCCGGAAAGCTTGAAACCGCAGCTTGCTACGCTGGTTGACTCGGTGCCTGACGGTGACTGGCGCTATGAAATCAAATTCGACGGGTATCGCATCACGGCGCGCATCGAGGCTGGCAAGGTCCAGCTATTCACGCGTAACGGCCATGACTGGACGCACAAGATGCCACAGCAAGCCGAAGCGCTGGCCGGGCTAGGTCTGGCGTCGGCCTGGCTGGACGGCGAAGTGGTAGTGCCCGATGAAGACGGCACGCCAGATTTCCAGGCACTACAGAACGCCTTCGAAGCAGGGCGCAGCGGCAGGATCATCTATTACCTGTTCGACATGCCCTATCTGAATGGCATGGACCTGCGCGAGGTTGCGTTGGAGGAACGCCGGGTCGCTCTGAATCAAGTACTGGAGGCTGACGAGAGTGAGTTGCTGCGGTACTCCGCTGACTTTACGGATCAGCCGGAGAGCATGCTTGAAAGCGCATGCCAGATGAAGCTTGAGGGACTGATCGGCAAGCGTGCGGGGAGCACGTACGTCTCCCGGCGCAGCAACAGCTGGGTCAAGATTAAGTGCAAGAATAGGCAGGAGTTCGTCATCGTCGGCTACACCGATCCCAAGGGCGCCCGCAGCGGGTTCGGCGCGCTCCTGCTGGGGCTCCACGATAAGCAAGATCAGTTGCTATACGCGGGAAAAGTAGGAACAGGCTTCAACCACGCCACCCTGGAAAGCTTGCACGCCAAGCTCAAGCCGCTAGAGGTCGATAAAAGCCCGTTAGCCAAAGCACCGCCCGCCGCCGATGTTCGTGGCGCGCACTGGCTAAAGCCCGAGCTGATGTGCGAGGTCGCCTATGCGGAGATGACCCGCCAGGGCGTGGTTCGCCATTCGGTCTTTCATGGCCTGCGCTCGGATAAACCGGCCAAAGCAATCACCCATGAACGCGCTGCGAAAGCGGCCAAGGCAACCGGCACCGCGAAGGCTAAAAACAACCCGGCCCCGAACACGGCGGGTGGCAAGATCAAGATTTCCAATCCCGAGCGCATCATCGACAAGTCCATCGGTGCGACCAAGATGGAGCTGGCGCGCTTCTATGCCGAGGTCGCGCCTTGGGCGCTGCCGCACCTGAGTAAGCGTCCGCTTGCGTTGGTCCGCGCTCCAGAGGGAATCGACGGCGAGCTGTTTTTTCAGAAGCACACCGAGAAGCTGAGCATCCCGCATGTCACTCAGCTTGACACTTCGCTGTTCCCCAACCATGCAGCATTGATGACCATCGACACAGCTGAAGCGCTCGTCAGTGCGGCGCAGATGGGCACGATAGAACTGCACACCTGGAATGCCGTGGCGCCGGTGCTCGACCACCCGGATCGCTTTGTGCTCGATCTCGACCCTGACCCCGCGCTGCCCTGGAAACGCATGCTCGAAGCCACTCAGCTGACTCAGACCCTGCTCGACGAGATCGGACTGCAGTCGTACCTGAAAACCAGCGGTGGTAAGGGGTTGCACATCATAGTGCCGCTAAAACCCGTACATAACTGGAAAGAAGTAAAAGCGTTCAGCCAGGCGATTGCGCAGTACATGGCGAAGTTGATGCCGCAGCACTTCTCTGCAGTCAGCGGGCCGAAGAATCGAGTCGGGCGCATCTTTATCGACTACCTGCGTAACAGTAAGGGCGCGAGCACTGTCGCGGCTTATTCGGTACGTGCACGCGAGGGGCTCGCTGTCTCTGTGCCTATCCATCGAGACGAACTGGCCGATCTCAAGGGCGCCAACATCTGGACCATCCGCAACCTGATTCCGCGTTTGGAAGAGCAGGGCGATGACGACCCGTGGACGGGGATTGACGAGGCGGACCAGCACATCACCCATGAGATGCGGGTGCAGCTGGGTATGAGGTGACTCGCTCAGGCTGATCGTCGGCCAATTCGGAACATCCTTGGACCAGTCAGCTCCAACTAAAGGCCCTGGTTAGAGTTTTTCCGATGATTTGCCATTTCCCTTGCAACTGCCTGCCTAGGCTATCGATGCCTCGTGCTCGTCTCACCTGTCCGCCTGTTAGCCGCATATGCTTCAGCCGTGCCGCGGAGCACAGCCATCCATGAAGCTCACTCGCTGGCTGATCGTGCTGTTTTTCGTGGTCGCGACGGTTTGTTTTTTCTGGTTCGATCTTGAGCAATACCTGACGCTGGAAACGATCCAGGCGAAGAGTGGGGCGCTTCGAGACGAGGTTCAGGCGCACCCCTGGTGGACCGGTTCGGTGTTCTTTGCCGCTTACGTGGCGCTGACGGTCATGTCGTTCCCCGGCACAGTGGTGCTGACGCTGCTCGCCGGAGCCTTGTTCGGACTGGTTGGCGGGACCTTGATGGTGTCCTTCGCCAGCAATATCGGCGCGCTGGTCGCGATGCTCATAAGCCGGTTTTTGTTACGCGACTGGATTCAGAGACGATTCAACAAACAGATTGCGAGTATCAATCGGGGACTCGAGCGAGACGGCGCCTTTTACCTGTTCTCGCTGCGGTTGATCCCGCTCGTGCCCTTCGTTCTATTGAATCCTGCGCTCGGTCTGACGCGCGTGAGCATGTGGACGTTCTGGTGGACTACCCAGGCCGGCATGCTGCCGGGGCACGCGATCTACGTAGGTGCCGGGCGCCAACTGGCGCGTATTCGGGAAATTTCCGACATTCTCTCACCGAGCTTGATCGGGACGCTGGCCCTGCTTGCCATCTTTCCGCTGGCCGCGACCAAGCTGCTGACGCTCTATAAAGCGCGCAAGGTCTATAGCGGTTGGCAAAAGCCGAAGAGCTTTGAACACAACCTGTTGGTCGTCGGTGGCGGCAGCGGGGGCCTGGCCGCAGCTCGGATTGCAGCGTCGATGAAGGCCAGGGTGGCATTGGTCGAGTGCGAGCGCCTCGGCGGTGCGGCGCTGCACAGCGGCAGCGTTCCGGCGAGGGCGCTGATGCGGGCAGCCAACATGAATTACGCGCTGCGCCAGGGCAGTACGCTGGGCATTCGCCTGCACACCGAAGTCGACTTCGCTGAAGTCATGAGGCAGGTGCGCCGCACGCTGGACGAGGCGCAAGAACAGGTCAAGGCACAATCCTGCAAAACCACCGATTTCGAGGTGATCCGGGGTAGAGCGCAACTGACCTCACCCTGGTCGGTTCAGGTAGGCGATCGTACCTTTCGCAGTCGCGCCATCGTCATCGCTACGGGAAGCCAGCCCGTGATCCCGCCCATACCGGGCCTTGAAAACGTCTTGCCGCTGACCTGCGAGAACGTCTGGGAGTTACAGCAACGGCCAGAGCGGCTGCTGATCATGGGAGGCGAAGCCAATGCCTGCGAACTGGCCCAGGCGTTTCAGCGCCTCGGTTGTCAGGTAACGCTGGCCGTCGAAGGTGACAGTTTGCTGGTGTCGGCCGAACCAGAGGCACGCCAAGCTGTTCATGATTCGCTTGGTGCCGATGGGGTTCAGGTTCTGTTGAAGGTCTCAGCTCAGCATTTCGATGTGGTCGAGAACGAGCGCCGCTTGATTTGTTTGGTTGACGAGCAAACATCTACCCTGGCATTCGATCAGGTGCTTTTGGCGTTGGGACGCAAAGCCCATTTGGATGATCTGGGGCTCGAAAGGCTGGAGTTGAACATTCGCGATAACGGCAGTCTGGAAGTGGACGAATACCTGGCTACGCGCTACCCGAACATCTATGCCGTGGGCGCAGTGGCAGGTCCGGACAGCTCATTTCAAAGCGCCAAACACCATGCCTGGTACGCCGTCGCTAATGGACTATTTAGCGGTTTCCGCCGTTTCATGGTCAGTGACAGAGTGGTCCCCCGTGTGGCCTTCACCTCACCCGAGATTGCTAGCGTGGGTCTGACTGAGGCCCAGGCGAAGTTGGCTGAAGTGGAATACGAGGTAACCATGCTCGATCTCGATTCGCTTGAGGCGGCGCAGATGAGCGCTGGTAACAGCGGCTTCCTGAAGGTGCTCACCGAGCGCGGGCGTGACCGCATCATTGGCGTCACGCTTGTCGGGGACGGCGCGAGTGAAACGCTTGCCGTGTTTGTGTTGGCGATGAAGCACAAACTGGGTCTGAACAAACTACGCCGTACCGTACACATTAATCCGACCTTGGCCGAAGCCAGTCTCGCCGTTGCCGAGGCTTGGCGCCGTGCACATACCGCCAAACGTCCGCAGACCTGGGCGGCCCGGCTGCATCGTTGGCGGCTCGGTGGGCAGTCGTGAACCAGGGCTGCCCATACGTCAACGCCGGTAGACAGTGCAGCAACCGCCCTAATCTATGCCGGAGGCTAAGGATGGCACCGGAGATTGAACCCTTTAGATAGACACGCATGACGGATGAATATCCAGAGAATGTCGTTTCACCGTCATCATCCGGGTCAATATTCTTATCAACGGTTGTACTGAAAATTCGCGGCATGATTCCTTCATTTGTTATCGCTAGCTCAGCGTTGGTCAGTCATGTTCCTAAGTTGTAGGCGTTTCGCCGTGATGTCCATGCTGATGCTTGGGCGGAAGCGTAGCTAGTTGCGAACGGTCTGCAGGACTAAGCGGTATGTCAGCCGCTGGACTAGGATGTTGACTGCACCCAGCGGACGTACGGGGGCATTCCGCTCATCAACGCTATCGAACACCTGATGAGGCGACCCGGAACGAGCGTAAAAGTAGCGCCCTGACCTATGGCGCAGCAGGCGAAGTATCCTCGGCAGGGGGCTCTGGACTTGTGCAGCCCGTTTCACAGGCGCAACGCCTTAAGCATCTTATTTGCGCTGACAAAGGAGCCACCTTGATTCGCTTAGTCCGTTTGGGATTGTCGACCGGGACCATGGTCGGCTGCACAGGTCCACAAGTTGAGCAGCCCATGCTGGATTGCGAAGTGTTGCATCAGGCGGTGCGCGCCGCATCGGACGACTTTGATTCTTTAAAAGGTCACTGTCGGAAAAACTGATCGGCAGGCCTCAGGCGATAACAGCGTGGGGCTGATTGTGCAGCGACGCTGAACAGACCACGGCAGCTCACGGGGCCGCTAAAAGTTCGCATAATGGGGCTCGGGGTTATGTTGAGTCGGCGTCGTGGGAATATCCGCAGGCCACGGCGTCGACGTAACATC
>NZ_JBCFXD010000012.1:0-133637 GCF_038562055.1 Stutzerimonas chloritidismutans | reverse complement strand
TATGGCGTGCTCAAGTCAGGGCAACCTTTCGACCCCAGACTCGCCATTGCGCACTAAGGGGCAAGACGGTATCTACATGTTCGGTGCGGTATCGCGCTCTTGTAGGAGCGAGCTTGCTCGCGAAGCTTTAAGCTTTCGTGGTTTCTGTGCGCCTTGCTTATACCGATGCTCCAGCGCCCGCTTAGCTTTACACCCTGATCCGGTCGTGGTGGCAGAGGTGATTTCAGACGCCTTCCGCCAGGTGCTGGTCCTTCAGCTTCACGTAATTACCCGCGGTATAGCTGAAAAAGCTGCGCTCCTTGTCAGTCAGCCGGCGGGCCTGTTTGGCCGGGCTGCCCACGTAGAGATAGCCGCTTTCCAGCGTCTTGCCCGGCGGCACCAGGCTGCCGGCGCCGATGATGACTTCGTCTTCGACCACCGCGCCGTCCATGACAATCGAACCCATGCCCACCAGAATCCGGCTGCCCAGGGTGCAGCCGTGCTGATCGCCCACAGCCTTGGTTGCCCCACCGTCGCGCTCTGGGCTGCGCACGCCAATGCCGAAGCGCTGCGGCGTGTCTGGCGGATCGGTGAAGCGTGATCCACCCCACAACTGCCGAGCGTCAGCGCGGGTGGGCCGGGCAGCGTCTTGCTTCAGCCCAACGATTACGGTGGGGCCCACGCATCACGCCGCAGCAACGCCGCGGTTGATCTGTTCGATAACCGCCACGATGGCGTCCGCGTCCGCATCTCCAAATGCCCCGTCCAACCCCTCGTAGTGCACGGAAGTGAATGGCGGCTCGTACAGCTGCCCCGGCTCGATGGTGCCGTGCCGCGTCAGGCGCTCGATGATCATCTCGACGAAGCGGATCTGTTGGCTGTTGTAGCGGCTGCCGTCGAGGAACCGCGCGAATGCCTCCAATGCGGCGTTGCGATCCAGCCCCACCAGGGAGCGGATGAATAACGGCAGCGGCTTGTCATTGCCGTAGCACTCGACGAAGCGTTCCCGGCTCTCCACCGGCTCGGATTGATAGACGAAACGCTCCAGTTCTTCGAGGTCTACGGGCGTCAGCGGGCGATTGTGCTTGAGCTTGGCGATGGCCACGTGGTTTTCGTTGGCGCGGATGTAGGCCTCGACCTTCTTTCGGTACTGCGCCAGGTTGATGCCGGTACTGAAGTCCTTGAGCACCACTTCAGTGGCTTCGCCTATCTGGTCGGTCAGCAGCGTGTAGACCGGGTTGGAGGGCTTGCGCTCAATCAGCTGGATCAGGCTGCGTAGCTTGCGCCGCACCCGCTCGATCATCGGCAAGGTGACGTCCTGCCAGAAGTCCTCGCCCTGCACCTCCTGTATCAAATCGAGTTCTGCACGAACGGCCGGGATGCTTTCCAGCAGTTCCAGTTGGCTGGCCAGCTCGCGGATGCGGTCGCGGTAGGCGACGAAGTCATTGCTGGCGCGCAGTACCGCTAGTTGGAGATTGGTACAAAGCAGGTCGAACAGCCGGGCGGTGATGTGCTCGGCCTCGCGCTCGCTGGGCAGGCCGGCCACATGCGCACGCAGGTCGCCCAGCGCCGCGTCGTCCAGCTCATTCCAAACGGTGCGGTCGGCGTAGCGAACCACATGCTCGCGCTCGGTGCGGACGATGAAATTGTCCAGGTTCATCGCCGCGACCTCGCCGTGCAGCTCGTCCGTTACGCCCTGACGCAATCCCTCGAACTGGTCGTAGCCGCCGATGGTTTCGGCGACATCATCCGGCACGCGAGTGTCTTTGCCCGAGAGCAGCGAAAGCAGGTCCAGCCGCGCCTTGAACAGGCGCTTGCCCACCGGTTCGGCGACGCTGCCCGGCGCGCCCTTGGGGTGTTCGTTGAAGTATTCGAAGTTGCCGCAGAAGTCGAAGATGTAGAACTCGCTTTTGTCCACGTCCGGCGCGAACAGATCGGGGCACAACCGCGTGCCGCGACCGATCATCTGCAGAAACTTCACCTTCGAGCGCACCGCCTTGAAGAACACCAGGTTGAGTACCTGCGGCACGTCGATGCCGGTGTCGAGCATGTCCACGGAAATGGCGATCTGCGGCAGCTTGTTTTGCTTGCTGCCGAAGTCATCGATCAGGCTCTGTGCGTACTTCACCGCGTGGGTAATCACGCGGGCGAACTCGCCCTTGTAATGCGGATAGTTGTGGTCGAAGCGACGGGCGATGAATTCGGCATGCTTCTGGTTCACGGCGAAGATGATGGTCTTGCCCAGCTTGTCGCCGCCTTCGACCTTCAGGCCGTGCTGCATGAGGTGCTGCAACATCAAGTCCACGGTGTGCTCGTTGAACAACTGCTTGTTCACCTCGGCCGCCAGCACCTCGGTGGGTGCATCGCCATCTTCGGCGCGGTCGCCCCAGTCCAGCGACTCCCAATGCTCCTTTTCCTCTTCGGTGAGTTGGTCGTAGCGAATGCCCTCGCGCACGAACCGGATCGGTACTGAGTGCGCCTTCGGCGGCACCAGGTAATCTGCCGCGACCGCCTCGTCGAGGCTGTAGGCATCGGTCGGCACGCCCGTTTCGAGGCCGAACAGGTGGTAGGTATCACGATCCACTTCGTCTCGCGGCGTGGCGGTCAGGCCCACTAGATAACTGTCGAAGTAGCGGAAGATCGCCCCGTACTTCTGGTACACGCTGCGGTGAGCCTCGTCGATGATCACCAGATCGAAATGGCCGATGCCATAGCGACGCTGCTCGCCTTCGATCTCGTCAATCAGGCCCATCATGGTGGGGTAGGTCGAGAGGTAGACGCGGCCCTGGCCGTTCTTTTCTGTCACCAGGTTGACCGGGTTGGAATCCGGCAGATAAGCCTTGAAGGCGCCGACGGCCTGATTGACCAGCGCCACGCGGTCGGCCAGGAACAGCACCCGCTTGGCCCAGTTGGCGCGCATCAGCAGCTCCACCAGGGCAATGGCCGTGCGGGTTTTGCCGGTACCGGTCGCCATGGTCAGCAGGCCGGCGCGCCGACCCTGGCTGAATGCTTCGGTCATGGCCCGGATGGCGCGCTGCTGGTACGAGCGCCCGGCGATCTCCGGGTTGACCGGCAGACGGCTCAGGTCGCCTTGCAACTGGCGGCGCTGTACCGCCAGTTCCAGCTCCTCACGGGTATAGAAGCCCTGCACCTCGCGCGGTGGCGCCCGACGGTCGTCCCACAGCCAGGTGTGGTTGCCGTTGGAATAGAAAATCAGCGGCCGCTGGCCCTTCTCGGCCTCCAGGCAGTCGGCATAGAGCTTGGCCTGTTGCCGGCCGATGTCGGCGTCCTTCAGGCTGCGTTTGGCTTCCACCACGGCCAGCGGCTTGCCATCGGTGCCCCACAACACATAGTCGGCAAAGCCTTCTTCCTTGCTGTTGGGCATGCCCTTGAGCGGCACCTCGATGGAAAGACTCTTACCCGCCACCCAGCCGGCTTCGCGCAGCAGCACGTCGATGAAGAAGCGGCGCGTGTCCGCCTCGTCATAATCGTGGGTATCGGGCACCGCGATATTGGCCGACTTGGCCACGGCCAGCTCGGCGCGCTTGGCTGCCAGTTCGGCGTCCAGCTGCGCGAGCAACGCTTCGCGCTCGGCCAGGGTTGCGGCCTGCTCGGCGATGGCCGCTTCACGCTTCTCCAGCTCAAGGTGTTGGTCCTTGAGCTGTTGCTGGAAGCGCTCTTCCTGCTTCTTCAGCTCGGTACGGGTGAAGGCGGCAGCGTCGCTGGTGCTCACCAGCTGCGGCACGCGCTTTTCATCGAAGCTGGCAGCGATGCTCTTCGGGTCGCTCTTGCGGGTGTAGGTGCGTGCCAGCCAGAACAGCACATGGAACAACTCGCGCACCAGCTTCATCGAGTCACTGAAACCAACCGCGCCGTTGCCATGCACCGCCTGGTTACCCATGCGCTGGATCAGGCGCATCTTCTGGTGCACTTGCACCGGTATCAGTGCCTCGAATTCCCGGTCCGTCAGCAGCACGTTGAGGCTACGGTCATACGGCATGCGCAGGTCGCGGTCGTTCTCGTATAGCCAGTGCACCGTCTGCTCCAAGGCATGGCGGGTGCGCATGCAGCAGGCACGTGGATCGGAATAGACCAGTTGCTCGGCCCCTTTAGCCGGTTCGAGCAAGGCTTTGAATTCGGGCTCGAGAAACTGGAAATTGGTCATCGTATAGTCACTTCCTTTGTACGGCGGGCTTGCGCCTTCCAGGGGCCGGACCTAAGCTCGCGGCAAATGGATTGGGGGTTCCCGGTCGGCGTTATGGCCTCGGTGCGATCACCGGGGCCTTTCGCTTTTCAGAGGCGGAATATGGGTCAAGGCTGTTCGTCTTCCGTGCTGCGGTATGCCTGCATCTGGTGTGTAGGAGCTGTGGGGAAGGCCAACCGCAAACGGCCCGTTTGCACCAGTTGTTTCAGGTGCTGTTTGCGCAACGAGTCGGCATTTCGCTTCAGTAATTCGGCGAGGCAGCTCCCAGTGACGTAATGACCGCGGCAGACCTGCAAGATGATGCGCTGCATTTCATCGGCATCCAGCTTTCGGTAAGCGCGTGCCGATAAGGCTTCTTCGATGAGCTCTCTATGGAATTCGTCGTCCAGCATTGCCAGGTCGTCGATCATGGGAGCGTCCAGCTTCTCTGTCAGCCTTCTTCCCTGTGTGTCTCTAGGGCAGTCCGTGTCCCCTGTACCACTCAAATGCCCGGAGCTGCCAGCCGAATGTCCGGAGCTGTCGGTCAAATGTCCGGAGCTACCCGCCAAACCTCCGGAGCTACCGACCAAATGTCCGGAGCTATCCGGTAAATGTGTGGAGCTGCCAGCCAAATATGCGGAGCCATCCCCAGTCAAATGTGTGGAGCTGCCGTCCAAATGTCCGAAGCGCTCCGGCAAATGTCCGGAGCTGCCAAACACATCTTCCGGCGTTGGCAGCGCGGCGCCGGGCAGGCAATAAACAGCACCCCGGCCGGGGTTATGGCTTTCTAGAAGCCCCGCGCGTACCAGCCCTTGCAACAGGCGGGATGCTTCCATCGACTGCATCCCGGTCATTTCCATTATTCGCGCATGGCTGATGGTGCGTTCGGAAGCGGCCGCCGCCAGAGTCAGGCGCTCATCATGAGATAGCTGATCGAAAGCCGGGCCGAATTGCCGCCGCAGGGCTGCCAGCACGTCATCCGGCAGCAGATCGACCATGCGCAATTCGAGCAATGTCTGGTTATAGGGCTCATTGCGCTCGAAAAGCGCGGGGGCACGCCAGTGCTGGTCCTTCCAGCCGGCATAGATCTTCGGTATTCCCGAGCCTGCCTGCTCGCCGACTCCGACGAAGCGGAACATCTTGTGCAACGTGCGGTTGCGGCAGTCGTGTTCGCCGCCGTGGATTGCCACTTCCGGTGGCACGCGCATCAGGCCGGGGTTGCGGAAGCCGAACATGTCTGGCCGCTTGACCACCAGCACCGAGGCGCGGTCCGAGTAGTCCGCATGCACCAGCACGTTGGCCAACGCTTCGCGCAGCGCCACATGCACGGGCGTCTCGTCCTGCCGTTCGCCCTTTTCCAGCTTGAACGGCACCTTCAGGTCGGCCGTAAGCTTGAGATAGACCTTGCGGTAGAAGTCGTAGAGATTGCCGGACCATTTGCCATCGAGCGTGACGCGATCCACCCAGCGCAATTCGGTACGGGCTTCGGGCCGCTCCTGATAGTCCAGCATGTAGTTCGGCAGCGCTTCGTGGATGGTGCTCATCCAGCCGAACATCAACAGACCCGCCAACGTCAGCCCTGCCGTGTCGGTTTCCCGGTCACGACGCCAGCCACCGATCTGGCGCAGAAACTCCTGATCGTCCAGCGCATTCCAGGGGTGCGCCGGCTCGCGGTTGGCGAACACCTGCCGGTAGGCGCGCAGCGTTTCTTCGCACAGATCGTCGAGGTGATAGCCCTTGAGAATACGGTCGTCGCGGCTGTCCTCCACCTGTTCGGCGAGCATCCGCTTGACCTCTTCATCGGGCAGCACCCGGTCGCCTTCATTGAGGCGGCGATAGGTATGGCCGAAGGGGTTGGGCGTCAGGTGAACCGGCCGTTGCTTGCGGTTGGCGCGGGGGATCTCCACCACCAGCAGAGTGCGCCCCTCCAGTTCGACCTCCTGAACGGAGGCATCGCTGAGCAGATTGGCGCTGACCTGTTTGCGGTTGTTCAGGTTGTCGAACAGCTCCTTGCGCACCTTGGCCGGGTTGGCGATGCCTTCCAGATGGAACTGCCCCTTCTTCTCCCGCACACCGAGCACCACCACACCGCCGCTGGTATTGGCGAAGGCGCTATAGGTCGGCCAGAAATCCTCCGGCAAGGCGCCCTTGCCGTCACGACCGGCCGCGAGCTTGCATTCGAGGTCGATGGACTCGCGGAGGAGTTCGAGGTCGGCGGGGGAGTGGAGGTCGATCATGATGGTCTTATGCACCCAGTCTACAGTTCGCCGGCGAAGGCGCGGTGTTGCAGGCTGGCGAACAGGGTCTCCTGTTGTGCGGCGTGGTGTTGCAGAATGCCTTTTTGTTGTTCGACGCCTTCGGCGACGCGGGCGAAGCGATGTTGCAGCTCGAGCGGAGGCATTGGCATCGGCAGTTGCCGTAGGCCAGGGCCGCTGAAGTTCTGCTGCGCAGCTTGACGAGACTTCACAGAGATCAGCTTCTGAATTGATTGCGACCGTAATGCGGTGAATATGTATTCCGATAAGACCGACTCATTGAACTGCATTCGTATAAAGTACGCACCTGCGATGCTCGGCGGATCGGATGCTTTGATAAGTGCTACTTTTCCGACGGTCGCACCTGTTCGTGCAAAAATCAAATCTCCAGGCTGTAAGATGAATCGCGCCTGCACGTCTGTATCCACGTCCATTCGAGGCATCGCACTGAAGTTGAGTTCGCCGGTCGGGCTAAGGTCTGTAATTCTGACAATTCTTATTCCACCGGAAGAATATCGTTCGTTATGAAAGCGCGGCCCGTATTGCATTTCTAGTACCGAATCCCCAAGCGTGTGGCCAGGCCATTTCTTCGGATTTGTCACCGGGTCGCCAAACATTTCTAAGAACACAGATTGCAACAGCTGATCGAGCTTGGCGATGGCTTCGCGGCGCTTGGCGCGCAGCGCGTCGGCCTTGTCCAGAATCGCTGCGATGCGGCGTTGTTCGGGTAGCGGAGGGAGTGGAATCAAAACCTTTTTGACCAGCTCCGTATTTAGGTTTTTAACGACTGCTCCCGCTGCAAGAGATGCGAATTTTCTGTACGTCTGCTCACTGCCTAGGAGGTGAAAAAAATAGTCTTGGTCGATGACATCCTTGTTGCTGCTTAGGACTAGCCATCCATCATGAATGCACCCTGAGGTTTTGAGAATATATGGACGACCGAAGCTCATAGAGTTGGTTAGAAGAAAGTCTCCTGGGTACACCATGCGCGACTTTGAAACGCCGGATTTCTTGATCTTCTTTTCAGTGTGCGTGATGTATTTGGAACTGTTAGACGCGTCTCGAATGGATATCCAATTTACTCCGTCTGGGTCATCGGTAATGTAGTCGTCAATCGGTCTTGGAGAGCCGCCACGGGCAACCTCGAATACATCGCCGAGAGATACTGTAGGCCAGCTCATCGCAGCATCCCCTCCAACTCATCCATCCCCCGCATAATCTCCGCCTCCAGCTCTTTCAACTCCGCCAATATCTTCTGCGGCGGTTCATGCTCGACCTGCTCATATACCACTTGCTTGTAGCGGTTGATGGAAAGGTCGTAGTCGTTGCCGACGATTTCGGCCTTGGGGACGAGGAAGCTTTGGTCGGTGCGCTGGCGAGTGGCTTCGTCGCTGGCAGCCCTCACCCCTAGCCCCTCTCCCAGGGGGAGAGGGGAGCTAACGGACTGCCAGCGCGCCAAAAGGTCCGGCAGGTTGTTGCATTCGTGTTTGCTCGCATCCAGCGGGTTGCGTTTGTCGTCCAGCGAGAAGCCGTCGGCCTGCATGTTGTAGAACCAGACGTTATCGGTGCCGCCGCTGTTGGTCTTGGTGAACAGCAGGATGGCGGTGGAGACGCCGGCGTAGGGGCGGAATACGCCGGAGGGCATGGAGACGATGCCGTCGAGCTTGTGGTCTTCCACCAGCAGTTTGCGCAGGGTCTTGTGCGCCTTGCTGGAGCCGAACAGCACGCCGTCCGGCACGATCACCGCGGCGCGGCCGCCGGTTTTCAAGAGGCGCAGGAAGAGGGCGAGAAACAGGAGTTCGGTCTTCTTGGTCTTGACGATGTCCTGCAGGTCCTTGGCGCAGCTCTCATAGTCCAGACTGCCGGCGAAGGGTGGGTTGGCGAGGATCAAGCTGAACTGGCCCTCGACGCTGGCGTGGCCTTCACTGAGGGAATCGCGGTTTTCGATGGCGGGGTTTTCCACGCCGTGCAGCAGCATGTTCATGGAGCCGACGCGCAGCATGGTGCTGTCGAAGTCGAAGCCGTGGAAGGTCTCGTGGTTGAAGCGTTTGGCCGACTCCGTATCGCGGTAAATCTCGTCGCGGTGGTGCCTGTCCAGGTATTCCGCCGCAGCCACGAGGAAGCCCGCGGTGCCGCAGGCCGGGTCGCAGATGGTGTCGCTGGGGCGCGGCGCCATCATCTCGACCATAAGCTTGATGATGTGGCGCGGCGTGCGGAACTGGCCGTTCTGCCCGGCGCTGGCGATCTTGCCGAGCATGTATTCGTAGAGGTCGCCCTTGGTGTCGCGATCCTCCATGGGGATGGCGTCAAGCATGTCCACCACCTTGGCCAGCAGGCCCGGCGTGGGAATGGTGAAGCGCGCATCCTTCATATGCGTCGAATAAGTGGATTCGCCGTCTTCGCTGCCGAGGCTCTTGATAAAGGGAAAGACCTTTTCCGAGACCAAGGTGTAGAGGCTGCCCGGATCACCCAGCAGCTTGAACTGCGACCAGCGCAGGTGGGCCTGGTAGGGGTTGAAGATGGGGTTGTCGATGGGCTGGCCGGTGCGCGCGGCTTTCTTTTCCTTCACCGTTTGTAGCTCGTCGAGCCGCTTGATGAACAGCAGGTAGGTCATCTGCTCGATGACCTCCATGGGGTTGGAGATACCGCCGCTCCAGAAGGCGTTCCAGATTTGATCGACTTGGTTCTTGATGCTGCCGGTAATCACAAAAGGTGCTGCCTGACTGGCTGGGAATGGGCGCGAGCTTAAGCGGGGTTGTCGGTATATCAAACACTGTTCAGATGCACAGGTCGCCACTTCGCGCAGATGCGGCTGGTCGCGCGGCAGTGTCGCCATGGGCGCGAGCCCGCGGGCGGGTGGCCGGCTCGATCATTGGCGCCATAGCAAAGGGTGGGAAGATCTTCCGGCTACCCGGCAAACCGCCCGGTGCGATGAATCAGCGTGCCGTCGTGTGCAGACGCCGCGCTAGCGCCTGTGCCGCTTCGATATTCTGCTCGATTATGGCGGCCAGCCAGGCGTCCAGCGGCATGTTTCTCTGAACCTCGCCTCATGATCGCCAGCAAGCTGGCGATCCGCTACGAACACGTCAGTCAGCGTACGCCTGCTCCAGATGCTGATCCTTCAGCTTCACGTAATTGCCCGCGGTGTAGCTGAAGAAGCTGCGCTCCTTGTCGGACAGCGGGCGGGCCTGTTTGGCCGGGCTGCCGACGTAGAGGTAGCCGCTTTGCAGCGTTTTGCCCGGCGGGACCAGGCTGCCGGCGCCGATGATGACTTCGTCTTCGACCACCGCGCCGTCCATCACGATCGAACCCATGCCGACCAGAATCCGGCTGCCCAGGGTGCAGCCGTGCAGCGTGACCTTGTGGCCGACGGTGACTTCGTCGCCGATGGTCAGTGGAAAACCGTCCGGGTTGAACGGGCCGGCATGGGTGATGTGCAGCACGCTGCCGTCCTGAATGCTGGTGCTTTTGCCGATGCGGATGCGGTGCATGTCGCCGCGAATCACAGTCAGCGGCCAGACGGAGCTGTCTTCGCCGATCTCGATGTCGCCGATGAGCAGGGCGCTGGGGTCGACGAAGACGCGCTCGCCGAGCGTCGGTGTGTGCCCCTGGAAGGTTCGGATGCTCATGGATGGCTCCTGTAGGCGAGTGTGTAGGGTGGACAGTCACTGATAGACCTGGCCATCGAGCGTGTTACTGCCGGGACGGAAGAATTCGCCCGGCGTGGCGCCGAACTGTTCGCGAAAGGCGGCGATAAACGCCGACAAGGATTCATAACCACAGCCCAGCGCCACGTCGGTCACCCGCTCGCCGCGCTCCAGCGCCGGCAGGGCGCTGAGCAGCCGCAGTCGCTGGCGCCAGGCGCGAAAGGTCAGGCCGGTTTCACGGAGGAACAGGCGGCTCAGGGTGCGTTCCGAAACGCCCAGTGTAAGACTCCAGTCGGCCAGGCCCTCCTGGGATTCCGGCTGCGCCTGCAGGCTTTTGCACAGGCGGTGCAGACGGGGCTCGGCGGGCAGCGGCAGCACCAGTTCGACCTCCGGTGCGCAACCGAGTTGGTCGAGCAGCACCTGCACCAGTCGTCCTTCTGCACCGTCTTCGGCATAGGCTTCGGGCAGGGTGCTGAAATGTCGGATCAGTTCGCGTAGCAGGGGGCTGACCTGCAGCACGCGGCAATGCTCGGGCGCCTCGCCGGCCACGGCCCGATCGATGTAGAGGCTGCGAATGCAGGTGTCCGGCGCGCAGAACACCTGATGCGTCACGCCGGCCGGAATCCACACCGCGCGCAGTGGCGGGGCGATGAAGCGGCCACGGTCGGTACGCACTTCGAGCACGCCTTCGACCGCATGGGACAGCTGCACCCAGGGGTGACTGTGGCGGTAGCCAAGCTTGAGGTTGGGCGGCGAGTCGAGCTGGCCGTAGACCGGCCGCGGCAGCGTTTTGAGTGCGCCAAGGCGGGTGATCAGTGCGGCCTCTTGTCCGATTGGCGACATTTCATGCCTGCTTGGCGTTAGTCGGAAGGTGGCGCCCACGTTAAGGTCGATGCCTGTCGCCTGCAAGCCCCAAGGAAATCCATATGGCCAAGCTCCGCCTACTCTTCGACAACTTCACCCTGGCCCTGCTCGCCGTGGTTGCCATCGCCACCCTGTTTCCCTGTGAAGGGCGTGGTGCGGTGTTCTTCGAGTGGCTGACGGCAGCTGCCATCGCGCTGCTGTTTTTCATGCACGGTGCCAAACTGTCGCGCGAAGCCATCCTCGCGGGCGCCGGCCACTGGCGTCTGCACCTGCTGGTATTCGCCTGCACCTTCGTCATGTTTCCGCTGCTGGGGCTGGCGCTCAAACCGGTGCTCACCCCGATGGTCGGCGACGAGCTGTACCTGGGCATGCTCTACCTCTGTGCGCTGCCCGCCACCGTGCAATCGGCCATCGCCTTTACCTCACTGGCGCGCGGTAACGTCCCGGCGGCGATTTGCAGCGCGGCGGCGTCCAGCCTGATCGGCATCTTTCTCACGCCGCTGCTGGTCCTGCTGTTGATGGGTGTCGAAGGCGAGAGCGGCTCGACGCTGGATTCCATCGGCAAGATCGTGCTGCAACTGCTGGTGCCCTTTGTCGCCGGGCAGATCGCTCGCCGCTGGATCGGCGCGTGGGTGACGCGCAACAAGACCTGGCTGAAAACCGTGGACCAGAGCTCCATCCTGCTGGTGGTCTACACCGCATTCAGCGGTGCGGTGGTCGATGGCCTCTGGCAAGTCGTGCCGGTTGGGCACCTGATCGGGTTGGTGGTGGCCTGCTGTCTGTTGCTGGCCATCGTGCTGTGGCTGACGGCCATGCTGGCCAAGGTGTTCGGCTTTAATCTGGAAGACCGCATCACCATCCTCTTCGCCGGTTCGAAGAAGAGCCTGGCGACCGGCGTGCCCATGGCGCAGGTGCTGTTCGCCACCAGTGCCGTGGGCATGATCATCCTGCCACTGATGCTGTTTCATCAGATCCAGCTGATGGTCTGCACGGTGCTCGCCCAGCGCTATGCGCGACGCCCCGAATTGCCCGAGCAGACGGCGGTCCAATAACCGGTACGGATGCCCGCAACTCGCGCCGTTTCGTTGTAAATAGAGCCGCTCTATCGCTTCGTTCCCCAGCTGCGCACTCGGGCATTTGTCTTTAACATGCACCGGTGATCATTTATTCAAAAGGGGCAACTGCCGTGACCGATACCAATCCGCTGCTTCGGGAATTCGACCTGCCGCCGTATTCCGAGATACGTCCGGAGCACGTCGAGCCGGCGGTCGATACCGTCCTAGGCGAGAACCGCGTCGCCCTGCAGGAATTGCTCAGCCGCCCCGCCGACAGCCTTGACTGGAGCACCCTGGTGGTCGGCCTCGACGAAATGAACGAACGCCTCAGCCGCGCCTGGGGTCCGGTCAGCCACCTCAATGCGGTGCGCAACAACCCCGAATTGCGCAGTGCCTACGAGGCCTGCTTGCCCAAGCTTTCGGCCTACGCCACCGAGCTGGGTCAGAACGCCGACCTGTTCGCCGCCTACCAGGCGCTGTCGCTGAGCGCCGAGGCCGACGGCTTCGATGTGGCGCAGAAGACCATTCTCGAACACGCGTTGCGTGACTTCCGCCTGTCCGGTATCGACCTGCCGCCGGCCGAGCAGCAGCGCTTCGGCGCGATCAGCATGAAGCTCGCCGAACTGGGCAGCACCTTCTCCAACCAGCTGCTCGACGCGACCCAGGCCTGGACTAAGCACGTCACCGACGAAAGCCTGCTGGCCGGCATTACCGAGTCGTCCAAGGCGCAGATGGCCGAAGCGGCCAAGGCCAAGGAGCTGGACGGTTGGCTGATCAGCCTCGAATTCCCCAGCTACTACGCGGTGATGACCTACGCCGACAATCGCAAGTTGCGCGAAGAGGTCTACGTCGCCTATTCCACCCGCGCCTCCGACCAGGGCCCGAATGCTGGCCAGTTCGACAACGGCCCGGTGATGGAGCAGATCCTCGACCTGCGTCAGGAACTGGCCAAGCTGCTGGGCTTCGGCAATTTTGCCGAGCTGTCGCTGG
Organism: Stutzerimonas chloritidismutans; assembly: GCF_038562055.1. Lineage (GTDB taxonomy): Bacteria > Pseudomonadota > Gammaproteobacteria > Pseudomonadales > Pseudomonadaceae > Stutzerimonas > Stutzerimonas chloritidismutans_A. The sequence continues at coordinate 120,664 of NZ_JBCFXD010000012.1, read as the reverse complement.
CCACCAAGATGGCCGAAAGCACCGATCAGGTGCTGGGCTTCCTGCGGGATCTGGCCACGCGCAGCAAACCGTTTGCCGAACGCGACCTGAAGGAGCTGCGCGCCTTCGCCGCCGAGCAGGGCGTCACCGATCTGCAGAGCTGGGACGTCAACTACTTTGGCGAGAAGCTGCGCCAGGCCCGCTACAACCTGAGTCAGGAAGAACTGCGCGCCTATTTCCCGGTGGACAAGGTGCTGTCCGGGCTGTTCGCCATCGTCAAGCGCCTCTACGGCATCGAGATTCACGAGCTGGAAAGCTTCGACGGCTGGCATCCGGACGTGCGTCTGTTCGAAATCCGCGAGAAGGGCGAGCACGTCGGGCGGTTCTTCTTCGACCTCTATGCGCGAGCCAACAAGCGTGGCGGCGCCTGGATGGATGGCGCGCGTGACAAGCGCCGCACCTGCCTCGGGACGCTGCAGACGCCGGTGGCCAATCTGGTTTGCAACTTCACCCCGCCAGTGGGAGAGCGCCCGGCGTTGCTGACCCACGATGAGGTCACCACGCTGTTCCACGAGTTCGGCCATGGCCTGCACCACCTGTTGACTCAGGTCGAGCATGCCGGCGCCTCGGGCATCAATGGTGTGGCCTGGGACGCGGTCGAGCTGCCGAGCCAGTTTATGGAAAACTGGTGCTGGGAGCCCGAAGGCCTGGCGCTGATCTCCGGCCACTACCAGACCGGCGAAACGCTGCCGCAGGATCTGCTCGACAAGATGCTGGCGGCGAAGAACTTCCAGTCCGGCCTGATGATGGTGCGTCAGCTGGAGTTCTCACTGTTCGACTTCGAGCTGCACGCCACTCACGGAGACGGCCGCAGCGTGCTCCAGGTGCTGGAAAGCATCCGCGAGGAGGTGTCGGTGATGCGTCCGCCTGCCAGCAACCGCTTTCCCAACAGCTTTGCGCACATCTTCTCCGGTGGTTATGCGGCGGGGTACTACAGCTACAAGTGGGCTGAGGTGCTGTCGTCCGACGCCTTCTCGCGCTTCGAGGAAGAGGGCGTCTTCAACGCCGACACCGGGCGTGCCTTCCGCGAAGCCATTCTGGCGCGTGGCGGCTCGCAGGAGCCGATGGTGCTGTTCGTCGACTTCCGTGGTCGTGAGCCGTCTACCGATGCGCTGCTGCGTCACCTCGGCCTCACCGAGGAAGTGGCATGAGCGACGCGCCGAAGGTGACCACCAAGCGCTTCATCGCCGGGGCCGTATGCCCGGCGTGCAGCGCCAGCGACAGCATCAAGATGTGGGACGTCGATGGCGTTCCACATCGCGAATGCGTCGAGTGCGGCTACGCTGACACCCTCAATGCCCAAGGCCAATCCGTGCCGTCGGAGCTGGGTACGCGGGTCAACCAGGCCAAGCCCAAGGCGCCCGATCCGCAGGTGCAGGCCGTGCAGTTTTTCCCCAATCCCAAGCTAAAGAAAAAAACCGACTGAACCGAGAGCGGCTTGCCATGTGGCACATCACCTGTGGCGACCTCGCCGCGGAGAGCGTTCGGCCGCTGCTGGCTGACGGCAGCGAGGTGCGGGTGCTGCGCGACGACTTGGCCGTCGGGCCTCTTGCGGATATCGAGACCCCGCCATGCGCCGAACGCGTGGCGTTCTGGGAAGGCGTCTGGCCGACCGGTATGACGCCGCGTCCCGACTTCGCTGGTGTAGCAGCCGACGCCGAGTGGTTGGTGGCATTGGCCAGCCATTCCAGGCCCGTGACTGTCTGGCATGGCGACAGCGCGTCCGAGCAACTGATGCTCGCTCGCGTGGCTGCGGCCCTCGAAGGCTCGGCGTTGCCAATCCAAGAGGTCGTCTGCGGTACGGGCGACAGCCGGGTGAGCACGCGCATGGCGGTGTCGATGCGTGCGCCCGAGACCCTGGCCGCGCTTTATCAGCCGCGCCTCGTCGAACCAGTGCGCATCGCCGACCTCGCTAACCAATGGCGGGCCGCCGTTGAAGAGAACGCAGCGATAAGGCGTTGGATCGATGGGCGTTTCCACGGTGAGGATCATCAGCGAATCGACCACCAGCTGACCGAAGCCTGCAGCCAGGACAATAGGCCACTGGCCCGCGTCATGGCCGAAGTGATGGGCGACTGCGACGGGATTTTCGCCACCGACATGTACCTCTACTGGCGCGCGCGGGAGCTGGCGCGGCAGGGTGTCCTCGCGCTGGGCGGTGATAAGGGCGAGGGTTATCAAAGCGTGCAGGTACGGCGCCTCTGATTGGGAAAGTCCAGATCGCGTCTATGCTGCCTTCGACGCTGATCGTGGCAGGTGAGTGGTCTTGCCAAGCTCAAAGAAGAACATTGAGTTATGGGTATAGGAACAGCAGCTCGGAGATTGGTAATGAAAGATGATTTTGAACTCGAGATGAGCGCTCTATGCCAGAAACTGACTGCTGACGGGAGAACCGTCGAGGTGGAAATTTACCGTGGCGATAAAGGAGGCTGGCTTTTAGAAGTGGTCGATGAGTTTGGAACTTCCACGGTGTGGGACGACGAATTTGATACAGACGGCGCAGCCCTGGAAGAAGTACTGGCCACTATCCGGGATGAGGGTATCGAGGCTCTGATCGGCGTTAGCCCATAGGTTAAGTGAAACAGCCCCATAACCAGTCACTGCACGAGACCACATTTTCGCCGCTCCGCTGCTACAAACTGGTCCGTGAGTTCGGACGCTATCAACCTGAAACTCCTGCTGCCAGTTAGCATTTTATCCTCAGGCGTTTCGCCACCTTCTCCATGCTGAATGCCGCTTTGAAAGGTACACGCCATGAAAGGATTCTTGCCGCTGGTGTCTTTTTGCCTGCTTGTCCAGTTGCCGATGTACGCGCTTGGCGAGCCAAGGGTTAAGGCCCTCGAAGCCACGCGTAGCGAATGGTCGACCTATCGCTTCCCACTGTTCAAAGGCGCATCGCCTGCGCTGGATCGAATTAATACCTACCTCCACGTGCTTGAGTTTGACGGTTTGCCCGCCAGGTTTGAGCAGTCTCCGTTTGAGCAGGTCTGGCCAAAGGAGGATGTGGGGCCGGGGGTGACGAGCCTGGATTACGAAATCCATGAGCAGAACGCAGGGTTCGTTTCGGTGGACATCATGAGCGAGTACGTGGGCGCTTATCTCAGCCTGGGTAATCGCAGTTATGCGTTCGATCTGGCCGATGGGCAACCGCTCACCTTGCCGGCCTTGTTAAGCGAGCCGGGTTTGCAGCGTCTGCAGAAGCGGATCAGCGAAGCCCGAGTGGCCCGCATCGAGGATTTTCTCGCTCAACTGGCAACGGACACTCCCGGTGAAGATGCCGAGACGGTTGCCATACAGCGCGATATGTATGAGCGCTGCTTGCCGCTCATACGTGATGCGGGTATCGAGCATGACAGGCTTGTGCTCGAACAAACGCAGCTCACGCTGATTGCAGGTCGATGCTCTGCCCATGCGATACGCGCACTGGATGATCTTGGGCCGTTTTCCAACAGCTTCGCTTATGCCGATCTCACCGACGATCTAAGCCCATACGGTCGTTGCCTGTTGTTGAAGCAGCGAGGCGATTGCGCGAAGCTCCGCAAGCCTCAAATCGCTGGCGTTTACCACCGCGATATCAATCATCGCCGAGCGACACTGGTCATCACGCCACCGAGCGCCGATGGTGCATCCAGAGCTCTGTATTTCCGCGACGATACGGCTCGCATGGCCGAACTTTCGCTTCAGCATTCCGACGATGGGAATCTCGCCAAGCTTAGAAACTTGGCAGACGACGCTGCGATAGCCGAGCTTCGGCTTGGCCACGATGGCCAGCTCAGCGGAACCTGGCAAGGAGTAGAAGGGCCGCAATCGTTGGAGTTGCGCTGAACCTCAAATAACGCTGGTCGGGGCTGACACACGTTTGAGTTGTTCTCGTGTACTGTACGTATAGACAGTATTCGAGGCTTGCACATGTCCACACCATCTCCCACTCCTCGCGGCCGTGGCACTGCCATCAATCCGGACAACCGCTTCGCCCCCACCCGTAGCGAGGCGTATGACGACGGCTGGGAACAGGATGTGCCACCGACGCGCGCCACCGAGGTACGCTTCGAAACAGCCAAGACCGTGCTCACCCGCAACCAGTCACCGGATGTCGGCTTCGATCGTTCGGTAAACCCCTATCGTGGCTGTGAACATGGCTGCATCTACTGCTTCGCGCGGCCCAGCCATGCCTATTGGGACATGTCGCCAGGGATCGATTTCGAGACACGGTTGATCGCCAAGACCAACCTTGCCGAGCGCCTGGAGCAGGAGCTGAGCAAGCCCGGTTACGTGCCGCAGCCCATCGCGCTAGGGGTGAATACCGATGCCTATCAGCCGCTCGAGCGCGAGCAACGATTGACGCGCCAGGCACTGGAAATTCTGCTGCGTTTCAAGCATCCGGTTCACATCATCACCAAGGGCTCGCTGGTGCTGCGCGATCTGGATCTGTTGGTGCCGCTGGCCGAGCAACGGCTGGTCAGCGTCTCGGTCAGCCTCACTACGTTGGACGACGAGCTCAAGCGCATCATGGAACCTCGTGCCGCGTCCCCCGCGGCACGGCTGCGGGTGTTGCGGACCCTGCATGAAGCGGGCGTACCGGTCAGCGTGATGTGCGCGCCGATGATTCCGATGGTTAATGACATGGAGCTGGAGCGCATGCTCGAAGCCGCGCGGGAGGCCGGTGCTCGCTCGGCCGGCTACGTGCTGCTGCGGTTGCCGCATGAAGTGGCCACGCTGTTCGACGAGTGGCTGCAGGAGCATTTCCCACAGCGTGCCGCGCATGTCATGAGCCTGGTACGGCAGTCGCGCGGTGGCAAGGATTACGACAGCCGCTTCGGCAGCCGCATGCGCGGCGAAGGGCAGTTCGCTCAGCTCTTGGCGCAGCGCTTCCAGCTGGCCTGCAAGCGGTTGGGCTACAACCGCCGCGACCAGAATTACGGTCTCGATTGCAGTCGCTTCGCGCCGCCCGGGCAGCAGATGAGCCTGATCTAAAGCCTATAGAGAGTAGGTTTCGGTTCGCCAGCAAGCTGGCTGCTACAGGGAGCAAGGTGCCGGAAAGAAGCGCTGGCTCGTGTGCGGCTGCTGTAGGAGCGAGCTTGCTCGCGAATAGCTCTCGCTCAAGCTGTCCGAGGCAGCGCTTGCATCACTCTGACAGGACGGCGGGAACTAATCACAGCGGTGACGCCCTCATTGTCAGGTAAGGGCGCGCTTGGGACGCGTTCTCTGATTGCAGCGCATCGGCGACCCCGATGCGCTGCTGCTCGTTCTGGAGGACTGAATTGGACGTCTTTATCGATCTTCTGCAATGGCCGGCAATGGTGGTCACGGTTCTGGCAGCGTGGCTGATCGGCTCGCTCAAACCGCAACGGCGAACGGTGGGCTTCTGGTGCTTCCTGCTCAGTAACCTGCTGTGGGTCATCTGGGGCTGGTCCGCCGAAGCCTGGGCGCTGATCACGCTGCAGGTGTGCCTGGCGTTGATGAACATCCGCGGCGTGAAAAAGAACGACCACACGGCAGAAGCCAGCGCCTGATCCTGACGAAATTGCCAGTCTTGCATCGCTGTCTATACTCCGATCGTAAGCGTACCGATTGAATCCGACTGCGCGTGCAAAGCGAGGACTGGCAACCAGGCATTGGGGGGAGCCAGATCAGAGCGTAGTCAGGCCGTCCTAGCGAGCGTTTCGCTCCGCTCTGCGGCCGGACAGGTAGTCGGCGGGATAACAAGAACCATAAGGGGAACCCGCAATGTCGCGACATCCACGAGTCTGGATGGGGATGGGGCTGTGGTCGCTGTTCGGTCAGGCCCAGGCAGCCTGGGACGTGAACATGCGCGCCGGCGCCACGGACGTCAGTCGCTCCGTATTCGATCTGCACATGACCATCTTCTGGATCTGCGTAATCATCGGCGTGCTGGTGTTTGCGGTGATGTTCTGGTCGATGTTCGCCCACCGCCGCTCCAAGCGGCTGGATTCGGCACATTTCCACGAGAACACCAAGGTCGAGGTGCTCTGGACCATCATTCCGCTGCTGATTCTGGTCGGTATGGCGGTGCCTGCCACCCGCACGCTCATCCATATCTACGATCCCACCGAATCGGACGTGGACATCCAGATCACCGGCTACCAATGGAAATGGCACTACAAATACCTGGGTGAGGACGTCGAGTTCTTCAGCAACCTCACCACTCCCCGCGATCAGATCAACAACCTGGCCCCCAAAGGCGAGCACTACCTGCTGGAGGTAGACGAGCCGCTGGTGATTCCCGTAGGTGCCAAGGTGCGCTTCCTGATCACTGCTGCGGACGTCATCCATTCCTGGTGGGTACCTGATCTGGCGGTGAAGAAGGACGCCATCCCCGGCTTTATCAACGAATCCTGGACCCGCGTCGAGCAGCCCGGCATTTACCGCGGCCAGTGCACCGAGCTGTGCGGCAAGGACCACGGCTTCATGCCGGTGGTGGTCGAGGTGAAATCCCAGGAGGACTATGCCACCTGGCTCGACGGGAAGAAGGCTGAAGCCGCCAAGCTGGCCGAACTGACCAGCAAGGAATGGACGCTCGAAGAGCTGACCGCTCGGGGTGAAAAGGTCTACCAGACCAACTGCGCGGCCTGTCACCAGGCTTCGGGCGAAGGGCTGCCGCCTATGTTCCCGGCGCTGAAGGGCTCACCGATAGCGACGGGGGATGCGGAAAACCATATCAGCATCGTTGTAAAGGGCTCTCCCGGCACATCGATGCCTGCCTTCGGCCCGCAACTCTCGGAAGTCGATATCGCTGCAGTAGTGACCTACGAGCGTCACGCCTGGGGTAACGACACGGGCGACATGGTCACGCCGAGAGACGTGCTCATCTTCAAACAGGCCGAAGAAGCCACCCAGTAAGAGGATCAGGTGATGAGTGCAGTGATCGACGATCATGGTCATGCCGGGCATGACCATCACCACGGCCCGGCCAAGGGCCTCTCACGCTGGCTGCTGACCACCAACCACAAGGACATCGGTTCGATGTACCTGTGGTTCAGCTTCTGCGCGTTTCTGCTCGGCGGCTCGATGGCGATGGTGATCCGCGCCGAACTGTTTCAGCCGGGCCTGCAGATCGTGCAGCCGGAATTCTTCAACCAGATGACCACCATGCACGGGCTGATCATGGTCTTCGGCGCGGTGATGCCGGCCTTCGTCGGCCTGGCCAACTGGATGATCCCGCTGATGATCGGTGCGCCGGACATGGCCTTGCCGCGCATGAACAACTTCAGCTTCTGGCTGCTGCCGGCTGCCTTCGGACTGCTGGTTTCCACCTTGTTCATGGAGGGCGGCGGGCCGAACTTCGGCTGGACCTTCTACGCGCCGCTGTCGACCACCTATGCGCCGGAGTCGGTGACCTTCTTTATCTTCGCCATTCACCTGATGGGCATCAGTTCGATCATGGGGGCGATCAACGTGGTCGCCACGGTGCTCAACCTGCGTGCGCCGGGCATGACATTGATGAAGATGCCCTTGTTCGTCTGGACCTGGTTGATCACCGCCTTCCTGCTGATCGCGGTGATGCCGGTGCTGGCCGGCGTGGTGACCATGATGCTGATGGACATCCACTTCGGCACGAGCTTCTTTAGCGCGGCAGGCGGGGGCGATCCCGTGCTGTTCCAGCACGTGTTCTGGTTCTTCGGTCACCCCGAGGTGTACATCATGATCCTGCCGGCGTTCGGCGCGGTCAGCTCGATCATTCCGGCGTTCAGCCGCAAGCCGCTGTTCGGTTACACCTCGATGGTCTACGCCACCGGCGCCATCGCCTTTCTCTCGTTCATCGTCTGGTCGCACCACATGTTCACGGTCGGCATCCCGCTGACCGGTGAGTTGTTCTTCATGTACGCCACCATGCTGATCGCGGTGCCCACCGGGGTGAAGGTGTTCAACTGGGTGTCGACCATGTGGCGCGGCTCGCTGACCTTCGAGGCGCCGATGCTGTTTGCCGTGGCCTTCGTCATCCTCTTCACCATCGGCGGCTTCTCGGGGCTGATGCTGGCCATTGCCCCGGCGGACTTCCAGTATCACGACACCTACTTCGTGGTGGCGCACTTCCACTATGTGCTGGTGCCGGGGGCGATCTTCGGCATCTTTGCCTCGGCCTATTACTGGCTGCCGAAGTGGACCGGCCACATGTATGACGAAACCCTCGCCAAGCTGCACTTCTGGATGAGCTTTGTCGGCATGAACCTGGCGTTCTTCCCGATGCACTTTGTCGGGCTCGCCGGCATGCCGCGACGGATCCCGGACTACAACATGATGTTCGCCAACTTCAACATGGTCTCCAGCATTGGCGCCTTCATGTTCGGCGCCACACAGCTGTTGTTCCTGTTCATCGTCATCAAGTGCATCCGGGGCGGCCCGATTGCTGCTGCCAAGCCTTGGGACGGTGCTGAGGGTCTGGAGTGGAGTGTGCCGTCACCGGCGCCATACCACACCTTCAGCGTGCCGCCTTCGGTGGAGGAGCTGCACGAGCATCGGACAGGTCCGAAACATGACTAGCCTGCCGGCTCCGAGGACTCGCCATGAACACTGAGCTGCCGCTGGGCCGCCTGGTTCGTCGACTGTTGCTGGTGGTCGTGGCGATGTTCGCCTTCGGCTTCGCGCTGGTGCCGATCTATGACGTCATGTGCAAGGCCTTCGGCATCAACGGCAAGACGGCGGGCGCCTATGAAGGGGCGCAGACCGTAGACGAGGCGCGTGAGGTGCGGGTGCAGTTTCTCGCCACCAACGCCTCGGGGATGGTCTGGGAATTCAAGCCGGTGGCGGACCAGCTCAATGTTCATCCCGGCTCCAGCCGCGAGATGCGCTTCATTGCCTATAACCCGACAGACAAACCGATGACGGCGCAGGCGGTGCCCAGCGTGTCGCCCTCAAAGGCGGCGGCCTATTTTCACAAGACCGAGTGTTTCTGCTTTACCCAGCAAGTGCTGCAACCCGGTGAGCGTATCGAAATGCCGGTACGTTTCATCGTCGATCGTGATCTACCTGCGGATGTGCGTCACCTGACGCTTGCCTACACCCTGTTCGACATCACGTCCCGCCAACCTCCCGTCGCCCTCGTTGATCCGGCGCATCTGGTGGCGACCAAGGAGAGTCTGCAATGAGCCAACAGACCACCACGCACGAGAACTACTACGTTCCCGCCCAGAGCAAATGGCCGATTGTGGGAACCTTGGCGCTACTGACGACCGTCTTCGGCCTGGGCAGCTGGTTCAACGACCTCAAGGCCGGCCGCGACGAGATCAGCGGGCCGATCATCTTTTTTATCGGCGCATTGCTGATCGCTTACATGATGTTCGGCTGGTTCGGGGCGGTGGTCCGTGAGGGCCGCGCGGGACTGTACAGCGCGCAGATGGACCGCTCCTTCCGCTGGGGCATGAGCTGGTTCATCTTTTCCGAGGTGATGTTCTTTCTCGCCTTTTTCGGCGTGCTGTTCTACATCCGCTACTGGGTAGGCCCCTGGCTAGACGGTGAAGGCGACAAGGGCGTCAGCGCCATGCTCTGGCCGAACTTCGAGTACAGCTGGCCGCTGCTGAACAATCCCGACCCGGGTGTCTATCCCGCGCCGGAGGGCACCATCAGCCCGTGGGGTCTGCCACTGATCAACACTATCCTGCTGGTGACCTCCAGCTTCACCCTGACCTGGGCGCACCATGCGCTGCGCAAGGCACACCGCAAGCAGCTCAAGTTGGGGCTGGGAATCACCGTGCTGCTGGGCATCGCCTTCCTGACATTGCAGATTGAAGAGTACATACACGCCTACACCGAGCTGGGCCTGACTCTGGGCTCGGGCATCTACGGCGCGACCTTCTTCATGCTCACGGGCTTCCACGGCGCCCACGTGACCATGGGTGCAATCATCCTGACGGTGATGCTGGTGCGCAGCTTCCGCGGTCACTTCACGCCTGAGCAGCATTTCGGTTTCGAGGCGGCGGCGTGGTATTGGCACTTCGTGGATGTGGTGTGGATTGGCTTGTTCGTATTCGTCTACGTGATTTAAGCCGATCAGGCGCCGAAACCGGGTTGCAGCTGCCCGCTATAGAAGCCCCATGCAATCAGGGCGACAGTCAATGCCGTGAGGGAGACGCGAACGAAGAGGGCGGTGAGCACACGTGAGGTTTGGCCTTCGTCCTTGACCAGAAAAAACAGACCACTGAACAGACTGACCAGTGTGGCTACTAATAACAGAACAATTGCCGCCTTGAGCATGAGCGGTCCGCCGTAACAGGGAAACTTGGAGAAGTGGGGGTGCAGTATAGCCAGCCCGATCAATACGCCGCGGGGCAGGGTATGAACGGCTTCAAGCCGGGCGTCATCCCCACGCTTGTGGTGCTGTGTCTGTTGCCGTTACTGGTCTGGCTGGGTTTCTGGCAGCTGGAGCGCGGTGAGCAGAAGCGCGACATGCTGGCTCGTCAAGAAGCGCGTGAAGCCGCTGCGCCCATCGGCCCGGAGCAGATCGACACGCTCCAGGAACCGGCCTATGCACGCGTCAACCTGCAGGGCCGCTTCGATGCCGAACACAGCTTCCTGCTGGACAGCCGCACCCGCGATGGCCGCGTCGGCGTCGAGTTGCTGCAGCCGTTTCAGGATCAGCCCAGCGGCCGTTGGGTGTTGGTCAACCGTGGCTGGTTGCCCTGGCCGGACCGGCGCATCCCCCCGAAATTCGATACTCCAGACCGCCCGCTGAAGCTGTCCGCCTGGGTCTACGTGCCTTCCGGCGACCCGTTCATTCTCAACCGGCGGATGGCAGAAGGCTGGCCGCGGCTGATCAACCACGTCGACGTGAAGGACATCTGGACCTTGCTTGGCCGCGACGGTGTCGGCTACCAGCTGCGGCTGGCACCCGGCCCTGCGGCCTATCGGGCCGACTGGCCAGTGACCTTTATGCAGCCGCAGCAGCATGTCGGCTACGCGGTGCAATGGTTTGCGCTGGCAGCGGCACTGCTGGCGTTGTTCATCTACTTCGGCGTGCATCAGGCACGGGGGAGCAAGCAGTGACCGCGATGAATCCGACCTTCAAGGCTGCACCGGCACAACGGCGCAGGGGACGTTTGCAACTGCTGCTGATCCTCGCCGTGGTCATCGGCCCCATGCTGCTGGCAAGCGCCATGTACCGCTTCGGTTTCTGGGTGCCCGAAACCCGCACCTATGACGGGGCGCTGGTTGCCACCGGTCAGGGCCGCGATGCTCTGGGTATCACCGCGCCGGTGGGTGCTGAGCCGCGCTGGGAGTTGCTGGTCACTGCACCGCAGGGTTGCGCCGAAGACTGTCAGCAGCTGGTCTATCTGGCCCGTCAGATCAATATCGGCCTGGCCCGCGAAGCAGGCCGGGCCAGCCATGCCCTCGCCAGTGCGCAGCCCTTGGCTGCCGAGTATGACCAGCGCCTGCAGCGTGAGTATCCCCAGTTGCAGCGCTATGCCCTGAACCCTGACGTATACGGCGCCAATCGTGATTTACCGCAGGGTGCGCAGCTGTGGATCGTCGATCCCCACGGCAATCTGGTGCTGCGTTATGACGGCAAGGCCAACGGAAAGGCGATCCTCGATGACCTCAAACACCTGCTGAAAATCTCCCAGATCGGTTGATCCAAGGCACTCAGCCGCCTCGCTGGAGTCTCAAAGAGGTCGCTCAAGGAGAAGCAGATGGCAAAACCCGGCTACCGCCTCGCCTTTGTCGCCACGCTATTGGCAGTCGTGGTGGTGTTGCTCGGCGCCTATACACGGCTGACCCATGCCGGCCTCGGTTGCCCGGACTGGCCGGGCTGCTACGGCTTTCTCAGCGTACCCATGAGCGAAGACAAGCAGAACCTCGCGGCGATGCGCTTCCCGGATGCGCCGCTGGAGGTGCACAAGGGCTGGAATGAGATGGTGCATCGCTACTTCGCCGGTGCGCTGGGGCTGGTTATCCTCGGGCTCGCGGTGCAGGCGCTACGCCGTCGTAACGAGCCGGGACAGCCGCTCAAACTTCCCTTGCTGCTGCTCGCGGTCGTCATCGCTCAGGCCGCGTTCGGCATGTGGACAGTGACCCTGCAACTCTGGCCGCAGGTGGTCACGGCGCATCTGCTGGGCGGCTTTACCACGTTGAGCCTCCTGTTCCTGCTGACGCTGCGCCTGTCCGGCCGACGCCCGATGATGCCGAGCGTGCCGGCGAGGCTCCGAACCTTGGCGTTCATCAGCCTGTTCGCGGTGATCATTCAGGTAGCGCTGGGCGGCTGGGTCAGCAGCAATTACGCGGCTGTGGCCTGCACCGATTTCCCGACCTGCCATGGCCAGTGGTGGCCGCAGATGGATTTCGCCAACGCTTTCAACCTGACCCATCACGACATCGGCCCGAATTACCTCGGCGGCATGCTCTATGGCGAAGCGCGCACGGCCATTCACCTGACACACCGACTCGGCGCGCTTAGCGTGACGCTGATCCTGCTGGTGCTCTGCTGGCAGCTTTGGCGCAACGGGTTGCCACGGCTGGCCGGCCTGCTTATGGCCGCCTTGGCCCTGCAAGTCGGGCTGGGCATCAGTAACGTGTTGCTCAATCTGCCATTGGCGGTCGCGGTCGCGCATAACGGCGGCGGTGCGTTGCTGCTGCTGGTGACCGTGCTGATCAACCATCGCCTCCGCCTTGCCCCATCGGTTGCCGCCGTACTGGCGCCTCAGCCGCATCTGAATTCGAACACGACGAGTAGGCTCGACCTGCCTCGCGCATAAGGAGAATCCCATGGCCACTCTCATCAGCGAACGCGGCGCCCAGGCCATCTGGCGCGACTACCTCGAGCTGACAAAACCCAGGGTGGTAGTCCTGATGCTCATCACTTCACTGGTGGGTATGTTTCTCGCGACACGCTCCGGTGTGCCGTGGACGGTTCTGTTGTTTGGCAACCTGGGCATCGCCCTCTGTGCCGGTGGCGCGGCAGCAATCAACCATGTGGTGGATCGGCGCATCGACCTGGAAATGGCGCGCACCCATAAGCGGCCGTTGGCACAAGGCCGGGTCGCGCCGGCCGCCGCCTTGCTGTTCGCCCTGGTGCTCAGTGTCGCCGGAATGGCGCTGCTGCTGACCTTCACCAACGCTCTGGCCGCCTGGCTGACATTGGCTTCCCTGGTGGGCTACGCGGTGATCTACACCGGCTTTCTCAAACGCGCCACGCCGCAGAACATTGTGATCGGCGGCTTGGCAGGCGCCGCGCCACCGCTGCTCGGCTGGGTTGCGGTAACCGGGCAGGTGACGGCCGAACCGCTGCTGCTGATGCTGATCATCTTCGCTTGGACCCCTCCGCACTTCTGGGCACTGGCGATTCACCGCAAGGACGAGTACGCCGAGGTCAACGTGCCGATGCTGCCGGTGACCCATGGCGAGCACTACACCAAGGTGCATATCCTGCTCTACACCGCGATGTTGCTGGCGGTCAGCGTCATGCCTTTTGCCATCCACATGAGTGGCCCGCTGTACCTCGCTGCCGCCGTGCTGCTGGGCGCACGCTTCCTGTTCTGGGCCGTGGTGCTGTATCGCGACAGCCGCCCCCATGCGGCGATCAAGACCTTCAAATTCAGCATCTGGTATCTGTTCGCGCTGTTCATCGCTTTGTTGGTTGATCATTATCTGCCGCTGACCTTTTAAGCCGGCCGACAAGGACCCTCATGACACGCATCCAGAAAACCGTATTCATTCTCGTTGCACTGGTTGCGCTGGTCATTGGCCTAACGGTCTACAAGGTACTCAACACCGGGCAGCCGCTCGACACTGCCGAGCTGCTCGATGCCGGTATCGTCATCCTGCCCCAGGGGCGCGATGTACCCGATGTGACACTGACCAACCAGGACGGCCAGCCCGTTTCCACGCACGACCTCCAAGGCAAGTGGCACTTGCTGTTCTTTGGCTACACCTTTTGCCCGGACATCTGCCCCGCCACCCTGGCCGAATTGCGCCAGCTGCGCAGCCAATGGCCCGATGAGGTCAACCAGCAGCTGCAGCCAATCCTTGTCAGTGTCGATCCTGAGCGCGATACGCCGGAGCAACTGAAGAAGTATCTGGATTACTTCGGCGCCGGATTCATCGGCCTGACCGGCCCGCTGGACGATATTCAGACCCTGGCCAATGCCGTGGGCGTGCCCTTCATTCCCGCCGACACCTCGAAAGAAAATTACACCGTCGACCACGGCGGCAACCTTGCCTTGATCGGCCCGGACGGCCGCCTGCGCGGATTCGTCCGCGGCCCGCTGCGCGCTGAAAAGCTGGCTGAACAGTTACCTGTCTTCATAAGTAGTGAGGGTTGACCCGCGCGTCGGCAGTGTTCCGGCGTCGTGGTCATTGCGCGCTCGTGCGTCTGAATCGGCCTAACTGGCGGCGCTGTTCACAGCCTTTTATCCTTTCATGCGGGCCCTAACCGACAACTCCCAATGACCCGAGTCCTACCCCCGCGCCCGTTGTTCGCACTGCTGGCGGTCATGCTGCTGCTGTCAATCTGGCTATCGCTGGCGCTTGGGCCGGTCAGTCTCTCGCCGGGCGATACGTGGCGCGCAGTCATGAGCCTGGCGGGGCTTGGTCAAACCGATCCGCAACGGGCGCAGGCCGAACTTATCCTTGGGCAGATTCGCTTACCGCGCACGCTGGTGGGGCTCGCGGTCGGAGCCGTATTGGCCATGACCGGCGTCGCCATGCAGGGGCTCTTTCGCAACCCGCTGGCCGATCCCGGGCTGATCGGCGTGTCCAGCGGCGCTGCATTGGGTGCGGCGGTGGCGATCGTATGGGGCTCGGCAGTGGGCAGCATACCGACCGCCCTGGAACCTTATCTGTTGTCCGCCAGTGCCTTTGCTGGCGGACTGCTGGTGACGGCGGCAGTGTATCGGCTGGGGCGGCGCGACGGTCAGACCCGCGTCGCCACCATGCTGCTCGCGGGGGTCGCCTTGACTGCGCTGGCGGCAGCCGTCATCGGTCTCTTCACCTACCTGGCCGATGACGCCACGCTGCGTACCCTGACGTTCTGGAACCTGGGCAGCCTCAATGGCGCAAGCTACGCGCGCCTGTGGCCGTTGCTGGTGATCGCCGCCGGAGTGGCGGTCTGGCTGCCGCGCCGCGCGGCTGCGCTCAACGCCTTGCTTCTGGGCGAGTCCGAAGCCCGCCACCTCGGCTTTTCGGTGGAAGGGCTCAAACGCGAACTGGTGTTTCTCACCGCCCTTGGCGTCGGCGCCGCGGTGGCCGCGGCGGGGCTGATCGGCTTTATCGGGCTGGTGGTGCCGCATCTGATTCGCCTGCTCAGCGGACCGGATCACCGGGTGCTGTTGCCGGCCTCGGCGCTGGCGGGTGCCAGTCTGTTGCTCTTCGCCGATCTGCTGGCTCGATTGCTGCTGGCACCGGCAGAGCTGCCCATCGGCATCGTTACGGCACTGCTCGGCGCACCCTTCTTCCTTTTTCTCCTGCTTCGGGAACGCCACTGATGCTCCGCGCTGAAGCCGTCGAGGTGCGGCGTGGCGACCGTCGCGTGCTGCAAGGCATCGATCTTCAACTGCAGGCGGGGGAGATCCTTGGCGTACTGGGCGCCAATGGCGCGGGCAAGAGCACACTGCTCGGTGCGCTCAGCGGTGAATTCTCCCCCAGCGCCGGGCAGATGCTTCTGGCTGACCGCCCGTTGCACGATTGGCCGTCGCGTGAGCGCGCAAGGCGCCTGGCCGTGCTTGCGCAGCAGTCCAGCCTGAGCTTTGGCTTTCGCGTGGAGGAGGTGGTGGCCATGGGGCGCTTACCTCATGCCGAAGGGCGCACGGCGGATGCGCGCATCGTCCAGCAGGCTTTGGCGGCGGCCGACGCCAGCCATCTGATAGGCCGCAGCTACCTGTCGCTGTCCGGTGGCGAGCGGCAGCGGGTGCACCTGGCGCGGGTCCTGGCGCAACTGTGGCCGGGTGCTGAAGGCCGGGTGCTCCTGCTCGATGAACCGACCGCAGCCCTCGACCCGCTGCATCAGCACAGCACTCTGCAGGCCGTACGCGGGTTCGCCGAGCGTGGCGCCGCCGTGCTGGTGATCCTGCATGACCTCAATCTGGCGGCGCGCTACTGCGATCGGTTGTTGCTCCTGCACGAGGGGCGAGCGCATCTGCAGGGTCCGGTCGAAGCGGTGCTGCAGCCTGATCCGCTGCGTGAGGCGTTCGGCCTGGATGTGCTGGTGCAGCGCCATCCCGAACGGGGGCACCCGCTGGTGGTGGTGCGCTGAGGAGCAGGCAGCGCTAGTAACAATAAGCAGACGTGTATCCGGTGGACGTGGCACGTCATTAGAAGCGCCTGTGTTAGGCGCACGCTTCTAGGCCCCTAGCTCGGTCGGCGGGCAAGCAACCAAGTCTTTCAACCAACGTTGGTAAAGGGCTCAGCGTTCCCGGGTATCAGGCGTACTGACGCCCCAGGCGTTGGGTTGTATGGGCGAGTTTCTCCGCCCGTTGGTTTTCTTCCAGCGATCTCCACTGCCCGACTAATACGGGCAAGTCGTGCCGATGAGTCAAGTCTCCAAACACATCGGGAGCGGTAAGGCGTCTGCTCGACTCGTTTAGCAACCGCTCTCTGGCGCGCCCCAACGCCTCTCGTTGCTGCCTGCCTAGCGAGCGTGCCAAGGCGATGCCCGCGTCGTACATCTGGCGGAGTTCCAGGTCGGATTTGTTATAGAAGCGGGAGTCGTGATGCACTCTAACTGCCCGGCGAAACTCCATGAAATCTCGAGGCTGCCAACTGGCCAGCTCGGCTTCGGCCAGTTGGATCAGCTTGTCGATGTCGTGGAGTTCACTGGGCGTGAACAAGACACCCTTCCGCTCTTCAACACCTGCATTCCAGCGCAGCAGCGTGGTGAGCATGGCACGGCTATAGCCACTGTCCGAGGAATGCTCTGCACCAGCGAATGCCTGTTCGATGAAGGACATTCGCTTTGGCATATCGCCTTGCAGATCAATGGCACCGACATAGCGTGCACAAGCCTGTTCGTCGATCAAGGCGCAGTTGGGTTGCCAGAGTATGGATACTTCGCTACCGCCGCCGGGCTTGCGGGGTACGAAGTGGCGTTGTTGACCATGGTGTTCGTAAGGGTCGCCCTGCAAGTTGAGCAACCCGCCCAGGAGCAGCGCCACACCCAGCAAGGGTGAGCTGAACAGCACCACGGTACCGGCGCTGGCCATCCTCCACTCGGCATCCAGCCAGGCGAAGGGGACGGCGGGGATTGGGTCGTTGTGATTGACAAGACGGTGATGGACCAGCTCTTGGGCACTCTGTACAAAGGCTCGGTCGCCGGCGCGTGGGGCGCCGAAGGTGTAGAGCTGAATGTCTCGCGACCAGTTTGTTCGCAGCCACTCTGCTAACAGCAGTGCAACGGCGCCCCCGAGGCTATGGCCACAAATGATCAGGGTTTGCTCGCCCGTATAGAACGCGTCCAAATAGCGCTCGACGAATTCCTTTGCGGCTTGGAACGAGTCATAAAATCCTCGGTGGGCTTGGCCTGAGCCTTCCGCGTAAGGAACCTGGCGCGCGTCCAGGTCTCGCAAGATGTCCGGCGCTCCCAGCGTACCCCGGATGGAGATGAGCACCAGCTTATCGTTATGTGAAATGAAGGCCTGGGTGTCCGTCTCTTCGTCGTAAAGAAAATGAACATCTTCCGGATTGGCCCAGCCTTTAGTGGCCTCGTCTTGGTAGCGAGCCGGGTCGTAGGGCATGATCTCCAGCCGCTTGGAATAAGGTACTTCTTCATACAGCAGGTGATAGCGCGCACTATCGAACGCGGTAGCTTTATCCAAGCGCGCCAATTGCTCGTGCAGCACATGCCCAATGCTCCCGCTGCGTTTATAGGGAGGCGGGCTGGAAGTATAAGCACCGTTCGGCTGCTTCGGCTCGCCGAATGGTGCATATACGAAGGTGCTCATGACCGCCAAATGGTAGGCGTTGATCGCACAAAACGCCTTGTCGCGCGAGAGCAGAAGGTTGTAGGCCCGAAGCGCTTTGATTTCCAGTATGTGGTGAGAGTTGGGCCTCAGCGCGACGCCGGTGCATGCCGAAGCCAGCCCGGCGTTGTGCTTGAGCATTGCAGAGGGCTCGGGCTGCCAGGTTGGATCAGGGTCGGGCAGATGTCCCTTGGCCTCGACCAGGTCGCTGACTTCCACGCGCATAAAACGGGCGGTTTCGATTCTGGCGCGCTCTTCTGCAAGGTAGGTGTGGCCATTAGGTCGGCGGGGGCCTGACGGGGATTGCTCGGCAGCGATCTGCAAATTGGTTAGAGGTATCTTGAAGGAATCTCTGATGACCAGTTCCTCGTACCACGACTCTAGGCCAGCGCTATCCAGTCCGGGTAGCTCAAGCACCGCAGGGCCGCAGTAGATGCCACTAATAACTGCCAAACCTTCGCTGTCTAGCGCTCCCTCATATAGTTGCCCCTGACTGTCGTGCAGCACATAGGCCAGTTCGGCGTAAGGTTTACCGTCGCCATGTTCGTCAACCAGCCGAAAGCTTATCCAGTCTGTCCGATGGGGGCAGGCCAGCGTTGTTGGGTTGCCCTTTTTTTCCATGTCATTCATCCCTGATCATTCCTTGCAGTTGGGATAAACGGTGCATTCCTGACCGTTCATTTTAAAGGTTTGGAACAATGGTGGCTTTTGGCAGCGTTGCCAGCCTTCTTTCGGTAAACATGGCTTCCAGCCTTCTGGAAACCGGAGCCATGTATCGTCTCTGTAGGGCCTTTCCTCTGGGTTGGTCTGGATATCCAACCGCACCGTCTTACCCGCCAGTTCGCTACGCACCAGATGTGCGCCCGCACCCTTGCAGCTCAGGAGCTTGCTGACTTGCCCTTTCCGTGAGTGCGCCTTGCTTAGCTGAAACAGCCATGTGCATTCAGCCGTCTTGTTCAGGTGGCCCTCCGCGTCGAAATCGGGCGCGCCTTGTGGCAAAGCGTCGACCAGCACCAGGCCACCATTGTCATAGGTGCGTTGCCAGTCCTTTTCGCCGTAGCGGCCATGGATGTACAGCCCGACACGGGCCAGCTGCATCTCGCAAAGGCCGTCGCGGTAGCTGACGGGAATCTTGAAGCGATACTGCTGCGGCCCGTCCTGAAAGCCGCTCTCGAATGAGCGTGCCTGGCTGCGGCCCTCACATCCGTTAGCCACGCCGTAATGCGCCTGGGCTCGCATGGAGAAGTTGGGGGGTAGCTGCCCTTGGAAAGTAAAGCTGTCAGCTGTGAGCGAGGCCACTGAACTACAGGCGCTGAGTGCCGTTGCGAGAAGGGAAAGGCCGAATGGCCGAGCGAGGATATATCGCATCCTGTGTAACTCCCTACAGCGGGGCGGTTGGGTATCGAAGCGATGGGGCTGTTTGGTGATCTTGGTGGCGAGGAAAATCTGTATTACGTCAGCTTCCGCTTGCATGTCGGTTCCATCCATGGAGATAAATCGCGACTGCAGACTGACGTACTAGCCAGGCGACCTCAACAGCAGGGGGACCGCGACATGAATCAATTCACTGAAACTCTGCCCGTTCGGCACTGGCTGCTTTGATTGGCGGTGAGCAGCTCATAAAAAACCCCGCACAAGGCGGGGTTCTAAGGGCGACAGCTGACTTGTGATTAGAACGCCGGAACCACGGCGCCCTTGTATTTCTCGTTGATGAACTGCTTCACGGCGTCGCTGTGCAGGGCGTTGGCCAGCTTCTGCATGGCGGCGCTGTCCTTGTTGTCCGGACGGGCCACCAGGATGTTCACGTACGGCGAGTCGTTGCCTTCGATGAACAGGGCATCTTCAGTGGGGTTCAGCTTGGCTTCCAGCGCGTAGTTGGTGTTGATCAAGGCCAGGTCGACCTGAGTCAGCACACGCGGCAGGGTGGCCGCTTCCAGCTCACGAATCTTGATGTTCTTCGGGTTCTCGGCAATGTCCTTCGGCGTGGCGGTGATGCCGGCGCCGTCCTTCAGTGTGATCACACCGGCCTTCTGCAGCAGCAGCAGGGCACGGCCGCCATTGGTCGCGTCATTGGGGATCACGACGGTCGCGCCTTTGGGCAGCGCTTCAAGCGACTTGTGCTTGCTCGAGTAAGCGCCGAAGGGCTCGATGTGCACGCCAGTCACGCTGACCAGTTCGGTGCCCTTGCCCTTGTTGAACTCGTCCAGGTACGGCTGATGCTGGAAGAAGTTGGCGTCCAGGCGCTTTTCGGCCACCTGGATGTTCGGCTGCACGTAGTCGGTGAAGACTTTCACCTTCAGGTCGACGCCCTGTTCGGCCAGCTGGGGTTTGACGAATTCGAGGATTTCCGCGTGCGGAACGGCTGTCGCGGCGACGTTCAGTTCATCGGCGGCGTGGACGGAGAAAGCCGCAACGGCGGCGAAGGCAGCAAGCAGTTTTTTCATGGAGGGTTCCTTGTGGGTTCCTGTAGCGGTGCCGGTTAGGCAGTTATTTTCTTGAAAAATGCGTTACCAACTTGTCGCCGAGGCTCTGCAGGACCTGAACCAGGACCAGCAGCAGCACCACGGTGACGACCATGACGTCGGTCTGGAAACGTTGATAGCCGAAGCGGATGGCCAGGTCGCCGAGCCCGCCCGCACCGACCACGCCGGCCATGGCGGTGTAGGAGACTAGCGTGATGGCGGTGACGGTCACGGCGGCAATGATGCCTGGACGAGCCTCCGGCAGCAGGGCGTTGAAAATGATTTGCCGGGTCGTGGCGCCCATGGCCTGGGTGGCCTCGATGATGCCCCGATCAACCTCACGCAGCGCGGTTTCCACCAGTCGCGCAAAGAACGGCGCCGCGCCCACCACCAGCGGCGGGATCGCCCCGGCCACCCCTAGCGAGGTGCCGGTGACCAGCACCGTGAAGGGGATCATCACGATCAGCAGAATGATGAACGGCAACGAGCGCAGCACGTTCACCACGAAGGACAAAAAGCCGTACAGCGGGCCGTTTTCGAACAGTTGACGCGGGCCGGTGAGGAACAGCAGCACGCCGAGCGGCAGGCCGAGAATGATGGTAAACAGCAACGACCCGCCGAGCATCAGCAGGGTGTCCAGGGTTGCCAGCCAGATTTCGTACCAGTCGACGTTGGTAAACAAAGAGCCGAACAAGGCGTCCATCAGCGCAGTACCTCCACGTGAACGTCAGCGGCATCCAGCTGGGCCAGGGCTGCGGCCATGTCGCCACCCACCAGGGACAGGGTCAGCTGGCCATAGGGCGTGTCCTTGATACGGTCGATGCGGCCCGAGAGGATGCTGAAGTCCACCCCGGTCTCCCGTGCCACCGTGCCGAGCAGGGGTTTGTAGGTGGCGTCACCCTGGAAGGTCAGCCGCAGAATCCGCCCCGGTACATGGGCGAAATCATCGTGCTGCTCCCCTTCGTCGATCGCTTCGTCCTCAAGCACGAAGCGTTGCGTGGTCGGGTGCTTCGGGTGCAGGAAGACCTCGGTGACCGGACCCTGTTCGACGATGGTGCCGCCATCCATCACCGCAACGCGGTCGCACACGCGGCGGATCACGTCCATCTCGTGCGTGATCAGCACGATGGTCAGCTTCAGTTCGGCGTTGATTTCGGCGAGCAACTGCAGCACCGAGGCGGTGGTCTGCGGGTCGAGGGCACTGGTGGCTTCGTCGCAGAGCAGGATGTCCGGCTCGGTGGCCAGGGCGCGGGCGATGCCGACGCGCTGCTTCTGACCGCCCGACAGCTGCGCCGGGTACTTGCGTGCCTGATCCTTGAGCCCGACGCGGTCGAGCAGGGCGGCGACGCGGCTGTCGATCTCGCTGCGTGAATGATTGCCGGCTAGGCGCAGCGGCATGGCAACGTTGTCAGCCACGGTCTTGGACATCAATAGATTGAAGTGCTGAAAGATCATCCCGACGCGCTGACGGAAGCGGCGCAGGCCATTGGCGTCGAGTGCGGTGACATCTTCTCCGTTGACCAGGATGCGACCACCGGACGGTTCTTCAAGACGGTTGATCAGGCGCAGCAAGGTGCTCTTGCCGGCGCCGGAATGGCCAATCAGGCCAAACACTTCGCCGGCACCGATGGTCAGTTCGGTCGGCTTAAGCGCAGGCACTTCACGAGCGGTGCCCCGGCCGGCAACCCGATAGGTTTTGTGGACTTGCTGAAATTCGATCACGGGCGAACCTTGTGGGTGCGGTCGTAGGTGCCTGGGTAGTGGCGAAAGGCGTGCATTCTACGCGTTTGCAGCTCCTGGGCGTAGGGAACTGCTGCGATTGAGGCAAGCCATCGGTGCGATAGCGGGGGCTAATCGACGTAAGGCGCAACCTTGAGCGACTTTGTAGGGTCACTAACCGGTATGCCGTGAATTGATGCATCCGGCCCAAGTCGGCCAGGTCCCTTCGCGGTTAGGCACATAGGCTCAACCGAGGCTCAAGATGACGGACAACAAAGATCCAAAGCACAGCGAAGTTGCCGGTACCGACACCGTCGACCGCAAGAACCACAACGCCAAACTCGACCAGCTTGAGGGCGCACGCAGCGACGCCACCGGCCAGGCGCTGACCACCAACCAGGGCGTGAAAATCGCTGACAACCAGAACACCTTGAGTGCCGGCGAGCGTGGCCCGTCATTGCTCGAAGACTTCATCATGCGTGAGAAGCTCACGCACTTCGACCACGAGCGCATTCCGGAGCGCATCGTGCACGCCCGTGGCTCGGCGGCCCATGGTGTGTTCGTCAGCTACGACGACCACAGCGCCCTGACCAAGGCGTCTTTTCTCGCGAGCAAAGGCAAGGAGACGCCGGTCTTCACGCGTTTCTCCACCGTACAGGGCTCACGCGGCTCGGCCGATACCGTTCGCGACGTGCGCGGTTTCGCCACCAAGTTCTACACCGACGAAGGTATTTTCGACCTGGTTGGCAACAACATGCCGGTGTTCTTTATCCAGGACGCCATCAAGTTTCCTGACTTCGTCCACGCGGTGAAGCCCGAGCCGCACAACGAAATCCCGCAGGGCCAGTCGGCTCATGACAGCTTCTGGGACTTCGTCTCGCTGACGCCTGAGTCGGCGCATATGGTCATCTGGGCCATGTCCGACCGCGGCATCCCGCGCAGCCTGCGGGCGATGGAAGGCTTCGGCGTGCATACTTTCCGCCTGGTCAATGCCGAGGGCACCAGCCGCTTCGTCAAGTTTCACTGGAAGCCGGTCTCCGGTGCGTTCTCGCTGATCTGGGACGAGACCCTGAAGCTGGCCGGCAAGGACCCGGACTTCAACCGCCGTGATATGTGGGAGTCCATCGAAATGGGCGACTACTTCGAGTGGGAATTGGGTGTGCAGGTGGTGGAAGAGGCCGACGAGCACAAGTTCGACTTCGACCTGCTCGACCCGACCAAGATCATCCCCGAAGAGCTGGTGCCGGTGCAGCTGCTCGGCAAGATGACCCTCAATCGCAACCCCGACAACTTCTTTGCCGAGACCGAGCAGGCCGCGTTCCATATCGGCCATATCGTGCCGGGTATCGATTTCAGCAACGATCCGCTGCTGCAGGGCCGGTTGTTTTCCTACACCGATACCCAGTTGCTGCGCCTTGGTGGGCCGAACTTCCACGAGATCCCGATCAACCGTTCCATTGCGCCGGTGCACAACAACCAGCGCGACGCCCTTCACCGTCAGAAGATCAACAAGGGCCGCGCCAACTACGAGCCCAACTCCGTCGACAGCGGCTGGCCGAAGGAAACTCCGCCTGCTGCCAGTGGTGGTGGTTTCGAGAGCTATCCGGAGCGCATGGAAGGGCACAAGGTGCGGGCGCGTAGCCCATCGTTCAGCGATCACTTCTCCCAGGCCACGTTGTTCTGGAACAGCATGAGCGAACCGGAGAAGGAACACATCATCGGTGCTTACAGCTTCGAACTGGGCAAGGTCGAGCGCGTGTTCATACGTGAGCGGCAGGTCAACGAGATCCTCGCCAACATCGATCTGGAGCTGGCACGTCGGGTGGCCGAGAACATTGGCGTGACACCGCCGACCGCACCGACCGTCAGCCTCAAGCAGCCGAACCCGGCCAGCTCGCCTGCACTGAGTCTGATGAACCATCTGCCCGGCAACATCAAGTCGCGCAAGGTTGCGATCCTGATCGCCAATGGCGTGGACGGCAAAGCCATAGAGACATTCCAGCAGAAACTGGCCGATGAAGGCGCGCTGGCCAAGCTGATCGGCCCGTCACCGGCGCCGGTCAAAACGGCCGACGGCAAGATGCTCACCCCTGACGCGGCGATGGATGGCATGCCGTCGATTGCCTTCGACGCGGTGTTCATGCCTGGTGGCGCGCAGAGCGTGCAAGCCATGGCCAAGAACGGCGTGGCCAAGCACTACCTGCTCGAAGCCTACAAGCACCTCAAACCGATCGCGGTGCTGGGCGAGGCGCGGCAGCTGCTTACGGCGCTGAACCTGCCGGAAGATGCCGGTCTGGTCACCGGTGACGACGGCGATGTCGCGACGGTGTTCTCGGCCTTTGCTCAGGCGCTCTCGCAGCACCGTGTCTGGGCGCGCGAGGCGGCGGCGGAGCAGGTGCCAGCCTGATCGCGGTAGCGTGAAACAAGGCGGCTCGGTTGATTCCGGGCCGCCTTTTTTGCGTCTGGACGATGGGTGTCGGCCGTGCGGTCAGCTCAGCTCACGCCAGTGCAGGTAGCAACGCAGGTCGAACTCGGTTTGCGCATACCCCGGCATCATGTGTTCGCAGAGTTTGTAGAAGGCACGGTTGTGATCGCTCTCGCGTAAATGCGCCAGCTCGTGCACGACGATCATCTGGAGGAATTCCGGCGCCGCGTCTTTGAACAGCGCGGCGACACGGATTTCCTTTTTGGCCTTGAGTTTGCCACCTTGCACCCGCGACACCGCGGTGTGCAGGCCGAGGGCGCGGTGGGTCAGGTCGAGGCGGTTGTCGTAGAGCACCTTGTCGATGTTCGGCGCGCTTTTCAGATGGCTCTGGCGCAGCTGCTGCACATAGCCGTACAACGCCTTGTCGCTTTGTACCTGGTGGCGTTGCGGGTATCGGCGCTTGAGGTAGTCGCCCAGGCGTCCTTCGGCGATCAACTGGCGGATCTGCTGCTGCAGCGACTCGGGGTAACCGCTCAGGTATTTCAGGGGTGCCATCGGATCAGGCCCTGCGTCGCCAGGCAAAACTGAGCAGGAACAACGCCGCAGCCGACACCACGATGGACGGGCCCGCGGGGGTGTCCTCGTACCAGGACAATGACAAGCCCATGCACACGGCGAGCAGCCCGATCAGGCTGGCACCCAGCGCCATCTGTTCGGGCGTGCGGGCATGGCGTTGGGCCGCGGCGGCGGGAATGATCAGCAACGAGGTGATCAGCAGCACCCCGACAATCTTCATCGCCACGGCAATCACCATCGCAATCAACAGCATCAGGGCCAGGCGGATCGCTGCCACCGGCAGGCCCTCGACCTTGGCCAGCTCCTCATGCACGGTGACCGCCAGGAGGGGTCGCCACAGCGGTATCAGCGCCAGCAGCACCACGGCGCTGCCACCGACGATCCAGGCCAGGTCGCTGGGGCTGACCGCCAGCAGGTCGCCGAACAGATAGCCCATCAGGTCGATGCGCACGTCCTGCATGAAGCTCAGCGACACCAGTCCGAGCGACAGCGTGCTATGGGCGAGGATGCCCAGCAGCGTGTCGGAGGCCAGCGGCTGGCGCTGTTGCAGGGTCACCAGCAGCACCGCCAGCAGCACGCAGCAGACGATCACCGCCAGGGTCAGGTTAACCTCCAGCATCAAACCCAGCGCCACGCCGAGCAGCGCAGAATGCGAGAGGGTGTCGCCAAAATAGGCCATGCGCCGCCAGACGACGAACGAACCAAGCGGGCCGGCGACCAGCGCCAGCGCGAGGCCGGCGAGCAGGGCATTGAGTAGGAAATCTGGCATCAGTGCTTGCAGTTCGGGCCGTGAATATGGGGTTTGACGGTAACCACGCTGCCGTGCAGGTCATGGCTGTGGTCGTGCTGATGGTGATAGACGGCCAGGCTGCGCGCGTCCTGGCCGAACAGTTCGACGAACGCCGGATCAGCGCTGACCTGTTCCGGGTGGCCGGAACAACAGACGTGGCGGTTCAGGCAGACCACCTGGTCGGTGGCGCTCATCACCAGGTGCAGGTCATGAGAAACCATTAGCACGCCGCAGCCGTAACGCTCGCGCAGCCGTCCGATCAGCCGATAGAGCTCAGCCTGGCCGGCCACATCGACACCCTGGACCGGCTCGTCCAGCACCAGCAGCTCCGGCTCACGCAGCAAGGCGCGGGCCAGCAGCACCCGTTGCATCTCGCCGCCGGAAACCGATTGCAGCGGACTGTCGATAACATGCTCGGCGCCTACTTCCTTGAGTGCCGCCAGTGCCGCGGCGCGGTCCACACCCGGCACCAGGCGCAGGAAGCGCAGCACTGACAGCGGCAGGGTCGGGTCGACGTTCAGCTTCTGCGGCATATAGCCAACCCGCAGTTTGGGTTTGCGCCAGACCGTGCCGCTGTCCGGCTTGAGCAGGCCGAGCACGGCACGCACCAGGGTGGTCTTGCCGGCGCCGTTGGGGCCGATCAGGGTCACGATCTCGCCACGATGAACCTGCAGCTGAGCGCCTTCGAGCACCGCCTGGTTGGCGAAGCGGACATGAATATCGTCCAGGCGGATCAGCGCTTCGTTCATGCCGCGTGCCTGCAGGATGCGCAGAGGCCGACCACTTCGACCGTCTGGCCTTCGACCTGGAAGCCGACGCTGCGCGCGGCCTGGTCGATGGCCTCGCTGATGGCAGCTTGTTCGAGCTCAATGGCGGTGTGGCAGTTGCGGCAGATCAGAAACTGGCCCTGGTGCGGGTGTTCGGGGTGATTGCAGCCGATGAACGCGTTGAGCGAAGCGATGCGGTGCACCAGCCCGTTCTCAAGCAGAAAATCCAGCGCGCGGTATACCGTGGGCGGCGCGGCGCGGCGGCCGTCCTGCGCCGTCAGCTCGGCGAGGATGTCATAGGCGCCGAGCGGCTTGTGGCTTTGCCAGACCAGCTCCAGCACGCGCTTGCGCAGAGCAGTCAGGCGCACGCCCGAGCGCTCGCACAGGAGGTCGGCTTCGGCCAGTGCATGGCTGACGCAGTGGTGGTGATCGTGGGGCGTGCAGGCCAGCGGAGACTTGGGCATGAGCGAAGACGATGTGGCTGAGAGACGTTATTATGTTACCCATTCAGTTCAATCGAGTGTTGCCCGTGTTTCGTCTTTTTTCGATACCGCTTCTAGTGACCGTCAGTCTTTTCAGCAGCGCCCAGGCCCATGCTGAAATCGAGGTGCTGACCAGCATCAAGCCGCTGCAGCTGATCGCTGCTGCCGTTCAGGACGGCGTTGGCAAACCCGCCGTTCTGCTGCCGCCGGGTGCCTCGCCTCACCATTACGCGATGCGCCCGTCCGACGTACGGCAGCTTCGCAGCGCCGACCTGTTCTACTGGATCGGTCCGGACATGGAGGGCTTTCTCGCGCCGGTGCTGGAGGGCCGCAAGCGGCCGAGCGTGGCGGTACAGTCGCTGCCCGGACTGACCTTGCGCCATTTCGGCGAGGCAGCCAGCGACCACGACCATGATCACGAGGCCGAGCACGATGCCCACGACGAGCATGCACATGATGCGCACGACGATGAGCACGCCGAGCATTCAGAACAGGCCCATGATGAGCATGACGACCACGCTCGTGAAGCCACTCACGCTCAGGCCGCTGACCACGACGAACACGATCACGCCCATCGTCCCGGCAGCCTCGACGCGCACCTCTGGTTGTTGCCCGCCAATGCGCTGACCATCGCCGAAGGCATGGCGCTGGACATGGCCAAGGCCGATCCGGTCAATGCCGAGCGCTACCGAGCCAACCTGGCCGCATTCAAGCAGCGGCTGGATGCGCTCGATAAGCGGCTCAGCCAGCGCCTGAGCGAAACCCGAACCAAGCCGTTCTTCGTCTTTCACGAGGCCTTCGATTATTTCGAAGCCGCTTATGGGATCAAACACGCCGGCGTATTCAGCGCCGGTGGCGAAGCCCAGCCCGGCGCGCGGCATGTGGCCGCCATGCGTGAGCGCCTGGAGCAGTCCGGTCCGAGCTGCGTGTTCTACGAACCTCCGGTTCGTCCGCGCCTGGCGGATAGTCTGATCCGTGGATTGCCAGTGACGGTCACCGAGTTGGACGCGCTGGGTTATGGCATCGACGCCTCGGCGGGCGGCTACGAGCAGTTGATCGAGGATCTCGGCAGCTCGCTGGCGGAATGTCTGGAATCGCTCTGACCCTCAGTTCAGCGTGCCCGGCGGCCCCGCGCTGGCGGGCGCCTATCCGGGTCGTCCGTCGGCCGACTTGATGCGCGTCATAGTGCTTCTGGCGCCCGTGACTATGCTTCGTGCTTTGGTTTCCACTCCATCGACACGAGGATGCGCAGCGCATGGCGAAGACGGACGGGCCCATCGCGGCAGAGACGAAAACCACCCCTGAAATTGCCCTGCAGGTGGCCTCCGAAGACATCTGGGCGCAGAAATACCGGCTAACACGCAAAGACGGCAGCGCGGTCGACGACAGCGTCGATGACACCTGGCAGCGGGTCGCGCGGGCACTCGCTGACGTCGAACATGCGGAAACCCGCGAGCTCTGGTATCAGCAATTTCTCTGGGCGCTGCGCAATGGCGCCATCCCCGCCGGACGGATCATTTCCAACGCAGGCGCGCAGGACTACAAACCGGCCACCTCGACGATCAACTGCACCGTTTCCGGCACCATTGCCGACTCGATGGACGACATCCTCGGCAAGGTCCATGAGGCCGGCTTGACGCTCAAGGCCGGCTGCGGCATCGGTTACGAATTCAGCACCCTGCGCCCGCGCGGCTCCTTCGTGTCCGGTGCAGGCGCGCATACCAGCGGTCCGCTGTCGTTCATGGATATCTTCGACAAGATGTGCTTTACCGTCAGCTCTGCCGGCGGGCGCCGCGGTGCACAGATGGGGACCTTTGATGTCGGTCATCCGGACGTGCGCGAATTCATCCGCGCCAAACGCGAAGACGGCCGGCTGCGGCAATTCAACCTCAGCTTGCTGATCACTGACGAATTCATGCAGGCGGTAGAAGCCGACGCGGATTGGCCGTTGATCTTTCCGCTGCACCTGAAGGAAGAAGCCGAGCTCGATCTGAGCGACGCCGAACAGGTGCTGTGGCGCGAATGGCCGAGCCATGACGGCTACATCGTGCGTGACGACGGCCTGGTGGCCTGCAGGATCTACGGGCGGGTCAAGGCGCGACATTTGTGGGACATGATCATGGTCTCCACCTACGATTACGCCGAGCCGGGCTTCATCCTGATCGACCGGGTCAACCAGCTGAACAACAACTGGTGGTGCGAAGCGATTCGCGCGACCAACCCCTGCGGCGAGCAACCGCTGCCGCCGTACGGCTCCTGTCTGCTGGGCTCGATCAACCTCACCCATTTCGTCATCGACCCTTTCGGTCCTGACGCGCGCTTCGACTGGGACAAATACCGTGAAGTGGTTCGGGTATTCACCCGGATGCTGGACAACGTGGTGGAGATCAACGGCCTGCCACTGGCGCAGCAGCGTCACGAAATCGAGAGCAAGCGCCGCCACGGCATGGGTTTCCTCGGGCTCGGTTCGGCGCTGACCTTGCTCAAACTACGCTATGGCAGCGCCGAAGCTTGCGTGTTCACCGAAGAGGTCGCTCGGGAGATGGCGCTGGTTGGCTGGGAAGTGGCGTTGGATCTGTCAAAGGAAAAGGGGCCGGCACCTCTGCTGACCGAAATCTTCGAAGTCACCGCCGAGATGCTGCGCAAGCGTCCGGAAATGAAAGCCGATGGTTACAAGCTGGGCGACCAGGTGCCGGGGCGCGTACTTCACGCGAAGTACTCGCGCTACATGCAAAAGATCGCCGAATACGCGCCCGAGCTGATCGATCAGCTGGCCGAGCAGGGCGCGCGCTTCACCCACCACAGCTCCATCGCGCCCACCGGCACCATCAGTCTGAGCCTGGCCAACAACGCCTCAAACGGTATCGAACCGAGCTTCGCGCATCATTACTCGCGCAACCTGATCCGCGCTGGGCGCAAGGCCAAGGAAAAGATCGAGGTGTTCAGCTACGAATTGCTGGCCTATCGCACCCTGATTAATTCGCGCGCCAAGCCCGGCTCGACCGAGCCGGGCGAGCAGCTGCCGGAGTATTTCATCACCGCTGACGATGTCACCCCAACCCAGCACGTGGACATCCAGGCTGCGGCGCAAAAGTGGGTCGACTCGTCGATATCCAAGACCGCCAACGTGCCCACCGACTATCCGTTCGAGGCCTTCAAGGACATCTACCGTTACGCCTGGCGCCAGGGCCTAAAGGGCTGCACCACCTTCCGCTTCAACCCGGCGGCGTTCCAGGGCGTGCTGGTCAAGGAGGCCGATCTGGAAAAGACCCTGTACCGCTTCATTCTCGAAGACGGCAGCGTGGTCGAGCTGAAAGGCAACGAAGAGGTCGAGTATGACGGGGAAGTCAATTCTGCTGCCAACCTGTTCGACGCCCTCAAAGAAGGCTATTACGGCAAGTACTGAGCCCTGACCGATAGCCGGGCGGCGTTTGTCGTCCGGATGGAGAATCTGCAATGACCGTAAAGATCACCCAGCGCATCAAGGGCTTCAAGGTCGTCGACGAGACCCTCGAACGGCCTGTCGTCGCCACAGACCAAACCACCGCCAAAGCCAACGTGGTGGAGATGGATGAGAGCCTGCAGCGCCCGGAAACCCTGGTTGGCATGACCTACAAGATCAAGTCGCCGCTGTTCGAACATGCGCTCTATGTCACCGTCAACGACGTCGTGCTCAACGCCGGCACGCCCCATGAGCAGCGTCGGCCGTTCGAGATTTTCATCAATTCGAAAAACATGGACCACTTCCAATGGATCGTCGCGCTCACGCGAATCATGTCCGCGGTGTTCCGCAAGGGCGGTGACTGCACCTTTCTCGTCGAGGAACTGAAAGCGGTGTTCGATCCGCGTGGCGGCTACCTGAAGAAGGGCGGCGTCTATATGCCGTCCATCGTGGCGGAGATCGGCGGCGTACTGGAGCGCCATCTGATCCACATCGGCATGCTTGAAGGCCATGCGTTGGACGAGACTCAGCTCAAGTACCTAGCGGAAAAGCGCGCCGCCTACGAGGCCAGTCAGGGGGCGGTGACCGTCGAACCGGGCGAGGGATTTCCCGCTGGCGCCCAGCTGTGCAGCAAGTGCAACACCCAGGCGGTGGTGCAGATGGATGGCTGCGCCACTTGTCTGAATTGCGGCAATTCCAAGTGCGGGTGAGGGCTAGCGACGGTTGGGCCGTTATCGGGGCCAGGGTCAACCCACCGACTAGCTGCGAGAAAATCGCTGTCGATACTTTGCCGGAGTGAGTGCTGTCAGACTCTTGAACATCCGTCGCATGTTGGCGTCGCTGCTGAAACCCAACTCTGTGCTGATGGTGTTGACCGGTGCAGAGGTCAGGGTGAGGCGCTCACCGACTTGGCTTAACTTGATGCGCCGTGCGTAGGCGGCCGCCGGTACGCCTGCCTCGCTTCTCACCTTGCGTGCCAGTGTGCGCTCGGACATGCCAAGTTCAGATGCCAGCTTCGACAGCGTGATTTGGTCGGCTGGCAGCCTTTCGACCAGGGCGTGTACCTGACGGAGCAGCCTGCTGGGCTGCTTGATGAGGCTCATGGTCTGAAAGATGTCATGTGACTGTGCAGGGCGTGGGAGCACCATCAATTTGATGAGGTCACGAAAGATGGCTGGGTTGACGTGCCGCTCGATCAGCGACTGTGCAATGGATAAATAGCCATTCACCCCCGTAGCGGTGGCGTTGTGCTCGTTGAAAATGCAATTTTGCTCGATCTGCCAGCGAATCTTCGGATAACGCTTGAGCATGGGGTCAGCCAACCACCAGGTCACGGTCGCGTGTTGATTATTCAGCCGACCACTCGCAGCAGCCAGGCAAACACCTACGCAGTAGCTCCATAACTGGCAACGTTTTCCTCGTATCGATAAGGCTGCCACGAGGTCTGCATTGGCGGCCAACGACGTGTTGATGTGTTCCGCCGACTCTGCCCAGAACCCAGGTATCAGTAAGGCTTCGAGCACACCGTCATGGATGGCGTGTGTTGCTTCCAGAATCAGGCCATGAGCACAGGCAATCGGCCCTTTATGCAGGGCCATGAAGCGCGTTTCAAAAAGCTGCTGCCCGGTTCGACGATTGGCGGCATGCAGCATATCCGCAAAAGCGAGCAGCCCGGCAGGCATGCAACCAGGGTACAGGAGAAGGCCTACCTGAAAGGTTTTGGTCATGGCTTAAAATGAACTGAATATGTCTAAGTTAGCCATTATGGCGACAGCGATGGATTGGCACCATGAAGTCATACCTCAGGGGGCTTCATCATGAAAATTCAGCAAATTCGCAACGCCACAATTATTCTCGAACTGGGTCCTTACCGCATTCTGGTTGATCCCATGCTGGCCAGAAAAGGAGCGCTTCCTCCCTTGCGGATACTGTCCGCAAGGCAGAGAAACCCGGTGGTTGAGCTGCCCGATTCAACAGGCGATGCGCTCGAAGGGGTGACGCACTGCTTGATCACCCACTGCCAGAAAGGCCACTTCGATCACCTTGATCGGGCAGCCAAGCACTGGCTTAGAGAGCGGCAGACGCCCGTCATCTGCACTCCGCGCGATGCGTCACATCTCGCGGAACGGGGTCTGAACGTCCAGTCGCTTCCTGACGATCATGAGCAGCCAAGCCCGTTTCTCGGTGGGGTTATCCGCACGGTCGGCTGCACTCATGGCAAGGGTCTGGTCGGGAAGCTGATGGAGCACGGCGTCGGTTACCTGATTGAGATACCCAACGAGCCCAGCCTGTATCTGGCTGGCGACACTCTTCTCACTGCGACCGTTCGAGCGTTCGTACTGCGGCATCAACCTATGGTCAGCGTCGTTCCCGCAGGCGGCGCCCGCTTCGACATAGGCGACGAAATCATCATGGGCGTAGACGAGGTACTTGAGTTCATGCGACTGAGTCGGGGCAGGGTGATTGCCAACCATCTGGAAGCGATCAGCCATTGCCCTATTACCCGAGCGGAATTGGCAGCTGCAGCGATTGGAGCCGGTGTGGCCCATCGGCTGTTCATCCCGGCCGATGGGCAGACGTTAGCAATGAATGATTGAGCCGGTACTAAACAGACAACTATGGAGACGTGCATGGTTCTCATGACGCGGAAGTGGGCCGGGGCTCCGAGGAGGAGCACAGCGGCTGCTGCCGCTCCATGACAGATCGGACGCCTATGCCCCCCATTGCCCACGACCCGCGCCGTCAGGTCACGACGCGGTAGCAGGGCTCGTACGGCCGGCCGCCGGGCAGTTTCATCCGATGCTGTTCGACGAACGCCTGCAACAGCGCGTCCAGCGGCTTCATGATCGACTGGTCGCCGTGTATCTCGTAGCGACCGAACTGCTCGATACGGCGAATGCCCTTGTCCTTGACGTTGCCCGCCACGATCCCGGAGAACGCTCGGCGCAGGTTCGCTGCCAGCAGGTGGGGCGGCACGTCGCGCGTCAGCTGCAGGCTGGCCATGTTCTCGTGGGTCGGATCGAAGGGGTGCTGGAAACCATCCTCGATCTTCAGCAGCCAGTTGAAATGGAAGGCATCGTTGCGTTCACGACGGAACTGTTTGACGGCTTTCAGCCCCTCGGACATCTGCCGGGCCACCTCTGTCGGGTTGTCGACGATGATCTGGTACAGCCCCTGGGCTTTCTCCCCAAGCGTGGCGCCGACGAATTCGCGAATCTGCTCAAGATAGGGCGCAGCGCTTTCGGGCCCCGTGAGAATGACCGGGAAGGGAACGTCGCGGTTGTCCGGGTGCAGCAGGATGCCCAACAGGTAGAGGAATTCCTCTGCCGTACCGACACCACCGGGGAAAA
This sequence comes from Stutzerimonas chloritidismutans, assembly GCF_038562055.1. Classification (GTDB taxonomy): domain Bacteria; phylum Pseudomonadota; class Gammaproteobacteria; order Pseudomonadales; family Pseudomonadaceae; genus Stutzerimonas; species Stutzerimonas chloritidismutans_A. Next base: position 86,709 of record NZ_JBCFXD010000012.1, on the reverse strand, counting down.
TGATGATGCCGTGACCGACACGGACGAAGGCTTCCAGGCGCTTTTCAATATCCGGCAGGATCACCAGCTCGTTGACGATCGGGTTTGGCGCCTCGGCGGCGATGATGCCTGGCTCGGTCAGGCCCAGGTACCGGCCGCCGACGATGCGCTGCTTGGCATGGGCGATGGTTGCGCCCTTCATCGGGCCCTTCATCACGCCAGGGCCGCAACCGGTGCAGATGTTCAGGTTGCGCAGGCCCAACTCGTGGCCGACACGCTTGCTGTACTTGTACTCCTCGGTGCTGATCGAGTGACCGCCCCAGCACACCACCATGTTGGGCTCGACGCCGGGACGCAAGGTGCGGGCGTTGCGCAGCAAATGGAAGACGTAATCGGTGATGCCCTGGGAACTGCTCAGGTCGATACGCGGGCTACCCAGCTCGCTTTCGGTGTAGACGATGTCGCGCAGCGCGCTGAAGAGCATTTCGCGGGTGCTGGCGATCATCTCGCCGTCGACGAAGGCATCGGCTGGTGCGTTGAGCAATTCCAGACGTACGCCACGATCCTGTTGATGGATGCGAACTTCGAAGTCGTCGTAGGCCTCGAGGATAGTCTTGGCGTTATCGATGCGCGTGCCGGTATTGAGGATTGCCAGGGCGCACTGGCGGAACAGCGTGTAAGTGCTGCCACATCCGGCTTCGCTCAGTTGCTGGACTTCCCGCTGGGACAGCGTCTCCAGGCTACCTTTCGGGCTAACCGAGGCATTGATTACATAGCGTGAGGTCATGCTTGTTTTCCCTGAAAACAATGCGGCCTGGCCGGGACGGGCAGGTGCATCAGGATGTTGAGCGCCGCGGCCTGGGGCAGCGACATATGGAAAGTGCCGTACGAACGGGCATTGCGTGGCTGGGCAGGGATGCTGCCGGGCGCAGCGGCTAAACCCGTCGTTGTACGCTGCTTGCTGGGGCTGGCGCTATCAATGTAGGCGCAACGGCGCGCCTGGACGGGCAGTACTTGACGTTCGAACGGTGAAAACGTTCCTGAAAGCCCCTCCTGGGGCGTGGCTCTGCTCATGCGTACATCCCGTACGGTCGTAGGTGTCAGGAGTTTTGACAGCGAACATGGCTGTTTGATTGCACACGGAGCAAATGGTTTTTCCGCCACGGGCGGCGCCGTGTCCTTCAGGTTGCAGTGTGCATCAAAAGGCAAACGGCAGGGCGCTGTGGCAACGCTGGCGAACCTGCAGCAGCCGGCCGAATTCGTCCGGATCCTTGATCAGAACAGATTGTCCGGCGAACCGCTGGGCGGCGATCAGGCGTGACAGCCAGAACCGCACGCAGGCCACACGCAGCATCGGTCGCCACAGTTCAGCCTCTGCCGGGGTGAAGCGACGCAAGCTGGAGTAGGCGGCGAGCAGCGCTTGGCTGCGCTCCTCGTCGAGTTCGCCGTTGGGGTGCGAGCACCAGTCGTTCACGGCGATCGCGAGGTCGTAGAGCATCGGCCCCGAGCAGGCGTTGTAGAAGTCGATCACGCCGGTCAGGTGGTTGCCATCGAAGAGCACGTTGTCACGAAACAGGTCGGCATGCAGATTGGCCTGGGGCAGGGCAAGGATCTTCGGCTTCAGCTCGGCGATTTCCGCCAGACCGTCGCGCAGCAGCGGCAGTTGATCCTCACCGAGAGACAGTGCCAGGCTCGGCCCTTCCTGCTGCATCCAGTCCAGGCCTCGGTCACTGCGACGTTCCAGTATCTGCTCGCGGGTGGCCAGGTGCAGCCGCGCCAGCAGCCGACCGACTTCCGCGCAGTGGTGCGGATTGGGTGCAGCGATGTGCTTGCCCGGCAGTCGAGGCTGCAGCAGCGCCGGTTTCTCGGCCAGCGAACGCAAGGCGTCGCCGCGATCCGTGCGCAGCGCATAAGGCACCGGCAGGCCGGCGCGGTGCAGCACGTCGAGCAGCTCGATGAAGAATGGCAGGTCCTGGCTCGGGCCGCGTTCGATCAGCGTCAGCACGTACTCGCCCTGCTCCAGGCTGACGAAGAAATTGCTGTTCTCGCTGCCGGCGGCGATGCCCTCGAAGTCACGCAGGCGCCCCAGCCCGTAAGGCGCCAGAAAGGCTTCGAGTTCTTCGCGTTGCAGGGGCGTGAAAACCGACATGAATGACTTCCGTTAGTGTCTAGGCTGGGTTACCAGCTGAAGATTTTCCAGGCCGGGATCAGCATGTCCGGGCGGTCGGCGCGGATGAAGTTGCTGTCGCCATCGGCACGGACCAGAAAGTACGGCTTGCCGGTCTTGGGCGTGATTTTCACCGCATAGAGGAAGCCGTTGACGCGGTACTCCTCGACCGTACGGTCGCCGTCCTGGCGAATCGTGACGTCAGGCTCGCCATCGACCGATTCCTGGGCGAAACCGCTCAGCGGCATCATTGCCAGCAGCCCGGCCAGCAGCAAAGGTTTGAATGTGCGCATGATAACCTTGTCCCTTTGTCGTCAAGTGGTCCTGTGCATTCTAGCCGCGGACCCGTCGAAAAGGTTGATCCTGCTCATGAGCCAAGCGCCCCTCGTTCTGGTGGACGGTTCGTCCTACCTCTACCGCGCCTTCCACGCCCTGCCTCCGCTGACCACGTCTACGGGCAAGCCCACCGGCGCCGTGAAGGGCGTGCTGAACATGCTGTTGTCGTTGCGTCGGCAGTATCCGGACAGCCCCTTCGCGGTGGTTTTCGACGCCAAAGGCCCGACCTTCCGGGACACGCTGTTCGCTGAATACAAGTCCCATCGTCCACCGATGCCCGACGACCTGCGTGGCCAGGTCGAGCCGCTGCATGCCAGCGTGCGTGCGCTGGGTATGCCCCTGCTGTGCGTCGACGGCGTCGAGGCGGACGACGTGATTGGAACACTGGCGCGGCAGTGTGCCGCGCTCAAGCGCGACGTGATCATCTCCACCGGCGACAAGGACATGGCCCAGCTGGTCTGCCCGCACGTCACCCTGGTCAACACCATGACCGGCAGCGTCTATGACATCGAAGGCGTGAAGAACAAGTTCGGCGTCGGCCCGGAGCTGATCATCGACTTCCTCGCGCTGATGGGCGACAAGGTCGACAACATCCCCGGCGTGCCCGGGGTCGGCGAGAAGACCGCGTGCGGCCTGCTCAACGGCATCGAAGGCGGCATCAAAGGTCTTTACGACAACCTCGACAAGGTCTCTGGCCTGCCGATTCGCGGCGCCAAGTCGCTGGCCGCCAAGCTTGAAGAACATCGCGACGCGGCGTTCATGTCGTACGAGCTGGCCACGATCAAGATCGACGTGCCGCTGGATGTTCAGGTTGGCGATCTGATGCCGGGCGAGCCGCACCGCGAGGCGCTGATTGCGCTGTATCGCGAGCTGGAGTTCAAGAACTGGCTTGACGATTTGCTACGCGAGGCCAAGGCCGCCGGTGAAGACGGTGAGGTGCAGCCCGAGGGTTGCTCGATCCAGGCTGAAGCCGAATACAGCACCCTTTTCGATCAGGCTGAATTCGATGTTTGGCTCGCACGGCTGAAGGCTGCCGATTGCTTCGCCTTTGACACCGAGACCACCAGTGTCGATGCGCAGAAGGCACAGCTGGTTGGCGTTTCCTTCGCCATTGAAGCAGGCCAGGCCGCCTACGTGCCGCTCGGCCACAGCTACATGGGCGTGCCGCAGCAGCTTGATCGCGACGCGGTGCTGGCCGCGCTCAAGCCGCTGCTTGAAGACCCGAGCAAGCGCAAGATCTGCCAGCACGGCAAATACGACATGAACGTGCTGATGCATTACGGCATCGAGATGCGTGGCATGACCTTCGACACCATGCTCGAATCCTATGTGCTCGACGCCACCGCCACGCGGCACGACATGGACAGCCTGGCGCTCAAGTACCTCGGCCGAGGCACCATCCGTTTCGAGGACATCGCCGGCAAGGGCGCCAAGCAGCTGACCTTCGACCAGATCGCGGTCGAGCAGGCCGGGCCTTATGCAGCCGAGGACGCCGACGTCACGCTGCGCCTGCATCAGACCCTGATGAGCAAACTGGAGGCCACGCCTTCGCTGCTCAAGGTCCTGAACGAGATCGAGATGCCACTGGTACCGGTGCTGGCGCGTATCGAGCGCAACGGCGCGTTGGTCGATGCCAACCTGCTCGGGCTGCAGAGCGTCGAGTTGGGCAACAAACTGGTCGAGCTGGAGCGTGAGGCGTTCGACATCGCCGGTGAAGAGTTCAACCTCGGTTCGCCCAAGCAGCTCTGCGCGATCCTCTATGACAAACTCGGTTGTCCGGTGCTGTCAAAGACCGCAGGCGGCCAGCCGTCTACCGCCGAAAGCGTGCTGGCCGAGCTGGCTGAAAAGGATTACCCGCTGCCCAAGGTGATCATGCAGCACCGTAGCTTGAGCAAGCTCAAGGGCACCTACACCGACAAGCTTCCGCAGCAGATCAATCCGCGCACCGGGCGCATCCACACCAGCTACCACCAGGCCGTGACGGCGACCGGGCGGTTGTCATCGTCCGACCCTAATCTGCAGAACATTCCGATCCGTACGGCCGAGGGCCGGCGTATCCGCCAGGCCTTCGTCGCGGCGCCGGGCTACAAGCTGCTGGCAGCCGACTACTCGCAGATCGAACTACGCATCATGGCGCATCTGGCCCAGGATGCCGGCCTGTTGCACGCGTTCCAGAATGACCTGGACGTGCACCGCGCCACGGCGGCGGAAGTGTTCGGCGTCGAGCTGGATCAGGTCAGCAACGATCAACGGCGTAGCGCCAAGGCGATCAACTTCGGCCTGATCTATGGCATGAGCGCTTTCGGCCTGGCCAAGCAGATCGACGTCAGCCGCGGCGAGGCGCAGGCCTATATCGACCGCTATTTCGCTCGCTATCCTGGCGTGCTCGCCTACATGGAGCGCACGCGCACCCAGGCGGCGGAGCAAGGCTTCGTGGAAACGCTGTTCGGCCGCCGGCTGTACCTGCCGGAGATCAATTCAAAGAACGGCGCCATGCGCAAAGGCGCTGAGCGCACCGCGATCAATGCGCCGATGCAGGGCACTGCGGCGGACATCATCAAGCGCGCCATGATCGCGGTGGACAACTGGCTGCAGGAGAGTGGCCTGGATGCGCGCGTTATCCTGCAGGTTCACGATGAGCTGGTGCTGGAAGTCCGTGAGGATCTGCTCGAGCAGGTTCGCGCGCAGATTCTTCCGCTGATGAGCGGGGCCGCTGAGCTAGACGTGCCGCTGCTGGTCGAAGCCGGGGTGGGCAACAACTGGGATGAAGCGCACTAAGAACAGGCACGAGCGGGTGCCGCCTGGAGATTTTCTGCCGGCGGCGCCGGTGAAACAGCTTTGGCCCTGCATGGTATGGGTGCAGGCGAAGGCATTCGATTAAATGTCTTTGGCTAGGGATGCCCCGTCTTAGAGCGGCTGCGCTCCGTTATGGAAATATTTTCCGTTCGGCATTGAACTCATGGATAGAAGGCCCGGTCATAGGCTACGAAGGGTGTAAAAGCCCTTCGATGCTCCTTGTTGTGTTAAGTGTTGGCAGATCTCTGGATACGCCTCTGGCGTTCCGGATTTAAACCTCGAACTTCCCCCTCCCCCAACGAAGTTCGAGGTTTTTTTTCGCCTTGAGAAAAGTGCCGGTACGGTGCGGCGGGGTGCTCGTACGCTCATGGCTCCAGGCGCGCTCGATGGTCATGGCGACCCGCACTGCTCTTGTTCGGGCGAGGGGGCTCCCAGTGCTTGCCCGCGATCATGAGCGTTGTGCGTCGCCAGATTGGTAGATCAAGGCAGCTGCAGTCCGCCTCCGGCTCTATGCAGCTCGCGAAGATGTTGGCCGATCTGCGCCAGGTTGGCTTCGACGCCCTCGAGCTCCAGCCGCCGCGCTTCGCTGAGTAACGTGCGCACCTCGGCGTTCAGCGCATCGGTGAGCTGGTTGAGGCGAGCCTGGCGTTGGCTGCTTTCAGATTCCAGACGTTGCCATTCGCTGGCCTGCGGCAACCCGTAGCCGCTTCCGTCCAGCAATTGCGCTGGCTGGCTCAGATAACCGCTGTTGGCGAGAATGCCCTGCAGGGTCTCGTCCGCTTTATCCAGCGTTTGGTCGCCCTGTTGGCGGCCGCTCAGGTAGCGGTTCTTCAGTTCTTCCTGAGCCAGCAGCAGGTGCCGGCGCAGTGCGGCCTGCTCCACCAGCATCAGCGCCGCGCTGGCGCGCAGGTCGGCCTTACTTATCCAGGGCCGGCGCGCTTCAGCGCTCAGTTCCAACCAGGCTTCAACGTCCTTATGCGGCAGATCCAGGCGTTCGCGCAGCACGGCGAACATGGCTTGGTAACGATCACGGTAGGAATCGAAGCGATACCCCAGACGCAATGCCTCCTGTGGATCGTCGAGTACGCTGGCGTCGGCCAGGCCGCGATTGATCAGGATGTCCAGAAGTCCGCTGGGCAGGATGCTGTCGAGCGCGGCGAGTTCAGGGCGGGCGGTACCGCTGCGCAACAGCTTGAGGGTTTCGACCGCGCAGTTATTCGACAGGAAGTAATAGTCGCCGTCGTAGCTCCAGTGCATTTCGGCGCTACGAATCACCAGGTTTTCGATCTCCTCGCGCTGCAGCTTCAGCGGAATCGAGGCGAGGCTGCGCAGTTCGACCTTGGTGTACTCATCAATCACCTGGCCCAGCGGCAGGACGAACAGGCGAGAAGGATATACGCCGGTGAGGCCGTCCCAGCTCGACAGCTGTACATCGCCGACGAATGCGCGGAAAGACAGCACCAGGTGATGATCCAGATCCAGGCGGCAGTCCGGCCCACGTGGGCGGCCTGGGGCGCAGATCACCAGGCGCAGCATGCTGTGACCCCAGCGACTGACCCAGGCGTCGTTGGCTTCGGCAAACAGATAGTCGACCTCGTAGACGCGCTCGGGGTCGAGCTCGATCAGCGGGGTGCGCGCGAAGTCGTGCCCGGCGTTGAGAATCGGCAGTGCGTCTTTGCATGCCTCCGCTCTGGCCGGTTGCCAGCCGAAATGCTCAGTGAAATAGCGATGCATCAGCGGCCGACGGCAGGCGTAGCTGGGGTCCAGCAGAAAGTACTCCAGGTTCACCGCGACGAATTCCAGTGGACTGGTCAGCTCATAGGCATCGGGGCTGCGCGCCTGTTGCGCATTTTCGCGCTCGCGCTCGCCGCGCTCGCCGACGCGTTGCGGCCAGCCAGCCAGATCAAGCAGATATGGATCATCACTGAGGGTAAAGCGGCGCTCGGTCTGGCCGCGGCAGCTGTCCGGCAACCCGACCAGGCCCAGACTGCTGGCGCGCTGTCCACAGAACGCCAGCTGTCGATGGTTTTCCGGCGACCAGAGGCGAGCGCGGTCATAGAGATGAGCCACTTCGTGAATGAGCGTCGCCAGCAGTTCCTGACGCACCGTGCCGTGGGGCCGCTCGGTGCGTTGAGCGGCTGCGCGGCCATCGGTGAGTGCCGGCAGCAGGCGCCGATTGAGCAGCAGCAGGTTGCCGCCGGCACTTCCATAAACCTCGTGGGGCAGTCCGTCATGCCAGCGGACGCGGACGTCCCGATCCAGACGTTCCATCATTCGCGGCGGCAGTGCGGCTACGGCTTCGTCCAGCAATTGCTGGCTGGCTGCCCGTTCGGCCGGTTGCAGGTCGGCGTCATCCAGGGTCAGGCGCAGCTCGGCCTGGCACACATTGCCGAACGCCATGACCGCAGTGAACGCAACGCCCAGCCAGCGGGCCCAGGACGGTTTCACTGAGCGAGGATGGCTTCGGCCAGCGCCAGGTCACTGGCTTGCTGTGCGTCCGGGAATGCACCGCGCAAGCGGCTAAGCGCGGCTTCCAGTCGCGCGCCACGAATCTCACCACCGCTGGCGACAAAGCCGGCGGCTTCATCGCGGGCTTCGCTGACGACCTTCATGTCGCTGATGCGGCTGGTCACGTCGGAGGTGAAATTGATGCTGCGGTCCAGGGCGTTGACGACGATATTACTGGTAGCCACCAGCGTCTGTGCCTGAGCACCGCTGGCAAGAAGAGCCAGGGCAAAAGGCGCGGCGATCAGCTTGAAGTTCATGAGTCTTCTCGAGGGAGCGGAGTGGATGCTTGGACGAGGATTGCCTCGGCCAGTTCAAGGTCGCTGGCCGTCATCCGCGGTTGACGCTCGCGCAGCCAGCGCATTGCACCTTCCAGGCGAACACCACGAAGCTCGCCGTGGCTGGCAACGAACCCGGCGGCGTCGTCGCGGGCGTTGAGGATCAGCTTGTTGTCGAGGGGGGCGCTGGTCACCTGGCTGGCGACGTAGGAAGACGCAACGGTGTTGCCGATGAGGCTGTCGAAGGCCTGCGCGCTGCCGCAGACGCAGCAGCCGGCGAGTACAAGGTAAAGCGAACGCATGTGAATCCTGAGGCTGGACAATCAGCCGGCAAGGCTAGCGAAACGCCAGCCCCAGAGCCAGCGTCATGCTCGCTTACGCCGCGGATCAGAGCGCCAGAATTGCGCCGGCCAGCTGAAGGTCAGTGGCGTGCAGGGCCGGTGCCTGGGTGCGGATGTGCTTCAGTGCCGCTTCCAGTTGAGCGCCACGGGATTCGCCATTGCTGGCAACGAAGCGCGCGGCATCGTCCTTGGCGTCGAGTACCAGCTTGTCATCGCCCAGGTTCGAGGTGATATCGGAGGTGCCTTCCACGGTGTTGACCAGCGAGGCGCCGATGGCGTCGATGGTGCCGGTGATGCTTCCCGCCGACGCGGTGCCTGCAACCAGGCAGGCCGCAGTGGCGACTGACAACAGATACTTGTTCATGGTGTTCTCCAGGGTGGCCGCAATTTTCTGCCGTTATTCGCTATGACCTTTGGGCCGGCGTGCCGTTCAGCATAAGGCTCGGCCACGCCGCCTGGAAGCCGCTTATCAGCGCCAGAAGGGCTTGCTCAGCTCGTCCATTCGTTCGCTCTGGCTGATGCCGACATCGGCCAGCTGACGTTCATCGAGCGCAGCCAGGTGCTGCCGAGTCCGTACGCGTCGCTGCCACAGACGTAGCTGCTGCAATACCCGGTGCAGCGGCGGCAGGCCGATTGCTGTTTTTTGCCTCCACGTCAGTAGGCGCTCCATGAGCCGCTCCTTCCCGCGTTTCACGGGGATGGGTTATGGGCAGATAGAGTCGCGTGCTGACGGGGGCGGGTTACAGTCACAGGGACTTTTAATTGTGCCGGTTCAGTTCGCGGCGAGAATCATCTGTACTGCTTGGCCGCGCTTCAACTGTATTTCTGTGTTCGGGTCAGGGCTTGGCGATCGATGGCGTCAGTATCCATTCGGCGCTGTCATTCCAGACATCCATCCGCGTGATCTTGCCCTGACGAACTTCGAAACGGTCGAGATAGCGGTTGCCGGAGAACGTGCTCCCGTCAGGCCATTCGCCGTACAGCGTGCCGTTGGAGTACACCACGGTGTGGTCCTGATGTTCGGTCCAGTCGAACTGCCCCAACTGCTTCTTCACCCAGCGATAGCGGCCAGCGTTGAAGGCGGTGATCTCTTTGGCACTGGGCATCGCACGGCCACCGGTGAAGGTGATGTTGACGTCTGCCGACATGTAGGTCGCCGCTCTGACCGGGTCGGGCACCATCGAGGCCTCCAGAAAATCGCTAACAATCTGGACTGCTTCGTTTTCATATTTCATATCGAGATCTCCTGAATGGACGTCAGCTATTGCTTTTAATCAGTGCGGGCCGCACGAAAATCGTGCGTGTAGCAGCGCCATGCCTGCCTAGGTGACTGATTTAAAGCGTCTGCCGGCTATGGCACTCACTTTGCTAGCAAAGTTCGTACAAATGCTAGCTATCAGGAGTGTCGCCTCATGTTCAAGCTTTCGAGATCTCTATTTCGGCTATGCCCAAAAGTGGCAGCAGTCAGTGCCCTCGGACTGTGTCTGCTGGGTCAGGCCAAGGCTGAGGAGCCCATCAAGATAGGCCTGGTTGCGGCGCTTTCCGGCCAGTCAGCCAAATCTGGCGAGGCGTTGACCCGTGGTTTGAACGTGGCCATCGACGAACTCAATGCAGCAGGTGGCATTCTCGGTCGGCCGGTGGAGCTGATTCGTCGCGACGACGAAAGCAATCCTGCCAAAGGCATGCTGGCGGCGCGCGAGTTGATCCAGCGGGAGAAGGTCGCGGTGCTGTTCGGCGGCCTGGACACACCGGTTTCGCTGGCCATCGTGCCACTGGTCAATCAACTCAAGGTGCCGTTCATGGGCGTCTGGGCTGCTGGTACGGGCATCACCCGAAACGGCGCCAAGGACAACTACGTGTTCCGTGTGTCCGCAGTGGACGAGCTGGTCGACGAGGCGCTGGTGGAGTACGGCGTCAAGCAGAAAGGCATGCAGAAGCCTGGCATGATTTTGGTGAACAACCCTTGGGGTGAATCCAATGAGCTCGGTTTTCGCGCGGCGCTGGAAAAGCGCGACATGCCCTACGCCGGTATCGAGCGCATCGAGGACAGTGACCTCGACGTGGTGCCGCAGCTGACTCGGCTGAAAAACGCCGGTGCGGATGCCCTGTTGATGGTCGGTAACGTCGGGCCCTCGGCCCAGGTGGTCAAGTCGCTCGACCGCATGAACTGGGACGTGCCGGTGGTTTCCCACTGGGGCCCGGCAGGTGGTCGTTTCAGCGAGCTGGCCGGCCCCAACGCCAGCCGTGTGCATTTCATCCAGACCTACGTATTCGGCGAGCAGAACAGTGCCAAGGGCGACGCGGTCATGGCTGCCTTGAAGAAACGCTATCCCGCCATCAAGACGATTGCTGATGTGACCCCGGCGGTCGGTATCGCCAATGCCTACGACGGCATGCACCTGGCTGCGCTGGCAATCGAGAAAGCCGGATCGGTGAAGGGCAGCGAAGTGCGCGACGGCTTCTACGCCATCGAGCAGTACGACGGCCTGATCAAGCAGTACAGCAAACCCTTTGATGCCGAAAAGCATGACGCCCTGGGACCGGACGATTACCTGTTCACCCATTTCGTCGACGGCCAGATCGTTCCCCTGCAACCCTGACCTGAGCCGGCCGCTCCGTCATTCACGGAGCGGCTGCAAGGAGCTGTCTTCATGATCACTGCCGCCATCGTCACCGGTCTTGGGCTGGGCAGCATGTATGCCCTGCTGGCGCTGGGTTTCCACATCACCTATGTGGTTTCGCGGACCGTCAACTTTGCCCAGGGCAGCGCCATGATGGTTGGCGCCGTGCTGGGCTACAGTTTTCACATCACCTGGGGCTGGCCACTCTGGCTGGCGATTCCGATGACCCTGTCGCTGTGCGCGCTCTACGGTCTGATGGTGGAACGCTTTCTGGTCCGACCTTTTCATTCGCGCGGCTCGGATGCCTGGTTGATGGCGACCGTCGCGGCGGGGATTCTTGTCGATAACCTGGCGATGTTCACCTTTGGCAAGGAGCCTCGCCAGTTCACCTCCGAGCTGGCGACCACCAGCGTTGCGCTGTTAGGTTCGAATATCTCGCTGCTGCAGATGCTGATTCCGCTGGCCGGCGCCGGCATCGCTCTGGCGCTGCTACTGGTGCGCCGTTACACGCGGCTGGGCAAGGTGCTGGAAGCCTGCGTGCAGAACCCGATGGCCGCCCGGCTGATGGGCATACGCGTCAACCGCGTGGTGGCAATCGCCTTCGCCGTGTCAGCCGTGTTCGCCGCCGTGGCGGGGTTGCTGATCGCACCCTTGTTCAACGTCAGCGCCGAGATGGGCACGCTTTTCGGGCTCAAGGCGTTTGCCGTGGCGATTCTCGGCGGAATCGGTAGCGCCAGCGGCGTGTTCGCCGCCGGCCTGCTGTTCGGGTTGGTGGAAGCGGTTGTGACCCTGTACTTCGGTTCCGCCTTTACCCAGCTGTTCACCTTCGCTCTGGTCATCCTGGCTCTGGCGGTGCGGCCAAATGGACTGTTCGGCAGCAAGACACTGGTGAAAGTATGAAGACTTCGATTCTTGCCCCGGCGGGCATCGCCCTGTTGGCAGTCGCTGGCACAGCACTTTCGCTGATGCTCGACAGTTACTCGCTGCTGGTTTTCAGTTTCTTTGCGCTCACGGTGGTCGTGGGAGTCGGGCTGAACATCCTGATCGGCCTCAGCGGGCAGATATCCTTCGGTCACATCGCCTTCTATGCCATTGGCGCTTATGCCTCGGCACTGCTGACCATGGCCGGCTTGCCGCTGGCGCTTGCAATGCCCGCCGCGGCGCTGCTGTGCGGGGCCGTCGGTGCCCTGCTGGCGATTCCGGCGTTGCGGGTTACTGGGCCTTATCTGGCGATGATCACCATTGCGTTCGCCCTCGTGGTTCACCATGGCCTGATCGAGTGGCGCGGGCTGACTGGCGGTGCCAATGGCCTGATGGGCATCCCCATGCCCGAGTTAGGCGAGCTGGATCCGGCCGTGCTGATGGCGCTGATCGCCAGCGCGATGATGGTGATCGCACTGGCCTTTTATCACCGCTTGCACCAGAGCGGCTGGGGCACGGCGATGCGCGCGGTCAAGGCCTCCGAGATCGCCGCTCGCTCCCTGGGTTTCAACCCGGTGCAGACCAAGACCCTGGCCTTTGGATTGTCGGCTCTGCTGACCGGCTTCGCCGGTGCGTTGGTGGCGCCGCTGATGATGTTCATCAATCCGGCCTCCTTTCCGTTCTCGCAGTCGATCCTGTTCGTGCTCGCCGTGATCGTAGGCGGTGCTGGAACGCTGTTCGGTCCTCTGCTCGGCGCCCTGCTGATCGTGCTGCTGCCCGAGATGCTGGCCGACTTCGCCGAGTACCGGCTGTTGATGTTTTCCGCGCTGCTGCTGGTGGTGCTCTGGGTTGCGCCTCGCGGCGTGCTGGGCAGCCTCGCCCGGCTGTGGTTCCGTCCGGCGCCGGTGAAGCCGCCGGTCGTTGCCGATCAGGCGTTGCTGGCCAAGTTTTTCAGTGGGGGACGGCAAGCTGCCGGGCTTGAGGTCGAGGACATCAGCATCGGCTTTGGCGGCGTGCAGGCGGCGGACAAGGTCAGCCTGAACGCGCCGCCGGGCAGCATCACCAGCATCATCGGCCCCAACGGAGCGGGCAAGACCACGGTGCTGAACATGATTAGTGGGTTCTATACGCCCGACTCGGGCAGCATCCGTCTGGGCGGATTGGTCTCCGGTCTGCCGGCCTGGAAGATCGCGCGCGCTGGCATCTCGCGTACCTACCAGACCACTCAGCTGTTCGGCGAACTGACGGTGCTCGAAAACATCCTCGCCGGCTTGCAGCAGGGCCGTCTCGGCGGGATTTTCCGGCGCCCCGGCGCTGAGCAGCGCGAACTGGCGCTGCACCTGCTATCGCTGGTGGGCTATCGCGGTTCGGTCAATACGCCAGCCGATGATTTGCCCCATGTGGATCGCCGTCTCGTGGAAATCGCCCGCGCACTCGCGTCGCGTCCAAAGGTGCTGCTGCTGGACGAGCCGGCCGCTGGCCTGGGTCGCGGTGACACTGACAGCCTGGCCGCGCTATTCAGGGTCCTGGCCGGTTTCAACATCGCGGTGATTCTGGTCGAGCACGACATGGCGCTGGTGATGGCGGTTTCCGAACGCATTCTGGTGCTTGATGCCGGCAAGCCAATCGGCTGGGGCCTGCCGGAAGAAGTCCGCAGCAATCCGCGAGTGGTGGCCGCGTACCTCGGCGGCACCAGCTATCAAGCGCCCCAGCGTGCTGAGCCGTGGGCGGGCTCGCGTGATGCGCGCCTGTTCATCAAGGATCTGGTGGTGGATTACGGCGCGGCGCCGGTGGTCGAAGGCGTCAATCTGGTGGTCAACCCCGGCGAGCTGATCGCCATCCTTGGTGCCAACGGCGCGGGCAAGTCGAGCATCCTCAAATGCCTGGCAGGCCTTCACACCGCCACCTCGGGCACCATCTTGCTGGATAACGAGAATATCGAGCACGTGGATGCCAGCGCCATCGCGGCGCGGGGTCTGGCGCTGGTGCCTGAAGGGCGCCAGGTCTTCCCTCAGCTCAGCGTGCGGGACAATCTGCTGCTGGGCGGTTATTCGCGCACCGAGGCATTCGATGCCGAGGCGGAGATCGAAGCCATCCTCAAGCGCTTCCCGCGTTTGCGCGACCGCATCGACAGCCCGGCCGGACTTCTGTCCGGTGGCGAGCAGCAAATGGTGGCGGTGGGCCGCGGGCTGATGGCCAAGCCGAAAATTCTCCTGCTGGACGAGCCTTCATTGGGGCTCTCTCCCGCGATGATCGGCGAGCTGTACGACGCCCTGGCAGCGCTGCGGGACGAGGGCGTGACCTTGTTGCTGGTCGATCAAATGGCCAACCTCGCCCTGCAGGTAGCCGATCGCGCCTATGTGCTGGAAACCGGCCGCATCGTCAAATCCGGTACGGCCGAACAGCTGCGCGGTGACAGCGAACTGGAAGCTGCCTACCTCGGGCATGGGACGGCCGCATGAGCGCCTTGCACATTATCAACGCGCGCCGCAGCGCCGCCGAGCCGCTGAGCGAACTGATGATCGAGCGCGGCCGTTTCGTCGCTCGGTTCAGCGCCGATAGCGCGCTTCGGGTTCTGGACCTCGCCGGGCGACTGGTTCTGCCAGGGTTGATCGAAACCCATATCCACCTGGATAAGGCCTGCATTCTGGAGCGTTGCCAGTTGACCGAGGGCACGCTGGCCGAAGCCATCGCCCAGACTCGCATGGCCAAGGCCTCATTCAGCGAGGACGATGTCTACGCCCGCGGCGCACAGGTGCTGGAAAAGGCGATCATCCAGGGCACCACGCATATGCGCACGCACGTGGAGATCGATCCAGGCATTGGCCTGACCGGATTTCGCGCGGTTCAGCGGCTGAAGCGGGACTATGCCTGGGCTGTCACCTTGGAAATCTGCGTGTTTCCTCAGGAGGGGATGCTCAACAACCCGGGCACGGAGCGATTGCTGTGCCAGGCGCTGGAAGAGGGCGCCGAGGTGCTTGGTGGTTGCCCCTACACCGATAGCGACCCGGGCGCGCAGATACGGCGGCTGTTCGAGCTGGCGGTGCGGTATGACCGCGACCTGGATTTCCATCTGGATTTCGATCTCAACCCCGAAGGCATGACCATCGGCGAGGTGATTCGCTGTACCGGGCTTCATGGCTGGGGCGGCCGAGTCGCCGTGGGCCATGTGACCAAGCTTTCTGCGCTCCCACTGGCGCACCTTGAGGAAGTTGCTCGCGCATTGGCGCAAGCCGGCGTGAGCGTGACCGCATTGCCGTCGACCGATCTGTTTCTCGGTGCGCGCGACAGGTTCAATGACAAGCCTCGAGGCGTTGCGCCCTTGGCGCACTTGCATCGCTGCGGCGTGACCTGCTCGCTGTCGACCAACAACATCGGCAACCCTTTCACGCCCTATGGCGATGCCTCGCTGGTGCGGCAGGCCAATCTGCTCGCCAACGTGACCCAACTATCGACCGAGAGGGAGCTGCTCGATTGTCTGGGATGGGTCTCGAGCGAATCGGCACGGTTGCTCAGGCTGCCCGATTACGGTCTGCAACCGGGGTGTCGGGCGGACTTCATCGTCTTTGATGCACCTTCGCCGGCGGCGGTCATCGCACAGATCAGCCCGCCGCTGATGGGCTTCAAGGCAGGCCGGCAGACCTTCGAGCGTGCCCTGCCGCGTTTGCTGACGCCTCGCTAGTGGTGCGGCGCAGGGCGCCGGTGAGCATTTCGATCGGTCGGATCACGAAGTCCTGGCTCAGATCATCCATGCGCTGCTCATGGACGCGCTGCTCGTGCGGCAGCTCCGTACGCGCCGCAAAGCGGATGCCGCCCGTTACGAGCGGGGCGGAGGTGCTCGGCGTCATCGCCTGAATCAGAGATCGCTGAGAATCTGGCGAATGTCCACTTCGGGCTCGGCCAGCTCCTCCAGCGCAAGCTGAGCTTCCAGCTCGTCCAGGTGCTCGATCATCACCCGGATCGCTTTGTCTCGGTCGCCTTGCTCAAGTGCGCTGACGATCTGCTCGTGCTCGTCAGATGCGCAGGCCGGTTGGTCGTTGCGCTGATAGAGCGCGACGATCAACGAGCTGCGCACCATCAGGTTGCCGAGAATTTCCGCGAGCACAGTATTGCCGCTGATTTCACCGAGCATCAGATGAAATTCGCTGAGTTCCCGCACGATATCGCGCCGGTCGCTGGCATTGGTCGCTTTGCGCTCGCTGCGCATATGGGCAGCGGTACGCTGGCGATGCTCGCGCATGGCCTCGGGCGTGATGCTCTCGACGATGGCGCGTTCAATGGCGCGCCGTGCCGCGAATACATCCCGGGCCTCTTTGGCGCTGGGCTGGGATACGAGGGCGCCGCGGTTCGGCTCGATGGTGACGATGCGCTGCATGGCCAGGCGCTGCAGGGCACTCTGTACATGGTTTCGATTGGCTTTCAGCGCCTCGACGATCTGCGCCTCGATCAACCGTGTTCCGGGGCGCAGGCGATGCTGGGCGATGGCCTTGGACAAGGCGTCGACGATGCGCTGCACTTCGATCTGCTTGCTGGTAACGGTCCGGGACCCCATATCTGCTGCCGACTCCTCAATGGTGGCTTGCAAGCGATGAGCGCTAGCAATGCGCATTATCAGCACTTGAGTTGCGTGAGCAACCTCATCAGCTCGGATCGGCCTCAACCGGGCCCTGCCCGAGGCTGTTGCCCTGGCCGCGGGGGTCGTGCATCGCAAAGCGCCGCCCATCGGTTTCGATGGCAATGGCGCCGGCCTGGCCGGTGTATGGGCTGAGCGATGGGATGATCTCCACTTCATGGCCCATGGCCTGGAGATTGGCAACTACAGCCGGGTCGATGTCCGCTTCAAGTTTGAGGTTGTCCGTGCTGTCGAAGAAGCTGCGGCCGAGAAGAAAGCGCGGCATGCGCAGGGCCTGGTCGATCGGCCGGTCGAAATCCACCAACTGGGTAGCCAGCACCATTTGCGTCTGCGGTTGGCCGTCACCGCCCTGGGTGCCGAAAAATAGCCGTCGCCCATCGTCTGCCAGATAGCAGGACGGGTTGAGCGTATGCGCGGGGCGCTTGCCGGGCGCCCAAGCGTTCGGATGTCCGGGGACGGGATTAAAGCCAGCGGCGCGGTTCTGCCAGATCACCCCGGTGTCACCGAGAATGCAGCCGGAGCCGAAGTCATGGAACAGGCTCTGGATCAGACACGCCGTTCGGCCTTCAACGTCAGTAGCGGCCATCCAGATGGTGTCGGCAGGGCGACCCGGTTCCGACCACGGCGAGGCGCGGTTGTCGTCAATGCGGTCGGCGCACCCAATGGCATTGGCTTCGCTCAGGGTAGAGTCATAGTCCCAGCCACTGCTGTGTGGATCATGCAGTTCGCCGTTGCGGCGCAGCAGCCCCTGTTTGATCGCCTCAACGAGGAAATGGTAATAGCGCGCGCTGCCACTGCCGCTTTCGGCGACCGGTTTATGCTGCAGTGCGGCCATGGCCTGCAATGTATAAAGCCCCTGGCAGGGGGGCGCGACGTTGAACAAGCGGCCCTGCCGGTAGCGCACGGAAATCGGCTCCACCTCTTCAGCGCGGGTGGCAGCCAGATCGGACAGGCTCAGACCACACTCCAATTGGCTGAACGCGTCGGCAAAGGCTCGGGCAAGCTCGCCCTGGTAGAAATCCTCGATACCATGACGCGCCAGCTGCCGCAGCGTGTCGGCCAGCTGGGGTTGCCTCAGCTGATCACCCTGTTGCAACCAGCGGCCTTCGCTCTTGCAGAGCGGGTGCAGGTCCGGCAGGCCTTCGATCAAATCCCTGCGCTGATGCTGCCAGAACAGCTGGGACGCGGACACTTCCACGCCGCGTTGTGCCGTCTCGGCCGCGTCGCCAAGCAGGTCGGCCCAGCCGAGGCGGGAGCCCCATTCATTGCGGCTGATGCTCTGCGCAATCTGCCAGCTGACCAGCGCACCGGCAGTGGTGGCCACCGCGCTCGGCCCTCGCAAACCGATCCTGCCCCCCGCCGGTAGCTGTTGTCCTGCTTGGCCAATCCCCACAATGGTGCGCACCCGGCGGTCATGGATCATCCAGAGTGCATCGCCACCCAGCCCGGTCATGTGAGGGTACACCGCCGCGAGCATTGCACTGGCTGCGAGCATTGCGTCAATGGAAGTGCCGCCTGCATCGAGAATGCGCATGCCAGCGGCCGTAGCTGCAGGATGTGGGGTGCAAATGACGCCGCGGCGGGATTCGGCCAACATGTGATTGATTCCTTGATTGCTAGCGATCTGATTTCAGGTTGCTAACGCCAAGGCAATAAGTGTTCCGCATCCGGGGTGATCACTTGTCATGCGAACTGCGATGAAGCCACACAAGAAAAAACCCCTCTCGGCCGGGCCGGGAGGGGTTCTGGTGTAGCGGGCGTCGCTTATTCCACGGCCTTGACCATGTCCTCGACGACTTTCTTGGCATCGCCAAAGACCATCATGGTCTTGTCCATGTAGAACAACTCGTTGTCCAGACCGGCATAGCCGCTGGCCATGGAGCGTTTGTTGACGATGACCGTCTTGGCTTTGTACGCCTCAAGGATCGGCATGCCGGCGATAGGCGATTTGGGATCGTTCTTCGCCGCCGGGTTGACCACGTCGTTGGCGCCGAGCACCAGCACCACGTCGGCCTGGCCGAACTCGGAGTTGATGTCGTCCATCTCGAATACCATTTCGTACGGCACTTCGGCTTCGGCCAGCAGCACGTTCATATGCCCGGGCATACGGCCGGCAACCGGGTGGATCGCATACTTCACGGTCACGCCCATGTGCGTCAGCTTCTCAGCCAGTTCCATCAGCGCGTGCTGTGCACGGGCGACCGCCAGGCCGTAGCCGGGAACGATGATCACGGTGTCGGCGTTCGACAGCAGGAAGGCGGCATCATCACTGGATCCGGATTTGACCGGGCGCTGTTCCTGGCTGCCTTTCGCCGGACCGGCATCGGCGTCGCCACCGAAGCCGCCGAGGATGACGTTGAAGAACGAACGGTTCATCGCCTTGCACATGATGTAGGAGAGAATTGCGCCGCTCGAACCCACCAGCGAACCGGCGATGATCAGCATCGAATTGTTCAAGGAGAAGCCGATACCGGCCGCTGCCCAGCCCGAGTAGCTGTTGAGCATCGATACAACCACCGGCATGTCCGCGCCACCGATGGGGATGATGATCAGCACGCCGATCACGAAGGCCAGCGCCACGAGGATCATGAACGCGGTGAAGTTGCCACTGAAGGTGTAGATCAGGCCCAGCACCAGAATGGCCACGCCAACGGCGAGGTTGATCTTGTGCTGGTTGGGGAACGACACAGGCGCGCCCTGGAACAGGCGGAACTTGTACTTGCCCGACAGCTTGCCGAAGGCGATCACCGAACCGGAGAAGGTGATGGCGCCGATGGCTGCACCGAGGAACAGTTCCAGACGGTTGCCGGCCGGAATCGGATAGCCGATGGCCTGGACGATGCCCAGCGACTGCGGCTCAAGCACCGCGGCTATGGCGATGAATACCGCGGCCAGGCCGATCATGCTGTGCATGAAAGCGACCAGCTCGGGCATCTTGGTCATCTCGACGCGCTTTGCCATCAGCGTACCGATGGTACCGCCGACCAGCAGGCCAAAGACGATGAAGCCCAAACCACTCCAGGGGCTGGCGCTCTCGACCAGCTGTGCGCCCAGCTTGAACACCAGGAACACCGTGGTGACCACGGCGATGCCCATGCCGATCATGCCGAACAGGTTGCCGCGGCGCGAAGTAGTGGGGTGCGACAGGCCTTTGAGAGCCTGGATGAAACTCACCGAAGCGATGAGGTACAGCAGGGTGATCAGGTTCATGCTCATGGCTTGGACTCCGCCTTGGCGCCAGCGCGCTCCTTCTTCTTGAACATTTCCAGCATGCGCCGGGTAACCAGGAAGCCACCGAAGACGTTCACGGCGGCCAGGGTCACCGCCAGGGTGCCCATCAGCTTGCCCATCGGGGTGACGGTCAGGGCGGCGGCCAGCATGGCGCCGACGATGACGATCGCCGAGATGGCGTTGGTGACTGCCATCAGCGGGGTGTGCAGCGCGGGGGTGACGTTCCAGACCACGTGGTAGCCGACGTAGATCGCCAGCACGAAGATGATCAGGTTGTAGATGCCATCAGAAATCATGTCCATGTTCAGGCTCCCTTAACCGTTGGTGCGTACGACCTGGCCGTCGCGGCACATCAGGCACGCAGCGACGATGTCGTCTTCAAGATTGAGCTGGAACTTGGCTTCGCCATCGATCACCAGCTTGAGGAAGTCCAGCAGGTTGCGGGCGTATAGCGCCGAAGCGTCCGCCGGCACGAGGGTCGCCAGGTTGGTGTAGCCAACCAGGGTCACGCCGTGCTTGACCACCACCTGATCGGCTTCGGTCAATGGACAATTACCGCCCTGGGAGGCGGCGAGGTCGATCACCACCGAACCGGGCTTCATCTGCTGCACGGTTTCTTCCTGCAACAGGGTCGGTGCCTTGCGGCCCGGAATCAGCGCAGTGGTGATGATGATGTCGGCCTGCTTGGCGCGTTCGTGCACGGCCTGCGCCTGACGCGCCATCCACGATGCCGGCATCGGACGGGCATAGCCGCCGACACCCTCGGCGCACTCACGCTCTTCATCGGTCTCGCAGGGCACGTCGACGAATTTGGCGCCAAGGGACTCGATCTGCTCCTTCACCGCCGGACGCACGTCCGAGGCTTCGATGACGGCGCCCAGGCGCTTGGCCGTGGCGATGGCCTGCAGGCCCGCGACACCGGCACCGAGGATCAGCACCCGTGCGGCTTTGACCGTACCGGCGGCGGTCATCAGCATCGGCATGAAGCGCGGGTACTGGTTGGCAGCGACCATCACGGCCTTGTAGCCGGCGATGTTGGCCTGGGAGGAGAGCACGTCGAGGCTCTGGGCGCGCGAGGTGCGCGGCGCCGCCTCCAGGGCGAAGGCGGTGATCCCGCGTTCGGCCATGCGTGCAATGTTTTCATTGTCGAAGGGATTGAGCATGCCGACCAAGACCGTGCCTGGCTGCATCTGCGCCAGTTCGGTCTCGCTCGGTGCGTTCACCTTCAGCAGGATCTCTGCTGCGAACGCCGCAGCGGCATCGGCGATGGTGGCGCCTGCCGCTTCGAAGGCACTGTCCGGAACACTGGCCTGTACGCCAGCTCCGCTCTGCACCGTCACCCGATGCCCTTGCCCGATCAGCTTCTTGATGGTTTCCGGTGTCGCGGCAACGCGCGTTTCACCGGGCCTGGTTTCGAGAGGAACACCAATGTGCATTGTTCTTGTTCTCCTGCTTGATCGTAACCAGCGTGCTGCGCGGTAACCCGGCTATTGCAACGCTGGTGTTACTTTTCGCCCGGCCACTGCGGATGGCGGCTGGGTGTGAATCGGCTAACGGGCCCCTGCACTTGCCGGTTTGCCTGGTGCGGCGCGGCATTCTGCAAGGGCTGTGGAAATCAAACAACTGTTTTAATCGGAACGCAACGGCGGATGTTCGTTCACGCCGTGACCATTAGGTTGCTTTGTATCGCTGCAGGCTGCGTCGGTATTGGGTTCGACCTTCGTCTAAGGTTCCGTACTCGGTTATGCGCGGCGCAATCATGAATGACGGACCATAGACGTTGTATTCGTCGGCGGGCTTGTCTGTATGCGACCTTGGTGCCGGTCGGCGCGGCGCATGTGCAAAAAAAATCGGAGCAAAGCCTGTAATGTCATGGATTCCCTGTAGTCCAATGCATTTGGTTGCGCTGGCTTCGGAATTCCGACGACGTTCGATCGCATTACTCATGAGAAATTCACATGGCCGAACTAGACGTGAATGAAATGATCCTGATGGAGGAATCGCAGCCCAGGCGGCTGCCGTTCGCTTTCGCTCGTCGCCACGGCGTGCTTCTGCTGGAGCGACCGGAGGGCCTGCGTCTGTGCGCTCGTGAAGGTGCGCCGCTGACCGCTGTGCAGGAGGCCCAGCGTGTCGCCGGCGGCCCGTTGGCGATGCAATGGCTGGCGCAGGACGAATTCGAGCAGGCCCTGAGTGCGGCCTATCAGCACGACTCCTCCGCTGCGATGCAGATGGTCGAAGGCCTTGGCGACGACATGGACCTGCACAGCCTGGCTGATCAGATCCAGGAAACCGAAGACCTGCTGGAGCAGGAAGACGATGCGCCGATTATTCGCCTGATCAACGCCATCCTGGGCGAGGCGATCAAGGAAAACGCCTCGGACATCCACGTCGAAACCTTCGAGAAGCGCCTGGTCATCCGTTTCCGCATCGATGGCATTCTGCGCGAGGTGGTGCAGCCCAAGCGCGAGTTGGCGGCGCTGCTGGTGTCGCGGATCAAGGTCATGGCGCGGCTCGACATCGCCGAGAAGCGCATCCCCCAGGATGGCCGCATTTCCCTGCGCGTCGGTGGCCGTGAGGTGGATATCCGCGTTTCGACGCTGCCGTCGGCCAACGGCGAGCGGGTTGTACTGCGTCTGCTGGACAAGCAGGCCGGCCGGCTCACGCTACGTCATCTGGGCATGAGCGACCGTGATCGCAAGCTGATGGAACAGGCCGTGCAAAAGCCGCACGGGATCATTCTCGTCACCGGCCCGACCGGCTCGGGCAAGACCACCACTCTGTACGCCAGCCTCGTCACGCTTAACGACCGTACGCGCAACATCCTTACCGTCGAGGATCCGATCGAATACAACCTTGAGGGCATCGGCCAGACCCAGGTCAACACCAAGGTCGACATGACCTTCGCGCGCGGCCTGCGCGCCATTCTGCGCCAGGATCCGGACGTGGTGATGGTCGGCGAAATCCGTGATCAGGAAACTGCCGACATGGCAGTGCAGGCGTCGCTCACCGGTCACCTGGTGCTCTCGACCCTGCACACCAACAGCGCCATCGGTGCGGTCACTCGCCTGGTGGACATGGGCGTGGAGCCGTTTCTGATCTCCTCGTCGCTGCTTGGCGTGCTGGCCCAACGCCTTGTCCGGGTGCTGTGTAATGACTGCAAACGCGCCTATGTCGCCGACGAAGCCGAGTGCGCGCTGTTCGGCCTCGACCCTAGCGAAGCCCCGACGCTGTACCACGCCGAAGGCTGCGACGTCTGTCGCCAGCTGGGCTATCGTGGGCGGACCGGCATCTACGAGCTGGTGCTGTTCGACGACACCCTGCGCAGCATGATCCACACCCGCGCCGCCGAGCAGGACATGGTTCGCCATGCCCGCCGCCTGGGCCCGAGCATTCGTGAGGATGGCCTGCGCAAGGTGCGAGAGGGCGTGACCACCATTGAAGAAGTGTTGCGCGTGACGCGCGAGGAATAAGCGCATGAGCAGACCGGCAGGAGGACCGCCACCCTGGCCATGATCAGCCTTGAATACATCCCCGACGCCCACGGCGGCGACGTTGGGCAGGCCACTTTCCTGAGGCGCTTTTGCCTGAACGGCTACCCATTGCCGCGGCTGACTGCAACGGCTGAGCGCTGATGGCAGCCTTCGAATACATCGCCCTGGACCCTCGTGGTCGCGAGCAGAAGGGCCTGATTGAGGCAGATAGCGCCCGTCAGGCACGGCAGCTGTTGCGCGAGAAGCAATGGTCGCCTCTGGACGTCAAACAGGCCAAAGCCAAGGAAGACACTGGCGGGGGCGGTTTCGCCTTTGGCCGCGGGCTGTCGGCGCGAGACCTGGCACTGGTGACTCGGCAGCTGGCGACCCTGGTTCAGGCGGCGTTGCCTATCGAGGAAGCGTTGCGTGCGGCGGCGGCACAGTCGTCGTCCCAGAAGATCAAGTCGATGCTGTTGGCCGTCCGAGCACGGGTGATGGAAGGGCATAGCCTGGCGGGGTCGCTGCGCGAATACCCTTCGGCGTTTCCCGAGCTGTACCGTGCCACCGTTGCGGCCGGCGAGCATGCCGGTCACCTCGGGTTGGTGCTCGATCAACTGGCCGATTACACCGATCAGCGCCAGCAGTCGCGGCAGAAGATTCAACTGGCGCTGCTGTACCCGGTGATCCTGCTGGTGGCCTCGCTGGCCATCGTGGTGTTGCTGCTGGGCTATGTGGTTCCGGATGTGGTGAAGGTGTTCGTCAACACCGGGCAGGCACTGCCGGCCCTGACCACAGGGCTGATCGCGGTGAGCGAGGTGGTGCAGAATTGGGGTTGGCTGATGCTCATTGGCATCGTGGCCGCCGCCCTGGCAATGCAGCAGGCGTTGCGTGATGAGAAGATCAAGCGCCGCTGGCATGCCTTCATCCTGCGGATTCCGCTGGTGGGGCGGCTGGCGCGGGCGACCAACACGGCGCGCTTCGCCTCGACGCTGGCAATTCTCACGCGCAGCGGCGTGCCGTTGGTGGATGCGCTGGGTATCGCCGCGGCGGTGATCGCCAACCTGCGTATTCGTGACAAGGTCATCGAGGCGGCGCAGCGTGTGCGCGAAGGTGGCAGCCTGACTCGCGCGCTGGATGCGACGGGCGAGTTTCCGCCGATGATGCTGCACATGATCGCCAGCGGTGAGAAATCCGGCGAGCTGGACCAGATGCTGGCCCGCACCGCGCGTAATCAGGAGAACGACCTGGCCGCGCAGATCTCGCTGATGGTGGGGCTTTTCGAACCCTTCATGCTGGTGTTCATGGGGGCTGTGGTATTGGTAATCGTGCTGGCGATCCTGCTGCCGATCCTTTCTCTCAATCAACTGGTGGGCTAGTGAGAATGACGTTGAACAGTCGCAAACAGGGTGGCTTTACCCTTATCGAAATCATGGTCGTGGTAGTGATCCTCGGGATCCTCGCCGCGCTGGTCGTGCCGCAGGTGATGAACCGCCCCGATCAGGCCAAGGTCACCGTCGCCAAGGGCGATATCAAGGCCATCGGCGCGGCCCTCGACATGTACAAGCTGGATAACTATGCGTATCCCAGCACCCAGCAGGGGCTGGATGCGCTGGTGGAAAAGCCCAGCGGCAATCCGCAGCCAAAGAATTGGAACCGCGACGGTTACCTCAAGCGCGTGCCCAAGGACCCGTGGGGCAACGAGTACCAGTACCTGTCGCCCGGTACCCAGGGCCAGTACGACCTGTATTCATATGGTGCAGACGGTAAGCAGGGCGGCTCCGAGCTAAACGCGGATATCGGTAACTGGGACCTCTGATCGATGCCCCAGGCGCGCCGGGAAAGCGGCTTTACGCTGATCGAGCTGCTGGTGGTGATCGTCATCCTTGGCAGCCTGGTGGGCCTGGCTGTGCTGTCGACCGGCAATACCAGCTCATCGCGCGAAATTCGCGACGAAGCGCAACGCGTGGCGACCCTGATCAGCCTGATGGCTGACGAAGCCGTCCTCGATAGCCGGGAATACGGACTGCTGTTCGACCGGGACGGTTATCGGGTGATGAGCTACGACGAAACCGATGCGCGTTGGCGCGATGTCGGCGATCGCGAAGCGCATCAGGCGCCTGAATGGATGCGCCTGGAGCTGGAGCTAGACGGCACCCCGCTGCAACTGGTCGGCCCCGTCAAGCGCGAGGATGACCCGGCGGGCCTGTCCAGCGAGGAGGATCGCAAGCGTCGGCGAGCCCCCCGCGTAGAGCCGCAGCTGCTGATTCTGTCCAGTGGTGAGCTATCCCCGTTTACCCTGACCCTGTCCGATCAGCGCCCTGGCGGGAGCCGCTGGACTGTATCCAGCGATGGCTTCCGGATACCGCGGGCCGAACCGGTAGAGCAGCGTCGATGAACCCTTCCCTGGCGCGTTCGAGCGGCTTTACCCTGCTTGAGGTGCTGGTGGCTTTGGCGATTTTCGCCATTGTCGCGGCGGTGGTGCTGACGGCGGCCGGCCGCAGCGTGAGCAATGCCGGGCGATTGGAAGCACTGACCCTGGCCGGCTGGATCGCCGACAACCGCCTCACCGAGCTGCAGCTGCAACAACCGGCACCGAGTGTTGGCCGTGAAGATACCCGCTTAGAGTTTGGGGGACGCCAATGGCAGACCCTGAGCGCAGTGGAAACCAGTGGTACGCCCGGTCTTCTGCGTATCCGCGTCTGGGTCGCGGCCGCCGAGCAGCGGCGCGGTGGCGCGGCCGGCCCTATCGAAGAGCGCGCGGTGACCAGCCTCACGGGCTTCGTTGGCGTCGACCCATGAGCATCCGCACGCCTCGCGCCATGGCAGGCTTCACGTTGCTTGAACTGTTGATCGCCATTGCGCTGTTCGCATTGTTGGGACTGGCGACCTACCGCATGCTCGAAGCGGTGATGCGCAGCGACGAAGTGGTCCGCGCACAGGAAGTCCAGCTACGAGAACTGGGGCGCGCGATGTGGAGTCTGGAGCGGGACCTGATTCAGGCCATGCCGCGACCGGTGCGCGATGGCTACGGCGACGAGCAGAATGCGTTCATCGGCCAGATGGCCGGCGCTGCGGACGGCGTGTCGCTGGAGCTGACACGCAGCGGCTGGCGCAACCCCACCGGTATGCGTAGGGCCAACCTGCAGCGGGTGCGTTGGCGGCTGGCAGGCGACACGCTGGAACGGGTCTATTGGGTTGTGCTGGACCGCGATGTGGACAGCGAGCCACGGGTGCAGCCCGTGCTCGACAATGTGCAGGCGCTGCGGCTGCGCTATCTGGACGCGGAAAACACCTGGCACGAGGAATGGCCTCCGTTCGAATTCGGACGTGGTAATCCAGAGGAACAGGCGAGGCGGTTGCCGCTAGCCGTGGAGGTCTCCATCGATCACCAGCGTTACGGCACCATCACCCGCCTGCTGCGGTTGCCGGACGGCCCAACGCCGGCGCCGCAATTCATCCAGCCCGACTCCCAGGGCGTGCCGGAGCCTGGCGGCGTGGGAGAAATGCAATGAAAGCGCAGCGCGGCGTCGCGCTCATCACGGTGCTGCTGGTGGTCGCCATCGTCACGGTGATCTGCGCTGGGATGATTGCGCGTCAGCAGTTGTCGATCCGGGGCACCGGCAACCAGCTGCAGGCGCGCCAGGCCTGGCACTACGCGCTGGGAGGGGAGGCGCTGGCGCAAACCCTGCTACGCCGCGATCTGCAGCTGTCTGGCGAGGGCACTGGGCAACCGGCAGTGGACCATCTGCTCGAAGCCTGGGCGCTGCCACAACCGGCCTACGATCTCGATGAAGGTCAGGGGCAGGTTCAGGTACGTATCGAGGACCTGGCCGGGCGCTTCAACCTCAACAGCCTGGTGCAGGAGCAGCAACCCAACGAAGCAGCGCTTGCCCAGTTTCGCCGGTTGCTGCTGCGCCTGCAGATCACCGAGCCCTATGGCGAGCGACTGGTGGATTGGCTCGACAGCGACCAGCAGCCCAGCGGCGAGTTTGGTGCGGAGGACAATGACTATCTGCTGCTCGACCCGCCCTATCGCACGGCGGGCAGGCGGCTGGAGGACCTCTCCGAACTGCGCTTGCTGCTCGGCATGCGTGACGAGGATTTTCAACGGTTGGCTCCCTACGTCACGGCGCTGCCGGCGGATACCCCGCTGAACGTCAATACGGCCAGTGCACTGGTGTTGTCCAGCCTTGCCGACAGCCTCAGTCCCAGCGCCGCCGAATCGCTGGTGCAGACACGTCAGGCTGCCCCGTTTCGTGACACGGCCAGTTTCATGGCGCAACCGGCGCTCAGCGGTGTCCAACTTCAAAGCACCAATCTTGCGGTGACCAGTCAATTCTTTCAGGCCATCAGCGAGGTGCGCTTGGCGGACCGCCGCCTGGCTCTGGTGAGTCGACTGCGGCGTGAGGACGACGGCGATGTCCGGGTGCTGCAACGCAACCTGGGACAGCCGCCACGACTGCCCCGACCAACCAACGACGGAGATCGATAGCCGATGGACTGCCTGTTTCTGCCCGCTGACTGCGGCGCTCGGATCGACCGCGACACCCGCGTCTACTGGCTGCCGGGAGAGGGCGACGATGGCTGGATGCCGTTGGCGAAGGTCATCGAACGAGCGTCGGCGGCAGTGACACTGGTGCTGCCGGCCGAGGTGTGCAGCGCCTTCGCAGTCAACCTGCCGACGCGCAAGGCGCGCTGGGTCAATCAGGCGCTGGCCTACGCGGTGGAGGAGCTGCTGGCCGAGAACGTCGATGATCTGCACCTGACCCATGGCGATGCGCTGGAAGACGGGCGGCGTCGGGTCATCGCCATCCGCCGACAACTGCTGGCTGACTGGCTGCAGGACCTCAAGGCGCTGGGCCTGACCATCGTCGCGATCCACGTCGATGCCGACTTGCTGCCACGCGATGGCACTCAGCTGCTGTTCATCGAAGGTCGCGCGCTGCTCGGCGGCAGTCCGGAAGCCCGGCTGGCCTTCGAGAGTGCCCAGTGGCCACATCTGGTCGGTCAGTGTCCCGCGCCCCATCATGGGCACGGAACCCTGGATGTGGCGCCGGCTCCGCTGGACAACTACCAGCAACTTGACGAGCCCTATCGTTTTCTCGCGTCGGGGCGTGCCGCTGCGCTCAATCTCGCGCAGGGCGACTTCGCCATTCAGGCTGCGGGCAGCGGGCTGGGCCAATGGAAGCCGGTAATGATCGTGCTGGCGTTGGTGTTGGCCGTGCAGCTGGTGTTCAACCTGGTTCAGGCCTGGACACTGGAAAGCCAGGCCGAGCGCTATGCCGAGGCGAGTCGGGTGCTGTACACCGAGCTGTTTCCCGAGGACCGACGCATCGTCAATCTGCGTGCGCAATTCGACGAACATATAGGCCAGAGCGCCGGTGCTTCGGCGGAGTTCATGCGCTTGCTGAATGAAGTGGCACTGGCATTGGCCGAGGGTATCCCCGTGTCGATCGGGCAGCTTGATTTCAACCAGGCCCGGGGTGATCTCGCGCTGCAAGTGCGCGCTAGCGATTTCGCCGCGCTCGAGCAGCTGCGTCAGCGCCTGGGACAAACCGGAGAGAGCGTCCAGTTGGGGTCGGCCAGTCGTGACGGCGATGCTGTCAGCGCGCGTGTGGTGATTGGAGGCCGAGGATGAATCTGAGACAACAGATGCGCGTGCGCCTGGCCGAGTCGCCCCTGTGGCTGCGCTGGCAACGCCTGCAACCCCGCGAACGCTTGTCGCTTACCTTGTTGGGCGCATTTCTGCTGGTGGTGTTGTTCTACCTGTTGCTGTGGGCGCCTGCTCAACAGCGCGTGCGCGATGCGCAGACGTACTTCCAGCAGGCGCGAGAGCTGCATGCCTATCTCGAGCAGAACAGCGAACTGGCGCGGCAGATGTCACGCAGCAACCCGGTTTCGCTGGCATCGGATCAGTTGCAAGGGCTTGTGACGCAAACTGCCCAACAGAGCGGCCTGACCATCGAGAGCTTCGACTTCGGCAATGACGGCAGCCTGCAGGTCACGCTGCCGGGTGCATCCTATGGCGCGCTGTTGCGCTGGTTCGATGAGCTGCAGGCGGCGGGCGCTAGCCTCGCCGAAGTCAGTATCAGTCAGGTCGGAGAGGGCCTGGTGGATGCGCGGGTGAGCTTCCGTGCGGAAGGCTAGGTCGCCTTTCAATGGGAGCGGGGACCTGCGGCCGGCAGCGCTGCGTACGGCGCTGCCGGCCAAGGCTCAGGGCGCTGGATGAATCTGGGTAGCCAAGGCGCGTAGCGCGGCTTCGGCGTCGAGTACCTTGTTTACCACGTCGTTGGCCTTCTCACGGCTCAGTCCGAGGCGATCGAACAGCTCCTGCGGAACCTCGCTGTAGGGACCGGACCCGATGCCGCGGTTACGCAACAGCTGAACTGCCAGGCAGACCAGGTTGGCATGCCCGGCATGCTCGCCCTGATAGTGCGGGTCATGCTGGAAGCGCAGCGCTGTCGACAACTCGTCAGGCATACCCCAGTAGCGCATCAGCCAGGCACCGATCTGCTCACGGGTAATGCCCAGCAGGTGCTGCTCGATCACGCTGTGGCCGAGATGCGGGTTGACCTCCAGGTGTCGACAGATCAGCGAGAAGTGCGGCGGAAAGACGTGCGCAAGCACCAGATAGCCGAAATTGTGCAGCAGCCCGGCAAGGTAGCTGAGACCTGCCTCGGGCCGCTGGGTGCGCGGGATGGCCCGGTTCAGCCCTTCGATTACCGCGGCGGTATAGATCGACTGTTGCCAGTAGGGCGTGGCTTGCTGCGGCTGGTCCTTGGGCAGGCTCAGGCTCTTACCCAGTGCCAGGCCGAGCGCCAGGTTGATCACCAGGTCGAACCCGAGCACCCGGACGATGGCATCTTCCACCGAACGGATCTTGCCAGGCGCGGCGTAGTAGGGCGAAGCGGCCCAGCTGACCACCTGTGCAGCCAGCGCCGGATCGGTCTCGACCACGCCGGTGATGTCATCCACGGTGGCCTCAGGGTCGACTCGAAGCTTGATGATCTTCTGTGCGGTCTGTGCCAGCGGCGGGATCTCGATGGTTTCTTCCAGCCGTTTCTGAATGCGCCGGGCAGTGAAGCTTTGCACCGCCTTGGTAATTTCCTCGCGGTCCTCTTCCGGACGGTCGAGGTTGGGCTGGATGGTGCTCAACGGAACGGCGAACTGGCCCGCGCTGGCTTTGCTGAGCAACTGCTTGAAATCCTGGCTGGCCATTTCCAGCAGCAGGCCGGGATGCCCGCTGTCGATGAACAGCACCGGTTGCTGCAGCAGCCGCTCTTCATACAGGCAGGGTGAACTGGTCAGTGGCGGCAGCCCTGGCAGGACCTGCAGGCTGTGCTTGGAAAGCATGCGGGTCAGCCGATCCGGTTTGACCGCCAGCAGCTGACGGCCGGTGAGCTCACCCACGCGGGAGAGATCAAGAAGATGGTCGCGCGGGAAAAGCACCAGCAACGCACCGATGGCATCGTCGACCAGCACCGCTTGCATGCGCTGTGCGGGGTTCAGCTCAGGGCTGTCGTCGCGGGTACGATAGGGCAGCGCCAGCTTGTCCAGAAGCTGGACGATAAGCGCGGGTGGCGTAACTGAAGTTGTTGTGTCGAGAGCCGAGTTCATGAGCATGATCCGTCTTATTCCCGTGCGGCGCAGTATAGCCTCATGCTTAGTGCGGTTAGGGTTTGCCGACGAGCGTTAAACTTGCCCGTATTGCTGGCCATGGCGCAGCCAGCGCTCTAGCAAGGGGCTTACATGCTGGGGCCAGCGTTCCAACAAAGCGTGCGCGGCATCGCGCACGGCGGGAAGCAGATCGGCATCACGCATCAGATCGGCGACCTTGAACTGCAGGAGGCCGGTCTGACGGGTGCCGAGCATTTCGCCCGGGCCGCGTAATTCCAGATCCTTTTCCGCAATGATGAAGCCATCGCAGGTCTCGCGCATGATTGTCAGGCGTTCACGGCCGATCTGCGACAGCGGCGGGTGGTAGAGCAGCACGCAGTGGCTTGCGGCACTGCCGCGACCGACCCGCCCGCGCAGCTGGTGCAGCTGGGCCAGGCCGAGACGTTCAGGGTTTTCGATAATCATCAGGCTCGAGTTGGGCACGTCGACGCCCACTTCGATCACGGTGGTGGCGACCAGCAGTTGCAAGCGCCCTTCCTTGAACTCGGCCATCACCGCGGCTTTTTCAGCCGGCTTCATGCGACCGTGGATCAGCCCGACGTTCAGATTGCCGAGCGCGGCGGAGAGGTCTTCAAAGGTGGTTTCGGCGGCCTGGCAGGTCAGCTCCTCGGACTCCTCGATCAGGGTGCAGACCCAATACGCCTGGCGACCCTCGTTGCAGGCCGAACGCACCCGCTCGATGACTTCCATCCGCCGGCTGTCTGCCACCAGCACGGTGTTGACCGGGGTGCGACCGGGTGGCAGCTCGTCGAGGATAGAGGTATCCAGATCGGCATAGGCGCTCATCGCCAGCGTCCGCGGAATGGGCGTCGCGGTCATGATCAGCTGGTGCGGGCAGAGTCGCCCCTCGACGCCCTTGCGCCGCAGCGCCAGCCGCTGCTGCACGCCGAAGCGGTGCTGCTCGTCGATGATCACCAGCGCCAGGCGGCTGAACTGCACCTCGTCCTGAAACAGTGCGTGGGTGCCGACCACCATCGGGCAACCGGCAGCGATGCGCTCCAGCGCCGCGGCACGGGCTTTGCCCTTGAGCTTGCCAGCCAGCCAGGCGACCTCGATGCCAAGCGGTTCGAGCCATTTGCAGAAGGTGATGAAATGCTGTTCGGCGAGAATTTCGGTAGGCGCCATCAGGGCGACCTGATAGCCCGCCTCGAGCGCTTGCAGGGCGGCGAGGGCGGCCACCACTGTTTTGCCGGCACCGACATCGCCCTGCACCAGGCGCAGCATGGGCTGGTCTTGAGCGAGGTCATAGGCGATCTCTGCACCGACCCGCTGCTGCGCACCGGTGGGTTGGAAACCGAGGTTTTGCAGATAACGCTGCGGTAACTCGCGGGCAGTCGGCAAGGGCGGTGCGTGCTGAGCGCGGCTGCTTTCGCGCAGGCGCTGCATCGAAAGCTGGTGCGTCAGCAATTCCTCGAACGCCAGACGGTGCTGCGCCCAGTGGCGGCCTTCGGCTAGTTCTTCCAGGTCGGCATCCGGCGGGGGGCGGTGCAGGTAGCGAATCGCTTCGTCCAGTTTGGCCAGGCGGTAATCGCGGGTCAGCTCGTCCGGCAACCAGTCGGGCAAGCTGTGCGGACCGAGCCGAGCCAGGGCCTGGGCGGTGAGTTGGCGCAGGCGCTGCTGGGTCAGGCCTTCGGTGGTCGGGTAGATCGGCGTCAGCGTCTGCTCGACCGCTACGGGCTCGCTGTCAGTGAGAGCACGGTATTCGGGGTGGTAGATCTCCAGCCCCGACGCGCCTGGACGGGCCTCGCCATAACAGCGCACCTGGGTGCCACGCTTGAGGGCTTCCTTCTGCGCCTGGCTGAAGTGATAGAAGCGCAGACTGAGGCTGCCGCTGCCATCGTGCAGGCGTACCAACAGACTGCGGCGGCGACCCATCACCACGTCGGCGCCGGTGACGGTGCCTTCGACTACGGCATCCTGGCCGGGCCGAAGCGCGCCGATGGGCACGATGCGGGTACGGTCCTGGTAGCGCAATGGCAGATGGAACAGCAGGTCCTGCAGGGTTTCCAGACCGACCTTGGCGAGCTTTTCGGCCAGGGCCGCGCCGACGCCCTTGATTGCAGTCACCGGGACTGCCGCCAGCTCGCTCATCGCGTCAGGCTTTGTCGGCAGGCTGTTTCGCCACCGAGCACAGGCGGATCGAATCGGCCAGCACCTCAATCGCCCGTGGGCGTGGGAAGCTGGCGCGCCAGGCGATGGCCACCGTGCGGAACGGCACCGGCGGCGTCAGCGGGCGGATGTCCAGCACACCGGCGGAGTAGTGATGGCTGTCGACTGCCGACAACGGCAGGATCGACACGCCCAGCCCGGAAGCGACCATATGGCGGATGGTTTCCAGCGACGAGGATTCGACCGTGGTGTGGCTCGGCGCCTCGCCCTTGCGGGTGGTCGGGCAGGCTTCGAGCACCTGATCGCGGAAGCAATGGCCTTCGCCCAGCAGCAGCAAGCTCTTGTCGTTGAGCATCTCGCTGTCGATGGTTTCCTTCTTCGTCCACGGGTGCCCGGCGGGCATCAGCACATAGAAGGGCTCGTCGTACAGCGGCAGGGTCAGCACGTCGGCTTCCTGGAACGGCAGCGCGATGATGATCGCGTCCAGCTCACCGGTGCGCAGCTTGTCGCGCAGGATGTGGGTGAAGTTCTCCTCGATATACAGCGGCATGTCCGGCGCCACGCGGTGCAGCTGCGGGATCAGGTGCGGGAACATGTAGGGGCCGACGGTATAGATGGCGCCGACCTTGAGCGGTGCGGCCAGCTGATTCTTGCCGGCCTGAGCCAGCTCGCGAATGCTCTGCGCCTGCTCTAGCACCTTCTGCGCCTGGGTAACAATGCCTTCGCCAACCGGCGTCAGCCGCACCGCGCTTTTAGTCCGCTCGAAAATCAGCACGCCAAGCTCGTCTTCGAGCTTCTTCACGCCTACCGACAGGGTGGGCTGGCTGACGTGGCAACGTTCGGCGGCGCGGCCGAAGTGGGATTCCTGGGCGAGCGTGACGATATAGCGCAGTTCGGTCAGAGTCATAGGGTTATTCCATTAGAGTGCGGGCTAGCATAGCCTTTGCTCGTGTTCGAACCAACTGGATAGCAGCCGTTCCCTTATTAAGTGATCAGCGTGAATCCTGCTGACAACAGTACACTCAATAATAGGCGGGCCGAATCGGTGGTCCGCATCGGTTATGGAGCAACCGCCATGGCAACTCGACCCTCTGTAATGATCGCCGGCTGCGGCGATGTCGGTATTCGCCTCGGCCTGCAGCTGAGCCGCGCAGGTTGGACGGTGTACGGTCTGCGCCGTCAGGCGGCGAGCCTACCCGTACCGATCCTGCCGGTACGTGGCGACCTCGCCTCGAGTGAGGTGCCGCGCGGCTGGCCCAATGGCAAGCTGGACTACCTGGTGTATGCCGCCTCGGCCAATCAGCATGACGAGCCCGGTTATCGGCAGGCCTACGTCGAGGGCCTGCGCCATGCGCTTGGCTGGCTGGAGCAGCGGGGCCAGCGCCCGAAGCGCGTTTTCTTTGTTTCCAGCACCGGTGTCTACGCGCAGAGCGGGGGCGAGTGGATTGATGAGACTTCGGCGACCGAGCCCACTGGCTACACCGGCAAGGTAATGCTCGAAGCGGAACAGCTGGCGCTGGCGTGCGGCTATCCGGCGACGCGGGTGCGCATGGCCGGGCTGTATGACCCGGTGCGGCCGTGGATGCAGAATCAGGTGCGCTCGGGTTTGCGGGTCGAGCGCGATCCGCCGCAATACAGCAACCGCATTCATCGTGACGATGCGGCTGCATTGCTCGCCTGTCTGCTACAAACCGATCTGGCCGGTGGCGATCTGGAGGATTGCTACCTCGGCGTGGATGACGACCCGGCTCCCCTTCACGAAGTGGTCGACTGGCTGCGCGAACGGCTGGGTGTTACCCAATGGGCCGAACAGACGATGACCCGTCGCGCCGGCAGCAAACGCTGCAGCAACGCCCGCGCCCGTGCCCTAGGGTGGGTGCCTCAGTATCCCAGCTATCGCAACGGCTACGCCTCCATTCGCCCCGGCAAGGGCTGAGCGACCAAGGCGCGGGCGTGATGGCGCGGTGATAAGACCGCGCCGCGCGGCGTCATACCCTTTTGCTCGTGAAGGCCCCAGGGCCTGGATTTGGCGGGCCGGGCAAAGGTGATCGAGCATCGGCGCTATCGCCATCACTGCAGCACCGGCACGTTCGGGCGCATGACAGCCCGTCGGCGACCTGTCCGATTCGTTTTCATTTGCCGCAACTCTGCCGCCATCGTGCTTACCAAAGATCTGATAGCACGCACGCCGTATACCCTGCCGCATGGCAGCAGTCGGGTCAGGAGCAGCTGCCGCAGCGCGGCGAAATCATCAGGAAGAACCACCACGGCGGCGTTTTCGAACACCGAAGCAGGAGATTTTTCCAATGAGAGCCCTTCGCTGGCACGGTAAGCACGATATTCGTTGCGACAACCACGTACCCGACCCCTCGATTGAAGACCCCCGCGATGCCATCATCAAGGTGTCGTCCTGCGCCATCTGTGGCTCCGACCTGCACCTGTACGACGGCTTCATGCCTGGCATGCAGCACGGCGACATCATGGGCCACGAGTTCATGGGGGAGGTGATGGAGGTCGGCTCGGCGAGCAAGAAGCTCAAGGTCGGCGACCGCGTGGTGGTGCCGTTTACCATCGTTTGTGGCGAGTGCGACCAATGCCGGCGCGGCAATTTCTCGGTGTGCGAGCGCACCAACCGCAACAAGGAAGTGGCTGACAAGGTCTTCGGCCATACCACCGCCGGGCTGTACGGCTACACCCACCTCACCGGTGGCTATGCCGGCGGGCAGGCCGAATACGTTCGCGTTCCCTATGCCGATGTAGGGCCTGTCGTGGTGCCCGACGGCATGACCGATGAGCAGGTGCTGTTTCTCGGCGACATCCTGCCCACCGGCTGGCAGGCCGCGGCGCAGTGCGACATCCAGCCCACCGACACCGTGGCCGTCTGGGGCGCCGGGCCGGTTGGCCAGTTCGCCATCCGCAGCGCGATCATGATGGGCGCCGAACAGGTCATCAGCATCGACAACGTGCCCGAGCGGCTGTCGATGGCCCGTGCCGGC
Organism: Stutzerimonas chloritidismutans; assembly: GCF_038562055.1. Classification (GTDB taxonomy): domain Bacteria; phylum Pseudomonadota; class Gammaproteobacteria; order Pseudomonadales; family Pseudomonadaceae; genus Stutzerimonas; species Stutzerimonas chloritidismutans_A. Next base: position 50,649 of record NZ_JBCFXD010000012.1, on the reverse strand, counting down.
GGCGCCATCACCATCAATTTCGACGAAGAAAGCGTGCTCGAGCGGCTCAAGGAGCTGACCCGCGGCAAGGGGCCGGAAAAATGCATCGATTCGGTGGGCATGGAGGCACACGCCGCTCGCTCCATCGACTCCATGTACGACCGCGCCAAGCAGGCGCTGATGATGGAGAGTGACCGGCCGCACGTGCTGCGCGAAATGATCTATGTCTGTCGCCCGGCCGGCATTCTCTCTATTCCTGGCGTCTACGGCGGCCTGATCGACAAGATCCCCTTTGGCGCGGCGATGAACAAGGGCCTGACCTTCCGCATGGGGCAGACCCACGTCAATCGCTGGACCGACGATCTGCTCAAGCGCATTCAGGACGGCCAGATCGACCCCTCCTTCGTCATTACCCACAGCGTCAGCCTCGAGCAGGGGCCGGAGATGTACAAGACCTTCCGTGACAAGCATGACGGTTGCATCAAGGTCGTTCTCAAACCCTGAGCCAGACCCTGTGAAAACGGCTGCGCTTGGCCAACCGCCTTGCCTGGTCATCGCTTGCGATCTTTTCACAGGGCCCGAGAGTGCCGTGCTCGCCATCTGAGGCGGCTACAGAGGAGGAATTTTCATGAGCGTTCCCCATCGTGTCACCCGTACCAACCATTCCGCCCGTACGCTGGCGCGTGGCCTCGGCTGGTTCAGCATCGGGCTGGGTCTGGCCGAAGTGCTGATGCCGGGCAAGCTGGCCCGCTTTCTCGGCGTGCCCGACAGCGAGGGTCTGATCCGCGCCTGCGGTGCGCGGGAAATCGCCACCGGCGTCGGCCTGTTGCTGACCGACGATCCCAAACCGTGGATCTACGGCCGCATCGGCGGCGATGCGCTGGATCTTGTAGGTCTGGGCTTGAGCATCGAAAAAGGCACTGAGCGGGTCAACGCGGCTCTCGCCGCCAGCGCTGTGGCGGGCATCACCGCGTTGGATATGTCCTGTGCCAAGGCGTTGGCAAGCGAAAGTCAGCTGGTCACTGAGTGGGATTACAGCGACCGCAGCGGCTTCCCCCAGGGCGCCGATGCCATGCGCGGTCGTGTCGAAGCAGAGTTCGCGGCAGGGCGGGCGGAGCCGAACGGGTATCCGGTGTCGACGTTGTTGCATTAGATCGAGGCTAGGTTGTCGCCAAATTTGCAAGGCAGGGTGTCGGTTGGACGTTTCGCTCATCGCCGTTGAAGCTGAACGCACAGCCGATACCTGTTCGCCTGTCGAGTGACGATCCGGCTCCCGGCATGCGATGAGCCATTTTTTGCTAAGGTCTGCTACCCCGCCTTATACCCCCACCCTCTGGCGGTCACCATCCGATGAGAGTCCATGTCCGCCGTCGTTAATGTCATCCTGCCGGTTTTTGCGCTGATATTCCTCGGTTTTATCTGCCGCCGCACTGGCCGCATGGGGCCTACTGGCGCCTCCGAGCTCAATCGTTTCGTGGTCTGGCTGGGGTTGCCGGCGCTGCTGTTCAGCGTGGTCGCCAATTCCACCTTCGAACAGCTCTGGCAGCCGGGCTTTATCACGGCGTTCTCGGTGGGCTGTCTTGGCGTATTCGGCGTTACGCTCGGCTATCGACTGTTGCAAAAGCAGCCGCTGGCCGATGCCAGTCTCGATGCGCTTGGGGCGTCCTATGCCAACACCGGTTACATCGGCATTCCGCTGTGCATGCTGGTGCTGGGTGACGAAGCGCTGCAGCCGGCCATGGTGGCTTCGATCATTGTGGTGTGCGTGCTGTTCGCCATTGCGCTGGCGTGCGTGGAAACCGGGTTGCACGCCGGGCAGGGCTTCAGCCGGACGCTGCGCAAGGTCAGCGTCGCGCTGCTGCGTAACCCGTTGGTGGTGGCGCCGATGTTGGGTGGTTTGTGGGCGGCGAGCGGGTTGGCTCTGCCGGTGCCGGTGGCGACACTGCTGAAGTTGCTGGGTGCGGCGGCTGCGCCCTGTGCGCTGGTTTCGCTGGGCTTGTTCCTTGCGCAGCCGCAGCCCGGCGACAAGGTCAGCGGGGTATGGCCGCTGGTTACGCTCAAGCTGGTGGTTCAGCCGCTGATCACCTGGTTCCTGGCTTTTCAGGTCTTCGAGTTGCCGACGCTATGGGCCTATTCGGCGCTGTTGCTCAGTGCGCTGCCCACCGGCACCGGGCCTTACATGCTCGCTGAGTTCTACGGGCGCGAGGCGTCGCGGGTGTCGCGCGTTGTACTGCTATCGACGCTCGGCTCGCTGATCACCCTATCGGCCTGCCTGGTGCTGCTGCCGGTGTAGGCGGAAAGCCGCAGGGTATCGAGCAGCCGGCCGCGCGCCGGCGTCAAGCCGCAGGGCGGGTCACTTCCAGCACCACCGCAGCGATGCGGTCGCACTCGGTATAGGCGCCGTCGAGCAGCTCCTCACCGAAGACGTCGGGGTCGACTTCTCGGTATCGCCATTCCAGACCATGGCCTTCGAGGCGTTGCTCGATCTCGCGGCGGAACGGGTCCTGATTGCCCTTCATCGCCACGCCGGTATACAGCAGCAGCGTCCCGCATGGAGCGAGGCGCTGCAGCGCACCGTCGAAAATCGCCAGGGACAGCCCGGCGCCCAGGGGACCACCACCGTGGCGGTAGGCGCGCTCGTCAGGATCGACAAGATAGGGGGGGTTGGCCAGGATCAGGTCGAATTCACCGTCGACATCATTGAGTAGATCGCTGTGGCAGGCTTTGAGGTTGTCGGCTCCGGCGAGCGCTGCGTTGGTGCGGGTCATGCGCAGCGCGGCCGGGTTTATGTCCACCGCCAGGACTTCTGCCTGAGGCCGAGCCAATGCTGTGAGAATAGCGCCGGCACCCGAGCCGCAGCCGATGTCCACCGCGCGCCCGATCTGCCCTTTGTGGTTGTTCAGATGGGCCAGGATCGCATTGGCGAACCGATAGGTATCCGGGCCGAAAAACACCGCGTCCGTTGCGTCGGTGGGGTAGGCCGAATGCACGAACAGCTGGCCATCGAGGCTCGACAACCGCACGCGGCTGCGCCAGCGTGAATCGCAAGGTGCAAGTACGCCGGCTTGATCCATCAGGCTGAAAATTGCGGGTGGCAACAGCTCATGCTGGAAGGGTCGGCTCCAGCCAAACACGCCCTCCAGATCGTTCGCCAGCTGATTTTCCACCCGAGCATTGACCCGTTCGTGGGTCAGTGGCGTGGGGGTGATGAAGTGGTAACCGCGCTCGCGCAGCGCCTGAGCCAGGTGCAGCAGCGCGCGGTCCTGGGCAGTTTCCGTGGTCATGTGAGGTTCCCTGGCGAATTCGCCTCAGTTGAACAATCCAGTAAAGATGCGGGTGGCCAGCAGACCAGCCGCGCTGTGATGGCGGGTCGGCGCCAGCAGCGGCAACAGGTGACGCATGCGCGCCTCGCGTGTTGGCAGCTGTGTCAGTTGTTGTTCGAGCAGCAACGCTTCCTGATCGAAGTCGCTGACCGCCGTGCCTTGCTGCACCAGTGCCGGCTTCGCCGGCCGCTCGGCTGTCGCTCGCCGGCGGGTATTGAACGGCACCTGGCGTTGCGCCAACGATGGGTGCGGTCTGCCGCGGGTGGCTGGCTGCTCAGCGAGCCAGTCGCCGGCGATCCAGTCGTGGATCAGTTGTTGTTCATGAGCACTGAACACGCCGAACATCGGCCCCTGTTCCCCGGTAATCAGTTGCCAGAAGCGGCTGTTTTGCGGGTCTTGGTGGCGCTTGATCCAGCTACGGCGTTGCAGCGTTTCGATGAATTGCGGGATCTGCTCGGGCTCAGCCAGCCACTGGTTCACGGTGCGCCCGTCGAAGCGGCAGTAATCGGAGTGCACGAACTGGCCGACGCCGGCCTTCTTTTCCAGCACCCGTATCACTTCCTGTTCGGGCTCGAAGCCACCGATTACCGAAAGCGTGCTCGCGCCGAGCTCGTTGAGCCGATAGCCGTTCATGACGCGGCGATAAAACTCATGGCTGTCGCCGACCTGCGGCCAGGCGGCGAGCAAACCCTGAATGGCCTTCTTCGCATGACCGTTGTCGGCGTTGTCGACCGTCACATGCAGGGTAAAGTAATAGGGATCAATGCCCAGCTCGGTGAGCTCGTACGAGCTGATCAAGAGATGCAGCGGGAGCTGTTCGTAGCCGAGGTTAAAACCAATCACCTCGGGCAGGAATTGCTCGGCGTGCTCGGCCAGTGCCAGCTGGATGGCCCCTTGGACGAAGTTGTCATCGTCCAGGTTCTGCCAGTCATCGCAGCCCTGGCCGGCGAGCAGCTTGCGGTAAAGCACCACGTGATTCTTTTCCGGCTGACCTTCTCCCAGTTCTTCCAAGTAGGTCTGGATCAGCGAGGTGAAGCGCGCGTCGTCCCAGCGTTGCAGCAGGCCATAGAGCCAAGCGCCATCGACCAGCTTGGTCGGCGCCACGCCGCGCAGAAAATGCAGTGCATGGGCCTTGCTGGTGAAATATCGGCGTGGCCCGCCGGCGCGACGTTCGTCGAGGTAGACCTGGTACTGACCGCCGATTCTCGCGGTATGCGCGTCCAGCCAGTCCCCAAGCCCGGTCGGATCTGGCGGCAGATCGCAGGAAAGCGTGGAGGCGGCGTCCAGCTGAGCATTGAGGTAATCAGCGGCGCGGTTGCGCACGACGGTGTCGTCGGGAGCGTCGAGCAGGGCAAAGTAAAGCGCCCTGGAAGGCGCTGCCACTTCGCATGTCACGGGCGTGGTATCGACGGGCAGGCTTCGAGTCAGTTGCATAGATTCACACGGCGGCAGTGGGGAAATCCCCAGATGATTTTTTGGCCGTCTTCAGGCCGGATTAGTTCAGCGTGTCTGCCGAATGGCCGGCCATCTCGACAACTCTGCATGCAACTTCTGCGATCGCGCGTCTTCCTAACCTATGGGGATGCCGAGCGGTGTCCGAATGTGCAACCAGACGGAGGTCCCATGAATCAATCCGAACGCGGCAAAGAAAACCTGGAAACGATCAAAGATCGCAACGAGGAGCGTGTCGACAAGGCGAGCAGAACCACCAATGGCGAAGCCGCTGGCGGTTATCGTGACGACGTTCCAGGCGGCGCCTACAACGTCCCGCCGGGCATGGCCGATGATGTCAGCGAGGAAGAGGCGCTCAAGCGCAACAAGCAGGACCGCCCCGAGCGCTGAGCAACGGCGGAGCGGAAGTTCGGCCTCGCTCCGCTAGCTGAAAAAAAAAGATGGATAGCTCCTTAACTTCTGCTGTGTTTCGGTCGCTTGCAGGCTGTAGGTACACCGCATGCCGTCATGCCGGGGAGCACGCTCTCTGCTGCAGTACTGCGGAATACAGGACTGCCAGAGCCTCGTCATGCGCCAACACAGCCGACTCACTTTTCGCCATCTCAGCCGTATTCAGGTCACCAATCGCCTCAGCGGCGACCCCATGGGTTACGTGGCCGACCTGTCGATGGGCGGGCTGCGTCTGGTCGCGAAGCAGCCCCTGGGCGTGAACGGCTGCTACGAAATGTGCCTGCACGTGCCCACCGTTGGCGATCGAACCCGTGAAGTGCAGGTCGTGGTGCTGTGCCAGTGGGTACGCAAGGATTCCCGCCGTGACAGTTTCGAAATGGGCTTCTCCCTGGACCGGCCAAGTGATGAATACACCCGGCTGATTGGTGAGCTGATGCCCAGGCGGCGCGACTAGCGATTGACCACCTTTGCCGGCAGCGCAATCACCAGCAGCGAGCCGAGCACCAGACACGCCGCGAAAAACCAGAGTGCCGCACCGCTTTCCCCGGTGAGGTCGAGCGTAAGGCCGATCAGCGTATTGCTGACCAGCCCGGCGATGTTCGCCAGTGAGCAGGCCAGGGCAAAGCCGGTCGCCGCCGCGGTGCCGGTGAGAAAGGTCGCCGGCAGGCTGAAGAACACCGGAACCGCGCCAATGATCGCGGCCTGGGCGATGGAGAACAGCAGCACCGTTGCCATCACGTTGTCGGTGAAGGCGGTACTGCTGGCCATGGCGGCGGCGCCGATCCAGAACGGCAGGATGATGTGCCAGCGCCGCTCGCGGAAGCGGTCGGAACTGGCGCCGAGCACCAGCATGCCAATCACCGCGGCGATGCTGGGCACTGCCGTCAGCAGGCCGATCTCTGAAACATCACTGACACCGGCATTGCGGATAAAGGTCGGCATCCAGAAGCCCAGCGCATAGGCGCTCAGCAAGATCGCGAAATCGATGCCGCCGAGCATCCACACCTTGAGGTTGAAGAAGCCCTGGCGGAAGGTTTCGCCGCTGGCCGGGCTCTGCGCCTCGTCGACGGCCAGGTCGCGCAGCACCTGACCCTGCTCGGTGATGTTCAGCCAGCCGGCGTGCTTCGGGCTGTCGGGCAACAGGCGCAGCGCCAGCAGTCCGAGCAGCACGCTGGGAATGCCCTCGAGCAGGAACAGCCATTGCCAGCCGCGCAGGCCCTGAACCTGATCGAAGGCACCGAGAATCCAGCCGGACAAGGGCGCGCCGATCACGCTGGACAGCGGTAACCCGATCATGAACAGCGCGATGATCCGCCCACGCCGATAGGTCGGAAACCACAACGTCAGGTAATACAGCACACCCGGCAGAAAGCCCGCTTCGGCGATACCCAAGAGAAAACGCACCACATAAAACTGGTTAGGTGTGGTGACCGTCATGGTGCAGGCCGACAGTACGCCCCAGGTGATCATGATCCGCGCGATCCAGACCCGCGCACCGACGCGCTTGAGGATCAGGTTGCTGGGCACTTCGAATAGGATGTAGCCGGCGAAAAACAGCCCCGCCCCGAGGCCGAACGCCGTTTCACTGAGCTGCAGCTGTTCGGCCATCTGCAACTTGGCGAAGCCGACATTGATGCGGTCCAGATAGGCCGCCAGGTAGCAGAAGCAGAGAAACGGGATCAGCCGCCAGGCGATCTTTCGGTAAAGACGCGGGTCATTCGGCTCGCCGCCAAGGTCATGAACGTCGGGCGCGGGCGCCTGGGGCATCGGTCGTCTCCGTGTTGGTAAGGGGGGCAAGCAAGCCCGGCATGTTAATGGAGCCGGGCTGTCGAGTCAGAACCTCTGACCCAAGGCGCGCGACGGAATGTTCCTCCTCGCCTCTGCCGTGATGACAGGCGGGCATAGCGTCACAGCACGAGCCCGCGCGAACTCGCCTCATTTGTGCCTGTCGCACCTGTTCGACCGGCGCGCTTCGATGCGCCTGAAATTGTCCGGCAACTCGCCACCCAACGGAGACAGGCATGACTTCACAGTGGATCGACATTCCCGCGCAAGACGGCAAGACCTTCAAAGGCTATCTGGCGCTGCCACCAGCCGGTCATGGCCCCGGCATCGTGCTCATTCAGGAAATCTTCGGTGTGAACGAGCACATCCGGTCGGTCGCCGATCAGTACGCCTCCGACGGTTACGTGGTGGTGGCCCCGGACCTGTTCTGGCGCAGCGAGCCCGGCGTCCAGCTCGGTTATGGCGAGGATGACTGGGAGCAGGCGTTCTCGCTGATGCAGTCGCTGGATTTCGACCTGGCAATCGACGATCTACGGCGCAGCGTCGAGCTGCTGCGCGGGCGCGATGACTGTAACGGCCGCGTGGCGTCGGTGGGCTATTGCATGGGCGGCGTGCTGTCGTTCTTGAGCGCGGCCAACGCAAGCGTCGATGTGGCGGTTTGCTATTACCCCGGCAGCATCGAGAAACGCCTGGACCAAGCCGAGCGGATCACCTGTCCGACACTGTTCCACTTCGCCGAAGAAGACGACCACATCGACTCCGACGCGGTAGCTGCCGTGCAGGAAAAAATGGCCCAGGTCGGTCAGGCGCAGATCGAGACCTACCCGGGCGTCGATCACGGCTTCAACTGCTGGGCACGGCCCATGTACAACCAGAACGCTGCGGCGCTGGCCCATGGGCGCAGCTTGGTGTTCCTGGCCGAGAATCTCTGAGCAATCCTGACGGCCCGTGTTTGCCCTGTGGGAGCAAGCTCTGGGTGCGACCTGCAGCCGCCAAGGGGCCCTTGATCGCGAACAAGGTCGCTCCTACAAAAGCAGCTCGGACAGGGAGCGGGATCGCCTCCCCGCACCCCTTGGGCCGCTGACAGGCCGCACGAAGCTGGGCGCCCCTTGGGCCGTCACTCGACGGGCCAAGGTTTCAACCGGTTAACCCAGCGTGCCGAGAATGTTTACCCCGACCCGATCCGGAATCTCGTTCTGAGACAATACGTGCAAACCGGGGCTGAACACCCGTGCGTAGCGCGACAGCAGCGGCCGCAGCTGTGGCATCACGGTGAGGATCGGCGGGTGGCCATCCTTGCGCAGCTTTTCCTTCACCACCGGCATGCTGTTCTGCAGCTGGTTGAGCAGACTCGGCTCCACCGGAATGTTGTCCAGGCTCACCTGCCCGGCTTGCTGGGCAATCGCCAGGGCATTTAGCAGCGTGTTCTCCAGTGCGTTTTCCAGCACGAACACCGCCAGTTCGCGACGATCACCGGCAATCATTGAGACGATGCTGCGGCGCAGGGCATAACGCACATCGGCCGCCAGCAGCACCGAGTCCTTGGTGGTTTCGCTGCATTCGAGCAGGGTACTGGCGATGGTTTCGATGTCGCGCAGCGGCACCTCTTCCAGCAATAACTGGCGGTACACACGCATCTGCTGGGTATAGCTCAGGGCATTCTTCAGGCTTTCGGCGAGCTTCGGGGCCTGCAGCGTCAGGCGCTGCATCAGATGCTCGACATCGTCGTGCTTGAACAGGTCCGGCAGGTGCTCGCGTATCACCTTGTTCAGGTGGGTGGCGACCACGCTGGCGCAGTCAATGACCTGATAACCCAAGTTCAGCGCGCGCGATTTGTCCGACGGCTGAATCCAGACTACCTGCATGCGGTAGGCCGGGTCGGTACCGAGAATGCCGTCGATCTCGCCGTATAACTCCGGCGACGGAATGGCCATCAGGCGGTCGGCGTGCAGTTCGGCGCCGTCGATCTTCTCGCCGTTGATGTAGATGTCGTATTGCGAAGCCTTGAGCCGCAGGCTGTCGCGGATTTGCACTTCCGGCAGCAGAAAGCCCAGATGCTCGGACAGTGTTTGGCGCACGCCACGCACCCGCGCCGGCAATGGCGCACCTGAGGCTTCGTTGACCAACCCGACCAGCTTGTAGCCCAGCGAGATCGACAAACGCTCGACCAGCGGGATGTCTTCCCAGGCCAGCGTCTGCGCCTTTTCCTTGTCCATCGCCTGGCCGATGGCCTGGATTTCCTTCAGGTCAGCGCCAGCAGCAGGCGGCTCGTGCAGCGACACCCGCCAGCCAATGAAGCCAATCAGTGCGGCAAAGCCGATGAACGCCAGGTGCGGCATGCCCGGCACCAGGCCGAGCACGAAAAGAATGCCGGCTACGGTGTACAGCGAAGCCGGATTGGCCAGCAGCTGGCGCTGAACCTGGCTGGTGATGTCGCTGGATTCGTTGATCCGGGTGACGATGATTGCTGCCGCGGTGGAAAGGAGCAGCGCCGGAATCTGCGCGACCAGGCCGTCACCAATGGTCAGCAGGGCGTACTGCTTGAAGGCTTCGCCGGCCGCCAATTCATGGACGAAGACACCGATGGCAAAGCCGCCGAAGAGGTTGATCAGCAGGATCAGGATGCCAGCGATGGCATCGCCGCGAACGAACTTCGAGGCGCCGTCCATCGCGCCGTAGAAGTCGGCTTCCTTGGCCACTTCCTGGCGGCGCGCCTTGGCTTCTTCGTTGGTCACCAGCCCTGCGTTGAGGTCGGCGTCGATGGCCATTTGCTTGCCCGGCAGGGCGTCCAGGGTGAAGCGCGCGGTCACTTCCGAGATCCGCTCGCCGCCCTTGGTGATGACGATGAAGTTGATGATCATCAGGATGATGAACACCACCAAGCCGACGATGAAGTTGCCGCCGATGACCACCTCACCAAAGGCTTCAATTACCTTACCTGCCGCGCCCGTGCCGGTATGACCCTCAAGCAGCACCACCCGCGTGGACGCGACGTTGAGCGTCAGGCGCATCAGCGTGGTGATCAGGATCACCGTTGGGAACAGCGAGAAATCCAGCGGACTCTTCGATGACACGCTGACCAGCAGCACCAGAATCGACATGGCGATGTTGAAGGTGAACAGCACGTCCAGCAGCTGCGGCGGCAGCGGCAGAATGATCATCGCCAGAATCGACAGGATGATCAGCGGGATCCCAATCCGTCCGCTGCTGAAGGTCGGCGTCAGTTTCTGAATCAAATTCATGATCGGGCTCGGTTGAACAGTTCTTCGGGAATATGGATGTCGCTGGCCAGCTTGGGCTTGGCCCGGCGGCCCTGCTTCCAGGCCTTGAGCTGGAGGATGTAGGTCAGTACATGGGCCACCGCGGTGTAGAGGGGCGCCGGAATCTGCTGGTTGACCTGGGTGCTGAAGTAGATCGCCCGTGCCAGCGGTGGCAGCTCGACCACTTCCAGGTTATTGGCCTGGGCCAGCTTGCGGATGTACAGCGCCGTTTCATCGACACCACGCGCGATGACGAAAGGTGTTTCGGCCTTCTTCGGGTCGTACTTGAGCGCCACCGCGTAGTGCGTCGGGTTGACGATCACCACGTCGGCATCCTTGATTACCCGGCTGATCTGTCGCTGGGCCAGCTGCCGCTGCAGCTGCTTGATGCGCGCCTTCACCTCCGGGCGACCTTCCTGGTTCTTGTGTTCTTCCTTGCGCTCCTGCTTGGTCATGCGCATTTTTTTCAGGAAGAAGAAGCGCTGCAGCGGGATATCGATCAGCGAAAACAGCAAAAACACCATCAGTAGCGCGATGGCCAGATCGAACGTCAGCGAGAAAGCGCTGCCAATGGCGTTACTGATATCGCTGCGCTGCAGGGCGATCAGCTTGGGCGCGGCGTAATACAGCTGACCGACGGCGATGCCGAGCAGGGCGGTGATTTTCAGCAGAGACTTGAGCAGTTCGGTCCAGTTCTGCGCGCCCACCATCCGGCCCAGGCCGGTAATGGGGTTGAGCTTGCTGAACTTGGGCGCGAAGTTCTTCGAGGCGAACACCCAGCCGCCCGGCACCAGAGCGAAGGCAATCACCAGAATCGGTGTCACCAGCAACGGCAGCAGCACGCTGATGAACACCAAGAGATTGTGGGTGAGGATCAGCTGCAAGTCATCGACGGTGATTTCGCTTTTGTGGAAGTCGATGTACGAGTAGGTGAACGCCTGCTGCAGGCCATCGAAAAAGAAGCCGAAGCTGAATTTGAGCACCAATAGCGTGGCCAACAGCGAGACGGTGGTGGCGACGTCCTTGGAGCGGGTGACCTGGCCATCGTCGCGACTCTTCTTGAGCTTCTGTTCGGAGGCCTCTTCAGTTTTTTCCTGGCTGCTGTTCTGCTCAGACATCACGGCTGCTCCGCAGAATCTCGCCGATATTGCTCAACAGCTCGCGGGTCAGGTGCAGGTAGGCTTCCGACAGGTTCGGCAGGGTCAGGTAGATCAGCGTCAGTCCGGCGATGATTGCCATGGGAAAGCCCAGCGAGAACAGGTTCATCGCCGGCGAAATACGATTGAGCAGGCCAAAGCAGAACTGCACCAGCGTCATGCAAAAGACGATCGGCAGGGCGATCAATAGCGCGGCGGAAATCACCCAGCTCAGGGACAGGGCGATGGTCTGCAGGCCGTCGAAGTGGATGCCGCTGCCGATCGGCCAGAAGATGAAGCTCTGATAGATGATGGTAACGACCACCAGGTGGCCGTCAGTGGCGAAGAACAGCAGCGCCAGCAGGATGAAATACAGCTGATAGACGATCGAGGCCGACGACACACCGTTCATGGGGTCGTTGAACACCGCCATGGACAGTCCCAGCTGGGTCGAGACGATGTCGCCGATCAGGGTAAATACGGTGAACACCAGCATCAGCGCCACGCCCAGCAGCAGGCCCATGGCGATCTGCTCCAGCGCCGTGAGGATGCCTTTCATCGACAGCGGGTCGATGGGGGCGGTTGGCGGCAGGGCGGCGGTGAGCACGACCGTCAGGGCCATGGCCAGCAACACCCGCACGCGGATGCTCAGCGATTTGTGGCTGAACATCGGCGCCAGGCTGAACACCGCCATGATCCGGCAGAACGGCCACCAGTAGCCCAGCAGCGACTGCAGGTACTGACCGGCCTGCATGATGGGTTCGTTGCCCACGGCTAACCGACCAGCCGCCCGGCTTGGGTGAAGGTTTCGATGAACAGGTCGCTGAAGGTGCGCAGGATCCAGTGCCCGGCGAACACCAGCATGCCGAGGGTGATCAGCAGGCGGGGGAGGAAGCTCAACATCTGTTCGTTGATTTGGGTGGCTGCCTGGAAAATGCTGATCAGCAGGCCGCCGAGCAGGCTCGGCACCACCAGCACGCAGACCACCATCACGATGACGTGAATGGCGTTGGAGACGATGTTGACGGCGGTGTCGGGGGTTAGCATGGGAGCACCTGGAAGGCGATGCAGCCGCTACAGGCCGCGGCGAGCCGGTGGTGGCTTTGGCCTCGGGTGCAATGGCTGCTTGTTTTAGTTGGCTGGGGCAGTGGTTTCGCCCTGCTGGCCGAGTCCCTTTTGGCAGTCGCCCCAAAAGGAACCAAAAGGTCTTGCCCCTGCATCCGGCCCCGGCTGCGCCGGGGTTCCCTCGCTCCGGTGACGTTCCAGGGGCCCGCGGCGACGGGCCATCCATGGCCCAACGCCGCTCTCGCGGCATCCATGCCGCTCAACCCCTTCCACGCCACCTGCGCTTGGCCTCCTGAAAGGGGCGGATCGATGGTGTCTGAGGGGCCGTGCAACGAAGCGGTTGCAGGAGCTAAACGTAGGGTGGGTAACGCGAAGCTTACCCACCGGTTTTTGTCGGCATAATTCGATACCGATTGCAGCGTCGATTGCGGTGGAAAATGCTTTGCAGTTTTCCACCCTACGAAGCCTGCCAAAGGTTGAAGCGCTTTGTTGCTGTCGCTGTTCGAGAACTTCCAGACGACTCGGTCCCGAGTCCCCTTCAGGAGGCCGAGCGTAGGCGTTGCGTAGGGGGTCGCGAGGCATGGATGCCGAGCGAGGAGCGATGGGACATGAATGTCGCTTCGCGACGCCCCCCGGAGCAGCGCCGGAGCGAGGGAAGTTTTGCGCAGCAAAACCCGGATGTAGGGGTGGCCTTCTTTTTGGTTACTTTTTCTTGGCCACACAAGAAAAAGTGACGCGCCGTGCAAGGCGCAACCTGTAGTCCCAGTCGAGGAAAGCGCGGCGTCGTGCACGAAGGCCTGCGCCAGCCCCTGATCGCGAGCAAAGACTAGGCGTCCCCCTACGCTCCTACGAAAAGCGATAGAGCGTTCACCGGCTGAGGCATAGGGGGAACGATGACTCATCACGGCGTCCCCTAAAACGGCTGAATACTGGTGGTCAGGGTCCCCATCAACAACGCCCACCCATCCACCAACACAAACACCATCAGCTTGAACGGCAGCGAAATCATCATCGGCGACAGCATCATCATGCCCATCGCCATCAGCACGCTGGCCACCACCAGGTCGATCACCAGAAACGGCACGAAGATCATGAAGCCCAGCTGAAACGCCGTCTTCAGCTCGCTCAGCACAAACGCCGGCAGCAACAGCGAGAAGTCCAGGTCGTCGAGGTTCTCCGGCACTTCCTCGCCGGCCAGCGACACCATGGTCTCCAGCGAGGTCTTGTTGGTCTGCGCCAGCATGAAACCTGAAAGGCTGGCTTTGGAAACGTCGAGCGCCTGCTCCAGGCTGATTTCGTCGTTCTGGAAAGGCTCAAAAGCGGCGCTGTGGATTTCCTGCCACACCGGGCGCATCACCAGCAGCGTGACGATCAGTGCGATGCCGATCAGCACCTGATTTGGCGGGCTCTGCTGCAGGCCGATGGCCTGGCGCAGGATGGCCAGCACGATGATGAAGCGGGTGAAGCAGGTCATCATCATCAGCATGGCCGGCAGGAAGCCCAGCAGCGTCATGATGATCAGGATCTGCAGCTTGATGCTGAATTCCTGGCCGTTCTCCGTATCGTTCAGGTTGAACAGGGTAATTTCGCCGCCGGCAGCCTGGGCTGCCAGCGGGAACAGGCTGATCAGCAACAGGCACAGCAGCGACAGCCCGCGGCGCAGCTTCATTGCGTCAGCGCGTCCAGACCGACACCGGACAGTTCGACGATGCGTAGGCCGTAGCTGCCGTTCATCACGACCACTTCCGCCTTGGCGAACAGGGTGCCATTGACCTTCACGTCCAGCGGCTCGCCGGCCACCTTGTCGAGCACGATGACGCTGCTGGTGTCGCACTCCATCAGTTCTTTCAGCGAAATTTCCGCCGAGGCCACTTCCAGGGTGACGTTGACCGGGATCTTGCCGAAGAAGCTCAGGTCCTGACGCGGTGCCTGGGGCTGTGGGGCCGGTGCAGCGGCTGGCTCGTCAGAGCCGTCGAGGCTCAGGTCGCCCTCGTTGATGAGGTTCTCGAATTCGTTGTCGGACAGTTGACCGGTCATTGGGATTTCACGCTTTCAAGTGAAGTGAGGAACAAGGCGCCGTCTTCTTCGAAGACAGTCCCCCGGAAGAGCTTCTGCTGGTTGATGCGCACCTCGTACCGATCCAGCGGGCGTACCATGAGAATGTCGTTGAGCTGCAGAGCAAGCACTTGCGACAACGGCATTTGTACCGAGGCGACTACGCAGTCCAGGCGTACCGGCAGGTGCTTGATGTGATCGACCGGGTTGCCAGTCAGCCGAGCAGGCACCGGGCCGGCCAGGCGACTGGTCAGTTCATCGACCAGATCGGTGTCCAGATGAATGAAAATCGACGAGCGGCTATGGGTCAGGTGGCTGATGTACTCGAACTCGGCGACATATTCCCAAGTGGTTTCTTCGTAATCATTTTCATAGCGCTCAAGTTCGCCGAACGTGTCGCCGGATAATATTGAGCGAGCAAAAATATAAGTCAGATCAAGACCCAGTCGATCACGCATCCGTTGTTCGGATGTACTGATCGGCGGTGCTTCCTGACTGGGCACTATGGTTCCGCCGTAATAGCACTCGAGTGCCTCGGTGAGCAGTGCCCGATCAATTGAAAAACCGACCTTGCCCATCGGCGACCGATAAATGCATTCCGGCGTTTTTTTTGCCGGTTCTTGAACGTCCACCTTGCTCAGCTCGAGGCTGATCCGGTAATTGCGCAAGAAGTAATCGCCCATCAAGCGTGGGTTCTTGTTGGTGGTTTCCTTGATGAACTGCGGAATCTTGTGATGATGCCGGCCAAGCTTCTGCGGTTTCAAAACAGTCAGGCTTTGGGCGGGCACGCCATGGTGGACTTTTGAATTGCCAGACATGTTGTGAGCGGTATTTCCTGGTTCTTGCACGGCGGGCACGGACCTGTCGCACGGGAATAAGCAGAAGAAGGTTTGGCCAGGGCGGGTGTGCGATGCCTGAGATCACGGGCACGGCTCTAGCGTGCCGCCAGTCTAGGCTTGGGCGCGAGGGAGGATTAAATCAATAGGTATCAATTGATCTTTTTTGAGATCAGCTATGAGCAATTGATTTAATTTTAGCGGAACTGATTGGGCGGTTCCGGGCGGGCTTGTTAGCGTGCGCGCAATTGTTTCGGAAGAGTCGGCTGCAGTTACCTGTCTCGTTCGGAAAGTTGGACAGGCAGGGCGACAAAAGTTCCGAAAGACTTAAATAATTTTTTAGCGAATCCGGCGTTGTGCTCGAGCAACAGGCGTAACAGCGCCAAGGTGGTCACATTGAATAGTGTCAGTCATGCAATGAACTACTCCCGCGAAGAGCTATTCGCTCCAGCGCCGGCGCGCAAGAAAATACTTATTGTCGGAAATCCCGCAGAGGCGGGTTGCGAGTTTCTTGAAGCGGGACTCCGCAAGGAAGGTTGCGCGGTATTTTCATATGCCGATCTGAATGATCTGGATAACGCCGCGTTGAAGGGCACGTCGCTGGTTTTTATCGTGATCAGCGGTATGCAACAGCCAACTCTATATACGCAGGTCGATTCACTGATTCGTCGAGGCCGCTCCGTCAGTGTTATCCCTGTCGTGCAGTACGCCGATCAGGAAAAGGCCGCCGCCTTACTTGAGCTGGGGTGTGTCGACTACTTGTTGTCGCCATTCAGCGAAAGCCAATTGAGCGCCTTGTTGCGTCGCCAGGAATTCGCTGACGCCGCGCAGGAAAGTTTCGTCTCCTGTTCCCAGGCTGGCCGCCGCCTGCTGGCCATGGCTCAGCGGGTATCGCTGACCCGGGCGCCGATTCTGATCACCGGTGAAACCGGCACCGGCAAGGAGCTGATGGCGCGCTACATCCACCGCTTCTCGTCCAGCGCCGAGGCGCCTTTCATCGCAGTGAACTGCGCGGCGATCCCGGAGCAGATGCTTGAATCGATTCTGTTCGGCCATGAGAAGGGCGCCTTTACCGGCGCGGTGGCCGCACAGCCGGGCAAGTTCGAACTGGCCAACGGTGGCACGCTGCTGCTTGATGAAATCGGCGAGCTGCCGCTGGGGCTGCAAGCCAAGCTGCTGCGTGTGCTGCAGGAGCAGCGTGTGGAGCGCCTCGGCGGGCGCAAGGAAATCGAACTCAACGTGCGCATCATCGCGGCTACCAACCGCGACCTGCAGGTGGAAGTTGCCGAAGGGCGTTTCCGTGCCGACCTGATGTTCCGTCTCGACGTGCTGCCGCTGCACATCAGCCCGCTGCGTGAGCGCAAGGAAGACGTGCTGCCACTGGCTCGCCGCTTCGTGGCCAAGTACGCGCCGCAGGAGGCCGGTGAAGAACTGTTCACCAGCGATGCCTGCCGCGCGCTGCTGCAGCACGACTGGCCGGGCAACGCCCGCGAACTGGAAAACACCGTGCAGCGCGCCCTGGTGTTGCGCAACGGCCTGTTCATCCAGCCGCAGGACCTCGGGCTGGCCGCACCGCCGCAAGCCGAAGCGCGTACCGAGCGGCTGCCGCTGCCCACGGTCGAGTCCGGCAAAGCCGCCCTGCGCGCCAGTGGCAAGTGGGCCGAGTACCAGCACGTGATCGACACCATCCGCAAGTTCGATGGGCACAAGACCAAGGCGGCGGCCAGCCTCGGCATGACCTCGCGCGCGTTGCGCTATCGCCTCAATGCCATGCGTGAGCAGGGCATCGAGCTGAATTTCTGAGTTTTACAAGGGAGAGCCAGCGATGAGTTCAATCACTCAGGTGCAGCAGGATCTGCTGGGCCGGATGCAGCAGCTTCAGGATGTCGCCAGTGGCACGGTCATCAAGCCGGCTGAACAGTCAGCACCCGATGCGGGTGGGCTGTTCATGGCGGCGATGCGTTCAGTCGATGCTCAGCAACACCAGGCTGGCGCTGCCATGGCCGCGGTGGACAGCGGAAAGAGCGACGATCTGGTGGGCGCGATGATCGACAGCCAGAAAGCCAGCGTGTCGTTTTCCGCGTTGCTGCAGGTGCGCAACAAACTGACCACGGCGTTTGACGACGTCATGAGAACGCCGCTTTGATCCGGCGTGAGAGCTAAGACGTGCTGCAGAAAATCAAAAGCAAGCTGCCTGCCGGCGGCCTCCAGCTCGACCCGCGGGTAATGCTCGCCGGCATGGCAGTGATTGCCGCCGCGCTGGCGGTCGCCGTGGCCTTTTACCTGTGGCGCGACAACGGGTCGTTCCGCCCGCTGCATGGCGCCGGTGAGGCCTTCCCGGTCGCCGAGGTGATGCAGGTGCTCGATGCCGAGGCTGTGCAATACCGCATCCACCCGCAGAGTGGCCAGATTCTGGTGCGTGAGGACCAGCTGTCCCAGGCGCGCATGCTGCTTGCCGCCAAGGGTGTGAAAGTTGCCCTGCCGGCCGGCTACGAGCTGTTCGACAAGGAAGAGCCGCTGGGCACCAGCCAGTTCGTTCAGGACGTGCGTCTCAAGCGTAGCCTGGAAGGCGAGCTGGCGCGCACCGTGATGTCGCTCAAGGGCATTCAGCATGCTCGCGTGCACCTGGCGCAGGAGGAGAACAGCTCCTTTGTGGTCAGCAAGCGTGCCCCGAGCACGGCGTCGGTGATGCTGCAGCTCGAGCCCGGCTACAAGCTGGGTGCCGATCAGGTTGGCGCCATCATCAATCTGGTGGCCGGCAGCGTGCCCAACCTCAAGCCCGAAGATGTTGGCGTGGTCGACCAGTACGGCGCCCTGCTGTCGCGCGGCTTGAATGTCGGCGGTGGGCCGGCGCAGAACTGGGGCGCGGTGGAGGACTACCAGCAGAAGGCGGTAGCCAACATTGAAGAAGTGTTGGCACCGGTACTGGGCAGCGGCAACTACCGCATCAGCGTTGCGGCCGACATCGATTTCAGCCAGAAGGAAGAGACGCTGCAGTCCTATGGCGAAACCCCACGTTTGCGTCGCGAGGTGCTGAGCAACGAAAGCGCGCTCGATCAGCTGGCGCTGGGCATTCCCGGCTCGCTGGCCAACCGCCCCGTTGCCCCACCGAAAGAAGGCGAAGAGCCCAAGGCGGTGCCGGGCGAGACCAAGGGCGCGACCTCCCTGCGCGAGGAATCCACCCGCCAGCTGGACTACGACCAGAGCGTGATCCATGTAAAGCATGCCGGTTTCACCCTGCGCCAGCAGAGCGTAGCGGTGGTGCTCAACGCTGCCGCTGCGCCCGAAGGTGGCTGGAGCGACGAGGCCCGCGCCGAGCTCGAGGCCATGGTGCGCAGCGCCGTCGGTTTCAAGGAAGCGCGTGGCGACCTGCTGACCCTCAGCGTGCTGCCCTTCGCCGCTGTTGAAACCGTCACTGAAGAAGTGCCGTGGTGGGAAAACAATCAAGTGCACGCCTTGGCCAAGCTCGGCGTGGCCGGCCTGATCGCGCTGCTGCTGTTGTTGATCGTGGTACGTCCGGCTGTTCGCAGCCTGACCCAGCGCAACGCGCCAGCCGAAAAGGATCCGGTTGCACTGGAAGGCACCCTGGCGGCTGCGCCAGGACCGCTGCCCATCGAGGCCGAGACCCGCGCGGCATTGGCCAGCCCAAGGCCCAGTGGCGACGGCATCCACGTATTCGGCGAACTCAATCCGCTTTCGGAAATTCGCCTGCCAGCGCCCGGTTCGGGGCTGGAGCTACAGATCGAGCATCTGCAGATGCTCGCCAAGAACGACCCGGAGCGCGTTTCGGAAGTCATCAAGCACTGGATAGGCCGCAATGAAAGAGACCTCAACCCAGCCAGCTGAGTCGGTCACCGGCTCAAGCAAGGAAATCAAGGCGCGCCCGGTGCAGTTGCGCTCGGTGAGTTCGCTGGACCAGGCGGCCATCCTCATGCTGAGCATGGGCGATGACATTTCGGCCGGCATCCTGCGCAACTTCTCCCGCGAGGAAATCATCAGCATCAGCCAGGCGATGGCGCGTCTGTCCAACGTCAAGCAACCGATGGTCTCCGATGTGATCAGCCGCTTCTTCGATGACTACAAGGAGCAGAGCAGCATTAAGGGGGCCTCGCGCACCTACCTGTCCGGCATGCTCGGCAAGGCGCTGGGTGGCGACATCACCCGTTCGCTGCTCGATTCCATCTACGGCGAAGAAATTCGCGCCAAGATGGCGAAGATGGAGTGGCTCGACCCCAAGCAATTTGCTGCGCTGATCGCCAAGGAGCACGCGCAGATGCAAGCGGTGTTCCTCGCCTTCCTGCCGCCGGGCATGGCCACCGACGTGCTCGAGTGCATGCCGGCCGAGCGTCAGGACGAGCTGTTGTACCGCATCGCCAACCTGAGCGAGGTCAACAGCGATGTGATCGCCGAGCTGGAGCAGCTGATTGATCGCAGCCTGCAAGTGCTCACGAACCAGGGTTCACAGGTGCGTGGCGTCAAGCAGGCCGCAGACATCATGAACCGCTTCAAGGGCAACCGAGACCAGATGTTCGAATTGCTGCGCGCGCACAACGAAGAGCTGGTCGGCAAGATCGAAGATGAAATGTACGACTTCTTCATTCTGTCCCGGCAGAACCAGGACGTGCTGCAGACACTGCTGGAAGTGATCCCGCTGGAAGAGTGGGTGGTTGCGCTCAAGGGTGCCGAGCCGGCGCTGGTCAATGCCATCCAGGGTGCGCTGCCCAAGCGGCAAGCGCAGCAGATGGAGTCGATCAACCGTCGCCAGGGCCCTGTACCGCTGTCGCGGGTGGAGCAGGTGCGCAAGGACATCATGGCCGTGGTCCGGGACATGTCCAACGAAGGCGACCTGCAGGTTCAGCTGTTCCGCGAACAGACCGTCGAGTAAACGCCGATGAGCATCAAGATCATCAAGGGTGAAGGCCGCTCCTGGCGTCCGTTCCGCTTCCCGCCCCGCGTGCGCAGCGCAGCTGAACTGGCCGACAGCATGGCCGGTGACCCGGCGGCACTGCAGCGCGCCGTGGCCGATGGCTTTCAGGAGGGCATCGACAAGGGCTACGAACAGGGCCTGGAGCAGGGGCGTGAGGCCGGTCATCGCGAAGGTTTCGAGCGCGGTATCGAGGACGGCAAGGCGATTGGGCGCGAAGAAGGCCGTGTTATGGGGCGTCGCGCCTTCGACGAAGCGGCCCGTCCTATGGATGAATTGGTCGAGCGCTTCGAGCACTTCCGACAGGAATTCGAACAGGCGCGTCGCGAGCAACTGCTGGAGCTGGTGCAGAAGGTTTCCAAGCAGGTGATTCGTTGTGAACTGACCCTGCATCCGACGCAGTTGCTGACCCTGGCTGAGGAAGCGCTGGCGGCTATGCCGGGTGATCAGGAAGACGTACGCATTCTGCTCAACCCCGAGGAATGCACCCGGATCAAGGAGCTGGCACCCGAGCGTGCGGCGGCCTGGCGTCTGGTGCCGGATGAGAAGCTTGCGCTCGGTGAGTGCCGCGTGATCACGGCGCAGGCCGAAGCCGATATCGGTTGCCAGCAGCGCCTTGACTCATGCATGGACACCCTGGGCGAGCACATCAGGGCGGAAGCCTGACATGTCCCTGCGCGAGAGCTTCCGGCTCGACGAGGCGTTGCGCTCGCTGGACACGGTGCAGCTGGCGAAGGTCAGCGGTCGGCTGGTGCGTGTCTCCGGCATGCTCTTGGAAAGCCTCGGTTGCCAGCGCATGACCGGCCAGCGCTGCTTCGTCGAACAGGGCGACGGCAGCATGCTCGAAGCGCAGGTGGTGGGCTTCAACCGCGACATCACCTACCTGATGCCCTTCAAGAAACCGGTGGGGCTGACGTCCGGCTCGCGGGTATTTCCGGCGCCGGATGACGCCAAGCTGCATATCGACGAATCCTGGCTGGGACGCGTGGTGAATGGGCTCGGCGAGCCACTGGACGAAATGGGCAAGCTCAGCGGGCGCGATCCGCTGCCCACCGAACTTCCGTCGGTCAATCCGCTCAAGCGCAAGCCGGTCAGTGAGCCGCTGGACGTCGGCGTGCGGGCGATCAATGCCATGCTCACCCTCGGCAAAGGCCAGCGCGTCGGCCTGTTCGCCGGTTCCGGAGTGGGCAAGAGCGTGCTGCTGGGCATGATCACTCGCCAGACCAAGGCCGACGTCGTGGTGGTCGGGCTGATCGGTGAGCGCGGGCGCGAGGTACAGGAGTTCCTGCTGCACTCGCTGGGCGAAGAGGGCCTGAAGAAGGCCGTGGTGGTGGTGGCGCCGGCCAACGAATCGCCGCTGATGCGCCTCAAGGCCACCGAGCTGTGCCACAGCATCGCTGCTTATTTCCGCGATCAGGGCAACGATGTGTTGTTGCTGGTTGATTCGCTGACCCGCTACGCCATGGCCCAGCGCGAAATCGCCCTGGCCCTTGGCGAGCCGCCAGCCACCAAGGGCTATCCACCGTCGGTGTTTGGCATGCTGCCGGAACTGGTGGAGAGCGCCGGCAACGGTGCCAACGACAATGGCAGCCTGAGTGCGCTGTACACCGTACTGGCCGAAGGCGACGACCAGCAGGACCCGATTGTCGATTGCGCACGGGCGATTCTTGACGGACACATCGTCCTGTCACGTCGCTTGGCCGATGCCGGGCATTACCCGGCCATCGACATCTGCGCCTCAGTCAGCCGCTGCATGAGCCAGGTTGGGCAGCCGCCGCATCTCGGCGCGGCGCGCCAGCTCAAGGAGTTTTACAGCACCTACGAGAAGATCAAGGAGTTGATCCCGCTGGGTGGCTACAGCCCGGGCGCGGACCCCAAGACTGACCGCGCGGTGAAGCTGGCTCCCACCATCGAGCGCTTTCTGCGCCAGGAAGTGGGCGAGGCCGCGGAGCTGGAAACCAGTCTCACCATCCTGCAGAGCATCATCAAACAGCCATGAAGCAGCAGATCGAAACGCTCACGCGCCTGGCCAGCCTGCGTGGCAACCGGGTCAAGCAGATGCTCGGGCAGGTTCAGTACCAGCAGAACCTTTGCCAGCGCTATCGCAACAACATCACCGGGTTGAGCCGCCTGTGCGGCTTTAGTGTGCCGATGAGCACCCCACTGCAGCGCGACAACCAGCAGCGCTACAAGGCCACGCTGTACAAGATGGTCGAGTTGCAGCGCCGTGAACTGGCGGTGGCCGAGCAGGCGCTGACGCGCATTCAGCAGGAGCTGCTGCAGGCCATGCGCAGCGAGAAGGTGGTCGAGCATGTGATCGAGGCCAAGATGCAGCAGTGGCAGCAACTGTTGATGGCGCAAGAACAGAAGATTCAGGACGGCCTGGCGGCGCAGACCTGGTGGCGCAATCAAATCGCCTGATGTTAAGTGCCTTAACACGGTGTTTGGGGAAGGCGTCAGACGGTCCGCCTGTCAGCCCCAGTAAAAAACATTTAAGGTTTCCGCCTTAGCGGTCGCTTGTTTGGCAGTAACCACTGAGTTGGAACGAAATCATGGAAATCAGCCGGCAGTTCAAGCCCGCCATTGCAATACCCACCGATACCGCTTCGGCGCGTCCGGCCAGCGCGCGCCCCACGACCCAACCTGCTGCGCGTCCGGCCGCAAGCCTGCCGTTGGAGCAGATGCACGACGCCCTGCGCGCCATGCCCGAGGTCGATCTGGACCGGGTGGCGGCCATCAAGCAAGCGCTGCAGCGCGGCGAGATCACTGCCGACGTGGGTGATCTGGCCAGCAGCATGCTCAGCTACCACCGCGGAAACGATGCGTGAGCCAGCGCGATAAGCTGCTGGCAGTCGTCGATGACGACCTCCAGCAGGACTGCGGCGACTACCTCGCCTTGCGCGAGCTGATGCAGGCGCTCTACGGGCGTCTGCTCGAACGCGACGTGCCGGAGATCGATCGCATCAACCTGCAGATCACCGTGCGTGTCGAAGCCATTGCCGCGCGCGCCCAGCGACGCAGCAAGGTGCTGGCCGCTTTCGGTCTGGAAAACTCGGGTGCTGGCATGCGCCGCCTGCTGTCCAGCTGCACGGGTGAGCGCGGTGATTCCCTTCAGCAGCATTGGCGGCAAGTCGGTGATCTCGCTGTGCAGTGTCAGCAATTCAACGAGCACAACGGTAAGCTGCTCGCGATGCATCACGACATCCTTCAGCAGCTGCTCGCCGGTGGGCAGGATGCACGGCTCTATTCGCCGCAGGCCTACTGAGGCGCAAAGACATTCGTCCGCGTTTTGGCGGATTCTCAGCTCCCGTTAGCTCCTGCCGCTACATCCTTCTCTCTCCCCACGCCCACAGCGATCCCCATCACGACGGCTTGTTAGAGGCACTTTGCCGCGAAAGACCTATCGTCGCCGCCGAGGAATTAATCCTTTTCGGTTTAGCCTTTAACTACCTCACTCCTGACGTCGCCTTTACAGACAGATGCTTCGCCCTTCGTCGAGGCGGAAACGGTGCTTCCCCGTTTCCTCGTCCTGTCGCGGTGCGGAAGCCTTTTTTCTGCATTCCGTTAGCTCTAATGCCCGTAGTACGGGCGTTTGCGACCTGGCATGCAATCTGCTCTAGAAACAGCAAGAGGGGATGGTAATGGCTATAAATTCTGATTACGTACAGCAGATGTCGACGCAACTGGCGACCTACGAAGTTCAGTCTTCGCTGGATCGGCTTAATCGCAACGAGTCCCGCTACAAGGCCCAGCG
Organism: Stutzerimonas chloritidismutans; assembly: GCF_038562055.1. Taxonomy (GTDB): domain Bacteria; phylum Pseudomonadota; class Gammaproteobacteria; order Pseudomonadales; family Pseudomonadaceae; genus Stutzerimonas; species Stutzerimonas chloritidismutans_A. The sequence continues at coordinate 26,630 of NZ_JBCFXD010000012.1, read as the reverse complement.
TGACGCGCTGAATTCGCTGCGCACGTCGATGACGACTTTCAAATCCGCCATCACCAAGCTCAACAGCAGCACGTCGAGCATGCTGACCAACAGCGCAACCTTCAGCCAGGAGGGTTACGCCACGGCCACAGTGGGCACGACCGCAAAGGCAGGTACCTATGACTTCTTCGTCGAGCGCCTGGCCAGCAAGCAGCAGGTCGCGGTACAGGGCCTGGTCGATGGCAGCCTGAGCGGCACCCTGACGCTGAATGCCCAATCGTTCGACCTGAGCCAATACGCCACGCTGGGCGATGCCGCCACGGCGATCAATGACGCCGGTCTCGGTGTGCAAGCGACCCTGGTGCGCAGCAACGGCGCGGTCAGCTTGGTAGTCAGCAGCGAGCAAACCGGCGCCGCCAATGCCTTCAGTCTCAACATGACGGGCAACGCGGCCGTGACCACGACCGAGCTATCGACTGCCCAGGACGCGATGGTCCGTCTGGGTGGCAGCTATGGCGCGGGCGGCATCGAGCTGACCAGCGCCAGCAACACCTTTACCGACGTCATCGACGGCGTAAGCCTGACCGTGAGCAAGACGCATGCGGCGACTGACACGCCGTTGACCGTCACCGTGGGCCAGGACAAAGCCGGCACTCAGGCCAAGGCGCAGACCTTTATCGACGCCTTCAATGCGCTGATGACCAGTTTCGATTCGCTGACCGCCAGTGGTGGCGACAGTGCGAAACGCGGCGCACTGGCCGGCGACTCGAGCGTGCGCTCCATCGAAAGCCGCCTCAACAGCCTGTTGCGAGCCGACTTCGGCGGCAAGAGCCTGATCGAATTCGGCATCAGCGCCGACCGTAACGGCAAGCTGACCATCGATGCCAAGCGTTTCGAAGCGGCTGTCGCCAATGATCCAGCGGGCTTCGAGGAGCTGTTCACCGGCACCGACAAGCTGCTCGACAGCATGGACAAGACTGTTGCCAGCTACACCAGCAGCACCAATGGCCTGCTGAAGAACCGCATGGACACGCTGGACATGAGCCTGCGCCGCATCGACGAGCAGTTCGAGACGCTCCAGCAGCAGTACGACACCCATTACAGCCGCTACCTGCGGCAGTTCACCAGCATGATGCAGACCATGCAGAGCATGGAGCAGACCAGCGGAATGTTCTCGATGCCCACCACATCGCAAGCTAACGGATTGTTCTCATGAACAGCTATCACCCCAACGACAGTTATGACAGCTACCGCTCGGTAGACCTCGAGGCGCGTGCCGCCTCGGCTTCGCCCTACGAACTGGTGCTGGTGCTGATGGACGGCCTGCTGGACGAGCTGGCTCGCGCCCGCGGCCACATCGAACACAAGCGTTACCAGCAGAAGGGCGTATCGCTGGAAAAATGCATGAACATCCTCAACGGTCTCAACGGTGCGCTCGATGAAGAGGGCGGCGGCGAGGTGGTTCAGGGGCTGTCGCGCCTCTATGAATACTGCATCTACCGCCTCTCGGACGTCAGCGTGTCGCTGTCGCTGGAAGGGCTGGACGAAGTGACCAACCTGCTCGGGGTTCTCCGCGAGGGCTGGGAGGGCGTCAGTGCCGCCCGTAAGTGACAGCGAGCGCCTGATGGCGCTGCACGGCGAATTGCAGGCGGCGTTGCAGAGCAATGACTGGACTGCCGTGGCCACGGTTGATGCGGCGATCCGTCAGTGTCTCGAAACGCTTGCCGTTCGGCTTGAACTGGACGAACCGACGCACGCGGCCAAGAGCCGCCTCAAGCAGCTCCACGGAGAGGGTCTGCAAGCCTGCGCCGAAGAGTGCGAGCGTCTGCGCCTGCTGCTGTTGAACCACCTTGAGCACGCCGAAGGCCGTGCCGCCTACCAGCGCATTGACATGTTCCAAGGCGGAGACAGGGGATGATGATCCAATCGATTTCAGCAACGCGGGCGACAGCCGGTGGCGAGTCCGCAGTGCCGGTTGCGGCGCGTGTGGGCCAGGGCGGGCAGGCCACTGCCGGTCGGGCCATGGCTGGCGATCCCATACGCGGATTCGGCGAGCGCATGCTGCTGGCATCGAGCGCAGGTGACGATCTGTCTTCCGATATTCCTGCCACCGCGCTGCAAGGCCCACTGCCGCTGTTGGCCGCCGAGCAGGGCCAGGTGCTGAAGGCCGGCGGCAGTGCCAGCCAGGGCAGCGAAACACCTCAGGAACTGACCCCTGAACAATGGCTGCTGGGCATGCTGGATCAGCAAGTAGCAGAGATTCAGGCGCGTGACGCCGCGCAAGCGGGCACCTTGTCCGGGCCGGCGCAACAGGTCCTGCCGGACACCAGTACAACCGATGCCGACGCGCTGTTTGCCGGGTTGTCGGGGCTGCCCCCGCTTCCCCAGGCGGTTTCCGTGGCGCATCGAGCCGAGCCGCTGGACAACACCTTGATGGCCGCCGGTCTCCAGCGCCGCGCTGTAGAGATCAGCCCTTTGGCGGTGGCCATGATCAAGCCCACTGGCGAAATGGGCATCGCGCAACCTGCCGGCGTCACAGCCCCGCCGGTTGACGCTTTGCCGACCGCCGCGCTGGAATCGCTGCTGGAGGCGGCCGAGCCCGTGGAGGCCGGAGACCCTCTGGCCGCAACGGTCGAGCGCGGGCAAGCCACACCGCTGCAAACGGCTGATCGTGCGCTGAAATTGCAGGCACCCGAAGCCAAGTGGGGCGAGCAGATGCTCCACGCCTTGCGCGAAAACGTCGATCTGCAAATCCAGCAGAAGATCCAGAGCGCCACCATCCGCCTCGATCCGCCGGAACTGGGCAGCATGGAAATCCTGCTCAGCCACGAGTCAGGCCGGCTCAACGTGCACCTGTCCGCGGCGAATGCCGATGTGGCGCGCCTGCTGCAGCAGACCAGTGAACGTCTGCGCCAGGAGCTGGTGGGTCAGCATTTCGTCCAGGTCAACGTGCAGGTCGGCGCCGACGGCGGCGGTCAGCAGGGCCAGCAGCGCCAACGCCCGGTGCCGGCAGGGGAAGAAACACCTCTGGCGGCCCGACCGCAGGAGCAGGCGCCGGAACGGGAAAGTGCCCGGGCCCAGGACGTCCTGGTAACCGTCTGAGCCGATTCAACCTAATTAGCCATTTGTGAGTGTGTTATGTCGACGCCCCGTATTGTTCTGCTGATGCTGTTGCTCAACGTCCTGACCGTTGCCGGTGGCGTGGGCGCCAGCTACTGGCTGCTCAAGCCCGGCCTGCAAGGCAGCAGTCCGGAGGAAGTCGCGGAGGCCGAACCGGTCGAGCCCTCGGAATACGTGTTCTTCCCGGTGCAGAAAGTCATCGTCAGCGTGCGCGGCGACGGACGTGAGCACTATTTCGTGCTGGACCTGGCGCTGCAGGCGGAGGTATCTGACGAGCCGCCGAAGTTCGAGCAGGCCGAGCCCATCGTGCGTAACTCGGTGGTGGGCTACCTGTCGTCCCTGCCTTTCGATGAATTGCGTGGGTTGAAGATCGGCGAGTTGCAGGAGCGGCTGGAGAAGGCGCTCTTCGCCGACTTCGCCAGCAAGAATGCAGCGGTGCCCTTCGAGCACGTGCTGGTCAACAAGCTGATCGTGCAGTAAAGGCCCCGCCATGAGCGCCACTTGCCCCATCGACTACTACGGCGCTACGCCTGCTGCCCCTTCGGTGTTCGCGCCGGCGGTCGAGCAGCGCTGGCTGATGCAGTACCTGCCGCTGGTCAAACGCATCGTTCGCCAGCTGTCACTGCAGGCCAACCAGGTGCTCGACCGCGAGGACATGGAGCAGATCGGCCTGATGGGGTTGCTCGAAGGCTTGCGTCGTTACGGCGAGCCGGACGAAGGCTTCGGCAAGTTTGCGTCCCTGCGTATTCGTGGCGCGATTCTCGATGAGTTGCGCCGCCAGGACTGGCGTCCGCGCCAGGTGCGCCAACAGGCACACAAGGTGCGCGATGCGATCCGCGAGCTGTCGCGACAGCTGGGCCACGAACCCAGCGACGAGGAAATCAAGGCCCACACCGGTCTCGATGAAAAGGAATACCAGGCGTTCCTTTGTGCGGATTCATCAGAGGCCATCGAGAGCCTCGACGAGCTGTTGCAGAGCGGCCATGAACATTTCCCGGACACTGCCGAACTGTTCGAGGAACGTCTGATCAAGGAGCGCGTGCTGGCGCAGGCGCTGGCACGGCTGGATGAGCGTGAGCGCTTGGTGCTGACGCTTTATTACCAGCACGAACTGAGCCTGAAAGAAATCGCCCTGGTGCTGGAAGTCAGCGACGCCCGGGTCTGTCAGCTGAGCAAACAGGCGATCGGCAAGGCCTGTCGATTCCTAACCGAGAGAAGTCAGTAGTCATGCAGAAAGTAATAGGCGCCTTCATCATCATCGGCTGCGTGCTGGGCGGCTACGCCATGGCGAATGGCGACATGCGCATGCTCTGGCAACCGGCCGAGGTGGTCATCATTCTCGGCGCCGCGCTCGGCAGTCTGGTCGTGGGCAACCCCAAGGAAGTCCTGATCGAGATGCTGCATCAGATCAAGGGCGTCTTCTCCTACCAGCGTCGTGGTGAGGAGTTTCAGCGCCAGTTGCTGATGCTGCTCTACGAACTGCTGGAAATGGTCGACGTTGGCGGCCTCAAGGTGCTCGATTCGCATATCGAGGAGCCGGAGCAGAGCGATCTGTTCGTTCGCTACCCGCTGATCCTGCAGGAAAAGAACCTGATGGCCTTTATCGCCGACAATTTCCGGCTGATGGCGATGGGCAAGATCAGCGCTCACGAGCTGGAAGGCTTTCTTGAGCAGGAACTCGAAGCCATGGAGCACGCCCTGCTGCAGCCGGCGCGCTCATTGCACAAGATCGGCGAAGCCATGCCCGGCTTCGGCATCCTCGCAGCGATCATGGGCATCATCATCACCATGGGCAGCATCGGCGGCAGCGTCGCGGAAATCGGTGCTCACGTAGCGGCAGCGCTGGTCGGTACCTTCCTCGGCATCTTCTTTTGCTACTGCCTGATGGACCCGCTGTCCAACGCCATGAGCCAGCGGATCAAGACCGAGCTCTCGGCGCTCGAATGCGTGCGCACCACCCTCGTCGCCCACGTGGCCGGCAAGCCGACACTGCTGGCGGTCGACGCGGGTCGAAAGCTGATCGAGCAGGACGTCAAGCCGGCCTTCCGCCAACTGGAAAATTGGGTGACCCAGTATGAGGAAGAAAGGGACGCCGCATGAGGAGCCGGGACAAGAACAAAGGCGGCGAGCACGAGATCATCATCAAACGCCGCGGCAAGAAAGGCCACGACGATGAGCACGGCGGTGCCTGGAAAGTGGCCTTTGCCGACTTCACCCTGGCGATGATGGCGCTGTTCATGGTGCTGTGGATCATCCAGCCGCAGATGAATCAGACCAACCCGTCCTACGGTGAGATGGAGAGTAATCCGCTGGTCGATGGCGGTGCGGGTATCTTCGACGGCACCAGCACCTCACCGCTGGAACTCGACGGCGTGCCGGTGCGCCCGCCACAGGCCGACGAAACCGACCGCATGGACGGAAAAACCGACCAGGACGGCAGCCATAACTACGGTTCGACCGAAGAGCTGAAAAAGCTCGCTGAGTTGATGCGTGAGGTCGCCAGCGAAGTCGATGCGTTAGCGAATCTGGAAGTGGACGTGGTTCCGCAGGGGCTGCGCATCCTGATCAAGGACGACCAGCAGCGCTTCATGTTTCAGCGCGGTAGCGCGACGCTCAACCCGCATTTTCAGAAGCTGCTGGGCGTGCTCGCCGGCGTGCTGGTAAAGGTCGATAACAAGCTGATCATTAGCGGCCATACCGACGCCACGCCCTATCGGCAGAAGAACGGTTACAACAACTGGAACCTCTCTGGCGACCGCGCCTTGCGCGCCCGCAATGCACTGGTCTACGCCGGTCTCGGTGAGCGTGCGGTGCTGCAGGTGACGGCCCAGGCTGACGTCATGCCGCTGCAGCCCGAAGATCCGCAGAACGGTGCTAATCGCCGGGTGGAGATTCTCTTGCTCACCGCTTCGGCCGAAGCGCTGTACAAGGAATTATTCGGTGACAGCTACGGCAAGGTGCGCTTCTCCGAGAGCGGAGCGAGCTATAGCGGAGCGTCCGCGGACTAATTAGTTTGCGGGCGGTGGGCGCGAATGACCGCCTGTGGAGCGGGTCACTTAACCTTGCACCGGGAGCAAGCTCGCTCCTGCAGGATCGGCCGATGGCTGGCCCGGAATACGGAATACCATCTCGGGATAGGATCCAGCAGGTATGCCGTTCGTAGGAGCCAGCGTGCTGGCGAATGGGCGTTATCGGTGCTGGATCGCGCGAGCGCTGTTACGGTTCGGGCGCTGATGCTCACGGCTAGGCATGGGATGGGTTTCAGCGCCTGATAGCGATTCCGATCGGCGCCGCTATCAGGCACATCGCTACCGCTGGTTGCGGTGTACTTCAGCCGCGGTTGGGGTGGTCGTCAGCGCAATAAACCTGGCGGGTTTCGACGCCATACAAGCAGGCGCCGACCTGTTCGAGCGTAATGCGCGCGCCCTTGTGGACGCCGTAGAACAGGTTGAACACCAGTTCATCGTCCATTTCGTCCTTTGATCCCAGGCCGTGCACCTGGCCTTCTTCCACCACCAGCGATGCCCGCCCGAGTAGATCGGTTTCCAGGCGCCCGGACGCCTCGACGATGGCCGGCGCGTTGCGTGTCATGGAATAGAAGCGGCCCTTGTTGAAGACCAGACTCTGACTGACCTTGAGGGCCGTGCCATCGCTCAGCAATACATGCCCGCTGGAACTGTAGTGACCATCAAGGCTCGATGAAGCCGTACCGGTGGTGCCCATCGCCACGAGGGCCCATAGCAGCAACGCAGCAGGTGCCATTACCCGCAGCATGCGTTTGCCGACTGCGCCGGTCTCGTTCTGGCTATTCATTGCAGGCACTCTTGTAAATGGTCGCTGGGAATCGTCTGCACGCGGCTCTTGTGAACCTTGAGCCAATTGACCCGGCCGTCACCTTGCAGGCAACGAATCTCGTAGAAACCCGGGGACATGTTGACGATAAGACGGGCCGGTTCGGCACTCATGTTGGCCATGGTATCGACCAGAGGTCGGGTTTCCTTAACCAGCGAGTCGAGCAAGTGCTGGCTCTTCTCCACATAGAGCACCTCAAGCGCGCCGACATCGACCGTCTGCATGAACGATGGCACCGAACTGCTGGCCAGGCGAAAGCCAAGCGTTGCCAGGCCCAGCAGGATCAACATCCCTGTTCCGGCAAGTGCTGCGGTTTGCCAGGACCCGAAGCGTCGGCCCGGGCGCGCGGGGCTGGCAGCCACCGGCGAACTGGGCGCGGGAAATTCTGCGGGTACGGCGTTCGCTTCCGCAGGCTTGGTTTCCCTCGCCCTTAGATACTGCGGATTGAACAGGTAGCCACGGCGCGGCAATGTTTGAATGATCTGGTTACCGGAATCGAACAGGGCCTGACGCAGCGTATAAATCTGCTGATTGAGACTGCCCTGGCCCACGACTCGCCCTTCCCAGGCGTAAGTCATCAGCTCTTCGCGGGAGACGACCTCACCTGGAACGTGCAGCAGTCGCTCCAGCACGCGACTACCCGAGAAGCCCAGGTCGAGTGTGTCTTCGTTTTCTTCATGGGTCAGCACCAACTGGTAGCGCGCGCGATCAAAGCGAGCCACGCAGCCGGCATGGCCGGTTTTCAATAGGGGACAGGCAAAGGCATCGGTGGCCGAATGGGTCAAGGATGAAGTCATGAGCGCCTGAGTTCGAGTTTCGCTAGAAAATTATTTACCCGTGTGATCGCTTTGGCAAAACGGGCGGCGGCATATTGGCGTCGTTTTTTTGATAGTACAAGCCGATTTTCTAGTCAATGGGCACAATTGGTGTGTGGGTTTATCGCAGGCGAGCGTAAGAAGTGGGTTAATGCATGGAATTTGGAGCGATTTGCTCGCTGTCGGAAGAAAAATTACCGGTTGCGTCAGCTTGCCGTTGGTCAGATGCGTTGTATTTGCAGCGGCTGGAAAGCAAAAAGCCCCGAACCAGTCGGGGCTTTAGGGTGCCGGCCTTAACGACCGGCGGTACAGCGTGCGGCTTAGCCTAGCAGGCCCATGACCATGCCTGGCATCTGACCAGCTTGCTTGAGCATGGAGATACCCGACTGCATGAGCATGGAGTTCTTGCTCATGTTGGCGCTTTCGATGGCGAAGTCGGCGTCCATGATCCGGCCTTTGGCCATTTCAGTGTTGTCCTTCATGTTCGCCAGGTTGTTGTTGACGTGGCTCAGGCGGTTGATGCTTGAGCCGAACTGCGCGCGCACTTCACCGAGTGAGTTGAGCACGGTTTCCAGCTTGGTGATCGTGGCGTTGGCGTTGTTGACGGCTGTTTCTGGCGGGCCAGCGGTGATGGTCGCGATCTCGGTGCCCACTGCTGCGGTGCCGTTCGCTGTGAAGATCGCTGAAGCTGCACCCAGATTTGTGGCTAGCGTGCCGAGCTTGGCCGAAGCGTTAACAACCATGGTTTCGCTGGCGCTGGAGCCTATCTGGAAGGTCACGCCAGCGGCCAGACCGAACTTTCCAGTGGCGCCATCGTTGGTCGTGCCGTTGCTGAACAGGCCTTCACCGGCATACTTGGTGTTCTTGAAGATGTTCAGCAGTTCCTTGCCAAGCTCGTCGTACTCAGACTGGATCGACTTGAGATCTGCAACGCCATTGGTGCCGTTGGCGGCCTGAGTCGCCAGGTCTTTCATGCGCTGGGTGATGTCGGTCATCTCGCTGAAGGCGCCTTCAGCGGTCTGCAGCATCGAGGTCGCATCGCCGGTGTTGCGCATCGCGACACCCATGCCGCGGCTCTGGGCATTCAGTCGGGTGGCGATCTGCAGACCCGCGGCATCATCGGCGGCAGAGTTGATGCGCAGCCCAGTACCCAGACGCTGCTGGTTAGTCGCCAGTGAGCTGTTCGACTTGTTCAGCGCCGTGTTGGTAGTCAGCGCGGAATAATTGGTGTGGATGGACAGTGCCATGGTCTAAATCCTTCTGATCAGCGAGCGTTCAGCTCGTAAAAGCGCGTTGCGGCGAACCCGTCGAGGTATCGCCGCTAGGTCCGAGCGGCTTAACCCAGCAGGCCCATGACCATGCCTGGCATCTGGCCGGCTTGCTTGAGCATGGAGATACCCGACTGCATAAGCATGGAGTTCTTGCTCATGTTGGCGCTTTCGATGGCGAAGTCGGCGTCCATGATCCGGCCCTTGGCCATATCAGTGTTGTCCTTCATGTTCGCCAGGTTGTTGCTGGTGTGGTTCAGGCGGTTGATGTTTGCGCCGAACTTGGCTCGCATCGAACCGACGTTGTTCAACGCGGTTTCCAGCGCTGTGATGGTGGTGCCAGCGTTAGCAGCGGTGTCCATGGTGCCGGCTTGGACAGTGGTGGTCAGCTCGGTGCGCAGAGCTGTCATATCAGCGGTAACGTCCATGGTCAGCTTTTCGGCAGCGGAAGCGCCGATCTGGAAGTTGACCGCAGCGGAGAACTTGCCGCCAGCTGCAAATAGCGCTTCACCAGCGTATTTAGTGTTATTGACGATGTTGACGAGTTCTTTGCCCAGCTCGTCGTACTCGGATTTCAGCGAGGTACGGTCGGATACGCCATTGGTGTCGTTCGCGGCCTGGGTCGACAGATCCTTCATGCGCTGCAGAATGTCCGTAACTTCGCTGAAGGCGCCTTCAGCGGTCTGCAGCATCGAGGTGGCATCGCCTACGTTACGCATGGCGACGCTCATGCCGCGGCTTTGAGCGTTCAGGCGAGTCGCAATCTGCAGACCTGCGGCGTCATCGGCAGCGGAGTTGATGCGCAGGCCGGTGCCCAGGCGCTGCTGGTTGGTGGCCAGGGAGCTGTTCGACTTGTTCAGTGCAGTGTTGGTGGTCAGCGCGGAGTAGTTGGTATGAATGGACAGTGCCATGAAGATGATCCTTTTTGCGTTGGGCTGTTAGGAGCTGGCTTGACTGCCTGCTGAAAGGAAAGGGCGACAGCACCGCGCAAGGGATTAAATCCTGACGTCAAATTTTTTGAGATCGACCGGCGCGCCGATTGGGGCGTCTGTTTGGTCGGGGTTTGGGCTGTAGGGTTAAGCCTCGTATGCACCGCTTATTGCCGCCTGTATCGCCAGCAAGCTGGTTTCTACACAACGCCCACGCTAGCCCTGATTGCTTCGTCAGGCCGACACGACCACGTTGCCTTCTACAGACTACAGAGGCGGACTCGATCAACTAGAACGTACTGGTCACCACACCCTGCTCAAGCACCTTCGCGTCGATGACCTTGCCGCTACCGACATTGCGCACGCGGATGACGTCGCCTGGTTGGCCGTCGGCCAGGGCTTCGCCGGAGGTGGAGGCTTCGATGCCCTCGTTGCTGGCGACGATCTTCACCGGCTGGCCGCGTTTGACCGCCATGGCCTGTTCGAGCAGTGCCGGGGTGATGGTCTGGCCAGCGCGGATGCGGCGTTTGGCTGCCAGACCGACCACCTCTTCGATTTGGTTGTAGTAGCCGCGACGGGCCTTGGCGATGTTGATGCGCTGCAGCTTTAGGTCGCCCGCCGTCAGCGTCTGGCCGCGGTCGATGATGCCTTCGGCGTGAACGGCAGGCAGGAAGACGTGGGCCTGCCCCGTGGCGTTCGTCGACCAGCCAGGTGTGTCGACGCAACGAATCTGCAGGGTCTGTCGTTCCATGGCCGACGGCGCCTCGCCTGTTGCCTGGACCTGCAGTGCGTCAGAGCAAGGCGGCAGGTTGGCGGCGCTGGCCGGCACGCTGATTTCGTAGCGCAGTTGCATGCCTTGCCAGCCCTGACGCGCGGCCTGCTGTTCGAGCATCAGTCGCAGGTGATTCTCCACTGCCTGCTGAACCTGCGTTGTGGCGTCCGCGTGCGCCTGCGACGTGACACTCAACAGCAGGAGGATGACGATCGACCATGCGGAAGACGCTTTTCCGCTTCCGCATGCTGGCCTTTCGCCAAGCGGAAGTAAGCGCTTGTTGCGTTCTGGTTCGGTGGCTTTTTCAGCGTTGTAAATCAATGGCTTACCTGTATCTGTGGGTTCGGCACGCTTTCTGCAGGACGTCTTGAAAGCAGCGGGCTGGGTTCAGCCTGCACAGGCTGCACAGGGTATCGGCAAATGAGTATACGGATTGATGAGGCGCTGGGCGTTCACGAGCGTGCCCTCGGTTTGCGCATGCAGCGCAGCGAGATTCTCGCGGCAAACCTGGCCAACGAAGACACCCCGGGCTTCCAGGCGCGGGACATCGATTTCAGCAAGGAGATGCAACGGCTCGACAGCAGCATCTCGCCGCGTGCCAGCCTCGCCGGGACCGATCCGCGACTGCTGTTTCGCGTACCGGGGCAAGCCTCGCAGGACGGCAACACCGTCGAGCTGTCGACCGAGCAGGCGCAGTTCTCCCGTAACTCGATGGATTTCCAGACCAGCCTGACCTTTGTCACGATGAAATTCCGTGGCTTGAAGCAAGCCATCGAGGGCCGTTAAGCCATGTCATTCGATTCCATTTACCGCATCGCAGGCTCGGCGATGAATGCCCAGACCGTCCGTCTGAACACCGTGGCGAGCAACCTGGCCAACACCGATTCGGCCGCCAACAACGCCGCCGACGTCTACCAGGCGCGCAAGCCGATGTTCGCGGCCGTGTACGAGAACAACTCGCTGACCCGCGGCGTCGGCCTCGGTGGTGCCCATGTGCAGGTGTTGGACGTGGTGACCTCCGGCGCGGAACCCAAGCGCCGCTACGAGCCCGGCAATCCACTGGCTGACGGCGACGGCTACGTCTATTACCCCGACATCAACGAGATCGAAGAGATGACCGACATGATGTCGGCCACGCGTAGTTTCGAGACTGGCGTGGAGGTGCTCAACCGCGTCAAAAGCATGCAGCAGAGCCTCTTGCGGCTGGGAGAATCCTGATGGCGGTGACCAATAACCTTCAGGGCAGCGGTCTGTCCGGCAGCCATGCCAGTGACCTGCCCAAACAGGCCGTGAACGTCAGCGATTCCATGCAGATGGAGAACAACTTCATCAGCCTGATGGTCGCGCAGATCAAGTACCAGGACCCGACCAAGCCGGTCGACAGCACCGAGTTTCTCAACCAATTCTCGGCGATGTCCCAGGTAAAGAGCATGGAGAACCTCGCGACCCTGGCCAAGAACAACCTGGTCCTGACCGACAACCTGCAGACCCTGACGGCTGCCGGTCTGGTGGGCCAGCAGGTCAGTGTCGCAGTCGAGTCGCTGGAGCTTAGCGGCCAGCCGGTCAGCGGTGGGTTCGATCTGAGCCATGCCTCGCCCCGCACGGCACTGCTGCTGACCGATTCCAATGGCACCCAGACACGCATCGAGCTGGGCGCGCAATCCGCTGGCAAGGTGCCTTTCGTCATCGATCCGGCCAAGCACGGCCTGCGCGACGGCCAGTACAGCGTCAGCATCGAGTCGGAAAACGGCGAGTTCCCCCGGGTGGAAGTCGCCGGTCAGGTCTCGAACGTGCGCGTCAGCGCCGAGGGCCCGGTGCTTCAGGTCAAGGGCGTCGGTTCGGTGCCCTTCTACAACATCCTCGAATTTGCCCAGGCCGACGCCGGGCTGCTCGGGGGCTGAGTCCCTGGGTTCGCCAGTCTTCATTTCCTTTTAAGTACGAGATCAGCCCATGAGCTTCAACATCGCCCTGACCGGCCTGTCCGCCGTCAACGAACAACTCAATACCATCGGTAACAACATCGCCAACGCCGGTACCGTGGGCTTCAAGTCTTCGCGCGCCAACTTCGGCAGCCTTTACGCCGAGAGCCAGGCGATGGGTGTTGAAGTCACCGGCACCAGCCAGAGCATCAGCCAGGGCGGCGCGCTGACCACCACCAACCGCAGCATGGATCTGGCCATTTCCGGCGGCGGCTTCTTCGTCACCCGCGCCAGCAATGGCGATGTGAGCTACACCCGTGCCGGGGTGTTCGGCACCGACAAGGACAGCTACCTGACCAACAGCCTCGGCCAGCGTCTGCAGGGCTACCCGGCCGATGCCACCGGCAACCTGCAAACCGGCACCGTCAGCGACCTGCAGCTCAAGGCCGGCGGACTGCCCGCCAAGGCCACTGACGAGCTGAGCTTCGTCGCCAACCTGGATGCCAATCAGGAGGTGCCGGCAGTGGCCTTCGATCCGCTGGTAGCCGACAGCTACAACTCTACCTACACCACCAAGCTGTACGACTCCCAAGGCAAGGAACACACCCTGACCCAGTACTTCGCCAAGACCGCTGACAACAGCTGGAACGCTCACTATTACGTCGACGGAACCGCCATCGCTGGGCCGCAAGCGCTGACCTTTGACGGCGCCGGCACGCTGGCCGCGCCCATCGGCAAGGTGGCGCTGAACGCCACGCTGACCGGCGGCGTCGATCCGCTGGCCATTCAGCTCGACTACAGCGGCACCAGCCAGTACGGCTCGGAATTCAGCGTGACCAGCAACCGCGCCAGCGGCTATTCGGCCGGCGAGCAGACCGGCATGAGTGTCGAGAAAGACGGCAAGGTCTACGCCAGCTATTCCAACGGCGAGCGGCTGCTTCAGGGTCAGGTGGTGCTGGCCAGCTTCGTCAACGCCGAAGGCCTGAAGAACATCAGCGGCACCGCCTGGACCGAGACGGCTGCCTCCGGCGCGGCCATGCTCGGAGCACCGGGTGTCGGCCAGTACGGCAACCTCGCCAGCGGCGCGCTGGAAAGCTCCAACGTTGACCTCACCCAGCAGCTGGTAGGCCTGATGGAAGGCCAGCGTAATTACCAGGCAAACACCCAGGTCATTTCCACCAACAAGGAACTGACCCAGGTTCTGTTTAGCGCACTCTGAGGCTGATCCATGGATCGTTTGGGATACACGGCGATGACCGCTGCCAGCCGCACGATGATGTCGCTGCAGGTGCGCTCGAACAACCTCGCCAACGTCAACACCCCCGGCTTTCGTGCCGACCTCGAGCGCGCCCAGGCCGTCGCCGTGGAGGGCTACGGTTATGACAGCCGGCACATGGCGGTGGTCGAGAACAACGGCGTTAGCCTCGCCGCCGGCCCGATGGTCGCCACCGGCCGCGATCTGGATTTTGCGGTCAAGGGCACCGGTCTGATCGTCCTGCAGGACGGCGAAGGTGAAGCCTACACCCGTCAGGGCAGCATGCAGGTCGATGCCGAGGGTCGCCTGACCCTCAATGGCCGCGCCGTGATGGGCGAGGGTGGGCCGATCGAGCTACCCGAACATGAACGGGTTGAAATCGGCAACGACGGCACCGTGTCGATCATGGCGCCGGGCGACTGGATGATGGCCGAGGTTGACCGCATCCGCCTGGTCGACGTCGCAGCGGCCGATCTGATGAAGAACGAGGCTGGCCTGCTGGTGACGCGCAACGGCGAACCGGCCGCGCCCAGCGAAAACGTGCGCCTGGCCAGCGGTTTTCTCGAGTCGAGCAACGTCTCGGCGATCGACGAGCTGGCCTCGACCATGAGCCTCAACCGCCTGTTCGAAACCCAGGTAAAGATGATGAAAGCCGCCGAGGACCTTTCCGACGCCGGCAACCGAATGATCCGCGGCAGCTGATCGGGAGATAACGCATGAATTCCGCACTTTGGGTCAGCAAGACCGGCCTGGCTGCACAAGACACCGCCATGGCGACCGTCGCCAACAACCTGGCCAACGTCAACACCAACGGCTTCAAAGCCGACCGCGCGGTCTTCGAGGATCTGTTCTACAGCATCGAAAAGCAGCCCGGCGCGCAGGCGGATGAGATCAACACCGTGCCGTCCGGCATTCAGCTGGGCAGCGGCGTGCGCGTCGCCGGCACCCAGAAGGTGTTCACCGAGGGCAGCATTCAGACCACCGGCCAGCCGATGGACTTGGCGATTGTCGGGCGTGGCTTCTTCCAAGTCGAATCGCCCAATGGCGACATTCTGTACACCGAGAATGGTCAGTTCCAGCTCAACGCCGAAGGCGTGATGGTCAATGCCCAGGGCCTGCCGCTGACGCCTGCCATCGAAGTGCCGCAGGGCAGCACCGGCTTCACTGTCGGCGCCGATGGCATCGTTACCGCCGTTCTGCCCGGTGACACCCTGCCGTCCGAGCTGGGCCAGATCACCCTGGTCAACTTCACCAATCCAGGTGGCCTGGAAGCACTGGGCGGCAACCTCTATCGCGAAAGCGTCGCCAGCGGCGAAGCGGTGGAAGGCGTGCCGGGCGAGGAGGGCCTCGGTCAGCTCAAGCAGGGCGTGCTGGAAGGCTCCAACGTGCAGGTGGTCGAGGCGATGGTCGCGATGATAGCCATCCAGCGCGCCTATGAGGCCAACGCCAAGGTCCTCGATGCCGCCAGTGGCATGCAGCAGTTCCTCAACCAGACCGTCTGAGAATAGCGATGCGTACGCCCATTCTGCTCGTCGTGCTGATCTTGCTCGGCGGCTGCGCCAGCTTCAACGAAATGCTGCCGGAAGCGCCTTCGACCGAGTACGAGCCGCTGGAGCTGGATTACAGCCTGCCGCCGACCACCGGTGGCGGCCTGTTCCGCTCCGGCTACAGCGGTTCGCTGATCAGCGACCGGCGTGCCGTGCGGGTGGGTGACATCCTGACCGTGGTACTGGACGAATCGACCCAGTCGAGCAAGAGCGCCGGCACCAGTTTCGGCAAGGAATCGAGCATCGGCATCGACGTGCCAACGGTGCTCGGCAAGGCCTATCCGGACGTGGCGACCTCTGCCGGTGCCGAGCGCGACTTCAAGGGTTCGGCCAAGAGTTCGCAGCAGAACACCCTGCGCGGCTCCATCGCCGTCAGCGTGCACCGGGTACTGCCCAACGGCACCTTGCTGATCAAGGGCGAAAAAGCCCTGCGCCTGAACCAGGGCGACGAATACATCCGCCTGACCGGGCTGGTGCGCATCGACGACATCAACCGCTACAACCAGGTGTCCTCGCAAAGCGTGGCCAACGCCAAGATTTCCTACGCCGGTCGCGGCGTGCTCAACGACAGCAACTCGGCCGGCTGGCTGACGCGGTTCTTCGCGTCGCCGCTGTTCCCTCTCTAAGCCTTGAACATGAGTAGCCCGATGCGATCGCTCAAGCTGTTTTTCACCGCCTGTGCGCTGTGCTGGCAACTGCCGGCTCAGGCTGTGCCGCTGATGGACCTGGTGGATGTCGAGGGCATCCGTGGCAACCAGCTGATCGGCTACGGTCTGGTCGTGGGTCTGGATGGCACCGGTGACAAGAACCAGGTGAAGTTCACCAGCCAGTCGGTGACCAACATGATCAAGCAGTTCGGCGTGAATCTGCCGCCGAACGTCGACCCGAAGCTGAAGAACGTCGCCGCGGTGACCATCACGGCCACGGTGCCGCCGTCCTACAGCGCCGGCCAGTCAGTAGATGTCACCGTTTCCTCGCTGGGCGACGCCAAGAGCCTGCGCGGCGGTCAGCTGCTGATGACTCCGCTGCAAGGCGTTGACGGTGAAATCTATGCGCTGGCCCAAGGTGCGGTGATCGTCGGTGGCGTCAATGCCGAAGGCGCCAGTGGTTCCAAGGTCGCCATTAATACCTCCAACACCGGTTTAATCCCGAACGGCGCGACGGTCGAGCGGATGATTCCCAGCGACTTCACCGACCGCCCCGAGGTGATGCTTAATGTCCGCCAGCCAAGCTTCCAGACCGTTACCCGCGTGGTCGATGCGGTGGACGCCTATTTCGGCAAAGGCACCGCCACGGCGCTCAACGCCACCAAGGTGTCGATCCGTGCGCCCCTTACCAGCACTCAGCGCATGAGCTTCATGGCCATGCTCGAACGTCTGGAAGTCGAAGAGGGCCGCACCCGACCGAAAGTGGTGTTTAACAGCCGCACCGGGACTGTCGTGGTCGGCCAGGGTGTGCGGGTCAAAGCCGCTGCGGTGGCTCACGGCAGCCTGACCGTGACCATCAGCGAGAAGCCCCAGGTCAGCCAGCCGAATGCCTTTGCCGGCGGCGAAACCGTGGTCACGCCGCAGTCGGACGTCACCATCGAGCAGGACCGCAAGGCCATGTTCAAGTGGCCCGAAGGCGCCAGCCTGGAAAGCATCATCAACACCATCAACAGTCTCGGCGCCACACCCGACGACGTGATGAGCATCCTGCAGTCGCTGGAGCGCGCCGGCGCACTGAACGCCGAACTGATCGTGATGTAAGACCGCCGTATCCGGCCGCCCGCTATGGCAGGCCGGTCACGCAGCCGATTGAGAAGACCATGAGCATCGTATCCCTCCCGCAGCACCTTGCCTCCATGCGCAACCGCGCCGACGGCCCGACCGTGGCGCGGCGCCAGCAGCTGGAAGTCGTCGCCGAGCAGTTCGAAGCGATGTTCCTGCAGCAGATCCTCAAGCAGATGCGCAAGGCCGGCGACGTGCTCGGTGCCGGCAACCCGATGCGCAGCCGCGAGCTGGATACCATGCGCGACTTCTATGATGAAGTACTCGCCGACACCCTGGCCGGCAAGCGCCAGACCGGGATCGCCGACATGCTGGTTCAGCAGCTAAGTGGTGAAGCCGGCAGCGCGCCCGCGCCGACGGCATTGGCCGGTCACGTTGGCAGCGGTTTGCAGGGCGGCGGGTTGCATGCGCTGCGTGGCACCTGGCAGCGCGGCGTCGATGCGCTGGACAGTGCCTGGGAAAGCGGCAAGGCCGGCTTCAAGTCGCTGGTCGACAGCGTGATCAAGCACGAGTCCAGCGGCAACATTGCGGCGGTGTCGCCAAAAGGCGCGCGCGGCCTGATGCAGCTGATGCCCGGCACCGCACGGGACATGGCGGCCGAGCTCGGCCTGCCCTTCAGCGAGGCGCGGCTGACAACCGACGCCGAATACAACAAGCGTCTCGGCAGCGCTTACCTGAACAAGATGCTCGACCGCTACGACGGCCATCAGGCGCTGGCGCTGGCGGCCTATAACGCCGGCCCTGGCCGAGTGGACGAATGGCTGAAGAGCCACGGTGACCCACGCACTGGCGAGATCGGCACCGGCGCCTGGGTGCAGAAGATCCCCTATGCGGAAACCCGCGAATATACCCGCAAGATCCTCAACGATCTGAGCGCGGCTGTACCCCGGCAGCCCGAACCACGGGCTCAGCTGCAGGCCGTTCCGCCTGTTGCACCATCGTCGTTTAATTCCGCCAATGATTCGGTCGCTCTTTCAACAGGGCGCAGTGTTGTTGCTGGCGCCCGTCTCTCGGTGGCGTTCGCGCAACCGATCCGGATCGAGCCGAAGGAAGTCGTGTCGTGAGTATTCTTGGTCAAATTGGCTACAGCGGCGTACGCGCCTCGCAGATCGCCCTCTCGGCGACCGGGCAGAACATCGCCAACGTCAACACACCCGGCTTCAGCCGCCTGCGGCCAGACCTGCAATCGCTCGGCGGGCAGACGGCGGTCAGCATTGGCGGCGGCGTGCAAGTCGGCAGCATTCGGCGGCTGTCCAACGACTTCCAGAATCAGCAGCTCTGGCGCGCCGGCACTGACCAGAACTACTTCAATACCAGCCAGCAATACCTCTCCGCGCTCGAAGGCCTGATCGACAGTGAAGGCTCGAGCGTCAGCGTTGGCCTGGACAACTTCTTCGCCGCGCTCAGCGAAGCCAGTTCCACCCCCGAGTCCATCGCCCTGCGCCAGCAGATCATCGGCGAGGCCAAGCAGCTGGCGCAGCGCTTCAACGGGCTGAATAGCAATATCGGCACCCAGCTCAACGCCCTGCAGGGCCAGCGCGTGGCGATGACCAGCGAGATCAACGGGCTGTCCGGCAACATCGCCGAGCTGAATGCGCAGATCCGCGAGATGGAATCCTCGGGCCGTGATACCGCGACCCTGCGCGATTACCGCGAGAACCTGATCAAGGACCTCAGCCAGTATGCCGGTATCCGCGTGCAGGAAGCCGCCGACGGCACCCTCAGCGTCTCGCTGGCCAACGGGCAGCCACTGGTCGCTGGGGCAACGGCGGGGCAGTTGAAGATCAATGCCAATCTCGCCGGTGAGCAGGAGATGACGCTGGTCTTCGCCAAGACCACCTTTCCGCTGGACCAGCAGGGCATCGGGGGCTCGCTTGGCGGCCTCTACGACATGGAATATGGCGCACTGCGCCCGGCCCAGCAGGACCTGCACGACATGGCCTCGGCCGTGGCGACGATGATCAACGACGCCCTCGCCGGTGGCTTCGACCTCAACGGTAATCCCGGCCAGCCCCTGTTCAGCTACAACGCCGGTAGCACCAGCGGCATGCTGGCGGTCAACGCCCTGGGCGCCTCGGAACTGGCGTTCTCCGGCACCGCAGGCGAGGTTGGCAACAACAAGACCCTGCTCAGCATGCTTGATCTCAAGTCGGCGGGTGTCACGGTTGCCGGCAACACCGTACCGCTCAACGACGCCTACGCCGGCCTGGTGGGCCGTGTCGCCAGTGCCAGCCGGCAAAACCAGGCGGACCTGCGCGCCGCGACCACGGTAGCCGAGCAGGCCCAGGCCCAGCGCGACAGTGTCAGCGCGGTCAACCTGGACGAAGAGGCCGTCAACCTCATGGCTTACGAGCAGGCCTACCAGGCCAACATGAAAGTCATCAGCACTTCCAACGATCTGTTCAACGCCGTACTGGCGATGTTCTGAGCCGGCGCGAGCCGGTTCGACTGACGAGAAAGACACCATGCGCATCTCCAACGCCCAGATCACCGCCATGATGCACGGCTCGATGAACACCAGCTCCGAAAAGCTCGGCAAGCTGATGCAGCAGATGGCCACCGGCGAGCGCATGCTGATGCCCTCGGACGACCCGATCTCTGCCGTGCGCGTGCTGCGCATCCAGCGCGAAGAAGCGACGCTGACCCAGTACCGAACCAACATTGCCAACGTGTCCGGCAACCTGTCCAAGCAGGAAGCCAACCTCAAGGCGGCGTCGGACACCATGCTCAATGTGCGCGACCTACTGCTGTGGGCAGCCAACGGCAGCAACACCAGTGAAGACCTGGCGGCCATCGCCAACGAGATGGGCAATCTGGAACGGACCATCCTCAGCTTCGCCAACGTGCGCGACGAGGAAGGTCGTTATCTGTTCTCCGGTACCCTCAGCGACCGCCCGGCCATCGCCTTCGACGCGGCCACCCAGAGCTACGGGCTGACCGGCAACGATCAATATCGTCAGGCGGCAGTCGCCAATGGCGTACTGGTCGAGGAGAATGTCACCGCCGCACAGGTCTTCGGTGGCGGCGTCGGTATGCTCAACGACCTCAACACCCTGGTGAAAATGCTCGCCGATCCGGCGCTGGACGCCAACGACCCAGCGGTGCAGGCATCGATCAGCGCCACGCTCAACAGCCTCGACAAGACCCACGGCGACCTGCTCGGTGCAGTGTCGGAGCTGGGCGGGAGGCAGAACACCCTGACGTTGCTGTCGAGCAGCAACGAGGACGTCTCGCTGGTAAACCAGAAAATCGACGGCGAGCTGTCGCAACTCGACTACGCCTCGGCCAGCATCGACCTGAACAACTATCAGCTGTCGCTGCAGGCGACGCAGAAAACCTATTTGAAGATCAACGGGCTGTCGCTGTTCGGCATGCTCTGACCGAGGTAGCGTGAATGAAGATTGGCAAGCAGCTCCCCGCTGTTTCCGCAATCAACCCACAGGAACGCCGCGAGGCGCTGCTGAGGGATGCGCCTGCGCCGCTGCGGGCCGGTGCGCCGGCTGACACGCCGCACACCGAGACGACGCCCAGCAAGAACACCAGCTTCAGCCTGCAGCTCAATCAGCAACTGTCCTCGATGCAGTCGGCCGACAGCTACCTCGGCGATCTGCAAACGCGTCTGTCGCAACTCAAGCTCAACCTCAGTCGCCAGATCAGCTCGCCGCAGCCCAACGGCGAGGAAAGCATTCGCCAGACCGTGCAGCAGGTCGGCGAGTTGCTCAAAGAGCGCAGCAAACGCTCCGGCAATTCTCTGGACGCCAATCTCAAACTGCGACTGACCGAGCCGGTCCGCAGCCGCTTCAGCCTGCAAGGGCTGGAGTCGCTGGAAAAGATTCGCCAGTCAGGCCGCGAGACGCTGCTGTTCAGCGGCGGTCGCCAACTGGCCGAGCCGGTGGCCGTGGTGCTCGACGATGAGATGAGCGACGAGCAGATTCTGCGCCGTTTCAACGGCAGCCTGGGCCAGGCCGGGATCCGCGCCGAACTGGACCCGAACGGTGAACTGAAGTTTTCCGCCCGAGAAGGCGACTGGCAGAAGCTCAAGGGTCAGCTGGCGGTACAGGGCGAGGGCAAGCTGTTCGACAAAGGCCGATACGTTCGTGTGCCGAGCGAGAACGAGCAGCTGCTGAGCTTCCCCGAAGAGCTGCAGCTCGACTCCTTCCGTGAACTGCGCCGCCTGCTCGACTCGGTGGTGGCCGGGCTCGACAAGGTCACCTCGCTGCGCGAGCAGCTGAGCAACCGCCAGCAGGAAATCCGCGAATTCCTTGCCCGCCAGGCTCATGCCGATGAGAAGCAGTGGGCGATGGACTTCTCCCGCTCGGTGTTCAACCTGATGCAGCGCAGCCCTTCCAGCTACGCGGCGGTCACCCAGACCGTTGTGGCCCAGGCGACCATCAGCCGCTTCGCGGTGGTCAGTCTGCTGTCCTGATCGATTCTGCGCCGGGCTGCTTACGGCCCGGTGCGATCGATAAATTTCACATCCGAAGGCCGTCCCATCGGCAGCGTCTGCACGGTATCGCCCAGCTTGCCGCTGTCGGGGTCACGTGTCAGTACCACCATTGCATCGCTCTTCTGATTGGCAATGAGCATGAACTGGCCACTCGGGTCGATGGCGAACTCCCGCGGCTCGCGGCCTTCACTGTCGCGCTGCTGAATCTCGCGCAGGGTGTCGTTCTCCTCGATGGCATACACCATGATGCGGTTCTTCTCGGCGCGGTCACTGACGTAGAGAAAGCGACCGTCCGGCGAAGGGTGGATGGCGCCGGGCGAATGCAGACTGACGTCGCCGCCCGCGGCAAGATCCACCAACTGACGCTGCACCAGGCTGCCGTCGACATGGTCGAAGCGCGCGACCTGAGCGCTCAGCTCCAGCGTCGCATAGGCCTGGCTGCCGTCGGGGCTGAACGCCAGATGACGCGGGCCGCTGCCATCCGGCAGGCTGATGAAAGCCGGCTCGGCTGGTGACAACGGGCGCTCCGCGTTGGCCGGGTCGTAGCGATAGACGAAGATCTTGTCGGCGCCCAAGTCGCTGACGAACAGGGTCTTGCCATTCGGCGACATCACGGCCGAATGCACGTGAGCCGATTGCTGGCGCTCGGGGTGCACTTCGCTGGCTTTGTGTGTGGCGATCTGGGTGACCGGCAAGAGCGTCCCATCCTTGGCCAGCGGGACCACCGCGAGGCTGCCACCCGGGTTTGCCCGCGAGCCGTAGTTGGAGACGAACAGGTAGCGCCCGTCGCGGCTCTGGCTCAGGTGGGTGGGCTCGTCGCCCAGCGTGATCTGTTGCTCCAAGACCGATAATTTGCCGCTGGTCGGCGCCAGGATGAAAGCGCTCACACGTCCCACCGGATCAGGGTGCCCCGGCCCGTTCTCGTTCACCGCGTAGACCCGGTTGCGGTTGAGGTCGAGGGTCAGCCAGGACGGGTTGTGGGTGCGTACGACCTGTAGCGGTTGCGGTTCGATCTGGCCGCTTTCGGCATCGAACTGCATGCGGTAAATCCCTTCGCTGTCTCCTTCACTGGTGTAGCTACCGATCAATACTTGATACATGGGTGCTGCTGCTCCCGAGGTGCTGAATGCCAGGGTCCCGATCAGGGCACACTGGCGCAGGGCGTTGATGAGGTGGCGCATGGCGCATCTCCAGACAGACGTGAGCATATGACCGCGGGCAGGCGGCAATGCTCCGGCCGAAGGAGGCCACGTTGCCCCTCAGCCCTGTGCGCGCACGTTCAACCCGCGCCGGCTCTGCGGTTTGCAGCGGCGCAAGCCATGCAACGAAATCACCACCGGTACGGCGAGCGCCAGCCAGCTCAGCCGGTCTCCTGCGCCTTCGGACACCAGCCCGGCAATCAGCCCGACCAAGGAGAGTACGGCGATCACCACGGGCCACAGCCAGATGCGCATCATACTCGACCCTCCTTCGCGCCGCGTTTGAGCCACAGGTACAGACCGCTGCCGAGCACGACGATGGTCAGGATATCCAGCAGGCCCCAGAGGATCTTCAGCGGCAGCCCGCCGTAGTCACCGAAATGCAGTGGTTCGGAGAGCTGCAGCGCCGTGACATACCAGGGCCGGGCCCCGGCTTCCAGTATCTCGCCATTGGCCGGATCGACCAGCAGTGCCTGGGTCAGGCGCGAGGTTAGCGGTGTGTCGCCGCGCAGGATCACCGCGACATGTTCCGGCGTGGCGCGCAGCGTGCCGGGGTAGGCGATCATCGAGACGGCCATGCCTGGGGCGGCGGCCAGCACCCGGTCGACGGCGGTCTGCAGCGAGCCGTTCGCGGCTGGAGCATCGTCGGCATCGGCAGCCAGCAAGACGCGCGTTTCGCCGGCCTGCAGCGAGGCGACCTGCTCGGCCTGCCAAGCCTGGAAGATCAGGTCTGCCCAGGTGTTGATCACCCCGGTAAACCCCACTGCCAAGGCCCACACCAGGGTGACGATGCCCAGCAGGTTGTGCAGGTCCAGCCAGCGGGTGCGCGCGGTGCGTTCCTGGCGCACCTCGCCGAAGCGCAGCTTGCGCATGAAGGGCGCGTAGAGCACCACGCCGGAGACGATCGCCACCACCAGCAGCAATCCCATAAAGCCGAGGAACAGCTTGCCGGGCAGGCCGGCGTACAGGTCCACGTGCAGGCGGTACATGACGCTCATGAAGCCTTCGTCGAAGTTCGGCGCGCCGAGCACCTCGGCCGTGCGGGCATCGGAGAGGATCAGCGTCGATTCGCTTTCATCGGTATCGACCCGCGTGTCCAGCTTGACGTACCAGAGGTTCGGCTCGTCTTCCTCTGCGAAGAAGTACAGCGGCACCAAACCGGGGTAGGCCTTCACCGCTTCGTCGGCGACACGATCGACCGCAGCACGCGGCGAGCCCTCTGGCATCGACGGCGCCTCGATCTCGTTGCCGGTGAGGTGATCGATCTCGTGGGAGAAGATCAGCGGCAAGCCGGTCAGGCACAGCATCAGGATGAACAGCGTAGAGGCGAGGCTGGACCACTTGTGGACCCAGCCCCAGCGCCGCAGGGTGACTGCCTGCATCAGAAATCGACCGTGGCGCTGACTGTCAGGGTGCGTGGAGCGCCGAGGACGAGGTAGCTCTGATCCGGATAGCCGCCAGCGGAGGCCCAGTAATCGCGGCCGGTCACGTTGTCCAGGTTGGCGCGCAATGTCACGTCACGCTGCTCAACCACCATCCGGTAGCGGGCGCCGAGGTCCAGGCGCGTCCAGGACGGCAGCTTCAGGTCATTTGCAGCATCGGCGTACTGGCTGCTGGTGTACACGACCTGGCTGGTCAAGGTCAGGCCGTTGGTGCCAGTTACGTCCCACTCACCGCCAATGTTGGCTTGGGTGCGGGGCACGCCAATGGCGCGATTGCCTTCGTTGAGTCCGTCCTGTGTGCGGGTCAGTTCGGCGTCTAGCAGTGTCACGCCGCCCAGCAGGCGAACGCCGTAAGTTGGTTCACCGAAGACTGACAGCTCGATACCGCGGTTGCGTTGCTCACCACCGTCGCTGAATACACCGTTTTCGAGCGTGCTAAAGGGGCGGTCTGTGGTGAAAACGGCCAGGCTGCCGCCCAGGTAACTGCCGTCATATTTGAGACCGAGCTCGGTCTGCTTCGATACATAGGGCTGCAGTGCCGTACCGGCATTGACAACCGGAACGCCACCGCTGCTGGCTGGTGCGATGTCGCCCTTGACCAGGGCCTCGATGTAGTTGGCATACAACGAGAGTTCATCGGTCAGCTTGTAGACAACCGCCGCTGACGGCGTGGTTTCGTAACGGTTGTAGGACGAGGCGCGCAGGCCCAAGTTGTAGTCGTAGGTCTTGGCTTCGATGCCTTGGCGGCGGGCACCGAGGGTCACCAGAAGACGGTCGTCCATGAAACCGAGGGTATCGGCGATGGCCAGGCTCTGGGTGTGGGTGCGTTCAGTGACATGCGGGTTGGACATCGAGCCGCCGAGGAAGAAGTCCGCAGCCGGCATCGCGGTGTCATAGGGGTTGTACAGGTCATTGCCGAAGCCGGCGAAATTGGAGAATGCGTAAGCGTTGCGCGCTTCGATGTCGAACATCGCCGCCGAGACGACCCACTGGTGTGACACCTCGCCGGTTTGCGCGAGGCCGCGCAGGCCGACCTCGCTGGTGAACACCTCTTCCTCGCGCACGTTGTCGAAGCGGTAGGCGGTGAGGTTGCCGTTGGCGTCCGACCTCGGGTTGGCCAGGCGGTTCTTTTCCTCGCCTTCGCGCACGCCCGTGGCCAGCCAGCCAGTCAACGCATCGGAGAAGTCATATTCAGCGCGGAAGGTGCCAAAGGTCTGCTTTTCTTTGGAGTAGGTCCAGGACTGGGCGTAGTTGTCCTCCGCGTCAGGTGCGCTGGGAATACCGCCGCTGGGGGTTACGCTCGGGCGCGGTTTGTCGATGAAGTGGTACTGATGGCCGACGTCCGCGGACAGGCGCAGGTTGTCGCCTTGGAAGTCCAGTCCGAGGGCGAACATGTCGAGGGTGCGCTTCTCGTTGTCGACGCTGGTTTCACCGTCGCGCTTGGCTGCGTTCAGGCGCACGCCGAAGCGCTCTTCCTCGCCGAAGCGGCGGGCGATGTCCGCCGATGTGGTGAACTGCCCGCCGCTCTCGGCGCCGACCGACAGGCGCGTCAGTGGCTCGTTCGGTGCGCGCTTGGGCAGGATGTTGATCGCACCGCCGATGCCGCTGCCACCGGGCGCTGCACCGTTGAGAAAGGTGTTGGCGCCGCGGAACACTTCCACGCGCTCAATGAACTCGGCGGCCACGTACTGGCGTGGCAGCAGGCCGTATAGACCGTTGTAGGCGATGTCATCGGAATACACCGGGAACCCGCGCACCACGTATAGCTCCTGAAAATTGCCGAAGCCGCGCGCGACCCGCACGGACGGGTCGTTCTGCAGAACGTCCGACACGCTTCTCGCCTGCTGGTCCTGGATCAGCTTGGAGGTATAGGACGTAGAGGTAAACGGCGTCTCCATATAGTCCTGATTGCCGAGGATGCCGACACGGCCGCCGCGGGCGACCTGGTCGCCAGCGTAGGGTTCGGTCAGGCCGTCGGCCGAGGCGTCGGCGCTGGCGGTGATTTCCACCGCTTGCAGTTCGACCGGCTCGGCGGCAGTACCTCGAGATTGTTCTTCGAGTTGCTCCTGAGCCATGAGCGGCGAGCCAGCGAAGCTGGCGGCAAGGCAAACGGGCAGCAGTGCGGTTTTACGCGGGAAGCGAAGAGTGGACATGGCGGACCTGACCGGACGTTGGGCTTTGAGGGTGGCGGACGGCACGATGGGCAGTTGAGAGTCTGTGCCATCTGAGAGCCACTATCATATTTCAATGCTAACAATTCGCAACCGTATTCCGTCCAGTGGCGGGGGGGGGGGGGGGGGGGGGGGGGGGGGGGGGG
>NZ_JBCFXD010000011.1:0-169119 GCF_038562055.1 Stutzerimonas chloritidismutans | reverse complement strand
TTTTCGCTAACTTCTTGATTTACAAGAGGTTTCGCCAAAGGCCTGCGCCGGAGAAGGTGCGCATTATAGGCACTCAGGAACTCGAGTCAACCGTTTTATTCGGACTTAAGCGACACGCGTCCGCATGCCTTTTTTCCTGCCTGGCAGACGTGAACGGCACCAACCTGAAAGACAAAAGCCCGATCAACAACTTGCCCATCAACTCGCACGCCACCAGAAGCCAACAAATCCCGGGCCACGGCAGCATTCTTGACCAGGCCTGCCCGATTCAACACCGAGGCTATTGGCATATCTTCTACCGAGCACAGCTGAATCTCAGGAATATCCTCGGGCAACTCACCCTCCTTCATCCTGTTGCCGGCCGAACGATGGGCCGTCGCGGCGGCTTCCTCACCATGAAAGCGCGCGACAATCTCTTCCGCCAGCTTGATCTTGATGTCACGAGGATTCGCGCCACGCGACACATCGGTGCGGAACTCTTCGATTTCTGCCATTTCCCGAAAACTTAACAGCTCGAAATACCGCCACATCAGTGCATCCGGGATCGATACCAGCTTGCTATACATCACGCCGGGTGCTTCCTGAATCCCCACATAGTTCCCCAACGATTTAGACATCTTCTTCACACCATCCAAACCCTCTAGAAGCGGCATGGTGACGATGCACTGCGACTCCTGCCCATAGGAGCGCTGCAACTCGCGGCCCATCAGCAGGTTGAACTTCTGATCCGTCCCACCTAGCTCCACATCCGCCCTCAACGCTACGGAGTCGTAACCCTGTACCAATGGATAGAGAAACTCGTGGATCGCGATAGGCTGATTGGTCGAGTAACGCTTGCTAAAGTCATCACGCTCCAACATACGAGCCACGGTGTATTGCGACGCCAGACGAATAAAGTCAGACGGCGTCAAACGATCCATCCAAGTGGAATTGAAGGCCACCTCAGTCTTGGCGGGATCAAGGATCTTGAACACTTGGCTTTTGTAAGTCTCCGCGTTTTCTAGAACCTGATCACGCGTCAGCGGCGGACGCGTTGCGCTCTTGCCGCTCGGGTCGCCGATCATCCCGGTGAAATCCCCTATAAGGAAGACCACCTGGTGTCCGAGATCCTGAAACTGGCGCAGCTTATTTATAAGCACGGTATGACCGAGATGGAGATCCGGCGCAGTTGGATCGAAACCGGCCTTGATTCGAAGCGGAAGACCGCGCTCCAGCTTGTTAACCAGCTCCGCCTCGACGAGCACTTCGTCAGCGCCCCGCTTGATCACCGACAACTGCTCTTGAACCGACTTCATTGGAGGCCCCACGCCAGAAGATAAGGCGGTAAACCTTACAAGAACGCCTGGAAAATTCAACGTTATCGAACGCGAACCAGGCCGCGCCCAAAGGATTCAAGGGTTGCCTCGACACCACTTTGCTTATATTTTAGGCAGATATTTTCTCTGTACAAAATTTCGCCAGATATTCCAGACTTTCTAATGACCTATTCAAAATCGAAAGCACCTCTCTACCCGAAAAGCCACCTCTTGGCTGCAAGCGGTGTAGCTGCGCTTCTGAGCCTGGCACTCCTTGTATTTCCATCCCGCGAAGTCGAAGCTAAGAAGACCTTCCTTGATCTGCGCCTCGATACCGCTGCTGAACTTGCTGCCGTGAGCGAACAACCTCTTGTCAGCCTTTCGGTTGAGCGCCCCTTCGCTCCGACCGAAACAGCTCTCGCACCGGAACTTCAGTCATTGCAGCTGAAAGAAGCCGAAGCGCCTACGGAAGCCGAGCCCTCGTCAAAAGAAGTTATCGTGACGAATGGGGACACGCTGTCGACGGTGTTTGCAAAGGTTGGCCTGCCGCAAGCAGCCGTTCACGACGTCCTGGCCAGCAGCAAAGAGGCAAAACAGTTTGCTCGCCTGAAGGTTGGTCAGCGCCTCGAATTCGAGCTGGACGACCAGGGCAACCTAGCCCGGTTACGCAGCCAGCTGAACAAGCTGGAAAGCGTGCAACTGGAGCGGTCAGGCACTAAGTATGTGTTCAAGAAGGAGCAGGTCAAGCCGGACGTCAGTACCGCTTACGCCTACGGTCGTATAGAGAGTAGCTTGTTCCTTGCTGCGAAGCGCGCAGGCCTTACTCACAACCTGACGATGGATTTGGCCAACGTGTTCGGATACGACATCGATTTCGCCATGGACATACGCAAAGGCGATTCATTTGAGGTTATATACGAGCAGAAGACTGTCGCCGGCGACCGGGTAGGAACAGGTAACATTCTCGCGGCCCGCTTCACCAATCGCGGCAAGAGCTATACCGCTGTTCGCTACACCAACAAGCAGGGCAATAGCAGCTATTACACGGCAGACGGCCAGAGCATGCGTAAGGCGTTCATTCGCACCCCAGTAGACTTCGCACGTATCAGCTCACGCTTTTCAAATGGTCGTAAGCACCCCATCCTGAACAAGATCCGCGCACACAAGGGCGTAGACTATGCCGCAGCCCGCGGCACGCCAATCAAGAGTGCAGGTGACGGCAAGGTCCTTCTTGCTGGCCGCAAAGGCGGATACGGCAACACAGTGGTTATCCAACACGGCAATCGTTACAGAACCCTCTATGCTCATATGCAGGGATTCGCCAAGGGTGTACGAAACGGTTCGTCGGTCAAACAGGGGCAGATCATTGGCTATATCGGTACCACCGGCCTGTCGACCGGTCCGCACCTGCATTATGAGTTTCAGGTTGACGGCGTGCATGTCGACCCACTGGGCCTAAAACTTCCGATGGCAGACCCCATAGCGAAGAACGAAAAACAGCGCTTTCTACAGCTCAGCACCCCACTGATGGCTCGTATGGACGATGAGCGGGCCACCATGCTGGCAATGAAGAGCGAATAGATGCCGCTTTACATCGGAGTAATGTCAGGCACCAGTTTGGATGGTCTGGATTTCGCTCTGATTGAGCAGGGTCAAGGGACGACCTTGCTTGAGACGCACTACGAACCGATGCCAGCACGGCTCAAGCAGGATCTGCTCGATCTCTGCACATCCGCATCAGACGAATTAGCCCGGTCTGCCCTTGCCGAGCAGGCCTGGGCCGAGCTCGCAAGTGTCGGGGTACACAAGTTACTGGACAAGACGCAACTCTCGTCTTCAACTATTCGCGCGATTGGCAGCCACGGACAGACCGTACGGCATGAACCGCAACGCGGCTTCTCTATCCAGGTCGGGCACCCTTCTCTCCTCGCAGAATTAACCAGCATCAGCGTAGTGACAGATTTTCGTCGACGCGACATTGCCGCCGGTGGCCAAGGCGCACCGCTGGTGCCCGCCTTTCATGAAGCCATGTTCAGCGACGCGAAACGGATCAGAGCGGTGCTCAATATCGGCGGCTTCAGCAACGTCAGCTTGCTACGTTCAGGCATGTCGACACGCGGCTTCGATTGCGGCCCGGGCAACGTGCTCCTCGATGCCTGGGTTCATCGCCACCAGGGACAACCCTATGACCGCGACGGCAACTGGGCAATCAGCGGAAAGGTCAATCACCAGCTGCTGACGCTACTGTTAAATGACGACTTCTTCTCTACCCACGGCCCCAAGAGTACCGGACGAGAGCTATTCAACCTGTCCTGGCTGGACGCCCACCTCGCATCTTTTCCGGACCTCGCGCCTGAAGATGTCCAGGCTACGCTACTAGAGCTGACGGCCCGTAGCATCAGCGAAGCGCTCGTGAAGTCTCAGCCTGATACAGAGGAAGTGCTGGTTTGCGGCGGCGGTGCGCACAACACTGCGCTGATGCAGCGCCTGCGAGCATTGCTGCCCGCATGCGAACTGGCAAGCACTGCAAATTACGGGATCGAACCTGATTGGCTAGAAGCTATGGCGTTCGCCTGGTTGGCGCACTGCTGCATTGAGGGTATTGCCGCCAACCGGCCAAGCGTAACAGGCGCTCGCGGCTTTCGTGTCCTTGGCGCGATCTATCCTGCATAGCTGTTGGCGCCGACTGCCCTACTGCCCCATTACCGTCCTGACTCACAAACAAAAACACCGTGCCAAGGCGCGGTGTCTTTTTGCTAGAACGAACCTTAAATCGAGAACGACTGACCGCAGCCACACGTTGTCGTAGCGTTCGGGTTCTTGATGATGAAGCGCGAACCTTCCAACCCTTCCTGATAGTCCACTTCAGCACCGGCGAGGTACTGGTAGCTCATCGGGTCGACCACCAGGCTGACACCCTCACGCTCGATGATGGTGTCGTCTTCGGCGAGCTCCTCATCAAAAGTAAACCCATATTGAAAACCAGAACAGCCGCCGCCGGTGACGAATACGCGCAGCTTCAGCCGCGGGTTGCCCTCTTCATCGACCAGACTCTTCACCTTGCTCGCGGCACCCTGACTGAACTGGATCGCGGTCGGCGTGAAGGATTCGACACTCATTTGGTTCTCCTGGCGCGTGAACACACATTACTGCTTTGACGGAGCATTATCGGCTTATCCTAGAAAATCGGTCAACTATTCGTCGCCGACTGGGAAATACAATACCCGACCCCCAACCGATATCCATGGCAGCCAGGTCAAGGCAGCAAAGCTGCGTTGCCTAAGCCAAGCCTTTCATCCAGACCGAAGACGATGTTCATGTTCTGTAGCGCCTGGCCCGACGCGCCCTTTACAAGGTTATCGATCACTGACAGCACGACCACCAGATCCCCGCCTTGTGGCCGGTGGACTGCAATACGGCATACGTTGGCGCCCCGCACACTGCGGGTCTCCGGATGGCTGCCGGCAGGCATCACATCAACGAAAGGCTCGCTCACGTAACGAGTTTCATAAAGCGCCTGCAGATCCACGGAGGTGTCGAGGACCGTCGCGTACAGCGTGGCATGGATGCCGCGAATCATGGGCGTCAAATGGGGAACGAAGGTCAAGCTAACGTTACCGCCGGCTGCACGTCGCAGCCCTTGGCTAATCTCTGGCAGATGACGGTGACCTTTAACCGCGTAGGCCATCATGCTTTCGCCCGCTTCGGTAAACAACGATCCAACCTTAGCCGCGCGCCCGGCCCCGCTCACGCCCGACTTACAATCGGCGATCAGCCGGGATGTATCGGCCAGCCCCTGTTCCAGCAAAGGCAGATAACCCAGCTGGGTTGCGGTTGGGTAACAACCAGGAACAGCAATCAACCGCGCCCCCTTGATCTGCTCACGGTTTACCTCGGGTAAACCATAAACCGCTTCGGGTAGCAGTGCTGGGGCTCCATGTGGCTGGCCGTACCACTTAGCCCATTCATCCGCATCCTGCAGGCGGAAATCCGCGGACAGGTCGATGACGCGAGTGCCCGCCTCCAGCAACTCAGCTGCCAGCGCATGTGCGACACCATGGGGGGTGGCGAAGAAAACCACATCACAGGCGCCGAGTGTTGCAGTATCCGGCTCACTGAAAGCCAGCTGGTCATAGTGACCTCGAAGGTTAGGATACATATCCGACACCTTGACCCCGTTTTCGGAGCGGGAGGTGATCACGGCTACTTCCGCCTGGGGGTGCTGGGCCAACAGGCGCAGCAACTCAACTCCGGTGTAGCCTGTACCGCCAACGATTCCGACCTTGACCATGAGCTGCCTCTCGCAGTGGAACGATAAGAATGTCGATGATAAAGGGGCCTGCGCTCAGGGCCAACCACCGAGATGACGCGCCGGCCCTCAAACCACTACTATCGGATCGACTCTGAACCGAAGGAATTTGCGAATGCTCTATCTCTGGCTGAAAGCCCTGCACATCGTTGCCATCGTCTGTTGGTTCGCTGGGCTGTTCTATCTGCCGAGATTGTTCGTCTATCACGCCATGAGCGAGGACGCGATCAGCCGTGATCGCTTTCAGGTCATGGAGCGCAAGCTCTATCGCGGCATCATGATTCCCTCAATGATCGCCACGCTCACCTTCGGTATAGGCATGATTGCGCTCAACCCTGCGCTCTTCAGCGGTGGCTGGCTACACGCCAAGCTCGCATTGGTTGTGTTACTGATTGGCTATCACCATATGTGTGGCGCTCAGCTCAAGCGATTCGCCCGCAACGAAAATACGCGCAGCCATGTGTTCTACCGCTGGTTCAACGAGTTTCCGGTACTGCTGCTCCTGGCTATCGTCATTCTTGTTGTCATCAAACCCTTTTGAAACCGACTCAAGGAAACTGCCATGACATTGCCAGCCATCCTCGAAGAGCGCCTGCGTCTACCTTTGGTCGCCGCTCCCATGTTCCTGGTATCGAACCCTGCGCTGGTAGCCGCATGCTGTACCAGCGGTGTGGTCGGCAGTTTTCCTGCACTGAATCAACGAGAAAGCAGCGGATTCCGTGATTGGCTGCAGGAGATAGACCAGCAGCTGAAGGGGGCCGACGAACCCGCCCCGTATGCCGTCAACCTGATCGTGCATCACAGCAACCCCCGGCTTCAGGCTGATCTCGCAATATGCGTCGAGCAGCGTGTGCCTATTGTGATCACCAGCCTTGGCGCCGTTAAAGAGGTGGTGGACGCCGTGCACAGCTATGGTGGGCTGGTGTTTCACGATGTCACCACACGACGGCATGCGGAGAAAGCGGCTGAAGCAGGAGTTGACGGCTTGATAGCGGTGGCCGCTGGCGCTGGCGGCCACGCAGGTACCTGGAGTCCGTTTGCCTTGGTGGCCGAGATCCGCCAATTCTTCGACAAGACGCTGCTGCTCTCCGGCTGCCTCAACCATGGTCACGAGATACTCGCCGCGCAGCTCCTCGGTGCGGACCTCGCCTACATGGGAACGCGCTTCATTGCGACGCGGGAAAGTCAGGCCTCGGATGAATACAAGCAAATGCTGCTGCAGGCGCATGCTGCCGACATCATTCACACCGCAGCGGTATCAGGTGTGCCCGCCAGCTTCCTGCGTCAAAGCCTGCAACAAGCCGGTTACGATGAGGATCGGCTGAAAAACAAAGGCGAAATGAACTACGGCGAAAAACTCAAGCCCGTCAGCGATGAGGCGAAGGCTTGGAAATCCGTCTGGTCGGCAGGCCAGGGCGTAGGGGAAATAAGAGACCTGCCGAGCAGCGAAGAATTGATTGCCCGGCTGGATCGAGAATACCGTGCGGCCCACGATCAGGCGTTGCAGCTGTCCCAGCGTTGGCTACGCCAACCGTGACACACCTCGCAGTTGCTACAAGCCTCGAGCAACTCTATGTGGCGACACTTGTTGGCCGCCCTACCGCGCTTTAGGCTTGCGCGAAAAACCGGCAACAGGGACGCTGGATGAGCGCTGATCAATATCGAATCGTCTTCGACGGTGAACTCCTACCGGGCGTATCACTCGACACGGCCAAGAACAACCTGACTCAACTTTTCAAATGCGACGCTAGCAAAGTCGAGCGTCTGTTCGGTCATGGCTCGGTCCCACTCAAGCGTGAACTGAGCGCCCCGGAAGCCGACCGATACCTGCAAGCGCTGCAGCGTGCTGGGGTCCAGGCACGCAAGGAAGCCGAACCAACGAAAGGTATTGCGCTGACCATCGTTGACTACGCGACCGTAAATCCGAGCGAGACACCCGTTCGGACCGAGCAGATGGCGTGCCCCAAATGCGGCCATACCCAGCCAACCGCCATCGAGTGCTGCAGGTGTGGCATCGTTATCGAGAAATATCTGGCACGCCAAGCACAGCTGGGCGAAACGTCGCTCCAGAGCCGGAGCATTGCCCATCCCTATGCACCACCGCGCGCCGAGGTCGGCGAGCCAACTGCCGAATACAGCACACTAAAGGTCTTCACGACACAAGGCAGGATCGGCCGGCTGCGCTATCTAGCCTGGTCCATGGCGTTGATGGCTGCGGCGCTCGGCCTATTGTTCATTGCCAGCATGACGTTCGCTGCCTCAGCAGTGCTCGGCATGATTGTCACCGGCGTGCTCGGCATCGGTTTTCTACTCGTGAGCGTACAGATCGGCGTGCAGCGTTTGCATGATGTGGGCTGGTCCGGCTGGTTCATGCTGCTCTATCTGGTGCCGGTCGTCGGCACGTTCTTTCCGCTGGTGGTACTGCTGATGCCAGGCAACACTGGGGCGAATCGCTTCGGGCCACCGCAACCGCCGAACAGCAGCGCCGTGAAAATTCTCGCGGCGCTATGGCTGCTTGTACCTATCATTGGCATCCTGACCGCCATCATCCTGCCAACTTATCAGTAGCGCTCTGGTATGGGACCGCGGGCCATTCAGGCCAATACTGTTCGACCCGAAGCCCAACCACGAAGCTCATCCAGCTTTTCGGCCATCACCACCGAAAGCGGAGCGGTCGCCCGGATACAATCCAAGAGCATGTCTTGGTTCGGCTCACTGGACCGGGCCTGACCCGCGTAGACAGCCGACACCACGACCTGTTCGATCTCGGCACCTGAGAAGCCATCGCAAGCGACCGCAAGTGCTGCCAGATCGAACTGTTCGACGTTCAGCTCACGCCGTGCCAGGTGAATTCCGAAAATTTCCGCCCTCGTGGATACATCGGGCAAGTCGACAAAGAACATCTCGTCGAAGCGCCCTTTACGTAACAGTTCTGGCGGAAGACGAGTCACTGCGTTGGAGGTCGCAACCATGAACACCGGCGCTTCACGCTCAGCCATCCAGGTAAGCAAGGTGCCCAGGACCCGCTGACTGACGCCTCCATCCATCTCCCCTGTAGCAAGCCCCTTTTCCAACTCGTCCATCCATAGGACGCAAGGCGCCATCTGTTCGGCCAGTTTTAGCGCCTCGCGCAAATTGCGTTCGGTTTCACCAAAGAATTTGTTGTACAAGCATGCAAAATCCAGGCGCAGCAGCGGCAAACCCCAGAACCCAGCGACCGCCTTGGCCGCCATACTTTTCCCACCGCCCTGCACGCCAACAAGCATCACCCCGCGCGGCATGTCCGAGCGGCTGCCGGCAAGAAAGGCAGCCTGACGCTGCCCCAGCCAGCGTTTGAAATTCTGAAGCCCGCCAACCTCGGCAAAACGCTCGGTCTCGTACTCGAAGCCCAACACGCCTTGCATGTCCAGCAGTTCGAACTTCTTACGGTTGAGCTCTGGAAGATCTTCCTGTGTGATCGCGCCATCATCGCAGATCAGGCTGTGCGCCAAGCTGCGCGCTTCTGCATGACTGAGCCCACGCAGGTTCTTCACGACCTGCTGCAGGGTGCGATTGTCGGTCCGCACCCGGGCGCCTCGATTACGCTCGCTCCAAACAGTCGCCTCATTACGCACAATACTCACCAGCTCTTCTTCGGTGGGCAGGGTGAGACTGAAGCGAGCCGCATAACGCTGGACCTCAGGGGGCAACTTGAGGGCATGCGACACCAGCACCAGCGTGGGTGCGGTGGCGCTTTCGCCCATTGCGATTTCCTTCAACAGGCGGACCAGACGCGGCTCATCAAGAAACGGATGCAAGTCGCAGAAGACGCACAGCCCTCCCAGCGGATCGTGTTTGACGCGCCTCAATGCGACCTCAGCCGAGCAGCTTTCGCCAGCATCCAGCGCCTCGCCGCCGAACGCGAGATGTCGGAGTCCTTCCGTTACAGACCACACATGAAGGGTCATCCCCCGGTTCACAGCTAATCCACTCAGTGTCTCGAGCACTCGACGCTCGTCCCATGATTCGATCAGCACCAAGCGCAACCTTGACTCGAGAACGAGAGCCAGATCGTGGATATCATTCTTCATTCGCTATGCTCCATGCCAGCTAACCAGTCCGAAAATCGCCTGTTACACTGCCTTTTGTTTCAGTTCTGGAGAAACGCCGTGGATTGTCTATTTTGCAAGATCGTCGCCGGGACCCTCCCCGCGCAGAAGATCTATGAAGACGAACAGGTTATCGCCTTCAATGACATCGCGCCCCAAGCGCCTGTGCATTTTCTGGTGATCCCAAAGAAACACATCGCAACCCTGCATGACCTAAGTGAGGATGACGACAAGCTTCTCGCTGGCCATATCCTTTTTACCGCGCAGCGTCTGGCCGAAGAGCAGGGCTGCCAGGAAGGCTTTCGGGTTGTCATGAACTGCAACGACCTTGGTGGTCAGACGGTACATCACATCCATATGCATGTGCTCGGTCAGCGCCAGATGCATTGGCCTCCTGGTTGAAACATCGGCTACCAAACTGCAGTAACGACTACTCACGCCTGCTCCGAATCACCTGGAGGCGACATGCCCAACCAACGCCAATACTCTCCTGCCGACCGCCTGCTGCTGCAGGCCGATGCCGCTTTAAGGACGCTGCTTCCGTTTAGCGGTCAACCTCAGCGACCGACGCCCGCCGTGTTGAAGAACGAGGCTGAGCTGAGCGATAGCGAGGCGCGTCACGTGGCCGGCCTGATGCGCATCAATCACACCGGCGAGGTCTGTGCGCAGGCGCTCTACCAGGGACAGGCGCTAACCGCTCGACTGTCGAGGGTGCGCGAGGCAATGGAGCGTGCAGCAGACGAAGAGATTGATCATCTGGCCTGGTGCGAACAGCGCATACACCAGCTGGGCAGCCACACCAGCGTTCTCAATCCGCTTTTCTACGGATTGTCGTTCGGCATCGGTGCGTCGGCGGGCTTGATCAGCGACCGCATCAGCCTGGGTTTCGTCGCCGCCACGGAAGATCAGGTCTGCAAGCATCTGGATGAGCATCTCGAGCAGATTCCACAAGAGGATGAGAAGTCGCGGGCAATTCTCGAACAGATGCGCACGGATGAAGCGCAGCATTCCACTGCGGCCCTCGATGCGGGCGGCTTGCGCTTTCCGGCGCCGGTGAAGTTCGGCATGAGTCTGATGGCCAAAGTGATGACCAAGACCACTTACCGGATCTGACCCGGCATAACGAAGAAGGGCGCCTAAGAGGCGCCCTTCTGGTTTCTACCCTCGTCCCCCATAGCCCGGCATATTGCAGACATAGAAGGTTTTCTGGCAGCTCATGGCGCATGACAATCCTCCACCTGCCCGCGTTGCTCCTAGGAAAGCTTTCGAGAAGTGTCATCGAAGAGATAGTTCTCCAGTCCGAATCCTTACAAAGCATCTTGGTGTTAAAGAAGTTCTGCTGATACACATCGGTCATGTGATAGACCGATCGGGTATCTTCGGAGAGGTAGTGCTGTATAGGGTTTATCTGTGGTCAATGAAGTGCTTTCTGCCTGAAATGCAAACTCGATAATCGACAGTGACGATATTCGAGGCACTGGTGGATCAGATAGCTGAGAGCCCTGAACGGTGAGATAACGCGCAAGTGGAATTGATATCCACGCTAAAGGAGCTCTTTGCAATCTCGACCGCGGCTGCGCAATCTAGCAGAACGCCTTGTCGAAGCGGGGCGCCTTCCAAATCGACGGCCCGCGCTCCAGCTCTGAAAGCATTAATCAAATCTGGCCAGGCTTATTGGCAGTTCAGCCCAGCTCGACGATTTCATAGTCGTGGCTGATCTGAACACCCGCGCGGCCAAGCATGATGGAAGCAGAACAGTATTTCTCCGCAGACAGTTCGACCGCGCGTTTAACTTGTGTCTCCTTCAGCCCACGCCCCTTGACGACGAAGCGCAGATGGATCTTCGTAAACACCTTCGGATCCTGATCGGCACGCTCCGCCTCAAGAAAGGCCTCGCAACTTTCCACCGCCTGACGCGACTTTTTGAGAATACTCACCACATCGAAGTTGCTACAGCCGCCGAGCCCCAGCAACAGCATCTCCATTGGCCGCACGCCCAGATTCCGCCCACCATTCTCGGGCGGGCCGTCCATGACCACGACATGTCCACTGCCAGACTCGCCAAGAAACATTGCCTCGCCAGCCCACTGAATGCGCGCTTTCATCGATAGACTCCGCTTGAAAAGGAGCGAAGCTTAGCATGACGACCTGCGGACGCCGGTGGCGATAAACCGACGAAATGAATGCCCAAAAGTTGATATTCGTGTCGCAGTTTTGTTGTCGACCCGGACCGGTCTGTTAAGCTCGCTTTGCCTGATAACAGAACTTAGTCATACATAATAAGAACTGCCTTCTAATTGGACACATCTTCCGGGACTACAGCATGGTCGCTATTACACTCACGCCCAAGATCAAGAACATCGACAAACTCCTCGCGCATTGCCATCGTCGGCGCTACACCGCCAAAAGCACCATCATCTATGCCGGTGATCGTAGCGAAACGCTTTTCTTCATCGTTAAAGGTTCGGTCACCATCCTGATCGAGGATGACGATGGTCGCGAGATGATCATTGCCTACTTGAACTCCGGGGACTTCTTCGGAGAGATGGGACTGTTCGAGAAGGAAGGATCGGAAAAGGAACGCAGCGCATGGGTTCGCGCCAAGACTGAATGCGAAGTTGCAGAACTGAGCTATGCCAAGTTCCGTGAATTGACCCAGCAAGACCCCGATATTCTTTATGCACTTGGCAGCCAGATGGCCGAACGCTTGCGCAACACTACACGCAAGGTGGGTGATCTGGCGTTTCTCGATGTGACCGGCCGCGTCGCCCGCACATTGCTTGACCTGTGCAAGCAACCCGATGCTATGACCCATCCGGACGGCATGCAGATCAAGATCACCCGCCAGGAAATCGGCCGCATCGTCGGCTGCTCGAGGGAAATGGTCGGTCGCGTGCTCAAGAGCCTTGAGTCACAGGGACTGGTGCACGTGAAGGGAAAGACCATGGTGGTGTTTGGTACGCGCTGAAACTCAGCTCAGCACCATTGAAAAAGCCGGCAACTTGCCGGCTTTTTCAATGGCAGCGGATCACTCCGGATCGGCAGCTGATTGGGGGCGGCTACGTCCCGGAAAGAACAATCGCTGCAGTTCGAGCCCCGGCTGCTCAGCTCGCATGAAAGCTTCTCCCACCAGAAACGCATACACCTGGTTGATTTCCATCAACTCCACGTCGGCACGATGAAGTATGCCGCTCTCGGTCACAGCCAGACGGTCGCGAGGGATGCGCGGCAGCAAGTCAAGAGTCGTTTCCAGGCTGAGCTCAAAGGTGTGAAGGTTGCGGTTGTTGATGCCGAGCAGAGGCGTATCGAGGCGCAGCGCGCGCTCCAGCTCTGCTCCATCGTGGACCTCTACCAATACGTCGAGATTCTGAGCCTTTGCCACATCGGCAAGCTCGGCCATCTGACCATCCTCCAGAGCGGCGACGATCAACAGAACGCAGTCAGCGCCTAAGGCTCTGGCTTCGATGATCTGGTAGGGATCGACCATGAAATCCTTGCGAATGACCGGTAGTTTGCAGGCTGAGCGCGCTTGTTTCAGGTAATCGTCGGCGCCCTGGAAGAAGTCGATGTCGGTCAATACCGAGAGGCAGGTGGCGCCTCCTGCCTCATAGCTTCTGGCGATGTCCGCCGGGACAAAATCCTCCCGCAGCACTCCTTTGCTTGGTGAGGCTTTCTTAATTTCCGCAATCACAGCCGGTTGCTTGTTACGCGCCTGCTCCTGCAACCGGCGGGCAAAACCCCGGACCGGGTCCGCTGCGGCCGCCATTGTTTCGAGTTCAGCCAAACCGACCCGACCGCGGCGCTCGCTGACTTCCTCGCGCTTGCGCCTGATGATCTTTTCCAGAACAGTCGGCACGTTACTCATTGGGAAGTCTCCTGCTTGAACACCACAGTGAAGGACACCAGCTCCTCGAACTTGTCCCGCGCCAAGCCGGTATGCAACGCATCATGGGCGATCTCCACGCCCTGTTTCAGGCTGCTGGCGATGTCGGCTGCATAAAGCGCAGCACCGGCATTAAGGACGATCATGTCGGCCGCCTTTTGCCCGTTTTCCGTCTTGCGCCGTCCCAGCGCGTCGCGAATCAGCGCCAGCGATCCCTGCGCATCCTCAACGTTCAGGCCGATCAGGCTCTGGCTCTTGATCCCGAAATCTTCCGGTTGGATACGGTACTCACTGATTTCACCCTTGTTCAATTCGGCGACATAGGTCGGCGCCGCCAGGCTGATCTCGTCGAGCCCGTCTTGTGCATGCACCACCAGCACATGCTGACTTCCCAGGCGCGACAGCACTTCGGCCATAGGCCGGCAGAGTTCCTTGCTGAACACCCCGAGCACCTGATGCTTGACACCGGCGGGGTTGGACATCGGGCCGAGGATGTTGAACAGCGTGCGCAAGCCCAACTCACGACGTGGACCGGCAGCAAATTTCATGGCGCCGTGATGCGCTGGCGCGAACATGAAGCCGACGCCCACGGCATCGACACTGCGCGCAACCTGTGCGGGTGTTAGGTCCAGATAAACCCCGGCCGCCTCGAGCAGATCGGCACTGCCACTCTTGCCCGACACTGCGCGATTGCCGTGCTTGGCGACCTTGCCCCCTGCGGCGGCGACCACGAAGGCTGCAGCAGTTGAGACATTGAAAATGTTCATCCCATCGCCACCGGTACCGCAGGTGTCCACCAATCGATGGGTATCGAAATGCACCGGCTCGGCAAGCTCGCGCATCACCTGCACCGCGCCGACGATCTCATCGATGGTTTCGCTCTTCATGCGCATGCCCATTAGGAACGCGCCAATCTGCGCATCGGTGCACTGGCCAGTCATGATCTGGCGCATCACCGCCTTCATCTCATCGGTGCTCAAGTCCAGCTGGCCGACGATGCGGTTGAGGGCTTCCTTGATATCCATCAGCGCACGCCTCCGGTCTGTTTCAGAAAATTGGCGAACAGTTCGTGCCCCTGCTCGGTGAGGATTGACTCAGGGTGAAACTGCACGCCTTCAACGTTAAGTGTCTTGTGCCGCAAGCCCATGATCTCGTCGACGCTGCCGTCTTCCAGCTGGGTCCAGGCAGTGATTTCCAGACAGTCGGGGAGCGTTTCACGCTTGACTACCAACGAGTGGTAACGCGTCACCGTTAACGGGTTGTTCAGCCCGGCAAACACGCCGGCATTCTCGTGGACCACCGGACTTGTCTTGCCATGCATGACCTGACGCGCCCGCACGACCTCACCTCCAAATGCCTGCCCAATGCTCTGGTGGCCGAGACAGACGCCGAGGATAGGCAGTCTGCCGGCGAAATGACGAATCAGTTCCAGCGAGACGCCCGCCTCGTTCGGCGTACAAGGGCCGGGCGATACGACAATCCGCTCCGGGTTCAGCGCTTCGATTTCGGAGACGCTCAACTCATCGTTGCGCACCACTTTGACGTCCGCGCCGAGTTCGCCGAGGTATTGCACGACGTTGTAGGTAAAGGAATCGTAGTTATCCAGCATTAGCAGCATTTGCATCACCCTAGGGCTTGAGGCTGATCCACCACCTGCCATTACGGCCCGAACCGGCGCAAAGGCGCCTCGGCAGAACGATCAGTAGTACAGGTGTGAACGGGGTATTCCGGCACGGAGCCAGCTACGAGGATCAGGCGCGCCAACGCCAGCGGGCATGTGCCTTGAATAGACGCATCAGGAGGGTGCTGCTGAATTTCACGGAAAAGGTCTCGCAGAGCTGACGACGCAAAGTAGCCCATGCCAGGCCACGGTTTCAACCGGACTATACCAGAGCATCGCTTGCCCGCTACAGGCAAGGCTGACGCCTAGACTGGCAGCGACCCTATAGCGGCAGGTAACGCGGAGGCTGGAACCGGTCGAGCGTAGAAAAAACCCTGCGCCTGCCGACATCCAAGTCGACGCAGCTCCGCAGCAGTGGCCTCGTCTTCGACCCCCTCTGCCAGCGTGCTCAAACCGAGCGACTCGGCCATATGGATGATCGCGGCGACGATGGCATGGCCGTCTTCATTAGGCAGATCGCTTACAAAGGAGCGATCAATCTTTAACGTATCCACCGACAATCGCCGAAGATACGCCAGACAGGAGTACCCGGTGCCGAAATCATCGATGGACAACGTGACGCCGAGGGCTTTCAGACCGGCCAGCGCAATCATCACCTGCTCAGTGTTGTCGACGAGGCTGGACTCGGTGAGCTCAAGCTCCAGCGCCGAAGCTGGCAGACCGGTCTGCGCCAAGGCGGCAGCGACAGTCTGTTCCAGCGACCCCTGGTGCAGCTGTATCGCAGCGACGTTCACTGCAACACGCGGGATGCCCACCCCCTCAGCCTGCCAGCGTTTGGCCTGTCGGCACGCCTCGAGGATTATCCATTCGCCAATATCCACGATCAGACCGCTCTGCTCGGCTGCGGGAATGAACTGCCCGGGCGCGACCAGTCCCCACTGAGGATGCTGCCAGCGCAACAGGGCTTCCGCGCCTACTACTCTGCCGATGGCAAGATCCAGCTGCAGCTGATACTCCAGAAAAAACTCCTCTCGCTCCAAAGCAAGCCGCAGGCCGTTGATGAGGTACAACCGCCCCCGCATCTCGGTATCCAGCGCAGCGTTGTAATAGCACCAGGTTCGGCGCCCGGCTTCCTTGGCCTTGTACATCGCCATTTCAGCGTTGCGCAGGAGGCAGGGAAAGTCCATGCCATCGCTCGGGCCAACCGCGACGCCGATCGAGATCGACACCACTATTTGTTGGCGCTCGATC
The DNA here is from genome assembly GCF_038562055.1 of Stutzerimonas chloritidismutans. Classification (GTDB taxonomy): domain Bacteria; phylum Pseudomonadota; class Gammaproteobacteria; order Pseudomonadales; family Pseudomonadaceae; genus Stutzerimonas; species Stutzerimonas chloritidismutans_A. The sequence goes on along the minus strand of NZ_JBCFXD010000011.1, from coordinate 152,672 downwards.
ATGAAGGGGCCGGCTAACTCATCGAGTACACGCTGGATCACTGCGGATGCACCCTCGGCATTCTCCAGATCGGCCAGCAACACGACAAACTCATCACCTCCGGCCCGTGCCAGCATGGCGCTATCGGGCAAAGCCTGCTGCATTCTTACCGAGGTTGTGCAGAGCAGCTGATCACCGAAAGCGCGCCCGAACGAGTCATTGACCATCTTGAAATGATCGAGATCCAGGTACAGCATCGCGACTGCACCCTTGAGCTTTAAAGCGCTGGCCATTGCCTGACGTGTCCGCTCTTCCAGCTGGGTCAGATTGGGCAGCCCCGTCAGGCTGTCGAAGTGGGCCATGTAGTCAGCGCGCTGTTGCGCAGCAATCCGCTCGCCCATTTCGAGTGCCAACCGCGCATATGGCGCACGCACACTCGACACGAACACCACCTGATAGATGAAGCCGTAGGAGATGATCTTGTACAGATGCCCGAGCAAACTGTAGAAGCTATTCACATTGGCGTAGGCGGTGAAGCACAACTCGGCAAGAATCGAGACCAGTGTCGCAGCCAGCATGCCCTCGAAATAGTCACGGCCTCCAACCTCTCGAGCCCGCCAGAACACCCATGCCGCCAGTGCGAAGAGGCTGATGATCAGCCACTCCATCTGCACTTTGAAGCGGGTCAGCCCCTCCCCGTCGATAAAGGTCCGAGGCCACAGCTGCGGCTGAAACAGCTGCAGATAAACCACCAGAACAACCAGTCCGAGGGATGCTGAAAGCAACATGACCCGCGGCAGTGCGATGCTTCGGTGGCAAAAACGGAACGCCACAGCGAGCAGCGTGAAAGCCAACAAGACGCGGGAAACCAGCCAGAAGGCGATCGCTTTTTCCGCCGAGGCAGGCGTCACCCATACGGGCATACCCCGGTAGGACAGCATATGAGCCAGATCCAGCAGCGCGATGGCCAAAAACGCGCAAGCGAGCAGCGGGTTCGAAAGAGGCACTGGCTGCTGGCTGTGCCAAGCCACCGCAAACACCAATCCCGCCACGACAATCGAAAAGGTTTCGACAGTGATGTGCAGCGGTAACGGAAACCATACTTGGCTGCCATTGAGATCCGCCAGGCTCGATAACAACCAGACCAGCACCAGCAGCGCCGCGAGAGCAGTCACCAACGGCGAGGCCGACGGCCAGGACTGGCGAACGGACGATGGGCGGGGGCTCGGCAGTAACGGCATGGCTGGCTCGTCTGGGCTGGGGTTGGAACGCCGAGCGTTCCTGCTCAGCTTCCACGACTATAGGTATAGCCAATAGCCATTACCATACGACCAATAAGGACTTTAGTCGCAGTCGCCGAGCAGGCCCATGAGCCGCGCCGAAACTAGTCGCTGCTGTGCTCCGCCAAGGCCACCGCACGGAACATCGCGCGGCGTTTGTTCAGCGTTTCTTCCCATTCAAGCGCGGGCTGCGAATCGGCCACGATGCCAGCGCCGGCCTGCACGTGCAGCTCGCCGTCCTTGATCACCGCGGTACGGATCGCGATGGCCGTATCCATGTTGCCATTCCAGGCCAGATAGCCGACCGCGCCGCCATAAACGCCGCGCTTGACCGGCTCGAGTTCGTCGATGATTTCCATGGCGCGAATCTTCGGTGCACCTGAGAGCGTGCCGGCCGGCAGGATCGCGCGCAGCGCATCCATCGCCGTCAATGGCGCCTTGAGCTGGCCGGTGACGTTGGAAACGATGTGCATGACATTCGAATAGCGCTCGATGACCATCTTCTCGGTCAACCGCACCGTGCCGGTCTCGGCGACACGACCGACGTCGTTGCGGCCCAGGTCGATCAGCATCAGGTGTTCGGCAAGCTCCTTGGCATCGCTGAGCAGGTCCTGCTCCAACGCCAGATCAGCTTCTTCGTTGGCACCGCGTGGACGCGTGCCGGCGATGGGGCGGACCGTGACCAGACCTTCCTCGACCCGCACCAGCACTTCAGGCGACGAACCCACCACATGGAAATCGCCGAAGTTGAAGAAGTACATGTAGGGCGTCGGGTTGAAGCAACGCAACGCGCGGTACAGGTCGATCGGCGCAGCCTTGAAGGGAATCGACATGCGCTGGGAGATCACCACCTGCATGCAGTCGCCGGCCAGGATGTAGTCCTTGATTCGGTAGACGGCCTGCTCGTAGTCCTTGCGGCTGAAGCTGGAGCGGAAAGTCGGCTCGTTACCGTTGCTCTTTTCGAAATCCAGGCCCAGGCGCGGCGTGATCGACTGGCGCAGCTTTTCTCGAAGCGCCTGCAGTTTCGCCTGCCCCGACTCGTAGGCGTCCGGCTGTGCCGGGTCGACCAGCACGATGCAATGCAGCTTGCCGGCCAGGTTGTCGAAGACCACCACGGCGTCGGACACCATCAGCAGGATATCCGGAGTACCCAGGGGATCGGGGTTGGGGCAGCTCGCAAGCTTGCGTTCGACATAGCGCACGCTGTCATAACCGAAATAGCCCACCAGACCGCCGTTGAAGCGCGGCAGTCCATCCACTGGCGCCACGCGGTAGCGCTGCTGGAACGTTTCGACGAACGCCAACGGATCGTCGACCTCACAAGCCTCGGTTTCGACGTCGTCGGTGGTCACGCTGATGCGATAATCCTGCACGCGCAACACCGTGCTGCAGGGCAGGCCAATGATCGAATAACGCCCCCACTTCTCCCCGCCCTGGACGGACTCGAGCAGGTAGGAGTTAGGCGCATCGGCGAGCTTGAGATAAAGCGTGAGCGGTGTGTCGAAGTCGGCGAGGGTTTCGAACGACAGAGGGATGCGGTTATGGCCTTCGGCGGCCAAACGCTGGAATTCTTCGCGGGTCATGTCAGCCTCGTGGTCGGAGGGGAGCTACATACGGTCGAGTTGTGCAAACGTACCGGGCAGAGCCGGCAGAAAATGTCAGGCGCGCCAGCGCCAACGGGCCAGGGCCTTGATGACATTCATCCACTGTTTGCGGGTGACCACCACGATCTGATCTCGGCTGCAGGGTTCAAAAGACAGGAGCCACACTAGCGCAGCCCCGAAACCGAAGCAACCAGCTCGCGCAGGTCGTCAAGCACCAGCGCCGGCTGCTCGCGGGCGATGGGCTCACCGTGGTTGTAGCCGTAGGTGAGCGCCACACAAGGCACCGCAGCCGCCTTCGCCGCGCGCACATCGTTGCGCGAATCGCCGACGAATAATGAAGCATCCGCGCGCACGTCGGCCTCGCGCATGACCCAAAGAAGGGCCGCCGGGTCAGGCTTCTGCTGAGGCAGGGTGTCGCCCCCGATCAACCACTGGAAATAACCGGCCAGCCCCTTCTCTTGTAGCAGCGGCTCGATGAACTGGGCCGGCTTGTTGGTGATGATTGCAAGCTTCACGTCACGCTCACGCAACCAGTCCAGGCACTCGCGAACGCCGGGGTAGACCTTGGTCAGTTCGTGCCCACCGGAATAGGCCTGCATGAACAACGCCAGGGCCTCGTCGGCCAACTCGTCGGCTACGCCCTCGTGCAGCAGCTGCCCGGCCAGCGCGCGGCGTACCAGCACCCGCGAGCCGTTGCCGACCCAGTCACGCACCCGATCAATGCCGGCAGGTTCACGCCCCAGCAACATCAGCATCTTGTCCACCGCAGCGGCCAGGTCCGGCACCGAATCCATCAGGGTGCCGTCCAGGTCGAACATCACCAACCGCGGCAGCCGGCCGTCAAACAGTTGCTCAAGACGGGTCATGGGCGTGCCAGCGCCAGTTCGGCGCGCATCTGGTCGATCACGGCTTTGTAGTCGGGCTGGTTGAAAATGGCCGAGCCGGCGACAAAGGTATCGGCACCGGCTGCGGCGATCTCACGGATGTTCTTTGGATTGACGCCGCCGTCGATCTCCAGGCGAATCTCGCGGCCACTGGAATCGATCAGCGCACGCGCTTCGCGCAGCTTGTCCAGGGTATTGGGGATGAACTTCTGCCCGCCGAAGCCTGGGTTGACGCTCATCAGCAAGACCATGTCGACCTTGTCCATGACGTACTTGAGCACGTCCAGCGGAGTGGCCGGGTTGAACACCAGACCGGCCTTGGCGCCGCCATCTTTGATCAGCTGCAGCGAACGGTCGATGTGCTCGGAGGCTTCCGGGTGAAAGGTGATGTAGCTGGCGCCGGCTTCGAGAAAGTCGCCGATCATGCGGTCCACCGGCTTGACCATCAGGTGCACATCGATGGGCGCGGTGACGCCGTGCTTGCGCAGCGCCGAGCAGACCATCGGGCCGACGGTCAGGTTGGGCACGTAGTGGTTATCCATCACATCGAAATGGACGATGTCCGCGCCCGCGGCCAGTACGTTGTCCACTTCCTCGCCCAGTCGGGCGAAATTGGCGGAAAGAATCGAAGGGGCGATGGCGAACGGCTGCATGACGACCTCGGGTAGCACGGCTGAATGCCGCGCATTGTACCCGACGGTCAGGGCTGCGGCGTACCTGACATCCGTTGCGAATGCCGGTGCGCCAGCTCGGATCAAGTCAGCTCGTCGAAACACTCACTGATAATGGACAAGCCACGCTCAAGCAGGTCGTCTTCCACGGTGAGCGGCACCAGCACCCGCAGCACGTTGTAATAGGTGCCGCAGGACAGCAGGATCAAACCCTTGTCACGTGCCTTGGCGACGATCTGCGAGGTCAGCGCTGCGGCCGGACGCGCATGATCACCGTCCTCGAACAATTCGATGGCGATCATCGCGCCGAGGCCGCGGACCTCGCCGATCTCCTGGTGCTTGGCCTGAATCGCCTTGAGGCCGGCGGTCAGCTTCTCAGCGACCGCTTTGCAGCGGTCGAGCAGTTGCTCTTCCTCGAAGATTTCCATGACCGCCAGCGCCGCCGCGCAGGACAGCGGGTTGCCGGCGTAGGTGCCGCCCAGCCCGCCGGGCGCGATGGCATCCATGATCTCGGCCTTGCCGCAGACGCCGGCGATCGGGAAGCCACCGCCGACGGATTTGGCAAAGGTGGTCAAGTCGGCGACGACGCCCATCTGTTCCATGGCAAAAAAGGTGCCGGTGCGGCCGGCGCCGGTCTGCACTTCATCTGCAATCAGCAGGATGCCGTGCTCATCGCAGAGCGCACGTAGGCGCGCCATGAATTCCTTCGGTGCGACATTGAAGCCACCCTCGCCCTGCACCGGCTCGATGATGATCGCCGCGATATCGCGCGGCTCGGCATCGTTCTTGAAGATGCGCTCGATGCTGGCGATGGACTCATCGACGCTGACGCCATGGATCGCGCAAGGATATTGAGCGCGAAAGATGCCGCCGGGCATCAGGCCCATGCCCGCCGAGTAGGGCGCGACCTTGCCGGTCAAACCAAGCGTCATCATGGTGCGACCGTGGTAAGCGCCGGTGAAGGCGATCACGCCGGCGCGGCCGGTGGCGGCACGGGCAATTTTCACCGCGTTCTCAACCGCTTCGGAGCCGGTGGTGACCAGCAGGGTCTTCTTGGCGAAATCCCCAGGCACCCGCGCGTTGATCTTCTCGCACAGCTCTACATAGGGCTCGTAGGCCAGCACCTGGAAGCAGGTATGGGTCAGCTTGTGCAGCTGATCTTCCACGGCCTTGATGATCTTGGGATGCAGGTGACCGGTATTCAGCACGGCGATGCCACCGGCGAAATCGATGAATTCGCGGCCTTCTACGTCGATCACGCTGCTGTTCTTCGCGTGGTCGGCAAAAATCGGGTGGATCTGGCCGACGCCACGGGGAACAGCGGCGACACGACGCTGCATCAGGGATTCGTTGGTTTTGCTCATAAGCTCCTCGGTAGCCGCTCATCGTCGGCGCGGGTAGGAATGAACGTCAGGACGCACGCGCCGCAGCATACGATGATCGACTGCGGCGCCTTTCCAGGCGTTCGGATTACAGTAAAACTCCGTGCATTATTTTGCACGCCTGTTTTTGCATCGTCCGGTCAAATGCCACCCAAACACAGGTATTTGATTTCCACGTATTCATCGAGCCCGTACTTCGAACCTTCGCGCCCCAGGCCGGAGGCCTTCATGCCGCCGAACGGCGCTACCTCGGTGGAGATCACGCCGGTATTGATGCCGACCATGCCGTACTCCAGCGCTTCGGCGACGCGGAACACGCGGCTCAGGTCGCGCGCATAGAAGTAGGCCGCGAGACCGAACTCGGTGTCATTGGCCTGCCGAATCACCTCGCTTTCATCGCTGAAGCGGAACAGCGGCGCCAGCGGGCCAAAGGTTTCCTCGCGCGCCACGGCCATCTCGGCGGTGACGCCACCGACCAGCGTCGGCTCGAAGAAGTTACCGCCCAGCGCATGGGGTTTGCCGCCGGCCAGCAGGGTGGCGCCCTTATCGAGCGCGTCCTGCAGATGACGCTGGACCTTGGCCACCGCAGCGGCGTCGATCAACGGGCCGGTGGTGACGCCCTCCTCCATGCCGTCACCCACATTCAGCCGCGCCACAGCGGCGGCAAGCTTATCGACAAAAGCCTCGTAGATGCCGTCCTGCACGTAGAGGCGGTTGGCACAGACGCAGGTCTGCCCGGCGTTGCGGTACTTGGAGATCATCGCGCCCTCGACCGCCGCATCCAGATCGGCATCGTCGAAGACGATAAAGGGCGCGTTGCCGCCCAGTTCCAACGAGAGCTTTTTCAGCGTCGGTGCGCACTGCTGCATCAGGTGAATGCCCACTGCCGTCGAGCCAGTGAATGAGAGCTTGCGCACCACCGGGTTTGCGCAGAGTTCGGCACCGACTTCGCGCGAGGTGGCGGCATCGGCGGTGATCACGCTGAACAGCCCCGCCGGAATGCCCGCGCGCTCGGCCAGAACGGCCAGGGCCAGGGCGGAAAACGGCGTCTGCGGCGCAGGCTTGAGTACCATGGCGCAGCCGGCAGCGAGCGCCGGGCCGACCTTGCGGGTGATCATCGCGCTGGGGAAGTTCCAGGGCGTGATCGCCGCGGTGACGCCGACCGGCTCCTTTTGTACGAGGATGCGCTTGTCGCCAGCGTGGGCGGGGATTACATCGCCATACAGGCGCTTGCCTTCCTCGGCGAACCATTCGAGAAAGGATGCAGCGTACGCCACCTCACCCCGCGCCTCGGCCAGCGGCTTGCCCTGCTCGGCGGTCATGATCCGCGCCAGGTCTTCCTGATGCTCCAGTATCAGCTCGTACCAGCGCCGCAAGCGCGACGCGCGCTCCTTGGCGGTCAGCGCGCGCCAGGCCGGCTGCGTCGCCTGTGCGGCTTCGATGGCACGGCGGGTTTCGGCGCGTCCCATGTTCGGCACCTCGCCAACGAGCTCGCCGGTGGCCGGGTTGAAGATAGCGGTGCGGCCGCCCGCATCGGCATCGCACCAGTCGCCGTTGAGGTAGGCCTGCTGGCGCAGCAGGCCGGGGTGGTCGAGTTGCAGGGTCATGGAAGCGTCCGAATCAGGCAGGTTGTTGAGTGCGCATCTTCTCGGAGCGGCCGCGCAGCCATTCCAGGGTCAGCAGCAGTGCGATGGAAAAGCCGATCAACAGGGTGGCCGCGGCGGCGATGGTCGGGCTGAGGTTTTCGCGGATACCGCTGAACATCTGCCGTGGCAAGGTGATCTGCTCGGGGCCGGCGAGAAACAGCGTCACCACCACTTCGTCGAAGGACGTGGCGAAGGCGAACAGCGCACCGGAAATTACCCCCGGAGCAATCAGCGGCAGGGTGACGCGGAAGAATGTAGCTATGGGCGAGGCGCCTAGGCTGGCTGCGGCGCGCACCAGGTTCTGGTTGAACCCCTGCAGCGTGGCGGAGACGGTGATGATCACGAACGGCACACCCAGCACCGCGTGAACCAGGATCAGCGACAGGTAGCTGTTGCCCATGCCCAACGGGGCGAAGAACAGGTAGCTGGCCACCCCGACAATCACCACCGGCACCACCATCGGCGAAATCAGCAAGGTCATCACCAGGGCCTTGCCGCGAAATTCGCCGCGGGTCAGACCGATCGCCGCCAGGGTGCCGAAGACCATCGCCAGCGCCGTGGCGGCCGGGGCGATGAGCATCGAGTTCTTCAGCGAGCGCATCCAGTCGGCCGAGCTGAACAAGGTTTCGTACCAGCGCATGGAGAAGCCTTGCAGCGGATAGACGAGAAACGAGCCGGAGTTGAACGACAACGGCACGATCACCAGCACCGGCACGATCAGAAACAGCAGCACCAGCGCGCATAGGATGCGCAGGGTATAGAACCAGACGCGCTCGATGGGCGACATGTAGGGGCTCAGCATGGAAAGTTCTCCTGCCCGGATTGGCGAATGGCTTGCGGTGATTGCCTGGTCATTACGGTCATGCTCAGCCCAGCCTCAGGCGGCTGGCGCCGACCAGCCAGCTGTAGACGATGTACAGCAGCATGGTCGCCAGGAGCAGCAGGCCGCCCAGCGCCGTGGCCATGCCCCAGTTGATGGTGGTGTTGGTGTAGAAGGCCACGAAGTAGCTGACCATCTGGTCGTTCGGGCTGCCGAGCAGCGCCGGGGTGATGTAGTAGCCAATGGAAATGATGAATACCAGCAGGCATCCGGCACCCACGCCCGCGAGGGTTTGTGGGAAATACACCCGCCAGAAGCTGGCGAAGGGGTGACAGCCGAGTGAAATCGCCGCGCGCATGTAACTCGGCGAGATATTCTTCATCACGCTGTAAATCGGCAGAATCATGAACGGCAGCAGGATGTGGACCATGGCGATGTAGACGCCAGCCCGGTTGAACACCAACTGCAATGGCTCGTCGATCAGACCCATTTTCAACAGCGCACCGTTGATCAGGCCGCTGGATTGCAGCAGCACGATCCAGGCGGCGACGCGCACCAGAATCGAAGTCCAGAACGGCAGCAGCACCATGATCATCAGCAGGTTGCTTTTGCGCGCCGGCAGGTTGGCCAGCAGATAGGCCAAGGGATAGGCCAGCACCAGGCAAATGGCCGTGATGACCAGTCCCATCCAGAAGGTGCGGGCAAAGATGTCCAGATAGACCGCCTGGTCAGGCGAAACCGACGCCAGCTCACCCATGTCATCAATACGGTGATCGAGGGCGGCCAACAAATAATAGGGGGTGATTGCGCTGTCGTTGCGGCGGATGACCTGCCAATAGGCGGGGTCGCCCCAGCGCTCATCGAAAGCTTCCAGCGCATCCTTGTAGGACGTCGGCACTTCCTTGAACGGAAGCGCGCGAGCCGTCTTGGTCATCAGGCTGCGGAAGCCGGCCTGCTCCATGTTCAAACGCTTGGACAGATCCCCCAGAGACTGGTTTTGCCGCGCCTCCTGGAGGTCTTGGCTCAGGGCCCGGTAAACCGACTCATCCGGCAGGCCGCGGCCGTCCCAGGCTGTGATTGCCTCGACCGTGCGCGGCAGGCTGCCCACCACTTCCGGATTATCGACGCTGCGCCAGAGCAGCGAGGCGATCGGCAGGATGAAGGTGAGCAACAAAAACACCAGAAGCGGCAGGATCAGCGCCTTGGACTTCAACCGGTTCATGCGCTCGGCACGCGCCAGCCGCCGCTTCAGGTTGGGCTCGGCGAGCTCGGGAACAGGCAAGGAGATGGCAGTAGCCATGACGAACTCCGCAAAGTGTCAGATTTCAGCGGCGCACGGCCCGCCTCAGGGCAGGCCATGCGAGGGGGCCAGGCTTGTTTAGCGCGCAGCCCAGGCGTTGAAACGCTGTTCCAGCTGCTCGCCGTAGTCGGCCCAGAAGGTCACGTTCATGGCCACCTGGTTGGCGATGTTCTCTGGCGTCGTCGGCATGTTTTTCAGCAGCTTTTGATCAAGCAGCTCGACCGCCTTCTTATTTGCCGGACCGTAGGCGATGTTTTCCGAGAAGGTTTTTTGCTGCTGCGGTTGCAAGGTAAAGCTGACGAAATCGAGCGCTGCCTTCTGATCCTTCGCGCCTTTGGGGATGGCCCAGGAATCGAAGTCGTAGATGCCGCCGTCCCAGACCACTTGCAGATTGCTCTCGTCCTGCACCGCCGCAATGCGACCGTTATAGGCGCTGCTCATGACCACGTCACCGGAGGCCAGGAACTGCGGCGGTTGGGCGCCCGCTTCCCACCACTGAATGCTGGGTTTGATCTGGTCAAGCTTCTTGAAGGCGCGATCCTGCCCCTCTTTCGTCGCCAGTACCTGATAGACGTCTTTCGGTGCCACGCCATCGGCCATCAGGGCGAACTCGAGGGTGTACTTGGCGCCCTTGCGCAGGCCACGTTTGCCGGGAAATTTCTCGGTGTCCCAGAAATCGGCCCAACCACTCGGAGCGCTGTCGAGCTTGTCGGCGTTATAAGCCAGCACGGTGGACCAGACGAAGAAGCCCACACCGCAAGGCTGTATGGCCCCTTCGATGAAGTCGTCCGGGTTACCCGCTACCGCTGGATCGATTTCCTCGAACAGTCCTTCATCACAGCCGCGTGACAGCTCGGGCGATTCAACTTCCACGAGATGCCAGGACACACTGTTGGTATCGACCATGGCCTTTACCTTGGCCATTTCACCGTTGTATTCGCCCGCGATGATCTTGTGGTCGGTCTTGGCTTCGAAGGGTTCGTTGAAGGCCTTGATCTGCGCCTGCTTGTTGGCCCCGCCGAAGGTGACGGCGGTGATATTTTCCGCCGAGGCCTGCGCAGCGCACGCCAGGCCGATGCTCAGGGCGGTCAGTTTCAGAGATTTCAGCATTGTGATTCGCTCCATGATGCGGTTGAAAACAGCTTTCTTGCTTGCTCGCCCCTGCTTATGCCGCCTGCAGCGGATCCAGCGCACGGACGTGTTCCACCTGCCAGCCGATCGGCACGACATCACCAACCGCCAGGGCGGTATCGAATTCGGCAATCGGCTGCTTGACGAAGAAGTCGCTGATGCCGCAGACCTCGAGGCGAATGCGAATGTGGTCGCCGAGGTAGACGAATTCGGCGACTCGCCCGGTGAAGCGGTTCGGGCAGTTGGCGCTGGCGCCGTTGAGGCGCACCCGCTCTGGCCGTATCGACAGGTTGACCGCGGCGCCCGGCACGCCGACCTTGACGGCCAGCGCCTCGACCCGCTCACCGCGGCCCAGCTCGACGGTGCAGTGGTCACCGTTGCGGCTGACCAGCCGCGCCGGCAACCGATTGTTCTCGCCGAGAAAATTGGCCACGAAAGTATTCGCCGGTCGCTCGTACAGCGCCCGGGGCTCGTCGATTTGTTGGATCTCACCCTGATGGAACACGGCGACCCGGTCGGACATGGTCAGCGCCTCACCCTGATCGTGGGTGACATAGACCACGGTCACACCCAGGCTTTGATGCAGATGCTTGATCTCCATCTGCATCTGCTCGCGCAACTGCTTGTCCAGCGCGCCTAGCGGCTCATCCATCAACACCAGCTGCGGTTCGAAGACCAGCGCTCGGGCCAGCGCCACACGCTGCTGCTGGCCGCCGGACAGCTGTGCCGGGTAGCGGTTGCGGAAACCGTCAAGCTGCACCATCGAGAGCGCGCGCTTGACCCGTTCCTTGACGTCGAGCTTGGGCATGCCACGCACGCTGAGCGGAAAGGCAAGGTTTTCCGAGACCGTCATGTGCGGAAACAGCGCATAGTTCTGGAACACCATGCCCATGTCGCGCTTGTGCGGCGGCAGCTTGTTGATCGAGCGGCCGCCCAAGAGAATTTCACCGGCCGTGGGCGTCTCGAAGCCGGCCAGCATCATCAGACTGGTGGTTTTGCCGGAGCCGGACGGACCGAGCAGCGTGAGAAACTCACCTTTACGGATATCCAGGTTGAGGTCTTTGACGATCAGCGCTTCGCCGTCGTAACTCTTCTGGATGCCACGAAAGCTGACCAGTACTTCGTTCGCTTGAGAATCGAGCATGCCGCACCTGTGATCCGTTGTTCCGTGGCCACAGGTTAGGAGCCCCACGCGCCAGCGCACATCGGCAGATGGGAGTGAATACACTCAGCGAAACGGAGAGCTGCTTGTAGGGATTGCCCTACAAGCAGCTCTGCGAACGACACAGCCCTAACGAACCCGAGCACAGCGACGGTCATAACGCCCGGTTCACAGGGTCAAGCTCAGAGCAGCTTGTGCTCCATGGCGTAGCGGACCAGATCGGCTACGGAGTGAGCGACCAGCTTTTGCATCAAGCGCGCCTTGTGCGTGCTGATGGTCTTGCTGCTCAGGGCCAACTTGGCGGCGATGTCGTTGACCGAATCGCCGTGCACCAGTCGCTCGAACACCGAATACTCACGCTCGGACAACAATGCATGGGGTGGCCGGAAGTCGGTGAGACCGACCTCGAAGACCATGCGGTCCGCCAGCTCCGGATCGATATAACGGCCGCCAGCGGCCACCTTGCGCACGGCAGTCAGCAGCAGCGCCGGGTCACTGTCCTTGGTGGCATAGCCGGCCGCACCGATCTTCAGCGCCCGCGCCGCCATCTGCGCCTCGTCGTGCATCGACAACACCAGAATCGCCGGCGGTTCGCTCAGCGCGCGTATCCGCGGTATGGCTTCCAGCCCGTTGACACCCGGCATGGAGATGTCCAGCAGGACAACATCACACGGCGTTTGCCGCAGTTGATCGAGCAGTTGCTGACCGTTGCCGGCTTCACCGATCACCTGCATGTCCTTGGCCAGCCCGATCAGCTGCTTGATACCCTCGCGAACGATGGTGTGATCCTCGGCGACGATTACCCTAATCATGGCGCTAGTTCTCCAATGTACTGATCAGAGCCACAGGCTCGGCGGGGCTGTCATCCAGTGGTACCGAGACGTGAATCAAGGTGCCTTCTCCCGGCTGGCTTTCCAGCTGCAAGCTGCCCCCCAGCATCTGCGCTCGCTCTTGCATGCCCACCAGACCGAACGAGGCTCCCTGGCGGCCCTGCTGGACCACGAAACCCTGACCGTCATCGCTGATGCTCAAGCACAGCATATCCCCATGCTGCTGCAGGGTGAGGCTCACGGTTTGTGCATTGGCGTGACGCATGACATTGGTCAGTGCCTCTTGAAGGATGCGAAACAGGCCGACAGCCTTGGCATTGCCCAGTTGCGGCGGGCATTCCGGCACCTCCACCAGGCAGGCAATGCCGGTGCGCTCTTCGAAACGCCGTGCCTGCCAATCGATCGCCGAGGCGATGCCTGCGTCCAAGATCGGCGGACGCAAGGCAGTCGCGACGTCGCGTACCTGCTGGAACAGCTGCGCAATCAGCCGTTTCATGCCTTGCAAGCGCGCTGCCAGGCCGGGATCGAGCTCGGCAAAGCTGATCTCGCACATGGAGATTTCCAGTTTCAGGACCGTAAGCATCTGACCCAGTTCGTCGTGGACCTCGCGCGCGATATGCGCCTTTTCTTCCTCACGCACCGTTTCCACATGGGCCGCGAGCTTGCGCAGTTGTGCCCGTGACGCATCCAGCTCCAGTTCGATTCGCTTGTTATCGGTAATGTCCCAGACGATGCCGTCCCAGACCTGACGTCCCTCCAACTGACCACGCACCGAGGCACGGATGTCGGCCCAACGAATCTCGCCGGAGCGGGTCAGGATCCGTCCCTGCCAGTACCAGTCGCTCATGCTGTCGAGCGCCTGCTGCTGGCTGCTCCAATAACCCGGCTCGTCATCGGGATGCACCAGGCTGCGAATACCGCGCCCAGGTTGCAGCAACAGGTCCGCCGAGTAGCCAACCAGTCGCTGACTGGCCTCGCTGATGTAGGCGATATTGACGGGCGCTCCGACGTCCTGCCGCTCCAGACGGAAAACCAGGCCCGGCACGTTGCCCGCCATGGCTTTGAGCCGCACCTCACTTTCTTGCAGCGCCGCACTGGCGCGACGGCGCTCGGTGATGTCAGCGAGGAACAGCACCAGATACTCCTTGCTACCCAGACGCAGGAAGCTGAGCGTTACCGCAGCTGGGAACCGGCTACCATCGGCCCGCTGCCACTCGCACTCATATATCTGGTGATCCTCAACGCCGCTGCGCGCATCACGCCAGAGCTGCATCCAGTCGTCCATGCTCATACCTGGCTCCAGCGCTTGCAGCGGCTGGTCGAGCAGATTGTCCGAGGCATAGCCGAGCAGTTCGACGGCCGCCTGGTTGGCATAGCGAACATGGCTGTCCCAGTTCAACCAAAGAATCCCGACCGTGCTGTGGTCAAGGCAGAACTGCGTCAACCGCTGCGCCTCTTCGGCTGCGGCGCGTGCCTCGATGTCTCGCCGCGCCGACTTCAACCTGCTCTCCAGAAGCCCCTGTTGACGACGCTGCCAGACCAGCATGGCGACGGTCGCGGCCAGCAGCAGCGACAACAGCAGACTGAGGCTGCGCCAGTAACTGATGCGGCGAGATTGATCGATGCTGCGCGACTTGAGCCACTGTTCCTGCAACTGACTGAAGTCACGGGCGGGAAAATTGCGCAGTGCCTGATCGATGACCGCACTCATCACCGGACTGTCGCGGCGCGAACCGATGCGCAGCAACAAGGGATTGCCCAGATCGCCCACGACATCAAGCGATGCGTATTCGGCTCGCTGCGAGAGCCGGCCATAAAGCGGTTCATCGACCACGGCGAAGCGAACGCGCGCTTCGAGCAACTGACGCAGCGCCTCGAACTGACTGCCCACCTCAAGAACCGGCTGGCTCGGGTAGTTGCTGCTCATGTAATCGGCGACCGCTCCGGGCCCTTCCAGCGCAATCACATCATTGCTATCCAGACGCTCCAGGTCGATCGCGCGAGGGCCGTTGATGTCACCGATAATCAGCCTCGGAACCCTTAAGAACGGATCGCTATAGCGCCAGATGCGTAGCCCTTCGCGCGTCTGGCGCAGCCCCGGCGCCAGGTCGATTTCATTGGCACGCATGGCTTCGTCCAGGTCGGTATCGTTGACGTATCGATGCCATTGCAGGTTGATGCCGAGGCTGACTGCGAGCCGTTCCATGTACTGTACGTGGAAGCCGGACAGGCGACGTTGGCGTTGATCGTATTCAGCGTAAGGCGGCGCCATCACCACACCCACGCGCCACTGCTGGTGTGCCGCCAGCCATTCCTGTTGTGCGTCGCTCAGCGGCACGGTCGAGGCCTCCACGGCCGGTACGGTCAGCGTCAGCAACAGGCAGCAACAACGCAGCAGAAATGACACCATAAGCCTCACGAGATCGGCGGTTGTGCCGAAACGCTGTTTTAGTGCATCTATGCCGCCTGCGCCAGCGTCACTGCGGTCCAGCGGGCGAATATCAGGGAAAAATCCATGGGTCGAGTGCGCGTTTCAACTGCTTTGGCGGCCGTCTTGTTCGTCATCTTCAACAGTGTCCAGCTCAGGGCCGCCGAAGAACCCGCCGAGCCGGAAACCACAACGGCGCCAGTGGTTGCTGATCGTCCGGGCCTGCCGTCGCGCAGCGAAACCATGGCTGCCGACCTGTTGCGTCAGTTGCCCTCCAGCGAGTTCATCAACCTGAACGCCGGGGGGAACGATTTCGTTGCACTCTGGCGTCCGGCCAATGTTGCCGAGCCCAAAGGTGTCATCGTCCTGCTGCCTGGTGAGGGAGAAAGCGCCGACTGGCCGCGCGGCGTTGGCCCGCTGCGTCGCAGCCTGCCTGACCACGGTTGGCACACCCTGAGCTTGAGCCTGCCGGACTCGCCGGGGTTGGTGCTCCAGATCGCCACGGAGCCCGCCCCGGAGCAAGCGACCGACGCGGCCGAAACCGAGGCAGAACAGCCCAGCGAAGATCCGGCGCCAAACGAGGCCGGCTATCTACCGGAAGAAACCGCAGCGGCGCCAGCAGAGCCGGCAGCGGACGACCCCGACACGAAAGAAACCATCGAAACATCACAAATCAAGTCCGACCAGGCTGAGCAGATCACCGCTCGTATCGAGGCGGCCCTGGCCTTTGCCCGCAGCAAGCAACCAAAGACGATCGTGCTGTTGGGCCAAGGCACAGGCGGCTACTGGGCGGCCCGCTACCTCCAACAGCAGGCACCGCAAGACGTCAGGCATTTGCTACTCGTCCAGCCGCGTCAGCCGGATGGACAGGAAGAACCGCTTGCGCAGCTGGTGCCGCCCCTCAAGCTGATCACCGGCGACTTCTACTATAAGGATGTAACCAGCGACCAGCAGACGGCTCGGGACCGGCTGAACGCCAGTCGCCGAATCCAGCACCCAGCCTATCGACAAGTCGGTTTACCCCAAAGGACCGGTGAACGGCAGGCTGATCAGGAAGTGCTCGTTCGCCGGGTACGCGGCTGGCTTGGGCGAGAAACCTAAGCCCGACCGGTGCCCATCAGCGAAAGCCCCGCCGCTCACGAATCAGGCTGTAGGCATGGTGCAGTTCGCGGGTCCGCTCGGTTGCCTCACGCACCTCAATAGCCGTTGCACCGGCACCGGCTTGCTTATCGGGGTGATGCTTGCTGAGCAGGCGCCGATAGGCCCGCTTGATGGCCTGCGGCTCGCTGTCGGCACGCACCCCGAGCAACCGCAACGCCTGTTCGTATGCGCCACCGGGGTTGCTCGGCGCACCCTGGCGGCGACCGCCGTGCTCATCCAGCGCTGCCACCGCTACAGAATCCCAGCCCATCCACTTGCCCCAGAGCATGATCAACTCGTGCTCACGTGCATCGATCTGGCCCTGAGCCCTGGCCATGCGCCAACAGGCCTGGAGGATCGCTTTCGTTTCATCCTGACGCCCGCGTAGGCGCTGCAGTGGCTCGCGCAAGCCGTCCGTACTGGATTTGCCGCGGTAGAACGCATCGATTGCCACGCGCTGCTGAGGGGGCGTCAACCGCAGCCGGCGCATTTCGTTGCGGGCAGCCTGAATATGTGACTCGCTGATCCGTCCGCTGCTTTTCGCCAGGCGCCCAAGTAGATAGAACAGCAAGTCGCTGCCTTGCATCCTGGGGGTGACGCGCGACAGCAATCGCCGAAAGCTGGCCCAGGAGTCGAGCCCGAAGCGGCGATCCAGCACCTGCCCGATCAGCGCACCCAACACCGCGCCCGGAATGCTCGCCAGCAGCCAACCGATCAGTGCGCCCAGGAAAGTAATTGGCCAGAACATTCAGCGCTGTGCCTCAAGAATGCGCTCAAGCTCAGCCAGACGCTCATGCGTCCCGACATCGATCCAGCGCCCATCGAAATACTCGCCGCTCAATTGTCCGGCAGCCATGGCCTGACGCAGCAGCGGCGCAAGCTTGAAAGCCCCAGCCGTGCATCCGGCGAAGAGTTGCGGACTGAGCACGGCAATGCCGCTGTAGGTGAGTCTCGAGGCCTCGTCGTCACCAATGTGTCCATCGATCAGACTGAAATCGCCTGTGGGGTGATGGACCGGGTTGTCCACCAGCACCAGATGCGCCAAACCTTCGAGCGGGCGTTTCAGCGCGCTGAAATCGTAGTCGGTCCAGATGTCGCCATTGACCACCAAAAAAGGCTCCGATCCCAGCAACGGCAAGGCACGATGAATCCCGCCGCCGGTTTCCAGCGGCTCGCCCTCCGCTGAATACTGGATACGGACTTCCAGACGTCGACCATCACCGAGGTGCGCCTCGATCTGCTGCCCCAACCAGGCGTGATTGATCACCAACTCATCAATGCCAGCCTTGGCCAGTGCGCGGATGTGGTATTCGATCAGCGGCACGCCGCCCGCCCGCACCAGCGGCTTGGGTGTGTGCAAGGTCAGCGGGCGGAGGCGCTCGCCCTTGCCGGCCGCGAGAATCATCGCTTTCATGATGAGGCAGGCTCCTTTGGCAGCCCCTGCAGCAGCTGTTTGAGATCACTCAGTTCAGGTCGGCGCGCCAGCACCGTGTCGAGATAAGCGAAGAAGCGCGGCACATCACCGAGGTAGCGCGGCTTGCCGTCGCGGTGACAGATGCGCGCAAAGATGCCGATGACCTTGAGGTGGCGCTGCAGACCCATCAGATCGCTGGCACGATGAAACTCGGCGAAGCTCTCCTGCACTGGTATCCCGCGCGCGCGCACAGCGTCCCAGTAACCCTGCAGCCAGCCAAGCACCCGCTCTTCCGGCCAACTGAGAAAGGCGTCCTTGAACAGCGAAGTAATGTCATAGGTGACCGGGCCGATCACGGCGTCTTGAAAGTCCAGCACGCCGGGGTTGGGCTGACTGAGCATAAGGTTGCGTGGCATATAGTCACGATGCACCAGCACGGTTGGCTGGGCTAGCGCAGAGTCAACCAGCTCCCGACAGGTTCTATCCCACAACTGCTGTTCATCCGCCGTAAAGCTGTGGCCCAGATGCCGCTGGACGTACCACTCAGGAAACAGCTGAAGCTCGCGGCGCAGCAGCGCTTCGTCATAAGAGGGCAGCGCTGCTGGCTTGGCGTTGGCCTGGAAGGTGATCAGCGCCGAGATGGCGTCCGTAAAAAGTTCATCAGCATTGTCGGTGTCGATCACGTCCAGATAGGTTTGACGACCCAGGTCGCTGAGCAACAAGAAACCCCGATCGAGATCAGCCGCCAGGATCTTGGGCACATGCACGCCAGACTCGGCCAGCATTGCCGCGATGTCCACGAACGGCCGGCAGTTCTCCTGAGGCGGCGGCGCGTCCATCAGAATGAAGCTGCGCGGCGCCGCCTCCCAACGAAAGTAACGACGGAAGCTGGCGTCACTGCTGGCAGCAACCAGCGACACTTCGGGCACTTCACCCCAACCTCGGCGATCAAAAAGCGCTTGAAGATGTGGCTCCAGCCAGGCGTTGAGGTCCAGCAGACGTTGATCATGTTGCGGCATATCAGGGGCTCTCCACGGCGCTAGCCGATAGGCGGGTCATGCTTTATTATCCAGCATCTTTTTCAGCCCATCGAGAGGCGTGCGGCCCAGCTCGGCCGATGGCTCGCCGCAAGCACGGACCAATAAACAAGATGGCAGTCAAATATCCCGCTTTTCGTAAAAAATTCCCTCTATTGGTAACCGGCGGCCTGCTCGCACTGCAACCTGTAGCGACCCCCTTGGTTATCGCAGCCGAACAATTCGCCTGCCAACCGGGTGCCGATGGCGGTTGGAACTGCGCAGCGGATGCGGCCAGCCCGGCCTTGCCGCCGCGCCCGACTCACCGCGGCGCTTCTACTGAGACCACCAGCGCCCAGCCCAGAGCCAGCAAAGCCGAGCGCCAGGCGGCCACAACCAAGCTGGTCACTGAAAGCAAGGGCCGGGCACTGGCCTCGCGCAGTGCCGATTACAGCCATCTGGACTGGGTGCCGCGCGATCAGCTGAGCAATGCACAGCTGGCCGAGACGGGTCCATATTGTGCCGGCACCTATGTTGAACCGAACCGCCCCGGTCAGTTCGACGACACACCGATGAGCGAAGCGCCGACCTACGTATCGGCCAAGGCAACCCGCTACGAACAACAGCAGGAAGTCGCCACGCTGGCCGGCGACGTGGTACTTCGCCAGGGCAGCATCCAGGCCGAAGCCGACGAAGCCAGTCTGTACCAGTTGGAAAATCGCGGCGAGCTCAAAGGCAATGTCCGACTGCGTGATGGCGGCGCACTGATGGTCGGAGATCGCGCCGAGCTGTTCCTCGACACCGGTGAAGCTCAGGTCGAGAATGCCGAATACGTGGTCCATGAAGGCAAGGTCCGCGGCAGCGCGCTGTATGCCAAGCGTACTGAGGACGCGATCATCCGCCTGAAGGATGGAACCTATACGCGCTGCGAACCAGGCGATAACGACTGGTATCTGCAGGGCAACAACGTCACCCTCAACCCGGCCACCGGCTTCGGCTCGGCGACCAACGTGACGCTGCGGGTCAAGGGTGTCCCGGTGTTCTATACGCCTTACATCTATTTCCCGATCGATGACCGCCGTCAGTCCGGCTTCCTGGCGCCGAGCATCAGCTCATCCAGCGATACAGGCCTGTCGCTGATCACGCCTTACTATTTCAACCTGGCGCCGAATTTCGACGCCACGCTCTACCCGAACTACATGACCGATCGCGGCCTGTTGATGGAGGGTGAGTTCCGTTACCTGACCCGTCGCAGCGAAGGCCAGTTCGGCGCCGCCTACCTAGATGACAGCAACGACGAGCGCAAGCTGCAGTCTGAGTACGAGGATCAGCGCTGGATGTACAGCTGGCAGCACCGTACCGGCCTGGATACCCGCTGGCTGGCAGAGGTCAACTACACCGACATCAGCGATCCCTATTACTTTCAGGATCTAGACACCCAGCTGGGCATCGATCAGCCGGACCATCTCGACCAGCGCGGCACCCTGAGTTACCGGGCCCCTTCGTACACCGCGCGACTGAACGTTCACGCCTACGAGCGTGCCACCATTGCTGATATCACGCCCTACGAGCGCCTGCCCCAGCTGACCCTGAATGGCGCACTGCCTTTCCAGCCGGGCGGCCTGCGGCTTGCCTACGACACCGAATTCGTCAGCTTCCAGCGCAGCCTGCGCAGTGGATATTTCACCGATCAAGATGGCAATACCGGGACACCCGAGCAGCTCTGGTATGACGCGCGCTTGGCCGGACTGAACCGAGCCGAGGGCGAGCGCCTCCACCTTGAGCCGGGCGTCAGCCTGCCGCTCGACTGGAGCTGGGGCTTCGTCCGCCCCTCGTTGAAATACGCGTATACCAAATACGATCTGACGCTGGATAACACTGGCCGCAGCCAGGTGAACGACTTCAATGACTCACCTGACCGCAGCGTACCGATCTTCAGCGTCGACAGCGGCCTGTATTTCGACCGTGACACCCAGTGGTTCGGCAAGGATTACCGTCAGACCCTCGAACCACGGATGTTCTACCTGTACGTTCCAGAAGAGGATCAGGACGACATCCCCGTCTTCGATACCGGTGAAAACACCTTTAGCTACTCCTCGCTGTGGCGTGAAAACCGCTTCTCCGGCAAGGATCGAATTGGCGATGCCAATCAGCTTTCGCTGGGCGTGACCAGTCGCTGGCTCGAGCCCAACGGACTGGAGCGTCAGCGCTTGAGCGTTGGCCAGATCGTCTACTTCCGCGACCGCGAAGTGCAGTTGCCAAATCTTGAGAATCGTCCGGGCTCGACATCGGACGTATCGCCATACGCCCTTGAGTACATGTATCGCTACAACCGCGACTGGCGCTTCACCTCGACATTCAACTGGGACCCGGACGAAGGCCGCACGCAGTCTGGCAGCGCCATGTTCCATTATCAGCCGGCTGACAACCCACGGAAGATCGTCAACTTCGGTTATCGCTATCGTAACGACACGGTGCGATTCGACCAAGCCACCGGCGAGTGGGCCTACGGTGGCGACTATGGCGTGCCGGGCTCGCCTGAATACATCGAGGATTACTACAAGATCAACCAGCACGACATTTCCACCATCTGGCCGATCCTGCCACAGTGGAGCGTGATCGCCCGCTGGCAGCACGACTACAGCCGCAACCGTACACTGGAGGCCTTTGGTGGCTTCGAGTACGACAGCTGCTGCTGGAAGCTGCGCCTGATCAACCGCTACTGGATCGACTACGACGAAACCAGTCTCAACCCATCGCAGAACGACGAGCCGGACAACGGCATCTTCCTGCAAATCGTCCTCAAGGGACTCGGCGGCGTGTTCGGCAGCTCGACCGAGACATTCCTCGACGAAGGCATACAAGGTTACCGTGAACGTGAAGATCAAGCTTTCTGATTACCTGCGCCCCCTACTGGCGGGCGCGATTCTACTGAGCAGCGCGACCTCGGCGGTGACTGCGTCGGCGGAAGTTCAACAGCTCGACCGCATCGTCGCGATCGTGGATAACGACGTGATCATGCAAAGCCAGTTAGATCAGCGGACCCGCGAAGTCCAGCAGACCATCGAGAAACGCGGCGCAGAAATGCCACCCGCCGAGGTCATGCAACAACAGGTGCTGGAGCGACTGATCACCGAGAATTTGCAGCTGCAGATCGGGGAGCGTTCGGGCATCCGCATCTCTGATGAAGAGCTCAACCAGGCCATGAGCACCATCGCCCAGCGCAACAATATGACGCTGGACCAGTTCCGCGCGGCTCTGGAGCGCGACGGGCTGAGCCTCGATACTGCCCGCGAGCAGATTCGCCGTGAAATGGTCATCAGCCGGGTGCGCCAGCGCAGAATTGCCGAACGTGTCCAGGTATCGAACCAAGAAGTGGAAAACTTCCTGGCTTCCGATCTCGGCAAGTTGCAGCTGTCGGAAGAATACCGACTGGCTAATATCCTGATACCGGTGCCAGAGTCGGCTGATTCGGCCACGATCCAGGCGGCTGAAAAAACCGCGCTGGATACCTACCAGCAGCTTCAGCAAGGCGCTGACTTCGGCAAACTGGCTGTGTCCCGTTCAGCCAGTGAAAACGCCTTGGAAGGTGGCGACATGGGCTGGCGCAAGGCGGCTCAACTTCCGCCCCCCTTCGACACTGAAGTCAGCACTATGTCGGTCGGCGACGTCACCCGGCCGGTGCGCACTCCTCCGGGCTTCATCTTGCTTAAAGTGCTCGACAAGCGTGGCGGTGATACTCAGGTACGTGACGAGGTCCATGTTCGCCATATCCTGATCAAACCCAGCCAGATCCGCAGCGAAGAAGAAAGCCGACGCCTGATCCAGCGACTGCGTGACCGCATCCAGGCTGGCGAGAGCTTTGCCGAACTGGCGAAAAACTTCTCCGAAGACCCAGGCTCGGCCCTCAACGGCGGCGACCTCAACTGGATCGACCCCAGCTCGCTGGTTCCCGAGTTTCGTGAGGTCATGGCCAATACGGCCAGTGGGCAACTTTCCGAACCCTTTAAGACACCGTACGGCTGGCACATTCTGGAAGTGCTTGGGCGCCGCGCCACCGATGCCAGCGAAGAGTTCCGCGAGCAGCAGGCGCAGTCCTTGTTGCGCAACCGTAAATACGAAGAAGAACTGCAGAACTGGCTTCGTCAGATTCGCGACGAAGCCTACGTCGAGATCAAGATCTGACTCGCGTCGAATAGCTACTCTGCAGCGCCTCAACGGGCCGGCCAATCGGCCGGCCCGTTTCTTTTCACCCGTCTGAAGGCATCGACATGACCGCCAAACGTTTCGCCCTGACGCCCGGCGAACCCGCCGGTATTGGTCCCGACCTCTGCCTGTTGCTCGCACGCGACAGTCATCCGCATGCATTGATCGCCATTGCCAGCGCCGAGCTGCTACGCACGCGCGCTGCAGAGCTTGGACTGGACATCACCTTGCTTGAGGTTGCACCTGGCAACTGGCCGAACCAGCCTGCACCCGCCAACAGCTTGTATGTCTGGGACACGCCGCTCGCTGCGCCCGCCATAAGCGGCCAGCTCACCCCTGCAAACGCCGACTACGTTCTGGCCACGCTGACCCGAGCCGGTAAGGGATGCCTTGATGGCAGCTTCGCCGGCATGGTCACTGCGCCGGTGCACAAGGGCGTGATCAACGAGGCAGGTATCCCTTTTTCAGGACATACCGAGTTTCTCGCGGAGCTGTCGGGCACCGAGCAGGTCGTCATGATGCTGGCCACCCGCGGGTTGCGGGTGGCATTGGTCACCACCCACCTGCCACTGAAGGACGTGCCGACCGCCATCACCGCCGAGCGGCTGCAGCGTGTGACGCGCATACTGCATGCCGATCTGGTGGAAAAATTCGGCATCGCCCGGCCGCGGATTCTGGTCTGTGGGCTCAATCCTCACGCTGGCGAGGGCGGACATTTGGGCCGCGAGGAAATCGAGATCATCGAACCGACGCTGGAGATGCTGCGGCGCGATGGGCTCGACCTCATCGGCCCGCTGCCGGCAGACACGTTGTTCACCCCTAAACACCTCGACCATTGCGACGCAGTGCTGGCGATGTACCACGACCAGGGCTTGCCGGTGCTCAAGTACAAGGGATTTGGTGCGGCCGTCAATGTCACCCTGGGGCTACCGATCGTACGCACCTCAGTCGATCACGGCACCGCCCTGGACCTTGCAGGCACGGGCCGGATCGACACCGGCAGCCTGCAAGTGGCGCTGGAAACAGCGTATGAAATGAGCGGCGGTTAGACGAGCCGCCAGTATCCAGGCAAGAAGTAGGGGGTGCACAAGTTGCGCCTGCGAGCGAACCGGCTCTGACAGCCGCCGCACGCTTGTCCCCCAACGGCTGCGCACTGAAGTCACGGTCCAGGACTGGCCATGGACCGCTTATGCGCCCACCAGGGTGCCTCAAACAGCAATGGCTCTCACAGCCCTTACCGGCGGGCGCTCGCCTCAGCTATCGCAGCTGCTAAACTGCGGGCCTTTTCGTCCCCAGCTTCAAGCCTCACGCTTAGCTGCTCCTGAGACTGCTGTATATGTCCGAGAATTACCAACACCGCGCCCGCAAGCGCTTTGGCCAGAACTTCCTGCATGATGCAGGCGTGATCCATCGTATCCTTCGCGCCATCCATGCTAAACCGGGTGAGCGGATCGTCGAGATCGGCCCTGGCCAGGGCGCATTGACCGAAGGCTTGCTCGACAGCGGTGCACACCTCGACGTGGTCGAGCTGGACCTGGACCTGATCCCGATCCTGCAACAAAAATTTGCCGACCGCGAGAACTTCGCCCTGAACCAGGGTGACGCACTGAAGTTCGACTTCGCCCAGTTAAGCTCGGAGCCAAACAGCCTGCGCATCGTCGGCAATCTGCCCTACAACATTTCCACACCGTTGATCTTTCACCTGCTCGATCACGCCAGCCTGATTCGCGATATGCATTTCATGCTGCAGAAGGAAGTGGTCGAGCGCCTGGCCGCAGTGCCAGGCGGCGGTGACTGGGGTCGGCTGTCGATCATGGTGCAGTACCACTGCCGCGTCGAACACCTGTTTAACGTCGGCCCTGGCGCATTCAATCCCGCGCCGAAGGTTGACTCGGCCATCGTGCGCCTGGTCCCGCATGAGGTGTTGCCGCACCCGGCGCGCGATCATCGACAGCTGGAGACCGTTGTTCGCCAAGCTTTCAACCAGCGCCGCAAGACCCTGCGAAACACGCTCAAAGGGCTGCTGGACGCTGACGCAATCGCCGCCGCCGACGTCGATGGCAGCCTGCGCCCGGAACAGCTGGACCTCGCCGCGTTCGTAAGACTATCGGATCAATTATCTGCCCGCGGCTGAAAGCGACCACGCGAAGGAGCACGCCATGCCTGAAGACCACCGCTACAGGATCGACGTCACTGTCCGCCCAGCCTATCTGGCTGACCAGTCACAGCCAGAGCAAAACCGCTTTGCCTTTGCCTACACCG
This sequence comes from Stutzerimonas chloritidismutans, assembly GCF_038562055.1. Lineage (GTDB taxonomy): Bacteria > Pseudomonadota > Gammaproteobacteria > Pseudomonadales > Pseudomonadaceae > Stutzerimonas > Stutzerimonas chloritidismutans_A. The sequence continues at coordinate 127,517 of NZ_JBCFXD010000011.1, read as the reverse complement.
TAACCATTGAAAACAACGGCCAGCTCACTGCGCAGCTGCTGTCACGCCACTGGATCATCACGGACGGAGACGGTCAGGTGCAGGAGGTACAAGGCGAAGGCGTGGTCGGTGAGCAGCCGGTGCTTGCCCCCGGCCATCGACACGTCTACACCAGTGGCACGCTGATGGCTTCGCGCGTTGGCACAATGCAAGGCAGTTATCAGATGCTTGCTGAAGACGGGCACCGCTTCTATGCCATGATCGAGCCGTTTCGGCTGGCCGTACCGGGAGCCTTGCATTGACTACCTACGCTGTCGGCGATCTGCAAGGCTGCCTTGAACCCCTGCTCTGCCTGCTCAAGCAAGTGGATTTCAGCCCATCGCGAGACCGTTTGTGGCTGGCGGGCGATCTGGTCAACCGCGGTCCTCAATCACTCGAAGCGCTGCGTTTCGCGCGTGACCTGGGCAGTTCGGGTGTAACCGTGCTGGGTAACCATGACCTGCATCTGCTGGCCGTGACACACAAGGTCGAACGGCTGAAGAAATCCGATACGCTGCAGCCAATCCTTGATGCGCCCGACAGAGCCGATCTGATTTTCTGGCTGCGTCAGCAGAAACTGGTCCATCACGATGCCGAGCGCCAGGTCACCATGGTCCACGCGGGGATCCCGCCGCAATGGACATTGAGCAAAGCCCTGCGCCGGGCGGCCGAGGTCGAGCAGGCGCTACGCGATGACGCCATGCTGCAACCCTTCCTCGACGGCATGTACGGTAACCAGCCGGCCAAATGGAGCAAGGAGCTGCATGGCATCCCGAGGCTGCGACTGATCACCAACTACTTCACCCGAATGCGCTTCTGCAAAGCCGACGGAACCCTCGACCTCGAAGCCAAAGAGGGGCTCGACTCGGCGCCCACAGGGTTCGCGCCCTGGTTTAGCCACCCCACTCGCAAGACCCGCGGCGAAAAGATCATTTTCGGCCACTGGGCGGCACTCGAAGGCAACTGTGACGAACCGAACGTCTACGCGCTGGACACCGGCTGCGTTTGGGGTAATTCCATGACACTGATGAACATCGACAGCAACGAACTGTACAGCTGCGACTGTGAGGCCAAGCCATGACTGACTTCAAACGTATATCCCCCGAGCAGGCGCAATCGCTACGCCATGAAGGCGGTGTATTCGTCGACATTCGCGACCCGAACAGCTTCGCCAATGGTCACGTCACCGGCTCGACACATCTGGACAATCAATCTTTGCCAGACTTCATCGCGACGGCTGATCTCGACCAACCGCTGATAGTGGTCTGCTACCACGGCAACTCCAGCCAGAGTGCAGCCGCCTACCTCGTAAATCAGGGTTTCTCTGACGTCTACAGCCTCGACGGTGGCTTCGAACTTTGGCGACAAGCGTTTCCGCAAGAAACTGAACAGGGCGATCCCGCCTGAAAAAAATCTAGCCCACCCTAGGCCGCAGCTCATGCGGCCTTGAGCCTCCCTTCCGACGAAACGCAGCGGCAAAAACACCACTCCCCCCTTGAACTTGCCGAATCCGAACTATCCTTCAGTTCAGGCCATCCAAACAGGTGGAAGCCGTACTGCGGCTACCGGGCCTCAGTTTCGACCATCAGGTGTTCGGGGGAACTCCACAGGCCGGTAAGGCGGCCGTACCTGAATGCATGATGACAACACCGGCTCCGAGCATCGTCCGAGGTGAAGTCAATGAGCATTTTCAGCCATTTCCAGCAACGATTCGAAGCAACCCGTCAGGAAGAGTATTCGCTTCAGGAATACCTCGACCTGTGCAAGGAAGACCGGGGAACCTACGCAACTGCAGCCGAACGCCTGCTGATGGCGATTGGCGAGCCCGAACTGATCGACACGTCTGCCGACTCGCGACTTTCGCGGATTTTCTCCAACAAAGTCATCCGCCGGTATCCCGCCTTTGAAGACTTTCACGGGATGGAAGATTGCATCGACCAGATCGTTTCCTATTTCCGCCACGCCGCGCAGGGCTTGGAGGAGAAGAAGCAGATTCTCTATTTGCTGGGGCCAGTGGGCGGCGGCAAATCATCGCTGGCCGAGAAGCTCAAGCAATTGATGGAGCGGGTGCCCTTCTATGCGATCAAGGGCTCGCCGGTGTTCGAGTCGCCGCTGGGGCTGTTCAACCCGGCTGAAGACGCACAGATCCTCGAAGAGGATTACGGCATTCCCCGTCGCTACCTCAGTTCGATCATGTCGCCCTGGGCCACGAAGCGCCTGCAAGAGTTCGGCGGCGATATCAGCCAGTTCCGTGTGGTCAAGCTCTATCCCTCGATCCTCAATCAGATCGCAGTGGCCAAGACCGAACCGGGCGACGAGAACAACCAGGATATTTCCGCCTTGGTGGGCAAGGTCGATATCCGCAAGCTAGAGGAATTCCCGCAGAACGACGCCGATGCCTACAGCTATTCAGGCGCTCTGTGCCGTGCCAACCAGGGCATGATGGAATTCGTCGAGATGTTCAAGGCGCCGATCAAGGTGCTGCACCCGCTGCTGACCGCAACCCAGGAAGGCAACTACAACAGCACCGAGGGCCTCGGCGCGATCCCCTATAACGGCATCCTGCTGGCTCACTCCAACGAGTCGGAATGGCATACCTTCCGCAACAACAAGAACAACGAAGCTTTCATCGACCGTATTTACATCGTCAAAGTGCCGTACTGCCTGCGCGTCACCGATGAGATCAAGATCTACGACAAGCTGCTGGTCAACAGCTCGCTGTCCAAAGCCCATTGCGCGCCCGACACGCTGAAGATGCTGGCGCAGTTCTCGGTATTGAGCCGTCTGAAGGAGCCGGAAAACTCCAACATCTACTCGAAGATGCGGGTCTACGACGGTGAAAACCTCAAGGACACCGACCCCAAAGCCAAATCAATCCAGGAATACCGCGACACCGCCGGCGTTGACGAAGGCATGAATGGGCTCTCCACCCGCTTCGCCTTCAAGATCCTGTCCAAGGTGTTCAACTTCGATCCGCACGAGATCGCGGCCAACCCGGTTCACCTGCTGTACGTGTTGGAGCAGCAGATCGAACAGGAGCAATTCCCAGCCGAAGTGCGCGAACGCTACCTGCGCTTCATCAAGGAATACCTGGCGCCGCGCTACGTGGATTTCATCGGCAAGGAGATCCAGACGGCCTATCTCGAGTCCTACAGCGAGTACGGTCAGAACATCTTCGACCGCTACGTGCTCTACGCGGATTTCTGGATTCAGGACCAGGAATACCGGGACCCGGAAACCGGCGAGATTCTCAACCGCATGGCGCTCAACGAAGAACTGGAGAAGATCGAGAAACCGGCCGGCATCAGCAACCCCAAGGACTTCCGCAACGAGATCGTCAACTTCGTGCTGCGCGCACGCGCCAACAACAACGGCAAGAACCCATCCTGGCTCAGCTACGAGAAGCTGCGCGTGGTGATCGAGAAAAAAATGTTCTCCAACACCGAGGACCTGCTTCCAGTCATCAGCTTCAACGCCAAGGCCAGCAAGGAAGATCAGAAAAAGCACAACGACTTCGTCGTTCGCATGGTCGAGCGCGGTTACACCGAGAAGCAGGTACGCCTGCTTTCGGAATGGTATCTGCGCGTACGTAAATCGCAGTAAGAGCAGCTGAGGGCTGGAGTCGGAGCCGGAAGCAGATGCAACAAGCTTCCGGCTCCAGGCTCAGGACTTCCAGCTCAGCCCGGAGGGCTCGTATGAGTTACGTGATCGACCGCCGTTTGAACGGCAAGAACAAGAGCACGGTCAATCGCCAGCGCTTCTTGCAGCGATACCGAGGACACATCAAAAAGGCCGTGGAAGAGGCCGTTGGACGCCGCTCCATTACCGACATGGAGCACGGCGAGCAGATCAGTATTCCCGGTCGAGACACCGATGAACCAATCCTCCACCACGGCCGTGGCGGTCGGCAAACCATCGTTCATCCTGGTAACAAGGAATTCATCGCCGGCGAGCGCATTCCTCGTCCACAAGGCGGTGGTGGCGGCCAGGGGGCCGGCCAGGCCAGCAACAGCGGCGAAGGCATGGACGACTTTGTCTTTCAGATCACCCAGGAAGAGTTCCTGGATTTCATGTTCGAGGATCTGGAACTGCCCAACCTGGTCAAGCGCCACTTGAGCGGCACCGACACCTTCAAAACCGTCCGCGCCGGCATCAGTAACGAGGGCAATCCGTCTCGGATCAACATCGTTCGAACCCTGCGCTCGGCACATGCGCGCCGTATCGCCCTATCGGGTAGCAGCCGCGCCAAGCTGCGCGAGGTCAAGGCCGAACTGGCGCGACTCAAACTGGAAGAACCCGCCAACTTCACTGACATCCAGGCCGCTGAAGAGGAAATCGAGCGGCTCAGTGCACGCATTCACCGGGTGCCCTTCCTCGACACCTTCGACCTCAAGTACAACCTGCTGGTAAAGCATCCCAACCCCAGTTCCAAGGCCGTGATGTTTTGCCTCATGGACGTGTCCGGGTCGATGACCCAGGCCACCAAGGACATTGCCAAGCGATTCTTCATCCTCTTGTACCTGTTCCTGAAGCGGAACTACGACAAGATCGAGGTGGTATTCATCCGCCACCACACCAGTGCCAAGGAAGTCGACGAAGAAGAGTTTTTCTACTCACGGGAGACGGGCGGCACCATCGTCTCCAGTGCACTGAAAATGATGCAGGAGATCATGGCCGAACGTTACCCGGCCAATGAGTGGAATATCTATGCCGCTCAGGCGTCCGACGGTGATAACTGGAACGACGACTCGCCGGTCTGCCGGGACATCCTTATCAATCAGATCATGCCGTTCGTCCAGTACTTCTCTTACGTTGAAATCACCCCTCGCGAACATCAGGCACTGTGGTACGAATACAACCAGGTGGCCGAGGCCTTCGGCGACTCGTTCGCCCAGCAGCAGTTGGTGACGGCGGGGGACATCTATCCAGTGTTCCGCGAACTGTTCCAGCGGCGCATGGCTAGCTGAGGTAAGCGACATGAAACGACAGCCCATTTCCACCGGCTCGGAATGGACCTTCGACCTGATCCGCACCTACGACCGCGAGATCGGCCGGATCGCCGAACGCTACGCGCTCGACACCTACCCCAACCAGATCGAGGTCATCACCGCTGAACAGATGATGGATGCCTATGCTTCGGTAGGCATGCCGCTGGGCTATCACCACTGGTCCTACGGCAAGCATTTCCTCAGCACGGAAAAATCCTATACCCGCGGGCAGATGGGCCTGGCATACGAGATCGTGATCAATTCCGATCCCTGCATCGCCTATCTCATGGAAGAAAACACCATCACCATGCAGGCGCTGGTGATCGCCCACGCGAGCTACGGCCATAACAGCTTTTTCAAAGGCAATTACCTGTTCCGCACCTGGACAGATGCCAGCTCGATCATCGATTATCTGGTGTTCGCCAAGCAGTACATCACACAGTGTGAGGAGCGCCACGGCATCGACGCGGTTGAGGATCTGCTCGATTCCTGCCACGCGCTGATGAACTATGGCGTGGACCGCTACAAGCGCCCCTATCCGATTTCCGCAGAGGAAGAGCGGCGGCGGCAGAAGGATCGTGAAGAGCATCTGCAAAAGCAGATCAACGACCTCTGGCGAACCATTCCCAAATTTGGCGAGAAGGAAGATGAGCGCCAGCGAGATCAGCGCTTCCCGATCGAACCCCAGGAAAACATCCTCTACTTCATCGAAAAGCATGCGCCGCTGCTGGAACCCTGGCAGCGCGAAGTGGTGCGGATTGTGCGCAAGATCGCACAGTATTTCTATCCGCAGCGCCAGACGCAGGTGATGAACGAGGGCTGGGCGACCTTTTGGCATTACACCCTGCTGAACGACCTCTACGATGAAGGTTTGGTCACCGACGGCTTCATGATGGAGTTCCTGCAGTCGCACACCAGCGTCATTTATCAGCCCGGTTTTGACAGCCCTTACTACAGTGGCATCAACCCCTACACCCTGGGCTTTGCGATGTACCAGGACATCCGCCGGATTTGCGAGCACCCCACCGAGGAAGACAAACGCTGGTTCCCGGACATAGCCGGAAGCGACTGGCTCACCACGGTGAAGTTCGCCATGAATAATTTCAAGGATGAAAGCTTCATCCTGCAGTTCCTCTCGCCCAAGGTCATTCGGGACCTCAAGCTGTTCAGCATCCTTGACGATGACCACAAGGACGAGCTGCTGGTCCCTGCCATCCACGACGAAAACGGCTACCACGCCATCCGCGAACTGCTGGCAGCGCAGTACAACCTCGGCAACCGCGAACCCAATGTGCAGGTCTGGAGCGTCGATCGCCGCGGTGATCGCTCGTTGACCCTGCGCCATCAGCAACACGATCGCAAACCCCTGGGTGGTTCGACCGATGAGGTTCTCAAGCACCTGCACCGGCTCTGGGGTTTCGACGTGCACCTACAGTCAATGCAGGACGACAAGCTGATCGCTACTCACCATATGCCACCCAGGGCGGAACCGGATGCCGAGGCCAAATACCCCGGCATGAACCTGGCGCTGCCGCCCATCTGACGGACGTCCGTCGCGGCAGATCGAGGCCTCGAGAACAGTCGCAGCTTGCTGCCTCGGGGCATTCGTTTATCCTCCGCCGCAACGGAGGGCTGCATGCGAATTTATAAAGTCGGCGGGGCGGTACGTGACCGGTTGCTGGGTCGCCCAGTGACTGAAGTGGACTGGGTGGTGGTCGGCTCCAGTGCCGAAGAAATGCAGGCCAAGGGCTTTCGCCCGGTCGGTGCGGATTTTCCGGTCTTCCTCCACCCGGTCACCGGAGAGGAACACGCCCTGGCTCGCACCGAACGCAAAAGCGGTCGGGGTTACGGTGGATTTACCTTCTATGCCAGCCCCGAGGTGAGCCTGGAAGAAGACCTGATCCGCCGAGACCTGACCATCAACGCCATGGCCGAAGATGAGCAGGGCCAACTGATCGACCCCTATGGTGGACAGGCCGACCTCGCCGCCCGCCAACTCCGGCACGTATCCCCCGCCTTCGCCGAAGATCCATTACGGGTGTTACGCGTGGCGCGCTTTGCTGCGCGTTATGCCGAGCTCGGTTTTAGCATTGCGCCCGAAACCCAGATACTGATGCGTCAACTCGCCGAATCGGGCGAGCTGTTGGCGCTGACGCCGGAACGCAGCTGGAAGGAAATCTCCCGCGCCTTGATGGAGGCGCGTCCGGACGTATTTGTGCAGGTGCTGCGCGACTGCGGCGCGCTGAAAGAACTGTTTCCAGAAATCGATCAACTGTTCAATTCAACAGCGCCGCTCGAGGATGACATGCAGGCCGAAAAGCACGCCCTCACAGTGCTGCACAGATGCGCCATCCACACTCAACCCTTAAGCGTGCGCTGGGCCTGTCTGCTGATGTCGTTGGGACAGGCCCAGAACCTCGATGCCCCAGACACGCAGACGGCCCAAGCAGCCGCAACACCGATTGACGTCATCAATACACGCTACAAGGTGCCACGCGATTGCCAGGAGCTGGCCAGACTGGTCGGCGAATTCCACCAACTCGGCCATCAGGCAATGTCGCTCCCCGCATCAACGCTGTTCCAGTTGCTGCAGCATTTCGATATCTACCGCCGCCCTGAGCGCTTCGAGCAGTTCGTTGCCAGCTGCACGATGGACGCGCAAAGCCGTCACGAGGGGGACGCCTATCCGCAAGCCGACTACCTGCGCGGCGCTGCCGAGCTGGCCCGTGCGGTGCAGGTGAAACCGCTTATCGAGCAAGGCTTCAAGGGTGCGGAGCTGGGCGAAGCGCTCAAGCATGAACGGCTCGAGGCCGTGCGCCACTACCAGCGCCTTCACCAGCACGAGACCAACTGATCATCACCGGTTGCCGCGACGCCACAAGCCGAAGCACCTGAGGCACGTCGTCGGTTAGCGATGACCTGCGTCGGACAACAACGACGCCGGCGTCAGCTCCTCGCCTTTCCACTGGAAAGGCACGGGCCACAGTTGCTGCGCGATGTCCGCTTCTCGCCACAGCTCAGCGAAGCACCGACCCACCTCAGGGTGGATCACATCTGGTTCCAGCAATGCCAATGGCCAGAGCACGAAGGCATTTTTCAGCGTCTCAGGCCGCGGCAGCTGCAAGCCATGAAAATTGCCCAGCAAATCGCCATACATCAATACATCGATGTCCAACGGCAGACCTTTGCGGTCAGGCGCGTAGCGTCCATTGTCCGCCTCGATGAACTTGAGCCTCCGATCCAGCTCCATCAAGGGCAGGTCGGTGTTACCGGAGACGACGAGGTTGTAGAAGTGGTCGCCTTTGTAACCCACCGCAAGGCTTTCAAATACGGGCGAGCAGCGCATCTCTCCGAGCTGCTTTTCCAGCGCATCGAGACCGGCCGTCAGATTCCGTTTACGTTGGCTATTGCTGCCGAGCCCCAGCAGTACGCGCGTCAGCGACATCCGCGTTCGATCTCCACACCTAACGCTTTGGCGCGCGGGTTGACGCCAGGTTTGGTCACCCGAAGCCGCAGCCAGGGAATGCCGAACCGGCTCATCAGAGTGCCCGCCAGGCGTTCGGCAAAGGTTTCCACCAGCTCGAAACGCGACGCTTGCGCAAAGCGATCAATGGCGGCAGTCACTTCGGCGTAGTCCAACGCTTTATCCAGCTCGTCGTTTTGCGCGGCAGGTCGAATGTCCCAGCCAAGGGTCAGGTCCAGGCGCAGGCATTGGCGAATGCCGCGCTCCCAATCATAAGCGCCGATCAGCGTATCCACTTCCAGCCCTTCGATGAAAACTGTATCCACGCAACGTTCTCCCACGGCACGACAACTTCACTACAGGCCGTTAGACTCAGGAGCTCCTAGACCCGGATGGATGCCATGTTCTGGCAATTAGCACTGCTCGCCTATCTGACCGGCTCGCTTTCATTCGCCATTCTACTCAGTCGCCTGACCGGTGCACCTGATCCCCGCGCAAGCGGATCAGGCAATCCCGGCGCCACCAACATGCTGCGCCTGGCAGGCAGAGGCCTGGCCATTAGCACCCTGTTCGGCGATATGCTCAAAGGCCTACTGCCGGTGCTGCTTGCCGCAGCACTGGGTCTGACGATTGCGCAACAAGCCTGGATCGGCCTTGCCGCTGTACTGGGCCACTCATATCCGCTGTACTTCCGCTTCAGTGGGGGCAAAGGCGTGGCCACCGCCGCAGGCGTCTTGCTTGGGCTGCATCCCGCAACGGCATTGCTCGCGCTGCTCATCTGGCTGGCTGTTTTCACGGTGTCACGCACCAGTTCACTGGCCGCACTGGCCGCACTAACGCTCTGCCTACCCGTTCTTGCCTGGATGCAACCTGCGGCGCTCTGGCCTATGGCATTGCTGGCCGCGCTCGTCGTCTGGCGTCACCGTAACAACCTGCGCGACCTGTCTAAAGGCAGAGAGCGACATTTTTAAGCTAACCGGCGTCAAATCGCCGGTAGCGTTTCCATTGGCCAGCGCGCCTGAACCGAAATCTCGGGACCATCCTGCTGGCCGGCTAGCAAACGCTGGCAGCCGGCGTAGGCAATCATCGCCCCATTGTCGGTACAGAAACGCGGACGGGCATAGAACACCCGCCCCTTCAGCTCAGCGAGCATCGTTTCCAGACTCTGGCGCAATGCCGTATTGGCGCTCACGCCACCGGCAATGACCAGACTGTGCAAACCCGTCTGCTGCAAAGCGCGTCGACATTTGATGGTCAGCGTATCGACAACGGCCTGCTGAAAAGCCAGGGCGATATCGCAGCGGGTTTGTTCCCCCTCGTCGCCGGCACTCTGGCGTTGCTGCCAGGTGGTCAGGGTCGACGTCTTGAGGCCGCTGAAACTGAAATCGAGCCCGGGCCGATCGGTCATGGGTCGGGGAAAGGTGAAACGCCCCGGCGTACCGCGCTCGGCAAGCGCTGCGATCTCCGGCCCCCCCGGGTAGCGCAGCCCCATGAGCTTCGCCGTTTTGTCGAACGCTTCCCCGGCGGCGTCGTCCACCGATTCGCCCAGCAGCTCATAACGACCAATACCATCAACTCGAACCAGCTGTGTATGCCCACCAGAAACCAGCAACGCAACGAAGGGAAAGGCAGGAGGCTGTTCTTCGAGCATTGGCGCCAGAAGGTGCCCTTCCATATGGTGAACCCCAACGGCAGGCACACCCCAGGCAAACGCCATTGCCTGGGCGCAGGAGGCGCCCACCAACAGTGCCCCGACCAGCCCTGGTCCTGCCGTGTAGGCCACCGCGTCGATCTGACTCGATTCGCGCCCCGCGTCTTCGAGCACCTCGCGGATCAGTGGCAGCATGCGTTTGACGTGATCACGCGACGCCAGCTCCGGCACCACCCCACCATAAACACGATGCAGATCGATCTGGCTGAACAGGGCGTCGGCCAGCAAGCCGTGCTCGCTGTCATACAGCGCGACGCCGGTCTCGTCGCATGAAGTTTCCAGCCCCAGTACCAGCATGGGCACGACCTTTCCAAAGAAGCGAATGAAGCCGAGCATATTAATCGTCGGGGCCGGCGACCGACCAGCGCTTTTCGATCAAGGGGCTTTGCATTCCACGCGGCAAGGCGTTAACATCCGCAACCCTTAAAACCAGCGTGCTCGCGATATTTGCCGAAGCGCGTTGTAACCGGTAAACAAGTGAAGGTACGTCCTGGATGCCCAACGTTAAAGTTAAAGAGAACGAACCATTCGACGTAGCTCTGCGTCGCTTCAAGCGTTCTTGCGAAAAGGCCGGTGTTCTGGCCGAAGTCCGCAGCCGTGAGTTCTATGAAAAGCCTACTGCTGAGCGCAAGCGTAAAGCTGCTGCCGCAGTCAAGCGTCACGCCAAGAAAGTGCAGCGCGAACAGCGCCGTAGCGTTCGCCTGTACTGATCCAGTACTGCTGACGCTGCATCAAGCCCGGCCAATGCCGGGCTTTGCATTTGAAGGAGACTCCGCTTCGCCATCAAGGCGAATGGTCGGAGTTTTTTTCATTCCGGCCTGAACACTGCGAGCGTATTCTCATACCCCTATGGCCGGCTTGATCCCGCAATCTTTCATTGATGACCTGCTCAACCGCTCCGACATCGTCGAGGTGGTGAGTTCGCGCATCCAACTGAAAAAAGCAGGCAAGAACTACACGGCCTGCTGCCCGTTTCACAAGGAAAAGACCCCATCCTTCAGCGTCAGTCCGGACAAGCAGTTCTACTACTGCTTCGGTTGCGGCGCTGGCGGCAACGCGCTCGGCTTCGTCATGGATCACGACAGCCTGGAATTTCCGCAGGCAGTCGAGGAGCTGGCCAAGCGCGCCGGCATGGAAGTGCCGCGCGAGGAGAGCGGGCCAGGGCGCAAACCACGCCAGCCCGTGGACTCGCCGCTGTACCCCCTGCTCGAATCTGCCGCCGAGTACTATCGGCAGTCGCTCAAGGGACACCCGGCACGCAAGGCCGCGGTGGAATACCTGAAAGGTCGAGGCCTGTCCGGCGTTATCGCGAGGGATTTCGGCCTCGGCTTCGCCCCGCCCGGCTGGGACAATCTGATGAAGCACCTGAGCGGTGACGCCCTGCAACAAAGAGCCATGATCGATGCCGGGCTGCTGATCGAAAACGCCGAAACCGGCCGCAGCTACGACCGCTTCCGCGACCGGGTGATGTTTCCGATCCGCGACAGCCGCGGGCGCGTCATCGCCTTTGGCGGCCGCGTACTGGGCGATGACAAGCCGAAGTATCTGAACTCCCCAGAGACCCCCGTCTTTCACAAAGGCCAGGAACTCTACGGACTCTACGAGGCACGCAAGGCCAACCGCGACCTGGACGAAATCATGGTCGTTGAAGGCTACATGGACGTCATTGCACTGGCGCAGCAAGGGCTGCGCAATGCCGTCGCGACACTGGGCACCGCGACCAGTGACGAACACCTCAAGCGCCTGTTCCGCATCGTACCCAGCGTGCTGTTCTGCTTCGACGGTGACGCAGCGGGCCGCAAGGCTGCCTGGCGCGCTCTGGAATCGGCGCTGCCCAACCTGCAAGACGGCCGCCGCGCACGTTTTCTGTTTTTGCCAGAAGGTGAAGATCCGGACAGCCTGGTGCGCCGCGAAGGCACCGATGCCTTCAGGGCCCGTATTCAGCAACAAGCGCAACCGCTAGCAGACTACTTTTTCCAGCAACTCAGCGAAGAAGCAGACCCACGCTCGCTGGAGGGCAAGGCCCACCTGGCGACTCTGGCGGCACCGCTCATCGAAAAAATCCCCGGGAACAACCTGCGGGCACTGATGCGGCAGCGCCTCGGTGAAATTACCGGCCTGCACAGCGAAGCACTCCAACAGATGAGCGCTGCACAGCAAAGCGCTGCGCCGGAATACGATGACAGCATTTACTACGACACTGCGTCCGCGCATGACGAAGGCGACTATTACGCACCACCCACCCCACCCGAGCCAAAGCCCGGCAGCAAGAAAGAGTGGAAAAAGGACTGGAAAAAACCTGGCCAGCGTCCAGACTTTAAAAAGCCACGTGCCCCAAGAACCCCCGCCGCAGTCGAACCACCGGCTCTGACGACGCTGCGCACCCTCCTACACCACCCGGAGCTCGCACAGAAAGTCGAAGATGTCAGCCACTTCGCGGCCGAAGACGACACTTACGCGCAGTTATTGGTCGCCCTACTTGGAACCCTGCAGAAAAACCCCAAACTGCGCAGCCTGCAACTGATCGCACGCTGGCACGGAACCGACCAAGGGCGCCTTTTACGCGCGCTTGCCGAGAAAGAATGGCTTATCTCGGCCGATAACCTTGAACAACAGTTTTTCGACACCATAACAAGCCTTGCCGCCAGACAACGCGAACGCAGCCTTGAAACGCTGCTTCGCAAAGCTCGCCAGGGTGAACTCAGCGCAGAGGAGAAAGAACAGCTGCGCAGCCTGCTAAATCGCAACTCGACACCCGCTATATCGACCTCAACTGGCGCGTGAGGTCCTTGCTCGGCTATAATGCTCAGCTTGTTTTCAGCCCGCCAGAACCGTCAGTGGATAGGGTTATATGTCCGGAAAAGCGCAACAGCAGTCCCGTCTCAAAGAATTGATCCAGCGTGGCCGTGAGCAGGGTTACCTGACTTACGCCGAGGTCAATGACCACCTACCGGAGGATATTTCCGATCCGGAACAGGTGGAAGACATCATTCGCATGATCAACGACATGGGTATCAATGTATTCGAGGTTGCCCCGGATGCCGATGCCCTGTTGCTGGCCGAAGCCGATACCGATGAAGCCGCAGCCGAAGAGGCCGCGGCGGCACTCGCCGCTGTCGAAACCGACATTGGCCGCACCACCGATCCCGTGCGCATGTACATGCGCGAAATGGGTACCGTCGAACTGCTGACCCGCGAAGGCGAGATTGAAATCGCCAAACGCATCGAGGAAGGCATTCGAGAGGTGATGAGTGCCATTGCCCATTTCCCGGGCACCGTCGACAGCATCCTCGCCGATTACGATCGCGTCACCTCCGAAGGTGGGCGTCTCTCCGACATTCTCAGCGGTTATATCGACCCTGACGATGACGGCGCAGCCGGCCCGCAGGCAGAAGTTGAACCTGTCACACCGCAGGCAGCGGCAAAGCCGGCCGGTGACGACAAGGACGACGAAGACGAGGACGATTCGGACAGCGAAGAAGAAGAAGGCGATGGCGGTCCGGATCCGGAAGTTGCCCGCATTCGCTTCGGCGCCGTGGCTGAACAGCTCGACGTCGCCAAGAAGGCGCTGAAGAAGCATGGCCGCGGCAGCCAGCAGGCCACCGACGCTCTGCAAGAGCTGGCCATCCTGTTCATGCCGATCAAGCTCATCCCCAAGCAGTACGATGCGCTGGTAGAACGAGTACGTGACGCTCTGGCCCAGATCCGCGCTCAGGAGCGCGCAATCATGCAGATCTGCGTCCGCGACGCACGCATGCCGCGCGCCGACTTCCTGCGTCAGTTTCCTAACAACGAAACTGACCTTGATTGGGCTGACAAGCTCGCCAACGGCAAGAGCAAGTACGCCGAAGCAATTGCTGCACGCAAGGAAGACATTCAGCGCTGCCAGCAGAAGCTGCTCGCACTGGAAGAAGAATGCGTACTGGCGATTGCCGACATCAAGGACATCAACCGTCGGATGTCGATTGGTGAAGCCAAGGCTCGCCGCGCCAAAAAAGAGATGGTCGAAGCCAACCTGCGTCTGGTTATCTCGATCGCCAAAAAGTACACCAACCGCGGCCTGCAATTCCTCGACCTGATTCAGGAAGGCAACATCGGCCTGATGAAAGCGGTAGACAAGTTCGAATACCGCCGCGGCTACAAGTTCTCGACCTACGCCACCTGGTGGATTCGCCAGGCGATCACTCGCTCCATTGCCGACCAGGCGCGGACCATCCGTATCCCGGTCCACATGATCGAGACGATCAACAAGCTCAACCGCATCTCCCGTCAGATGCTGCAGGAAATGGGCCGCGAGCCCACACCCGAAGAGCTTGGCGAACGCATGGAAATGCCCGAGGACAAGATCCGCAAGGTATTGAAGATCGCCAAAGAGCCTATCTCCATGGAAACACCCATCGGTGACGACGAAGATTCGCACCTGGGTGATTTCATCGAAGACTCGGCCATGCAATCGCCGATCGACGTCGCTACCGTGGAAAGTCTCAAGGAAGCCACTCGCGAAGTACTCTCCGGCCTTACCGCACGGGAAGCCAAGGTACTGCGCATGCGCTTTGGCATCGACATGAACACCGACCACACCCTTGAGGAAGTCGGTAAGCAATTCGATGTCACCCGCGAGCGAATCCGACAGATCGAAGCCAAGGCGCTGCGTAAGCTGCGCCACCCGACGAGAAGCGAGCATCTGCGCTCCTTCCTCGACGAGTAAGACCAAAACCCCCGGCACGCGCCGGGGGTTTTGCATTTCTGGCCACTCAAAACAGTTCGCACGCACAGCTTCGCTTGGCGCACGCGCAACACCACCGGTATAATCCGCCCGCCTCTGAGGGCCTATAGCTCAGTTGGTTAGAGCAGAGGACTCATAATCCTTTGGTCCACGGTTCGAGTCCGTGTGGGCCCACCAACTCGAAAGCCGCGCACTGCGCGGCTTTTTATTGCTCGATGGAAAAGCCGCATCGCCAGCCCTATACGCTCCAAGGTACGAGTGCAGTCCCGTTCGCCTGTAACGCTTGGAGCACGCTCCACATCATCAAGCATTGATCGCTCTGGCGTCTCCGAAAATGCTGAAACGGGGCGCGCATTGATGCAAAGCCGAGCCAGCCGGCGGTGGCCCGCTGCGCAGGCGTATCGCACTCCACGGTGGCGCGCATCGAAACACTGGCCAAAGGCGATATGGGCATCTCAGTACTGGTTCAGCTGCCGGAAGCGACAGGCTATGTCGTCAAGCTGGCTAAGGCCGGACAGTAACGCACGGCTGAAGGCAGCCTCGACGAGCGGTGAACGCCATAAAAAAGCCGCGCTGATCAAGCTCACTCGAAACAAGCAGCCGGCTGGAGTTAGGCAGCGAGCTGAATCTCCACCGTTATTCGGCTCACGCGATGAGCCGAATAGGCTCGCTAATCGGCTCACTAAAAACACCCCCGAATGACAAGGTATGGATCAATACCTTAGGCATGGTGCGGGCACGTCCGCCGGACACCAACGCTTCGAACAGTGACCTCGACCACATCGAGAGTCACCGATACCGCCCAGAATGCACACCCCATGCACAAGGACGTTCAACCATGGCCAAACCCGCCGCTCGACTTACCGATCTAAATGCCTGTCCAAAAACCGGGCACGGCACCAACGCCACCACCAGCGGCTCTCCTAACGTGTTGATCAATGGGTTGCCCACTCTGAGGGTCGGGGACAGCACAGCCTGTGGAGACGCGGTGGCCGAAGGTATCGGTAGCATCTTGATTAACGGCCAGCCCATCGCCTTTCTGGGCAGCGCCACCGCTCATGGCGGGGTCATCGTTACCGGCTCTGGAAATGTCCTGGTCGGAACCCAATCGGGCAGTGCACCCTTCACCGCACCTGAAGTTTTACCCCGGCACAGCGAGCAATATCAGCTGATCGACAGCAATACCGGCCAGCCAGTTGAGGACGCGCTGTATTGCGTGGAGTGTGCCGACGGCCAGCGTTTCGTCGGGTACACCAACGCCTATGGCAATACCGAGCGCGTGTTTACCAACGACCCGCAGGCCGTGGTCGTTCGCTGGGGACGGGATGCGGCCAAACACCTCAAGCAACAGGGCATTCGCTTCTAAGGACAGATGCAATGACAGCACCACACCAAGGCAGGACCAACGCCGAGCATGCGATTCAGCAAATCCCCGTTTCGCTGCAGCGCGATTTCATTACCGTAGTCGGTGCATCGCATATGACGATCATCGAAAGGCTGCGGGGCCAAAAAGGCAACAAGATGCGCTTCATCAACCAAGGCATCCGCCAGGTCCGCCTCTACCCAGAAGCAAGCGCGGACGACGCTACACAGCGTATCTTCCTCATTTTTACCGAAGACTATGACCGCCCCCTGCTCGACGCTGTGAAGGAGGTGGTCGAAACCCATTATGGCGCCAAGTATAGGGAACTCGATTCGATCGCCCACCTGCTTGATTTCATCAACCTACGCATCAGCAAAAATCGAGAGATCAAGCAGCTCGACCTATTCGCCCATGGCTTGGTAGGGACCATCGAGTTTGGTTACGAACTCGCCAAGGCTGATAGCTACCGTATGCGCGACGCCCAGGCCCAGATGCTCAAGCCCGAAGCGTTCGACTTGAGGGGCAAGATTCACTCCTACGCGTGCCGCACCGGTCTCGGCATCGAGGCGGATCTGTACGTGAGTGAAGGTGAAGACCCACGCTATGACAGGAGCCTGGCGCAGATCATGGCCAATACCGCTCAAACCCCGGTCTGGGCGTTTGCGCGGCGCAGCAACTACGATCAGACCTATGGAAATTCTGAAGACCGAGCCGGACTGACAAGTGCCCGCTCTAGAGTCCAAGCGGACGCAAACGCTATGAGGGTGTACAGGCGCCAGCTGAGTCACTATCAAAAACGCCTGGACGCTCACCGTCAGGCGAGCAACGACCTCAGCGCCGAACACCCTAACGAGCCCAAACCACAGCCACCCCTCAAAACGGCCAGCGATCACGATAAGGCCCTCGTACGCCACGCCAACAGTCGTGACGGATATGAGCAATCCATAGGTTACCCATTGGACGCTGAAGGCGCGGTTCGCCCGGTTCGCGCGGGAGATTCGCCGACCGGGGTGCCAGCAACCTTGCTGGAATTCAAGCCGCTATGAAAACCGCTATCAGAACGCTACTCGGGTACGCCGCTATCGCCGTCAGCCTAGCCGCTGCGCCTAATCTAAACGCCAAGGAGGGCGAGATGCCTAAGAAAATGATGATGTACTACGGCGGTTTTGAAATCGAAGAAATGTTCGACGCGAGCCAATGGTTTACGCGCGGCATGTACACCACGCGCAACATCGAAGCCGACGGTGGCGCCAGCAATGTCACCATGCTACGTAGCCAGCCCAAGCCCTTTACCCGCGAGCAGCTGAGCGAACTCCCCTATGCCGCAGCCGAGGCATTCGATGGCAGCGACTTCGAACAGATCGATACCGAGGCACTGGTGCTCAACCCACCAGACCTCACCCACCGCATCCGCTACGCCTACAGCGCATTCGCCGAGCCGAACAAGCCGGAAGACTATTACTACCTCTATCTGGATCTAGCCGGTAGGCGTTTCGCAGTCACCTTCTCTCGCGACGCTCAAACGGGCGACAACCTCACCGGAAAGGCAATCAAGGAAATCGTTGGTGAGTACGCGTCGCAAGCCGAGCACCGAAAAGCCTTCGCCGAAATAGACGCGTTCGAGCGTAAAGCACGCTGATCACCTCCGCATTCGCCCACCTGGTGGCAACGAACCCTGACATGAACAAACGACTGCGCATTGCGCTCGCGGCCGGTTTGCTAATCCCACTGGCCGCGCTGGCAGTTTTTGCCGCCGTTACCCGCCTAGACCCCAACCCCCAGCATGCCGTGGGCGAGCCGCTCGATGAGCTAAACGGCGTAGTCATTTACTACAACGGAGGGGTCAACACGGTGCAAGGCCGTAACCTGACTCAGGACGGATACAACCTGGGCCTTCGCTATCAGTGCGTCGAGTTCGTCAAACGCTACTACTTCGAGCGCCACGGCCACCGCATGCCGGACAGCTACGGGCATGCCAAAGACTTCTTCGATCCACAGGTCGGTGACGGCGCCCTGAACGCCCGGCGCGGCCTGTTGCAATTCACCAACGGCAGTACCGCGCCGCCGCAAGCGGACGACCTGCTGGTGTTCGCCCCCTCGCTGCTCAACCGCTATGGGCACGTTGCGATCATTGCCAGCGTCGGCAGCGACACGCTGGAAATAGCCCAACAAAACCCAGGCCCCTTCGCCAGCGCCAGGGAATCAATCCCCTTCGCCCAGCGTGAAGGCCGCTGGTATATCCAGCATGACCGAGTGCGCGGTTGGCTCCGGCTGCCTGCTGCAGATGAGCAAAACCCAACGCTCGATCAAAGCGTCGGGTTGATTCAATAGCCACGGTGTGTAGGGTTCGCAGGAGCGACAAATGACGAATTCGAGTCTTCTTATGGGAGGCCTTTCGACACGGCATGACCAAGTCAGGCTTTGGGCAGCGCTCTCGGACGTATTCGTAGATAACGCCGTCGACTACGCCAGCGTTGCTAGAAACCTTAAAGGCTATGAACGCTCAGCCATCGAGACGGCGTTCTTCGTAGACGTCGCCCCCGCTTGCTACTCGAACATGCAGGCGCCCATTCCTCCCATCTGGACAGCGTTCGACTCCGCCTGGCTTGCTGAAACGATCGACTGCATCCATGAAGCGCGAGGGTCGTCTTCCCTCAGGCGTCTGCGCGACAGAGCCTTCATCGCCTATCTTCGCAATCGGCTCAAGCCTGAATGGCAGTGCATCGAAATGGCTCTGGATCAATAGAACCAAAGATTCATCCAACTACACTCGCTTTCGGTAAGCTCCGGCCAGTGGCTGAATCAATCGAGGCAGAGAAATGGACTTCACTCCCGTCATCGCGCAGGTTTGGGGCATGTTGGTCTGGTTTATCCCGGCAGCCCTGCTGCTCAGCCTGCTCAAGTCACCTTGGGCCAAGGGCCATATTGGCGAACTCCTGGTGCGGCTGTTCGCTCATTGGCAGCTGGACAAGCAGACCTACCGCCGCCTGCATAACGTCACGCTGAACACGCCAGACGGCACCACGCAGATCGACCACGTATTCCTCTCGCCCTACGGCCTCTTCGTGCTGGAAACGAAGAACATGAGCGGCTGGATCTTCGGCAGCGAAAAGCAGGCACAGTGGACGCAGAAGCTCTACAAACGCACCTTCAAATTCCAGAACCCGCTGCGGCAGAACTACAAACACCTCAAAGCCCTGGAAACCACCCTTGGCGTTAACCCAGAGCACCTGCACTCGGTCATCACCTTTGTCGGCGGCAGCACCTTCAAAACCGAAGTGCCAGCCAACGTGACCCAGGGCATCGGCTTTATCCGCTATATCAAGTCATTCCAGCAGCCGGTATTCAGCGAGTCTGAAGTCGACGCCATGCTGCACGCCCTGCAAACCGGCCGCCGCGCGCCGACCCTAGCCACCCACCGCGAGCATGTGCAAAACCTCAAACGCCGTAGCGACCCAACAGCAGAGCGGCAATGCCCGAAATGCGGCAGCGCGCTGGTTATACGCATCCGTAAAACAGGGGCCAATGTCGGCCAACAGTTCTGGGGCTGCTCAACCTTCCCCAAGTGCCGAACCATGCAGAGCCTTTAACCCCCCATCCATTGATACGCAGGACGCTCATCATGAAATCAAGCAAAACCTGGCTACTGGCGATTGCCGCTATCACACTCAGCGCTGGCGTACAGGCAGCGGACGATGGCTACAGCACCACCTACAGCGCCTTCATGGATGAGTCCGGCGGTGTGACGATAAATATGCTCGATTGCATGGGCAGCGAGACGGAACAGCAAGACGCACGCCTGAACCAAAATTACAAAGCCGCCATGCAATCGCTAACACCTGCACAGCAAACACAACTGCGCGACGCGCAGCGGCTGTGGATCAAATTTCGTGATGCTGATTGCGATTTACTAGGCAGCTTGACGGGCGGCAGCATCGACCGCATTAGCAGCGCCTCGTGCTTTATGGATATGACCAAGCAGCGCGCCGATGATCTTGCGAGATTGGCCGAGCCTAGTCTGTGAATGGACAACAGAAAACCAAAAATCAATCTGTCCCCTTTTCGCTAGAACTGATGTTTAAGAAAAGACCAACTATTCAAGCACTATAAAACTAATCATCAGTTACTAGTGCCAAGGAGAGACGCAGTATGAAGTTAGGCGTATTACATCTGAGTGATATTCACTTTCGTAGAGAGAATGATCCTGCAAGAAAATATTGCGAGTGCATAGCAAAAGCATGTTACCAAACAGCTCATCAAAGTGACGAATTTGTAATAGTAGTGACCGGCGATATTGCTTTCGGCGGGCAAGCTATTGAGTACCAATATGCAAGTGAATTCTTGGCGTCAATTTCATCGAAGCTGCAAACAGAAACCGGCAAAAAAATTAATGTATTTCTAGCCCCTGGCAATCACGACTGCGCACTGATACCTGAAGACGAAATACGAACCCTCACCATCAATAAGATCATTGAGACGCAAGGAAAAGACCTCAGTCAAGCGCTCATAGACAAATGCACCGAAGCCCAATTTGAATACATAAAATTTGAGGAAAAAATACGCCTATTGGAACCGGTCTTCGAAGATAGATTATGGAAAGAATTTGAATTGCCTGTAGGTGGAGGAATCCTGCGTATCTCGTCAATTAATGCGGCCTGGATGTCGACACTTCATGAAAGCGCTGGCCAGTTAGTTTTCCCTATTCAAAACTACGCTGAGCATTTGGAAGCGCCCTGCTCACTACGCCTAGCGCTGATACACCACCCTCTAAATTGGTACTGCCAAAGCACGTATCACCCGATGCGCAGGGCGCTAAAAACACACTGCAATGCTATTTTATCTGGACATGAACATTCGATTGGCTCGGAAATAGTATCAGACTTGAATGGTAGCACTCTCATACTTGAAGCCCCGGCACTGCAACCCCACGAGAGCAACTTAGAGCCGCAATTTAACTGCTTATTATTCGAAACCGAAAACAAAATCGTGTATGAAAATCGCTACAAGGCCACCGAGCATATGCCTTTGCCGGTAGAGCAAGAGCGTGAGCACAGCTTTGACACCAACGGCAAATGCACCAGATTAAATAAAATCAATCCTGATTTTTTAAAATTATTGATGGATCCTGGCGGTAATTTCACACACCCAGTCCGAGGGGCATTGAGCGCTGAGGAGATTTTTGTTTATCCACAGCTCGAAGAAAATGACTCTGAAGTTGCAAAAAAACTGTCTTTGCTGACGAAGTTTGTGCTGACTGGAAAGCTGGTAAAAAGATTTTAATCTTGGCAGACGACGAGGGCGGGAAAACTTTTCTACTGCGACGATACTTCTGTGATATTCATGAGCAGGGCGGCCTACCGATTTACATAAAAAGTGAGCATATCAAGTCAGTTACCGAGCGAGACATTGACAAGTTAATTGACCAGCTAGCAGAACAGCAATATTTAAATCCTGCCGAATTTAAATACGCAGAAAAGTCCAAGAAAGTAGTATTGCTTGATGATCTTGACCGAATAAAGGGCGATCTGAAAGTTCAAGAGCGCTTAGTTGAGATACTCCAGAATCGCTTCACCTCAGTTATTCTTACAGGCAGCTCTAGATATAAGTTGAATGAACTACTAGGCAGTGAAGCATCAAAATACATCATCGAGTATGAAACTTACAAAATTAGACCATTCGGACATCTTCTAAGAAATGCCCTAATCAAAAAATGGTGCCTGCTTGGCGATGTTAAAACCTTGGTGGAGTTCGACAGAAAAGTCCACGGGGCTGAAAAATTAGTAAATGGTATTCTGGGAAAAAGTATAGTCCCGGCAAAACCAGTTTATTTATTGATTTTCCTCCAAAGCAACGAACAGAATGAGCAAGGAGCACTACAAAATAGCAGCTTCTCTTATTACTATCAGTATCTAGTCACCAAAAGCCTGAAAGATGCCGGCTATAGATCAGATGAATTTGATGAGATGTTCTCTTATCTCTCACAAATGGCATGGTACTTTAAAGAAAATGGCCGAAAAGAGCTCAGCCTTTCCGAGCTACGAGAGTTCAACATAAAGTTTTCCAATGAGTTCACTTCGGTTGACTTCGACCAACGCATTGGTCTGCTGTACAACTCAAAAATAATCGCAAAAAGTGGCGAGCATTATCGCTTCACCTACTCATACATATATTATTTATTTGTGGGGAAATATTTAAGCGACAATCTTCATGAAGAAGCCGTGATGCAAACTGTGGAGCAATACTGCGAGCAATTGCACATCCGCGAAAATGCTAACATCATAATGTTCCTAACTCACCATACCAGCGACCCAAGAGTTATAAACAAAATTTCATCCACACTGGACTCTTGTTTTTCGGAGAATGAGCCACTTCATCTAAATGGAGACATGACTGCCATTAACAGTTTGGTCGAGTCGGCCGCCAGACTGGTAATCAAGGATCCTAATGTAAAAGAAAATCAGCTAAACAGCATGAAAAATAGAGATCAGTTTGAAGCTGATCAAGTCGAAAATGATGATCACGAAGCTAATCTCGAGGAAGCCGAAAAGGGAGAATCGTCAGCAACAATGCTCAGTATAAGTTCAGACATAAATCTAACAATAAAAACCTCTGAGATACTGGCAAACATATTAAAAAGCTACTACGGCTCGATAAAAAAAGACAGAAAACAAAAATACGTTACAAGCATTTTAGACAGCTCCCTTCGCACACTAAACAAATTATTTTCTGAAATACTAGAACAACCCGATAGATTTATCGCCGAAATTGAAAAGGAACTGGCCGACCGATTCCCGAAAATGCATGACATTGAGCGAACAGCACAAGCTAAAAAATTTGCATTTCAGCTTGTAGGCCTAATAATTACATCCTTTATAGCGCGGACTGGAAACTTGATTAGTTCGGAAAAAATCAGGGACGACGTGTCTCGCTGCGTGGCTGAGAAGGAGGGCAATGCCTATCGGCTTATTGAGGTCGCATCATGTTTGACTCAACCTGGACATATTCCATTCGATTATTTAGACAACTTATCCAGAGATTTGAAAGCAAATAAGTTTGCCTTTACGATCCTCCAGAGCCTTATCTTCTACCACCTGCATATGTTTCACACTACAGACCAAGATAAGCAGCGGCTGTCGTCGATTGCCCAAATCAGCATTCAGCAATCCCGTTCCATAGACCATAAATCTAGAAAAACAAAGGCAGATTCGTTGTAGTTCTGACAGGTCGGTCAATTAGCAATTGACTCTCTGTATCTACCCGTACGCGCAGGCGTTTCGGGCAGATACAGAGAGTTTGATTTAGTTAGAACCAATAGAGGTTCTGCCTGCTTCTACTCGCCCCACGCAATAGAAAACCTCAATTTTTTCTTGCCTACCGCTCTTGTAAACAGCTAATTAAAAATTACTGGAGTAAGCGAAAATAACGTCCTATGGGAAAACAAAACCTGACCGTTTCGCGGTACAAAAAACGGTACACTGACGGTACAGCTCCCAGCTTTTACAGTTTTCGCTAAATTACGCTTAACCCGCTCTACAGCGCTACTTTCAGCTAACTGTACCTACGCTAAGCTACTCACGGATTCACTAGGCTTGCAGCGTTTCTAGGCAGCTCGTAATCCTTAGGTCCACGGTTCGAGTCCGTGTGGGCCCAGCACCTTTAAAGCCGCGCTCTGCGCGGCCTTTTCGTTTGGCTTATCACCATTAGCTGCACAGGCATCATCTGGGCGATAGCTGCACCAACCTGTTAAATAGCCAAATCGCATATAAACCGAAATAAACGTTCCTAGACTCTCTAAGAGCCCGCTCCTATCGTTCGCGCGGGGCCGTTGTTTTGGCCGGTCGTTTCGCCACGTTAAGGACGTTCATGCTCTTCGATTCGCTGCCGCTGCCGCTGCTGTTCGTCTGCGCCGTGTTGCTCTGGGTGCTGGTGTCTTTCGTGCGGGAGACCTGGAGCCCGGATATCGTGGTGGCGATTGCGGTGGCGGTGTTGATCGCCAGCCAGTTGCTGACGCCCGCGGAGGTGCTGGGGGTGTTGTCCAACTCCGCGCCCGTCACCATTGCCTGCATGTTCGTGATCTCCGCCGCGCTGGAGCGTACCGGCTGCATCGATGCGCTGGGTAACTGGCTGGGCGGCTTGGTCGGCACCAGCCCGACCCGTGTGCTTGGCGGGCTGACGATTACCGCGCTGGTCATTTCGGCGTTTCTCAACAACACCCCGGTGGTGGCGATCCTGACGCCTGTGGCGATTTCGCTGGCTAAGCGGGCGGGCACCACGCCTTCGAAGCTGCTGATTCCGCTGTCCTACGCCACCATCCTGGGCGGCACGCTGACGATGATCGGCACCTCGACCAACATTCTGGTCGATGGGGTCGCGCGCAAGGCCGGGCTCGCCCCGTTCGGCATGTTCGAGATCACCGGTGCGGCACTGGTGCTGGCTGCGGCCGGGATGCTGTACATGCTGACCATTGGCAAGCGGCTGCTGCCCGAGCGCGACACTCTGTCGAAATTGCTCGGCCCGAGACTTGATCGCACCTTCATGAGTGAACTCCGGGTGCCGCAGGGATCGCCGGTGATCGGCAAGAGCATTGCCGAGGCCAATCTCAACGGTGGCAGCGGCCTGCAGGTGCTGCAGATCGACCGGGATGCCCAGGTGCACAGCCGACCGGAGCAGGATTTCACCTTGCTGGCCGGCGATGTGCTGGTGATCCATGGCCAGGTCAAGGACGTGGTTGAGCTGCGCGGCAGCGGCCATCTGACCTTTAACCGCAGCGATGCCTTCGAAACCCTCAGCAGTGAAAATGAAGTGCTCGCCGAGGCCATCGTGGGGCGCAATTCCCGTTACAGCCACCGGCCGATGCGCGATCTCGACCTCAGCGCCCGCTACGGCATCAATGTGCTGGCCGTGCACCGGCAGGACGAAAATATTCAGGGCAACCTCGACGACTTCCAGCTGCAATTCGGCGATGTGATGCTGGTCGAGGGCACGCCTGGGCAGATCAAACGGTTCGCCGACAACGGCGAGCTGATCAGCCTCAACGCCGTACAGGAACGCGCCTACCGCCGGGACAAGGCGCCGATCGCCATTGGCGCCACGCTGATGGTGATGTTGCTGGCGGCGTTTGGCGTGATGCCGATCGAAGGTCTGGCGATCATCGGCGCCGCCGCGGTGCTGGCGACCCGTTGCCTGGATGTCGAAGATGCCTACAAGGCCGTGGACTGGAAGATCCTCAGCCTGATCTTCGGCATGCTCGCCATCAGCATCGCGATGAACAAAGTCGGGCTGGTCGAGCTGATTGTCTCGGGCGTGGTGGACCTGACGCCCTGGGCCGGCCCGCTGTTCATGCTCTCCTTTATCTACCTGTTCACTTCGGTCCTCACCGAGATCCTGTCCAACAATGCCGTCGCGGTGCTGGTCACCCCAATCGCCATCGGCCTGGCCCAGCAGCTCGGGATCGATCCGCGCGCCTTTGTCGTCGCGGTGATGTTTGCGGCCAGCGCCAGCTTCGCGACGCCGATCGGCTATCAGACCAACACCTTCGTTTATAACGCCGGCGGCTATCGCTTCGCGGACTTCCTCAAGGTTGGTATCCCGTTGAACCTGTTGTTGTGGGTCGTCGCCACGTTGGTCATTCCCTGGTTCTGGCCGCTCACACCGCTTTGATGGGGGCGGTTGCCCTGGGTCATTGACCGCATTGGCGTTCAGTTTCATGCTCTCGGGCCTTTGCCCCATGAACAAGAACAAGGAGCGCCCCATGAAGCGGGAAACCCTCGCCGTCCATGCCGGTTACAGCCCGGACCCGACCACGCGCGCCGTGGCCGTGCCGATCTACCAGACCACTTCCTATGCCTTCGACGACACCCAGCACGGCGCGGACCTGTTCGACCTGAAGGTGCCCGGCAACATCTATACGCGCATCATGAACCCCACCACCGATGTGCTCGAGCAGCGCGTCGCGGCACTGGAAGGCGGTGTGGCGGCATTGGCTGTGGCGTCAGGCATGGCGGCAATCACCTATGCCATCCAGACCATTGCCGAAGTGGGCGACAACATCGTCTCGGTGGCGAAGCTCTACGGCGGCACCTTCAACCTCTTCGCGCACACGCTGCCGCGCCAGGGCATCGAGGTGCGCTTTGCCGCCCATGACGACATCGCCGCGCTCGAGGCGCTGATCGACGACAAGACCAAGGCGGTGTTCTGCGAGTCCATCGGCAACCCGGCGGGCAACATCATCGACATCCAGGCACTGGCCGATGCCGCGCACCGCCACGGCGTGCCGCTGATCGTCGATAACACGGTCGCCACACCGATGCTCTGCCGGCCCATCGAGCATGGCGCCGATATCGTCGTGCATTCGCTGACCAAGTACATGGGCGGCCACGGCACCAGCATTGGCGGCATCGTCGTCGATTCCGGCAAATTCCCCTGGGCGCAGCACAAGGCGCGCTTCGCGCTGCTCAACACGCCCGATGTGTCCTATCACGGCGTCACCTACACCGAGGCCTTCGGCCCCGCCGCGTTCATCGGTCGCTGCCGGGTGGTACCGCTGCGCAACATGGGCGCGGCGATTTCGCCGTTCAATTCCTTCCTGATCCTGCAAGGGCTGGAGACGCTGGCGCTGCGTATGGAGCGTCACTGCGAGAATGCAATGAAGGTGGCCGAATTCCTCCAGGCACACCCGCAGGTGGCGTGGGTTAAATATGCCGGCCTGGCCGATCATCCGGAGCATGCATTGGCGCGCCGTTATATGAACGGCACACCGGCGTCGATTCTCTGCTTTGGCATCGAGGGCGGCATGGAAGCCGGGGCGCGCTTCATCGATGCGCTCAAGCTCATCGTGCGGCTGGTCAACATCGGCGATGCCAAGTCGCTGGCCTGCCACCCCGCCAGCACCACGCACCGCCAGCTGAATGCCGAAGAACTCGCCCGAGCGGGCGTTTCCCAGGACCTGATCCGCCTGTCCATCGGCATCGAGCACATCGACGACATCCTCGCCGACCTGACCCAGGCCCTGAGCGCCGCCAAGGGCTAAAGCCAGCAGCCCAACGCCGCCGCCACGGCTTGATATCGGCCAGCGAGGCTCCACATTACTGCGACAGACCGCTGTGGAGCCTCGCCATGACCGACTCGCTGATCATCCCCTGCGCACACTGCGCCAGCCTCAACCGCCTCCCCGCCGACCGACTGCATGACGCGCCGCGCTGCGGACGTTGCAAGTCGGAGGCGTTGCCTCCTACGCCGTTCGAGTTGCAGCAGAGCCAGTTCGCCAACCAGATCAAGGGTGATTTGCCACTGCTGGTGGATGTCTGGGCCAGCTGGTGCGGCCCGTGCCGCAGTTTCGCCCCGGTCTTCAGCCAGGCGGCCACTCAACTGCAAGGCCGCTGCCGACTGGCCAAACTGGACAGCGAGGCCAATCCGCAATTGTCTGGCCAGCTCGGCATTCGCTCGATTCCCAGTCTGATCCTGTTCAAGCAAGGCCAGGAGGTCGCACGCCAAAGCGGTGCGATGCCATTGCCGCAGTTGCTGACCTGGCTGCAGCAGCACGGTATATGACGGATGCCGTCCGTGGGCCTGTTAGGCTGCCGCGCCTGGATAAAGGGTCGGCAGCCGAAAGAAGCCCCGACTTCACTCAGCAAAACTTTGAACAGACCACTGGATTCGACTCACAGTTCCGTGCATTAGGCCTGCCTTTTATCTGGATATTTCACGCAACGTTTGCCTAGGTTCCACCGCGATTGGATAATGCCGCCGTTTTCACGGCAGACATTTACCGATAGTCGCTGTACAGGGACGTCGACACGCCAATAACAAGGCTCGAGGATGAGCCGGTGAGTTCAGCGTGATTCAATTCGAAATCGATCAATGGCAGGCTTGGGCTCCAGGCCTGGCGAGCACTGACGACTGGGCCAAATGGGCCCGGGACCCGCGCGCGCTCGAAAACGATGACGTACAGCCGGATGTCAGCTTCCTGCCAGCCATGCAACGTCGCCGCCTGAGCCGCCTGGCGCGCATGGTCTTCGCCGTGGCCACGCCGCTGGCGACCGGCCGACCGCCAATGCCCCTGGTCTATGCGTCCCGTCACGGCGAGACCGCGCGGACCTTCGCCATCCTCAACGACCTGGCCAGTGAAGAGCCGCTTTCACCGACACAATTCAGCCTATCAGTGCACAACGCGATCATTGGACTCTGGTCCATTCATCAGCACAACACCTGCGAAATGACGGCGCTTGCCGCCGAAGGGGATGGGCTGGAACACGCTGTGCTCGAAGCCACCTTGTTGCTCGGCGAAGGTGCCCCGGAGGTACTGGTGGTGATCGCCGAAGACCAGCCCCCGGCGGTGTACGCGCCCTGGATCAACGACGTCAGCTTTCCCTATGCCGTGGCACTGTTGCTCAAGCCGGGCCAGGCCTGGCAGTTAAGTCTCGGCGCCGCCGAGCCAACCCCGATCTGCACCGTTCATCCGCATGCGATCAACCTGGTCCGTGCGCTGCTCAACAACCAACCGACCTTGCAACACCAATGGGGGAGCCGCCAATGGAACTGGCAGCAGCCCCATTGAACCGTCGATACAGCGCCCCATGGCTATGGCGCCTGGTCGCGACCGGCCTGTCGTTCATGCTGTTCGGCGTCGGCGGGCTCTGTCTGCGCCTGATCGTGTTCCCGCTGCTGGCGCTGCTGCCCGGCGATAAAGCCGAACACCGCCGTCGGGCGCGCCAGACCGTAAGCCGGCTGTTCTGGCTGTTCGTTCAGTTCATGTATCGCAGCGGCGTATTGACCTACGAGGTCGAGGGCGCCGAACGCCTCGGCCGCCCAGGGCAGCTGGTGATCGCCAACCACCCTTCGCTGATCGACGTGGTGGTGCTGATCGCGCTGATTCGCGATGCCAACTGTGTGGTCAAGCAGAGCCTGTGGGACAACCCCTTCACCCGTGGACCGATCCGGGCGGCTCAGTACATCAGCAACAACGGCAGCGCCGAGATGCTGGATGAAGCTGCAGACGCGCTGCGCCAGGGCCAGACCCTGATCATCTTTCCCGAAGGCACGCGCACCACGCCCGGCCAGGCACCGCAATTTCACCGCGGCGCGGCGGCCATCGCTCTGCGCGGTGCGCGCCTGGTGACACCGGTAGTGATCAGCGTGACGCCCACCACCCTCACCAAGGCCGAGCCCTGGTATCGCATTCCGGCGAGACGTTTTCATTTCCATCTGCGCGTCGGTGAGGATATCGACCCGCAGGTGTTCGCTTCGCGTGGCGCAGCACCCCTCGCTTCGCGGCAACTCAACGATCATCTGCACCGACACTTCATAAAGGAGCTCGCACTCGATGAGCCAACTGCAGCTTGAAATCAAGCAACTGATCATCGACGCCCTCGGTCTGGAAGACCTAGGCCCGGACGACATAGCCGCCGATCAGCCTTTGTTCGGCGACGGCCTCGGGCTGGATTCGGTCGATGCACTGGAGCTGGGTCTGGCGATCCAGAAGCGCTTCGGCATCAAGATCGACGCTGACGCCAAAGACACCCGCAAGCATTTCGCCAGTATCGACAGCCTGACCGCCTACGTCAGCGCCAACCGCGCCGTCACCGAGGAGGCCTGAAATGGAAAGCCGCAACGAGATCTTCCAGACCCTGCGCGATGCATTGGTCGAACTGTTCGAACTCGAACCCGAGCGGATCAGCCTGGACGCCAACCTTTATCAGGACCTGGAGATCGACAGCATCGACGCCGTCGACCTGATCGATCACATCAAGCGCCAGACGGGCAAGAAGACTGCCGCAGAGGAGTTCAAGTCGGTACGGACCGTGGGCGATGTCGTCGAAGCGGTCTATCGACTGGTGAACGCTCAGCCGGCCTGAGCCTCTCGATCAACCGAACAAGCATGTCCGGGGGGCCCAGCGCTTCCTGGATCACGCCTTTTATGCGCAAAAATGGACGGCATGATGCAACCTCCCACACGAACAGCTAAGGCGAACGCGAGCCGAATGACAGGGCTGGGCCTGTTGCTCGTCGGCCTCGCCTACCCGTTCGCCGTGTACCTGGGTTTGGAGCACCTGTCGCCTCGCCTGTTTGCCGTTCTGCTTGGCGCGCTCTGGGTGGCCAAACTGCTTAGCGGAAAGCAGACGCCGCTGAACTACACGATGGCCGCAAGCGCACTGCTGTTCTGCCTGCTGCTCGGACTGGCGGGCGAGCCCGCCTTGTTGCGCTGGTACCCCGTGCTCATCAGCCTGGCCCTGTTCGGCCTGTTTGCCGGCAGTCTCTGCACGGGAATGCCGATCATCGAGCGCCTGGCACGGCTCAGCGAACCCGACCTCCCGCCCGCGGCGATACGCTATACACGCCAGGTCACCTGGGTCTGGCTAGGTTATTTCATCATTAATGCAGGCATCGCCAGCGGCCTGGCACTCTGGGCACCGCTGAGCTGGTGGACGCTGTACACCGGATTGATCGCCTATCTGCTGATGGGGCTGCTGTTTGCCGGGGAGTGGTGTGTCCGCCAGCGCATCAGGAACGCGACATGAACTGGATTGCCCTCGAACACCTGCTCGACCAGACCCCCAGGTCGCGCCCGGTTGCCCTCAACCCCTCCCTTGATCATGCCGAGCTGCGCCAGCAAGCGCTGCGCCTGGCGGCCGGGCTGCGCAACCGTGGGGTGGCCCGGCTGGCTGTTCATCTGGAGGATGCTGCCGAGCTTGCCGTTGCGTTGCTCGGCGCCTGGCGAGCTGGGGTAACCGTGCTGCTGCCGGCCGACCTGCAGCCTGCCAGCCGCGCGCGCCTGGCCCATCAGGCTGACCTGTGGCTGACGGACCTGGACGGCGATGTGCGTCTGTCGGAACTGTTCGCCGAGCCGGTGGAAGGGGCGAAGTTGGATCTGGACGGGTGCCGACTGCTGCTATGCACGTCTGGCTCCAGTGGCGAACCGAAGCTGATCGAAAAACGCCTGCGCCAGCTGGCGAACGAGGTGGAAACGCTCGAAGCCTGCTGGGGAGCCGACCTCGGCGACGCCTGCGTGATCGCCAGCGTCGCCGCGCAGCACATCTATGGATTGCTGTTCCGGGTGCTCTGGCCATTGTGCGCTGGCCGGCCTTTTCTGCGCCGCGCACAGCCATTTTCAGAAGATATCCAGCTGGCCAGCCGTCAGCATCCGCGTTTCTGCTGGGTGGCCAGCCCGGCGTTGCTCAAACGGATGGGGGACAACCTCGACTGGCCGGCGTTGCGCAGCGTTTGCCGGGTCTTTTCCTCGGGCGGAGCCCTGGATACCGAGGCATCGCAGCGACTGGAGCAACGCCTGGGTCAGCTGCCGACAGAAATCTACGGCAGCTCGGAGACCGGCGGCATCGCCTGGCGCCAGGGCGGAATGCTCTGGCAACCCTTCACCGGCGTCCAGTTGAGCCAGGATTATCAGGGCGCGTTGCGCATCGCTTCGCCCTGCCTGCCGCCAGGGCAGATCGAACAGACGGCGGATGCCGCGCGCATCGAGGCGGACGGGCGCTTCGAATTGCTTGGTCGACTGGACCGCATCGTCAAGCTTGAAGAGAAGCGCATCTCCCTACCGATGCTGGAAGCGGCGCTGGCCGAACACCCGTTTGTCAGCGATACGAAACTCGGCGTCATCACTGAAAATCGTGCCTACCTCGCGGCGCTAGTTGCGCTCAGTGAGGCGGGCCTGCATGCACTGCGCAACGGGGGGCGGCGCGCACTGACCGAAACGCTGCGCAAGCACCTGGCGAAGCACTGCGAAGCGCTGGCCTTGCCGCGTCGCTGGCGGCTGGTGACCCGCCTGCCGGTCAACAGCCAGGGCAAGCTCCCCCAGGCGCAGCTCGACTCGCTGTTGCTCGCGCCCAGACCGCTGCAGCCCGAGCGGCTCAGCGTTTTGCAGGAAGGGGATCAATGGCAGCTCCAGCTGGCCATTCCGCCGGACCTGGCGCACTTCACCGGGCACTTTCCTCAAACCCCGGTTCTGCCCGGCGTGGTGCAAATCGACTGGGCCATCGGCCTTGCCCGCGAGCTGATCGCCGACCTTCCGCCACGCTTTCAGGGCATGGAAGTGCTCAAGTTCCAACAGCTTGCCCGTCCGGGTGATCGGTTGAGCCTGACGCTTCGCTTCGACCGCGAGCGCAGCAAGCTGCATTTCGCATACCGCAACGGCGAGGGAGATGCGCCCTGCTCGTCCGGCCGCATTCTGTTGGGAGATCCACTGTGACCACGCTAACCCCGCTTGAGCCTGCGATGGCGACCGTGCCCGTTACAGAAAGCCATCAACAGTTGTCGCTAGCGATTGACGACTGGTTCAAGCCCTGCGCGGTGGTGCCGGTGTACAACCACGAGGCCAGCCTGCCCGCTGTCGTTCAGGCGTTACTCGCCGAAGACCTGCCGTGCGTGCTCGTCGATGACGGCTCCAGCCCGGCCGCAGCAGCGGTTATCGATGAGCTGGCTGAGCATCCGTTGGTGCACCTGCTTCGCCACCGTCGCAATCAGGGCAAAGGCGCTGCGGTGGCCTCCGGCCTGCGCGAAGCAGTGCGCCTGGGCTTCAGCCATGCCTTGCAGGTCGATGCCGACGGCCAACACGACCTCGGAGGCGTGGCGCTGTTTCTCGACCGCGCCA
Organism: Stutzerimonas chloritidismutans; assembly: GCF_038562055.1. GTDB lineage: Bacteria > Pseudomonadota > Gammaproteobacteria > Pseudomonadales > Pseudomonadaceae > Stutzerimonas > Stutzerimonas chloritidismutans_A. The sequence goes on along the minus strand of NZ_JBCFXD010000011.1, from coordinate 94,648 downwards.
GCCAGGCGCCGGATGCGCTGATCTGTGGCTATCCCCAGTACGATTCGAGCGTGCCCAAAGGGCGCCTCTATGCCCGCTACCTGACCCATGTCTGGGTCTGGATCAACACCCTGTCGTTGTCGATTCGCGACTCCATGTGCGGCTTCCGTATCTACCCGCTGCAGCCAACGCTCGCCCTGCTCGACACGACGAGGCTGGGGCAGCGCATGGACTTCGACACGGAAATCCTGGTGCGGCTGCACTGGCGTGAGCAACCGATGGTCTGGCTGCCGACGCGGGTACATTATCCAGTCGGTGGGATTTCGCATTTTCGCCTCTGGCACGACAACCTGCTGATCTCGTCGATGCACGCGCGACTGTTTGGCGGCATGCTCATGCGAGCGCCCGCATTGCTCTGGCGGCGGCTGTGTCGATGAGCGAAAAAGCCGCGGCCGGCTCGCACTGGGCCGCGCACCGCGAACGCGGCAGCTATGCCTTGATGAAGCTGACGGCCTGGGCCGTGCGCCTGCTTGGCCGACGCGCCATGGCGCCGCTGCTGTACCTGATCGTGCTGTATTTCTACCTGTTCAACCGCAGCGCGCGGCAGAGCGCCTGGCAGTACCAGCGGAACCTTGCGACCTATAGCGGCCGCGCCGACCTGACGCCTGGCTGGCGCTCGGTCTATCACCAATTCATGGCCTTCGCCGATGCCTTGCTGGACAAACTCGATGTCTGGGGCGGCCGCCTGGCACTGGATCGACTGGTGCTGCACGACAGCGCCGACCTGCACGCGGACCTCAAGGCGCCGCGCGGCCAGCTGTTGGTCGGCTCGCACCTGGGCAACCTGGAGATCTGCCGGGCCCTGGCGGAGATGGGCCGCAAGGTCAAGATGAATGTCCTGGTGCACACGCGTCACGCCGAGCAGTTCAACCGCTTGCTGGGTGAATCCGGTGCCAGCAACTTGCGGCTGATTCAGGTCAGCGAGCTGGACCCGGCGATCATGATGGAGCTGTCCCACCGGCTGGATCAGGGCGAATGGCTGGCCATTGCCGGTGACCGGGTGCCGCTGCAGGGCGTGCGCATTGCCACCGCTGACTTTCTTGGCCAGCCGGCCGCGTTTCCACAGGGACCCTGGCTACTGGCCGGCCTGCTGCAGTGCCCGGCGAATCTGTTGTTCTGCCTGAAACATGCAGGGCAATTCCATGTCCATCTGGAGCCCTTCGCCGATCGCGTCGAATGGCGCCGTGGCCAGCGCGACGCCGTGGTGCAGGCGTGGGTGCAGCGCTACGCTGATCGACTGGCGGCACGCTGTCTGGAAGCCCCTTTGCAGTGGTTCAATTTCTACCCTTTCTGGAACACCCATGAACAACGCTGAGCCCGTGATCTTTGGTGAACACCACCTGCGTATCGAAGACCTGCTGGCCGTCGCCCAGGGCCGTGCGCCCGCCCAGCTGCAGACCGACACGGCGTTCCGCGAGCGGATCGCCCGCGGCGCGCAGTTTCTCGATACCCTGCTCGACCGCGAAGGCGTGATCTACGGCGTGACCACCGGCTACGGGGATTCCTGCGTAGTGGCGGTGCCGCTGCACCAGGTCGAGGCACTGCCGCAGCACCTGTTTACCTTCCACGGCTGCGGCCTTGGCAAGCTGCTCGACGCCGAAGCCACGCGCGCAGTCCTGGCTGCGCGCCTGCGCTCGCTGACCCACGGCATGTCCGGGGTGCGCATCGAGTTGCTCGAGCGTTTGCAGGCGTTCCTCGCACATGACGTGCTGCCGCTGATCCCCGAAGAAGGCTCGGTCGGCGCCAGCGGTGACCTGACGCCGCTGTCCTATGTCGCGGCAACCCTGGCTGGCGAGCGAGAGGTGATGTATCGCGGCGAGCGCCGCAGCGCCGCCGAGGTACACCGCCAGCTTGGCTGGACGCCGCTGACCCTGCGCCCCAAGGAAGCCCTGGCGTTGATGAATGGCACGGCGGTGATGACCGGCCTGGCCTGCCTCGCCTATGCCCGCGCCGATTACCTGCTGAAACTGGCGACCCGGATCACCGCGCTCAACGTCATCGCACTGGAAGGCAATCCCGAGCATTTCGACGAGCGCCTGTTCGCGGCCAAGCCGCACCCGGGGCAGACCCAGGTGGCCGCCTGGATTCGTCAGGACCTTGCCATCGATGCACCCACCGCGCCGCTGCATCGCCTGCAGGACCGCTACTCACTGCGCTGCGCGCCGCACGTGCTCGGCGTGCTGGCCGACAGCCTAGGCCTGCTGCGGCAATTCATCGAAACCGAATTGAACAGCGCCAATGACAATCCGATCATCGACGCCGACAACGAGCGCGTGCTGCACGGCGGGCACTTCTACGGCGGGCACATCGCCTTTGCCATGGACAGCCTGAAGAACCTCGTTGCCAACGTCGCCGACCTCCTCGACCGGCAACTGGCGCTGCTGGTCGACACTCGTTACAACCACGGCTTGCCAAGCAACCTTTCTGGCGCGCCGGCTGCCACGGCGATGATCAACCATGGCTTCAAGGCGGTGCAGATTGGCGCCAGCGCCTGGACCGCCGAGGCTCTGAAAAACAGCATGCCGGCCAGCGTCTTTTCGCGCTCGACCGAGTGCCACAACCAGGACAAGGTCAGCATGGGCACCATTGCCGCGCGCGACGCATTGCGTAGTTTGGAACTGACCGAGCAGGTGGCGGCTGCCACGTTGATTGCCGCAAACCAGGGCGTCTGGCTGCGCCAACGTCAGCCAGCGGCGCGGACACTACCGGCACCGATCGCACGGATGCACGAAGCCCTTGGCGAAGACTTCCCACCGCTGATCGAAGACCGTGCGCTGGAAGGCGAGCTGCGCCTGTGCCTCCTGCGTATTCGCGCACAGCACTGGGGGTTGTATGCGTAAGGGCGGCGTACTGCAGGCAGAAATCGAAGTGCTGGTGCCCTTTTTCGACGTCGACTCCATGGACATCGTCTGGCACGGCCATTACGTCAAATATTTCGAGATGGCGCGCTGCGCCTTGCTCGAGCGCATCGGCCACAACTATGTACAGATGAAGGTCGCCGGTTATGCCTGGCCGATCATCGACGTGCAGCTGCGCTACATGCGGGGCGCCCGTTTCAATCAGCGCATCGTTGTTCGCGCCGATCTTGTCGAGTGGGAGAACCGCCTGAAGATCAATTACCTGATCACCGACGCCGAGACCGGCGAGCGCATGACCCGCGGCAGCACCGTTCAGGTTGCCGTGGAAATCGCCAGCCGCGAAATGCTGCTGGCCTCGCCAAAGGTACTGGTCGATGCCGTGGAGCGGGCACTGCTGTGATGCGCCGATCCGACCGCCCGTATTGGCGCACATTGCTTGCCCTGGGCCTGCTGCTGGCCGTGACCACCCGCGCCCATGCGTTCGACCTGCTCGAACTCAGTTTGCAACTGCGCGAGCCCTCGGTTGTTCGCGGCCGCTTTACGCAGGAAAAACACCTGCGCGCCCTGCCACAGCCGCTGGTCAGCGTGGGTACCTTCGTGCTGGCACGCGACAGCGGCCTGCTCTGGTTGCTGCAAGCGCCGGTGCAACAGGATTACCGCATCAGCGCTGCCGGAATCGCCCGACGCACGCCCAGCGGCTGGCAGCCGACCCGTCAGCAAGGGCCCGCATCGCGACAGAACGAGCTGTTCCTGGCCGTACTGCAGGGCGATACCGAAGCCTTGCAGCGCGATTTCAAGTTGCACCTGACGGGAACGGCAGAGGCCTGGACGTTGGCGCTTACACCGCGCGCGCCACTGCTTGCGCAGATTTTCTCCAGCATTCTGATTCAGGGAAGCGTCACCGCCGAGCGTATCGAGCTGCGTGAAACCCAAGGCGACAGCACCCTGCTGCAGCTGACCGACCTACAGATCGACCATCAGTTGAGCCCCAGCGAGCACCATGACCTCGCCGACTGATCATGCGCTCAGGCTGCCGGCCTGGCTCTCCTCATTCTTCTTTGTAGCCCTGCTCGGACTGGTCGGGTTGACCGCATGGCAATGGCGCGATGGCCCGCCGGTCACCGCTAATCTGCTGCAGTTGCTTCCCAGCGGGGCGCCTGGCGAGCTGGAGCAGCTTGCCGAGCAACGCGTGCAGGAACCGCTGAATCGCGACCTGATGCTGCTGGTTCAGCATGACGACGAAGACACTGCCGTCGCGCTGGCCAAGGACGTCGCAGGCAACCTCAAGGCCAGCGGCCTGTTTGCGCAGATTCGGCGCTCCGTGCAGGCCGATTTGCCCGCGCTGCGCCAGCAATTACTGGATCAACGCCTGGTATTGCTCGACAGGGCCAGCCGTGAAGCCCTGATTGCCTCACCCGAAGCGTTCATCCAACAGCGCCTGCAGCGCCTGTTCAGCCCCTTTGAAAGCACAAGCCTGGTGCCGGTGGAAGAAGACTGGTTCGGTTTGGCCGACCTGGCGCAGCGGCGGCTGCCCCAACCCGGCCATATCCACCCGCGCCTTGATGGCGCACTCGTCGCCGAACATGGCGGTCAGCGTTGGGCCGTTATTCACGCGCAGATCGACGGCGACGCCTTTGATGACAAGTTGCCGTTGCTGGTCGACGATCAGGTCCGTGACGCTCGCCGCTGGGTCGAAGCTCAACAGGGCGAGCTGCTCGCAGCTGGCGGTGTGCTCCATGCCGCCTACGGACAGCGTCAGGCGCGAGAGGAAGCGAGCCTGATCGGCAGCGTCTCGCTGGTCGCTACGCTCGCCTTGCTGCATCTGCTGTTTCGTACGCCGCGCGTCCTGCTGGTCGCTCTGCCGGTGCTGGTCGGCGCGCTCAGTGGTGCCGCGGCCTGCGTTGCACTGTTCGGCCAGATCCATGTGCTAACCCTGGTGCTGGGGGCCAGCCTGGTGGGAGTGAGCATCGATTTTCCGCTGCACTATCTGTCCAAGAGCTGGACATTGCAGCCATGGCAGGCCTTTCGGGCCTTGCGCCTGACACTGCCCGGTCTCGCGCTGGCGCTGGCAACCAACGTCATCGGCTATCTGGCCATGGCGTTCACGCCATTTCCGGCACTGAGCCAGGTCGCGGTGTTTTCTGCCGCGGGGCTGCTTGGCGCCTTCGCGTGCGCCACCTGCCTGCTGCCCTCGTTGGTGAACGTTCCGCTACAGCCCTGGGTCGCCCCGCTGAGCTGGGCTGAACGCGCGCTGAACTGGCGCCGCCGCCTGCTCATTCACGTCCCCTCGCGCTGGCTATTGGCCTGCTTCGTGGCGTTCTGTCTGGTCGGAATCAGCCAGGTGTCGTTCAAGGATGACCTGCGCCAGTGGACCAGCCGCGCGCCAACGCTACTACAGCAGGCTGAGCGCATCGGCAAGATCACCGGATTCGAGCCGACCAGCCAGTATTTCCTGGTTAGCGCGAAAACCACCGACGAATTATTGGAGCGCCAGGAAGCCCTAGGCATTCGCCTTGATGAGCTGGTGGCGAAGCAAACGCTGCACGGCTACCTGGCCCTGAGTCAGCTGGCCGCCTCGACCGTTGCTCAGGAAAGCCTTCATCTCGCCTTGCCACGTTTGCTCGAGAACAGCCAGCCATTGCGAGCGCTTGGCATGCCAAACGGGGCACTCGAACAGGAACTTACCGATCTAGAGACACGCCCGGTGACCGGCCTCGACCAGGTGCTGGCCGGGCCGCTTGCCGAGCCTTGGCGCCCGCTCTGGCTGGGCACCCGAAGCGACGGCTCGGTCGCCGGGCTGATCAGCCTTCAGGGACTTCGTGACAGCTCGGCGCTGCACGGCCTGGCCGACGGTATCGACGGCGTCCGACTCGTCGACCGGCCCGCTGACCTGAACCGTCTGTTCGCTGAAACCCAGCGTCAGGCCGCGCTACTCAAGGTGCTGGCGGCCGTGGTCATCTTGGCCCTGCTATGCCTGCCATTTGGCTGGCGCGGTGCGCTGCGCTGCCTGGCTGTTCCGTTGCTGGCGGCGCTGGGCAGTCTGGCCTGCCTCGGCTGGTTGGGCCAACCGTTGACGCTGTTTGGCCTGTTCGGTCTGCTGCTGGTCACGGCGATCGGCGTCGATTACGCGATTCTCATGCGTGAGCAGATCGGCGGCGCCGCAGTAAGCCTGGTGGGTACGCTTCTCGCGGCCACCACCACCTGGCTGTCTTTCGGTCTACTGGCCTTGTCCAGCACGCCAGCCGTCAGCAACTTTGGCCTGGCGGTGGGCATCGGCCTGGTCTTTGCCTTTCTGCTCGCACCGTGGGCAGCAGAACGCGTCGGAGACCCAGCATCTTGACCGTCCAGCGCCGCGCCGCGTCATGCCCACGCCAGGCCTGGGCCAGCACTCCTGCGCGGCCACGCCACGACGTTCGCCTGGATACCGAATCGTTTTACCCAACCCGCCGGCAGCAACCGGTGTCCGTCACCCTTGTCGAGTCGATTACATGAAGGCTTCCCCGCATTCAGAAAACCGTCGCGTTGTCGTTATTGGCGCCGGGCCTTCCGGGGCCATTGCCGCTGCGCTGCTCAAGCGTCAGGGGCACGACGTACTGATCATCGAACGACAGCGCTTTCCGCGCTTTTCGATTGGCGAGAGCCTGCTCTCGCATTGCCTGGATTTCATCGAGGAAGCCGGCATGCTCGAGGCGGTACAGGCTGCAGGTTTCCAGACCAAGCACGGGGCGGCCTTCGGTTGTGGCGAGCGCTATACGGATTTCGATTTTCGCGACAAATTTACCGAGGGCCACGGCAGTACCTATCAGGTGCAGCGCGCGGACTTCGACCAACTGCTGGCCGACCAGGCTGCCCTGCAAGGCGTCGAGATTCGTTACGAAGAGGAAATTACCGCCGCGGATTTCGGCGGGCCGCGCCCGAGTCTGCAGGTGCGCCGCCTCGACGGTAGCGACTACGCGCTGGAGGCCGAATTTGTCCTCGACGCCAGTGGCTACGGCCGGGTGCTGCCGCGCTTGCTCGATCTGGAAGCGCCGTCGAGCTTTCCGCTTCGCCGTGCGGTGTTTACCCACATCACCGATAACATCAACGATCCACACTTCGACCGCGACAAGATCCTCATCACCACCCACCCAGAATGGCGCGACGTATGGTTCTGGACCATCCCGTTCAGCAACGGCCGCTGCTCGCTGGGCGTGGTGGCCAGTGCCGAGCGCTACGAAGGACGTTCGCTGGACCTGGACAGCTGCCTCAAAGCGTTCGTGATGGAGGCCCCCAACCTCAAGCGCATCCTCAAGCATGCTGAGTGGGATACGCCGGCACGCCTGATCAATGGCTATTCGGCGAACGTCAAAGCGCTGCACGGACCCGGTTTTGCCCTGCTGGGCAATGCGGCCGAGTTTCTCGACCCGGTATTTTCATCCGGCGTCACCATTGCGATGCGCTCGGCGAGCATGGCGGCTGCGGTATTGCACCGACAGCTGAGTGGCGAGTCAGTGGACTGGGACAGCGAATTTTCGACGCCGCTCAAGCGAGGCGTGGAAACCTTCCGCGCCTATGTCGAGAGCTGGTACGACGGCAGCTTTCAGGATGTCATTTACTACGAACGTGCCCAGCCGGAGATTCGCCGAATGATCTGTTCGATACTGGCCGGTTACGCCTGGGACAACCGCAACCCCTATGTCGCCGAGCCCCGACGTCGCCTGCGGGTACTGGCCGAACTCTGCGCCACGCCGACGCCCGCATGATTGCGTTGAAGACCTACCTCTTATCGCTGACCTGGCTGTCGCTGCTGCTGTTACTCGGTGCCTGCGCGCAACAGCCGCCGCTGCCCAGCCATACGCCACGGCTGATGTTGCCGATGCAGCTGCATGTCCAGCGTCACCAGCAAGGCCAGATGGATGATTGGCTGTTGGTAATCCAGCAGGAAGAGGCAGCCTTGCGTTGGTCGCTGCTCACGCCCCTGGGCGTGCCGCTGGCGCGCCAGTTGCTGCGGGATGGGCGCTGGCAAGCCGATGGGCTGCTGCCGCCCAATGCTGAAGCCCGCACGCTGTTTGCCGCCTTGTTGTTCGCACTAAGCCCCGCCGAGCAACTGGACGCGCTCTATGCCGGCAGATCGTGGACGCTACGACAGCACAGCCGATCATTGGCGCAAGATACCGCGTCCTGGCAGGTTCGCTATTTGGACAATGGACGTTTCGAACTCGACGTCGGACCGACACTGACCTATCGTGTCGCGCCTATCGCCCCACCCGGACCGCCTCAACGATGACCGCCTACCTCAATGCACTCGGGCTGATTTGCGCCTTGGGACGGGGCAAGGCAGACGTTGCCAAATGCCTGCTCGAAGGCGACAACTCGGGTATGCGGCTACATCCGAGAACCATTGCCGGGCACAGCCTGCCGGTGGGCGCCGTTTCCGGCGAGCTGTCCGCGCTTGTCAGTGCACCGTTGCGGCACGTCACCCGCAACAACCAGCTGCTGCTGGCCGCGCTGGACGAAATCGAAGCCGACGTGCACCAGGCGATTTCCCGCTTTGGCCCAAGCCGCGTAGGCGTAGTCATGGGAACCAGTACCTCGGGTATTCAGGAAGCGATCGAGGGCATAGCCCGCCTGACACGTGACAGGCATCTCCCGTCCAGCTATCACTACAATCATCAGGAGCTCAGCGCCCCGGCCAGCTTTGTCAGCGAGCGGCTGCAGCTTAGCGGCCCGAGCTACTCGATATCCACGGCCTGTACGTCCAGTGCGCGCGCGCTGCTCAGCGGCAAACGGTTGCTCGACGCGGGCGTGTGCGATGCGGTGATCTGTGGCGGCGTCGACACCCTGTGCGATCTGACCCTGCGCGGCTTCAGCGCGCTGGAAGCGACCAGCACACATGTCTGCAATCCCTTTTCGGTCAACCGCGACGGCATCAACATTGGCGAAGCAGCTGCGGTGTTCCTGATGACCCGAGAGCACGCGCCGATTGCACTGCTTGGAGGCGGCGCTAGTTCCGATGCCCACCACATCTCAGCCCCCGACCCGCAGGGCCAGGGCGCAATAGCGTCAATGGACAAAGCGTTGAACAGCGCCAACACCCTCGCCGAACAGATCAGCTATCTGAACCTGCACGGCACCGCCACGCGGCATAACGATGCGATGGAGAGCCACGCTGTGGCCAGGGTATTTCCGAAGGGTGTGCCCTGCTCATCCACCAAGCCGCTCACCGGTCATACACTGGGCGCCGCTGGCGCACTGGAAGCGGCATTCTGCTGGCTGACCCTGTCCGACCATAATCCTGCACAGCGGCTGCCGCCGCATCGCTGGGACGGCGAGCAAGATGCCGAACTGCCGCGCCTGGACCTCGTAGTAGCCGGCACCGTGACGGCAGCGACGACCAGGCCACGACGCATGATGAGCAACTCCTTTGCCTTTGGTGGCAACAACATCAGCCTGATCCTGGGAGATGCACCATGATCGATTGGCCAGTCGCCGGACTGCTGCCCCACGCCGGAGACATGATTCTGCTTGATGCGGTCGAGTCGTTCGATGCGGATAGCATTACGACGCACCTGCGGGTCAAAAGCACCGGCCTGCTCAACCTGCCCGACGGCAGCCTGCCGGCCTGGGCCGGCATCGAAATCATGGCGCAGACGGTCGCCGCCTTTGCCGGCTGCCAGGCACGCCTGGCCGGGCAGCCAGTGGAACTGGGCTTTTTGTTGGGCACCCGCCGTTTCCAATGCAATGTCGAGCACTTCCCGGCCGGCAGCCAGTTACGCATCCATGCGCTGCGTTCGCTGCAGGATGACAACGGAATGGGCGTGTTCGAATGCCATCTCGACGGGCCCGGTATCCATGCCGAGGCGCGTCTCAACGTGTTCCGCCCGCCCGAAGTGGCGAGCTATCTGCAAGAGCCTTCCCCATGAGTAAAACCATCCTTGTCACCGGTTCCAGCCGCGGCATCGGCCGCGCCATTGCCTTGCGCTTGGCGCAAAGTGGCCATGACCTCGTCCTCCATTGCCGAACGCGACGAGACGAGGCGGAAACCGTGCAGGCGCAGATTCAGGACATGGGCCGCGCCGCGCGCATCCTGCAGTTCGATATCGCGGATCGCGCGCAATGCAGGGAACATCTGGAAGCGGATGTTGAAACCCACGGCGCCTACTACGGGGTGGTCTGCAATGCCGGGCTGACCCGCGACGGCGCCTTTCCGGCCTTGACCGAAGACGACTGGGATCTGGTCATGCGCACCAACCTGGACGGCTTCTACAACGTCCTGCACCCCCTGACCATGCCGATGATCCGCCGTCGCCAGCCAGGCCGCATCGTTTGCATCACCTCCGTATCGGGGCTGATCGGCAACCGTGGCCAGGTCAACTACAGCGCGTCCAAAGCGGGCGTGATCGGCGCCGCCAAGGCGCTGGCCGTCGAACTCGGCAAGCGCCGCATCACGGTCAACTGCGTTGCGCCAGGGCTGATCGATACGGACATGCTCGATGACGACCTGCCCATCGAGGAAATGCTCAAGATGATCCCTGCACAGCGCATGGGCACCCCGGAGGAAGTCGCCGGCGCGGTCAACTTCCTGATGTCGGACGAGGCCAGCTACATCACCCGGCAGGTCCTGGCAGTGAATGGCGGATTGTGCTGATGAAACGCGTCGTCGTCACCGGCATGGCCGGCATCACTTCACTGGGCAGCGACTGGGCCAGCATCGAGGCTCACTTCAGCAGCAACCGCAGCGGCATTCGCTACATGCCGGAGTGGGACCGGTTTACCGAACTCAATACCCGATTGGCGGGACCGGTGGATGACTTCTCCGTGCCTAAGCACTGGACGCGCAAGCAACTGCGCAGCATGGGCCGGGTGTCGAAGTTGTCGGTAAAGGCCGCCGAACAGGCCCTTGCTGATGCGGGCCTGCTCGATGACTCGTCAATCCGCGACGGTCGCATGGGCGTGGCCTGCGGTTCATCCACCGGCAGTACCGAAGAGATCAAGGCCTTCGGCAACATGCTGCTCAACTCGGTGGCCGACGGGCTCAACGCCAACTCCTACATCCGCATGATGCCGCACACCACAGCGGCGAATATCAGCATCTTCTTCGGCCTGACTGGGCGGGTCATTCCCACGTCCAGTGCCTGCACCAGCGGCAGCCAAGGCATAGGCTACGCCTATGAGGCGATCAAGTTCGGCCGTCTGCCAATGATGCTTGCGGGCGGCGCCGAGGAACTCTGTGCCACCGAAGCCATGGTCTTCGACGCGCTATATGCCACCAGCCTGAAGAACGACGCGCCGCATACGTCTCCGCGTCCCTACGACGCCGGCCGCGATGGCCTGGTGATCGGCGAAGGCGCCGGCATGCTGGTGCTGGAAGAACTCGAGCATGCCTTGGCCCGCGGCGCCACCATCCATGCCGAGCTGGTCGGCTTTGGCAGCAACGCGGACGGCCAGCACGCCACCAAACCGGAGCAGCAGACCATGCGCCGCGCGATGCAGCTGGCCCTCGAAGACTCCTGCCTACAGCCCGACGCCATCGGCTACGTCAATGGCCACGGCACCGCCACCGAACAGGGCGACATTGCTGAAACCCTGGCGACTCAATCGCTGTTCGGCAGCCGCATGCCAATCAGCTCGCAGAAGAGCTTTCTCGGCCATACGCTAGGTGCCTGCGGCGCGCTGGAGTCCTGGTTCAGTATCGAAATGATGAACCGCGACCATTACATTCACACCCTGAATCTGGACAGCATTGATCCGCGCTGCGGTGAACTGGACTACCTCGTCGACGCGCCGCGCACCATGCAGCACGAATATGTGATGAACAACAACTTCGCCTTCGGCGGCATCAACACTTCATTGATATTTCGCCGCTGGGCTTGACCCCTTCAACCAAAAACACCGCAAGGAGAATGCAATGAAGAAAAACACATGGATCGGCGCAGCACTGGTGCTCTGTGCATTACCCGGAATCAGCCAGGCCCGCGACACCACGCACTACCTGCCATTCGAGCAGGTCGTGGCCGAGGCAACCGCCTCCGGCAAACTCGATGGCAGCGTGCAGTTCTACCTGGCGGGCAAGACGCCGAAGGGCGCGCAGGTCATCCGCAGTGGCGTGACCACCAGCAAGAAAACCAACGCCTTCAACAAAACCGACGAAGGTGCCTGCAGCTGGGCGCTGCAGTCGGCGCTGATCAGCATGCAACAGGCCGCCAAGGCGGCTGGTGCCAATGCGGTGGTGGACATCGCCAGCAACTACAAGCACGTCGAATACAAAGACAGCCAGAAATATGAGTGCCATGCCGGCGCAATCATGGCAGGGGTAGCAATCAAGGGCAGCCTGGCCAAGGTCAAGTAACGCCACAGCGCTCGGGCCCTTCTAGGGGTACCGGGCGGTGCATTTACCCCAAGGATGACGATCCGGCTGTCGTCATTGCCGAACGAATAACTGGACCCGAGAGTCAACATTTGCAGACCCTGTTACCTCAAGGAGTTGCCCATGTTTGACAAACCAACGCACACATTCGAACTCAACTACCTCTTTCAGAACGAGCCGCGTAACCATCTCGTCGATTCGGAACATGAGCGCATGTCGCAAGCCAGTGCCGCTCGGCATCTGATCGAACTGCACAACGGCGATGCCGAAAACAGCTTGGTGATGCCAGAGGCGGGGGCTGACGAGGGCAAAATTCTGGAACAGGCGGAAGTCATCGGTATCACCGATATCGGGGTGAGCAAGCTGGTCCATGAACACGAGCCGGGCACCACCCCGGGCCATCACCAACAGCCATGAATGAAAAGAGCCGCTAGTAGCGGCTCTTTTCATTTCAGCATCGGGTCAGGCGTGATATTGCGCCGAGAGTTCGTGAACCGACTCGATGAAGGCGCCGGCGTGGGCCGGATCGACTTCCGGAGTAATACCGTGTCCCAGGTTGAACACATGGCCGTCACCATGACCGAAGCTGGCCAGGATGCGCCCGACCTCGGCACGTATCGCCTCCGGCTTGGCGAACAGCACGCTGGGGTCCATGTTGCCCTGTAGCGCAACCTTGTCGCCGACGCGGGCACGCGCGACGCCGATGTCGCAGGTCCAATCCAGCCCCAGTGCTTCGGCACCGGTTGCCGCCATGGACTCCAGCCACAGCCCGCCGCCCTTGGTGAACAGAATGACCGGTACACGGCGACCGTCATGTTCGCGAATCAGCCCATCAACAATCTTCTGCATGTAGGCCAGAGAGAATTCCTGGTAGGCCGCGGCGGAAAGGCTGCCACCCCAGGAATCGAAAATCTGCACCGCCTGGGCACCGGCGAGGATCTGCCCGTTGAGGTAGCTGGTCACCGACTGCGCGAGCTTGTCCAGCAGCGCATGCATGGCGTGCGGGTTTTCATAGAGCATCGCCTTGGATTTGCGGAAGTCCTTCGAGGAGCCGCCTTCGACCATGTAGGTCGCCAACGTCCAGGGGCTGCCGGAAAAGCCGATCAACGGAACGCGGCCGTTAAGCTCGCGGCGAATGGTACGCACGGCGTCCATCACGTAACCCAGGTCTTTCTCCGGATCCGGAATCGGCAGCGCCTCAATGTCGGCCATGTTGCTGACGACCTTCTTGAAACGTGGGCCTTCACCTGTCTCGAAGTACAAGCCGAGCCCCATGGCGTCCGGCACCGTGAGGATGTCGGAGAACAGGATCGCCGCGTCCAGCGGGTAACGCTCAAGCGGCTGAAGGGTGACTTCACAGGCCAGTTCGGGGTTCATGCACAGGCTCATGAAATCGCCGGCCTTGCTGCGGCTGGCTCGGTATTCCGGCAGGTAGCGTCCGGCCTGACGCATCATCCACACCGGGGTGACGTCGACAGGTTGCTTGAGCAAGGCGCGGAGAAAGCGGTCGTTCTTCAAGGCAGTCATGTCTGGGTTCCAGCAAAAAAGTGGCGGCATTGTCGCAAAGCGCAAAACAAAAGGCACGGCGAGCGCCGTGCCTTTTATCCGTGGGCTTGATTCAGGTCAGGCCCGTTTGGAGGCATGCTCCAAAGTAAAGCCCAGGATGAATGCGACGCTTACCAGCCACCGTGAAGCGGCTTGGTGATTCGGCAGCGCCTATCCACACGGCGAATCAGACCTCCAGGTAGTCAAGGATGCCTTCAGCGGCCTGACGGCCTTCGAAGATCGCCGTAACGACCAGGTCGGAGCCCCGCACCATATCGCCGCCCGCGAAAATCTTCGGGTTGCTGGTCTGATGCTTGAACTGGCCCATCTCCGGTGCCACTACACGGCCCTGGCTGTCGGTTTGAATGCTTTTGCCTTCAAACCAGTCAGCTGGACTCGGGCGGAAACCAAAGGCGATGACCACGGCATCTGCCGGCAATACTTCTTCGGAACCGGGAATTGGCTCTGGGCTACGACGTCCGCGCGCGTCCGGCGCACCGAGACGGGTCTCGACCACCTTGACGCCTTCGACCTTGCCCTCGCCGACGATGGCGATCGGTTGCCGGTTGAAGAGGAACTTGACGCCCTCTTCCTTGGCGTTCTTCACCTCTTTGCGCGAGCCCGGCATGTTCGCTGCGTCACGCCGGTAGGCACAGGTCACGCTCTTGGCGCCCTGGCGGATGGAGGTGCGGTTGCAGTCCATCGCCGTGTCGCCGCCGCCGAGCACCACAACCTTCTTGCCCTTCATGTCGACGAAGTCTTCCGGCGCCTTTTCGAAGCCGAGGTTGCGGTTGACGTTCGCGATCAGGAAATCCAGGGCATCATGCACGCCCGGCAGGTCTTCGCCAGGGAAGCCACCCTTCATGTAGGTGTAGGTGCCCATGCCCATGAATACGGCGTCGTATTCGGCGAGCAGCTGGTCGATGGTCACGTCCTTGCCGATTTCGGTGTTCAGGCGGAACTCGATGCCCATGCCGGTGAAGATTTCACGGCGACGACTGAGAACGGATTTTTCCAGCTTGAACTCTGGGATACCGAAGGTCAGCAGCCCGCCGATTTCCGGATTCTTGTCGAACACCACGGGCGTCACGCCGCTGCGCACCAGTACGTCGGCGCAACCCAGACCGGCCGGCCCCGCGCCGATGATGGCGACTTTTTTGCCAGTCGGCTTGACCTTGGACATGTCCGGACGCCAGCCCATGGCGAAGGCGGTGTCAGCGATGTACTTTTCCACCGAACCGATGGTGACCGCACCGAAGCCGTCGTTGAGCGTACAAGCGCCTTCGCACAAGCGATCCTGCGGGCAGACGCGGCCGCAGACTTCCGGCAGGGTGTTGGTCTGGTGCGCCAGTTCGGCCGCGGCCAGGATGTTGCCCTCGGAAACCAGCTTGAGCCAGTTGGGAATGTAGTTGTGAACCGGGCACTTCCACTCGCAGTAGGGGTTGCCGCAACCCAGGCAGCGGTGGGCCTGCTCGCAAGCCTGCTGCGGCTTGAAGGGTTCATAGATCTCGACGAACTCTTTCTTGCGCTGGCGCAGCAGCTTTTTCTTCGGATCCTTGCGCCCGACTTCGATGAACTGGAAGTCGTTATTCAGACGTTCAGTCATTTCAAAACCTCTTAACGGCAGCCGCAAGCCCGAGGCTGCTGACTGCGTGACAATCACGGAGCGGGGCAAGCCTCAGGCACATCGCCGAGGCTTGCCGCTTGAACCTGCTTTTTATTGGGGGTTGGCCCGAGTGCTCGACAGCAGTGACGCCAGGTTGGCCGCCTTTGGCTTGACCAGCCAGAAGCGACGCAGGTAGTCGTCGAGGTTTTCCAGGAGTTTCGCGCCCCATGCGCTGCCGGTTTCGGCGACATATTCGCGCAGCACGTCCTGGAGATGGCTACGGTGGGCTTCCATGGCCTCACCGGTGATGCGTTGCAGGTTGACCAGCTCATTGTTCACCCGGTCGACGAAGCTGTTATCCATGTCGAGGACATAGGCAAAACCGCCTGTCATGCCAGAACCGAAGTTGTAGCCGGTCTTACCGAGTACGCAGACAAAGCCGCCCGTCATGTATTCGCAGCAGTGATCGCCTGTGCCTTCAACGACCGCGTGCGCGCCGGAGTTACGCACCGCAAATCGTTCGCCGGCGGTGCCAGCCGCAAACAGCTTGCCGCCCGTTGCACCATACAGACAGGTGTTGCCGACGATCGCCGAATGTTGGGACTCGTACTCACTGGCCTGTGGCTGGGTTACTACCAGCTTGCCACCGGTCATGCCCTTGCCTACGTAGTCGTTGGCATCACCTTCCAGATACAGATGCAGGCCGCCTGCGTTCCAGACGCCGAAGCTCTGCCCCGCAGTGCCCTTGAAACGGAAGGTGATTGGCGCGTCTTTCATGCCCTGGTTACCGTGCACCTGGGCGATCTCGCCGGATACGCGGGCACCGATGGAACGATCGCAGTTGCAGATATCCAGTTCGAACTCACCGCCGCTCTTGGCGTCGATGGCCGTACGAGCCAACTTGACCATTTCCTCAGCCAGCAGCCCCTGATCGAACGGCGGATTCTTTTCCACCTCGCAGAACTGCGGCTTGTCGGCTGGAATATGGTCGCTGCCGAGCAGCGGCGACAGGTCGAGATGGTTCTGCTTGGCAGTTTCGCCTGGCAGCAATTCCAGCAGATCGGTGCGCCCGATCAGCTCCTGCAGGCTGCGCACGCCGAGGCGGGCCAGCCACTCACGGGTTTCCTCGGCAACGAAGATGAAGAAGTTGACCACCATGTCGACCGTGCCGATGAAGTGATCCTTTCGCAGCTGATCATTCTGCGTGGCGATACCTGTAGCGCAGTTGTTGAGGTGGCAGATGCGCAGGTATTTGCAGCCCAGCGCGATCATTGGCGCCGTGCCGAAGCCGAAGCTTTCTGCGCCGAGGATTGCAGCTTTGACTACGTCGAGGCCGGTCTTTAGTCCGCCGTCCGTCTGTACCCGGACCTTGCCCCGCAGGTCATTACCACGCAGGGTCTGGTGGGTTTCGGCCAGGCCGAGCTCCCAAGGCGAACCGGCGTAACGGATGGAGGTCAGCGGCGAGGCGCCTGTGCCGCCGTCATAGCCGGAGATGGTGATCAGGTCGGCGTAGGCCTTGGCGACACCAGCGGCAATGGTACCGACACCGGGCTCCGCTACCAGCTTGACCGACACCAGTGCCTTGGGATTGACCTGCTTGAGGTCAAAGATCAGCTGGGCCAGATCTTCGATCGAGTAGATGTCATGGTGTGGCGGCGGCGAAATCAGGGTGACGCCTGGCACCGCATAACGCAGCTTGGCGATCAGGCCGTTGACCTTGCCACCCGGCAGCTGACCACCTTCACCGGGCTTGGCGCCCTGGGCGACCTTGATCTGCAGCACTTCGGCGTTGACCAAGTATTCAGGCGTGACCCCGAAACGGCCGGTGGCCACCTGCTTGATCTTCGAGCTGCGCTCGGTGCGATAACGCGCCGGATCTTCGCCGCCCTCACCGGAGTTGGAGCGCGCGCCAATGCGATTCATCGCCGCAGCAATCGCCTCGTGCGCTTCCGGTGAAAGCGCGCCGAGCGAGATGCCTGCCGAATCGAAGCGTTTAAGGATCTGCTCCAGCGGCTCGACTTCTTCAAGCGCAAGCGGCTGCTCCGACACTTTGAGCTTGAGCAGGTCTCGCAGCATCGCCGCCGGACGCTGATCAACGAGTGAGGTGTATTCCTTGAAGCGGCTGTAATCGCCTTCCTGCACCGCAACCTGCAGCGCCGCGACGACATCGGGGTTGTAGGCGTGGTATTCGCCACCGTAGACGAACTTCAGCAAACCGCCTTGTTGGATCGGCTTGCGTACACTCCAGGCCTCGGTTGCCAGCGCTTTCTGTTCCGCTTCCAGATCGACGAACCGCGCACCCTTGATACGACTGGCGACCCCTCGGAAACTTACGTCGACAATCTCGTCCGCCAGACCCACGGCTTCGAACAGCTGAGCGCCACGGTAGGAAGTGATAGTCGAAATACCCATCTTCGAGATGATCTTCAGCAGACCCTTGGAGATCCCCTTGCGGTAGTGCTTGAACACCTCGTAGAGGTCGCCAAGTACTTCGCCGGTGCGGATCAGGTCGCCAAGCACTTCGAACGCAAGGAACGGATAGACGGCAGTTGCACCGAAACCGATCAGAACGGCGAAGTGATGCGGATCGCGTGCAGTCGCGGTTTCCACCAGGATGTTGCAGTCGCAGCGCAGACCGGTTTCGATCAGGCGGTGATGCACAGCACCTACGGCCAGCGATGCATGCACCGGCAGCTTGCCTGGCTGGATGTTGCGGTCGCTGAGGATCAGCATGACCTTGCCACTGCGCACAGCCTCTTCGGCCTGGTCCGCGATGTTGCGCACCGCCGCTTCCAAACCGAGGGATTCGTCGTAGTTGAGGTCGATCAGATGGCGCTCGAAACCGGGACGATCGAGTTCCATGATCGTGCGCCACTTCGCCGGAGAGATCACCGGAGTGGTCAGGATCGCCCGATTGGCGTGATCAGCAGTTTCTTCGAAGACGTTACGCTCTGCGCCCAGGCAGGTTTCCAGCGACATCACGATTGATTCGCGCAGCGGGTCTATCGGCGGGTTGGTGACCTGCGCGAACTGCTGGCGGAAGTAGTCGAACGGCGAGCGAACCCGACGCGACAGTACGGCCATGGGGGTGTCATCGCCCATGGAACCGACGGCTTCCTGCCCCTGCTCCGCGAGCGGGCGCAGAACCTGATCACGCTCCTCGAAGGTGACCTGGAACATCTTCATGTATTGCTTAAGCTGGTCGGCATCATAAAACGCCGAGCCATGATCATTATCGTCCAGGGTCGACTGGATACGCAACGCGTTCTGGCGTAACCAGGTCTTATACGGATGCTGAGATTTCAGGCGACTATCGATGTCGTCGGTATGCAGTACCTGGCCGGTTTCGGTGTCCACAGCCAGGATCTGCCCTGGGCCGACGCGGCCCTTGGCGATCACGTCTTCCGGTTTGTAATCCCAGACGCCAACTTCGGAAGCAAGGGTGATGTAGCCATTCTTCGTCGTGACCCAGCGCGCCGGGCGCAGGCCATTGCGGTCCAGCAGGCAGATCGCATGGCGGCCGTCGGTGAGCACTACGCCCGCCGGGCCATCCCATGGCTCCATGTGCATGGAGTTGAACTCATAGAAGGCGCGCAGATCGGGATCCATGGTCTCGACGTTCTGCCAAGCCGGCGGAATGATCATGCGCAAGCCGCGGAACAAATCCATACCGCCGGTGACCAACAGCTCCAGCATGTTGTCCATGCTCGAGGAGTCAGAGCCCGTACGGTTGACCAGCGGATCGAGGCCTTCCAGGTCCGGAAGCAGCTCATTGGCGAACTTCAACCGACGCGCCTGCGCCCAGTTGCGGTTACCGGTGATAGTGTTGATCTCGCCGTTATGAGCCAGGAAGCGGAACGGCTGAGCCAACGGCCATTGCGGCATTGTGTTGGTGGAGAAACGCTGATGAAACACGCAAATAGCGGTGGCCAGGCGTTCATCGCCGAGATCGGGATAGAACTGCGCCAAATCGGCCGGCATCATCAGACCTTTGTAGATGATGTCCTTGTCGGAGAGGCTGCAGACATAGAATTCCTTGTCGCTTGCCAAGGCCACTTCTGCCCGGCGGCGAGCAAAGAACAGTTTAATGGCGAAATCACGTTCGGACAGGCCTTCCGCCGAAACGAACACCTGTTCGATGCGCGGCAGGCGTTCCAAGGCAAGACGCCCCAGAACAGTAGTATCGACCGGAACCTCACGCCATCCGACCAGGGTCAGTCCCTGAGCTGCAATCTGCTCGTTGAGGCTCGCGCGCGCCGTCTCAGCCTTGCCCGCGTCCTGGCTGAGGAAAATCATACCGACGGCGTAAAGCGAGGGTAGATCGGCATCGAAATGCTGCTTGGCCATGGCGCGCAGGAAGGCGTCAGGCTTTTGCATCAACAGCCCGCAACCATCGCCGGTTTTACCGTCGGCGTTGATGCCGCCTCGGTGAGTCATGCAGGTGAGGGATTGAATTGCGGTCTGAAGCAGGTGATGGCTTGCCTCGCCCTGCATGTGGGCGATCAGACCGAAGCCGCAGTTATCCTTGAACTCTTCAGGACGAAACAGACCTGCTCTCATAGGCACTCCACCAGCTAAATACGTTGTAAATCAACCCCTTATTGACGGCGCACATAATCGCCCCGTCATACACGTGGGCAAAAGGGGGAGCAGTTTACAAAGCCCGGTAGAGCGACACAATTTTATTTTTGCAAGCCCCAAAACAGGGCGATACGCACCATTTTGGGGCGCTCACTGGCGGGTCTGCGAAATTTCCTGCTGCACACTGGCAAAACTCCGTGCCCAAGGCTTACCTGCCTGCAGCGAGGCCGGCAGCTTCTTGATAGCTTCCAAGGCAGCATTACGGGTGGCAAAACTCCCGTAGGTCACAACGTATAGAGGCTTACCCTGATGTTGCTTGACGAAATAACGGAAGCCCTCGCCCTGTCTTTTCACCAATGCCTCAGCGTTCGCCTGGGTCCGCGTACCCAGTACCTGGACTAGATAGTTGGTTTTCGACTGGCTGGCGTACCAATTCCCGGCTGCTGCAGGCTCATCTGCGGCAATCTGACGCACAGGCTCCCGCGGCACCTCTGCTACCCGATTGGGCTGAGCGGCCGGAGGCTGCACTGCGACTGGGGCAGCGATCTCTGCAGGGGCCTTAATATCGTCGACAGCCGGCTCCTCAACAGGTAACGGCTCCTCGATAGCCTGAGTAGATGAATCAGCCGCTTCTCCGCTACCGGCAGCAGCAAGTGGCTCCCGGATAACCGGCTGAGCCGGCGCGATCTCCGGCACAGCATCGACGCCCTCATCAAGCGCCTCGGTCACGGGGGCCGCCCCCAGCGGTAAAGCGGTGGTGGCAGGCGCTGTCGATGGCTCATCCGCGTCACGCATGAGCAAGGTGACCAAGACAATGAGAACAACCGCAACCAGAGCCAGCAAATGCTTCATGGGTAGCGGCAGATTCCACCCAGCCGACTTCCGACGCCCTTTGGATTGCTGCATCGTTTCAAGAAGCTCATCTCTGGCTGCCTGGTTTATGGCACCAGGCCAACCACCGGAATCAACATGGATTCGCTCGACCTGCTCCTCACTCAAACAGTCCAGCCCAGATCCAGCCCCTTCCAGGCGCAACGCCAGATATTCCCGCGTCTCATCTTGCTCGTACGGCTGAAGCGCAATCACATGGAAGCGCTCTTCGCCGTCTACCAATGCCTCAAGACGCGCTACCAGCGCATGCTCGCCGAAGAGAAAGACGTGCGGCCGCCCTTCCGGGTTGCCCTGAGCCAATCGCAGCAACGTTTCGACGGCTGCCCCAGTTAGTCGCTCAGCATCGTCAACCAGCAGATACACCTCCTGGCCGGTCAACGCCAATTGAATGATCTGCGCCATGATCGAGTCGAAGTCGGCGCGCTGACAGCCGACCGCTTGAGAGATCTGCTGCAAAAGAACATTCGAATCGAGCGTTTCCAGTGGCGAGATGACCACACTGTGGACAGCCTGCTTATTGCTGCTGGCTACGAGAGCCTGGCGCACCAGCGTTTTGCCACTCCCTTCTGGCCCGGTCACCACCAGCAGCAGCTGGCTGTAGCGGGCAAGGTGATGCAACTGCCCAAGCACCGGCTTGCGCTGAGCAGGGAAGAACTTGAAGCCGGGTACGCGTGGAGCAAAGGGATCATGACTGAAGCCGTAATGGTTCAGGTACGAATCGTCGGCAGACAAACTGGACATGGAAATCTCTTAGGTTCTGACTATTGCGTAAGCGCTTCGTAGTTGACGTTCAATGTGGCCTCAAGCACTTCCCTAGGAAAGTCGCTCGTCACCACGGCCCCCCCCAGGCGCTTGAGCAGCACCAATCGCAACCGACCATTCAGCACTTTCTTGTCGACCGCCATGTGCCTGAGAAAATCTTCGGCGCTCATGTCAGCTGGGGGCACAACTGGCAGACCGGCACGCGACAGTAACTGCACGGCCCTGTCTCGCTCCGCGGTGCTTATCCAGCCGAGCAATTTCGACATCTCAAGAGCCATAACAGTGCCCGCCGACACCGCCTCACCATGTAGCCACGCCCCATAGCCCTGATGGGTCTCGATCGCATGACCGAACGTATGACCAAGGTTCAGCGTGGCGCGAATACCAGCCTCGCGCTCGTCCGCGCCGACCACCTTGGCCTTTGCATCACAGGAGCGCCGTATCGCTTCGGTAAGCGCCTCCTGATCCAATGCACGAAGCCTGTCGACATTATCCTCGAGCCAGCCTAGGAACCGCTCGTCACAGATCAAACCGTATTTGATCACCTCGGCCAGGCCTGCGGACAACTCGCGCGACGGCAGAGTCGCGAGAGTCGATGTGTCGATCAGCACTGCCTGCGGCTGGTAGAACGCACCGATCATGTTCTTGCCGAGCGGATGGTTGATGCCCGTCTTACCGCCAACCGACGAATCGACCTGAGACAATAGCGTTGTCGGGACTTGAATGAAATCAACGCCTCGCTGATAGCTGGCAGCGGCAAAGCCAGCCATATCACCAATCACGCCACCCCCTAGTGCAATGATGGTGGTATTGCGATCATGTCTCGCCGTCAGCAGCGCATCGAAGATCAACTGCAAGGTCTGCCAGTTCTTGTGCACCTCACCGTCAGGAAGCACGATCGGAGTCACGTGGAACCCGGCAAGACTGCGCGAAAGGCGCTCCAGGTAAAGCGGTGCAACGGTATCGTTAGTGACTATCGCAACCTGCTTGCCACGGATATGGCTGGCCAACAGCTCACCTCGATCAATGAGCTGCTCGCCAATCAGAATCGGATAGCTACGCTCGCCGAGATCGACCTGAAGAGTCTGCATAGGAGCCCCACAATTAAAGGGAGCTAGGATAGCGCAGATCGCCCCAAGCTTTCACGAGGCCCGGGAGACTGAAGCCGACTGAGAATTTCCTGTACGACGAGGCGTGGTGGACGCTCGTCCGTCTGAATGATGATGTCAGCGATTTCGCGATACAACGGGTCCCGCACAGCCATCAAACCGGTCAGAACTTCGCGGGGATTCGGCGCTTGCAGCAATGGCCGATTACGATCCCGAGAGGTGCGATCAAGCTGCTGATCGACCGAGGTGCACAGATAGATAACTTGCCCCCCCGTCCGCAGAACCTCGCGATTGTCTTGCCTAAGCACCGCACCGCCCCCTGTTGCCAGCACGACGCCTCGCATCTGGCATAGATCCTGGATGGCGGCGTGCTCCCGCTCACGAAAACCCTGCTCGCCCTCGACATCGAATATCAGCGGAATGCCGGCACCGGTGCGCTGCTCGATCTCCTTGTCGGAATCCCGAAAGGGGAGACGAAGCTCCTTGGCAAGAAGGCGTCCGATGGTGCTTTTACCAGCCCCCATCGGACCCACGAGGATAATATTTTTCAATGACGTCAACGATTCACTGCGATGGCCTGATGGTTCAGGATTCTAGGTGTAAGGAACACCAACAGTTCAGACTTCGCATCCGTCACGACATCGCGACGAAATAAGCGCCCAAGATAAGGCACATCGCCTAGAAACGGAACCTTGTCGACGCTCTTCGACTGGCTATTGGAGAACACACCACCGATCACGACAGTTTCACCATCATTGACCAATACCTTGGCGTTCACTTCATTCTTATCAATCGGCGGAACACCATTCACTGCGTTACGGAAATCAGGCGCATCTTTCGTCACCTTGACTTCCATGATGATGCGGTTGTCTGGCGTAATTTGGGGCGTTACTTCCAAAGACAAGGCCGCCTCTTTAAAGGAGGTACTCGTAGCACCGCTGGAGCTGGCCTCTTGGTAAGGGACCTCCGTACCTTTCAGAATCTTCGCTGTTTCTTTGTCCGCCGTCATGACTTTGGGCTGGGATACGACTTCGCCATTTCCAGTTTTCTCCATAGCAGAGAGCTGAAGATCCAACAGGAGGTGGTCCGAAATAAAGCCGATGCCAACGCCCGAAGTGCTATTTAACACCCCCATGTCGACGAAAGGAACCGGAGCCGTGCCCTCGTCGAGGGTGAAGCTCCCAACTTTATCTGTACCGGGCAGCCGCAAACGCCCCTCATCATCGATGGACCTACTGCCGTCCTTACCGTAGGCACTCCATTGGTCGTTAACGACATTGCCACCCCAACGGACCCCAAGCGCCTTATCGTATCCGACGTTGGCCTCAACAATCCGGGCCTCAATCATGACCTGGCGAACCGGGATATCCAGCTGAGTTACGATGCGACGCAGCTCATCCAGTCGCTCTTGAGTCTGATAGGCGATGATGTTGTTGGTACGATCATCAACTGCGATGGAACCCCTCTCGTCAGACTGCCCATCAACCGAAGTCACCGACTGAAACAGCTGGGCAATATCCGCAGCCTTGGCGTAATTTACTTGCACGACCTCCCGCCGAAGGGGCGCCAACTCAGCAATCTGCCGCTTGGATTCCAATTCCTGACGCTCGCGCGCGGCGATCTCGTCTGCCGGAGCCACCAGCAGAACATTGCCCACTTGGCGCTTGTCGAGACCCTTGGTCTTCAGCACTAGATCCAGCGCCTGATCCCAGGGTACGTTCTGCAAACGCAATGTGATATTGCCCTGCACGGTGTCACTGGCCACCAGGTTCAGGTCGGTAAAATCTGCAATCAGCTGGAGAACAGAGCGGACGTCAATGTCTTGGAAGTTCAGCGACAGCTTCTCGCCGGAATAGGTGAAATGTTCAGCCTTGCGCTGCTCGGCATCAGCCTCGCTGAGCGGCTTGACGCTAATGGTGAGCTTGTCGTCAGTCTGGTAAGCCAAGTAGTCGTATCGGCCGCTCGGCTCGATGGCGATACTGGCACCATCACCTTTGCTGCTGGAATCAACAAATTTGACTGGCGTGGCGAAATCCTGAACGTCCAGCCGCACACGCAGCGATTCAGGCAACTGCGTTTTGGCAAAGGAAACGCGAATTTTACCGCCTTGCTCTTCAATGCTTGGGCTGACCGAAGGGTCAGACAAGGTGATAACTACGTTGCCTGCCCCGTCTTCCCCACGGCGAAAATCGATGTTGCTGATCGATTTATCTGCGGCCATCGCGATGGCCGGCGCTACCGGCATCGTCGAGACCAGAGGAGAAGCCTTTGCCGCTCCGGAACGCGCTGCGTTTTCTCCGAGCACTACGAATAGGTTATTACCGTCGACTCGAGTTGAGTAAGGGACCAGAGACGTCAGGTTCACGATAAGCCGCGTACGCCCCTGGGCCTCGACAACTGTCACGCTCCGCGCATTACCAACGCCAAGCTCATGGTTTTTCGATCCGAGCTTGCTGGACACTCCAGGTAGGTCAAGAGCGATACGTGCAGGCTGATCAAGCGTGTAGCCACGCGGGGTCGGAACCGGCTCATCGAAAGCCAGCTTCAGTTCAACGCGATCACCGGGCAATGATGCGACGTCAATTGAGTTCAGATTTGCCGCCAGCAATGCAGGTGAAATGAACGCTGCCAGCAACGACAAACCGAGACGAGTGAGAGTGGTATTCATAAAAGGCTTCCGTTGTGCAGACCGGTATAGGTTTTCCATTTTTGCCATGACTCAAGAACGCTCTTTCAAGGTCAGGCTACGCGGGCGCTCAAGCCACCCACCCTCTCCGTCCGGAACGATTTCAAGCACATCCACCTCGGCTTCGCTGATCTCAACGATACGGCCATGGTTGCGCCCCAGATAGTCACCGACCTTGACTCGGTGAACCCCATCACCACCTTTGATCAAGGCATAGTTGCCTTCGCCCCTGGCCAGCGTCCCAACCATGACGAAGTTTTCAATATTGAATTCTTCAAGAAACTGCTTAACGCGGGTTTCGTCGGGCCGAATGTCTTTTGTTCCTTTCTGCCGCTGAGTCAGATCAATCTTCATTGGCGGCTGGAAGGGATGACGTAACGACGCTGCGCTGTAGGTAAAGGCCTCGTATGGCAGAAATGCCGGAAGCGGCTCGATCGAACCTTTCGGCTTGGCTCGCACTTCATCCATGTAACTGCGCAGATCGTCGAAATCTCCGCTCACACCGCACCCTGTCAGCACCAGCGTGCCAAGGGCTATCGCTACAAGTCGGACTCCTTTCATTTCTGCAGCCCCTTGTCGTTATAGCGATAGGTCTTGGCCAGGATGCTCATGTGCAGCTTGGAAGACGAATCCTTACTGTTCGGCTTAATTTCGAAATCATGCAGGGTAACGATGCGTGGCAAGCTCGATACGCCACTGACGAAAGTCGCAAGATCGTGATAACTGCCTACAACCTTGATCTGTATCGGCAGCTCAATATAAAACTGCTGGGTCACTTCCGGCTGCAGCTTGATCTCTTCGAATTCGAGCCCGCTGCCCAAGCCAGTGCGGGTGATGTCTTCAAGCAAACCAGGCACCTCGGTATCACTCGGCAACTGCCGAAGCAATGCACCGAAGGATGCCTCCATCTCAACCATTTGCGCCTTGTACGCTTCAAGGTTCGCTGCCTGAAATGCCTTAGTGGAGAACTGCTGCTTGAGCCTTTCCTCCTCGGCCACTTGCTGATCCAGATTGGCTTGCAAGTCGCTGAGGTAGAAGTAATAACCACCCCCAAGCATCAGGGCCATCAGCAATATCGCCGCGATTACCTTTACCGCTGCCGGCCAAGACCCAAGGTTGTTCATGTCCAGATCGGACAAATCTACGCTACGGAGACTCTCCATCGAGCTAGCCAGACTCATGGTTTATCTCCTTCAACAGCAGCGACCGGTTGTGTCTGTTGCACCGTTAGCTGAAACACGTTCTCCTGATCGACCGCCCCTGCGGTGACAGCCTTCACTTCGTTCAGGTTCGGCGCGTCCAGCCAATCAGAGCCATCCAAATTACGCATCAGATTAGAGACTCGGTTGTTTGATTCAGCCGCGCCAACGATCGCGATGTTTTTCCCGGTCATCTTCAGCCCGGTGAAATACACACCATCGGGAAGCGTGCGAACCAGCTGATCGAATACTCTACCGATGATCGGACGGTTACCCTGAAGATCCTGAATGATCTTCATCCGCTCGAGCAGTTGCTGCCGACGCTCTCTCAATTCCTTGATTTCAGCGATCCGCGTATCCAGAACGGCAATTTCCTTGCGAACGAAATCATTCCGCGCATTCTGTTGCTCAATTGCATGGGTGAAGTACTGATCAGCAAGAAACAATAGCCCCACTGCAACTACGGCCACCCCGCCCAGCGACACCAGGAATCGCTGTTTACGCTCTTCGCGCTGCTGCTCGCGCCAAGGTAAAAGGTTAATCCGGGCCATCAGTCGAAACTCCTCAAGGCCAATCCACAGGCGATCATCATGGATGGCGCATCACTGGCGAGGGCACCTGCGTTGACCTTGCTGCTCAAGGCCATATCGGCGAACGGGTTGGCAACTAAAGTCTGGGTCCCGATTTTCTGTTGAATCAGACGATCCAGCCCCGGAACGGACGCCGTACCACCGGCCAGCAGAATGTAGTCCACATCGTGGAACTGCCCAGCAGCAAAGAAAAATTGCAGAGAGCGTGAAACCTGTTGAACAACTGCTTCCTTGAACGGCTGCAACACTTCACTGTCATAGTCATCAGGAAGACCTCCCTGCTTCTTGGCCAGGCCAGCCTCTTCCATTGACAGGCCGTAGCGTCTCTGAATCTCCTCCGTGAGCTGACGACCACCGAACAGCTGCTCACGTGTATAGATAGTCCGGCCGTTGTGCAGAACGCTCAGCGTGGTCATCGTCGCGCCGATGTCGACCAGCGCGACGGTCAGCTCATCGTGTCCAGCGCCCAACTGGGGCGCAAGCAAACCATAGGAGCGCTCCAACGCATAAGCTTCTACGTCGACAACCTTAGCGGTCAGCCCGGCCAAAGCGAGCGCAGCTTCACGTATTTCCACGTTTTCCTTGCGACACGCTGCTAGCAGCACTTCAACCCGGCCAGGCGAACGCGCTGCAGGGCCCTGTACCTCGAAGTCGATAGCGACCTCTTCTAAAGGATAGGGAATGTACTGGTCTGCTTCGATTTTCAGCTGATTTTCAAGATCGTCATCACTGAGCCCGGCTTCCATCTCGATGCTTTTGGTGATGACTGCTGAACCGGAGACCGCTACCGCAGCAGACTTGACCCCTGTTTTTGCCTTTATCAATAGCCGGGACAGCGCCTGCCCCACGCCCTCCAATTCAGCAATATTTTTTTCAACCACTGCGTTAGGCGGAAGTGGCTCGACCGCATAGGACTCGACCCGGTACCGGGAACCTGAACGGCTTAATTCCAGCAGCTTGACGGATGTCGAACTGATGTCGATGCCAAGCAGCGTGTTCGCTTTCTTAGTGAAGAGCCCTATCACGGCCGATTTCCTATCTCTATCCGCTACTTACGG
This sequence comes from Stutzerimonas chloritidismutans, assembly GCF_038562055.1. GTDB lineage: Bacteria > Pseudomonadota > Gammaproteobacteria > Pseudomonadales > Pseudomonadaceae > Stutzerimonas > Stutzerimonas chloritidismutans_A. The sequence goes on along the minus strand of NZ_JBCFXD010000011.1, from coordinate 66,378 downwards.
ATTAATTATGTTTGTCAGCATTAGATAACAGCCTTGACAGAAGCGCAAATGGCTCCCCTACAGAAAAACCGCTTATAATGTGATCGGTTTTTCCTTTCAGCACCGTCTGCGGCATACACCTCATTCCCCACCCTGGATCCAATGAACCCCGATGCGTTTTCTGAAGTTTTTCCTATGGTCGTGCTTGGCTATTTTCTGCGGACTGTTGCTTAGTCTAAGCGGCGCGTTTCTCTACCTCAGCCCCAATCTGCCGTCAGTCGAATCGCTACGCAGCATACAGCTCCAGATTCCGCTGCGTGTCTATAGCCATGATGACAAGCTGATCGCCGAATACGGGGAAATGCGGCGCTCTCCTATCAACTTCGATCAGATCCCCAAGGATTTCATCGCCGCACTGCTGTCAGCAGAAGACGATAACTTCGCGAATCATTATGGCGTTGATGTTTCCAGCTTGATGCGCGCTGCCACGCAATTATTGAAAACCGGGCACATTCAGACCGGTGGCAGCACCATCACCATGCAGGTAGCGAAGAATTACTTCCTAACCAGCGAGCGCAGCTTTTCACGCAAGATCAACGAAATCCTTCTCGCTCTGCAGATTGAGAGAGAGCTCAGCAAGGATGAGATCCTTGAGCTTTACGTCAACAAAATCTACTTGGGCAACCGCTCCTACGGAATAGAAGCGGCAGCGCAGGTTTACTATGGCAAATCAATCGGCGAGCTAAGCCTGGGGCAGCTAGCCATGATTGCCGGTCTGCCCAAGGCGCCTTCGGCATTCAATCCGCTCGCGAACAAGGAGCGCGCCAAAGAACGACGCGACTGGATTCTCGGCCGGATGTATCGGCTAGGGAAACTAGACGAGGCCCGCTATCAGCAAGCATTGGCAGAGCCTGTCGATGCCTCCTATCACGGCTACTCGCCCGAGCTTGATGCACCTTATATCGCCGAAATGGCCCGTGCCGAAATGGTCGGCCGCTTCGGCAGCACGGCCTACACTGATGGGTTCCGCGTCTATACCACCCCAAGCAGCGAGCGTCAGATCGCAGCTAACCAAGCACTTATTCAGGGGCTGATCGCGTATGACCAGCGCCATGGCTACCGAGGCCCGGAAGCTCATCTAACTGGCACAAATCAAACAGATTGGCTTAAACAGCTCGGCGACTATCGCGGCCAGTCTGGGCTGCAGCCGGCGGTCGTCAGTCGCGTATCGAAGGACTCCGCCCAAGCCATACTTCGGGACGGCAGCGAGCACAGCGTCAGCTGGGAGAGCATGAAGTGGGCTCGCCCGTTCATTAATACCAATAGCCTTGGCCCCCGACCCAAGACACCTTCCGAGGTGGTCAAGCTGGGAGATGTCATCCGGATTCGATTTGTCGACGGCGAAGCGCTGTTCAGCCAGATACCGCAGGCGCAGGGTGCACTGGTATCCCTCGATCCGCTTGACGGATCAATTGAAGCGCTGACCGGGGGCTTTTCCTTTGGCCAAAGCAATTACAACCGCGCCATCCAGGCCAAGCGACAACCAGGCTCAAGCTTCAAACCCTTCGTCTATAGCGCAGCCCTGGATGCAGGTTTTACCCCCGCCACGCTTGTCAACGACGCTCCGATCGTATTTGTCGAAGAAGGGCTGGATCGCGTCTGGCGACCTAAGAACGACAATAACACCTTCCTCGGCCCGATCCGCCTTCGAGAAGCACTGTACAAATCACGTAACCTAGTTTCGATTCGCCTGCTGCAAACACTTGGCATTCCTCAAACCATCAATTACATCAAACGTTTTGGCTTCAAGCCCGAAGATCTTCCAGCGAACCTGTCGCTGGCGCTTGGGACGGCAACCCTGACACCGATGGAAATCGCAACCGGCTGGACGGCATTTGCCAACGGCGGCTACAAGATAGAGCCCTATCTGATAGAGCGAATCGAGGACCGAGACGGGAAAGTAATATTCAACGCAGACCCAGTGCGCGTACCAAGGAGTGACATCAGTCAACAATCCCGGGCAGAAGAAAACGAGCCTATCGCCGTCGCTTACGCGCAGACAGACTCGCTCATTGACGACAACAACTCTGAGACAGACCGCCAACCGCCCAGGTATGCCGAACAAATTATCGATGATCGCACCGCTTACATCATGACCAGCATGTTGCAAGACGTCATAAAGCGAGGCACAGGCAGACGAGCCCTAGCGATGGGGCGTGGCGATATCGCGGGTAAGACCGGAACCACCAACGAGTCGAAAGACAGCTGGTTCTCAGGTTATAACGCCGATATCGTCACGACGGTTTGGACCGGGTTCGATCAACCACAGAGCCTAGGCCGCCACGAGTACGGCGGTACGGTGGCGCTACCCATCTGGATGAAATATATGAGCACGGTACTGGAGGGCAAGCCAGAGCACGCCCCCACCGAACCCGAAGGCATTCTGACCCTGCGCATTGATCCAGAGAGCGGTCGCGCAGCGCCCCCTGGAACGCCAGATGCCTATTTCGAAATCTTCCGGAGCGAAGATTCGCCTCCAAACATGGACGACGAGCTGATTCCTGGAGCGACCATTCCCGGCAGCCCTCTACCGGCTAGCGAAACAGCTCCAATGGATCTTTTCTAAAGGCCGGAGGCTACTTCAGATTGCAGCGGAGTGCCGCAAAGTTTTCTGCGGCGATCAACAACAAAAAACCGGCCAATGGCCGGTTTTTTTGTTGTCCGCCTCAACGCGGCGCCTTAGGCGGCCTAATCACCCACCAAATACATCGTCGACCGACTTTAGCGGATAATGCGATGGATACGGCAGAGTCGCCACACCGCTTTCGATGGCAGCCTTGGCAACGGCATCGGAAACCAGCGTAATCAAGCGCCGGTCCATGGGCTTCGGGATGATGTACTCACGGCCGAATTCCAGACTTTCCACACCGTAGGCAGCCGCCACTTCAGCCGGTACCGGTAGCTTGGCGAGATCACGCAACGCAAGCGCAGCCGCTATCTTCATTTCCTCGTTGATACGCTTGGCCCGGACGTCCAGAGCACCGCGGAAAATGAACGGAAAGCCCAGCACGTTATTGACCTGGTTCGGATAATCGGAGCGGCCCGTTGCCATGATCACATCGGAGCGAGTCGCGTGCGCCAGCTCGGGGCTGATCTCCGGATCCGGGTTGGAGCAGGCAAATACCACCGGGTTCGCTGCCATGCGCTTGAGACCTTCGGCAGTCAGCAAATTGGCGCCCGACAGTCCTACGAAAACATCTGCACCGTCCAGTGCGTCATCCAGGGTTCGCTTGTCTGTCTCATGTGCGAACACCGCCTTGTACTGGTTGAGATCATCACGACCCGCATGGATGACGCCCTTGCGATCGATCATGAAAATGTTCTCGATCTTAGCACCCATGCTAACCAGCAACTTCATGCAGGAAGTTGCTGCCGCACCGGCACCGAGGCAGACGATCTTCGCCTGTTCCAGCGTCTTACCGGCAATTTCAAGGGCATTGAGCATGCCCGCTGCTGTGACGATAGCCGTACCGTGCTGGTCATCATGAAACACCGGAATGTCGCACTGCTCGATCAACGTCCGCTCGATTTCGAAGCACTCAGGCGCCTTGATATCTTCCAGATTGATTCCGCCAAAGGTGATCGAGATGCGCTTGACCGTATCGATAAAGGCCTGGGGACTTTCTGCATCGACTTCGATATCGAATACATCGACCCCGGCAAATCGCTTGAACAATACGCCCTTGCCCTCCATGACCGGCTTGGATGCCAATGGCCCCAGGTTTCCGAGACCCAGAATGGCGGTACCGTCGGAGATCACTGCGACCAGATTGCCTTTACCGGTGTAACGATATGCCAACTCAGGGTCTCGGGCGATCTCCCGGACCGGCTCCGCCACGCCTGGACTGTAGGCCAGCGAAAGATCGCGAGCAGTGGAGGTGGGCTTGGTCAGCTCAACGCTCAACTTTCCTGGACGGGGCTGAGAATGGTAGTCGAGAGCGGCAGTTTTCAGGTCAGTCATGGGGCATTTCCGCTTATTTTTACTGGGACAGACAGGTGGTCGAGGATACGCCAAGATCAAGCGCCGTCACAAGGGAACGGGAAATCTGACTGTCAAGGCCTGGCGATACGACTTTTGGCGACCGCTTCAGGACAAAGGCACGAGCATCGACGGGTGGCTCAGCTTAAGCAACCAACGCGCCCGCAACGACCGATCACCACGACGTTTTCGATCGATGACCCACCCCCTGACCTCGACACCCTTTCCGACCAGGCCGCCGAGCGCATCATCGAAGGCGGCCACGGCGTGAGGGGGGATCTGCACCACAAGCGAACTACCCAGCTCCAACCAGACGCCTCCCCGGTTGGCTTCCATGTGCTCAACACGGCCCCGGACAATCGCAAACCCACCGCTGCGCACTCGTTCCGCATTGATCACCGGAAGTTGCCGCCAAACCCCTTTTCGAGCCGACCGCGCCTGTCGTTCTGCCTTTCGATGGCAGTCGACCAGGGAAACATTCGGTGCGATAGCGACAAAGAAGCCCAATCCCTCGGCGAGTATCAGTGCTTCCATGTTTTCGCCATGCCTGTCGAAGACATGGGCAAGAACGCGGCCGTAATGGTCTTTCGGCTGCTGACCAGGGCGTATAGCCACGTAACCGTCATTGGCGCTCACCAAAGATTGCAGCCGGCTCCTGGCAGCCTCCGCAAACGGCTCAGCGCGGCGCCCATCGCGACCCATTTCGGTTGCGTTCAACCCGATGAGTCGCACGCTGCGCCCGTCGGCCAGCCGCAGCGTATCCCCATCAATGACCCTAGCCACCTTCATGCGCGGGAGCCGCTCGCTTACCGAGCAAAGCGCCGCTGCTTGCAAACTGAAGAAGACAGAAACGAAAAAGGCGCCCACGAGGGACGCCTTTTTCAGCTCTGAGAATCTCATTGGATTCCCGTAGCGACGACAGCTTATTACTTGGCGCCGAACACACCAAAACGCTGCTTGAAGCGGTCGATACGGCCGCCGGTATCCAGCACTTTCTGCTTGCCCGTGTAGAACGGGTGGCACTCGGAGCAAACGTCGATGCTCAGGTCCTTGGCCAGCGTAGAGCGAGTCTTGATGACGTTGCCGCAGCTGCAAGTGGCGTCGATTTCTACGTAATTAGGATGGATATCGGCTTTCATGGGTAAATCCTCTAGGACTTGTGCCGCCACCCGACCCTATGTCGAGTACCGCACGGAAGGGCGCGAATAATAACAGAGCAACAAAGTGATGCAAGGGCAGCCGATCGGACAGACACCCGCAGCCCCTGCATGCATCCACACAGCCCGAAAGCATAGGCAAACCTGCTAACCGCCGGATCGTTTAACATCGGCATTCGCCGCCAAGGACTATCGCGTGCCTCGACCCATACTCCGCCTCGCGCTGCCATCGCCATTGCGCAGACTGTTCGATTACCTCCCCCCTGCCGGCGTTCCCGACGCTGGGCTGCGGCCTGGGGTGCGCCTGCGAGTGCCATTTGGGCGACGCGAAATCATCGGAATACTCGTCGAGGTCGTCAGCCGCAGCGAAGTCCCTGAGGCAAAGCTCAAACCGGCATTGGAACTGCTTGATGCGCGATCACCTCTGCCATCGCCGCTGTTCAAGCTGTGCCTATGGACCGCACAGTATTACCAACACAGCCTCGGCGACACCTTCAGCTGGGCGCTACCCGTTCTGCTACGCCAGGGCGACCCTGCCGAGGCGAGGCAGGAGCGATTCTGGCATGCGGCCAATGGCGCGCGGCCCGAAGACCCCAGACTGAGCCGGGCGCCGCGCCAACGTGACGCACTTAAGACCATCTCGCAGCATCCGCACGGCGTGGCGCACTCCCTGCTTTCCCAGCTTCAGCTGAGCAAGGACAGCCTTGACCTGTTGCTGCAGAAAGGCCTGCTACGCGTCGAAACCCGGCGCCGTCACCAGGCCCAACGACATCAGGGCAGCTGGCTGCTGCAACCGGAACTACCGTTGAACCAGCAGCAACGTGCCGCTTTCGAAGCCATTCGCGCCGGCCTTGATGGCTTTCAGACGTACCTGCTCGCCGGCGTCACCGGCAGTGGCAAGACCGAAGTCTACCTGCAGCTCATCCATCAAGTGCTTGAGGCGGGCAAGCAGGCGCTGGTGTTGATCCCGGAAATCAACCTCGGGCCACAGACCCTGGCGCGCTTCGAGAAGCGCTTCAATGCCCGCATCGCCTTGCTCCACTCTAGCGTCAACGACCGCGAGCGCCTGGATGCTTGGATCGCGGCGCGGGACGGCGAGGCAGACATCATTATCGGTACCCGCTCTGCGCTCTTCACCCCGATGAAAAATCCGGGACTGATCATTCTCGATGAAGAGCATGATGCCTCCTATAAACAGCAGGAAGGACTGCGCTATCACGCGCGCGACCTCGCCGTGGTTAGAGCGCGCCAGGAAAACATACCGATCCTGCTGGGGTCAGCAACGCCATCGCTGGAAAGCTTGCACAACGCGCACAGCGGACGCTACGGGCTGTTAAAGCTGACCGAGCGCGCTGGCGGGGCGCAGCCACCCCGTTTCCTTCGCCTGGACATCAAAAGTCGCCCCCTCGATTCTGGCATCTCAGGCCCGTTGCACCAGGCCATGGCGCAAACACTTGCTGCCGGGCAGCAGGTACTGGTGTTCCTCAACCGGCGCGGCTTCGCCCCTTCGTTGTTGTGTCACGACTGCGGGTGGATCGGCCAGTGTCCTCGTTGTGACGCCAGGATGACCCTGCATCAACGTCACAACGAGCTGCGCTGCCACCACTGCGGGCATGCGGAACGCCCCCCGCACAGCTGCCCGGACTGCGCCAAGCTCGACCTGAGACCCGTAGGCGCGGGTACCGAGCGTGCTGAAGAGCGGCTCATAACGCTCTTTCCTGACTACCCGGTGCTGCGCATTGATCGTGACAGCACGTCCCGCAAGGGTTCGATGGCGCATCTGCTGACCACCATCAACCGCGGCGAACCGTGCCTGCTGGTGGGCACTCAGATGCTCGCAAAGGGTCATCACTTCCCCCGAGTGACCCTGGTCGCCATTCTTGATGCCGATGGTGGGTTGTTCTCGGCAGACTTCCGTGCCAGTGAGCGCATGGCTCAATTGATCGTCCAGGTAGCCGGGCGCGCGGGGCGGGCCGAAGAGCCCGGCAAGGTGATCATCCAGACGCATCTGGCTGATCACCCGTTGCTGGTCCAGCTGACCGAGCAGGGCTATTTCGCCTTTGCTGAGCAGGCGCTGAGCGAGCGACGCGCGGCCGGCCTGCCGCCTTTCAGCCACCTGGCGCTGTTGCGCGCCGAGGCGACGAAACCAGGTCAGGCCGAAGACTTCCTCGACGAGGCCTGCAGCCAGGCCGAACAGCTGATGGAGCAACTCGGCCTGACGGGTATCGAATTACTGGGGCCAGTGCCCGCCCCGATGGAGCGACGCGCCGGACGTTTCCGTGCACAGCTACTGCTACAAGCCAACGCCCGCGGGCCTCTGCATAACCTCATGAACGCCTGGCTGCCGCAGGTGGAAACGTTGCCGGGCAGCCGCAGCGTTCGCTGGTCACTGGATGTCGACCCGATCGACCTGTTCTGATGTGGGCCGGCCACAGAGGCTCCAGCGCAACTAAGCGCCTTAAGCCTTGAAGGTTCGCCCTCGTGGCACCGATAATGCCCAGTTTTCGACCAAAGCCTACGGCCGACCGAGCACACCATGAAAGACAGCATCCGCCATCTGATCCAGCAAGCCCTGGCCCGTCTCACCGCTGAAGGCGTGCTGCCGGAGGGGTCGAACCCAACCATTCAGGTGGAGAACACCCGTGACAAGACCCACGGGGACTTCGCCAGTAATGTCGCGATGATGTTGGCCAAGCCCGCCGGGATGAAGCCCCGCGACCTAGCCCAGAAGCTGATTGACGCACTGCCGGCAGATCCTAGCGTGAGTAAAGTGGAAATCGCCGGCCCAGGCTTTCTCAACTTCTTCCAGAACAGCGCCGCGCTGGCTCAACGCCTTGATGCCGCCCTTGCCGATCCACATCTCGGCGTAAGCAAAACGAGCTCCACACAACGCGTCGTGGTTGACCTGTCCTCACCAAACCTGGCGAAGGAAATGCACGTCGGCCATCTGCGCTCGACGATCATCGGCGACGCCGTGGCGCGCGTACTTGAATTCCTCGGTGACGAAGTAATCCGGCAAAACCACGTAGGCGACTGGGGCACGCAGTTCGGCATGCTGCTGGCTTACGTGATGGAGCAACCCAAGGGTTTCGATTCACCCGAGCTGGCGGACCTGGAAGGCTTCTACCGAGCCGCGAAGCAACGGTTCGACGAGTCGCCCGAGTTTGCCGAACGTGCGCGCAAGCTCGTCGTAGAGCTTCAGGCCGGCGACACCGAATGCCTGCGGCTGTGGAAACAGTTCAACGAACTCTCACTTAGCCATGCCCAACAAGTCTACGACCGCCTCAACGTCCGCCTCACCCCGGACGACGTCAAAGGCGAAAGCGCCTACAACGCCGAACTGGCCGACATAGTCTCATCGCTCAAGGCCAAAGAACTGTTGAGCGAAAGCAATGGCGCCCAGTGCGTCTTTCTCGATGAATTCAAGAACGCCGAAGGCAACCCCCTTCCGGTGATTGTGCAGAAAGCGGGCGGTGGTTACTTGTACGCGACCACCGACCTGGCTTCCATGCGCTACCGCAGTCAGCAGCTGAAGGCTGATCGTGCGCTGTATTTTGTCGATCAGCGCCAGGCGCTGCATTTCCAGATGACCTTCGAGGTAGCCAGACGCGCGGACTTCGTCCGCAGCGACATGCAACTCGAGCACATGGGCTTCGGCACCATGAACGGTGCCGATGGCCGCCCCTTCAAGACCCGTGATGGCGGCACCGTGAAGCTGGTCGACCTGCTCGATGAAGCCGAGCAGCGAGCCTACAGCCTGGTTAAAAGCAAAAACCCGGTTCTGGAAGAAGAGGAGCTGCGACAGATCGCTCGTGCTGTGGGCATCGGCGCAGTGAAATATGCAGACCTGTCCAAGCACCGCACCAGCGATTACAGCTTCAACTTCGAGCAGATGCTCAGCTTCGAAGGCAACACTGCCCCCTACCTGCTCTACGCCTACACCCGAGTGGCCAGCGTGTTTCGCAAGCTCGGTACCGGCATGGACGGACTCGGCGGCGAGATCAACCTGGATGCCGAACAAGAGCAAGCGCTAGGCGCGAAGCTGGCTCAATTCTCCGAGGTGCTCAACGGTGTCGGTGAGAAAGGTGTTCCCCACCTGCTGTGCAGCTATCTATACGATCTGGCAGGGCTGTTCTCCAGCTTCTACGAACACTGCCCGATACTGACTGCTGAGAACGAGACGGTTAAACAGAGTCGCCTGCGCCTGGCCGCTCTGACCGGCAAAACGCTGAAACAGGGCCTTGACCTGCTTGGCCTGGAAACGCTGGAGCGGATGTAAGTGGCAGCCAGAAAGAAACCCGCCCCGAAACGTGGCGCGAGCCGCTACCAGGCACCGGCGAAGAAGCCGGTGCCCGGCTGGATCTGGCTCGTTTGTGGCTTGGTCATCGGTGGCTTCATCGTATTCCTGATGAATCTCGAACCTGGCGGCGATGAAATCAAACGCACCAAGGACACAGCCAAATCCAAGGAGCAGCCGAAGCGTTCGCCCCCCGCCACGGGCCAGCCTGCGAAACCAAAGTATGACTTCTATACGCTGCTACCTGAGTCGGAAGTGATCTTGCCGCCCGAGGCGCCCAAGCCTGAGCCCGAGCCGCCCAAGCCGGTCACACCAGAGGAGGCGGCCAAGGTTGACGCCGCGCGTGCCGAAGCCGCCCTGAACGGCCAGGTTCCTCCGCCTCCGCCTACAGTGGCCAAGGCACCGGTAACTCAGTTCTTCTTGCAGGCCGGTTCGTTCCGCAAGAAGCCCGAAGCGGAAAAGGTCAGGGCGCAGATCATTCTGCTCGGCCAGGATGTACGGGTTGAGAACGTAACCGTGCGTGACGAGGACTGGTATCGAGTATTGGTCGGGCCATTTGCCGACCGGGAAAGGCTCGATCAAGCCCAAAAGGCGCTATCATCGAGCGGTTACAAGAACCTGCTGCTTCAACAGCGCCAGGCACGCTGAGCCGAGGCCTTATCTCAAGCACGAGGGCAGCGCTGTAACCAGCGCTGCTTCATAGACATGCGGGCCCCGCACGCGCTCAGCTTTTGCGGTCCCGAGGCGCATAGGCGAATACGTCTGCACGCATCTGTTTTGCATCCATCCCCGCCTCCACCAAAGCATCCAGCGTGCCATAGACCATCGCGGGAGAACCGCTGGCATAGACGTGAATTGGCTCGAGATTAGTGAAGTCCTCGCAGACCGCTTCGTGCAGCATGCCGCGCCGTCCCGACCAGTCGCCGACGTCGCTGACAATCTTGTGCAGAGACAGATTGGGCATCTGCTGCCATTCCTGCCAATGCGGCAACTGATAGAAATCTTCCGGCCGCCGCACGCCCCAGTACAGGTGTACCGGATAGGCGAAGCCCTCGGCCCGGCAATGCTCGATCAGACTGTGCATCTGGGCCATTCCAGTGCCTGCTGCAATCAACACCAGCGGCCCCTCCGGCAATTCGGCGAGGTGGGTATCCCCAAAAGGCATCTGCACGCGGGCTGTAGCCGTGCGCCTGATCAGCTCCAGCAGGTCGATGGCTGACGATTCGCGCGCCAGTACATGGAGCTCAAGCTCACGCCCGCCCCCTGGCGCGGACGCCAAGGAAAAGGCGCTGTACTCACCGTCTTCCCGCTCCAGCAGCACGTATTGCCCGGCGTGATAGCGTGGCAGTTTTCCGGCCGGCGCGCGCAGCAGCAGGCGAAAAACGTCGCCGCCCACATCGTCGCAGCTGACGAGCTGGCAACTGAGCGTGCGCACCGGGAGCTCCCCCGGTGCGAGCACTCCGTCCCACAGCAGGACGCAATCTTCTTCGGGCTCCGCCAGGCAGGCGAAGACTTCGCCATGATCATGGGTTTCACCACGTTGACGCACCCGACCGTCTACCAGCAGGGCAGCGCAGATTAGGCAGTTACCGTTACGGCATGCCTGAGGACAGTCATAACCCAGCCGGCGCGCAGCGTCGAGGATCAACTCACCACGCTCGACGTCGAGCACTGCTCCGGAGGGCTGCAGAGTTACTTTCATCAATAAAAAACCTGAGTAAATGCGCGACTGGTCATCAGTCGATGCCCAGGTCGGCCCAGAGTTCGTCGACCCTACGCTTGACGGCCTCATCCTGCACGATGGCGCGCCCCCATTCCCGAGAGGTCTCGCCGGGCCACTTGTGAGTGGCATCGAGCCCCATTTTGCTGCCAAGGCCGGACACCGGCGAGGCGAAGTCGAGATAATCGATCGGTGTGTTTTCGATCAGCACCGTATCGCGCTTGGGATCCATGCGCGTGGTGATCGCCCAGATCACGTCATTCCAGTCCCGGGCATTGATGTCATCGTCAGTGACAATGACGAACTTGGTGTACATGAACTGCCGCAGGAAGCTCCACACGCCCAGCATCACACGCTTGGCGTGGCCGGGGTACTGCTTTTTCATGGTCACCACCGCCATGCGGTAGGAACAGCCTTCCGGTGGTAGATAGAAATCAGTGATTTCCGGGAATTGCTTCTGCAGGATCGGGACGAACACCTCATTGAGCGCAACGCCGAGAATTGCCGGCTCGTCCGGCGGCCTTCCGGTATAGGTACTGTGGTAGATCGCATCGCGCCGCTGAGTGATACGCTCGACGGTGAACACCGGGAAGCGGTCGACCTCGTTGTAGTAGCCGGTGTGATCACCGTACGGCCCCTCGTCCGCCATCTCGCCAGGCTGGATATACCCTTCAAGAACGATCTCCGCCCCGGCCGGTACTTGCAGATCGCTACCCCGGCACTTGACCAGCTCGGTACGGCTGCCGCGTAACAGGCCAGCAAAGGCGTATTCAGACAGCGAATCCGGGACCGGCGTGACAGCGCCAAGGATCGTCGCCGGATCAGCGCCGAGCGCCACTGCCACCGGATAGGGCCGGTCAGGATACTTCTCACACCACTCACGAAAGTCCAGCGCGCCGCCTCGATGACTGAGCCAGCGCATGATGACTTTGTTGCGACCGATCACCTGTTGGCGATAGATACCGAGATTCTGCCGCTCCTTGTTAGGACCTTTGGTGATCGTCAGGCCCCAGGTGATAAGCGGCCCAGCATCGCCTGGCCAGCAGGTCTGCACAGGCAACCTAGACAGATCGACATCGTCACCTTCGATGATCACTTCCTGACAGGGCGCGTCCTTGAGGACCTTGGGCGCCATGCTGATGACCTTCTTGTAGATCGGCAGCTTGTTCCAGGCGTCCTTCAGACCCTTCGGCGGCTCCGGCTCTTTGAGAAAAGCCAAGAGCTTGCCGATCTCGCGCAGCTCGGATACTTCGTCGGCACCCATGCCCAGGGCAACACGCTTGGGCGTGCCGAAGAGGTTGCCGAGAACCGGCATATCGAAGCCGGTCGGATTCTCGAATAGCAGCGCCGGGCCCTGCTTGCGCAGGGTCCGGTCGCAAATCTCGGTCATCTCCAGAACGGGGGAAACGGTGGTTGAAACGCGCTTGAGTTCACCGCGCTGTTCCAGACCTCGGATAAAGTCGCGCAGATCGCGATACTGCATGCTTGAGCCTCACAGGGGCCGGCAGGTGTCCGGGCGGAAAGTGTAGCCTTGGCGCAGGCCGATACAAAACCTGCAGACAGACAAAGGCCGGGTTTCCCCGGCCTCGGCAACAACCACAGACCTTATTTGCGCTTCATTGACATGAAGAATTCTTCGTTGGTCTTGGTGTCTTTCAGCTTGTCGAGCAAAAATTCGATCGCCGCGCTTTCGTCCATCGGATGCAGCAGCTTGCGCAGAATCCAAATGCGCTGCAGCTCTTCCTCGCTGGTCAGCAATTCTTCGCGACGAGTACCCGAACGGTTGATGTTGATGGCCGGGAATACCCGCTTCTCGGCGATACGGCGATCAAGCTGCAACTCGAGGTTACCAGTACCCTTGAACTCCTCGTAGATCACCTCATCCATCTTGGAGCCGGTTTCGACCAGTGCGGTGGCGATAATAGTCAGCGAACCGCCTTCCTCGATGTTCCGCGCGGCGCCGAAAAAACGCTTGGGCTTTTCCAGGGCATGGGCGTCGACACCGCCGGTCAGCACCTTGCCGGAGCTCGGGATCACGGTGTTATAGGCACGCGCCAGACGGGTGATGGAGTCCAGCAGGATGACCACATCTTTCTTATGCTCGACCAGGCGCTTGGCCTTTTCGATGACCATTTCAGCAACCTGCACGTGGCGGGTCGGTGGCTCATCGAAGGTAGAGGCAACCACTTCGCCACGCACGGTGCGCTGCATTTCGGTCACTTCTTCCGGGCGCTCATCGATCAGCAGGACAATCAGGTGACACTCGGGGTTGTTGCGGGTGATGTTGCTCGCGATGTTCTGCAGCATGATCGTCTTGCCCGCTTTCGGCGGGGCCACGATCAGACCGCGCTGCCCCTTGCCGATAGGAGCACAGAGGTCGATCACACGACCGGTCAGGTCCTCGGTCGAGCCATTTCCGGCTTCCATCGTCAGCCGCTTGTTAGCGAACAACGGGGTCAGGTTCTCGAACAGGATCTTGTTCTTCGCGTTTTCCGGCCGATCGAAGTTGATCGTATCGACCTTGAGCAGCGCGAAATAACGCTCGCCTTCTTTTGGCGGGCGAATCTTGCCGACGATGGTATCGCCGGTGCGCAAATTGAAGCGGCGGATCTGGCTCGGCGAGACGTAGATATCATCCGGGCCGGCGAGGTAAGAAGAATCCGCGGAACGCAAGAAGCCGAAGCCGTCTTGCAGGATCTCCAGCACGCCGTCACCGGAGATTTCCTCACCGCTTTTCGCGTGCTTTTTCAGCAGAGAGAAAATCACGTCCTGCTTGCGCGAACGGGCCATGTTGTCGATGCCCATCTGTTCGGCCATTTCCAGCAGTTCGGTGATGGGCTTTTGCTTAAGTTCGGTCAGATTCATAGAGAGAGATCAGAAGGGATGAAGAAAGCGATTTGCTTGAGAAGCCGCGCAGCAGGAGACGAACAGGTTCGTTGTGCTTTATGAGGCTGAAGTGCGTCGGCGACGGCATGCAGAGGGCGACGGAGAAGCGTCGCAGGGCCGAATTTAGCACCGTGCAGGCGAAGCGTCCACCCTGCAGTGATAAAAAACCCCCGCATTTGCGAGGGTTTTTTTGAGGCGCAACGATGGATCAGATATTGCTGTCCAGAAACGCGGCCAGCTGAGACTTCGACAGAGCGCCTACTTTGGTCGCTTCGACGTTACCGTTCTTGAACAGCATCAACGTTGGAATGCCGCGCACCCCATACTTTGGCGGGGTTTCCTGGTTCTCGTCGATGTTCAGTTTGCAGACTTTGAGCTTGCCTTCGTATTCCTTGGCGATCTCATCGAGCACTGGAGCAATCATCTTGCACGGTCCACACCACTCGGCCCAGTAATCGACCAGAACAGGACCATCGGCCTGGAGCACGTCCTGCTCAAAGCTGCTGTCACTGACATTGTTGATGTATTCGCTCATGGAGTTTCTCCAGGGTCAAAATCAGAAGTGACGCCATCATAGCCCGGCTTGGTGCGGATCGAAAGTCGCAGCCTGTCGCTCGGGCAATAGACCATGGGCGGCACCATGGAATAGACAACGGCAGATGGTGGCCCAGCGCTGCGCGTTGGCGGATGTCGACGATCATGTCAGGATGTCGGGGTTTTGCACAGAGACTGCCCCATGCGCCCAACAGCCGCCGAACCCTTTCCGATGATTGCCGCCCTAGATCTCGGCTCGAACAGCTTCCACATGGTGCTGGCCCGCACTAGTAACGGCGAGATGCGCATCCTCGAGCGGCTCGGCGAAAAGGTCCAGCTGGCCGCCGGCATCGACGAAAACAGACAGCTCGACGACGCTGCCATGCAGCGCGGGCTGGACTGTCTTCGCCGCTTCGCTCAGCTGGTCAACCATCTTCCCCAGGGTGCCGTGCGCGTGGTCGGTACTAATGCCCTTCGGGAGGCGCGGAACCGTGCACAGTTCATTCGCCAGGCCGAGACGATCATCCAGCATCAGGTCGAGGTCATTTCCGGCCGAGAGGAAGCGCGGCTCATCTACCTGGGTGTATCGCATACATTTCCCGCCTCGAGCGGCAAGCGCCTGGTCGTCGACATTGGCGGTGGCAGCACCGAGTTCATCATCGGGGAAGGTTTCGATTCGCTGTTGCGTGAAAGCCTCCAGATGGGCTGCGTGAGCTTTACTCAACGATTTTTCCAAGACGGCAAAATCACTCCGGCTCGTTACGCCCAGGCTTATACCGCGGCCAGATTGGAGCTAATGAGCATCGAGCACGGGCTGCGCCGACTAGGCTGGCAGGATGCAATCGGCGCCTCCGGCACCATCCGCGCCGTCGGCCTGGCGATCAAGAGTGCCGGGCTCAGCAACGGCGAGGTCACCGCTGATGGCATCGGCTGGCTCAAGCGCAAGCTGTTCAAGCTGGGCGATGTAGAAAAGCTCGACATGGACGGCATCAAGCCGGACCGCCGGGGAATCTTCCCCGCGGGACTGGCCATTCTCGAAGCGATCTTCGACGCCCTGGAACTCACCAGCATGGCGCACTCCGAAGGTGCATTGCGTGAAGGCGTGCTTTATGACCTTGTTGGCCGCCATCATCACGAAGATATCCGCGACCGCACCCTGAGCTTTCTCATGGAGCGCTACCACGTCGACACTGAGCAGGCGGCACGGGTAGAAAACAAGGCGCTTGAGGCGTTTGACCAGGTTTCGTCAGACTGGGGGCTGGATGAGGACTGGCTGCGCGAATTGCTTGGCTGGGCCGCCCGCGTACACGAGGTTGGCCTGGATATCGCTCATTATCACTACCACAAGCATGGCGCTTACCTGATCGAGCACTCCGACCTACCCGGCTTCTCGCGTCAGGACCAACAGATGCTGGCGCTGCTGGTTCGCGGCCATCGGCGCAACATACCCAAGCAGAAATTCGAAGAAATGAGCGAGGACGGCGTAAGGCTGACTCGACTCTGTGTGCTGCTGCGCTTCGCGATCCTTTTTCACCACATCCGCGGCCCGCAACAAGCGCCAGCGTTTCAGCTCAAAGCCGGCGACAACAGCCTGGACGTAGCTTTTCCTGATGGCTGGCTGGCCAACAATCCGCTGACGCAGGCGGATTTCGCGCTGGAAGCGGACTGGCTCAAGCGAATCGACTTCACCCTCAGCGTGCGCTGAATCCGGTGGGCGGCGGACGGCGGCGCCCACCGCCCCCCGGCAGGAACCGACGGCGTTATCGCGCAGTCGGGCTACCCAGACGCTCCAGCAAAGCGTTCTGCACACTTCGCGGATTCTGATTACCACTCGGACTGCTACGCAGGTAGCTACCGTCCGGCTGCAGCACCCAGCTCTGGGTGTTGTCGGTCAGGAACCCCTCCAGCTCCTTCTTCACCCGCGTCACCAGCTTCTTGCCCTCGACCGGGAAGCAGGTCTCGACCCGCCGATCCAGGTTGCGCTCCATCCAGTCGGCGCTGGACAGATAGAGCTTTTCGTCACCGCCGTTGAGGAAATAGAACACGCGGCTGTGCTCGAGAAAGCGTCCGATGATTGAGCGCACCTGGATATTATGCGAGACCCCGAGGATCCCGGGGCGCAGACAGCACATGCCGCGCACGATCAGATCGATGCGCACGCCAGTCTGACTGGCCTTGTACAGCGCTCGGATCATTTTCGCGTCGGTCAGCGAGTTGATCTTGAGAATGATGTGCGCAGGCCTGCCTTCGCTGGCGTGCTGTGTCTCCTGGGCGATCATGTCCAACAGCGCCTTTTTCAGCGTGAACGGCGCGTGCAAGAGCTTTTTCATGCGCATGGTCTTGCCCATGCCGATCAACTGGCTGAACAGCTTCGACACGTCTTCGCAGAGCGCGTCATCCGAGGTCAGCAGGCTGTAGTCGGTGTAGAGCCGCGCGTTACCGGCATGGTAGTTGCCCGTACCGAGATGGGCGTAGCGCCGCAGTTCACCATTATCGCGGCGCAGGATCAGCATCATCTTGGCGTGGGTCTTGTAGCCCACCACACCGTAGATCACCACGGCCCCGGCCTGCTGCAAGCGACTGGCCAATTGCAGGTTGGATTCCTCATCGAAGCGCGCCCGCAGCTCAATGACCGCGGTGACCTCTTTGCCGTTACGCGCGGCTTCAACCAGTGCATCGACGATTTCCGAGTTGGCGCCAGAGCGATAGAGCGTCTGTTTGACGGCCAGGACGCAGGGATCCTTCGCCGCCTCGCGCAGCAGGTCGATCACCGGAGTAAAGGATTCGTAGGGGTGCAGCAGCAGGATGTCCTGTTTGCCAACCACGCTGAAGATGTTTTCGCTGTTCTGCAACAGCTTCGGAATTGCGGGCGTGAACGGGGTGTACTGCAGTTCCGGATGGCTCTCCAGCCCTGTGATGCTGAACAACCGGGTCAAGTTGACTGGCCCGTTGACCCGATACAGCTCGCTTTCGCTCAGGCTGAACTGCTTGAGCAAAAAGTCGGCGAGGTGCTTCGGACAGGTATCCACTACCTCCAGCCGCACAGCGTCGCCATAGCGCCGAGAAATCAGCTCTCCGCGCAACGCGCGCGCCAGGTCCTCGACATCCTCGGTATCGACCGACAGGTCCGCATTGCGTGTCAGACGGAACTGGTAGCAGCCCTTCACCTTCATGCCATGGAACAGGTCGTCGGCGTGAGCGTGAATCATCGACGAGAGGAATACATGATTGGCACCAGGCCCGCCGACGTCCTCTGGCACCCGGATAACCCGCGGCAACAACCGCGGCGCCGGAATGATCGCCAACCCGGAATCGCGGCCGAAGGCATCAATCCCTTCAAGCTCGACAATGAAGTTCAGACTCTTGTTGACCAGCAACGGGAAGGGGTGAGTGGGATCCAGCCCGATGGGCGTGATGATCGGTGCGATCTCATCACGGAAATAGCGGCGCACCCATGCCTTGATCTTGGTTGTCCAGTTGCGCCGCCGAATAAAGCGCACCTGATGTTTGACCAGCTCCGGCAGCAACACCTCGTTGAGGATCGAATATTGCCGATTGACCTGCTCGTGGACCAGCTCGGAAATGCGCGCCAGCGCTTGGTGCGGCTGTAGCCCGTCCGCACCGGCCTGCTCACGCGCGAAAGTGACCTGCTTCTTTAGCCCGGCGACGCGAATTTCGAAGAACTCATCCAGGTTGCTGGAAAAAATCAGCAGGAACTTCAGCCGCTCCAGCAGCGGATAGGACTCGTCCAGCGCCTGCTCCAGCACGCGGATATTGAATTGCAGCTGTGATAGCTCACGGTGGATATAGAGGCTGTTGTCATCCAGATTCGGCGGCGGAGCTGGCGCTACTGGCACCTCCTCTGTTTTCTCCGCCTCCGGCGCTGGCGAGATCACTTCCTCGAGGGGCTGCGCCTCGATGGCCGTAGCCTGCAATTCAGTTTCGCTGAGTCCTTGGTTAGTCATCGATCTGCCTCGGCAGGGCTCATCGCCCCTGTTTTAATTGTTGTGCCGCCTGTTTGGCGAAATAAGTAAGGATGCCATCGGCACCGGCGCGCTTGAAGGCGGTCAGCGATTCGAGAATCACGGCGTCACTAAGCCAGCCGTTCTGGATCGCGGCCATGTGCATCGCATATTCGCCACTGACCTGGTAGACGAAGGTCGGCACTCGAAAGGCATCTTTGACCCGCCAAAGAATGTCCAGATAGGGCATGCCCGGCTTGACCATGACCATATCGGCGCCTTCTGAAAGGTCTGCGCCGACTTCGTGCAGCGCCTCGTCACCGTTGGCCGGGTCCATCTGGTAGGTGTTCTTGCTGCCCTTGCCCAGATTCGCAGCCGAGCCCACCGCATCGCGGAACGGTCCGTAGTAGGCGCTGGCGTATTTGGCCGAATAGGCCATGATCCGCACGTTATGGTGATCAGCTACTTCCAGCGCTTCGCGAATCGCCTGAATACGTCCATCCATCATGTCCGATGGCGCGACCACCTGTGCGCCAGCCTCTGCATGAGACAGGGCCTGACGGACCAGCGCATCGACCGTGACATCGTTCTGCACGTAGCCGTTTTCGTCGAGAATGCCGTCCTGACCATGCGTGGTAAAAGGATCCAGCGCAACGTCAGTGATGATGCCGAGCTCTGGGAAGCGCTCGCGCAGCGCACGTGTGGCGCGCTGGGCAATGCCCTCAGGATTCCAGGCCTCTGCCGCATCGAGGGATTTCTTTTCCAGAGGGGTAACCGGGAATAGCGCCAGCGCCGGAATACCCAGCGCGACCAGCTCTGCGGCCTCTTCCAGCAACAGATCGATCGAAAGACGCTCTACACCGGGCATCGACGGCACCTGCTCGCGACGGTTTTCGCCGTCGAGTACAAACACGGGCAGGATCAGATCGTCCACACTCAGCCGATTCTCGCGCACCAGCCGGCGGGAGAAATCATCACGACGATTACGACGCAGCCGAGTAGCGGGAAACAAGCGATTGGCAGGAACGAAACTCACAACAAACTCCCGGCCCGCCTGGCGGGCAATATGACGTTTATAAGCCGACAGCGTGACAAATTGGTGACAGGCCATCAGTGTCGGCTGAAGATGCCCCTCATTGTCGCCACCACGGGCAGGCTCTGCCAGTGCTTTGGACAGTCAATACCCGTAGCGAAGTGCCTGGCCCAGACGCGCCGGCGGTTGAACACCCGTCGCGTTGAGGCATCCAACCATAATCGCGGTGGGCTTACCTTGAGCCTTACCAAGGGCTAGCATCGAAGGCATTGGCCTGGCGCAGTTGCCAGGCTGCTGAATCTGACCAGGAGTATCCTCAATGAATAGAAAGGTCGCCGTGATTCTTTCCGGCTGTGGCGTATACGACGGCTCGGAAATCTACGAGAGCGTGATCACGCTGTTGCGCCTGGACCAGCGTGGCGCCAAGGTTCAGTGCTTTGCACCAGACATCCAGCAAATGCACGTGATCAATCACCTCACTGGCGAGGAAATGACCGAAAGTCGCAACGTGCTAACCGAATCGGCGCGCCTGGCCCGGGGGGAGATCAAGGCGCTGCACGAGGCCAATGTCGAAGAATTCGATGCGCTGATCATCCCAGGCGGTTTCGGCGCGGCCAAAAATCTGTCTGACTTTGCCACCCAGGGCGCCGGCTGTACGGTTCTCCCTGACGTATTGTCATTGGCCAAGGCATTTGCCGAGGCCGGCAAACCGGTCGGCATGATGTGTATTGCGCCGACCATGGCAGCGCAAATCTTCGGCCGCGGCGTGGTCTGCACGCTGGGCAACGACGACGATCCCGCTGCAGCCGCAGCGCGGGAGATGGGCATTGAGCACCAGGCCTGCGAGGTCACCGAGATCGTCGAGGACTCACGGCATAACCTGGTGACGACCCCGGCCTACATGCTGGCACAGTCCATCAGCGAGGCGGCCACGGGCATCTACAAGCTGGTCGACAGGGTACTGGCGCTGACCGGTAAATAGCAGCTCGCCGCCTGCTCGCGACTCCCGCCCGGTGGTGGTGGGAGTTGCGGCACGACCACCGTGGCGATACAGCCAATATCACCGTCGCTCCCGCCGCGCCACTGGTCAATCCCGTCGCCCTCCGGCAGCTTAGTTGGACCTGCCCGAGAGCCTGACGCATGAATCACCCGATCGATACCATCGAAGAACAACAACACGCCGTGCGCCAGCTGTTCGAACGCATTCCGTTCAACGAATACCTGGGCATCGAACTGGACGAAGTGTCCCGCCAGCGCGTGGTGATGCACCTGCCAATGAGACACGAGCTGGTCGGCAACTTCTTCCACGGCATTCTGCATGGCGGGGTAATCGCGTCACTGCTCGATGTCGTGGGTGGCGCCATGGCGATGATCGGAGCCTTCGAAAAGCATCAGCACCTGACGACCGAGGAACGTGCCTTGCGTCTGTCGCGCCTCGGCACCATCGACCTGCGAATCGACTACCTGCGCCCAGGCCGTGGCGAACGCTTTAGTGCCGCGGCAACGCTCTTGCGTTCCGGCAACAAGGTCGCAGTGGTGCGCTCCGAGCTGCACAACGAAGAAGGGGTGTTGATCGCAGTAGGCACCGGCACCTATCTCTGCGGCTGACCGAAAAATTCGACCTGCAACCTATTTGACCGGCTACCGCGGTCAGCTAACGGAGGCCGGTGCGGGAGAGCTGCGTCAACAGACGGTCCAATGCGTTGGCGAAGGCTTGACGGTCTCGGTCGCTGTACGCCGCCTGCCCACCGCCCACCTGGCCCTGCTCACGCAGATCAGTGAACAGATTGCGCACTGCCAGGCGATCGCCCATGTTGCGCTCGTCGAATTCACGCCCGCGCGGATCAAGGGCAGCGACGCCTTTCTTGACCAGGCGATCCGCCAGCGGCACATCGCTGCAAATCACCAGCTCGCCAGGCTGCGCGTGCTCGACCAGATAATCATCTGCGGCGTCCGGCCCGCTCGGGACGACGATCAGACGAACGCAGGCGAAGGCCGGTTTGATCTGGCTCTGACCCGCGACCAGCAAGACCTCGAACTTACGCTTGAGGGCGAACTTGATCAGCTGTTCTTTGGCAGCCTTGGGACAGGCATCAGCGTCAACCCATACCCGAAGCGGTGCAGCCCCCGTCATGCCACTGCCCGCCGCACCGTAGCCAGCAAAGCCGCAGCACCGGCAAACATGGCGGCGAAACTGCGATTGACCAGGCGCTGCTGACGCGGCGTACGCAACAAGCGCAAGACTCGGGACGCCAGCCCGGTGTAACCGGCCATGACGATCAGGTCGACTACCACCATCGTCGCGCCCATATGCAGGTACTGCAGTATCAGGTCACGCTGCGGGTCGAGAAATTGCGGCAGCACCGCGAGGATGAACACGATGGCCTTGGGGTTACTGGCATTGACCAGAAAACCGCGAAACACCAATGCCAAGGGTCGACCGATCGGCCGCGGCGCAGCGCTGTCGTCGAGCATCGAAGGCACCGCCTGCCACTGCTTGAGCGCCAGCCACAGCAGGTAAGCGACGCCGAACCATTTGATCAGACTGAAGGCGAGCGACGAAGTCGCCAGCACCGCACCGACCCCAGCGGCCACTACAGCAATCTGCACTGCCAGCGCGATCTGCAAGCCGATCGCGTTCCAATAACCGCGCCAGAAGCCGTATTGCAATCCGCAGGACATCGAGGCGATCGCCCCTGCTCCCGGCGAAAGGCTGATGACCCAACAGGCAACAAGGAAGGCAAGCCAGGTTTCGAGCGTCATGATTGATCCTCCACGAGGCTGCGCCTGCAGGCGCAGCTTTCAGCATTGCCTTAGTCCGGCAGGTCTTTGCCGAGCTTTACCGGCTCCTTCAGCTTGCGATTCATGGCCTTGCGCATACGAATGTTGATCGCCTCGACCCCAAGCGAGAAGACCATGGCGAAGTACACGTAGCCCTTGGGCACATGCGCACCGAAGGCTTCGGCCACCAACAGGGTGCCGACAACGATCAGGAACGACAGCGCGAGAATTTTAAGCGTTGGATGCTTCTCGATGAAGTCACTGATGGTTCCCGCGGCGAGCATCATCACGCCGACGGCGATGACGATCGCGGCAATCATCACCTGTACGTTATCCACCAGGCCCACTGCGGTGATTACCGAGTCCAGCGAGAAGACGATATCGATCACCGCGATCTGCAGGATGATGCCAACGAAGCCTGCTTTGACCGCACCTCCAGTGGTGCTTTCCGACTCTTCTTCGCCCTCAACGCTGTGCCAGATTTCCATCGTGCTTTTGAACAGCAGGAACAGGCCACCAAAAAACAGGATCAGATCACGCCCGGACACACCGTGCTCGAATACGGTGAACAAGTCATTGGTCAGGCGCATGACCCAGGCGATCGATAGCAACAAGAGAATCCGCGTGCCCATTGCCAGTGCCAGGCCGAAGAAACGCGCCTTGGGTTGCTGCTCTTTTGGCAAGCGTCCAACAAGGATGGAGATGAAGATGATGTTGTCGATACCCAGGACGATTTCCAGGGCGGTCAGGGTCAAGAATGCGACCCATATTTCAGGGCTGCTCAGCCATTCCATGCGTACTACTCTTGTGCGTTGTGATGAGGGGGCTGGATCTCGGTGCCGCGCCAGCGGCGCAATACCTTCTGGAAGAACAAGCTGTTGGGCACCTGAACGATGGCACCCGTTCCGCTATCGGAGGACTCCTCCAGCGTGGTGTACAGCAGGTTTATATCGATCACGCGCCCTTTGACGATCGGCTTGTCGAAGCTTTCCACCAGCTCCACCATGTCGCCCAACCGGAACGGGCCAACGGTCATGATCAGCACGGCGCAAAGCAGGTTGGAGAGCACACTCCAGATTGCAAAGAAGGCCACCGCCGCCACGGCCACGAATCCGGAGAAGGCGGTCCAGATAACCGTTGCGGATACACCGAAGCGCTCGAGCACCATGATCAGCGCGCCACCGATGATCAGCCAGCGGATGCCACCGCGCAGCGGCAGAAGCAATTCAGGCGGCAGCGGATAGCGACTGCCAAGCCGCCCGAGCCCGCGCACCACCAATCGCTGCAGGAGGTAGGCCGCCAGCAGGATCACCAGCACCTGCAACCCGAGCAACAAGGGATCGCGCCACTCCATCAGCAGTCGCTCGTTCATGCACTGCCCTCGAGCTCGCCCTGCAAGGTTTCCAGCGCCTCGAGCGCGCCCAGCCAGGCCTCTTCCAGCTCGCTCTCGCGCACCTTCAGCTCCGCCTGTTTGGCCAGCAGCTCGCGCAGTTCGTCCTTGCGAGCGACCTCATAGAGGGCTGTATCACCGAGGCGCTGCTCCAGATCGGCCAGTTTTTCATGGACTGCGACGAGATCCTTTTCGAGCTTGTCAGCCTGACGTTTTAGCGGCGCGAGTTGCTGTCGCAGCGCAGCCGCCGCCTGACGCAAGGCGCGCTTGTCGGTTTTGTCGCCGGCCTGCTCGGTCGTGCTCGCCGGCTGTTGCCGGGCGCGGTAATCAGCCAGCCAACGGGCATAATCTTCGAGGTCTCCGTCGAACGCTACGACCCGCCCTTCAGCGACCAGCAAGAATTCGTCGGTCGTGCTTTTGAGCAGGTGACGATCGTGCGACACCACCAAGACGGCGCCCTCGAAATCCTGCAGCGCCAGCGTCAGCGCCAGCCGCATTTCAAGATCCAGGTGGTTGGTCGGCTCGTCGAGCAGCAACAGATTGGGCTTGCCCCAGGCGATCAATGCCAGCGCCAGCCTCGCCTTTTCACCGCCCGAGAAATTGAGAACCGGTTCATCGCAGCGGTTACCGCGAAAGTCGAAACCACCAAGGAAATCACGCAGTACCTGTTCACGTTCGCCAGGAGCGATGCGCTGCAGATGCAACAGCGGACTCGCCTTGGCATCCAGAGCATCAAGTTGGTGCTGGGCAAAATAGCCGATCACCAGGTTTTCACCACGCTGCAGACGTCCCGCCAAGGGCTGCAGCTCGTTGGCAAGTGTCTTGATCAGCGTCGACTTTCCTGCGCCGTTGGGGCCGAGCAGGCCAATCCGCGCGCCGGGCACCAGCTGCAGCTTGACCTTGTCCAGCACCTGCTTGTCACCGTAGCCAAGACGCCCCTCGGTTAGATCCAGCAGCGGACTTGACACTCGGTCCGCCTCGCGGAAAGCAAAGTCGAACGGCGAATCGATATGTGCCGGTGCCAACTCCTCGAGCTTTTCCAGCGCCTTGATCCGGCTCTGCGCCTGACGCGCTTTGCTAGCCTTGGCTTTGAAACGCCGAATGAAGTCTTCCATGTGCTCGCGCTGTGCCTGCTGCTTTTCGAACGCCTGCTGCTGCTGCGCCAGGCGCTCGGCGCGGGCCCGTTCGAATGCCGAGTAGCCCCCGCGATAGAGCGTCAGTTTTCGCTGCTCGACGTGCACAACATGACCGACAACCTCGTCGAGGAAGTCGCGATCATGGGAAATCAGCATTAACGTGCCCGGATAGCTCTTGAGCCAGGCCTCTAGCCAGAGGATGGCGTCCAGGTCGAGGTGGTTAGTGGGTTCGTCGAGCAGCAACAGATCAGACGGACACATCAGCGCCTGCGCGAGGTTCAGACGCATCCGCCAGCCGCCGGAAAAGCTGCTCACCGGAAGATCCATCTGCTCGTTGGCAAAGCCCAGGCCAGCCAACAACTTGCGCGCTCGGGCGTCAGCGGTATAGCCGTCGGCATTGTCGAGTTCAGTGTGCAAGCGAGCCAGCGCGCCGCCGTCATGGGCGGCTTCAGCCTCAGTCAACGCCGCCTGAACGCGGCGTAACTCGGTATCGCCGTCCAAGACGTAATCGACCGCCAACCGGTCAAGCGTGTCGACCTCCTGGCGCATGTGCGCGATACGCCAGTCTGGCGGCAACTGACAATCACCTCCGTCGGGAGTGAATTCGCCACGCAGCAAGGCGAACAAGCTGGATTTGCCGGCACCATTGGCGCCGACCAGCCCGACCTTCTGGCCAGGATGGAGGGTCAGCTCGGCGCCTTCCAGCAAACGCTGGGGGCCGCGCTGTAGAGTCAGGTTCTGAAGTCGGATCATAATGGCGGCGGAGTCTATCAGGTCGCCCGGAAATCCATCCGGCTGCGCACGAAAAAATCCTTACAGATGAACAACGACGACCTCTGGAGTTTTGCCCTCGCCTGCTATGCAGAGCCCGGCGTGGAGAAGGCGTGCCTTGAGCTGCAAGCACTAGGGCTGGACGTCTGCCTTTTGATCACCTGCACCTGGCTGGAAATCCGGGGCGTCCGTCAAAGTGCGCACCGATTGGAAGAGCTGAAACAACTCAGCTTGGACTGGCAGCGCACAGTTGTAGTGCCACTAAGAAGTCTGCGCTTGGCGTGGCGCGAACAGGCAGCCACCGACACCGAGCTCGACGGCCTGCGAAAGTGCGTCAAGAGATTGGAACTGGATGCCGAACGGGTTCAGCTTGATCGCCTTCAACAAGCCACACAGCACTGGCGTACGGAGGACGGATCAGATGACTGGCTGAATCAGCTAAGCACGAGCGTCGACGGCGACGCCCGTGCATTACTGAACGTGCTGCGCCGTGCAGCTACTCAGCTGGACGCTGGCTGGGCGGACTGATCGGGACTACCAACCTTGGCTGAGGCCGGCTTGCGCGCGGCAGCGGGCTTGGCAGAGCTGGAAGGTTTGGTTGTAGATGCTTTTGGCTTTGCGCGGCTGCTGGCAGGCCGAGCGGGACGTTTCGCCGCGCTGGCTGCGGCAGCCTGGCCGCTGGAGGAGTTAGCCGTAGCGGACTTGCCACTCGCAACCTTGGAGACTGCCGGTCGAGCGCGCGTTGTGGCTGCGGGCTTGCCCGTTGCCGGGCTCGAACTGCTGCCAGACTGCTTGGTTGTCGCTGGCGCGGCCTTGCGTTGCGCGGAAGCCGAACGTGACGGTGAGGCTTTGCTTCGCGACGCCAGTGCCTTCGCTGCGGCCTCTTCTACCTGAGTGACACCTCTCGCCAGGCTCAAGCTCTGCTCGGCGTCGCGCTTGAGGTCGGCCAGGTAACTCAAGGTTTCGCTCTGCCGCGCCTGCAACAAGGCGAGCATGTCATCCAGTTCGGCCAGCCGGGCGCGAGCCTTGCTTTGGGCTTTCGACTTGCCAGCATTGCCAGCCTCATCGAGCTTGGCTCTCGCTTTGATCAGTTTTTCCTGCGTCTTGCCCCGCTGCTTTTCGAGCTTGGCCAGGAGAATCTCTGCGTCCTTCTGTGCATCGGTGCAGGCTTTTTCCAGATGCCCGACCAAACTCTTCGATAACTGCTGAAGCAAGTGCAGCGGAGTCGTGACCGCGTTTTTCTTTGCTGGCATGAAAGCGCCTCCTGGCTGGATTGGTGCAGCCATACTAGACGGGCTGCAGTGATCCGCCAACCAACCAGCGAAGCGTGCCGCAAGCAATCCTTCGCTCGCCCTGACCAGTAGGTGCCGGTCAGGCGGTAGCAGCGGGCTCTTTGTGCGCGGTGTGCAACACTTCGATCAGGCAGTCTTCCAGCTCGAAGCGCTCATGCAGCAACTGGCCCAGATGTTTCAGCTCTTCTGGAAGACCGGGGCTTTCCAGGCAATCGCCCTTGTCGCAACGATCATTAAACGCCACTGCGACCTGAGTTATCGCCTCGATACGCGGGTAAATCTGACGTGCCAGATCCAGCCCGCGCTTGTCACCAAAGGCTTCAGCTTCGTTGAGCAATTGCTCGTAGATCTCGAAATGACCAGCCGACACGTAGTCCAGCAGTATTTCGCAGAATTTCTGCAAGGCCGGGCGAGTAGCCGCTTCGCCCCCCCCATGCAGCCCATCGAATGCGTTGATCAATGCATGGCGTTCTTGCAGCCAGCGGTCGATCAGCAGGTGCACACCTCCCCAGCGTTCCTGGGCGTTCCGACAGCTCTCGAGCATGATGACCTCACTTTCCCTAATCGATGATGCCTGTTGCGCCTTCCGAGACGGTTTTTTGTCTTGGGATATCGGCCTTGGGTGAGTGACAGCGAAATTGGCAGAAAACCGACGCCGCCTGGGCAGACTAAGCTGCGCGGAACGAAGCATCAAGCAGCAGGGATGAATTTCATCTGGCCAGACTTGAGCATCAGCGCTTCGCCCTGCTCATTGACCATCAGGCGAGACGATCATTCGCTCGCCTGGACAAAAAGCCTAGTCGCGACGCAGCAACTGCCAGAAACAGAACACAGCCATCGCAATGAATGCGAGCAATGTCCACTCGGGAATGCTCATGCCAAGCAGTGTCCAGCTGACTTCAGCGCATTCGGCCGTACCATGAAGCACCAGCCGGGCTATCTCCTGGAACGGCAGCGCATCCATCATGTATTCGAGACTGGGCAGGCAACTCGGCAGCTGGTCGGCAGGCATGTTCTGCAGCCAGATCTGGCGTATCGCCGTCCCCCCTCCCGCCACGGCGAACAGGAGTGCGAAAGCTGAATAAACACGGCGACCGGTCCTGCCGGGACCGTGCAGGGCAGCGACCAGGCAGACCAGGCCAAAGCCGATGACGCAGATACGCTGAACGATGCATAACGGGCAGGGCGCCAGCCCGACGACATGCTCGAGATACAGGGCAGCGACCATCATCAACGCGCAGCCGATGAAGGCAAGAAGAAACAGCGAACGTGGGCTGGCCAAGTTCATGGCAACTCCGCAGACAGGAAAAGCTCGCTACGGTAGTGCGGCACGCGGCGGGCTGCAAGCCATACGCAAATCCCCGCAGGAGCGCGGGACGGATGTCACGACCCGAGCTGCCACGGCGACCGCTTATGACTAACTGCTGCTGGTTGTTTGTATCTGGTTGGCGCCGGGGTGATCAAGGAGCCCCAGGCCTTCCTGAAACAGCCGGTTGCTGCGCTCGTTGTCGCCCAGTTGGGCCAGCAATCGCGCAAGCTCGGCGCAGGTTTCTGGACGGTGCTCGAAACGCAGACTGGCCTCGAGGTAATCGCGCGCCTTGCCCCACAGCGCGTTGCGCATGCTCAGCCGGCCAAGCGCGAGCAGCAGCTCCGCATTCTCCGGATGAGCCTTGAGCCAGCCCTCTGCGTTCGCCAGCTGACGCGCCGCGTCCTGACCGCGGACACGGCCATAGCGCTCGACCAGACGATCATCGAACTGGCGCTTAAGCGCTGCATAGAGCACCTCTTCGGCCTTGGCGTCCGCACCCAAACGGGAAAGTCCGTCGGCGTAGGCACGCACCAGTAGCGACTCACTGCGCAGCCCGGAAGGGACGGCCTGCCATTTCTGATTGAGGGCCTGCAAAGCGTCCTCATTACTGGTCGTCGCGGCTTGGCCGGACTGCTCAAGTGCGGCAGTCCAGGCCAGCAGCTCAAGCTCACTCAGGCGAGCCGGAGGCAAAACACGGTGCTTGCGCAGCTCGGGCAGCAAACGGCATAACGCTGACCAGTCTTGCAGCTGAACGTAGAGCTGCTGCAGCAGGGTCAGCACATAGGCGTGACGAGGATGCTCGCTGTGCAGGGTATTGAGCGTTTCCCGCGCCTCTCGGTATTGGCCCCTGGCAATTTGCAGCTGAGCCTGGGTCAAGCCAACCGCAAGCTGTGATTCGGGCTCACGCTCCCTTGCCTTGCGCAGCAACTCATCGCTCTGCTCGTGCTCGCCCAACTCATTGGCGGCACGCGCCGCGCCAAGATAATGCACAAGCGGTTGGTGATCGTGCTCGGCCGCGGAGCGCAAATGGTCCAACGCGTGACTCCACTGACCTTCGGCCAGTTCTCGCATACCGCTTCGTGATGCCTTGCTGATACGCCGTTCGCGGTGGCGACGCGACCACGGATTAACCAGAGCCCCGGATGTATGCAAAAGGCCGAGCACCCAGTGCACCACCATTGCCAGCAACCAGAGGCAAGCGATCAGGCCCAGAAAAATCCAGAAACTCGATTCGTAGCGGAAGCGGTCGTAGCTGATCAGGACATAACCCGGATCCTGTGCGATGGCCCAGCCGAGAAACCCGACGATCGCTATAAGCAGGATCAGGACAAAGGCGAATCGCTTCATGCGCGCTGCCCCTCTTCGGTCGCGGCGCCGTCAGTAGCCGGCTGCTCCGGTTGTGGGCTCGCCTCTTCTGCCGGCTGTTCTGCGGGCTGTTCAGGACTGCTGTCAGCGGGCGACTCGGCACCTTCGGACGATTCACGCTTCTGCACATAGGTCTGCAATGCGCGGAGCGCCGGTGCGAGATCCGGCAGACTGACCGAGACCTGGCGTTTTTTCAGCTCTTCGATGCGGTCGCGCAGCCCTCGACTCTGACCGTTTTCTTCGCTGAAGAGGTCCTTGATCAACTGCGCCGCCTGATCGAGCGATTGCTGATAGACCTCTTCATTGCCATTGAGCACGGCCCACTGTGCCTGCTCGATAGCCAGCGACAAGGCCAAGCGCACCTGCGCCAAGCTTTGTCCGGCAAGCAGCGGTTTGACGCTATTACCGGAATCGAAGTCGATACGGACATACCGCGTCAGCTCATTCAGCCAACGCTGCCAGCGACTATCAGCCTGTCCGCCATCAGCACCGGGTCCCGCCTCGAATTCCGGTGCCAGGCCGTTGAGCTGGTTGGCCTGACCACGCAACGCGCCAAGCTGGAGAAACAACCCGGTACGGTCCAGCTCCGGCAGACTGCGCAATGCTTCAAGCCCTTCGAGCAACTTCTGCCGCGCTGCGTAAGCGCCGGGATCGTCCTGCTTACGCAGGATCAGGTCCGCCTCGGCAAGCAGCGATTCGGCGCTGTTCACGTCCTGCATCGCCGACAGACGCAACATTGCCATGCGCAGCAGATGCTCGGCCTCGGCAAGCCGCCATTGCTCGCGGCTAGCCCCGAGAACCTGTTCGACACGCCCCGCCAGCCGCTGCTGATCACTTTGCAGCTCGGAAAGCAAACGGCGACGATCCTCCAGCTGTTCGGCTGAGGGCAGTTGTTCCAGCTTACCGAGACGGCTGGCCAGTTGCTGGCTGCGCTCACCCAACTGGCGGGTCTGCTCGCTCATAGCCTGTGCCGACTGCTGCTGTTGCTGCTCCTGACCGGCGAGCTGCTGAGTCTGCCAGACGCTATAGCCCCCCGCAGCCAGACCGGCCAGGCCGACCAGCAACGCCAGACCGGCCAGCCCCTTGCCGCCGCTACGCGCATCGGGCTTGGCAGCGGACGGCGCTTTTGGTGGCGGCGACTTGGGCGCTTCTTTCGAATCCTTCTGCGGTTCTTTCTTGACCGGATTCTGAGCCGCGACGGAGTCGTTGCCTTTGGGTTGCTGCGGTGCCTTGTCGGAGTCTACTTCGCTCACGTTTCCATCCTTTGCATCAGGAAGCGGGCCCGGGAGTATCCCGGAGCGCCGCCAGCAAAGCCGCGGTTCCAGCACCGCGGCAGTCCACAATTCTTTTAGCACCCAAAGCCGCGGCCATTTCGGCCACACGCGGACTGGGTACGAACAAGGGTAGTTCACGCAGCGCTGACCATTCGAATCCTGCCAACTCGCGTAACGACTGCAAACCCTGTCCACTGCTGACCACCATGGCATTCAGCCGTTCCGAACGAACCAACTTGATGAGTCGGTCGCGCGGATACTCAGGCAGGTATCTTCGGTACAGCTGGAGGCTGTCTACGTGCGCGCCGCGGGCGCGAAGCGTGTCGGCGATAAGCTCACGCCCGCCTTCGCCTCGAAGGATCAACACCTTTGGATGAGGCGCGCTTATCGCCTTGGCAAGCCGTGGCAAGGCAAGCAGGGCTTCGCTGTCATCGCCTGCGACCGACCAGCTAACGTCCAGACCGTAATCGGCCAGTATCGCGCCAGTCGCGGCACCCACACTGAACCACGCCTGCCCTGCGGGCTGCTGCGGCCAGTAACGGCGGAGCAGCTCCAAGGCCAACCTGGCAGCCGGTTTGCTGACAACCACCACCGCAGCGTAACGGTCCAGCTCCAGCATGGTAGTGCGCTGCTGAGGTGTTTCGGCGAGGGCTTCGATAGCCAGGAGTGGCAGGCTTGCACTGTGGATACGCTGCGCCTCGAGCGTGGCGGCTAGCGCCGCACACTCCTCAGCCGGTCGCGTCAGCAATAGACGCCAGCCGCTCACGCCTTGCCGGCCTCGCCATAAATATCCTGGAGGATCTTTCCGGCGCCTTGCTGGAGCAACTCTTCAGCGATGCGCACACCGAGCGCTTCGGCTTCAGCACTGGGCGCGCGGCCTTCAGCGCGCAGGAGCAGAGCACCGTCGGGCTGTCCGACGAGCCCACGCAACCACAGTTGATTGCCTTCGAGTACCGCATAACAGGCGATCGGTACCTGACAGCCCCCGTTGAGGTGGCGATTCAGCGCACGCTCGGCCGTGACGCGAAGTGCGGTATGCGGATCGTTCATGCATTGAAGCAGCTCATGCAGCTCGGTGTCGCCGGTCCGGCACTCGATCCCGACCGCGCCCTGCCCGCCCGCGGGCAGGCTGTCTTCGACACTGATGCTGGCACGGATGCGCTCGCCGAAGCCTAGCCGGATCAGGCCGGCCGCCGCGAGGATGATCGCGTCGTACTCGCCTGCATCAAGCTTGGCCAGACGGGTGTTCACATTGCCACGCAGAAACTGAATCTTGAGATCGGGCCGACGCGCCAGCAGTTGAGCCTGGCGCCGCAGGCTGGAAGTGCCCACGACCGCACCGGGGGGCAGCGCATCGAAATTCTCGTAGTAATTGGAGACGAATGCATCGCGCGGATCTTCCCGTTCACAGATGCAGTACAGGCCGAGCCCCTCGGGAAACTCCATCGGCACATCCTTCATGGAGTGCACGGCGATGTCCGCCTCGTTCTCCATCAGGGCCGTTTCCAATTCCTTGACGAAAAGGCCTTTGCCGCCAATTTTTGCCAGCGGAGCATCGAGCAATTTGTCGCCCCGACTAACCATCGGCACCAGGCTCACCGTTATGTGCGGATGTGCGGCTTCCAGGCGCGCCTTGACATACTCGGCCTGCCACAGGGCCAGGGCACTCTTGCGGGTAGCGATGCGAATTTCGCGGGACATGAGCAATTCCAGACAGATTGAACTGCCGGCGATGATAACAGGCCAGGAATGGCGATCGGGTTGGCAGGGATCAAGGAAAGCCGTCCGGTGGACGGTTGAGCTGGAACGCGGCGCCTGTCCTTAGCGCCGATACCGAATCAGATGTTTTGCATCAACTTGCGCACACCAGCGACATGCCGACGGCTGACCGTCAACGGCTCGCCTTCAAGTCCCTTGAGGAACAGCTGAAAATGTCCAAGGGGCGTGCGCTGCAAGCGCTCGATACGGTCACGATAAACCAGCGCATTGCGGTGGATGCGGACGAAACGTTCGCCGAACTCATCCTCGAGCGCCTTCAGCGGCTCATCCAGTAGCACCTCGCCGCCTTCATGACGGAGGGTGACGTATTTGTGGTCGGCGATGAAGTAGATCACCTGGGGCAACGGTATCAGCTCAATGCCCTTGCGGGTCCGCGCACTGATATGGCTGCGCGGGCCGGTACCGCTCACTGCAGCCGGACGGGTCAGCGCCGCAAGCTGAACCCTGTTGGGCCGCTCGGCTTTCTTCAACGCTTCAGCGAGATGCTCAGGCCGTACCGGCTTGACCAGATAACCGACCGCACTGACCTGGAAGGCATCCAGCGCGAACTCGTCATGGGCGGTGCAGAAGATCACCGCGGGGGGTGCGTCGCGCTCGCACAGTTTGGCTGCAACCTGGAGGCCATCAAGCCCCGGCATACGGATATCCAGCAACACAACATCGGGACGCAGTTCCTCGATCAAGGACAGCGCCTCCTCGCCATTAGAGGCGGAAGGTTCCAGGACACGATAGCCGTCAAGGTCACCTACCAGTCGGCTGAGGCGCTCGCGGGCTAGAGGTTCGTCATCGACAATCAGCACATTCATACAGTTCTGGCTTCCTGCTTTTGTGTCGCACACGGATAGCGTAGACAGGTGTAGTAACGGGCATTACGCCGCTCCACGCTGAGACTCGCCGCGGGACCGAAAAGTGCCGTTAGTCGTGCGTCTATATTGTGCAACGCTTGCTGAGTACCTCTAGACGGGAGCTTTGGAGCCGCTTCGTCAAAGGGGTTACTGACCTGCAAATGGAACACGCCATCAGCATAGTACGCCGCCACGCTGACCACCCCGCCCTCGATTCTTGGCTGGATTCCATGTATCAGCGCGTTCTCCAGAAGCGGCTGCAGAGTCAGCTGGGGAATCGGTAGATCATCCGGCACGGCGTCGACCTGCCATTCGACTTCAAGTCGGTCGCCGAGACGGTACTGCTCAATTGACAGATACCGACGTGACAATTCCAACTCTTCCCGCCAGGGCACCAGGGTGCCGGGCCGCGCCAGGCTGGCGCGGAACAGATCGGACAGATCCAGCACCGCTTGCTCAGCCTTGGGCGGGTCACTGACGACCAGACTGGCGATGCTGTTCAGACTGTTGAACAGGAAATGCGGTCGAATTCGCGCCTGCAACGACTCGATGCGCGCGCGCAGCTCAGCCTGCTCCTGCCGCCGCCACTGGCTTTGCAGGTAGAAATAGCGCAACAGCAGGCCCGACATGATCAGGCTGATCAGCGCGTGACGCAGATACAGATTCACCTCACCTACGCGCGTCAGCGGGCCACCTAGCTGATAGATATCGGCGACTGCGGTGCACGCCAGCGTCAACCCAACCACCATGGCACAGCAGGCCAGTCCTGCCAGCCAGGCCGGCAACCTCGCCAGCAACGGTCGCAACTGACAGGTCAGACCGGCCGACAGCAACATCACCCACTGCACGAACAGGGACGACAACGCCAGGCGCATCCAGTTAAATCCAGGCTGCATCGGCTCGGCAAGCACCAGCACCAACACCAGCAACTCAGCGAGCAATACCAGACCAAGCAGGGCATCGGGCTGGCACAGCTCAGGCACGAAGAAGTCATCGAAAGGGGCCGCGGGCCGCGTCCGATCAGTTTTTTTTGTTCGCATGCATCGAGTGTCCGCGCCACGTGAGCGCAAAGCAAGGTGAGCCCGGCAAGGGGGCGCCGCCGTTACG
This sequence comes from Stutzerimonas chloritidismutans, assembly GCF_038562055.1. Lineage (GTDB taxonomy): Bacteria > Pseudomonadota > Gammaproteobacteria > Pseudomonadales > Pseudomonadaceae > Stutzerimonas > Stutzerimonas chloritidismutans_A. The sequence goes on along the minus strand of NZ_JBCFXD010000011.1, from coordinate 31,722 downwards.
CAGAGGCAGCCTAGTCTATCGGCTCGGTCAAGTCCGAAGGTGACGAGCGGTCGCCACTTCAAGGCTTCGGCAGTCATGAATGTGGCGCTATCGGCCGATAAAAGGAGTTCTACGAACGCCTCGCTATAGCGCATGATGGCTTAATGATTGCATCGCAGCATCAACTTCGCCCATCGCTACCGCTGCCTCAGGAGTATTGACCCGTGCTGCTGTTTTCCTCTCTGCGTAGCCGATTGCTACGACCGGTATTCCTGACACTGTGCGGCGCCGTTTTGGTGCAAGTCCTGGTTGCGCTCGCATTGACCCGGAGCACCATCGACGGGCTTGAGCAAGACATCGAACGAAGCCTGGGTGAGGACTCCACGCGCCTGCTGCAAGCGCTGCGGACTGCGGATGCCGAGGTTGGCGGCGGGCTTTCCGGCCTGGCCAAACGCATGACCGGTGACCTGTCCCGGGGACTGACGCAGCGATTGACCGAAGAGCAGGACCAGCTAAAAGACGTGCTTGAGCGACACCTCAAGCAATCCGGCGATGACCTCGCCACGCTGCTCGCCGGCGTTGCGCCAGCAGCGATCTGGGACAACGACGTACCGGCGCTGACTGAATTCGTCAGGATGGCTCACCGCAACCCGGCCGTCGTTTTCGTCGCGTATTTCGACGCCAATGGCAAACAGCTCACTCGCCATTTGAACCGACAAGACCCCAGAGTCAAAGCCCTGCTGGAAAAGGGCACGGGGCGTACCGCGTTCGACAAGGTGCTGTCAGCAGCCGAAAACGACCCGACGCTCTATCTCGCTAAAACATCGATCAACCCCAAGGGCGCGGACATTGGCCAGGTCATCCTCGGCTTCTCCACCTCTGCGGTGAGCGCAGAGCTGGCCGCCTTCGACAACCGCTTCCAGGCACTGGTCGCCAGCGGAGCAAAGCTGGTGGAAGCTGGACTCGCCACCACCGCCAGCGACAGTGCAAAGATCATGGCGTCAGGTCTGGCCGCTGCAACGGAGGTGGCACAAAGCATTGAGTCCAATAGCCAGAATGCCGTCGAGCGCTCAGCTTCGGCGCTGCTATGGAAAATCAGCGTCGGCCTCGTTGTCACCGGGGCATTGCTCCTGCTCGCCGTCACGTTGGTCCTTGGGCGTCAGGTGCTGCGCCGGCTAGGCCTGCTCAACACCGCACTGCGCGGGCTGTCGGCGGGCCACGGTGATCTCACCCAGCGCGTGAAGATCCACAGCGCAGACGAGGTGGGCGAAATGGCTGACGCGGTCAATCTGTTCCTGGCCAAGCTTCAGCCTATCGTTCAGGAAGCTCGCGCCATTGCCGTACAGACAGGTGCGGAAATCGACACCCTGGGCAACCGTAGCCGCTCGGCGGCAGCCGCCGCCGCGCGTCAACGTGACGAAGTCGCCGGAAGCCTACAAGCGCTGGCCGACATGACCCAGCGCGCGCAGGACGAAAGCAGAGCCATGCAAACCGCACTCGATCAAGTCGCCTCGATTCGCAAGGCCGCTGTAGACAACGAGGCGATTTCCGAGCAGGTAGGTCGCACGATCGAGGCACTTGGCAGTGGCGTACAGACAAGCGCCTCAGTCATCGAAGCACTGGCCCATCAGAGCGAACAGATTGAGGTGGTACTGACTGTAATCAGGGGCATCGCCGAACAAACGAATCTGCTTGCCTTGAATGCTGCCATCGAAGCCGCCCGCGCCGGCGAGAGTGGTCGAGGATTTGCCGTGGTGGCTGACGAAGTGCGAGCGCTTGCCAGCAAGACGCAGCAGTCCACCGGCGATATCCAGGCGCACATCGAAAGCCTGCAACGCGGTGCTCGCGATGCCGTCTCGGCAATTAACACAGTTGGCAAGCAAGCCGAAAGCGGCCTGGCCTCCCTGGTCAGCAGCCGCGACCTACAGCGCGCGCTACAGACTGCCGTCGAACAGGTGCATCGGGTGGTAAGGGATACAACCAACGGCGCAGAGCAGCAAGCCGGCGCTGCAACGGCCGTCCGCCAACGGGTCGAAGTCATTCTGAGCGAAGCCGAACGCTCCGCCGATGCGGTGACTGCGACCGCAGCCAGCGGCAAGGAATTGGGTGTGCTCGCGCAACGGCTCGAAGCCAGCCTCGGGCAGTTCAGGGCTTGATAAAGCCGCTCGCTTCACAGGGCCATCGCAGAAGCCGTGGCTAACCCTGTTATCATTTGGGCCCTTCAACCTGCCCATCTGATCCAGCGAGCGCATTCATGAGCACCGACAAGACCAACCAGTCCTGGGGCGGCCGTTTCAGCGAGCCCGTCGACGCCTTCGTCGCCCGATTCACCGCCTCCGTCGAGTTCGACAAGCGCCTCTATCGGCACGACATCATGGGTTCGATCGCCCACGCCACCATGCTGGAAAAGGCCGGGGTACTGACCGCAGACGAGCGCGATCAGATCATCGCGAACCTGAAAGACATTCAGGGCGAAATCGAGGCCGGCAGCTTCGATTGGCGCGTCGATCTGGAAGATGTGCACATGAACATCGAAGCCCGACTGACGGACCGCATCGGCGTAACCGGCAAGAAACTGCACACCGGCCGTTCGCGCAACGACCAGGTGGCGACCGACATCCGTCTCTGGCTGCGCGACGAGATCGACCTGATCCTTGGCGAAATCACCCGTCTGCAGCAGGGGCTGCTGGGCCTCGCCGAAGCCGAGGCGGACACCATCATGCCCGGTTTCACCCACCTGCAGACCGCCCAGCCGGTGACCTTCGGCCACCATCTGCTAGCCTGGTTCGAGATGCTCAGCCGCGACTACGAGCGCCTGGTCGATTGCCGCAAGCGCACCAACCGCATGCCGCTGGGCTCGGCCGCGCTAGCGGGCACCACCTACCCGATCCAGCGCGAAATCACCTGCGAACTGCTGGGGTTCGAAGCCATCTCCGGCAACTCGCTGGATGGCGTTTCCGATCGCGATTTCGCCATCGAATTCTGTGCCGCCGCCTCGGTGGCGATGATGCACCTGTCGCGCTTTTCCGAAGAACTGGTGCTCTGGACCAGCGCGCAATTTCAGTTCATCGACCTGCCCGACCGCTTCTGCACCGGATCCTCGATCATGCCGCAGAAGAAGAACCCGGACGTACCGGAACTGGTACGCGGCAAGACCGGCCGTGTGTTCGGCGCGCTGGCCGGCCTGCTGGTGCTGATGAAGGGCCAGCCACTGGCGTACAACAAGGACAACCAGGAAGACAAGGAGCCGCTGTTCGACGCCGCCGACACGCTGCGCGACTCGCTGCGCGCCTTTGCCGACATGGTCCCGGCCATCAAGCCCAAGCGCGAAATCATGCGCGAAGCGGCGCTGCGCGGCTTCTCAACCGCGACGGATCTGGCCGACTACCTGGTACGCAAAGGCCTGCCGTTCCGCGACTGCCACGAAATCGTCGGTCACGCGGTGAAGTTCGGCGTGCTGACCGGCAAGGACCTGGCCGAAATGAGCCTCGAGGAGCTGCGCCAGTTCAGCGACCAGATCACCGATGACGTCTTTGCGGTACTGACCCTGGAAGGTTCGGTGAATGCTCGCGATCATATTGGCGGTACGGCACCCGCCCAGGTTCGCGCCGCCGTTCAGCGCGGCCGCGACTTGCTGACCACTCGCTAAACCTCATCACGTGGCAGGCGCGACGCGGCTCGTGCCTGTCAGACCGGAGAGTTGTATGTCCCTGAACATCCGCCCTGCCAGTCGCGATGATGCCGCGCTGATCCTGCGCTTCGTCACCGAACTGGCAATCTATGAACGCGCCGAGCACGAAGTGAAAACCGACGTCGCCGGCATTGAAGCCAGCCTGTTCGCCGAAGACGCCAGCGCCAGTGCGCTGATCTGCGAGCGCGACAGCCAGCCGATCGGCTATGCGGTGTATTTCTTCAATTACTCGACCTGGCTCGGCCGCAACGGCCTCTATCTTGAAGACCTCTACGTCACCCCCGAGGCCCGCGGCACCGGCGCAGGCAAGGCGCTGCTCAAACACTTGGCGCGCCTGGCGGTGTCACGAGGTTGCGGGCGTTTCGAGTGGTCCGTGCTGGACTGGAACGAGCCCGCGATCAGGTTTTACGAGGCGCTGGGCGCGCGACCTCAGGACGAATGGACCACCTACCGCCTGGCCGGCGACGCATTGAAGGCGCTGGCGGAGCAAGCCTGAGGCAGGCATGCGCGGGAACTCGATCGGACGGATCGCGCCAAACGCAATGTCGCCCGAGCTGGCCCCCGCTTATGACCGACCTCAAAACGATGCTGCTTAATCAGGACACCCAAGGTGCTGAAGTATTCGACTCACCCAAGGAGCGCCTGAACTTCTATCGCTCGGAAATACACTTCGAGTCGACACTGCTGGCCAGCCGCACCAGTGGTTACCTGTCCTCGCAGTCGTTTCTGATGATCGCCTTCGCCTCTTCCATGGCCAACAGCAATCCCGACTGGGGCAGCCTGTTCCGGCTGGTTGTGCCGAGTGTTCTGGCACTCCTTGGGCTGCTCACCTCGCTGCATGCGATTCCCGGCATCCGCGCGAGCTTTGACGTGATCGAGCGCTGGCATCGCAAGCAGGCTGATCTGCTGCAAACCGAAGGCAATGTCGGACTGCTACCCAACCATGACTCGGCATTGTTTGGTGAAGGGAATAGCCCCCCAGGCGGCCAACGCTACAAGCGTACCCTGCTGTTTTCCTTAAGGACGCCGATCATCTTCGGCAGCGTCTGGGCATTGCTGGGCGCGTTCTGCATCGTCCTGTACTTCTTCGGCTGATCAGAGCCAATCCCGAAACTTGAACCAGGCATAAGGGATGATCGCCGACACGATCATCATCGCGAGCGCCATCGGGTAGCCGAACGGCCAGCCAAGCTCAGGCATGTGATCGAAGTTCATACCGTATACCGTGCCCACCAGTGTTGGCGGCAGAAACAGTACCGCCGCAATGGAGAACACCTTGATGATGGCGTTCTGCTCGATATTGATCAGACCCAGCGTGGCGTCGAGCAGGAATGCGATATCTCCCAGCAGCCGCGCCTGATGCTCCCCGAGCGAACGCACGTCGCGCTCCAACGCCTTCAGCAGGCCCTTGGCAACGCCCTGCCTGGGCTCATTGGCATGCAGTCGATAAAACGCCAACAGACGGGTTGAGCTGAACAGGCTTTCGCCCAACTGCGACAACAGCGAGCGGTTCTGCCCAAGCTGCTGGATGATCTGCTGCAGGTCCGTTCGCTGTTCTTTACGTTCATCGAAAATACACTTCGACAAGGTCTGAAGCTCGACCTGAACGCTTTCCAGGACGTCGGCAATCCGATCGACCACGGCATCCGCCAGGGCAAGAAAAATCTGGTGGCTGGAGGAAAAGGTCGACGGCTGCCGGGAACTCTTCGCCTCGAATTGCCGGAATGCACTGAGCTCGGTATAGCGAACGGTCACCAGGCAACGCTTGGTCAGGACAAAGGTCACCTGAGCATTTTCCGGTCGCCGGTCCGCAATCCCCATCACCACTGTAGTGGTCATGAAAATGGCCTCATCCTCGTCGTAGAAGCGCGAGGAATCCTCGATCTCAGCCAGTTCTTCCCGGGTTGGAATATCCAGTCCCAGGGCCGTTTCGATGAAACGCTCTTCCTCCGAGTCAGGCGATAGCAGATCGGCCCACAGTACATTCGCTGGAAGCGTTTGCAGATTCTCGGCAACACGCCTCACCAGCGCGCCGTTTTCAAGACAGTGAAAAATGATCATTGCTGTAGTCGCGTTCTCGATAAGTCATAGTAAGAATAGAAACCGACCCAAGCGAAGCGTTCAGCCGACCTTTCCGTAAAGGCAAGCTTGCCGGTACTCGCCTCGACACGCTATCGAGATTTCCACCTTACGAGAGTTGCGACATGAACGATGCCACGTCCGATGATGATGAAACCTTTGCCGAGGAAACCCTGATCCAGGCAATCGAAAACCAGCTTGAGGCCGGCGAACCCGCCGCCACTCAGGCTACGCTGAACAAACTGACCCTTGTCGGCTACGAGCGCGACGAGGTCCTCAAGCTGATGGCACTTGTGCTGGCTCGGGAGATCCGGCTGATGCTCGAGCAAGACCGTCCCTTCGACATCGATGGATACGAAACGCAGCTGCGTAACCTACCCGACCTCGCCGAATAGTCTTAGACAGAGGCAGGCGCGCACGCAGCATCTACACTTCGCAAACAGGGCCAAAGCCCATCACCCGAGGAGCAGACATGTCCTACACCCCAGAAGTAGTAGCCGAGCTGGAAATTCTTTGCCTGTTCAATCTCGACAACTCGCTCGAAGGCCTCAAAGTTCATCACGACGCCGGCCACACAGCCATCGCTGCCGCCGAGCGCCTGCACAGCAAAGGTCTGACAACCCTACCCGACGGCGGCTACCTGACGAGCCTTGGGCGCGATGCCGCGGAGCACGCCCAGGTGTTGCTGACGATTCTCTCCGAGACCGTTCCGGCTTAAGCTAAAGGCACTTAAACCCTGGCCGAGCGCGCTATTTTGAGGTTTAAACACCGCACAGGCGCTCGGCTATACCAGCCGCTTCTTAAAGCTGCGGCTTTCGCTGCCCGTGCTAGTTTTCGCCTCTCGCCTCGATCAACATGTCGGACAACATCGTTTGCCTGAACAAATCACCTCATGACACGCGCCCAGGAAATCCGTCCAGTCCTTGAAGAGGGAATCGATCGCAAGGTGCTTACCGCGCTTCGTGCTCGCTTTCTTTCATTGAACACCGCGCGCCTGGAGCGCACCCGCCTGGCCATGTCGTCCCGCCAACAGGCTGTACTCACGCTGTTGCCGCTGCTGTTCCATGTGAACCATCCGATGTTGCCGGGTTACGTTTCCAGTCTCACACCAGCCGGACTGGCGGGTTTTGAGCCTGACGCCGAAACATTAGCCGAAGCGCAACGTTTAAGCCGGTCGTTCAGCTACAAGCCTCTGCGCGGTAAGCCGCCGCAACCGATTCTCGGCCTGTTTCTGATGGGCAGTCTTGGCACTGTCGCTCAGGACGACCAAAGCGATCTGGATGTCTGGGTTTGCCATGATCCCCATCTTTCAGCGCAACAACTCAGCGAACTGCAACGCAAGTGCGAGCTCCTGCAGGGATGGGCGGCAAAGCAAGGCAGTGAGGCACATTTCTTTCTGATCGACCCGCTCCGTTTCACGCAGGGCGAGCGCGAAGCCAAGCTGACCTCCGATGATTGCGGGACCACTCAGCATTACCTGCTGCTCGACGAGTTCTACCGGACCGCGATCTGGCTAGGTGGGCGCACCCCCATCTGGTGGCTCGTGCCTGATTACGAAGAGCACCGCTACCATGACTACGTGCGCACCCTTTTGAACAAGCGCTTCGTGCGCAGCGACGAGGTATTGGATCTCGGCAATCTCGCCAGCATCCCGCCCGGCGAGTACCTCGGCGCGGGCCTTTGGCAGCTTTACAAGGCTATCGAGTCGCCCTACAAGTCGCTCTTCAAGCTGCTGCTGGTTGAGGTCTACGCCAGCGAACACCCGCAGGTGCGCTGTCTGGGCCTCGATTTCAAACAGGCGGTGTATGCCAATCGACTCGACTTGGACGACCTCGATCCTTACATAGTCGCCTACCGCAGAATCGAGCATTACCTCGCCAGCCGAGGCGATCAGGAACGCCTGGCGTTGCTGCGTCGATGTCTTTACCTGAAGGTCAACAAGCCCCTCAGTCAGCCGCCCAGCGGCCGCAGCAAGAGCTGGAAAAGGCGTTTAATCGAGCGTCTGTCGGCTGAGTGGCAATGGGATCATCGCCTGTTTGCTCAACTCGACGCGCGCAGCCAGTGGAAAGTGCGGCGGGTTGTAGAGGAACGGCGAGCACTGGTCAACGAACTGACCTACGGCTACCGCTTCCTCAGTGAGTTCGCGCGACGCCTGCAGATCACCAGCAGTATCAACGGGCGGGATTTCGGCGTACTTGGCAGGCGCCTGCATGCCGCGATCGAACGCAAGGCGGGCAAGGTCGAGGCCATCAACCTGGGCATCGCGCCCGACCTTGCAGAGCATAGCCTGACGCTCATCCAGGGCTATGACGCCGCAGACGACGTCTATTGGGCGCTCTACGAGGGCAATCTGAATGCTCAGCAGCTCGGTAATTTCTCGCCGCTGAAGCGCTCTCGTGAGCTGGTTCCGCTGCTGGCCTGGTGCCATAGAAACGGCATTATCGATACGGCCACGCATGTCGCTCTGCACCCCGGCGACAGCGGCCTGACTGAAGTCGAGTTGTTCGCACTGCTGACTGATATCCGACAGGCTTTCCCGATGCCGCCCGCGGCACTCGCTGACGAAGCGCTGCTGATCGCGGCCAGCCCGGTGAAGGTGTTGCTGCTGATAAACGTAGGGCTTGACCCCCTGAATCCTCAACAGCCCCTGTCGTTCGACGAGCTAACCGAATCCCTGCGGCATGCCGTTACGCGAGACAACCTGGTGCTGAGCATCGATCAACTGACGCTGAACAGCTGGAGCGAACTGATCGCGACGCGCTATGACGGCACATCCCCATTGCCGGACTGCCTGCGTGACTTCTTGCAGGAACTTCCCGTTCGTGGCGAGCGGCCCGACTTGCAGATACGCTGCTTCAGCCGAAACGCCGGCATGGCACTCGCACGGCGCATCAACACCGTCTTCACCGAGGCCCAGATGCTGCTAGACGAGCCGGGTGAGAGTCGTTACCTGCTGCAGGTCCGCCAGCACTACCACCTGCTCGATCTGGTGAGCGGGAATGTAAGGCATACCACGTTGAGTGACATGCCTGCCCTGCTGGACCACCTTGGCGAGGCTCACCACCGCGTACGGCCCATTCGCGTGGAACGACACGCACTCGAAGGGACCGACCTGCCCTTAATCCTTGGTCAGGCCAGAGCGCACTGCATTCAAGTCTTCTACCGTGTTCAGGAGAGCCAGGCGGAAATCACCGTTCTCGACGAGTTCAACGCACTCTGGCGACAGCAGCAACCCTATCGAGACGAGCAGAGCCTGCTGACGCCCTTGCTGCGTTTTTTGCAATCGGTGAGTTACCGCCGCAACACCCAGCTGCCGTTCGAGGAAAGCCGGCTGGCAGCGATGGACATCCTCTTCTACCGACTCATGGTACCGGCAGCCGGCCAGGCACTGGAGATAGAGCGCAGACCTTCGCCACGGGAAAATGTCGGCGATCCTTTCTATGACGTGCAGGCCATTGTCGAGCACAGCGAGAGAGGCCGCTCACGGGTGACCCTGTACTGTAACCATCAGGAATTTTCGAGCCTGGAATACAGCGCCGAGCTGTTCGCCGCCGTCGCACATTTCATTCTTGCGCAGCGACGCGGCGCCGAGCGCTACCCCTGTTACATCACCGATCTCGACATGTCAGGCCTGCACGGTACCGGTCGAGCACAGACAGTCCAGCACCTGCGCTACAAAGCGCATCTGGAAGCAGCACTCAACCAGGCGCTGAAGTCACTCTGAACCGTGGTGCGAACGCGCTTCGTCACATCCTTCTCAGAGATTGACGTCGCCCGCGGCTTCCGGCTGGTACTCGACAGCCAGCAAGGTGAGCTTGAGCACCTTGCCGCTGGGTGTCGGCCAATCGATGTGTTGGCCCACGGTCATGCCCAACAATGCCGTGCCTACAGGCGCCAGCACCGAAACGGTTCCTTCCTTGCCGGCATCCTGGGGAAACACCAGCGTCAGGTGATAATCCTTGCCGACACCCTCATCGCGGCAATGAACCCGGGAGTTCATCGACACCACGCCGGCGGGCAACTCGCTGCGCTCGACCACCTGGGCGCGGGACAACTCCTCTTCGAGCGCCTCGGCGGCCGGACCGTAGTCAGCCAGACCGTCGAGCAAGCGCTCGAGTCGCTGGAGATCGGGTTGAGTGATGATGATGGGCGGTGCGCTGGTCATGGGTGCGGGTAAGCTCCTGGAAAAGTAAACAGACAAAAAAACAAAACCCCGCCCAAAGGCGGGGTTATTTAACCTGTAACCGACCCTACCACAGCTCATTAAATAAGCAAGGGCACCCGTTTCGTGGCTTGGACCGGCTGCGCGCTACCCTCACAGGTCTTCGAATTCAAGCGCCTCGCCACCCTGCTGCTGGGTAACGCGGGACAAGAGTTCGCCGAGACGCTCATCGTTGGCATCACAGATCCACAGCGAGTTGGACTCGTCGTAGTCGAAATGGAATCCACCGGAACGCGCCGCCACCCACAGCTGGCGCAGCGGGGGCTGACGACTAAAGATAAGCTGGGTGCCATTCTCGAAACGCACGGTCAGCACACCACCAGAATTCTCCAGATCGACGTCCATTCCGCTGTGGTCGAACACGTCCTCGATTTCTTCCTGCACAGCGTCGACAAGATCGTGAAAGCGGGCTTCGCTCAGGCTCATGAATCCATTTCCTCGGTACGGGTTGCACGGCGGCACCGGGGGCCACCGACGATGCGGGCGAGCTTAGCAGGCCACCGCCGCGTCTAGCGAGCGGCTGTCAGGGCTGGCGTCCGATGTGGGACCGGCGAGCGCGGCCACATAGGCAATCCGACAGGTGCTGGGTATACTCCGGCCCATCGATTTTTCTAGGATTACACCCCAATGAAGCGTCTGCTGCTTCCACTCATCACACTGGCGGTTCTCGCTTCCGCGCTTACCGGCTGCGGCCAGAAAGGCCCGCTATACCTACCGGACGACGAGGCAACTGCCAAAGAGCGTTCCAAAGACCGATTCGAACTGTAAGGAGGCATTTATGGAGGCCTTCTCGTACCGCGACGGTCAGCTCTTCGCGGAGGGCGTGGCGCTGCCCGCTCTCGCGCAACGCTTCGGCACCCCTACCTACGTCTATTCTCGAGCGCATATCGAGGCGCAATACCGTGCCTACGCCGACGCGCTGCAAGGCATGCCGCATCTGGTCTGTTTTGCGGTCAAGGCGAACTCGAACCTTGGCGTACTCAACGTACTGGCCCGCCTTGGCGCCGGCTTCGACATCGTTTCGCGTGGCGAACTGGAGCGCGTGCTAGCGGCCGGTGGTCAGCCTGATCGCATCGTGTTCTCCGGCGTTGGCAAGACGCGCGACGACATGCGCCGCGCGCTTGAAGTCGGTGTGCACTGCTTCAACGTGGAGTCCACCGATGAGCTCGAGCGCCTGCAGCAGGTTGCAGCCGAGCTGGGCGCCGTCGCACCGGTTTCGCTGCGGGTCAATCCGGACGTCGATGCCGGAACCCATCCCTACATTTCCACCGGTCTCAAGGAAAACAAGTTCGGCATCGCCATCGCCGACGCCGAAGAGGTCTATGCCCGCGCGCACGAGCTGGGCAACCTGGAAGTTGTGGGCGTCGATTGCCACATCGGCTCTCAGCTCACTACGCTGCCACCATTCCTCGATGCACTCGACCGGCTACTGGCCCTGATCGACCGCCTCGCCGTGCGTGGCATCCGAATCAAGCATCTGGATCTAGGTGGCGGCCTGGGCGTGCGCTATCGCGAGGAGCAGCCACCGCTGGCCGGCGACTACATCCAGGCCGTGCGCAAGCGCATCGACGGGCGCGACCTGGCGCTGGTGTTCGAGCCCGGGCGCTCGATCGTGGCCAATGCTGGGCTGCTGCTGACCCGTGTTGAATACCTCAAGCACACCGAGCACAAGGATTTCGCCATAGTCGACGCAGCGATGAATGACCTCATCCGCCCTGCCCTTTATCAGGCCTGGATGGACGTCGTACCGGTGCAGCCTCGTGAAGGCGAGGCGCGCCATTACGACATCGTCGGCCCGATCTGCGAGACCGGTGACTTCCTTGCCAAGGAACGTCCGCTGGTGCTCGCCGAAGGCGATCTGCTGGCCGTTCGCTCGGCGGGCGCCTATGGTTTTGTCATGAGTTCGAACTACAACACCCGCGGCCGTGCTGCCGAGGTGCTGGTGGATGGCGACGAAGCCTACGAAGTGCGCCGCCGCGAAAGCGTGCAGGAGCTATACGCTGGCGAAAGCCTGCTGCCTGCCTGAGGCCACTACGATGCTTTTGCGTTTTACCAAGATGCACGGCCTGGGCAACGATTTCATGGTCATCGACCTGATCAGCCAGCACGCGCACATCCAGCCCAAGCACGCCAAGCAATGGGGCGACCGGCACACGGGCATCGGCTTCGACCAGCTGCTGCTGGTCGAGCCGCCGCACAACCCCGATGTGGATTTCCGTTATCGCATTTTCAACTCCGACGGTTCGGAGGTGGAGCAATGCGGTAACGGTGCGCGCTGCTTTGCCCGCTTCGTACTGGACAAGCGCCTGACCATGAAGCGGCAGATCCGCGTCGAGACCAAAGGCGGCATCATTGAACTGATCGTGCGGCCGGACGGGCAGATCACTGTCGACATGGGCCCGCCTCGCCTGAACCCGGCGGAGATCCCTTTCCTGGCTGATCAACAGGCCTTGAGTTATCCGCTAGAAGTCGATGGTCAGCAGCTGGACATCGCCGCGGTATCCATGGGCAACCCGCACGCCGTGCTGCGTGTGGAGGACGTCGACAACGCTCCAGTGCACGGCCTCGGGCCGAAGATCGAGCATCATTCGCGCTTTCCCCAGCGGGTCAACGCCGGCTTCATCCAGGTGATCGACCGTCATCACGCCAAGCTGCGCGTCTGGGAACGCGGCGCAGGCGAAACCCAAGCCTGCGGCACCGGCGCCTGCGCCGCAGCAGTCGCCGCGATACAGCAAGGCTGGATGGATTCTCCGGTGCAGCTCGATCTGCCGGGTGGCCGTCTGTCCATTGAATGGGCAGGCGCCGGACAGCCCGTTATGATGACCGGCCCCGCCGTTCGCGTATTCGAAGGACAGGTTCGCCTATGACCGAGCAAAACCAGGACAAGCCACAGCTGCCGGACGCAGAAGCCGTCGCGGCTTATCTGCGGGCTCATCCGGAGTTCTTTGTCGATCACGACGAGCTGATTTTAGAGCTGCGTATTCCCCATCAGCCTGGGACAGCCGTGTCGCTGGTCGAGCGGCAGGTCAAGCTGTTGCGTGAGCGCAACATCGAGGTGCGCCATCGCTTGTCGCACCTGATGGATGTGGCGCGCGATAACGACCGGCTGTTCGACAAGACGCGTCGACTGGTGCTGGATCTGCTGGATGCCAACAGCCTGGAAGAAGTCATCGGCGCGGTGGACGAAAGCCTGCGCCACGAGTTCCAGGTGCCGTTCGTGAGCCTGATCCTGTTCAGCGAAACGCCGCTACCGGTGGGGCGCAGCGTCACCAGCGCAGAAGCCCAGCAAGCGATCGGCGGGCTGCTTGGCAGCGGCAAGACCGTCTGCGGCGTGCTTCGTCCGCATGAGCTGGCTTACCTCTTCGGCGAACAGGAAAGCCGCGGCATCGGCTCGGCGGCGGTGGTCGCCCTGAACCAGCAGCAGGGCATTCTCGCCATTGGCAGTGAAGACCCGCAGCACTACAAGAGCTCACTGGGCACCTTGTTCCTCGGCTACATTGCCGAAGTGCTGACCCGCGTGCTGCCGTCCTACTCCACACCGCTGCGCTCGGTGCGCTGAGCCGCAGACCACCTAGACAGCGCGCCCTGCCCTGAGTCCCAGGCCCAGCCAATGGCTAGCCGGCACTCCCAGGAAGCCGCTATGCAAACCGACCTTGACGCCTACTTCGAACACTTGCGCAGCGAGCGACAGCTGTCGCCGCATACACTCGACGGCTATCGTCGCGACTTGGCCAAGGTAGTCAGCTTCTGTGACAAGCAGCGACTGGCTGACTGGGAGCAACTTAAAAGTCCGCATGTACGCCAGCTTATTGCCGAGCAGCATCGTCAGGGCCAATCCGGACGCAGCCTCGCTCGGTTGCTGTCGTCGATGCGTGGACTGTATCGCTATCTCAACCAGGAGGGCCGCTGCGCACACGATCCGGCTGCCGGCATCTCTGCACCCAAGGGCGAACGACGCCTGCCGAGACTGCTCGACACCGACCGGGCCATGCAATTGCTCGATGGCGGTATCGAGGATGACTTCATCGGCCACCGCGACCAGGCGATGCTGGAGCTGTTCTATTCATCAGGGTTGCGCCTGGGCGAGCTGGTCGGGCTTAACCTCGAGCAACTGGATCTGCCCGCCGGACTGGTCCATGTTCAGGGCAAGGGCAACAAAGCGCGGGTGCTCCCTGTCGGCCGCAAAGCGCGTGAAGCACTCGAAGCCTGGCTGCCGCTTCGTGCATTGAGCAATCCTACGGACGGTGCGGTGTTCGTCAGCCAGCAGGGGCGTCGCCTGGGACCACGAGCGGTGCAGTTACGGGTGCGCCAGGCCGGTGTGCGCGAACTGGGTCAGCACCTGCACCCACACATGCTCAGGCACAGCTTTGCCAGCCACCTGCTGGAATCCTCCCAGGATTTGCGCTCCGTGCAGGAGCTGCTCGGCCATGCAGACATCGGCACCACTCAGATTTATACCCACCTGGACTTTCAGCATCTGGCCAAGGTCTATGACCTGGCGCACCCACGCGCCAAACGCAAGCAAGGCAGTGAACCATGAGTATTCAACTGATCACCTTTGACCTTGACGATACACTGTGGGACGTCGGCCCGGTCATTCACAGCGCGGAGAACAGCCTGCGCGACTGGCTGGGTCAGCATGCACCTCGACTCGGTGGATTCCCGGTGGAATCGCTCGCTGCGATCCGCCGCCTGCTAGTCGAGGCGGAGCCAGACCTTAAGCACCGTATTAGCGAACTACGGCGCCGCATCCTATTCCATGCCTTGCATGACGCCGGTTACCTGGAGGACGAGGCACGTGCCCTCGCCGATCAGGCATTCGAAGTCTTTCTCGAGGCGCGCCACGCCATCGACCTCTTCCCTGACGTCCACCCTACGCTTGAGCACCTGGCCAACCACTACACGCTTGGCGTGCTGACCAACGGCAATGCCGACATCCGGCGGCTGGGCTTGGCCGACTACTTCCAGTTTGCCTTGTGCGCGGAGGAGCTGGGCATCGGCAAGCCGGACCCTCGGCCGTTTAAGGAAGCGCTCGCTCGAGCGGGCATAGCCGCCGAGCACGCCGTCCATATCGGCGACCATCCCGAGGATGACATCGGCGGAGCGCAGCGCGCTGGCGTTCGTGCTATCTGGTTCAACCCGAGCGGAAAAGCGTGGCAGCACGAAGGCCAGCCCAACGCCGAGGTTCGCAGCTTGGCAGAGTTGCCTGCGCTGCTCGCGCGGTGGCGATAGCCTGACGCCCCCGCAGATACGACAAAGCCCAACACGACTGTGTTGGGCTTTGTTGCAGTCACGCCTAGCGACGTGACGCCTCGTCGAATCCAGCGGTTGACGCTAGATAGGACGGCTGCCGTATTTGCTGTCGGGCTTCTTGGGCGGATCAGCAACGACGTTGGGTTCGACTTCCTGTACGCGTCCCCCGCGTGCCAGAAACTCTTCCATCGCACGAGCCAACTCGTCCCGTTCCTTCTGCTTGGCCTCCAGACTCGGCAGTTCTTCGACCACGACCGCCTTGGCCTTCTTTTTACTGGTCGGTGTCGCACGGTCGCTGTCGGTGCTTTCGTCGTCGGCGCTGTTGTCGGCTTCGCCGTCATCGGCAGCGGCCAGCTCCTCGCCTTCATCCTCGTCGCTTGTGTCCAGATCGTCTTGTTCTAATTCTTCGTCGCTCATGTTCAACCTCGTACTTGCCAAAGCGGAAGTTATAGCCCAGCGATGGGCTTTGTTCGCCATCGCCAAAAAAAATTCAACTTGCCATTCCGTGCAACGTGGCCAGTACCTGCCTGGCGCCAGCTTGATCCCGATGTTCCCCCAGATAAACGCCTTGCCAGATTCCCAGCGCCAAGCGCCCTTCGCGTACGGGCAAACTCACCTGGCAACCCAGCAGGCTCGCCTTGAAATGTGCCGGCAGATCGTCCGGCCCTTCGTAATCGTGTTCGTAGCCCGCTTCGCCCTGCGGTACAAGACGGTTGAAAAACCGCTCGAAATCGCGCCGAACTGCACCATCGGCATTCTCATTAATGGTCAATGAAGCCGAGGTATGGCGCAGCCACAGGTGTAACAGACCGGCCTCACATTGTTGCAGTTCCGGCAGCTGTGCAAGCAGCTCGTCGGTAATCAAATGGAAGCCTCTCGGCCTTGGGCGCAGCGTGATGAGTGTCTGTCGCCACATTGTCATAGACCCTTTAGGCTGCTGAACGCGCGCATTCTAGCGCGGCGCCAGAAAAAACAAAGGGCGCCCTGAGGCGCCCTTATCAACAGCGGTGAACTCAGCGCTTGTTGGTGAACTCTGGATAAGCCTCGAGGCCGCACTCGACAACGTCGACGCCCTCGTATTCTTCCTCTTCGCTCACCCGCAGGCCCATGACCGCTTTGAGGATGCCCCAGACGATCAAGCTGGCAATGAACACCCAAGCGAAGATCGACACCAGGCCCAGCAACTGCGCGCCGAATGTCGCGTCCGCATTGGTCAGCGGCACCGCCAGCAACCCCCACATGCCCACCACGCCGTGCACCGAAATGGCACCCACCGGGTCATCGAGCTTGAGTTTGTCCAGGGCCAGGATGCTGAAGACCACCAGCACGCCGCCCACGCCACCAATGAGCACCGACTGCAGCGCGCTTGGTGTCAGGGGCTCAGCGGTAATGGCAACCAGACCTGCCAATGCACCGTTGAGGACCATGGTCAGATCCGACTTGCCGAACAGCAGGCGTGCCGTGATCAGCGCCGCAACCAGGCCACCGGCAGCCGCCATGTTGGTGTTGGTGAACACCTGAGCCACCGCGTTGGCGTCTTCGATGGTGCTCATCTTCAGCTGCGAACCGCCGTTGAAGCCGAACCAGCCCATCCACAGGATAAAGGCACCCAGGGTCGCCAACGGCAGGTTGGCGCCGGGGATCGCGTTGATCTGTCCGTTAGGGCCGTACTTACCCTTGCGCGGACCGAGCAGCAGCACGCCGGCCAGGGCAGCGGATGCGCCCGCCATGTGCACCAGACCAGAGCCCGCGAAATCGAGGAAACCGGCCGCATCGAGGAAACCGCCACCCCATTTCCAGAAGCCCTGTACGGGATAGATCACGCCAGTCATCACCACCGCGAAGGCGATGAATGCCCAGAGCTTCATCCGCTCGGCCACTGCACCCGACACCACTGACATGCAGGTTGCGGCGAAGACGACCTGGAAGAAGAAGTCGGCACGGGTCGAGTAATACGGCGCGTCCTCACCCCCTGCGGCGACCACGTCCACAGCATTCTCGTCACCGATCAGGAAGCCCAGGCTCGGCAGGATGCCGCCGTCCGGACTGGAGTACATGATGTAGTAGCCGATCAGCAGGTACATGATCGACGCCACGGCGTAGAGCACGATGTTCTTGGTGAGAATTTCAGCGGTGTTTTTCGCCCGAACCAAACCGGCTTCGAGCATGGAAAAACCGGCCGCCATCCACATCACCAGCGCACCGCAGATGAGGAAGTAGAAGGTATCAAGTCCGTACTGGACGGGTATCAAAGCTGTGCTATCCATTTTTTATCACCTTTTGCCGAGCGCCTTGCAGCGCTGTTCGGTTAAGGCGCCCGGGTTGGCTCCGGGCGCACTCCGTGTGCTTACAGGTTGTAGCCGCGCTCGTTGTGCAGGCTGAGGTCCAGGCCGATGGTTTCTTCTTCTTCGGAGACACGCAGCCCCATCACCACATCGATCACCTTGAGGATCACGAAGGTGACGATGGCGGTGTAGACGACGGTGAAGAGCACCCCCTTGAACTGAATCCACAGCTGCAGTGCGATGTTTTCCACCTCACCGAAGCCGCCCAGTGCCGGGGCCGCGAACACACCAGTCAACAGCGCGCCAACGATGCCGCCGACCCCATGCACACCAAAGGCGTCCAGGGAATCGTCGTAACCGAGCTTGCGTTTAAGGCTGGTGGCACAGAAGAAACAGATGACGCCCGAGGCGAGACCGATGATCAGCGCGCCCATCGGGCCGACGGTGCCGGCTGCTGGGGTAATGGCAACCAGGCCGGCTACCACACCTGAAGCAATGCCCAGTGCACTGGGTTTGCCGTGGGTCAGCCATTCGGCAAACATCCAGCTCAGCGCGGCAGCAGCGGTTGCGATCTGCGTGACCAGCATGGCCATGCCAGCGGTGCCATTGGACGCGAGCGAAGAACCGGCGTTGAAACCGAACCAGCCGATCCACAGCATCGCCGCGCCGACCAGGGTCAGGCCGAGGTTGTGCGGGGCCATTGGGGTGGTCGGGAAGCCCTTGCGCTTACCGAGCACGATGCACGCCACTAGGCCAGCAATACCCGCGTTGATGTGAACCACGGTGCCGCCCGCAAAATCAAGCACGCCCCAGTCCCACATCAGGCCGCCGTCGCCGCCCCAGACCATATGGGCGATTGGCGCATATACCAACGTGAACCAGACGCCCATGAATACCAGCATCGCGGAGAACTTCATGCGCTCGGCGAAGGCACCGACGATCAGCGCCGGGGTAATGATGGCGAACGTCATCTGGAAGGTGATGAACACGCTTTCCGGCACGGTGCCGGTGAGGCTGTCGGGCGTCAGGCCACTCAGGAACGCACGCCCAAGTCCGCCGACGAAAGAATTGAGGTTGGTGACGCCTGCTTCCATGCCAGCCGTGTCGAACGCCAAGCTGTAGCCGTAGACCATCCACAGGATGCTCATCAGGCCGGTGATGGCGAAGCACTGCATCATGACGGACAGGATGTTCTTGGAACGGACCATGCCGCCGTAGAACAGCGCCAGGCCTGGAATCGTCATGAACAGCACCAGCGCAGTGGCTGTGAGCATCCATGCCGTATCGCCGGAATCAAGCGTTGCCTCCTGAGCCATAGCGATGCCGGGGCTTATCAGAGACAAAAGGGCTCCTAGCCCTGCGAATTTTCGCAGAGTCATGGTTTTACTCCTGGGGCGTGGGGTTCGTAGGCCTGCTAGGCAGGCAATCGCAATGCTCGGGCGGTGCGTGGCGACGTGTCGGGCGTTACCGCCCGCTCAAACGCGCGCTACGCGCCGGGACGTCAGATTGCGTCGGTATCGGTTTCGCCAGTGCGGATGCGAATGGCTTGCTCCAGATTCACGACGAAGATCTTGCCGTCGCCAATCTTCCCGGTGTTGGCCGCCTTGGTGATGGCCTCGATCACGCGATCGAGCTGGTCATCGGCGATTGCGACATCAATCTTCACCTTCGGCAGAAAATCGACCACGTATTCAGCGCCGCGATAAAGCTCGGTATGACCTTTCTGGCGACCGAAACCCTTGACCTCGGTGACCGTAATGCCTTGAACGCCAATCTCGGACAGCGACTCGCGTACGTCGTCCAGCTTGAACGGCTTGATGATGGCAGTGACTAGTTTCATGAAACTTCTCCCGTTTAGGTGGACTTGCCCCAGAAGTACGAACCCGGCTCAAGTCTAAGCGCAGTGTCTGGCTCTTGTAACGCGCCGGCGTTGCCGAGCGACCATCCGACACCATCAACCGATCCGACGAAACGTCCCGAATCGCCCATGCACCGCAACCTGCTGGTGCATCTGTCACATGGAACTAAGCAGAATCAATGCCAGCTTTTTGCAATGCCCGGCCTCAGGGCTCCGCAAAGGCGGCACGGGCCTACGTCGAGGCGCGCCCGCCGGATCACGCACCATCCCGGTGCACGACAACGCAACGGTGTGCCCGCAATCGTGCACTGGCGCCCCCAGGACGCCTGAACTGCCCGTGCTACACTGCGCGTCGCTCAGATACAGGTAATACTCATGTTCCCACCCAAAGCTTTTCTCGACGCCGTCGGCGCCCAGGCCTCGCGGCTTTTCAGCGGTGAAAACCCCCTGCCCCGCGCAGAAGTCGAAGCCCAGCTCAAAGGCATCGTGCAAGGTGCGCTGAGCAAGCTCGATGTGGTCAGCCGCGAAGAATTCGACAGCCAGATGGTGGTGCTTGCACGCACCCGCGCGAGGCTTGAAGCCCTCGAAGCCAAGGTCGCCGAGCTGGAAGAGAAACTCGCGCCACCCGCCTCCGAATAGGCCGGCTGGCGTCTCGATCAAAGGAGTGATCGGATGTCCCTCGCAATAGTCCACAGCCGCGCCCAGGTCGGCGTGGAAGCGCCCACCGTGACAGTGGAGGCGCACCTCGCCAACGGGCTGCCTTCGCTGGCGCTGGTTGGCTTGCCGGAAACGGCCGTTAAGGAAAGCAAGGATCGCGTGCGCAGCGCGATCCAGACGTCCGGCTTCGATTTCCCGGCTCGACGAATCACCCTCAACCTTGCTCCAGCCGATCTACCGAAGGATGGTGGCCGTTTTGATCTGGCTATCGCGCTGGGCATATTGGCGGCGAGCGGTCAGATACCCGCCGACCGCCTCGACACGCTCGAATGCCTGGGCGAACTGGCGCTTTCCGGCTCACTGCGACCGGTTCAAGGTGTGCTGCCTGCGGCTCTCGCAGCCCGCCAGGCCGGACGCGCACTGCTGGTACCGCGAGCCAATGCCGAGGAAGCCAGCCTGGCGTCGGGATTAGTGGTCTACGCGGCCGACCATTTGCTGGAAGTCGCTGCACATTTCAACGGTGTGACTCTGATCGAACCCTTCCAAGCCCAAGGGCTGTTGCGCCAGGTGCTGCCCTACCCTGATCTGTCTGATGTGCAAGGCCAGGCAGCAGCCAAGCGTGGGCTGCTGGTGGCTGCCGCGGGTGGCCATAACCTGCTGCTATCAGGACCTCCTGGTACCGGCAAGACCTTGCTGGCCAGCCGGCTCCCAGGCCTGCTTCCGCCTCTGGAAGAACAGGAAGCGCTGGAAGTCGCCGCGATTCAGTCTGTCGCCAGTCAGTCACCCTTAGCGCATTGGCCACAGCGTCCTTTTCGGCAGCCCCATCACAGTGCATCGGGACCGGCGCTGGTCGGCGGCGGCAGTCGGCCCAGGCCAGGCGAAATCACGCTGGCGCATCAGGGCGTGCTATTTCTTGATGAGCTCCCCGAGTTCGACCGCAAGGTCCTTGAGGTTCTGCGCGAGCCGCTGGAATCTGGCTGCATCGTCATCGCGCGAGCACGCGACAAGGTGCGCTTCCCCGCCCGTTTCCAGTTGGTCGCGGCGATGAATCCCTGCCCGTGTGGTTACCTGGGCGATCCCAGCGGGCGCTGTCGCTGTTCGCCTGATCAGATTCAACGCTACCGCGGGAAGCTATCCGGACCGCTGCTCGATCGTATCGACCTGCACCTGACAGTCGCGCGCGAAGCCACGGCTTTGAACGCCCCCCTGGCTGGCAACGAAACCACACAACGGGTCGCCGCTCAGGTGGCCGAAGCGCGGCGCATTCAGCTCGAGCGACAGGGCTGCGCCAATGCCTTCCTCGATCTTGCCGGTTTGCGCCGTTGTTGCGCATTGCAGCCCGAGGACCAGCAGTGGCTCGAGCGCGCTTGCGAACGCCTCGGACTGTCCCTACGCGCTGCACATCGGATCCTCAAGGTCGCACGCACACTGGCAGATATTCAGCAGGCCGAATCCATTGGTCGCGCGCACCTGGCCGAGGCATTGCAGTACCGGCCTGGCAACCAGGCGGGTTGAACCCAGGGACCAAACCCTTTGCAGGCTCAACGGTGATCAACTTAGCGCACGCAGCAGCCTGAAAAGACCGAAAAATACGCTGCGCATGGCGGCATCTTACGGTTACATCCAAGCGCCCACACCCAAACGTCAGGGTGCGGGCCCGGTCTAAAGCTGACCGATATGTTAGATTGCGTCCTCTTCGCCACAGGCGGCCACTCCCCAATCTGTAATCAAGGAGCGCAGCATGGAGGCCAACAAGTCTTCCTCTCCCACCCTCAATCCCCCGGTGTTCTACGGTTCTGCCGTGCTTATCCTGTTGCTGGTGATCTACAGCGTCGCGACCCCGGAACACGCTCAAGGCGTGTTCAGCAACGTCCAGGCCTGGATCATCGCCAACGTCAGCTGGCTCTACATTCTTGCTGTCGCGGTCATCCTGCTAATGGTAGTACTGCTGGCGCTCAGCCGTTACGGCGAGATCAAACTGGGCCCTGACCACAGCGAGCCGGACTACAGCTATCTGACGTGGTTTTCAATGCTGTTTTCGGCAGGTATGGGCATCGGCTTGATGTTCTTCGGCGTAGCCGAGCCGGTCATGCACTTCCTCTCGCCTCCGGTCGGTGAAGGCGGCACCGTCGCCGCCGCGCGCGAAGCCATGAAGATCACCTTCTTCCACTGGGGCCTGCACGCCTGGGCCATCTACGCCATCGTCGCGATGATCCTGGCCTATTTCAGCTTTCGCCAAGGCCTGCCGCTGACCCTGCGCTCAGCGCTGTATCCACTGATTGGCGAGCGCATTCATGGCCCGATTGGGCATGCGGTGGACATCTTCGCCATCATCGGTACCGTGCTGGGGGTTGCCACCTCGCTGGGGCTGGGCGTCACCCAGATCAATACCGGCCTGAATCACCTCTACGGCGTGCCCATTTCCGTTCCGGTGCAGATCATGCTGATCGCCGGAACGACCGTCCTGGCCACCATCTCGGTGGTCACCGGCCTGGACAAGGGCGTACGGCGACTGTCCGAGCTGAACCTGACTCTGGCGGTGCTGTTGCTGTTACTGGTGCTGATCGCCGGCCCGACCGTGTTCATCCTGCAGACCTTCGTGCAGAACACCGGTAATTACTTCTCCCAGATCGTCACCGCCACGTTCAACCTCTATGCCTACGAACCGAACGACTGGATCGGTGGCTGGACCTTGTTCTACTGGGGCTGGTGGCTGGCCTGGTCGCCCTTTGTTGGCCTGTTTATCGCCCGCATTTCACGTGGCCGCACCATCCGCGAATTCGTCACCGGCGTGCTGCTGGTGCCAACGGCTTTCACCCTGCTATGGATGACCGTGTTCGGCGACACGGCAATTCACATGATTCTCTGGGACCACGTCACCAGCCTGGGCGAAGCCATCGAGCGGGACAGTTCACTGGCACTGTTCGCCTTCCTCGAACATTTCCCCTTCGCCTCGCTGCTGTCGCTGATCGCCATCATCATGGTGGTGGTATTCTTCGTCACTTCGGCAGACTCCGGCGCCCTGGTGGTGGACATGCTCGCCTCCGGCGGCATGGACAAGACGCCGACCTGGCAGCGGGTGTTCTGGGCTGCTTCCATGGGGATCGTCGCTATCGCGCTACTGCTCGCCGATGGCCTGACCGCTCTACAGACAGCGACCATTGCCAGTGCCCTGCCCTTCACCATAGTGCTGCTCTGCGCCATGTGGGGCTTGCTCAAGGCGCTGCGCGTCGATGCTACCAAGCAGGGCCTGCGCTACCAGGCGGTCAGCACGACACCGACCGCGCCACAGTCTGAGGGCGGCTGGCGCCGCCGGGTGCAGAACATGACCCGCTATCCACGCCGTCGCGATGTGGAACGCTTCATCAGTCAAATCGCCGCACCTGCTTGCGCGGCCGTCGCTGAGGAGTTGAGCAAACAGGGATATGGCGTGGAGCTGACCACGGGTGACGACAACCGAACCGGCTTGCAGATTACCCACGAAGGCGCGCCCGATTTCTTCTACCAGGTGCGTCCGCGCGGCTATCCGATGCCGAGCTTCGTCGCGACCGAGGACGAGGACGGCGATGAGCCCACCTACTTCCGCGCCGAGGTCCATCTCAAGGAAGGCGGGCAGAACTACGATGTGATGGGTTGGAGCCGTGAGGGTGTGATTGGCGACATCCTCGACCAGTACGAGAAACACATGCACTTCCTGCACATGGTTCGCTGATGTACCGCGCCGGGCTCTTGCCCGGCGCTTCGTTTCAGCCGCTGGCTTCGGCTGTGTGTCCGCCATTGAGAAAAGAGCCGAGTTCGGCCAGGGGCAGCGGCTTGCTGATCAGATAGCCTTGCACCTGGTCTGCACCGAAGCGACGCAATTGGCCTAGCTGAGCCGCGCCCTCCACGCCTTCGGCCACCACTTCCAACCCCAGATTGTGCGCCAGGTCGATCATCGCGCGAACCAGCCGGCCATTCTGGGGGCGAGCAGCCATCTGGTCGACGAAACTCTTGTCGATCTTCAGCAGGCTGATCGGCAGTCGGCTGAGGTGTACGAACGAAGAGAATCCGGTTCCGAAATCATCCAGCGAGAAGCGCACACCTAACGCAGCCAAGGCGTTCATGGTGCCGCGCACCTGGTCGCTGCGCCGCATCACTGCGGTTTCGGTGAGTTCGAACTCCAGCCAATGCGGATCGACACCGCGCTCCGCGATGAGCCGCTGAAGGGTTGTCAGCAACTGGCTGTCCTGAAACTGGCGGAACGACAGATTGACAGCCATGTGCAGCTCGCCCGCACCGCTTTCGCGCAAACTTTGCATGTCACGCAGCGCCCGCGCGATCACCCAGTAGCCGAGCGGTACGATCAAGCCGCTTTCTTCTGCCATGGGGATAAATTCGTCAGGCCCGAGCAGCCCACGCTCCGCATGCGGCCAGCGCACCAGTGCTTCCATACCTACGATGCGGCCTGTATCGATACACAGTCGCGGCTGATAGTGCAGCTCGAGGTCATCGCGCCGAAGCGCTCGACGCAATTCGCCTTCAAGATCGGCAAGGTGAGAGGCGCTACGGTTGACCCGCTCGTTGTAGAGATACCAAGTACAGCCTTGATTCGCTTTCGCTTGGCGCATGGCCACCTGCGCCAGCCAGAGCAGCTGATCGGGGTCTGCATCGGCCTTGGCGTGCGCCAGCCCGAGACTGCAGCCAAGCATCAGGGTATCGCCATCAATCCAGTAAGGCTCGGCCATCGCCTCAACGATTCGGTCTGCGATGCGCTCCGCACGATGGGGTTGGCGCTCGGTATCCAGCAACACCGCAAACTCGTCGCCGCCCAGCCGGGCCAGGGTATCGCCCACTTCCAGCTGCGCCTTCAGGCGCGCCACGACTTGCAGAATCAGGCGATCCCCAGCCTGATGCCCAAGGGCATCGTTGACCCGGCGAAAGTTGTCCAGATCCAGGCAACCGAGCGTCAGACCTTGTCCTTCGTGCTCGGCCAGTCGCGATGCGAGCAACGCCTGAAAACCCTGGCGATTGGCAATGCCGGTCAGCGGGTCCTGTACGGCCAGCCGCTGCAGCGCGCCCTCCAGGTTGAACCGTTCACGCGCATAACGCACACAGCGCCCCACCATGTCCGAGCTCAAACGAGGCCCGGGTAGCCAGTCGATGACACCTTCCGGCAGTTCCGCGGGTTCATCTTCGAGCAACAGGATGGTAGGCCAGGGGAAGTGCGCCGCCGCGGGGCGACAGCCCGGCGTGGCAATCAACAAGGCGGGGCTGGACTCGGCAAGCAGAGCGGTGGCGGTCGACCAGTCTTCGGCCATGCTCAGCCGATGACGGCCGCGCACAGACGACAGGGCAACCTGAAGCTCTTCGGTCCACTTGGGCACATCGGCCAGCAGAACCAGACGCATGGGTTGTGTAGAGGATCTCACGGCGTTTTCCCGGTTCGAACGGAGCTGAAGGTGGCTCACCACCTCGACGGTTACACGTCCATGTGTGAAGCGGGGCGGCAAGCTGAGCAGCCTAAAACGGGCGCCGCGGCGCATAGACTAGTGCATCGTGACGATTAACCATGCCTTGTGGGCGACGACCGGTAGTGCCAGTGCACGGACGTTACCAATTAGCGAGGCCAGCCCTGCTAAACTCTCGCCCCCGCTTCAACAGACCAAACGAGAATGTCCCGACTCAACCCTCGGCAACAGGAAGCCGTGAACTATGTCGGCGGCCCCCTTCTGGTGCTCGCCGGTGCCGGTTCCGGCAAAACCAGCGTGATCACTCGCAAGATTGCCTATCTGGTACAGCAGTGCGGCGTCCAGGCCCGCCACATCGTCGCCATGACCTTCACCAACAAAGCCGCGCGCGAGATGAAGGAACGCGTCGGCACCTTGCTCAAAGGCGCCGAGGCACGCGGGCTGACAGTGTCCACCTTCCACAACCTGGGGATGAACATCATCCGCAAGGAATACGCGCGCCTGGGCTACAAGCCCGGCTTCTCGATCTTCGATGACGGCGATATCAAGGCGCTGCTCACCGACATCATGCAGAAGGAGTATTCCGGCGATGACGGCGCGGACGAGATCAAGAACACCATCGACAGCTGGAAAAACGACCTGATCCTGCCCGACGAGGCGCTGGCCAATGCCCGCAACCCCAAGGAGCAGACCGCCGCCATCGTCTACCTGCACTACCAGCGCACGCTCAAGGCGTACAACGCGGTGGATTTCAACGACCTGATCCTGCTGCCGGTGAAGCTCTTCCAGGAGCACGCCGACATTCTGGAAAAGTGGCAGAACCGCATCCGCTACCTGCTGGTCGACGAGTATCAGGACACCAACGCCAGCCAGTACCTCTTGGTGAAACTGTTAGTCGGCATGCGCAATCAGTTCACCGTGGTCGGTGACGACGACCAGTCGATCTACGCCTGGCGCGGCGCGCGCCCGGAAAACCTGATGCTGCTCAAAGAGGACTACCCGTCCCTGAAAGTGGTGATGCTCGAACAGAATTACCGTTCCACCAGTCGCATCCTCAAATGCGCCAACATCCTCATCGCCAACAATCCACACGTGTTCGAGAAGCAGTTATGGTCAGACATGGGCCATGGCGACGAGATCCGCGTGATTCGCACGCGCAACGAAGACGCCGAGTGCGAACGCGTGGCATTGGAGATCCTCACCGAGCACCTGCGGACCGAACGCCCCTACAGCGATTTCGCCATCCTCTATCGCGGCAACTACCAGGCCAAGCTGATGGAGCTGAAACTTCAGCACCACCAGATTCCCTATCGCCTGTCCGGCGGCACCAGCTTCTTCGCCCGCCAGGAAGTGAAGGACCTGATGAGCTACTTTCGCCTGCTGGTGAACCCGGACGATGACAATGCCTTCCTGCGCGTCATCAACGTACCGCGCCGAGAGATCGGCTCGACCACCCTGGAAAAGCTCGGCAACTACGCCAGCCAACGCAATATTTCGATGTACGCGGCCGCCGACGAGATCGGCCTCGGCGAACACCTCGACGCGCGCTTCACCGACCGCTTGGGGCGCTTCAAGCGCTGGATGGACGGCGTGCGCCAACAATGCGCGCAGAACGATCCGATCGCCGCCATCCGCAGCATGGTCATGGACATCGACTACGAGAACTGGCTGCGGCAAAACGCTTCCAGCGACAAGGTGGCCGACGCACGCATGGGCAACGTCTGGTTTCTCGTCGATGCGCTAAAAAACACGCTCGATAAAGACGAAGACGGTGACATGACCGTCGAGGACGCCATCGGCAAGCTGGTCCTGCGTGACATGCTCGAACGCCAACAGGAAGAGGAAGAAGGCGCCGAGGGTGTGCAGATGATGACTATGCATGCCTCTAAGGGCCTGGAATTCCCCTCGGTGTACATCATCGGCTTCGAAGAGGAGATCCTGCCGCACCGCTCCAGCATCGAATCGGACACCATCGAGGAGGAACGGCGCCTGGCCTACGTCGGGATCACCCGCGCCAAACGCAACCTGGCGCTGACCTTTGCCGCCAAGCGCAAGCAGTACGGCGAGGTGATCGACTGCACACCGAGCCGCTTCCTCGACGAACTGCCGCCCGAGGATCTGGTCTGGGAAGGCCAGGAGGACGCACCGGTCGAAGTCAAAGCGGCCCGCGGCAACGATGCGCTGGCGGCGATGCGAGCGATGTTGAAGAAGTAGCCGCAGGCGGTTCGGTCAGACGCAGGGTGGATCACGCTTCATCGATCCGCCAGGTGGCGGTCCACCGAGCGGGATCACGGTGGATGCAAGAAGCAACATCCACCCTACGGCACCTCATCCGCTGACAATCGCCTCCAGCTCCCCCGCCGCCACACGCAGACGCGGCACGAACACCAGCAGCGAGTCCATCGAGCAGCGAATCACCGGCGCATGGGTGAACAGGCAGGCGCTCAGTTCGCCACGGCCATCGCGCACTGGCACGGCGCAGGCAACCATGCCGTCGATGAATTCCTCCGAATCGGTGGCCAGCGCCTCTTCGCGAATCCGCACCAGATCGTCACGCAAGGCACTGAGGTCAGTAATCGTATTGCGCGCCAGCTGCCGAATCGGCAGGCGCGGCAGGATGCGTTCGAGCTGATCGTCGGGCAGCGAAGCGAGGTAAAGCTTGCCGCTGGCGGTGCACCAGAGCGGCGTATGGCTGCCGATGGGCAGGTTGATCTGCAGCGGCCAGTTGGTCTGCACCCGGTCGAAATAGAGCATGTCCAGACCGTCCGGCACGGAGAGGCCGCAGGTTTCGCCAATCTCGTCAGACAACTGCCGCAAGATCGCCTGACGCAACGCCTTGTGCCGACCGCTGCCAAGAATATTCACCGCAGTGGCGTGCAGCCGATCACCCGGCAGCAGGCCGCCACGCAGGCCGAACTGCAGAAAGCCTTCCTTCTCCAGTGTCTGCACCAGGCGATGGGCGCTGGCCTTGGGGATGTCCAGCTTGTCCGCCAGGGCACTGGCGGACAGCGGCTCCGCGGCGCCCGCCACGGCTTCGATGATCTCCAGCACTCGGGTAATGGAGGAGCCTTTTTCACGAGGGGTACTGCGCATGGCCAAGCCCGTTGCGGTAGATAGATAAAACAGCCGCCCCGAAGGGCGGCGAAGCTTACTCGAGATGAAACGAAACGGGTCCAACACGCCTGATAACCCGTTCCACGACCTGCGGCCTTACTTCATCGTCGGCATCGAGAAATCCGCCCCGGCCCGGATGCCGGTCGGCCAGCGCCGGGTCACGGTCTTCATCCGGGTGAAGAAACGTACGCCGTCCGGACCATGCATGTTCAGCGGCCCGAAGATCGAGCGCTTCCAGCCGCCGAAGCAGTGAAACGCCATCGGCACCGGAATCGGCACGTTGACGCCGACCATGCCGACCTTGACCTCTTCCTCGTACTGGCGCGCGGTGTCGCCGTCACGGGTGAAGATCGAGGTGCCATTGCCGAACTCGTGGTCGTTGACCAGTTTCAGCGCCTCGTCGAAGGACTGCACCCGCACCACGGCCAGCACCGGACCGAAGATCTCTTCCTGATAAATACGCATCTCTGGCGTCACACGGTCGAACAGGGTCGGGCCAACATAGAAACCGTTCTCGTAGCCCTCGACCTTCAACCCGCGCCCGTCGCAGACCAGGGTCGCGCTCTCTTCCACACCGAGATCGATATAGCCGACCACCTTCTGCTGATGCTCGCGGGTAACCAGCGGCCCCATGTGCGGCTCAGGTTCGACACCGGTGCCAGGCCCGGTGCGCATCTGGCCGATTTCGCTCTTGAGCATCTCGACCAGGTTGTCGGCCACTTCGTCGCCGACACAGACCGCCACCGAGATGGCCATGCAGCGCTCGCCGGCCGAGCCGTAGGCGGCGCCCATCAGAGAGCTGACCACCTGCTGCGGATCGGCATCGGGCATGATCACCATGTGATTCTTCGCCCCACCCAAGGCCTGGCAGCGTTTACCGTGGGCCGAGGCGGTGCTGTAGATGTATTCGGCAATCGGCGTCGAGCCGACAAAGCTCACCGACTGCACACGCTCGTCAGTCAGCAGCACGTCCACCGCTTCCTTGTCGCCGTTGACGATGTTCAGCACGCCCGCTGGCAGTCCGGCTTCGGCCAGCAATTCCCCGAGCAGCAGGGTCGCGCTCGGGTCCTTTTCCGAGGGCTTGAGGACGAAGGTATTACCGCAGGCGATGGCCACCGGCAGCATCCACAGCGGCACCATGGCCGGGAAGTTGAACGGCGTGATGCCGACGCAAACACCCAACGGTTGCATCAACGAATTGGAGTCGATGTCGCGCCCGACGTTGGGCGAGAACTCGCCCTTGAGCAGATGCGGAATGCCGCAGGCAAACTCCACCACTTCAAGGCCGCGGGTGACTTCACCCTGGGCGTCGGAGAACACCTTGCCGTGCTCCAGCGAAATGAGCCGGGCGACGTCATCACGACGCGCTTCGAGCAGCGCTTTGAAACGGAACATGACGCGAGCACGAACCAGCGGCGGCGTCTTCGACCAGCCTTCGAACGCGGCCTGGGCCGCGGCGATGGCCTCGCGGGTTTCATCTGCCGAAGACAGCGAGACGTAAAGGCGTGGCTCGCCGGTCGCCGGGTTGTAGACGGTCGCGTGGCGTTCGGAGCGGCCAGCGACGGCCTCGTTGTTGATCAGGTTGCCGAGGGTCTGCATGGGTCACTCCTGGTTCCAGGCGGTTTCGTAGAGATCGATGATTTCCGCTTCGGTAGGCACGCGCGGGTTGTTGCCGGGCGAGCCCGAGGCCAGTGCCTGCTTGGCCATGGTTTCGCGCAGTTCGAAGAAGCGCTCGCGGGTAATGCCGAACTGCTCGGGGCTGGGCACCTGCAGTTCCTGGTTGATCGCGCGCAGCTCGGTCAGCAGTTTTTCATTGGCCGCTTCGACGCTGTCGGTCTGTGCGGCGACGCCCATGGCCCGCGCGCAGTCGGCGTAGCGCTCAGGCGCGGCGGGAATGGAAAACGCGGTGATCGCCGGCAACAGCATGGCGTTGGACAGCCCATGCGGCACGTGGAAGAACGCACCGATGGGCCTGCTCATGCCATGCACCAGCGCCACCGAGGCATTGGAGAAGGCGATGCCCGCCAGTGTCGCGCCCAGCATCATCGCCTCACGGGCCTGGCGGTTGCCGGGCTCGTGGAACGCGGGGCGCAAATTCGGCGCCAGTAGGCGCATGGCTTCGAGCGCCTGAGAATCACTGTAGAGACTGGCCTTGCGACTGACGTAGGCCTCGATGGCATGGGTCAGCGCATCGATACCGGTGTCGGCGGTCACACGTGGCGGCAGCGACAGGGTCAGTTCGTAATCGATCAGCGCGGCCACCGGCATGAAACCGAGGCCGGCGCAGAGCATTTTCTCGTCGCTGGTTTCGTCGGTAATGATGGTAAAGCGCGTGGCTTCCGAGCCCGTCCCGGCGGTGGTGGGGATGGCGATCAGCGGCAGGCCGGCTTCGCTGACATCGCGCGGAAAACGGTAGTCGCGCATCTCCCCGCCAAACTTGCCGAGGATGCCGATGGCTTTGGCCGAATCAATAGGGCTGCCGCCGCCCAGCGCAATGATCGAGTCGTAACTGCCCGCACGCACCATCTCGACGCCAGCTCGGATTGACGCGGCGGTCGGCTCAGGCAGGGTGTCGGCGAAGCAGTCGCTAGGGATATCGGCCTTAGCCAGGGTTTCGCTGATCCGCGCGACGTAGCCCAACTCGACCATCATCCGGTCGGTGACGATCAGTGGCCGCTTGCAGCCGAGGTTCTGGAGTACGGAAACAATCTGCTGACTGGCGCCGGCGCCGATTTCCATCAGGCGCGGCAAGACGATGCGATGGCTCATGGTGTTCTCCGGTGGGCATTAGCGGGACGTACATCACCGGCGATGGCCGCCGACGAACCCGCGAGAGGCCTGGTCTCGATTGCTATGTTGAGACAGTTCGTCTCACTTGGTTCTGAGACTAGAAACAACCCACGCAGACGTCAACCTAAAACGAGACGTTTTTTCTCGTTATAGCCTATCACGTATGCCGTCCGCGCAGCCCTTAGGCTTTGGATCGGTTCGCCAGCAAGCTAACTCCCTGCCCAAGCGAGCCGGCAGTGGTCTTGATAACCTAAACGGCCATCGGTCTCCTAGATACCGTCTTGCCCCTTAGTGCGCAATGGCGAGTCTGGGGTCGAAAGGTTGCCCTGACTTGAGCACGCCATAAG
>NZ_JBCFXD010000010.1:0-198452 GCF_038562055.1 Stutzerimonas chloritidismutans | reverse complement strand
TCGCTAACTTCTTGATTTACAAGAGGTTTCGCCAAAGGCCTGCGCCGGAGAAGGTGCGCATTATAGGCACTCAGAAACTCGCGTCAACGATTGTTTTTGATTTTGTTTGTAATTGGTTAGCTACGCCGCCTGGCATTGAGTCTGCCCAAGGCGCGCTTAACAGCCGGCAATCGCGCGGCAAGCAGAATCGCTGCGAGCGTGGCATACAGGCTCCACTGGCCGACGTCGGATCTCACAACCCAAAGCATGTGCAGCAATACGACGATTAACGCTGGATAGACAATGCGGTGCAACTTCTTCCAGCGCTTACCGAGCTTGCGCATGCTCCACTGCGTTGACGTCAGCGCAAGTGCCGACAGGCCTACCAGGGCGATAACCCCCAACGCTATATATGGCCGCTCAACCAACTCAGCAGCAAAATCGCCAAATTCAAAACCCAATAAAAAGTATAGATACGCAACTAAATGAAGTACGGCGTAACCGAACGCCCAAAGCCCGACCTGCCTTCGAAATACGATCCAGCCGGACCACCCAGTCAAGGACCTCAAAGGCGTCATTGCAAGAGAACACAGCAGAAGAACTAAAGCGCCTTGGCCGAGATTATCAACTAGCACTTTGCCGGGATCCGGGCCCAGCGCGGCTACCGCGGCGAGATATAGCCAGTAGCACGGCACGCTAGCTATGGAACAGAAAAGCAACAACCTCCACCAGGGATAGCGCATCAATAGTGCCTTCTCAGATCCATACCTGCATACAAGCGCGCGACGTCCTCCTCGTAGCCGTTGAACATCTGGGTCTCTCGAACATTTGGGCTAAACAGGCTCCCAGGCAGCCGTCGCTCACGTGCTTGTGACCAGCGCGGGTGAGAGACACTGGGATTAACGTTAGCGTAAAAACCATACTCCTGCGGAGCCATAGATTCCCATGTGGTCGCAGGCTGGTCACGAACGAAACTGATTCGAACGATCGACTTGATGCTTTTGAATCCGTACTTCCATGGCACTACGAGACGTAATGGCGCACCATTCTGATTTGGCAACACTCGACCATACATGCCAACCGCAGCCAAGCTCAGCGGGTGCATAGCCTCGTCCATTCTCAAGCCCTCAACATACGGCCAGTCAATCAGTGAAAAACCCGTGCGCATACCCGGCATCTGCTCTGGGCGAGCTAAGGTCTCAAAGCGCACGTACTTAGCATGGGATGTGGGCTCCAAGCGACTGATCAGATCAGCCAGCGAAACCCCTAGCCATGGTATGACCATCGACCAGGCTTCGACGCAACGTAAACGGTAGATTCGCTCCTCTAGCGCGGCATTTGTAACAAGATCTTCAATCGAATATTTGCCCGGCTTCGCCACTTCTCCGTCGACCGTCACGAACCAAGGTTCCGTAACAAGCTGCGGCGCGTGACGCGCCGGATCACCCTTATCCGGGCCGAACTCATAGAAATTGTTGTAATGCGTAGCATCTTGATAGGGGGTAATGGCTTCGTTTTTTACCGTTACCGCTTTCCAATGTGCCTGTCGTAGCTTTTCGTCAAACCAAGCGGGCGAGTCCGCTGGCTCCACGTCCGCATAGCGCGCCGGGTTGACTTCAGCTTCGGCTATAGCGGGCAGCCCTGCGGCTGCAATTGAGAAAGCCGCTCCCTGAACGAACCGACGACGGTTCAAATAGAGCGCTTCGGGGGTTACCTCTGATTCTAGACAATCACTGCGACGCGGCGTTCTGATCAGCATGAGGTGCTCCGCTGTCCGAGGCTGTATGAACAAGCACTAGACAGCGGATCATTTCAAAAATCAACTTTCGGCGCGCTTGCGGCGACGCATCAGGAACTGTACCGGCCCAGAAACGGCGTAGGCGAGGAAGATCAGGAGCAAAATACGTGGCGGATCGCTGAACACCACGGCAAACACCAATACAACGACCAGTATCGCCACAAAGGGCACCCGCCCTTTCAGATCGAGATCCTTAAAACTGTGGTACTTGATGTTGCTGACCATCAGCAGGCCCGCGGCAGCTACCAGCAGCGCAAACAACATAATTACCGCCAAGGGCAGATCGAGACCGCGGATTCCCGGTTCGTCAAGCGCCCAAACCGCCCAGACCGATCCAGCCACAACCCCTGCAGCGGCAGGACTCGCCAGACCAATGAACCACTTCTTATCCACTTTGCCAATTTGGGTGTTGAAGCGCGCAAGCCTCAAGGCTGCGCAGGCAACGTAGATAAAGGCCACGGTCAACCCAACATTCCCGAGACTCGACAGCGCCCATTGGTAGGCGAGAATGGCCGGAGCCAGACCGAAAGCGACCATATCTGACAGCGAATCATATTCCGCACCGAATGCGCTCTGGGTGTTGGTCAGGCGTGCGACTCGGCCATCCAGACTATCAAGCACCATCGCGACAAATACCGTAGCAGCAGCGACGTAGAAGTTGCCGTTGATAGCCGTGACAATGCAGAAAAAACCGGCAAACAGATTGGCCGTGGTGAAGAGATTGGGGAGCAGGTAGATGCCCCGATGACGAACCTTGCGACCCTCGGCGTCCTGGCTCTCTTCGATATGCTCGTCAATCGGCAGAAGACTTTCCGGTTCGATGGATTTGTTCGGCTCTTCGGGATGCTCACTCATGCAGATTCACCTTACAGCAGGTTTGAATAATTTCGACAGGCCCTAGCACAACGGGTTCACCGTTAGGCCAAACACCGGTTTATACCAGAGACACACAGCCAAAACGAAAAAACGCGGCCGAAGCCGCGTCTTTTCGAGCAAAACCGATTATCAGTTCTTGCTCTTATCAACGATCTTATTGGCAGCGATCCACGGCATCATGGAGCGAAGCTTCTCACCGACCACTTCGATGCCATGGGCAGCGTTGTTACGACGATAAGCCGTCATCGATGGGTAGTTCGCAGCGCCTTCCGTGATGAACATCTTGGCGTACTCGCCGTCTTGAATGCGCTTCAGGGCATTACGCATCGCGGCGCGCGACTCGGCGTTGATGACCTCGGGGCCTGTTACGTATTCGCCATATTCGGCGTTATTGGAGATCGAGTAGTTCATGTTGGCGATTCCGCCTTCAAACATGAGGTCGACGATCAGCTTCAGCTCGTGCAAGCACTCGAAATAAGCCATTTCTGGCGCATATCCGGCTTCTACCAGTGTCTCGAAGCCAGCTTTGACCAACTCGACGCAACCGCCACACAGAACTGCCTGCTCGCCGAAAAGATCGGTTTCGGTCTCGTCCTTGAAGGTGGTTTCGATAATACCGGTACGACCGCCGCCGACACCCGATGCGTATGAAAGAGCGACGTTCTTGGCGTTACCGGAGGCGTCCTGGTAAATCGCGATCAGGTCAGGAATACCGCCACCTTTGACGAACTCAGAGCGAACGGTATGACCCGGTGCCTTTGGTGCAATCATGATCACATCAAGATCGGCACGCGGTACGACCTGGTTGTAATGAATGGAGAAGCCGTGGGCAAACGCTAGCGTGGCGCCCTTCTTCAGGTTCGGCTCGATCTCGTCACGGTACAGACGGCCTTGGAACTCATCGGGCGTCAGGATCATAACGACATCGGCAGCGGCAACAGCGGCAGCAACGTTATCGACTTTCAAACCATGGGCTTCGGCCTTAGCGACCGACGAGGAACCCGCACGCAGACCAACGGTTACGTCTACGCCGGAATCTTTAAGATTGCATGCGTGGGCATGGCCCTGTGAGCCGTAACCAATGACAGCGACTTTCTTGCCCTGAATGATGGAGAGGTCGCAATCTTTATCGTAAAAAACTTTCATGGAATTACCCCTGTTGCTGGCCGGTCGGGCCATTCGATAAGTCGTATTAGATGCTCAGCACTTTGTCGCCACGGGAAATACCCGTAACACCACTGCGCACCACTTCCAGAATCGATGCCGTACCGATGGCCTGGATGAAACTGTCCAGCTTGTCGGTCGTGCCGGCTAGCTGGATGGTATAGACGTTGGAGGTCACATCAACGATCTGCCCACGGAAGATGTCGGTGGTCCGCTTGACTTCGGCGCGCTGTGCGCCGGTTGCCTTCACCTTTATCAACATAAGCTCGCGCTCGATGTGTGCGCTTTCGGACAGATCGACCAGCTTAACGACCTCTACCAACTTGTTGAGGTTCTTGGTGATCTGCTCGATTACCTCCTCGTGCCCCACCGTCGTCAGCGTAAGCCGAGAAAGCGTTGGGTCTTCGGTTGGTGCGACGGTCAGGCTTTCAATGTTGTAGTTGCGCTGCGAGAACAGCCCAACCACACGCGACAAGGCCCCTGGTTCGTTTTCCATCAGCAGAGAAATGATGTGTCTCATGATCAGGTACGCTCCGTCTTGCTGAGCCACATGTCGCGCATAGCGCCGTCTTTGATTTGCATCGGGTAGACGTGCTCACTGGTATCGACTGCGATATCCAGGAAGACCAGCCGATCCTTCAACGCGAAGGCTTCTTCCATCTTGGACTTCAGATCCTTCAGATCGGTGATGCGCATTCCCACATGCCCGTACGCTTCGACCAACTTGACGAAATCGGGCAAAGATTCCATGTAGGAGTGGGAGTAGCGGCTGTTGTACTGCATGTCCTGCCACTGGCGAACCATGCCCAACGCACCGTTGTTGAGGTTGATGATCTTCACCGGCAAGTCGTACTGCAGGCAGGTCGACAGCTCCTGAATATTCATTTGAATGCTGCCCTCCCCCGTAACACAGGCGACGTCGGCTTCAGGGAAGTTCAGCTTTGCACCCATCGCGGCCGGAAAGCCGAAGCCCATGGTGCCGAGGCCACCAGAGTTCAACCAGCGATTAGGCTTATCGAACTTGTAGTACTGGCACGCGAACATCTGGTGCTGGCCAACGTCCGAAGCCACATAAGCATCGCCCTTTGTCACTTCACACAAGGTTTCGATAACGGCCTGTGGTTTGATGATGGTGCCGTCGCCCTTGTCGTAAGGGAACAAGCCACGGCTGCCGCGCCATTCCTCGATCTGCTTCCACCAGCTGGCAACAGTCTCAGCATTGGGTGCCTGGCCGATCTCCTTGACGATTGCCACCATTTCGGTAAGCACGCTGTCGACCGGGCCAACGATCGGGATGTCGGCCTTGATGGTTTTGGAAATGGACGCCGGATCGATATCGATGTGGATGATCTTGGCGTTTGGGCAGAACTTCGTTGCACCGTTAATTACGCGGTCATCGAAGCGCGCGCCCACAGCCAGGATGACATCGGAATGATGCATTGCCAGGTTGGCCGTGTAGCTACCGTGCATGCCCAGCATGCCGACGAACTGGCGGTCGCTGCCTGGGTAGCAGCCCAAGCCCATGAGGGTATTGGTAACCGGCAGATTGAGCATCTTGGCAAGTTCAGTGAGTTGCGAAGATGCACCACCCATGATCACGCCGCCGCCGGCATAGATGATGGGCCGCTTGGCAGCCAGCAGAAGCTCGGCAGCCTTACGAATCTGTCCGGAATGCCCACGAACGGCGGGGCTGTATGAACGCAGTTTGGCTTTTTTCGGATAAGCGTATTCGAACTTCTCGGCCGGATTGGTCATGTCTTTCGGAATGTCGACAACGACAGGTCCGGGACGACCGGATTGCGCCAGGTAGAACGCTTTTTTCATCACTTCGGGAATTTCCGAAGGATGTTTGATCATGAAGCTGTGCTTAACGATGGGCCGAGAGATACCGATCATGTCGGTTTCCTGGAAAGCATCGGTGCCCACCATATTGCTGGCAACCTGCCCCGAAATGACTACCATCGGGATCGAGTCCATATAGGCAGTTGCAATACCGGTGATGGCATTAGTCGCGCCAGGGCCTGAAGTGACCAGTACTACACCGGCCTTGCCGGTGGCACGCGCATAGCCGTCGGCCATGTGGGTAGCAGCCTGCTCATGACGAACAAGGATATGCGTAACTTCCTTTTCCTTGAACAGCGCATCATAGATGTGCAGCAAGGCGCCGCCCGGATAGCCGTAGATGTACTTAACGCCTTCGTCGCGCAAGAAGCGGACGACCATTTCAGCGCCGGATAAAAGTTCCACGTTATTCACCTCTAGAACGCCAGATAGCCGCTCCGCGTCGGACCGGCCAGAATTAGGTTTACTGCCAAGCAGTGCGTGAGCGACGGTGGTCGCCGACTACGTCAGCTACTGTCAAAGCGAGTACTAGGGAAGCCCCAAAGTGTTGCGGGGCACCCCTCCCAGCGCGAGGTAACGCGTTGCGGATGTTGCAGGTCGGCGCGGGTATGCACCTCATGATTGAGCGAAAGGCTCGCTTGCGGCGGCCTCTCAGAACAGCAAGCATGGAATTGTTCGGATTAGGCTTGGTCAAGTCAAGTCCGGTGTTGCCCTTCGGCTGCATTCAGCTGTGATCCAGCGCAGAATGAAGGCCTCTGTCTTTTGCGTATAGTACCGGCTTGGTTTTGCATCCACTGAAGGGAAAAACATGCGTTTGACCATTCTCGCAGGCGGCCTGCTGCTTGCACTGAGCAGCAGCATCATGGCCGGCCAGGTTTACAAATGGGTCGACGCTAAAGGCGTTACACATTTTGGAGCACAGCCGCCCCAAGGCCTGCCGGCCGAAACGCTGAATACGGCCATCGCCCCGCCAAAGCCAGCCGTGGCCGAAAGCGCCGCGCCGGCAGTTTCAGGCGAGTCGGAACAGCGCGACATTGACCGCAAGGTCAAGCAACAAGTTGCAAAGCAGGAAGCCGAGCGGCAACATTATTGCACTACCCTGCGAACCAATCTGGCGCAACTGCAAAACAACCCGCGCGTGCGTGTGCAAGAAGACGGCGGCACTCGGCGCCTGAATGAAGAAGAACGCCAGGCGCGCATTGGCGAAACCCAAAACAAGATCGCTGACAGCTGTAACTGAACGCAGCGACTAACGCCTGCCTAGATGGCCGGCGTTGTTCAGCCTTCGCCCTCGCTTATCAGTCGGTCGAAGGTTTCAAGCGCCTCAAACAGCCCAACCACGCGTTGCGGCTGATTTTGATAAACCATTTCAGCCATCGCCAAAATGCCCGACACGGTTGGCAATGGCTGACCGTGCTCCAGAATGTGTTTCATGCGCGGCAGGAAAATCCACTGCAACCACTGATCGAACGCCAGTGTATCGACGCAGAACGGCTCCTGACTGGCAAGCGCTTCAGGCGCCGGCGGTGACGACGCCCAAACCCCAAGCAACCGAAGCTCGCGCTCGATCAATAGCAACTGGTCAGCCAACGCAGGCACTCGATCATCCATCACATCGAAACCTTGGCCCGCTCGCGTGCCTGCGCAGCGCCGGCAGCATTTCCCTGACGTTCACGAGCCTGCGCGATCAGTTCCCAGAGGCTTGCCTGCAGGGCTGGCCGGTCGCTCGCATAGCTCAGCCCACGCCGAGACAGTTGTTCGGCCTGAATGGCATCCCCTTGGGCCAGACGGACCTGAGCCAACCGATAGAGCACCTGCGGTTCGCGCGGGGCGATTCGCTGAGCCCGTTCGAGACTGGACGCAGCTCCGTTCAGGTCGCCTCCTCCCTGTTGTTGCTGCGCAGTGGTAAGCAACGCCAGCACCGGCCCGTCAAGCCGCTCATCCGCCGACAAGGTCGCGCTGTTTGACGGTATTCCGCTGGGCATTGGCTGTCGCTGGACCGGGGCGGGAATTGGCGCGGACTGAGTGGGCGGGATCCACTGCCCGGCCCCTCCGGCAGGCGCTTGTTCAGAGCCGCCAGAGAAAGCGACATCAGGTGCGCCATAGGTTTGCAACGGCTCGGAGCTTTGCTGCGGCACCATGACCATAACGCCCGAGTCTGCAGGCGCAGATGGCCCAGCGGTAACAGGTGCGTTAGTGCGGCGGCTGGGCTGACGCGCGGAAACCTCCTCCGACACCGGTGCCCCCGAATCAACGACGGGTATCGCGCCGCGCTTGACCGATGCGCAGCCCGGCAGCAGCGCCGCCGCCACCAACACGATCATCCATTGCTTATTCACAGTTCAGACCTCTTGATAAACCAACCGGCCAGCCGCCACCTATGGCAACCAGCCACGAACCCAATCCATGACCGATTCAGCCGGGGCCTGGATGCCGCAACCCGGCCCCGGCCCCGGCTCGCTTCCGCGGATATAGGGCATCTGTACGGCGTCCGGGCAATTTTCCGGCGTCCCCTCTCCGGTCCGTGCATCTACCCAGGCCATCGACACATTGTCCGGCACGGGCATCTGCAGGGGTAATGGGTCGGCACGGCGCATAAAGTCCGCCCATACCTGCAGCGCGCCTGTGGCACCGGTTAACGAAGTTTTTCCGTTGTCATCGCGCCCCAACCAGACCACCGCGAGCAGATCCTGGCTGAAGCCTGCGAACCAGCTGTCACGAGAATCATTGGTGGTACCGGTTTTGCCTGCCAGTGCCAGCGATCTGGGGACCTGATTGTAGACAGAGCGTCCAGTCCCCTCGACCATCGCTCGCTGCATGGCATATTGGGTCAGGTAAATAGCGCCGGGATCGAATCGCTGTTCGATCTTGAACGGATAGCGGCTAAGGGGTTCGCCATCGGCCGCAACGACACTGCGAATGGCCCGCAACGGAGTATTGAAGCCGCCATTGGCGATTGTCTGGTAGACCCCAGCAACTTCGATAGGGCGCAATCCGCCCGCGCCCAGCAGCATAGACGGATAGGCCGGCCAATCGGGCGAAGCGCCCAAGCGCGCCAGCGTCTTGAGCACATGCGGTACGCCCAGATCCAAGCCGAGCCGCGCGGTCGACAGGTTGTAGGAATTCGCCAGGGCCTGATAAAGATAGACCGTGCCATGAGCGGTACGCCCGTAATTCTGAGGCTTCCAAACCTTGCCGTCGGTTCCTTTGACAGAGAACGGCTCGTCCTCAAGCAGGCTGGTCAAGGTGTATTGGCTGGGCTTTTCCAGGGCAGCGAGATAGATTGCCGGCTTGATCAGCGAGCCGATTGGCCGCGACGCATCGAGGGCACGGTTGAAGCCGGCAAAGCCTGGATGACGACTTCCCAGCATCGCCTGCAGCTCGCCGGTTTCCGGGTTGGTGACCAGCATTGCACCTTCGACACCCTCGGCGGCCTTGCCCAGACGCTTTAGCGTATCGGTCATGGCTTTTTCAGCCTTGGATTGAATGATGGGGTCAAAGCTGGTGAAAACCCTCAGCCCTTCCTCAGTAAGGTCTTCGTCGCGATAGTCCTCTCGCAACTGCCGCTTCACAAGGTCGAGAAATGCCGGGTAGGAGCTGTCGGCCAGGCTGCCACGCTGCGTCACGCCAAGGGGCGCCTGCCTCGCCTGGGCAGCTTCCTCTGGGCTGATGACCTGCTGCTCAGCCAGCAGATCGATGATCAAATTGCGTCGCTCCATGGCGCGCTCAGGATGGCGGCGAGGATTGTAGTACGTGGGCCCCTTGACCATGCCGACGAGCAAGGCCACGTGCTGCAGTTTTAGCTCCGCGAGCGGCCGGCCAAAGAAGTACTGGCTTGCCAAACCGAAACCGTGAATGGCGCGACGACCGTCCTGACCAAGGAAAACCTCGTTCAGATAGGCCTCAAGGATTTCCGGCTTGTCATAGTGGAGCTCAAGCAGCACCGCCATCATGGCTTCGGTCGCCTTGCGGCTCAGGCTGCGCTCGTTGGTGAGATAGAAGTTCTTCACCAGCTGCTGCGTCAGCGTGCTGCCTCCCTGACGCACCTCACCAGCGGTAAGGTTCACCCAGACGGCACGCGCAATGGACTTAGGCGACACACCAAAATGATCGAAGAATTCCCGATCTTCGACCGCGACCAGTGTCTCCACCAGATAAGGCGGCACTTGATCGAGCTTTATCAGAATCCGGTCTTCGTTGTGCGCAGGGTATAGCCCACCCACGACCAATGGCTCCAGCCTGGCCACCGGCAGCTCGCCGCCGTCCATGCGTGCCAGACCCGCGACGAGGTCGCCGGAAAAGCGCACGCGAATACGCTGAGACTCTTCTGCGCCTTCATAGAAGCGGAAGCCTCGGGTATGCATCTCGACCGCGTTACTGGCAACCGAAACAGTCCCCGGCCCACTTACAGACTTTTCTCGGCGGTAGCCCAAGGCATCGACCTCCGTGAGAAAGTCGTCTTTGTCGAGTTTTTGCCCGACAAACAATTCCAGTGGCCTGGCATAAACGGTCGCAGGGATCGTCCAGCGCTTGCCGGAGAATTTTTCCTGCACCACGGCATCGAGATACACCGCAACACCGGCCAGCAGCACCAGCGCAACGATAGAAAGTTTGATAATCCAACCTAGCCAGGGGCGAGAAGCACCGGAGCGGCGTTTGGAGCGGGAACGAGACGAGCGTGATTTAGTCATGGCGGCGCATTATACGCACTTTGATTTGAGCCGAAGACGCCCTCTTGGCGGTTTGCACGCTAACCGCGGATGGACATAATGGAGCGTTTTCCGACTGTGTGAACTGCCTCCCAAGTGCTCACACACCCGTCCAGCAAACCAACAAGGAGTGACCGTGAGCCAAGCACTGATTACTGCACTGCAGAATCCGGCCCTGTACCCTCACCCGGTTGACGGCTTCAAAGTCATCGAGACCCACATTTCCTGGGTCATCCTTACCGGCACGTACGCCTACAAGATGAAGAAGCCGGTAGATTTCGGCTTCCTCAATTTCACCGACCTGTCCGCCCGCAAGCATTACTGCGAGGAAGAGTTGCGCCTGAACCAGCGTATGGCGCCGGAACTGTATCTTCAGGTCCTGCCTGTCACCGGCAGCATCGAGCATCCGGCAATCGACGGAAATGGCGAGCCGATCGAATACCTGCTGCAGATGCGCGAGTTTCCGCAAACACAGCTGATGGCAGAGGTACAGGCCAGGGGTGAGCTGACGGACAATCACATCGACGCCCTCGCCGAACAGATCGCCGAGTTCCACCTGAGCATCCCGCAGGTGGCTGCAGATCATGCGCTAAACAGCGCCGAGGGGATCGTTGCTCCGATGCGGCAGAACTTCGAGCAGATCCGTCCGTTGCTAACCGAACAAGCGGACCTACAGCAACTCGACGCCCTGCTGGACTGGACCGAAACCAGCATCGCCCGCCTGCAGCCCTTGCTCGAGCAGCGCAGCCAGCAAGGTTTCATCCGCGAATGCCACGGCGACCTGCATTTGGGCAACGCTACGATCATCGAAGACAAGGTGGTGTTGTTCGACTGCATCGAATTCAATGAGCCATTTCGCCTGATCGATATCGCTTCCGATGCAGCTTTCCTGGCGATGGACCTGGAAGATCGTGGCTTGAAGTGTCAGGCACGGCGCTTTATCAACGGCTGGCTGGAACGCACCGGAGACTACGCTGCGCTGCAGTTGCTCAACCTCTATAAGGCGTATCGCGCGCTTGTTCGGGCCAAGGTCAGCCTGTTCCGATTGCATCAGGAAGAAGACGCCGTTCAGCGCCGGATCGTCCTGCGCCAGTATCGCAGCTACGCTAATCTGGCCGAAAGCTACAGCGCCATTCCCTCCCGCTTTCTTGCCATCACCCACGGCGTATCGGCGGTCGGCAAGAGCCAGGTTGCGCTGCGCCTGGTCGAGGCACTGGGAGCGATCAGGATACGTTCGGATGTCGAACGCAAACGACTCTATGGCCAGCAGCCAGAGTCACAGGCTTCCGAGCTAAGCGCCGGCATATACACTGCCGAGGCCGGCGATGCGACCTATCAGCGACTGCACTCGCTGGCTGAGAACGCGCTTAGCGCAGGCTTCTCGGTGGTGATCGACGCGACCTATCTCAAACACCAGTATCGCCAGGCCGCCTGGCAGGTCGCGGAGTCGACCGGTGTGCCCTTTATGATACTCAGCTGCGAGGCGCCCGACGCAGTCATCGAGCAGTGGCTCATACAGCGCCAGGCCGAGGGTGGCGACCCGTCCGATGCCACGCTGTCGGTAATCAAAGCTCAACAGTCTTCCCGCGAGCCGCTGAGCGAGAGCGAGCAAATGCTCAATCGACAGATCAGCACACCTGAAGCAGGAAGTCTCGACGCTTTGGTCAGTGACATTCGTCAACGCCTGCCGGGCCTCTGACAACCGGACTGGCGGACATCTGTACAGAAAAGCGTCATCCAGGCACCGCTGAGGGCAGAACCCGGCGGTGCTTCTATACTTGTACAGGTCTGTCAGCGGAAGTCGGCCATGCCTCACACTGTTCTGCCTTTGTTGCCGCTGGACCGTTGCGATGGGTGACAGCGTCCAGCTCTTTTCAATTCGTTCTGACGATTACGCGCTGTTCCGCCCAACGTATCCTGACAGCCTGTTCAATTGGCTTGTCGAACAGTGCTCGAAGTCACGCTGCGCGCTTGACGTTGCGTCGGGCACTGGCCAGGCGGCGCGCGCGCTAACGGACCATTTCGACCGGGTAATGGCATGCGATGCCAGCGCTGAGCAACTGGCTGGCACTGGCGACTGGCGATCCGCCGAGCGATTTGCTGCACAGGCCGAGCGCCTACCGCTGCGCGATGGTGTCGTCGACCTGTTGGTGGTCGCTCAGGCGTTGCACTGGTTCGCCACGCCTGCCTTCTTTGCCGAAGCAAAGCGGGTGCTGTCAGCAGACGGTCTGTTCTGCGCCTGGTGCTACAGCTTGCTTCATATCGAACCGTCGCTGGACTCGCTGATCGGACAGCTGCATAGCGAGACGCTTTGCGGTTACTGGCCTCCAGGACGCGCCAGTGTCGATGCTGGCTACCGGGATATTCAGGTGCCATTCGAAACCTTCCAACCTCCGGCGTTCTCTATCGAGGCCCGCTGGAACTTGCCGCAACTACTTGGCTATCTGCGTACCTGGTCAGCCGTGAAGCGGTGGCAGCAGAGCCATGACCTAGACCCAGTCACTGAACTGGAGTCTGAGTTCAAGCGCCTGTGGGGGAACCCAGCTCACCTACGCCGGGTTCGCTGGCCGCTTCATTTCCTCGCTGGCTACCCAGGCCGATAGGAGCAATCATGCACGACGAGCTGTTGACCCTGAGAAATCTCGGCAAAACATCCGCGCAGTGGCTGCACGCCTCAGGTATTCACACCGCCGATGACCTGCGTCGACTCGGCGCGGTCAGCGCTTACCAGGCGGTCAAATCCAGAGGTTTCAGCGCATCAAGAGTGCTGCTCTACGCCATCGAAGGCGCAC
This sequence comes from Stutzerimonas chloritidismutans, assembly GCF_038562055.1. Lineage (GTDB taxonomy): Bacteria > Pseudomonadota > Gammaproteobacteria > Pseudomonadales > Pseudomonadaceae > Stutzerimonas > Stutzerimonas chloritidismutans_A. The sequence goes on along the minus strand of NZ_JBCFXD010000010.1, from coordinate 185,292 downwards.
TGCGTGACGTCAGCTGGAAGGAACTGCCGGACACACTTAAGACCGAGCTTAACCAGCATCTGGCCCGCCTCGATTACCGAGACAAGAGCTAGCTCACAATGCTCACTGGACAAGATTTACTCTCGTCGAGCGCGGCCTTATGGTGAGCACGCGCATCGCTCCAACTCAGTGAGCCCGCTTGTCCAAGGATTGCCGACATGTATCTACTCGGGGAACAACCGGCCTATGCCGATCAACTGATCAACCGTTTGCAGGGGATCCCCGCGCAACTGCTCGAAGGCCTCGCCCCTTCGGCACCAACTATCGCGATCAAGGCTTCCGACGACTTGGCGCAGGATTTACCCGAGCAGCACCTGTTCATCATCGAATGCGGGCTGCTGCATGCACTGGTCGGTGAAAGACCACTGTTTTACATGCAGGAAGGTGATCTGTTTGGGCTGCGTCAAGGAATGGAGCTGCCGCTTTGCCGCTACCGCAGCGAGGAATTGATTCGCCTGATTCCCTATTCGCGCAGCGAGGTGTTTCGCCACATCCATACCGATCAGCGTCGTCAGGAGCTCTATACCCAGTACTTGATTGGGCAGACGGCGCTGCTATCAGACGCATTGGCGCGCCTTAAGCAACCCGAAATCCACCCCACAACCGGCTTTCAGCATTTTGCCGCGGGCGACGAGTTGATTCGCCAAGGGGACGATGCGGACAACGTGTTCATCATCATCGAAGGCAACGCAGAAGCTTTTGTAGATGGGCAGAAGGTTGGCGACGTGCAACGTGACGAGATTTTCGGGGCGATGGCGGTTTTCACTCAAGAGAAGCGCAGCGCGACCGTCGTCGCGACCGTCGACTGCACCGTCATGCTTATCCCCAAAGATCAGTTTCTCGGCTTGATGCAGAGCAACCCCAAGATTGCTCACAGCCTCATAGAAAGCATGGCCAGGCGCATCGACCTGCTGAATAAAGAGGTCACCCAGCTGCGCATGCCCCTTTCTGCCTAGCGCCAAGAGACCCCGACGAAAGCCGAGAAAATTTAATTGAATTCTCCTATTGACTAACGAATGAGAATTGTTATTATTAGCACCACTGGTCGCGAGATCAGCCGGTAAGCTGAAAGAACGGGCAGTCGGACTTTCAGGTTATCTCCTCATCAGGCTAATCACGGTTTTGACCCGGCTCTTGCCGGGTCTTTTTTTGTCCGCGCAAAAACATTGGCTCCGCGTAAGCGTTATGCCAACTACTCGGTGGCTTTCCGAAGTCCGGCACAATGGTCCTGCTGCGGCTGGGCGGGGGTATACCAGACGAAATCTGCCTGACCGGCGCGAACCACATCTTCCACCTCCGCAAGTATCAGTACACGGGTGGTCACTCGACCGTCATGGCTCTCAACATGCAGCGGCACGCCGAGATCTCGCCGGACGTGGAAAGCACCGGCCAGTAACATCGTCGGCTTCGGGGCAGCATCCAGCTGCTCAGCCATTCGCTGGTCGCGCTGCTGCTGAACCGCCAGCATGGCAGGCAACTGCGTCTCAGGCAGCATATTGCAATGGGACATCCGAATCTGCGCGAGCAAGGTCCGCTGCACCTCATTATCAGCGGGCGCGCCGGTCAGGGTGGGTATACGACGGTAAACTCGCATGATCTCCGCTCGGTCGAGATTGGCCGACATCAACGGATACGGCTGCGCCAGCGCATGCCTGACCACTGGCGCGTACTGCTTCCATTCCCAGCCGTTTTGCCAGTCCAGCGCAGCCGCCAGATCAGCCGGCCATTCGCCGCGCTCAACCGATGCTTGCACCTGCGCCACATTATCCTGTTGATCCGGGTTCAACATCTCCAACAACAGGCTGCCCTGCGCCCGGTGCTGCGCCAATGCCTGAAGAAGCCAGAGCTGCAGTGCATGATGGTCTGGATTGTCATGGCGCTCTCCAACCAAGACCTGATCGACCGTGACCAGCTCGTCAATCAACCGATTCGGCGAGATCTGCTCGCCACTTTGCAAATCGACAATTCGTCCGAGATAAGGATGCTCACGCCCCACAGGGCTTTGCCAGGTCGGCAAGTGCGGCTGCGATTGGCAGGCGGTGAGTAGAAGCATGACCAGGGGCAATAGTATTCGCATGGGATATCCTCAGCGGGCAACAACCAGCGGATGGCCTCGTTCCGGGTGTCGCTGGATCAGCACATCGAGCCCAAACACCAATTTCAGCGGCTCGGCCTGCAACACCTGCTCGGGCGTACCGCTCATTTGCACTTGCCCATCAGCCATCAACAACAGGCGATCACAGTAGCGCGCCGCAATATTGAGATCATGCAGGATAACCAGTACCGCGCCGCCCAGCTCGGCAAACTGGCGGATTGCATGCAAGGTGCTGTGCTGATGCTGCGGATCGAGCATGGCTGTAGGTTCATCAAGCAAAAGGACTTGTCCGGTACGCCCAGGCCAGAGCTGGGCAAACACCCGAGCGAGGTGCACGCGCTGCTGCTCGCCTCCGGACAGTGACAAGTAGCTCCGCTGCGCCAGATGCTGAGCATCTGCCGCACGAAGCGCAGCGGCCACGATCGTCCGGTCGGCCTCAAAACCAGTGTCATGGGGTAAACGCCCCAGGCCAACCACTTCATCGACACGAAAACCAAAACTCAAGGTTGAGCTTTGCGGCAGTACTGCCAGGCAACGGGCGCGCTCTGAACCATGCCAGTTGTGCAACGGCTTCTGATGCAGCAGCACCTCGCCAGCGTTGAGAGGCAGCTCTCCACTCATCGCGCCAACCAAAGTGCTTTTACCTGCGCCGTTTGGCCCCAGCACCCCTAGGACCTCGCCCGGCTCAAGCCTGACGTCAACGCCAACAAGAACGTTGGACGCGCCTCGCCGAACACAGCCCCCCAGCAAACTGAGCATCAGTGAGGCCGCCGCAATAGCAGGTAGAGAAAGAAAGGCGCGCCCAGCAGTGCAGTGACAATCCCAATCGGCAGCTCCGCAGGCGCCAGCATAAGCCGAGCAAAAAGATCGGCAAGCAGCAGCAGACTGCCCCCTGCCAACGCCGACGCCGGTAGCAGCAAGCGGTGGTCAGGACCAATCAGCAGCCTGACTAGATGGGGAACCACCAGACCAACAAACCCGATCATGCCCGCCGCCGCTACCGCTACGCCGACGCTGAGTGCCGTGCAGAACACCAGTTCGCGCTTGAGTCGCTCGACATCAAAGCCTAGGTGACGCGCCTCCGATTCACCCAACAACAGGGCGTTCAGCGCCCGCGCCCGGCGAGGCAGCCAGAATGCCACGGCCACAGTCACCAGCAGGAGTGGCCAGAGCCGTGCGTAGCTTGCGCCGTTCAGGCTGCCAAGATTCCAGAAGGTCAAGTACGTAACGCATTATCGTCAGCTATATAGGTGAAAAGTCCAATCACCGCGCCCGCCAGAGCAGTCAGCGCAATACCGGCGAGAAGCATCGTCGCGACATGGGTACGCCCATCCCGCCGACCGAGGCGATAGACCATCCAAGTGACACCTAGACCACCGAGGAACGCGCTGACCGACAACAGATAGGGCTCCAGCAATGGGGATATCCCGCCAACCAGCTCTCCCCCGACGATGGTGGCGGCGGCGCCTAGTGCGGCACCACTGGAAACACCGACCAGCCCGGGATCGGCCAGTGGATTACGAAACAAACCCTGCATAGCGACGCCGGACAGCGCCAGCACCGCCCCGACGCTCAACCCGAGCAAAGCGCGTGGCAATCTGATCTGCCCGAGGATCAGCACAGCTTGGTCGGCCCCCTCACCTCCCGTCGATAAGCCAAACAGCTGCAGCAAGGCGTGCAGTATGTCGATCAGCGGTAGATGAACCGGCCCAAGCGCCAGCGACACCCAGAAGGCAATCAGACACATGAGGCCCAGCGAAAGAAAAAAAGGGCGTGCGGATAGCACTGGGCTCATCAAAAGTTTCGCCAATTGAAGTTCGAGCGAAGGATAAAAGCCAGCCACCGACTCCGCCAGCGCTATCCATTGTTCGCCAACCCTGTAGCGGGCTGTTTGGGTGATAATCTTTGGAGCTAAGGAGGACCCGATGATTCGATTGTGCGAGACCGCAGAGGTGACGGAGGGGCAGAGCAAGGGATTCGAACGAGATGGACAGCGCCTGCTGGCGATTCGCAAGGATGGCACGCTTTACGTCTACAAGAACCGTTGCCCACATCGCGGAATCCCGCTGGAGTGGCTGCCAGATGAGTTTCTCGACAGCAGCGGCAGCCTCATCCAATGCGCGACCCACGGCGCGCTATTTCTGATTGATAGCGGTGAGTGCGTCGCTGGCCCCTGCGCTGGGCAAGCGCTGCATGCGCTGGCATACGTCGAGCGAAACGGCACCATCTGGTTACAGAACGTGCGCTAGTGCGACGTTGCGTACAAGCGACGATTGGCCGCGTTGGGTATCATGCCGCCACTGCTTCCTGTGAGATGACTATGCGCCGCTTGCTGAGTCTGCTGATCCTGTTATTCGCCCTCCCCGCTGTTGCAGGCCTTTTCGACAGCCGCCCCAGCTCGACGCTCGGGGGGCTGAACAACAGTGCTGACTTCCTGCCGGTACGTCAGGCGTTCCGCCTGAACCTGATCGACGCATCGCCTGAGCAGGTCAAGCTGCGTTTCGTCGCAGCGGAAGGCTATTACCTCTACCGGCACCAGTTCAAATTCAAGACCAATACGCCCGGTGTCGTTATCGGCGAAGCGAACCTGCCCGCGGGAGAGCAAAAGACCGACGACTATTTCGGCGAAGTCGAAGTTTATTACGGCGTGCTCGACGTCGAACTTCCGATTCGCAACCCGCAGAATCAACCCTTTACCTTACAGGTGACCTATCAAGGCTGCGCAGACAAGGGTTTGTGCTATCCGCCGGAAACCGAGTCCCTCGATATTGGCGGCATTGGCGGCACTCCTAAGGCCGCATCTGCAGCGACGGACTCAAGCCTTACGACTGACACCACTGCCGCGCTGTCCTGGCGCTCGGTGGCGTTGTTCTTTCTCGCAGGACTGGGGCTGACGTTCACGCCCTGCGTGTTGCCCATGTTGCCGATCCTTTCCGGTGTCGTTTTGCGCGGGCAGATCGGAGGAATGCGCAGCTTTGCTTTATCGCTCGCGTACGTCCTGCCAATGGCGGCCGGCTTCGCCGTACTAGGGGCACTGATGGGCATGTTCGGAGCTGAACTGAATCTGCAGGCCCGCTTGCAGTCGCCCTGGATCCTGGTGCCATTCGCGTTATTTTTCGTCGCCTTCGCTTTGGCCATGTTTGGACTGTTCGAGTTACGTTTGCCGCAGGCGATGGGCTACCGCCTCGAGCGCATTGCTGGCAATGCCAAAGGCGGCTCCTTCCTTGGCGCTGCGGTGCTCGGAACGGTCTCCAGCCTGCTGGTCTCGCCATGCGTCTCTGCACCGCTTGCGGGCGCCTTGTTGTATATCAGCGCCAGTGGCGACGCGCTGGGTGGCGGCCTCAAACTGTTTGCCCTTGGCTTAGGAATGGGCACGCCGCTGATTCTGTTCGCCATTGGCGGCGGCGCCCTACTTCCCAAAAGCGGCCCATGGATGGTCACGGTACGCAACGTCTTTGGTGTGTTGCTCTTGGCGGTTGCCGTGTGGATGCTCGAGCGAGTCTTGCCAGGCCCGCTAGCGCTGGCGCTCTGGGGCTTGCTGGCTGCCGGCACGGCACTGTTCCTAGGCACGCTGGAATTTGGTTTCAAGACACCCCGGCAGAAACTCGCACAGCTGCTGGGCCTGGTGCTGCTGGTCTATGCACTGGCGGCTTGGGTCGGTGCGCTGCAGGGGAACTCCGATCCGCTGCGACCGCTGCCTCGCGCCACCTCAGTCGCAGCGAGTGGCTCCGCCAGCGAAACAGAAGCTTGGCGCACAGTGACTACCCCGACTGAACTTGACGCCCAGCTCAGCGCGGCGCAGGCGGCAGGCCAACCGCTGATGCTCGATTGGTACGCTGACTGGTGTATCAGCTGCAAAGTGATCGAGCGCGAAGTGTTCGCCGCTCCAGAGATTGCGCCACGTCTTGCAGACTACCGCCTGGTTCGCTTCGACATTACCGACAGCAACCCGGAGCAGCGGGCATTGCTCGACCGCTATAAGCTCTTCGGCCCGCCAGCGGTTCTGTTCTTTGATCGCACCGGCAAGGAGCTGACCGACGTAAGGGTCGTCGGCGAAATCGATGCCGGCCAGTTCACGGAACGACTGGACCGCGCCGAAGCCTCTCTGTAGACAGTCCCTGCAGCAATCTCCAGCCATAATGTCGGCATTTACGCCGATCAAGACATGACTGGACAGTCAGCCCTCGCTTCGTGCATAGTTTTTCCCCTCACCGATGGGCGCTCGCTCAAGCGCCCGTCTGGACAGAACAACAAGGAATACTCATGGCGACGTTTCTGGTCCTCCACGGCCCGAATCTGAATATGCTTGGCACCCGTGAACCCGGCGTCTATGGCGCCACGACGCTGGCGCAGATCAACCAGGATCTGGAGCAGCGAGCCCGTGATGCCGGCCACCATCTGCTGCATCTACAGTCCAATGCCGAGCACGAGCTGATCGAGCGCATCCATGCCGCACGCAGCGAAGGCGTGGACTTCATCCTGATCAATCCCGCCGCCTTCACACACACCAGCGTTGCGCTACGTGACGCGATGCTGGCGGTGAGCATCCCATTCATCGAAGTGCACCTGTCAAACGTGCACAAGCGTGAACCTTTCCGCCATCACTCTTATTTCTCGGATGTCGCGGTAGGGGTGATCTGCGGTCTTGGCGCCAGCGGCTATCGCCTGGCATTGGAGGCCGCCCTGGAACAACTCGCTGCTTCCTGACAGGACCGCGCGCAAAACGCGCCGGCCTCGAAGAAGCGAGCAGCAATGCCCTTTGAACTTACCTGGGAGTCACTGCTTCATGGATATTCGCAAAGTCAAGAAACTGATCGAGCTGCTGGAAGAGTCCGGTATCGACGAACTGGAAATTCACGAAGGCGAAGAGTCCGTTCGCATCAGCCGTCATAGCAAGCAGGTTGCAATGCAGCAGCCTTATTATGCGCAAGCGCCAATGCCGGCCCCCGCAGCTGCTCCGGCCGCCGCACCAGCCGCCGATGCCGCACCGGCACAGCCAAAGCTCAATGGCACTGTAGTCCGATCGCCGATGGTCGGCACCTTCTACCGCGCCTCCTCACCGGAGTCGGCCAGCTTCGTTGAAGTCGGGCAGAGCGTTAAGAAAGGCGACATCCTCTGCATCGTCGAAGCGATGAAGATGATGAACCACATCGAGGCCGAAACCAGCGGCACCATCGAATCCATCCTGGTGGAGAATGGTCAGCCGGTCGAATACGACCAGCCGCTGTTCACCATCGTTTGAACCGCGGAGAGCCAGCGATGTTGGAAAAAGTACTAATCGCCAACCGCGGTGAAATCGCCCTGCGGATTTTGCGAGCCTGCAAAGAGCTGGGGATCAAGACCGTCGCAGTTCACTCCACCGCCGATAGGGAGCTGATGCACCTGGCCCTGGCCGACGAGTCCGTCTGCATCGGCCCGGCCCTCGCGACCAACTCCTACCTGCACATCCCCTCGATCATTGCCGCAGCGGAAGTGACCGGCGCTACCGCCATTCATCCCGGCTATGGCTTTCTGGCCGAAAACGCCGATTTCGCCGAGCAAGTTGAAAAATCCGGTTTTGCCTTTGTCGGCCCGAAAGCCGAAACCATTCGCCTGATGGGCGACAAGGTCTCAGCCAAGGACGCAATGATCAAAGCCGGAGTACCTGTGGTACCGGGCTCTGACGGACCGCTTCCGGAAGACGAAGCCGAAGCGCTACGCATCGCTCGTGAAGTGGGTTACCCGGTGATCATCAAGGCCGCTGGTGGCGGTGGCGGCCGCGGCATGCGTGTCGTTCATCACGAAGAAGACCTCATCAAGTCGGCCAAACTGACACGCACCGAGGCGGGCGCGGCGTTCGGAAACCCGATGGTCTATCTCGAGAAGTTCCTCGGCAACCCACGCCACGTGGAAGTTCAGGTGCTGTCCGATGGCCAAGGCAACGCCGTACACCTGGGCGATCGCGACTGCTCGCTCCAGCGTCGTCACCAGAAGGTCCTGGAAGAAGCGCCTGCACCGTACATTGATGAAAAGGCACGTGCCGAAGTACTCAAGCGCTGCACTGACGCCTGCGTAGAGATCGGCTATCGGGGCGCCGGTACCTTTGAGTTCCTGTACGAAGATGGGCACTTCTACTTCATCGAGATGAACACCCGCGTTCAGGTAGAGCATCCGGTCACAGAGATGGTGACGGGCGTCGACATCGTCAAGGAAATGCTCAGCATTGCCGCCGGCAACAAGCTGTCGATCAAACAGGACGACGTGGTCATTCGCGGCCATTCCCTGGAATGCCGGATCAATGCCGAAGATCCTTCGAACTTCCTGCCGAGCCCGGGCAAGGTCAAGCACTTCCATGCGCCTGGCGGTTTTGGCGTACGGGTCGACTCGCACCTGTACAGCGGCTATTCGGTACCGCCAAATTACGATTCGCTGATAGGCAAGTTGATCACCTACGGCGCCACTCGTGAAGAAGCCATGGCCCGCATGCGCAACGCCCTGGACGAAATCGTCGTCGACGGCATCAAGACCAACATTCCACTGCACCGGGATCTGGTGCGTGATGAAGGCTTCTGCAAAGGCGGTGTGAACATCCATTACCTGGAAAAGAAGCTGGGAATGGACAAGCACTGATCGAGTGCTGACATCAGCAAGGGCTGCCAAACGGCAGCCCTTGTCGTTTCTGGTATCACCAAGATGGAAGCCTCCAACACGCTTCAGTAAGATCTCGACTTTTCCGACCGGCTATTCCGGTTGCTCGCTCCGAGAGGCCACAATGCCCTGGTTACAACTTCGTCTTGCCATTTCCCCGGAACAGGCTGAAGCACTCGAAGACGCGCTTCTGGGCGTTGGCGCAGTGTCAGTGACGTTCATGGACGCCGAAGACCAGCCCATATTCGAACCCGACCTCAATACGACGCCGCTGTGGTCACACACCCATCTGCTGGCATTGTTCGACGGCGATGCCGATGAAACTAACCTGCTGGCCCACCTGCGGTTGCTAACCGGTGGGGAGCTGCCTGAATACCAGCTTGAGCGCATAGAAGACCAGGACTGGGAACGCAGCTGGATGGATAATTTCCACCCAATGCGTTTCGGCCATCGTCTATGGATAGTACCGAGCTGGCATGCTGCTCCGGAACCGGATGCAGTGAATCTGCTGCTCGACCCCGGCCTGGCCTTTGGCACCGGCACTCACCCAACCACAGCGCTTTGTCTGGAGTGGCTTGACGCCCAGCCATTGGAGGGTCTGGAGGTACTCGATTTTGGCTGCGGCTCGGGCATTTTAGCCATTGCCGCCTTGCTCCTGGGCGCGAAGCAAGCCGTCGGCACTGACATCGACGTGCAGGCTCTTGAAGCATCACGCGACAATGCCGGGCGCAACGGCATCGACCCGGCACGCTTCCCGCTGTATCTGCCCGAGCAGCTACCCGAGGGTCAGGCTGACGTGGTGGTGGCCAACATTCTTGCCGGCCCACTGGTGGCATTGGCGCCGCGCATCATCGAAAGGGTCAAGCCCGGCGGCCGTCTCGCCCTGTCAGGAATATTAGCTGAGCAGGCTGACGAGGTACGTGCCGCCTATGCCAACCAGTTCGAGCTCGATCCGACGGCGGAAAAAGACGGCTGGGTGCGCATCACCGGTATCCGTCGATTCTGAGCACTGCCTTAGACGCAGCAATCAACTCGGCCGTCCGCCACTGCTGCTTCCTGCAGAGCATGCGCTAGACTACGGCCATTTAAGCCGGACCAACGCATGACCAGCTTCGTCACCCAGTGCCCCCATTGCCAGACCAGCTTCCGCGTCAGCCGCACCCAGCTCGGTGCAGCCCAGGGTGTGGTGCGGTGCGGCGCGTGCATGGAGCTTTTCAATGCCGCCCGCTACCTGCAAGACACAGACGCAGCGGGTAGCAGGGAAGCGACCGCGGACGCCACTGCCCCATCTCCTGCCAGCGAAGCATCGAACGGGCGGGCAGCGCTGGACAAATCTGCAGGTAAAGACGACACGTTTTGGATTCACGACGATCTGGATCTGGACAGCCTGGACCTCGATGAAGAGCTGGCGAAGCTTGAGCGACAGGAGCTGGAGCTTTCCCGCGAGTTTCTGGAACTGGAGCCGCAACCCGGCGAGCAACTACCCCACAATGATGACGAAGCCTGGGCCGAGCAACTGCTGAATGCGGACTCAGAGCTCCAGGAGCGCAACGAGCCGCTCGAAGCGGAACCAGAACCTATTGACGAACCCCCTCGTGACACCGCAGAGATTCGCTTCACCCCGGTGAGTGTCGAACATCCCGCCCCGCCCAGCCCGCTCGGGGCGCCTGGTGACCCAGTGATCGGGCAGCTGAACGCTACAGAACGCGCCGAACCGGCGGTCAATCTGCCTATTGATACTGACGGCGACGATGCGCAAATAACGCCGGCAGCGCGAGCCAGGATCGGTATCGAGCGAAAGCACCAAGACCGCGAGGAGCGATTGTTCGACCTGGACGATGAACCCTTGCAGCTCGCTTGGCAGGCGCGCCGGCGCCCCTGGGGCCGCTGGCTGGGCTGGGGCTTGTTGAACCTTATAGCCCTGGTGGGCTTAGCGACCCAGTATGTGATCTATAATTTTGACGAGCTGGCACGTCAGGATGAGTATCGTCCTTGGCTGGAAAAAATCTGCCCTGCGCTCGACTGCAAGCTACCGCCCCGAGTCGACATCAGCCAGATCAAGAGCAGCAATCTCGTGGTTCGCAGCCACCCGGATTTCGCTGGAGCACTGGTAGTCGATGCGATCATCTACAACCGTGCATCATTTGCCCAACCTTTCCCGTTGCTGGAGGTGCGCTTCGATGACATTCGGGGCGAGACGCTGGCGCGACGAACCTTCAAACCGGGTGAATACCTTTCCGGAGAACTCGCGGGACAACGGGAAATGCCCTCGCAGGTTCCTATCCACATTGCTCTGGACATCCTGGACCCTGGCATAGAAGCGGTGAATTACAGCCTCGCCTTTCGCTCTCCTGACTGACTCCCACTCCACCCGGCACGACGGGCGGCGCTTACCGCGCGCCGTTTCAGTGAGCCATGCTACCGCTCGTTATAAGCACAGAGCTGTTCAGATTTTGTTCAGAACAGCCTTTAACCCGTCATCCGTAGCGGGTATTATGCACACCCTTTTTTGCTGTCCCGATCTACCTAACAAGCAGGCTCCAGGCAGGGAATCTTCATGTCAGCGGTACGCATCGGCCCCTACATCCTTCCGAATCGATTGATACTCGCGCCCATGGCTGGCGTGACCGATCAACCGTTCCGCCAGTTATGCCGACGTCTGGGCGCCGGGATGGTGGTGTCGGAAATGGTGACCAGCGATATGCGTCTGTGGAACAGCCGCAAATCGCGCCTGCGCTTGCTGCATGAGGGGGATCCAGAGCCACGCTCGGTGCAGATCGCTGGGGGCGATCCACAGATGCTGGCCGAAGCCGCCGCTCGAAATGTCGAACTGGGCGCGCAGATTATTGATATCAACATGGGCTGCCCAGCCAAGAAGGTGTGCAACAAGGCTGCCGGCTCCGCACTGATGAAGGATGAAAAACTGGTATCGGAGATACTTGAGGCGGTGGTCGGGGCAGTTGATGTGCCGGTAACGCTGAAGATCCGAACCGGCTGGGACAGGCAGAACAAGAACGGGCTCTCGATAGCGAGAATCGCTGAACAGTCCGGCATCGCTGCGCTGGCCGTACATGGTCGCACGCGTGCCGACCTCTACACCGGTGACGCGGAATACGAGACCGTTGCAGCGATCAAGCAGGCCGTCGCAATACCTGTTTTTGCCAATGGGGACATCGATACGCCGGAAAAGGCCCGCCTGGTACTCGACAAGACCGTTGCGGACGGATTGCTCATTGGCCGTGCGGCCCAGGGTAAACCGTGGATATTTCGCGAGATAAACCACTACCTCGCCACAGGCGAGTTGATGGCGCCGCCAACGCTGGTTGAGGTCGAAGACATCCTGCTGCAGCACCTTGAGGCGCTGCATGTGTTCTACGGCGACGTGATGGGCGTACGTATCGCTCGCAAGCACGTCAGCTGGTATCTGGCAACACTGCCCGGCGCGCAGGAGTACCGCGGCCGGTTCAATGGTTTGGAAGACAGGGATGCGCAATGCGCCAGCGTTCGGAAGTTTTTCGCCGAGCGCCGTACAAGCCCTGATTCGGGGGAAGGAAAAGGGGTGGCTGCATGACGCTGTTGAACGAAACCTTGTTAACTGGAACAACATCCGTGAGCGACAATGTGAACCTCAAGCAACACCTCAACACGCCCAGCGAAGCAGGCCAGACCTTGCGAGGCAGTGTAGAAAAGGCGTTGCATAACTATTTCGCCCACTTGGAAGGCGCGGACGTTACCGACGTTTACAACCTAGTGCTCTCTGAAGTGGAGGCACCGCTGTTGGAAACCGTGATGAATTACGTCAAAGGCAACCAGACCAAGGCCTCGGAGCTGTTGGGTCTGAACCGCGGCACCCTGCGCAAGAAACTCAAGCAGTACGACCTTCTCTGATCAGCGGCGCGCTCCGATGGAACGGTGCAAGCTGTTTCCCAAGGAGTTGCCGCTCGCAGCCTGTAGCTCCTAGGAAATGTCTATGACCGACCAAAGCACCCGTCTTCCCGTCCGCCGCGCCCTGATCAGCGTGTCCGAAAAAACCGGCGTTATTGAATTCGCCCGCGAACTCGTTGCCCTGGGCGTCGAAATTCTCTCGACCGGCGGCACCTTCAAGCTTTTGCGCGAAAACGAAATCGCCGCGGTCGAAGTGGCCGACTACACCGGTTTCCCCGAAATGATGGACGGCCGGGTCAAGACGCTCCACCCAAAGATCCATGGCGGCATTCTCGGTCGGCGTGACCTGGACGGCGAAGTCATGACTGAGCATGGCATCAATCCGATCGACCTGGTGGCGGTCAACCTGTATCCGTTCGCTGCCACCGTAGCCAAGCCTGGCTGCACGTTGCCGGACGCTATCGAAAATATCGACATCGGCGGCCCGACCATGGTCCGCAGCGCGGCCAAGAATCACAAGGACGTCGCCATCGTCGTCAACGCCGATGACTACACCAGCGTCATCGAAAACTTGAAGGCCGGCGGCCTGACGTATGCGCAACGCTTCGATCTGGCGCTCAAAGCCTTCGAGCACACGGCCTCTTATGACGGCATGATCGCCAACTATTTGGGCACGGTTGATCAGAGCGCTGAGACCCTTTCCACCGAAGGCCGCAGTCTGTTGCCGCGCACCTTCACCACTCAGTTCGTCAAGGCGCAGGACATGCGCTACGGCGAGAACCCGCACCAGATCGCAGCGTTCTACGTGGAAACCGCCGACGAAGCCTGCGTCGCCACGGCGCGCCAACTGCAGGGCAAGGAATTGTCCTTCAACAATGTCGCCGATACCGACGCCGCTCTCGAGTGCGTAAAAAGCTTTGTCAAGCCAGCCTGTGTCATCGTCAAGCACGCCAATCCGTGCGGCGTCGCCGTGGTTCCGGATGCCGAGGGCGGCATCCGCCAAGCTTACGAACTGGCTTATGCCACTGACAGCGAGTCCGCGTTCGGCGGCATCATTGCCTTCAACCGCGAGTTGGATGGGGAGACAGCGAAAGCCATCGTTGATCGCCAGTTCGTCGAGGTCATCATCGCGCCAAGCATTTCGGCAGAAGCGCGTGAGGCAGTCGCAAGCAAAGCCAACATACGCCTGCTCGAATGCGGCCAGTGGCCAGCCGAGCGCGCGCCGGGTTGGGATTTCAAGCGCGTCAACGGCGGGCTTCTGGTTCAGAGCCGCGATATTGGCATGATCAGCGAAGCCGACCTCAAGGTCGTCACCCAGCGCGCCCCATCTGAACAGGAAATCCACGACCTGATCTTCGCGTGGAAAGTAGCCAAATTCGTCAAATCCAACGCCATCGTCTACGCCAAGAACCGGCAGACTGTCGGGGTCGGCGCAGGCCAGATGAGCCGGGTCAACTCCGCGCGTATTGCGGCGATCAAGGCCGAGCATGCCGGCTTGCCGGTGCCCGGCGCAGTAATGGCCAGCGATGCGTTCTTCCCGTTCCGAGACGGCATCGATAATGCCGCCAAGGCCGGCATTACCGCAGTCATTCAACCTGGTGGTTCCATGCGCGACGCCGAAGTGATTGCCGCAGCAGACGAAGCCGGCATCGCCATGGTGTTCACAGGCATGCGCCATTTCAGGCACTAAAAGCTCGAAGGTGAAGCTGGAAGACTGAAGCCCTGCTGCTTCCGACTTTCAGCTTTCGGCTTCCAGCTCTCAAACGAGAGAATCGAGTATGAAGGTTTTAATCATCGGCAGCGGCGGCCGCGAGCATGCCCTGGCCTGGAAGGTCGCGCAGGATCCCCGCGTAGAAAAAGTGTTCGTCGCGCCCGGCAATGCAGGCACGGCAACTGAAGCGAAGTGTGAAAACGTCGCTATCGATGTGCTGGCCATCGAGCAACTGGCGGACTTCGCAGAACAGAACGTGCAGCTGACAATCGTCGGCCCCGAAGCGCCGCTGGTCAAAGGTGTAGTCGACCTTTTCCATTCGCGCGGCCTCGACTGCTTCGGCCCTACGGCCGCGGCAGCCCAATTGGAAGGCTCCAAGGCATTCACTAAGGACTTTCTCGCTCGTCACAAGATCCCGACCGCCGATTACCAGAACTTCATCGAAGTCGAACCGGCACTCGCTTATTTGCGAGACAAAGGCGCCCCCATCGTGATCAAGGCCGATGGCCTGGCCGCTGGCAAGGGGGTGATCGTGGCCATGACCCTCGCCGAAGCGGAAGAAGCTGTGCGCGACATGCTCTCCGGTAACGCGTTCGGCGATGCGGGCGCGCGGGTGGTAATCGAGGAATTTCTTGACGGCGAAGAAGCCAGCTTTATCGTCATGGTCGATGGCGCCAATGTATTACCAATGGCCACCAGCCAGGACCACAAGCGCGTCGGCGACGGCGACACCGGCCCGAACACTGGAGGAATGGGCGCCTATTCCCCAGCGCCAGTGGTGACTGCCGACGTCCACCAGCGCGTGATGGACGAAGTTATCTGGCCGACCGTGAATGGCATGGCCGCCGAGGGTAACGTTTACACCGGCTTTCTCTACGCCGGCCTCATGATCGACCGCAACGGTGCGCCAAAAGTCATTGAGTTCAATTGCCGCTTCGGCGACCCGGAAACCCAGCCGATCATGTTGCGCCTGCAGTCCAGCCTGGTACTGCTGGTCGAAGCAGCCTTGGCCAAAGCGCTAAACAAGGTCGAAGCGCAGTGGGATTCGCGTCCGAGCCTCGGCGTAGTGATGGCTGCGGGAGGCTATCCGGGTGATTACAGCAAAGGCGCCGTAATCCGCGGTCTGGATGCCGCCGCCCAGCTGGACGGTAAGGTCTTCCATGCCGGTACCGCATTGGCAGACGGCGCGGTGACCACCGCAGGCGGTCGTGTTCTCTGCGCCACAGCGCTTGGCGAAACGGTCTCTGCGGCCCAGCAAAATGCTTATGCACTGGCTGCCCGTATTGAATGGGACGGGCATTTCTATCGCCATGACATAGGCTATCGTGCAATTGCGCGCGAGCAGGGCGAAAGCTAAGCGCCAAAATCGGAGCGATGCGCGCAGCTCTTATCGATCGTTGCGCGCATTACTGCGCGCCTGTGCGGTGGTTATAATCCACCGTCACACACATGAAGGGACTTCAATCGTGCGTCGACTCAGGGTCGCCATTGCTTTTACCTTCAGTCTGTTGCTGGCTGCGCTGGTCGCATGGCCTGCATTAGCCGCCGCTCCGGAAGCTGCGCCCCTTCCTGTATCACCAGACGCCATAGCGGCGACAGAGTCCAATTGGCGATTGCTCGTCGATCAATCCGGTCTGCTCACGCTTGATGAGGTTGTCGCCCAGCGCAGCCTGTTCCAGCGAATCGACAAACGCGCCTACGCCGCTCCAGCCAGTGAAAACGCCGTCTGGCTACAGGTAAATCTTCCGGCGCTCGCCGACCCCAACTGGTTGTGGATCTTTGCCCCACGCGTGCAGTACCTCGATTTTTACCTGCTGCGGGACGGGCAGCTGGAACGCCATATCGAGACCGGCGAGCTCCGACCGCTCGAGTCGCGTCCGCTGCCTACCCGCGCATATCTGTTTTCGCTGCCTAATGACGATATGCCTCGCGAAGCCTATATCCGCTTGCAATCATCACACCCGATTATGGCCTGGTTCAGTACGGTGGATGAGGTAGGGCTGGTCGCGCTGGCGCGCCCGGCTTACCTGTTTGGGGCCTTGTTTGGTGCCTTGGCACTACTGACGATCTACAACCTGCTGCGTTTCGCTTACACGTTAAGCTACAGCCATGTATGGCTTGCCCTCCTCCACGGCGCCCTACTCACCAGTGCAATCGCAAATCTGGGTCTGCTTGCAGTCTGGTCGCCCAAGCTGATCTACAGCCAGCCACTGATCGCCGATCTGGCTGCATTACTGACCTGTATTTCCTTGCTGGCCTTCACCTACGGTTTTTTCCATCACCGCAAGATACCTTGGGCGACAGGAGTACTTGCGCTGGAAACAGGCCTGGTTAGCACGCTTGCAGCCACCATACTGTTCACCGGTCAGCTCTGGTTCAGCTGGTTGATATACGCCCTGGTGTTAGTCACCGCCGTCAGCGTCACCGTCGTGGCTATTCATCACTGGCGGCAGCGCTACGAACCCGCCCGACTGCTGGTCGCGGGCATGTTGTTGTTCGATGGCGGCTTCGTTCTGGTCCTGCCTGTTCTGTTGGGTTTCAATCAGTTCGACCCGGATTGGCTGACCGGCATAATGTTCAGCGTAGCCACCTGTTCCGGGCTGATTCTCAGCTTTGCGCTGCTTGAGCGGCAGCGCCAGATTCAGTCCGACAGTCGCAACCAACATACCGCCGAAGCGGTTAATAGCGCCGAACTGAGGACCAAAGCAGACTTCCTGGCAAAGATCAGCCATGAGATTCGTACGCCGATGAACGGCGTGCTCGGCATGAGCGAGCTGCTGCTCAGCACTTCGCTGTCAGCCAAACAACGTGACTATGTTCAGACGATTCACAGCTCCGGTAACGAGCTGCTCAACTTGATCAACGAAATTCTGGATATTTCCAAGCTGGAGTCAGGACAAATCGAGCTGGACGATGTTCAGTTCGATCTCAACGCCCTGATCGAAGACTGTCTCAGTATTTTCCGCGCCAAGGCCGAACAGCAACGAGTCGAGCTGATCAGCTTTGTTCAGCCGCAGATGCCGCACGTGGTTGCAGGCGACCCGACTCGCCTGCGCCAGGCGCTGCTCAACCTGCTCGAGAACGCCTTCAAGCAAACCGAAGAAGGCGAGGTGCTACTGACGGCAGCGGTGGATGAGCGCGAAGGACAGCCCCGTCTGCGCATAACCGTACAGGACAGTGGCCGTCCGCTGGAGACACAGGAGCGCGACGCCTTGCTCAATGCTGCGCTCGATAGCCGAGACTTTCTCGCCGCAACCCGTCTTGGCGGCCGCCTTGGCCTGATTATCGCCCGGCAGCTGATACACCTGATGGATGGAGAGTTCGGCATTCAGACCGGGGGCATCGCCGGCAACACGCTATGGATGAGCCTGCCACTGGCGGCTGAAATTGACGAGCCCGCCAGCGATCTCGACAACCAGCTTAAAGGCGCCCGGCTGCTGGTAGTGGATGACAACGATACTTGCCGCAAAGTCCTAGGCCAGCAGTGCAGCAGCTGGGGCATGGAAGTCAGTGCGGTTGCCTCAGGCAAAGAGGCGCTAGCGCTACTGCGGACCAAGGCGCACTTACGCGACTATTTCGACGTGGTTTTGCTGGATCAGGACATGCCCGGCATGACGGGCATGCAACTGGCGAGCAGAATCAAGGAAGACTTCAGCCTCAATCACGACATCCTGCTGATCATGCTCACGGGCATGAGCAGTGCACCAAGCAAGATCATTGCACGCAACGCCGGCATCAAACGCATCCTGGCCAAGCCCGTCGCCGGCTATACGCTGAAAACCACCTTGGCGGACGAGCTTGCCCGACGCACCAGCGCGATCGTGCAGTCTTCAGCAACTCAAGCCAACGAGCCTCTATCCGTGCCAGAAGATTTCCGCATCCTGGTCGCCGAGGACAACAGCATATCCACCAAAGTGATCCGCGGCATGCTCAGCAAGCTCAACCTCAAACCGGATACCGCCAGCAATGGCGCGGAAGCGCTCGCGCTGATCAAGATGCACCCATACGACTTGGTGTTGATGGACTGTGAGATGCCGGTGATGGACGGCTTTGAGGCCACTACGCAGCTACGCACGTGGGAAACGCTTGAGGCCCGCCCAAGAACGCCGGTGGTGGCGCTGACCGCGCATATACTCAGTGAGCACCGTGAGCGAGCCCGCGACGCCGGAATGGATGGGCACATGTCCAAACCTGTCGAAATGTCTCAGCTGCGCGAGCTGATAGAGCACTGGGCCCGGAGCCGAGCAACCGCTGTGGATCGGTAAGTTCTGGTCTTACCCGCCCCCTGGCGACTACTGATGATCAGCAGGCTTGCGGAATAAGCCGGCATCCGGGACGAATGGATGCCAGAGTCCTGCTCAAAGTGCTGCTGCCAGAGCGTAGCTCAAGCAGTGGAAGAGCATTCACACGGTAATCACTAGCCAGGCAATCGCCAGTGAGTGCCTGTGCGACGAGCTAGGAAATGGGCAGCGATCGGCAGGTCACCAAAAGCGAAATTTCTGGCTGGTCGTTGTGACGACGTACACCTGCTCCGAGTTTTCCATGCGTGGTCTCCAAGCGTAATAGCGGTGCCGTGGCTGGCGCTATTTAGTCAGACAATGAACAAAACGTCCGGCCCGCTGCCGATAAAAGACCGCCCGAATTATTCAGCGACGCAGCATGACCCATTGTCCGAATCTTCGCTTCGAGGCATAAGCCGTCGCCAAGGAGCCCACGTAATGATGAAGAGGAGCGATATCGCCTGGACGCTTGTAGGTATTACGGCGGTAGTCCTGTCCGGCTATCTGCTCTATCAGGAGATCCGTAATCTATCGCTGGCGGAACTGACCGACAGTCTCGACGCCATCAACCAGCGCAGCTGGGTGCTGGCCGGGGTGGCGACGCTAGGCGCTTATGTGGCACTGGCATGGTACGACCGGATCGCCATAGCGCACCTCGGTAAACGCATCTCATGGTGGTTCATTGCACTCTGTTCATTCACGACCTATGCCCTTGCTCATAATGTTGGTGCGTCGGTGTTCTCCGGTGCGGTAGTGCGGTATCGCGCATATCGCAGCAAGGGACTGACACCGCAGGAGATAGGCGTACTGATCGTATTCTGTTCACTGACCTTTTTACTTGGGACGTTACTGGCTAGCGGTTTCGTGTTGATATTCAAACCGGAACTGCTCAACAGGCTCGTGGATGTCGATCCATGGCTATCGATTGCGATAGGCACTTCGCTGCTATGTATTATCGGACTTTATGTGATCGGTGCCTGGCGACACTTCCCGCCGATGCATGTAGGCAAATGGCACATCACCTATCCGCGCCTGCCTATCGTCGGGCGGCAGCTCATTGCCGCGCCTCTCGAGCTCGCGTGCGCTGCGGCGATCATCTACTTTGCTCTGCCGGATGAAGGCAATCCCGGCTACGTGGTCGTAATCGGCGTATTTCTGGCCTCTTTCTCGCTGGCGTTGCTTTCGCATGCACCCGGTGGACTCGGGGTGCTCGAGGTGACCTTCCTCGCTGCAATGCCAGAGCTACCTACGGCTGATGTGCTGGCCGCGCTGATCGTGTTCAGAGGTTTCTACCTGTTGCTGCCGCTTGCCTTGGCTATATTGGTAGTCGCTTTGTTCGAAGCGGGACAGTGGTCGCAACGACGACGCCTTGGTTCGAGGGGCCTCTGAACGAGTCACGAAAGGACACCATTGCCCTATGGCTATGCGCGCTTCGCCGCGCGATCATTCGCCCTCTTACGAGCCGAAATCTAATCAAATGAACAATACCCACACCAACCGACCTAGTTCCGATCAGCCGGCTGCACATAAACCACGCCCGTTGATGGACTTGGCTGTCAGCATCGTCATCCCATCATTGATCCTGATGAAACTCAGCGGGGAAGAACGACTGGGCGCAGATGGCGCCCTGCTGCTGGCACTGGCCTTTCCGCTCGGTTGGGGGCTGTTCGAGCTGGCGAAATACCGCAAGTTCAATTGGATTGCGCTGCTGGGCCTGATAAGCGTGCTGCTTACCGGGGGAATCGGCCTGCTGCAGCTCGATCCACAATGGCTGGCGATCAAGGAAGCTGCGATTCCCGGCATCATTGGGGTTGCCGTGCTGGCGTCTACTCGCACCCGCTTTCCATTGATCCGTACCTTGCTGTACAACCCCAAGGTACTGAATGTTGATAAGGTTCACGAGCAGCTTGAGCGCAACGGGCAAACCGCTCACTTCGAGACGCGACTGCTGCGTGCGACTTACTTTCTCAGCGGCACGTTCTTTTTTTCGTCATTAATGAATTACGTGCTGGCCAAATGGATTGTCAGCAGTCCCGCCGGTAGCGAAGCATTCAATGCTGAACTGGGGCGCATGACCTTACTTAGCTACCCCATGATCGCGATCCCGAGCATGGTGATGATGATGGCAATCTTCTATTACCTATGGAAAACCATTCACGGCCTGACCGGGCTGCGGCTGGAAGACATCATCGCAAATCACGCGCATACGGATAAGCGGACATGACCTACGCAGTCAGCTTGACAGCAGCAGCATCCACAGCGGCAAGCTGATCACGGCCAGCAGCGTCGAGAGGAAGACCGTCGAGCTGACCAGGCGGGTGTCTTCAGGATTGACCACGAAAGCCAGCACGTTGACACCACTTGGGCAGGCGGCCAGTAGTACCAGCACGCTCAGGGCCTCATGACTGAGGCCTGGTAACCATCCGCCGACATACCAGACCAGCGACGGAAACAGCCCCAATTTCACCAGCGCCAGGCCGAACGCCGGTGCGCTGGGTCGCAGCCGATAACGCGACAGACTGATGCCCAATACCATCAACGCACATGGCAATGCGGCCTGGGCGAGCCAGTCGGCAACACGCCAGATCGGCACTGGCAGTTCCCAACCGGATGCATTCAACAGGGCGCCGAGCAACAGACCGACAATCAAAGGGTTGGCCAGATTCTTCAGCAATGCCGGCGCACTGACCTGTTGCCCTGAGCCGAAGGCGTTATAGAAGCTCTGTAGGGAAAACAGGATCAGGCTGTGAAACACAAGAATGGCAAATACGTACACCAGACTCTCCAGCCCCAGCAAAGTTGTCACCAGCGGGATGCCGACCAGCACATTGTTTGAATAAGCGGCCGTCAAGCCGAGGGGGGAAGCTCGTCCGAGCAATCGGTGGGCAAACAGAGAAACCAGTGCGAAAACGGTAACCACCGGCCCAAAGTAGGCCAGCAACAGCGTCGGTGACATCCCATCACTCAGCTGGGCCCGAGCAATACCGGTGAACAGGACCGCCGGCATGAACAGCTTGAAGGTGATGTTGGCGAGTCCGGCTGCCGCTTCCCCCGCCAACCATTTCCGCCAGCCCAGCACGTAGCCAAGTATGATCAAGCCGAAGATTGGCAATATCGCCTGAAACACCACCACGCGGCTTCTCCAGCAAACGTTGCGGCTTCATGCCGCCTCGCAAAAGGCCGCACAGAATACCTGAGAGACGCGTCAGATCACCACATCACGCCTAGCTGCACTACCAGCGCCGGTATTGCGGATCGAGTGCTCACGCCTGGGTATGCTGTGCGGCGTCAGCTGCGACTATAGCCGCAGCCCTGGCCAGCGAGTCGAGCACAATGGAAAGCTCGTCATGCCAGTCCCGGGTGTCGATCCCGAAAGTAGTCTCGAACTTGGAGCAATCGAGCACCGACCAAGCCGGACGGCGCGCGGGAGTGGGGTACTGAGCGGTGGTAATGGGCGATACCTTGGGGCGGGCAGCAAGCATGCCTTTGGCTTCTGCCTGACGAAAGACTTCAACGGCGAAATCGAACCAGGTGCAAGGAGATCGCCCACTGTAGTGATAGAGCCCCCATTTCAGTTCGCCGTGCTGGGCATAACGCTGCGCCAGTTCCAGCAACACATCCGCAATGCTACCCGCCTGAGTGGGGCAACCGACCTGATCGGCGACCACCGATAGCGCGTCACGCTGACAGCCAAGGCGTAGCATGGTCTTAACGAAGTTGTGACCATGCGCCCCATAGACCCAGCTGGTGCGCAAAATGAGATGCTCGTCCAGCACAGTCTGGATGGCCGCTTCGCCCGCCAGCTTGCTAGCACCATAGACCCCCGTAGGTTCGACTTCATCGTTCTCGTTATAAGGCGCTCGGGCATCACCGGAGAACACGTAATCAGTGGAAATATGCAACAGCGGGATAGAGGCCTGACGAGCCGCTTGCGCCAGCCGCTCCGCACCGTCACGGTTGACGCGGTAAGCCTGTTCCCGGTGCGTCTCGGCGTTGTCAACATGCGTGTACGCGGCCGCGTTGATGATAAGCCCGGGATTGAGCCTGCCGACCACATTGGCCACCTGTTCTGCATCGGTGATGTCAAGATAGTCGCGAGTCATCCCGAGCGCTTCGAGACCGTACCCTCCGGCACGGTTTATCAACTCGTGACCAACCTGGCCACCGGCTCCGCATACTAGGATTCGCATCTGGCTAGCGCCTCGTTCAAGGCCTGCCGTAAAGACGGCTGGCATGGATTTGTAACAGAATCGCTAAGCGCGTCACTCTACAACTACCGAGGTAGCGCAGCCCGCGCTTGGTTCAGGCCAAATTAAATGTGTTTTGTTCCGCCCGATTGAGGCGTAGCAGAAATTATTGTCCTCGCGCTGGCATTACATGCCAGCTCGGGCGCGAAAGGATAATTCACCTCTGAGCTCGTCGGACTGCTTGCAGCAGGTGGTAATGCTAACACGAGTGAAACTCGAGGCCTGCCATGCGGACCAATCAGGATAGGCGTCGCGGCTAATTCGCCAAGATGCCATATCCAACAGGGGCCACATCGTCACATCATCAAGGGGACGCCGTCATGCCCAGAGGCGAGAAATCCAAATACACCGATAAACAACAACGGAAAGCCGAACATATCGAAGACAGTTACGAGGAGCGGGGAGTACCAGCTAAAGAAGCGGAAGCCCGAGCATGGGCCACCGTAAACAAGCAGTCCGGCGGCGGTGAACGCAAAGGTGGCTCGGGGCAGGACAAAAGCGAGACCGCCAAGCGAGCCGATCGCAAGGACTCAGCACATCGGGCAGCCGAGTCGCGCTCCGGCAAATCACAAAACAAGGGCTCGGCACGTAGCGACCGATCTCGCAGTACGTCCCTTAGCGACCTTACCCGCGACGAACTGATGGACAAAGCGCGAGAGCGTGACGTGCAGGGCCGCTCCAAGATGCGCAAGGATGATCTGATAAAGGCGCTCAGTTGATGGAGCTTAAAATGCAGGAACCCGACCCTCGGGACGACGGCACACCGAGCCCGGTACCGGAGCCTGAACGCCAGGACCCCGGCGAACCAATCCCTATCGAGGAGCCGGCCAAGCCGGAGTGCCCCAACGACGGGCGCGGTTAAACTTTCTGTGCCCTCGCCTATCACAACTTGTGGCCCCGCGAGACGCCGACAGGCGCGACGGCCAAACGGCGGTGCTTACCGCACGCCCCAGACCCAGGAGACCGTGATGAGTTATGTGCAATTGAGCGACAAACATACTTTGCGTGAGCGCGCGCGCCAGCATGTCGAAAACGGCGCGGTGACAGAAAGCTATTCGGCCGATCGCGATACGGTGATCAATCTGCTCAATGAGGCGCTGGCGACCGAACTGGTCTGCTATCTACGCTACAAGCGCCACTACTACATGGCCACTGGCCTCAAATCGAGCGTTGCCGCCGACGAGTTTCTCGAGCATGCCAACGAAGAACAGGAACATGCTGACCGCTTGGCAGAACGTATCGTGCAGCTTGGTGGCGCCCCGGATTTCAATCCCGACAGCCTCACCGAGCGCGCTCACGCGCAATATGCAGAGGGTAACGGACTGCGCGACATGGTATTCGAGAATCTAGTGGCCGAACGGATAGCAATCGACAGTTATCGAGAAATCGTCCAGTACATCGGCGACAAAGACCCGACAACACGGCGCATTTTCGAGGATATTCTCGCCCAGGAAGAAGAGCACGCCGACGATCTGGCTGGTCTGCTGGACGGCATGAACTGACAAGCCGACTCAGCCAGTAGCACTGCCGTTCAAAAAAAAGGCCACCCGAAGGTGGCCTCAAAAAAGGAAAGAGAGTAAAGCTCAGCCGGCTGCTGCCGGGCGCATGTAGGAGATCGGTGCGGTCTGGGACTCTTCGAATGTAACCATTTCCCACGCATCCTTTTGATCCATCAGGGTACGTAGCAGACGGTTGTTCAAAGCATGTCCGGATTTAAAGCCGCGGAATTCGCCGATCAGGCTGGTGCCCAGCAAGTAAAGATCACCGATTGCATCGAGAATCTTGTGCTTCACGAACTCGTCCTCGTAGCGCAGGCCGTCTTCGTTGAGCACATGGTCTTCATCGACCACGATGGCGTTTTCGACACTTCCACCCAGGGCCAGGTTGTGCGAGCGGAGGAACTCGATGTCACGCATAAAACCAAAGGTTCGAGCACGACTGACTTCCTTGACGAAGGAAGTACTGGAGAAATCCACGCTGGCGGTCTGGGTACGGCCGCGGAACACCGGATGGTCGAAATCGATCTCGAAACTCACCTTGAAGCCTTCGAATGGCAGGAAAGTGGCGCGCTTGTCGCCGTCCTCCACCGAAACCTCGCGGATGATGCGGATGAACTTCTTGGGGGCGTCCTGCTCCTGCAGTCCGGCTGATTGAATCAGGAATACGAAGGGGCCAGCACTACCGTCCATGATCGGCACTTCCGAAGCGGAAAGCTCGACGTAAGCGTTGTCGATGCCTAGTCCAGCCATCGCTGAGAGCAGGTGCTCAACCGTATCGACTTTGACATCACCGCTGACCAGCGTAGTCGACATGGTCGTCTCGCCAACGTTCTCGGCCCGTGCGGCAATCTGCACAGGTGGGTTGAGATCGGTGCGACAGAACACGATTCCTGTGTCCACGGGAGCCGGCTTCAGGGTCAGGTAAACCTTTTCCCCCGAATGCAGGCCGACGCCTGTGGCGCGAATGATGTTCTTCAAGGTGCGTTGTCTGATCATGGCTCGTTTTCGCTAGTGCGCTGTTGCGAATGGTTTCCAACAAAGGTGGCGATCATAGCAGAACCCCACTTTGCTGAATACCAATCACCCCGATAGTCCTGATAAATCCAATCAATCAGCCTGACGGCGCAGGAACGCCGGGATATCCAAATAATCCAGATCTTCCTGAGGATTCATCTTCGCTGCAGTAGCCGCTGCGTGAGCCTGATTACGCATCACGGTCGGACGATCCAGGTCGCGATAGTTCACGGCCGCCTGGTCCTGACGCGCTGCTGGAGCGGGCTGCGACGCCACGGCTGCGGTCTGCAGAGTATTGTCTACGACCTTGACCGGCTTCTCGTTGCGCGGTCCGAGACCAGTCGCTACAACCGTTACGTGTAGCTCATCGAGCATGTCAGGGTCGATCACAGCACCCACCTTAACCGTCGCCTCGTCGGACGCGAACGCCTCGATGATCTCGCCCACCGCAGCGTACTCGCCCAGGGAAAGGTCCAGACCAGCGGTAATATTGACCAGAATGCCACGCGCACCTTGCAGGTTGACGTCTTCCAGCAGTGGGTTGCGGATCGCCGCCTCGGTGGCCTCGCGAGCGCGGTTCGGGCCAGTAGCACAACCGGTCCCCATCATGGCCATGCCCATCTCGCCCATGACTGTCTTGACGTCTGCGAAGTCGACGTTCATCAGGCCCGGACGCTGCATGATGTCAGAGATACCACGCACAGCGCCGGTCAGCACATCATCAGCCTTGGCGAACGCAGAAAGCAGGCTCGCGTCCTTGCCGAGGATGGTCAGCAGCTTTTCGTTGGGGATGGTGATCAGCGAATCGACGCACTCGGACAGCTGACGGATACCTTCGTCGGCGACCTGCATACGGCGGCGCCCTTCGAAAGGGAACGGACGGGTCACCACGGCAACGGTGAGAATGCCCATTTCCTTGGCCACCGAAGCAATGACAGGTGCTGCACCAGTGCCGGTACCACCGCCCATGCCGGTAGTGATGAATACCATGTCGGCGCCTTGCAGCACCTCGGCGATACGCTCACGGTCATCCATCGCAGCCTGACGGCCGATATCGGGATTGGTGCCTGCACCCAAGCCCTTGGTAATGGCGGATCCCAACTGTAGTACGGTCCGCGCTTCGATTTTTTTCAGCGCCTGGGCATCGGTGTTGGCGCAGATGAATTCCACGCCTTCAACGCTGTTGCGCACCATGTGATTGACAGCGTTGCCGCCGCCTCCGCCTACGCCAATGACCTTGATCACTGCACTTTGCGGGGTATGATCTACGAGTTCGAACATTTCCCTCTCTCCTTCCAGCTTTCTAGTTTTAGGTACAGCCGCACTGCTCAGAAATTGCCCTGAATCCAGCTCTTGAGCCGGTCCACGACAGACGTCTTGGGTTCTTCGGCAAAGTTGCCGAGACCGGACATGGAGGTGCCCTCGGTCTGCTTACGCATCCCGTAGAGCAAAAGGCCCACGCCCGTTGAATAGATGGGATTGCGGACCACGTCCGCGAGTCCGTTGACGCTATGCGGTACGCCAAGGCGCACCGGCATGTGGAAGATCTCCTCGGCGAGCTCGACGGCACCTTCCATCTTCGCTGTACCGCCGGTGAGAACGATCCCTGCCGGAACCAGATCCTCGTAGCCGCTGCGACGCAGCTCGGCCTGAATCAATGTAAAGAGCTCGTCATAACGCGGCTCCACGACTTCGGCCAATGCCTGACGCGAGAGTTCCCGCGGCGGCCGATCTCCGACGCTCGGTACCTTTATGGTCTCGCCGGGCCCGGCCAACTTGGCCAGCGCACAGGCGTAACGGATCTTGATCTCCTCCGCGTACTGAGTCGGGGTACGCAGCGCCATGGCGATGTCGTTGGTGACTTGGTCACCAGCGATCGGAATGACGGCGGTATGCCGTATGGCGCCTTCGGTGAAGATGCAAATGTCGGTCGTCCCACCACCGATATCCACCAGGCAGACGCCCAACTCTTTCTCGTCATCAGTCAGCACGGCATGGGCCGAGGCCAGCTGTTCGAGGATGATGTCGTCAACCTCAAGACCGCAACGGCGCACGCACTTTTCTATGTTCTGCGCGGCATTGACCGCACAAGTTACGACGTGAACCTTGGCTTCCAGGCGCACCCCGGACATACCCAGCGGCTCGCGAACGCCTTCTTGGTTATCAATCACATAGTCCTGCGGCAAGGTGTGCAGCACACGCTGATCTGCCGGAATAGCCACGGCCTGGGCGGCGTCAAGCACACGTTCGAGGTCGGCAGTGCTGACCTCACGGTCACGGATGGCGACAATTCCGTGCGAGTTCAGGCTGCGGATATGGTTGCCGGCCAGGCCGACGAATGCCGAGTGGATACGGCAGCCCGCCATCAGCTGTGCCTCTTCAACGGCACGCTGGATCGACTGAACGGTGGATTCGATATTGACCACTACGCCTTTTTTCAAACCACGCGACGGATGCGTGCCGATCCCGACAATCTCCAACTCGCCATCCGGCGTCACTTCGCCGACCAGCGCTACCACCTTCGAGGTGCCGATATCGAGACCGACGATCATCTTGCCGCTTTGCACGCTAGACATGTGTTTCATTCCTCAATTCTTCGCAACGACGGCTTCATCCGTCGTGGTCGGGCTCGGCTCCCGCCACGCAACGGCGAGGCCATTGGCGTAGCGAAGGTCGATCCGCGCAATTTTGTCGCTCTCCTGCGCCAGCTCTTGCTGGTAGATGGCAGTGAAGCGCCGCATTTTTTCGATTATCTGATCCCTTCCCAGCAGCAGCTCGACGCCCTGTCCGGTCGTCACAAACCAGCTGCCCCGTGCCCGCAGTTCCAGGCGAGCGATGGAAAAACCGAGTGGCCGCAGCATCTGGCTGAGCATCTGGTATTGCTGCATCACCCGTTGCTGGGCCCGCTTCGGACCGTATAACTGCGGCAAGTGTTCATACCGAGTCAGGTTGTCGGGCGCGAAGGCCTGACCGTTATTGTTCAGCAGCGATTCGTCGCCCCAGCGGGCAATGGGCAGCTGCTCGTCAAGACGCACCATGACCTCATCCGGCCAGATCCGGCGCGCTTCGACATGGGCTATCCACGGCATCTGTTCAAGGTCGTGACGCAAGGCGTCGAGATCAACCTTGAAGAAGCTGGCTTCGACGAATGGCGCCATGCGTGCTTGTACCGCCTGCTGATCGACATAGGTCAGTTCACCCCGAACGCTCACCTTGGCAATAGGCCGATCGGCATAGGGCGCAAGCTGGTCACCCAGCTGGTACAGACCCACGGCAAGCCCCACGAGTAGTACCGGCCACAGGGCACGCTTGAGCGAACCCAGGCTCGGCCGCGGCAAGCGCGCCGAAAGCGGCTCGCGCTGCACCAGGCGGCTCGCGCCCCGCTGTGCCGGCTTGCGCGAGGCGCGGCCGGTAGCGGGTAGAGAGTGACGCAGCGTGGTGATCATCGATCAGTTCCCCGTCGCCATGCTGGCATCCAGAATTGCGAGGACCAACTGCTGGAAATCCAGACCAGCTGCCCGCGCGGCCATCGGCACCAGGCTGTGGTCAGTCATGCCTGGAACAGTGTTCACCTCCAACAGCCAGAAAGCGCCGCTGTTGTCCTGCATGACATCGACACGCGCCCAGCCCTGGATGCCTACCGCCTCACAGGCGCGGGCGGACAGCTCCTTCAATTCCTGTTCTTTTGCAGCATCCAGACCGCAGGGAATCCGGTACTGGGTGTCGTTGGCGACATATTTGGCGTCGTAGTCGTAGAACGTGTGTGGCGTGCCCAGACCAATCGGTGGAAGCACCTCGCCGCGCAGTGTGGCGATCGTGAACTCCGGCCCCTGGATCCACTGCTCGACCAGCACCTGCGAGTCGTAGAGACTCGCGGCGCGCCAGGCGGCAATCAGCTCATCGACACCAGTGACTTTGGCCATCCCGATGCTGGAGCCCTCATGCGCTGGCTTGACGATCAGCGGAAAATCCAAACTATCAGCTGCGGCCCGGCAATCGGCCTCGCTCGCCAGCACGGCATGCCGCGGGGTCGGTAGGCCAAGGCTCTGCCAAACCTGCTTGGTACGCAGTTTGTCCATGGCCAGAGCCGATGCAAGGATGCCGCTACCGGTATAAGGGATACCGGCACACTCGAGCAGACCTTGCATGCTGCCGTCTTCACCGCCACGCCCATGCAGCACAATAAAGGCAAGATCGATACGTTCGCTACTCAGCCGAGCCAACAGGTTGTCGTCGACATCCACACCGAACGCGTCGACG
The DNA here is from genome assembly GCF_038562055.1 of Stutzerimonas chloritidismutans. Lineage (GTDB taxonomy): Bacteria > Pseudomonadota > Gammaproteobacteria > Pseudomonadales > Pseudomonadaceae > Stutzerimonas > Stutzerimonas chloritidismutans_A. The sequence continues at coordinate 155,635 of NZ_JBCFXD010000010.1, read as the reverse complement.
CCAGCTGATTCCAGGGCCGCTAGCACTGCCGCTCCAGATTTCAGTGACACCTCGCGCTCGGCGCTCTTGCCACCGTAGAGCACGGCGACCCGGCCGAACGCCTGGGGTTCACGGGTCGATTGCAAGGCCGTCATTCGCTCTTCCTCGTGGCGCTTGCAGCGCCAGCAAACAGGGGACTGTTGATAAGTTGTGGGGCCAACCCACCGATATCGCCGGCGCCTTGGCAAAGCAGGATGTCACCCGGTCGTAGCAGGGGTTTGACCAGCGGAGCCAACTCGACGCCGCGCTCGATATAGATCGGGTCAAGCTGTCCGCGCTGACGGATGCTGTGCGCCAAATGACGGCTATCGGCGCCTGGGATAGGCTCTTCGCCGGCTGGATACACTTCCATCAGGAGCAGCACATTCGCATCGTTCAGCACCTGTACGAAGTCGTCGTACAGATCACGTGTACGGCTGAACCGATGGGGTTGATAGACCATGACCAAGCGGCGCTCAGGCCACCCCCCTCGGACAGCCTGAATCACGGCGGCCACTTCACGCGGGTGATGGCCGTAGTCGTCAACGAGCATCACGCTGCCGTCTTCAACAGGTAGCTCCCCGTAAACCTGAAAGCGCCGGCCCACCCCGCCAAACTGAGACAAGCCTTGAACGATCGCCTCGTCGTCGATGCCCTCGTCAGTGGCGATGGCGATAGTTGCCAGGGCATTGAGGACGTTATGATTGCCTGGCATGTTGACCGACACATCGAGCGCATCGAAGCCATCTCGCAGCACCGTGAAATAGGTGCGCATCCCTTCCTGGCGAACATTGATGGCCCTGACATCGGCTTCTTCATGCATACCGTAGGTGGTGATCGGGCGACCCACCTGTGGAATGATTTCACGCACGACCGGATCGTCGACACAGAGCACCGCCAGCCCGTAGAACGGCAGGTTGTGCAAGAACTCGACAAAGGTCTTCTTCAGCTTGCCGAAGTCACCGCCGTAGGTGCTCATGTGATCGGCGTCGATGTTGGTGACGACTGCGACCATCGGCTGCAGGTGCAGGAAGCTGGCGTCGCTTTCATCGGCCTCGGCAATCAGATACCGGCTGGAACCCAGCTGAGCATTGGTGCCGGCCGCGGTCAGGCGGCCGCCGATAACAAAGGTTGGATCTAGCCCACCGGCAGCGAACACCGAAGCCAGCAAGCTGGTAGTGGTGGTCTTGCCATGGGTGCCTGCCACGGCGATGCCATGACGGTAGCGCATCAGTTCGGCAAGCATCTCGGCGCGAGGCACCACCGGTATCCGCTGCTCGAGGGCAAAGGCGACTTCCGGGTTCGAGGCATTTACTGCGCTGGAAACCACCAGCACATCGGCTCCGGCGACGTTTCCGGCCTGATGGCCGATATAAATCTGTGCGCCGAAGTTTTCCAGGCGCTCGGTGCTCGCCGAGGTTTTGAGATCCGAGCCGGACACGTCGTAACCTAGGTTCAACAGGACCTCGGCGATGCCACACATGCCAACGCCACCCACTCCGACGAAGTGAATCCGGCGGATGCGACGCATGCGCCTTACTTCTGCCTTGACCGCCGCTGGGGATTTAGCCATGGGCCACCTCCAGACAGATATCGACGACGGTTCGGGTAGCGTCCGGCCGAGCCAGACGACGTGCCGTGGCTCCCATGGCCTTGAGTTTTTCCGGCTGCATCATTACCTCGGTCAGCTGCGCGGCCAGCGCTGCAGCATCGGTCGTTGCTTGAGGGAGAAGAACGGCCGCGCCTTCCTTCGCCAGATATTCGGCATTACGGGTCTGGTGGTCATCGATTGCGTGAGGTAGCGGCACCAGAAACGAAGGTAAGCCGGCAGCTGCCAGCTCGCACACTGTCAAGGCGCCGGAGCGGCAGATCACCAGATCGGCCCATGCATAGGCCCGAGCCATGTCCTTGATGAAAGGTGCAACCTCAGCGTCGACACCCGCCGCCACATAACGCTCTCGCGTAATCTCGGCGTGCTGCTTGCCGGCCTGATGAAACACCTCGGGGCGTAGATCGCCAGGCAGTTGACCAAGCGCTTCCGGCAACAGCTTGTTCAGCGGTTCAGCACCCAGACTGCCGCCCAGTACCAGCAGCCGCGGGCGGCGGCCAAGCAAAGTCTGTCTCGGCGTCTCGAGAAACAGCTCATGACGCACCGGATTGCCGGTGGTTCGCCGCTTGTCGCTTGCGGCGAAGGTATTCGGAAACGCCTCGCAGACGCGCTTCGCGAAGGGCACCAGGCTGCGATTAGCCGTTCCAGCGACAGCGTTCTGCTCGTGAATGATCAAAGGCGTTCCGGCCAGCTTCGCCGCGAGACCGCCAGGCCCCGTAACATAGCCACCAAGCCCAAGCACGCAGACCGGTTGGAGGGTACGGATCACCCGGCGGGCCTGCCCCAGCGAGCGCAACAGCTGGAACGGCGCCTTCAGCAAGGAAGCCAGCCCTTTCCCGCGCAGCCCGCTTACCTGAATCAGGTGCAGCGGCAACCCAGCCGCAGGAACCACTTCATTTTCGATGCCTCGCGGCGTACCCAGCCAGTGCACGCTATAACCGCGACTCTGGAACTCGTGCGCGCAGGCAAGCGCCGGGAATACATGCCCCCCGGTTCCGCCGGCCATGATCAAGACGTTACCGGCCATGCACGACCCCCTTGCTTTGGGGTACAGGCGTTTCGGCAAAATCGTCCTCGCTGAACTCGGCATCTTCGCTGCCCAGCACCGTGCGGCTTTCCCACTCGATGCGCAGCAGCAAGGCCATACTGGCGCAGGTGACCACCAGCGAACTGCCGCCATAACTCAGGAACGGCAAGGTCAGGCCCTTGGTTGGTAACAGTCCGATGTTCACACCAACATTGATCAGGAACTGACCGAGCCAGAGGGACGCAACGCCCCAGGCTATATATGCAGCGAAGAACTGCCGTGCTCGCTCGGCCGCCAGCCCGATGTACAGCGCGCGGACACCGACGAATGCGAATAGAAGGATGGTCAGCAGCGCACCCACCATGCCCAGCTCTTCGGCGAGCACGGAAAAGACGAAATCGGTGTGCGCTTCAGGCAGGTAGAACTGCTTCTGGACGCTGTTGCCAAGCCCGACACCCAGCCATTCACCACGCCCAAAAGCGATCAGGGCCTGAGTCAACTGATAGCCGGCGCCGTACTGATCAGCCCAGGGATCGGTGAAGGTAATCAACCGCTGCAGTCGGTACTCCTGCGTCTGTACCAGCACGAAGACCGCGCCGACAGCGAGCAGAACCAGCAAGCTGAATCGAACCAGGCCGACGCCGCCCAAGAACAGCATGGCAACCGCCGCGCCCATCATCACCACGGTCGCCCCGAAGTCCGGCTCGAGCAGGAGCAGCATGGCCATTGGAAGCAATACAAGAAACGGCTTGAGGAAGCCCCATAGGCTTTCACGCACCTCCTGCTGGCGGCGCACCAGATAACCGGCGAGATAGACCACAACGAACAGCTTGGCCAGTTCCGACGGCTGTACGTTGAAGGCACCAAAGCCGATCCAGCGCATCGAGCCGTTCACCTCTCGCCCAATGCCGGGAATCAGCACCAGAATCAACAGCACGAACGCAGCAATCAATAGCATCCAGTCCAGCCGCTGCCATACGGACAGCGGCACCAAAAGAACCAGCCCCGCGGCGCCAATACCGAGCAGGACGTAAATCAGATGGCGGATCATGTAGTACATCGAATTATCGGCATTGACGGCCGCGACTTCCGAAGAAGCCGAGGTGATCATCACCAATCCGAGGCCTAGCAGCGCCAGACAGCCGGCGAGCATAGGGAAATCGAGGTCGAGGCCGCGTCGACTGAACAGAGGTGACGGTGCGCTGCGCAGGAAAGCGATCATCAGCTCAGCGCCCCCACCGCAGCGGCGAACTGGCGTCCGCGATCTTCGAAGTTCTCGAACATGTCCAGGCTGGCACAGGCCGGCGACAGCAGTACCGCATCGCCGGGCTGGGCCAGTTTGGCTGCCAGCTGAACAGCGTCCTGGAGCGTCTGAACGCGGTGGATCGGCGCAGCGCCTTCAAGCGCCGCCGCGAGGCGCTCGGCATCGCGGCCAAGCAAGACAACCGCACGACACTGATGCGAGACCGGGCTGTGCAAGGCTGAGAAATCCGCACCCTTGCCATCGCCGCCGGCGATGAGCACCAATTCACCCGTGATATCGCTACCCAGGCCATCGATTGCTGCGAGGGCAGCTCCGACGTTGGTTGCCTTCGAATCGTCGTAGTAGGTCACGCCTTTGCGCTCCCCAACCCACTGGCAGCGATGGGCGAGTCCGCCAAAGTTGCGCAAGGTGGCGAGCATCGGCTCGAACGGAAGACCAACGGCATGCCCGAGCGCCAGAGCGGCCAGAGCATTGGACTGGTTGTGAGCCCCGCGCATCTTCAGCTGATTGGCCGGCATCAGCGCGTCGAATTGGAAAGCAAGGTACTTCTCCCCGCTTTCTTCGAACAGCCCGAAGCCCTTGAAATCTGGCTTGCCGAGGCCGAAGGACCACGTTGGAAGGTCATCGGCAACCAGCGGGCGGCTAAGGCGATCGTCACGATTGATCACGACCTGCCGAGCACCCCGAAAAATGCGGTGTTTAGCCTGATGGTAGGCAGGCAGCCCATCGTACCGATCCATGTGATCTTCACTGATGTTCAGGCAGGTGGCGACCTCCGCATTCAGCTGATCGGTCGTCTCCAACTGGAAGCTCGACAGCTCGAGGACGTAGAGCTCGACATCGTCGTTGAGCAGATCCAGGGCCGGCGTTCCAAGGTTTCCGCCGACCGCCACTTTACGCCCGGCCGCAGCAGCCATTTCACCGACCAGACTGGTCACAGTGCTTTTCGCGTTCGACCCGGTGATAGCCACGATTGGCGCCTTGGCTTCGCGCGCGAACAGCTCGATATCACCGGACAGCTTCACTCCGTTAGCAGCGGCCGCCTGCAATGCTGGCATGCTGATCGGCAAGCCTGGGCTTATCAACAGCTCGCTGGCGCGGCTGAGGAGCTGGGGATCGAGCTCTCCACAATGGACCTCGACATTCGGGTACTGCGCTTTCAGAGTCGCTAACTCCGGTGGGTTCGCACGCGTGTCGGCGACGGCAAACGGCACTCCGCGGCTTGCCAAATGGCGAACCAGCGACATGCCGCTCTTGCCGAGACCTACGACGATGCGGAACTGATCGGAAGCGATGAGCACTCGTTGTTACCTCAACTTCAATGTGGCAAGACCGACCAACACAAGGATCACCGTGATGATCCAGAAGCGCACGATCACGCGGGGCTCTGGCCAGCCTTTGAGTTCGAAGTGGTGATGAATCGGAGCCATGCGGAACACCCGCTTGCCGGTCAGCTTGAATGAAGCGACCTGGATCATCACCGACAGGGTTTCCATCACGAAAATCCCCCCCATGATGAACAGCACGACCTCCTGGCGGACGATCACGGCAATGGTGCCAAGGGCCGCGCCAAGGGCCAGCGCGCCCACATCACCCATGAAGACCTGTGCGGGATAGGTGTTGAACCAGAGAAAGCCGAGCCCGGCACCAATCAGCGCACCGCAGAACACGATTAACTCACCGGCTCCGGGGATATATGGAATCAGCAGGTAATCGGCAAAATTCACGTTGCCCGACAGGTAGCAGAAGATGCCCAGACCACCGCCTACCATCACCGTCGGCATGATTGCCAGACCGTCCAGCCCATCGGTGAGGTTCACAGCATTGCTGGAGCCGACGATGACAAAATAGGTCAGCACGATGAAACCAATCCCCAGCGGAATTTCGATGTTCTTCAGCAGCGGGAGGATCAACGTGGTTTCGACTGGTGTCTGCGCGGTCAGGTAAAGAAAGACCGCAGCACCGAGGCCGAAGACAGACTGCCAGAAATATTTCCAACGGCTTGGCAGGCCGCGGGAGTTCTTTTCGATCACCTTGCGGTAGTCGTCCACCCAACCGATTGCACCGAATAGCAGGGTCACGGCCAGCACCACCCACACATAGCGATTGGACAGATCGGCCCATAGCAATGTGCTGATGGCTATTGCGCTGAGGATCAGGGCGCCACCCATGGTCGGCGTGCCGGATTTCGACAGATGCGTTTGCGGCCCGTCAGTACGTACCGCCTGACCGATCTGTCGCAGCTGCAGCGTACGGATCAACCAGGGTCCCAGCCACAGCGACAACACCAGCGCGGTCAGTACGCCGAGAATCCCACGCAGCGACAGATACTGAAAGACTGCGAAGCCCGTGTGGAACTGTTGCAGGTACTCGGCGAGTAGCAGCAGCATCAATGTTTCTCCATGCCGGAAACGGAAAGCGCTACGACGACCTTATCCATCGCTGCGCTCCGTGATCCCTTGATCAAAATGGTGGTCGCATTACCCTGCTCCAGACGCAGCGACTCGATCAGGCTCTGCTGATCGGCGAAATGGCGCGCGCCATGACCGAAGGCCTCAACGGCATGCTTCATGAGCGGCCCGACCGCGAACAATGTGTCTACTTTGCCTCGGGCGTAACTGCCGACTTCGCGGTGGCCCTGCTCGGCCCAGGAACCCAGTTCCCCCATGTCGCCCAGCACCAGCACCGTACGACCAGCAAAGCCGGCCAGCACATCGATGGCGGCACAGATCGACGCAGGGTTGGCGTTGTATGTGTCGTCTATCAGGCGAACGCCGTTGCTCAGCATCTGCGCAACGCCTCGGCCCTTCACGGGCTGGAGACTTTCAAGCCCGGCGACAATGTGCTCTGCGGCAACGCCCAGCGCCCCGGCGGCCGCGGCGGCGGCCAGTGCATTGGCCACGCTATGGCGGCCAAGCAGATTCAGTTGAACACGCACGGACCCGGCCGGGCCGGTCAGGACGAAATTGGGACAGCCGCGGAGATCATAAGCAATCGAGGCGGGGTGGAAGTCGGCCAGCGGGCTCGTGACGGCAAAGCTCACCACGCGCTTGCCTGCCACTCGGCGCTCCCACACCGAATAGGCGCGGTCGTCACGATTGAGCACGGCGACACCTTTGGCTCCGAGCCCATCGAGAATCTCCCCCTTGGCCTCGACAATTTTTTCCGGCCCACCGAATTCACCAACATGAGCCGTGCCCGCGTTGGTAATCAAGCTGACATCTGGCCGAGTCAGGCTGACGGTATAGGCGATTTCGCCAACGCGTGAAGCGCCCAGTTCAATCACCGCAGCCTTATGCTGAGAACCTAATTCCAGCAGCGTGAGCGGTGCGCCCAGATCGTTGTTGAGATTGCCGCGCGTGGCGAGAACCGCATCGTCGCCGTAGGCAGCGCGCAGGATGCTGGCAAGCAGTTCCTTGACGCTTGTCTTGCCACTGGAGCCGGTAATGGCCGCGACCGAACCGTTGAACGCGTTGCGGTTCAAAGCGCCCAGCTGGCCTAGAGCGATACGGCTATCGGCAACAACAAGCTGAGGCAAGGAAACCTCTGGTACATGGCGCTCGACCAAAGCGGCAACGGCACCTTTGGCCGCAACTTCCGCAAGGTAGGTATGGCCGTCGAAGCGAGGCCCGGTGAGCGCAATGAAAAGCTGCCCAGTCTCGATTGCTCGGCTGTCGGTGCTGACAGAGCTAAAGGTTGCATCGGCATTGACCAGCTTGGCTGACAACGGCTCGACCAGATCGCTAAGGCGTTTGGCTTCAAGCATGGGACCCCCTCCAGGCAGCCAGGGCCATCGAGGCCTGTTCGAGATCGGAGAATGGCAGGCGATCGCCCTTTATTTCCTGGTAGTCCTCATGCCCCTTGCCGGCCAGCAACACCACATCGTCAATGCTTGCGCTCTCAATACAGCCAGAGATGGCTGCGGCGCGCCCTGGCACAAACAGCGCTTGTTCGGGTGCGCTGAAACCTGCACGAATCTCATCGAGGATCTGCTGCGGATCTTCATGGCGCGGGTTGTCATCGGTGACTGTGACGCGGTCTGCCAAACGTTCGGCGACCTGAGCCATCAGCGAGCGTTTGCCGCGGTCTCGATCACCACCGCAGCCGAACAGGCACAGCAACTTACCTCGGGCATGCGGGCGTAGAGCGGCAAGAACCTTTTCAAGCGCATCCGGCGTATGGGCGTAATCGACCACCACCAACGGGCTATCACCACCACCTAGCCGCTGCATGCGGCCGGCTGGGCCATCAATTTCCTGCAGCACTGCTAAAACTTCATCGAGCGCGTAATGCATGCCCAGCAAGGCGCCTACTGCCGCGAGCACATTGCTGACATTGAACCGGCCCAGCAGCGGACTACGCAGCGAGCGCTCCCCTTGCGGGGTCACCAGCCGCGCATGGATTCCGCTGTCGTCCAGCCGCGCCTCTGGGCAGTAAAGGTAAGCCGAAGCATCCTCCAGGCTATAAGTGATCAAGCGCGACTCCGGGTGCTCTTGCGCGAGCGATCGGCCCAGCGTGTCGTCCAGATTGATCACCCGACAGCCAAGCCCCGGCATATTGAATAGCCGTGCCTTGACCTCGCCGTAGGCTTCCATGGAACCGTGATAGTCGAGGTGGTCTCGGGACAGGTTTGTGAACACCGCCACATCGAACGCGAGCGCGGCAACCCGGCCCTGCGCCAGGCCATGCGAGGACACCTCCATCGCAACAGCTCGCGCGCCCTGCTTACGCAGGCTCGCCAGATTGGCCTGTACGCCGATGGCATCAGGTGTGGTGTGCTGACCAAGGACCAACTCGCCGTGAAAGCCGGTCCCGAGGGTGCCGATGATCCCGCAGCGCTCACCCAAACGATCCAGAGCCTTGGCGATCAGATAAGTCACGCTGGTCTTGCCATTGGTTCCGGTCACGCCGACCAGGTGCAAACCGCGGCTCGGCTCGCCATAGAACCGACCGGCAATAGCTGACAGTTGCCCCGCCAGGTTGCGGACCGGCACCAGCTCGGCGCTTGCTGCGGTCATTTTCGCAGCTCCTTCGGCTTCATAGGCGATAGCGGCTGCGCCGTGGGCAATCGCATCTGCAATGTGCACGCGGCCATCTTGCTGGTAACCGGGCACAGCGAGAAACAAATCGCCTGGTCGGACCTTGCGGCTGTCCAGCGTCAGCTCCCGAATGAGGGTATCGCTGGCAGCTTGAGGCAGTAACTGATTCAACGGCATCGGCATCAGATACGCCCTCCCTTGGTCTTGTCAGCGTCGGCGGTCTTGACGTCCTCCGGAGGAAGATTGTCAGGAGCAACATTCATTAGGCGCAGCGCGCCGGACATCACGCGACTGAACACTGGGGCCGATACCAGGCCGCCGTAATAGCCGCTCTTGCTGGGCTCGTCGATGACCACCGCAATGGCGATGCGTGGATCTCGCATAGGCCCGAAACCGGCGAACATCGACCGATAGGCATTTTCTTGATAGCCGCGGCTGTTAGCCGAGGCCTTGCGCGCGGTACCACTCTTGCCCGCCACGTGATAGCCCGGCACTTGGGCGCGGAATACGCCCCGCGGGGCCTCAATCACTTCCTGAAGCATGCCCTGAAGGGTTTTGGCCACTTCCGGCGACACCACCTCCACGCTTTCCGGCTTGTGGTCCACCCTGGTCAATGACATCGGCACCAAGCGCCCGTCATTGGCCAGTGCGCCATAGGCATGAGCCAATTGCACAGCGGTCACCGACAGGCCATAGCCATACGAAAGCGTGGCAGTTTCGGCCTGGCGCCACTCGCGGTGGGTAGGAAGATTGCCGACTCGCTCACCTGGGAAGCCCAAGCCGGTGTCCTGGCCGAAACCGATCTTGCGCATGACCTCATGAATCGCAGCGCCGCCGATATCGAAGGCGACCTTGCTCATTCCGACGTTGGAAGAGTTGATGAGAATGCCCGTCAGGCTAAGCTCACGCCCTTCGGTTCTGGAGACGTCTCGGATCGTGTAGCGACCGATGCGCAGCGATCCCGGCCACACCTCGACCAGATCGCTGGGCTTCCAACGTCCTGTTTCGAGAGCCGCGCTCATAGAGATAGGTTTCATCGTCGAACCCGGCTCGAACAGGTCCGTCATGGCCCGGTTACGCATCGCCGCTGGCTGCAGATTTCGGCGATTGTTCGGGTTATAGGTTGGCTGATTGACCATGGCCAGCACTTCGCCCGTTTTCACGTCGAGCACGACCAAGCTGCCAGCCTTGGCGCCAAACTCCAACAGCGCGTTACGCAGCTCGCGATGCGCCAGATACTGCAGACGCAGGTCAAGGGACAGTGCAAGCGCCTTGCCGGCCTTGGCGTTCTTGACCACCTGAACATCCTTGATCAAACGGCCGCGACGGTCCTTTAACACCTGCCGCTTACCCGGGACACCGGCCAACCATTCGTTGTAGGCGAGTTCCATACCTTCACGACCGTGGTCGTCGATATCGGTAAAGCCGACCACGTGAGCGGCCACCTCACCGGCGGGGTAGAAACGGCGAAATTCCTCTTGCGCGTAAACGCCCGGTATATCCAGATCCAGAACCCGCTGCCCCTGCTCAGGGGTCAGACCGCGCACCAGGTACATGAACTCTCGCTCGGCCTGCGCCTTGAGGCGCTGCTGCAATCCGGCGGGGTCCTGCCCCAGCGCCTCAGCCAGTTCGGGCCAGCGAGCCTGTGCGCTCTGCATTTCGCGCGGGTTCGCCCAAAGCGTAGTGACTGGGGTACTCACAGCCAGGGGCTCGCCGTGACGATCGGTCATGAGTCCACGATGCGCGGGGATTGGAATGTGGCGCACGCTGCGCGCATCTCCCTGGCCCTTCAGAAACCCCTGATCCAGTACCTGCAGATCAACGATGCGCCATGCAATGGCGCCAACCATCAATGCCAGCAGAGCCAGCACGATGCGAAAACGCCACGGATAGAGCGCGCCCTGAAGCTTCATGGCGCCACCAGCCTGACAGCTGCCGCTTCAGGGATGTGCATCTTCAACTGCTCGGAAGCCAAGGTCTCGATCCGGCTGTGAGCAGTCCAGGTGCTCTGCTCAAGAATAAGACGACCCCATTCAGCCTGCGCCTTGTCGCGCACACTTAGCTCACCGTAAAGCTCATTGAGTAACTGCCGGTTCCAGTGCGCGCTATAGGCGACGCCAATTGCCGACAACAGCACGGCAATAAAAAGCACCAGCATCAGCAGGCTGCCGTTGGGCATGGCGCGCCGCTGCTGAGTCACCGCAACTTCTCCGCCACACGCATCACGGCGCTGCGCGAACGCGGGTTCGCCTTGACCTCTTCGGTGGACGCGTATTGCGGTTTGCCCAGCAGCTTCAGCCGAGGCACGAATTTTTCAGGAATGATCGGCAGGTCACGCGGGAGCGTATCGGCCTCGCCTTTCGCATGCCGACGCATGAACTGTTTGACGATGCGGTCTTCCAGCGAGTGAAAGCTGATCACCACCAGCCGGCCACCCACATCAAGCCCCTCGAGAGCGGCCTCGAGCCCTGCTTCCAAGTCGCCAAGTTCGTTGTTGATAAAAATGCGCAACCCCTGGAAGGCCCGTGTGGCGGGGTTCTTGCCTTTCTCCCAAGCGGGATTGGCCACCGTAATGACTTGTGCAAGATCAGCCGTACGCTCAAAAGGCTGCACCGCACGACGTTGCACTACGGCACGAGCCATGCGCTTGGCAAAGCGCTCTTCGCCGTATTCCCGGAATACTCTGGAGATATCGTCTTCGTGGGCGGTTGCGATCCACTCAGCAGCACTGACCCCTCGACTGGGGTCCATGCGCATATCGAGAGGACCATCGTTCAGAAAGCTGAAGCCGCGCTCGGGGTCGTCCAGCTGCGGTGAAGATACGCCAAGATCCAACAGCACACCGCTCAACGTACCCGTCCAGCCGCGCTGCGCAAGCTCCGCGCCAAGCTCTGCGAAACTTCTCTGTACAACGACAAAGCGGCCATCCTCGGCCGCCAGTGCTTGCCCCGTAGCGATTGCTAGCGGGTCTTTGTCGAATCCTAGCAAACAGCCATCAGGCCCAAGCTGCCGTAGCAGCAGGCGGCTATGTCCGCCGCGACCGAAGGTCCCATCCAGATAACGACCGTCTGGACGCACGCCAAGGGCCGCGACGGCCTCGTCGAGCAAAACGGTGACATGGTTATAGTTGCTGGTAGGGCTCACAGGATTAGATCACGCAGTTCTTCCGGCAAAGCACCGGGTTGTTTGATGGCCGCCAGGTCCGCATCTGCTTGTGCGTTCCAGTCGTCCTCGTTCCACAAGCTGAACTTGTTCAGCTGACCGACCAGCATGGCCCGCTTATCCAGCCCGGCGTATTCACGCAAACGCGGCGGCACCAGAACGCGACCATTGCCGTCCATTTCCAGATCGACCGCATTCCCGATCAGCAAACGCTGCAGTCGGCGACTTTCTTCTCTTAAAGAAGGCAACTCACGAAGCTTGGCTTCGATCAGCTCCCACTCAGGCAATGGGTAAATCCCCAGGCATCGATCCACAGCATCGATGGTGATGATCAGCTGGCCGTCGCAACGCAAAACGAGCTCGTCACGGTACCGGCTTGGCATCGCTAGCCGGCCTTTGGCATCGAGACTGATGGCGTTTGCTCCGCGAAACACGGCTGCGCTTCCCCTGATTTAGCTATCCATGCCCATAAATACCCACTTCATTCCACTTTCTACCACTTGTGCGCACTATAGAAATGCAGCAGCCCCACCGTCAAGGTACGCCGGACGGGAAAAACCCTTATGTGACGGGAATTTAGCAAGCGAAACGGAGATAAACGGTAAACCGCAAGGGATAGCGAATAGAGATATTCAGCAAACGCAAAAGCCTGCACTTCGAAGTTAAAGTACTTTATGAAGAGCAAGAATTTTTTGGTCTAAACAGGAGGGATGTTTCGAGAGAATTCGGAGAGTCGATCTGTAAGCCGGGTTCTGTCGAGGACAGTCATTCCTCTACGACAGCCATCACTGACTGCCTCTAGCAACCTACCCGGATCCAGCGCGGGCCACGCCAATGGATCCCTATTTGGTCTTGCTCCAAGTGGGGTTTACCTAGCCACGGACTGTTGCCAGCCGTGCGGTGCGCTCTTACCGCACCTTTTCACCCTTACCGGCACCGAAGCGCTTAGGCGGTTATTTTCTGTGGCACTTTCCGTAGGCTCGCGCCTCCCAGGCGTTACCTGGCACTTCGCCCTATGGAGCCCGGACTTTCCTCCCTCCCTTCTTGCGGAACAAAAAGAGACAGCGACTGTCCGATCGACTCTCCGGCGGTCAGAGTACTTGCATACAGCGAGAGCTGCAAGCTGCGGCTAGCCGGCGACCGAAGCGGCAGAACCACTCCGCCAATCATCCGACAGCTTTACTGGCTCGCATCCTTTTCTTGTAATGCGAGTTGATACAGCAGGTTTTTCCTGACCCCCGTGATCTCCGAGGCAAGCGCCGCGGCACGCTTAACCGGCAGTTCGGCCAATAGCAGACTCAACACCCGCCGGGCATTCGCATCGACTGTTTCATCCTCGTTCGGCGCTTGCCAACCGCCCACCACAAGCACGCACTCGCCGCGCTGCTGATTGGTATCTGATTCAACCCAAGCGCGCAGTTCGCCCAACGGAAGCCCCTTCAGTGTCTCGAAGGTTTTAGTCAACTCGCGCCCCAGCACAGCTAGCCGATCGGGACCGAACACAGCCTCAAGATCAGCCAGCGCCGCAAGGATTCGATGCGGCGCCTCATAGAAAATCAGCGTACGCGGCTCATCCCGCAAGTGCTCCAGACGAGCGAGACGCGCGACCTGCTTAGCAGGCAAAAAGCCCTCGAAGATGAATCGATCAGACGGCAGACCCGCAGCGCACAGTGCCGCGATAAGCGCGCAGGGGCCAGGCAACGGAACGACACGCACCCCTGCTGCACGCGATTGGCGAACAAGGTGGTAGCCAGGGTCGGATATCAGTGGCGTACCCGCATCGGAGATCAGCGCCACATCGTCACCGGCCAGTAGTCGCCTGATGAAGCGTCCACCCTCATCTCGCTCGTTATGCTCATGGCACGCTGCCAACGGTGTAGTAATACCGAAGTGCTGCAGCAGCCGAGACGAATGACGAGTGTCCTCCGCGGCGATCAGCGTTACCTCGGATAGGACGCGCAAAGCGCGCGCACTGATATCTTCGAGGTTGCCGATAGGCGTGGCGACTACGTAGAGCGTACCCACCGCGGAATTCACATCACCTGTCGCAGTCACAGAGCTTACCTCAGTCACTAAAACGCGCATTGTAGCCCGTTTACGGGCGGCGACATCGCGACCCCGCCAATGCTTGGGTACAATCCGCCGACACCCGCCATCGCCTTTCAGGAACGAACACATGACGGCCCGCTTTCGCCCGCTTATCTTTTTATGCATTGCCGCTCTGCTGTCGGCTTGCGCCAGCTCGCCGTCGTCCACTCTCGGTGAACTACCCAGAACACCACAGGCATCAACGCAGCAGTTATTGAAAGAAGCCGAAGCCAGCGACCCCGCCAAGGCAGCATCACTGCGGCTGTCTGCGGCCGACCAGAGCATGCAGCAGGGCAACCAGGCTCAGGCGAAAGAGATCCTCGGCCAGATCGACCTCAATCAATTGATGCCTGCCGAGCAAATGTTTGCGAAAACCCTGCAAGCAGAGCTGGCCTTAGCTGCTGGCGAGCCCAAGGGCGCCCTGCAGGCGCTTCAGCACCCTGCGTTCGATCGCCTCGCAGAACTGCCCATAGACCAGCAGCTACGAACCCAGCTGGCCCAAGCCCAAGCATTCGAAGCGAACGACCAACCTCTCGACGCAGCTCGGGAACGCACCTTCATAGCCCCTCTGTTAAGCGGCGAGGCAGCCGAAGCCAACCACGAAGCTATCTGGGCGCTTGTATCGAGCCTGCCGATCGACCAACTGCAACCGAACACAGACACGGATCTAACCGGCTGGATAAACCTGGCAGCAGCCGTCAAGCAGGCCGGCACCCTCAACCAGCAGCAACGTGCGATCGATGCCTGGCTACAGCAGAACCCCAACCATCCGGCAGCGCGACGACTGCCGGCGCCACTGCAGAAACTCAGAGAGCTGGCTGACAAACCTTTGTCACATGTAGCGTTGCTGCTCCCAATGGATGGCCCATTGGCCAGCGTTGCGCGCGCGCTGCGCGACGGGTTCCTCGCCGCTCACCTCGCCGGGCAGCAAGATCTCAAGATCGAATTATTCGATAGCACCCGAATGTCTTCGCTCGATGAATTTTACCGCCAGGCGTCTGCCGCGGGCGTTGAGCTGGTCATCGGCCCATTGGAAAAGGACATGGTCCGCCAGCTGGCCGACCGCGAGCAGCTACCCATCACCACTCTTGCCCTCAATTACAGCGACGCGAACCAAAAGGTGCCACCGCAACTGTTTCAGTTCGGCCTCGCGGCAGAAGACGAAGCGCGCGAAGTAGCTCGCCGAGCCTGGACAGACGGTCACCGCCGTGCCGTAGCTCTGACGCCTCGTGGCGACTGGGGCAATCGTGTATTCGAGGCCTTCCGCCAGGAATGGCAGGAGCTAGGTGGGACCGTAGTCGCCGCAGAGCCCTTGGCCGAACCCATCGAGCTGGCAAATCAGATAGCGGATCTGCTGCAGATACGCAGCAACGGAACAGGCGATGAAGCGCAGCCATCGCGCCGCCAGGATATCGACTTTCTCTTCCTTGCCGCGACTCCGCAGCAGGCGCAACAAGTCAAGCCCACACTGATCTTCCAGTACGCTGGAGACCTGCCCGTCTACGCTACTTCTCACCTTCACGCAGCCACAGATAACCGCACGCAGTATCTGGACCTTGAGGGCATCCGCTTTACCGAAACCCCCTGGCTGCTTGATTCACAGCTGCCATTGCGACAGGAAATCGAGCGCAAATGGCCGCAAGCCCGAGGCAGTCTCGGCAGACTGTATGCAATGGGCGCTGACGCCTACCAGCTGGCACCGCGCTTAAACCAGCTTCTAGCGCTACCGGATACTCGACTCGAAGGCCTTTCGGGCACACTCAGCCTGACTCCGCAGCACCGGATCGAACGGGAACTGCCTTGGGCCGAATTCCGCGACGGCGAAGTTCATCCGCTCCCGGATACATCCTATTGACAACGAACAGCAAGCAGATCAGTGGGAAACTCGCCGAAGACCTCACGCTACGGCATCTCGAAACGTGCGGGCTGAGCCTGATCTGCCGAAACTGGAGCTGTCGCAGCGGCGAGCTTGATCTGGTCATGCTCGATGGCGATACAGTAGTATTCGTCGAGGTTCGATACAGGCGTCACGCCGCATGGGGCGGCGCGCTCGAGAGCGTGGATCTGCGCAAACAGCAGAAGCTGATCAAGGCAGCCCAGCTTTTCCTGCTGAAGGAGAGTTGCTGGGCAAAACATCCCTGTCGCTTCGACGTTGTCGCCATGGGCTCAGCCGAAGGCGGAGCGCACCCCAGCTGGATTCGAAATGCCTTCGATAGTTAAAGATGCCCTTTTGGGTTCTCACCATCTCGTGAACATCACCTCTACACCGAAGACTCCTTGCGGCACGGCTAAAGCAGCCCGGCCCGTCACCTGAAGGTTTATTTCCGATGGACATGCAATCCCGTATACGACAGCTCTTCCTAGCCAGCATAGAAACCAAACAAAACGCTATGGAAGTGCTCGCACCAAGCATCGAGCAGGCCGGGCAAGTGATGGTCAACACCCTGCTCAGTGAAGGCAAAATTCTGACCTGTGGCAACGGTGGCTCCGCCGGCGATGCGCAGCACTTCTCCTCGGAACTGCTCAACCGCTTTGAGCGAGAGCGCCCTAGCCTGCCAGCAATCGCGCTGACCACTGACAGCTCGACAATAACGTCCATCGCCAACGACTACAGCTACAACGAAGTGTTCTCCAAGCAGATCCGCGCACTGGGCCAGCCCGGTGATGTGCTGCTGGCGATTTCCACCAGCGGCAACTCGGCGAATGTCATACAGGCGATACAGGCCGCGCACGACCGGGAGATGGTGGTCGTAGCGCTTACCGGTCGCGATGGCGGCGGCATGGCCTCGCTACTGCTGCCGGAAGACGTTGAAATACGAGTTCCGGCGAAGGTGACTGCACGCATTCAAGAGGTTCACCTGCTGACCATTCATTGCCTATGCGACCTAATCGACAACCAACTCTTTGGGAGCGAAGAATGACTTCGGTTCATCTGCATACGCTTACGCTCGCACTGTGCCTCGCCGTCACCGGCTGCAGCTCCGTGCTCACCGCCACACGCGACGACCCGATTGACGATAATCGTGGCACTCGCACGATCGGCAGCACCATCGATGACTCGTTAATCGAAACGAAAGCGGCTGTGAATATCGCAAAAGCACATCCCGACCTCGACCAGGCATCCCATATTGTCGTTGCCAGCTACAACGGGGTGGTGCTTTTGGCGGGACAAACGCCACGCGCAGAGCTAAAGCAGCTCGCCGAACAAGCCGCCAGCTCAGTGCAGCGGGTCAAGCGCGTACATAACGAGGTACAGGTATTGAAGCCCTCGTCGGGCCTGGCACGAAGCAATGACTCCTGGCTAACAACCAAGATCAAGGCACAGATGCTGGCAGACGCGAGCGTCCCCGGCTCTCGCATAAAAGTCATCACCGAGAACGGTATCGTTTATCTGCTTGGCCTCGTCACACGCCAGGAAGGCAATCGCGCAACGAGCGTGGTGCAAGGCGTTTCCGGCGTGCAGCGGATCGTCAAGCTGTTCGAATATATCGATTAAAGAGCCGAGGCCCGGAAGCGTAACAGGGGACGCAGCCTTACGCCCACCGACACTCCCAACGCACCAAGGCTGACCTTCCGGTCAACCTTGGCGGCCTAGAGGCCTCGCCGCCGCTCTTATTTGACCACTTTTAAACTAGGACGCCCGCTTGGGGTCGGGCGTGACGAGATGCCAGCTCCTGCTGAGACCTCATCGGAAGGCGTGTCGTCATCCGGCGGAGTTGGCTCGACTTCGAAGACCATTCCCTGACCGTTCTCCCTTGCATAGATCGCCATGATCGCTTCAGACGGGACGTGCAAACTGTGCGGAACGCCGCCAAAGCGGCCCTCGAAACTGATCGCTTGGTTATCCATCTGCAACTGACGCACCGCGCTGGGCGCCACATTCAAGACAATCTGGCCATCACTGGCAAAACCGTCAGGCACTTGAACGCCGGCATAATCGGCGTTGACCAAAAGATGCGGCGTGCAGTCGTTGTCGACGATCCATTCGTACAACGCCCGCACCAGATATGGTCGACTCGATGTCATATACAACCCCTCTTAGCGCATGCCGCGCTCAACGGCGGATAGACTGACCTGGAAGGCCTCGCGTGCAAAATTGATCTCCATGTAGTCAAGCAGCGGCTTCGCCGCCCGCGGCAAATCAATTCCGAGTTTGGGTAAGCGCCACAGGATAGGCAACAGGCAACAGTCCACCAAACTGATTTCATCACTCATGAAGAAAGGCTTTTCAGCGAACACGGGAGACACGCCCGTTAGACTCTCACGCAGCTCTTTCCGCGCTTGCACACGAGCCGCTTCAGCTGTACGGCGATCACCAATTCTATCCACCAGAGTGCACCAGTCCCGCTGCACCCGATGCACTAGCAGCCGGGTATTCGCTCTTGCTACAGGATAGACGGGAAGCAGTGGCGGGTGCGGATATCGCTCTTCGAGATACTCGGTGATCACGCTCGGTTCATAAAGCGCCAAATCACGGTCCACGAGCGTAGGCACGCTGGCGTACGGATTCACCTCGGTCAAGCTGACCGGACAGTGAGCTGAATCAACATCGATTATTTCGACGCTTACACCCTTCTCAGCAAGCACATAACGCACGCGATGTGAATAGTGGTCGGCGGGATCGGAATAGCAGGCCAACCGGTTGGTAGCGGCCATAGGGTCCCTCCTTAAAAACATACGTGACAGAAAAAAACGCGCGCCCATAAGGGCGCGCGCGGGGTACAGCTAACAAGCAAAGAATCAGTGGATGTCTTTCCAGTATTCCCGCTTGAGCAAATAAGCAAACACGAAGAAGAACGCTAGGAACAGCAGTACATAGGTACCGATGCGCTGGCTCTCCAACTTGACCGGGTTAGCTGAGTAGGCAAGAAAGGACACCAGATTCTTGATCTTCTCGTCGTACTCGGCCTCAGTCAGCTCACCAGTACCAGGCACAACCGTCATCGCATGGCAGTCTTCGTGAGTGATCGGAGTGCCGGTTAGCGGGTCGAACTGCTTACGGCCGTCTTCGACAATCTGAACCTGCTTGCACGCTACTGACTCGCCTTCAGGCAACTTGCTTGGCAAAACCTGACGACCCTGCAACGGAGCCAACACGTGAGGCATGCCCACATTCGGGAATACCGTGTTGTTGACGCCATACGGGCGCGAAGGATCTTCGTAGAAACTGCGCAGGTAGGTGTACAGCCAGTCGTTACCACGCACTCGCGCCACCAGTGTCAGATCCGGAGGCGCAGCGCCGAACCAGGTCTTGGCCTCATCAGAGCTCATGCCTATCTTCATGTGGTCGCCAATTTTGGCGCCAGTGAAAACTATGTTGTCGAGCATGATCTCTTCGGGGATACCAAGATCTGTTGCAACACGCTCATAGCGCTGATACTTCGCGCTATGGCAGCCCATGCAGTAGTTTGTAAAGGTCTGTAGACCGTCCTGCAGGGCCACCTTGTCGGTCAGGTCAATATCGACCTCATCCAGGTGTACGCCAGTACCTGCGGCGAAACCGAAGGCTGGCACCAGTGCAAGAATCAATGCAGCAAATTGCTTTTTCATCAGCCAGCCACCCTTTGCGGAACTACTTTGGTCTTCTCGAGCTTGGTATAGAACGGCATCAGGATGAAGTAGCCGAAGTAGATAGCAGTACAGATCCGAGATACCAATGTGCGCTCAGGCGTCGGAGAAAGCACACCAAGCACGCCGAGGATGACGAAGGAGATACAGAACAGTATGAGAGCAATCTTGCTCATCCAGCCCTTGTAGCGCATCGACTTGACCGGACTACGGTCGAGCCATGGCAGCACGAACAGGACGGCGATGGCTGCACCCATGGCAATCACGCCAAGCAGCTTGTCCGGAACCGCACGAAGGATCGCGTAGTAAGGCGTGAAGTACCAAACCGGCGCAATGTGTTCAGGCGTCTTGAAAGCGTTCGCCACTTCGAAGTTCGGCTTCTCGAGGAAGTAGCCGCCCATTTCAGGGAAGAAGAACACGATGGCGCAGAACACGAAGAGGAACACCACCACACCCACGATATCTTTAACCGTGTAGTACGGATGGAACGGAATGCCATCGAGCGGCACGCCGGCTTCGTTCTTGGTCTTCTTGATGTCGACGCCCATCGGATTGTTAGAGCCCACCTCATGCAGCGCAAGGATGTGCAGCACGACCAGCCCGAGGATCACGATCGGCAGTGCGATCACATGCAGCGCAAAGAAGCGATTCAGAGTGATGCCGGAGATCAGGTAATCACCGCGAATCCACTGCGTCAGATCATCGCCAATAACAGGAATGGCACCGAACAGCGAGATAATCACCTGGGCGCCCCAGTAGGACATCTGACCCCACGGCAGGAGGTAGCCCATGAAGGCCTCAGCCATCAACGCCAGATAGATCATCATGCCGAAGATCCAGACCAGCTCGCGCGGCTTCTGGTAGGAGCCGTACAGGATCCCTCGGAACATGTGCAGGTAGACCACGACGAAGAATGCCGACGCCCCGGTGGAATGCAGGTAGCGAATGATCCAGCCGTATTCGACGTCCCGCATGATGTATTCGACTGAGGCGAACGCACCCTCTGCAGACGGCTCGAAGCTCATCGTCAACCAAACGCCGGTCAGGATCTGATTCACCAGAACCAACAAGGCGAGAGAGCCGAAGAAATACAGAACGTTGAAGTTCTTCGGCGCGTAGTACTTACTCAGATGGTCTTCCCACATCTTGGTCGCGGGGAAGCGCGCATCGACCCATTCCATGAACTTGCTCATCACGCGCTCTCCTGATCCACGCCGATAATGACCACAGAGTCAGTTTCGTAGCTGTGTGGGGGAACCGGTAGATTCAATGGCGCAGGTTGACCCTTGTACACACGGCCAGCCATATCGTATTTCGAACCATGGCACGGGCAGAAATAGCCACCAAGCCAATCAGCCCCGAGGTCAGCCGCCGCCACTTCCGGGCGGAAGGATGGGGAACAACCGAGGTGCGTGCAAAGTCCGACGACTATCAGCACCTCAGGCTTGATCGACCGAACGACCGGATCAACATAAGCGGGCTGCACGGACGCTTCCGATTTCGGATCAGCGACCGTATCAGTCAGCTTGTCCAGATTAGTCAGCGTCTCCTCGGTACGACGAACAATAAACACCGGCTGACCGCGCCATTCGGCCACCATTTGCTGGCCTGGCTCGATCTTGCTGATATTTACCTTAACCGGTGCACCGGCTGCCTTGGCCTTGGCACTTGGGAACCACGATCCCACGAACGGGACCGCGGCACCCACCGCTCCTGCAGCACCTACTACCGAAGTAGCGGCTACGAGGAAGCGACGCCGGCCAGCATTCACGCCGTCATTGCTCATTCAGTCGTCTCCCATCAGTTTCTTATGGCCTACCGAAAGCAGGCGTCTACTACGTAAAAACAGCCGCGAAAAAATTCGCCAAATGGTAAAGAAAACCCCCTCTCGTGACAAGGTAATAACCGGATACAACCCTGCCTAAGGCCCCGAAAATCGGGACCTTACGCGTGACAAGCTGTCGCAGGAGCGAAAAGCTGCCCATAAAAAAACGCCCAGCTCGAGAGAAGCTGGGCGTTCTTTTTGAGAAGCCTGAATTAGCGCTTCGAGTACTGCGGACGCTTACGCGCCTTACGCAGGCCAACTTTCTTACGTTCAACTTCGCGAGCATCGCGAGTAACGAAGCCAGCTTTACGCAGAGCAGGACGCAGGGTCTCGTCATACTCCATCAGGGCACGAGTGATGCCGTGACGGATCGCACCGGCCTGACCACTCACACCACCACCCAGAACAGTTACGTAGATGTCGAACTTTTCGACAGTCTCGGTCAGTTCCAGCGGCTGACGAACGACCATGCGAGCGGTTTCACGCCCGAAGAAGTTGTCCAGCTCACGGTTGTTGATGGAGATTTTGCCAGTACCCGGACGCAGGAATACGCGTGCGGTTGCAGTCTTACGACGGCCAGTGCCGTAGTTTTGAGTCGCCGACATAATGAACTATTCCGTTAAATCTTCAGTTCTTGGGGCTGCTGAGCGGTATGCGGATGATTAGCACCCTTATACACCTTCAGCTTACGGTACATGTCGCGACCCAGCGGGTTCTTAGGCAGCATGCCCTTGACCGCGGTCTCGATCACACGCTCTGGCGCCTTGGCGATCAGCTTCTCGAAGTTGATCGACTTGATGCCACCCGGGAAACCGGAGTGAGAGTAGTACATCTTGTCGGTGGTTTTCGCACCGGTAACACGCACTTGCTCGGCATTGATAACGACGATGTAATCACCGGTATCGACGTGAGGGGTATATTCCGCCTTGTGCTTGCCACGCAGGCGGCTAGCGATTTCGGTTGCCAGACGACCCAGGGTCTGGCCGGCAGCGTCGACGACGAACCAGTCGCGCTTGACGGTTTCCGGTTTAGCAGTAAAAGTCTTCATTCGTTATAGCCTCAGGGGCCGCCCTGAAAATAAGACGGCGAATCTTACTGAATGGTGCTCGCCCTGGCAAGACCAGGACAGCCGGAAACAGACGCTATCGGGGGCTCGGGTCAGCGCGTCCGCTACGGCAGTGTTCGGTAGGCTTGGCATCCCCTACCTTGTTTTTGCGTCAACGGGCTAGGCATCCCCGGCGACAGGCTGCGGAATTATCCGGATTACCAGCCAAATAGCAAGCAGCTTGTGGCCGTTCTGAGCAAACGGCGTGTCGGGGCGAAATCATTGAGCTGCTGCCAGTAGCCGCCTACGGCGACGGGTAGCCCCGCACCACTGCGAAACAGGAAACTTATCGCCTGCGCTACCATCCCAACCCGAGATCTATTCAACCGCAAGGACACTGCATGGAAAAGCGCCAACTAGGCCGTACCGATCTTGACGTCACGATGCTCTGCCTGGGCACCATGACCTGGGGCGAGCAGAATAATGAAAGTGAAGCTTTCGCCCAAATGGACCGCGCGAAAGCTGCAGGCATCAATTTCGTCGACACCGCCGAAATGTATCCGGTGCCACCTAAGCCTGAGACCTATGCCACCACGGAGCGCTACATAGGCCATTACTTCAAGGCACGCGGTAATCGTGCCGACTGGATCCTGGCCAGCAAGATCGCCGGCCCCGGCAACGGCATCAGCCACATCCGCGATGGCAAGCTGAAAATGAACCGGCAGCACATCGTTGCGGCACTTGACGCCAGCTTGCAGCGCCTGCAGACGGACTGGATCGACCTCTATCAGCTGCATTGGCCAGAGCGCAGCACCAATTTCTTTGGTCAGCTGGGCTACCACCATCAGGACCAAGACTTCACCCCAATCGAAGAAACCCTGGAAGTGCTCGACCAGCAAGTGAAAGCCGGCAAAATCCGCCATATCGGTCTGTCGAACGAAACGCCATGGGGCACCATGAAGTTTCTGCAACTCGCCGAATCCCGAGGTTGGCCCCGCGCCGTTTCGATCCAGAACCCCTACAACCTGCTGAACCGGACCTTTGAAGTCGGCCTCGCCGAAATAGCCATGCGCGAGCAATGCGGACTCCTCGCTTACTCGCCGCTTGCCTTCGGCATGCTCAGCGGCAAATACGAGCAAGGTGCACGACCAGCCGGAGCACGACTGACCCTATTCAGTCGCTTCGCGCGCTACGCCAAGCCGGAGTCGCAGGCGGCATGCTCACGGTATGTGGCGCTTGCAAGGGAGCACGGACTGGACCCTGCACAAATGGCCCTGGCCTATGTAACTCAACAGCCTTTCGTAACCAGCAACATCATCGGTGCAACTTCAATTGAACAACTCGAAAGCAATCTCGCCAGTTCTGAATTGCGCTTGTCAGCCGAAGTACTCGAATCCATAGAAGCCATTCACACCTCGCAACCCAATCCCGCCCCCTGAGGAATCATGGACCAACCTCCCGGCAATGGCGGCACCGCGCAAGCCCAGCCAGCGCCACCAGTCATAACTCTTGGCGCAAGGGGCGCATAGATGATCGCTGCCGAATTGCTTGCCCCGACCAGCCTTGTGCTGGGGTGGCTGCTCTATGCCGCCGGACTGATATGGGCCTGCATGCGTGCACCCTGGGTCGAGCTGTTCAGCGATACGCGGCGCCAGCACCTGCTGTTCGGTGCGGTCCTGGCGATCTTTCTGCTTTGGTTGGTCCGCCGAGACTTCGATTCGGGTTTGTCTTTCCACTTCATTGGACTGACTGCGGTCACGTTACTGCTCGACTGGCCCTTGGCGATTCTCGCTGCCTTTGTCGCCCAGCTTGGATTGACGGTCACAGGCCACCAGCAATTGGTTGCCCTCGGCCTGAATGGCGTGCTGCTGGTATTGATACCGGTGACGGTCACCGAAGCTTGCGCGATCGCCGTGGAGCGCACCCAGCCTCGCAACCTATTCGTCTATATATTCTTTTCAGGTTTTTTTGCGGCCGGCCTCGCGACCCTGATCTGCATCCTGGCAGGGCTCGGGATCTTGCTGATCGACGGCCTCTATCCAATGCCGCCCTGGCTGGACGACTTCGCTGGGTACATCTGGCTGGTGATGTTTCCCGAGGCTTTTATCAACGGTGCGGTCGTCAGTGCGTTAGTGGTGTTCTATCCGGACTGGATGGAAACATTCAACCGCAGTCGCTACCTGCAAGCTCCGTGGAAAGACGACAGCAACGATGATATGTGAGTAAGCCGTAGCGCTAGCCAGCCGCGACGCGAACGCGCCCTCAGTGCTGGCGCGGCGGCATATCGTCAGAGAACAGATCATCCTCGAGCTCATTACCTGGGATCGCGTGCTCTTCCGACGCCCAGGCACCCAAGTCGATCAGTTTGCACCGCTCCGAACAGAAAGGGCGATTCGCACTTTTCACACTCCATTCGACCGGCGCGCCGCATGTGGGGCATTCAACAACCGTAGCACTCATTCCTGACCTCCTCGTAGCGTCAGATAAAAATCATGTAGCCGTTTGACCTCGCTTTCCAGCCAGGCCCGGTCCCGATCATTGACCAGCACATCATCCGCATGACGCAAACGCTCTTCGCGGCTGATCTGTGCGTTGAGAATGGCGCGGATCTGCGCTTCGCTGGATTGGTCACGCTGGATGGCGCGCTCCAACTGCAGCGCCTCTGGCACATCGACCACCAACACGCGCGCAACCTGCTGGTGCTGACCGGACTCCACCAATAGGGGCGATACCATGATCGCGTACGGCGAGGTCGCCCGAGAGAGATGCTCAGCGACTTCCTGGCGTATCAGTGGATGCAATAGTTGCTCAAGCCATTTGCGCTGCTCCGGCTCTCGAAACACCAGCTCGCGCAGTGCCGCCCTATCCAGCCCCCCGTCGGACGCAAGAACACCGTCGCCGAACCGATCGACAATCAGCCCCAGAGCCGGCCGACCTGGCTCGACAACCCAGCGCGCTGCATGGTCGGCATCAACCCAGTGCACCCCGAGGCGGCCGAATGCTTCCACCACTGCGCTCTTGCCGCTGCCGATACCACCCGTCAAACCAAGCACCCAAGGCTTCATCACAAAACGTCCCGAGGATTAAACGACGCGCAGTAGTAACGTTTGAAATGCAAGGATGCAAGCGCAAGGTCAATCCCAGCAGAATCGCTCGACCTCTCCAGAACTGACGAAGCCAGCTTTCACAGAGGGTGGTATGCCCATCAACAAAGCACATCGCAGCCTGTAGAACCTTGAAGGGAAGATGAACACCCGAGCGTAGGGACTCAACATTTCCGGTCACAAGAAGCTGTGCGACAACTGCAAGCAGCAACGAGCTGCTGCTCAGTCAATGGAGCCCGCGATCGCCCCACCACTGCCACGGAGTGGCCAAATAGTGGGGCGGGGAAACGATGATCAACCCCTAATGCCCAGGCCGTTAGAACCTGGCAAGTTGCAGATAGGCTGCAGTGATCTGATCACCCCAGAGCAACGCAACCCAACCCGCAATCGCGAGGTAAGGACCAAAGGGAATGGTCGTGCCGCTGTCAGCCTTTTGCATGCGCAGCATGATGGTTCCCAACACCGCACCCACGACTGACGAGAGAAGAATGGTCAGCGGCAAAACCTGCCATCCACCCCAAGCGCCCAGCATCGCCAGGAGCTTGAAGTCGCCATAGCCCATACCCTCCTTGCCGGTCACGAGCTTGAAAAGCCAGTACACAGACCAGAGACTTAGATAACCGGCAACCGCTCCCCACACCGCATCAGGCAACGGCGCGAACAATCCAAAATAATTGACAATCAAGCCCAGCCAAAGCAAAGGCAACACAATGGAGTCAGGCAGCAGCTGATGATCGACATCGATCATGCTCATCGCCAGCAGGCCCCAGGTTAGCAACAGCATTGCCCCAGCCTGCCACGAGAAGCCGAAATGCCAGGCCACATAGGCGGACAAGAGGCCGCAGAGCAGCTCGACCAACGGGTAGCGACGGCTGATCGGCGCACGACACGACGAGCACTTGCCACGCAGCGCTAACCAGCTAACCAAGGGAATGTTTTCCCAAGGACGTATTTCGTGATCGCACTGCGGGCAGTGAGAGTTAGGCAGAATCAGATTGAAGGTCGTAGTCGGCTCAACGGGCAACTCAAGATATTCACGCGCCTGAGCACGCCAGTCCCGCTGCATCATGATCGGCAGGCGATGGATGACTACGTTGATAAAACTGCCTACCAGCAAGCCCAGCACCAGTGCGCATAAAACAAAGGCCAGCGTGTTGCTGGCCAGAAAAGACACCACATCCATTTTTAGACGACAGCCCCAAGCTGGAAGATAGGCAGGTACATGGCAATGATCAAACCACCCACCAGTACGCCCAATACCGCCATAATCATTGGCTCCATGAGCGCGGTAAGCCCATCCACCATGTTGTCTACTTCGTCTTCGTAGAAGGTCGCGACCTTCGCCAACATCTCATCCAGAGAGCCCGACTCTTCACCGATGGCCGTCATCTGAATCGCCATGCTCGGGAAGGTGCCAGTGGTGCGCATGGAGAAGTTCAGCTGCATACCGCTGGATACATCGCTCTTGACCTTCATCGTCGCGTTGCGAAAAACCACGTTACCAGTGGCACCGGCAACCGAGTCCAGCGCATCTACCAGCGGCACACCCGCCGCGAAGGTAGTCGCTAAGGTCCGCGCAAAACGCGCCACCGCCGACTTGTAGAGAATGTCACCCACGATCGGCATCTTGAGCAGGAATCGGTCAAACCAGTTACGAAACCCCTCGGACTTGCTGTGAGCCGTCTTAAAGGCGTAAGCAGCGCCGAACAGGCCAAGCAATACCAGATGCCACCAGGCTTGCAAGGCCTCTGACAGACCAATGACCATCAGGGTAAACGCCGGCAGTTCGGCGCCGAAGTTGGCGAACACATCTTGAAACTGCGGAACCACCTTGATCAACAGAATCGCCGACACGATGATCGCAACCAGCACCACCGCGATGGGATAATTCATCGCTTTCTTGATCTTGGCCTTTAGCGCCTCGGTCTTTTCCTTATAGGTCGCAACGCGATCCAGCAAGGTTTCCAGGGAGCCTGACTGCTCGCCAGAATCAACCAGGTTGCAATAGAGATCATCGAAATACTGCGGCTTCTTGCGCAGAGCGGTAGCGAAGCTGTTACCCGCCGCAACCTCCTGCTTGAGGTCGTCGACCAGCTTGCGCATGTTCGGATTATCGAACCCCTCGCCAATGATGTCGAATGACTGCAGCAGCGGCACGCCGGCCTTCATCATCGTTGCCATTTGGCGAGTGAACAGCGCGATGTCCATCGGCTTGATCTTTTTGCCAGCACTGAACAGCGACACCGACTTCTTGCGCACCTTCTGCGGGTTAACCCCCTGCTTGCGCAGCTGCGCCTTGACCAGTGCGGGGCTTACACCGCTTAGCTCGCCCTTGATCTTCGCGCCCTGCCTGTTTGTTCCTTCCCAGGTGAAGACACTGGTTTTTACCGCTTTCTGCGCCATGTTAGTCCTTGGTCACCCGGTTGACTTCTTCCAGGCTGGTCACGCCCTGCATGGCTTTTACGAGAGCCGAAGTACGCAGGTCATTGAAGCCGTCTTTACGCATCTGGGTGGAAATGTCGATGGAGTTGCCGTCTTCCATGATAATCCTGGCCAATGCCGGCGTGTTTTTAACCACTTCATAAATACCGACACGACCCTTGTATCCGCCTTTGCAATTTTCACATCCGACCGGGCCGTAAACCTTGAAGGTGCCGATCTTATCGGCAGGGAAACCCTCTTCTAGCAGGGCATCACGCGGCATTTCCACTTCTTTTTTGCAGGTGTTGCAGAGCTTGCGTGCCAGCCGCTGGGCAATGATCAGGTTCACAGAGGTGGCAATGTTAAAGGCCGCAACGCCCATGTTGCGCAAACGCGTCAGCGTTTCGGCGGCACTGTTAGTGTGCAGCGTCGACATCACCATATGGCCCGTCTGAGCCGCTTTGATAGCGATTTCAGCGGTTTCAAGGTCTCGGATTTCGCCCACCATGATGATGTCCGGGTCCTGACGTAGAAACGCGCGCAGCGCCTGGGAGAAGTCCATGCCCTGGCGAGGGTTGACGTTGACCTGGTTGATGCCCTCCAGGTTGATTTCCACCGGGTCTTCAGCGGTGGAGATATTCACATCCACCGTATTGAGGATGTTCAGCCCAGTGTAAAGTGACACCGTCTTGCCTGAACCCGTCGGGCCAGTAACGAGGATCATGCCTTGTGGCTGCTTGAGGGCATTCATGTACAGCGTTTTCTGTTCCTCTTCGTATCCCAGCGCATCAATACCCATCTGCGCGCTGGATGGGTCGAGAATCCGCATCACGATTTTTTCGCCCCACAAGGTCGGCAGCGTGTTCACGCGGAAGTCGATGGCCTTGGTCTTGGACAGCTTCATTTTGATCCGGCCGTCCTGCGGTTTACGACGCTCTGAGATATCCAGGCCGGCCATAACCTTTAGGCGTGCAGAGATGCGTGGCGCTAGCTGAATCGGTGGACGGGCGACCTCGTGCAGAATGCCGTCCGTACGCAGCCGTACGCGGAATGCTTTTTCATACGGTTCAAAGTGCAGGTCGGAGGATCCGCCACGAATCGCATCCAGCAGCATCTTGTTGACGAAGCGAACGACCGGAGCGTCGTCGGCGGCCTCGCCTGCATCATCATTCGCTGAATCATCCGACACGGTTTGAACGTCAACCCCGTCCAAATCCACATCACCGAGATCCTCCAGGCCGGAGGTCGCGCTTTCGAAGAACTTGTCGAGGGCCAAGCCGAGCTTGTCGTCCTCGACCAGAATCGCCTCGGTTGTCAGCCCGGTACTGAACTGGATATCTGATACGGCCTGCTGGTTGGTCGGATCCGACACCGCCAGGTACAGCTTGTGTCCACGCTTTATCAGCGGCAGTACACGGTGCTGGCGCGCCAACTTTTCAGACACAACGTCCTTTAGTTGGCTTTCCTTATCCAGCGCGTTTAGGTCCATGTACGCGACACCAAACTGTTCGGCTGCCAGTTCGGCGACTGCCCGGCCACTGGCAAGCTTGTTCTGCACGACATAGGTCACCAGCGACAGCTTGTTACGCGCCGCCTGCTGTTGCGCTTGCTGAGCAATCTTGTCGTCGAGCAGGCCGGTCAGCACCATCTGCTTGGCCAGCCCGGAAAGGGCAACGTTGTCGGTCATGGGCATGGTTCTTCTGGATTAATGCCCGCCTTATAACGCAGATAGCCAGGCGTGCCAAACGGCGTCATCGCAGGTGACGAAATTTGTCAGAAGGGCGCGAATCCAGGCAGCGTGCATGGCTCACATTGCTGTGCGGAGCCCAGGAAATCGTGGGTTGGAAATGTTGGCACGCCGGCTGCAATAGGGAGAACAGGCTCAACTGCCTGAACATTTCAAGGAGAAACACATGAAAGCTCAGATGCAAAAAGGTTTTACCCTGATTGAATTGATGATCGTCGTAGCGATTATCGGGATTTTGGCTGCGGTGGCATTGCCGGCTTATCAGGATTACACGGCTCGGGCACATGTCTCAGAAGCGCTGAGCCTGGCTAGCGGCCTCAAAATCCAAGTGGCAGACGCAGTTGCCGATACCGGCGCACTAACAGGAGTCGACTCGGGTACAAACGGCATTCCTGCCGCAACTGACGTAACCGGGAATTACGTTACCCAAGTCGCAGTTGACGAAGGTGTTATCACCGCCACTTT
The DNA here is from genome assembly GCF_038562055.1 of Stutzerimonas chloritidismutans. GTDB lineage: Bacteria > Pseudomonadota > Gammaproteobacteria > Pseudomonadales > Pseudomonadaceae > Stutzerimonas > Stutzerimonas chloritidismutans_A. Next base: position 125,253 of record NZ_JBCFXD010000010.1, on the reverse strand, counting down.
GGGCGGAAATGCATCTGCCTTAGTTACTACAGCAGGCGCAAATACTCTGGTGCTGACGCCTACAGTTAATAACGGCTCGATTTCCTGGGTATGTACCAACAGCACCGTTGGCGATCAGTTTCTACCTGCAACTTGCCGCTGATCACGGTAACACGGTAAGGCGGATCAACTTGTAGGATGGATTAGCTAAGCGTAATCCGTCGCTCATCAAAAAGCCGCCCCCGCCATTGCAAAGTGAACGCCTCGCCTTCGTGCGGGGCGTTTTGCTGTTTGTGGGCGGTTACCTCCGCCCCTCGGCGATGGATGCCCATCGTTACGGCGGATCACTCTCCATAGGATGGAATCGCCAAAGACGCTTCCGTCGGTTACCGCGAATGGGCACGCGCATCAGCCCACACCGCATTCGCAGCCGCCCTCTCGAACGCCGGATTACGCCTTCGGCTAATCCAACCTACGCTGGCGGAACCCCGGATCACCACCTCACAGGGGCTCTTTCCGAAGAGGGAATCGCCGAAGGCTCTCCCGTCGTCTTGCTTGGGTAGCACGCGCTTCAGCCAAACCCCGCACCATACCAACCACCCGAACGTCGGATTCGATACTCCGATTGGCTCTCAGCCATTTTGCTGGGCTAGCATCGGCTCTCTTTGCTAACGCGACAAATCGTGCGCGACACCGACTCATTGGAGGATTCATGAGCTTTACCGTTTACCTGTCCGGCGAAATTCATACCGATTGGCGCGACGAGATCAAGCGTGGCGCCTCCGCAGCCGGATTGGATGTGCTATTTACTTCAGCCGTAACCGATCATGAAGCCAGCGATGCCGCCGGCGATTGCCTCGGCGCCGAGCCGAATGCGTTCTGGCGCGACCACAAGTCGTCCAAGGTCAATGCAATCCGTACCAAGACATTGATCCAGCAAGCGGACCTCGTGGTGGTGCGTTTCGGCGACAAGTACAAGCAGTGGAACGCGGCGTTTGATGCCGGTTACTGCGCGGCGCTGGGCAAGCCTTATGTCACGCTGCATGACGAGGTCATCGTGCACCCACTGAAGGAAGTCGATGCGGCAGCCATGGCTTGGGCTACCACCACCGAACAGGTCGTGGAGATTTTGAAATACGTGGTGCAGTAAAGCCGCGGATGGGTCGCAACTCCCGCAGATCGAACCCGCGACTCACTGTCCAGCAATGCGGTTGCCTCACAAAAAGAAACCCCGCCACATGGACGGGGTTGATCATCAGCCTGAACGCCCTGGCTGCCCAGGGCATAACATCTCATTTCATTAATCAGATAGCGCCGCGCTTGCGCAGCAGATCGATCACCTGCTTGGCGCTCTCTTCGACCGTAAGCGACTCCGTGTCGATCACTAGATCAGCATTTACCGGCACGTCGTAGGGGAAGGATTCGCCCGGGATGTTGTCGCCACCTGCCGCATACAACCCCTGCGGATCGCGCTGCTGGCAGGTCTGCGGAGAAGCCTGAACATACACGGTGATAGCCCGGTCGCTGCCGATCAGCGCCTTGGCCTGCTCACGCCCTTCTGCATCCGGAGCGACAAACGCAGCCAGGGTCAGCAGGCCGGCCTCGTTGAACTGGCGCGCCACGTGGGCGGCACGGCGCCAATTCTCGGTGCGGCCGGCGCGGTCCTGCGGAAGACCTTTGTTCAGGTCGTGCCGTAGGTTCTGCCCGTCCAGCACATACACGGCGCGGCCCATGTCGAACAGCTTGCGTTCGACCGCATAGGCCAGGGTGCTCTTGCCTGCACCAGACAAGCCGGTGAACAGCACGGTTGCCGGCTGCTGACCGAAACGGCTGGCACGCTCTTCGGTGGAGACATGAGCCAGCGCACCGTGGTGCCCGAACGAGCCGTGGGCGACCGGGTCGGCAATGATCATGCCCGCACCGACAGTACCGTTGGTGAGGCGGTCAATGATGATGAACGAGCCGGTAGCGGGGTTCCTCGCATAGCCGTCCAGCGCAATCGGCGCGTCGAGGCTGACCTTGACCCGCCCGATCTCGTTCAGCTGCAGGCTACTGGCCGGGCCATGCTCCAGCGTGTTCACATCCACCCGATGGGTGATGCTGGCAATCGAACCTGGCACGTAGCTGGTGGCACGCTTGATGTCGTATTTCTTGCCGGGCAGCATGGGCTCTTCAGCCATCCACACCAGCATGGCGTCGAAGCTGTCCGTGATGCGCGGTTGGTTGTCGGCGTGCACGAGCATATCGCCGCGCGACACATCGATCTCGTCTTCAAGCGTCAGCGTGATGGCTTCGCCCGGAGTCGCCTGCTCCAGCTCGCCGTCAAATGTGACGATGGATTTGACGGTGCTGCGCTTGCCGGACGGCAATACCACCACCTCGTCACCCTTGCGCACGATGCCGCTGGCCAGTGTGCCGGCGAAACCACGGAAGTTGAGGTTGGGACGATTGACGTACTGCACCGGGAAGCGCAGGTCCTCGAAGTTGCGGTCGCCCGCGATCTCGACGCTTTCGAGAATTTCCATCAGCGACTGCCCTTCATACCAGGGCGCGCGCTCGGAACGGTTGACCACGTTGTCGCCCTTGAGCGCGGACATTGGCACGAAGTGCAGCGACGACGGCTTGAGCTCGATACGCTCGGCAAAGGCCAGGTAGTCGGCCTTGATGCGCTCGAACACCGACTGATCGAAGTCCATCAGGTCCATTTTGTTGATGGCCACGACGATGTGCTTGATGCCCAGCAGCGAGGTGATGAAGCTGTGCCGCTTGGTCTGGGTCTGCACGCCGTAGCGGGCGTCGACTAGGATGATCGCCAGGTCGCAGGTGGAGGCGCCGGTTGCCATGTTGCGCGTGTACTGCTCATGGCCGGGAGTGTCGGCGATGATGAACTTGCGCTTGGCGGTGGAGAAATAGCGGTAGGCGACATCGATGGTGATGCCCTGCTCGCGCTCAGCCTGCAGGCCATCGACCAGCAAGGCCAGGTCGACATCATCGCCCGTAGTGCCGGATTTCTTCGAGTCGCGGGTAATGGCTTCGAGGTGATCTTCGTAGATCATCTTCGAGTCGTGCAGCAGGCGCCCGATCAGGGTGCTCTTGCCGTCGTCGACGTTGCCGCAAGTCAGGAAGCGCAGCAGCTCTTTGCGCTCGTGCTGGGCCAGGTACGCGAGGATGTCCTCGCTGATCAAATCAGACTGATGAGACATGGTGCGGAATCCTTAGAAGTAGCCCTGACGTTTCTTTTCTTCCATCGAACCTGCGCCATCGTGGTCGATGACACGGCCCTGACGTTCGGAAGTACGCGTCAGGAGCATTTCCTGGATGATTTCCGGAAGGCTTGACGCTGTGGACTCCACCGCACCGGTCAGCGGGTAGCAGCCGAGGGTACGGAAGCGAACCATGCGCTTCTCGATGCGCGCCTTTTCCTCATCGGTGAGGTGATCGAGGATGCGCTCGTCATCGATCATGATCAGGGTGCCGTTTTTCTCGATGACTTCGCGCTCGGCGGCGAAGTACAGCGGCACGATCGGAATCTGTTCCAGATAGATGTATTGCCAGATGTCCAGCTCGGTCCAGTTCGACAGGGGGAAGACGCGGATGGACTCGCCCTTCTTTACGTTGCCGTTGTAGACGTTCCAGAGTTCCGGGCGCTGATTCTTTGGGTCCCAACGATGCTTGCTGTCGCGGAAGGAGTAGACGCGCTCTTTCGCACGCGACTTCTCTTCGTCGCGGCGGGCGCCGCCGAAAGCGGCGTCGAAACCATGTTTGTCCAGCGCCTGCTTGAGGCCCTCGGTCTTCATGATGTCGGTGTGCTTGGCGCTGCCGTGAGTGAACGGATTGATGTCTTGCGCCACGCCGTCCGGGTTGATGTGCGTGATCAGGTCCAGATCCATTTCATTGACCATCTGCTCGCGGAAGCGGTACATCTCCTGGAATTTCCAGCGCGTATCCACGTGCATCACCGGAAACGGCAGACGCCCGGGGAAGAAGGCCTTACGCGCCAGATGCAGCATCACGGCCGAATCCTTGCCGATGGAATAGAGCATCACCGGGTTGTCGAACTCGGCGGCCACCTCACGGATGATGTGGATGCTTTCCGCCTCCAGCTGTTTCAGATGCGTCAGTTTGTCGACCATGGCTACTCACGAATTTTGCAGGTGGGACGGCCGGCACGGCCGGAACGAGGGCGCACTTTAACACGGCATTAGATTCTAATCAGGACGCCACTTAGATCTAAATGCTCTAGGTTTATGCCGGGCAAAACCCTGCCTCAGTTGCACTTCAACCAGCGCCTAAACCTTCCATAGCGCCGATCACGCGGGGTTTGGGCAATCGATGAACAGATGCTCGATGGCAAACCGCTTCGCCAGATACTCACCCAACGACTGCACGCCGTAACGCTCAGTGGCGTGATGGCCGGCGGCAAAAAAACTCAGCTCATTTTCGCGCGCGATGTGCGCCGTCGGCTCTGAAATTTCTCCCGTCAGGTACGCATCGACGCCTGCTGCTACCGCTTGGTCGATATAGCCCTGTGCGCCACCGGTGCACCAGGCGACCCGCCTGATCAAGCCAGGGCCTTCGACCATCACCGGCTCACGTCCGAGCGCGCTTTGAATCCGCCGCATGAACTCGACAGGCGCGAGGGGTGTATCAAGGGAACCGACAAGCCCGACCGAACGAGGATTATCCGGCTCCAGCGCACCCTCGACAGTCAACCCAAGCAGGCGAGCCAGCTGCACGTTATTGCCGACCTCCGGATGAACGTCGAGCGGCAGATGGTAGGCCAGCAGGCTGATGTCATTGCAGAGCAGCGTTTTAAGCCGGCGTTGCTTCATACCCACTAGACGTGGGTCTTCGTTCTTCCAGAAATAGCCATGGTGCACCAGCACCACATCGGCGTTAGCCTCGACCGCGGCATCGAGCAGCGCCTGACTGGCTGTCACGCCACTGACGATTCGCCGAACCTGGGGACGCCCCTCTACCTGCAGGCCGTTGGGACAATAGTCGGGAATCTTTGCGGCGTTCAGGAATCGGTCGGTTTCATCGACCAGGGTGGTCAGCGCGACGGCCATGCAGTCGTTCTCCTATGGGATCAGTGAATCGAAGTGGGTTCATCGGCGAATAGCAGACGGGACAAACAGCAGATATGTTGCGGATTAAGCATTCCACAGGTCGCGTTGCAGTTTTGCCGCCGGCAAGGCTGCATTTCACGGCCAGCTTCGTATAATGCCGCCACCTTAAGAGGCGCTCTTGCCTTCCGCAACCTGTCCGGACTTCCCATCGCGATGATCAATGCCCTGCGTTTTTTTGGCTGGCCGTTGCTGGTAGGCCTGCTAGTGGCCCTGCTGATCATTCAGCGTTACCCACATCTGGTTGGGCTTGGCGCCGAGCCGGAATACAGCCTGCAGCAAGCACCGCTGATCGGCATCCCCCAGCAAGGCCCCTACTCCTACGCCAATGCGGTTAGCAGCGCTGCGCCCGCAGTGGCCAATCTCTACACCACCAAGGTGATCGATAGCGCCAGCCAGCCGCCGATGCTCAAGGACGATCCGCTGTTTCGGCGCTTCTACGGGAACAACCTGCCGCGTCAACGTCGCATGGAATCGAGCCTGGGCTCGGCGGTGATCATGAGCCCGGAGGGCTACCTGCTCACCAACAATCACGTGACGGCAAATGCCGAACAGATCGTCGTGGCCCTGCGCGATGGCCGGGAGACGCTTGCCCGAGTGATCGGCAGCGACCCCGAAACTGATCTTGCTGTGCTCAAGATCGACCTGGCAAAGCTGCCTGCGATCACCATTGGTCACTCAGACGGCATCCGGATTGGGGACGTGACGCTGGCAATCGGTAACCCGTTCGGCGTTGGGCAAACCGTGACGATGGGTATCATCAGCGCGACCGGCCGCAACCAGCTTGGCCTCAACACCTACGAGGATTTCATCCAGACGGACGCAGCGATCAACCGCGGTAACTCGGGTGGCGCACTGGTGGACACTGCGGGCCAACTGATTGGTATCAACACTGCGATCATTTCCGAGTCCGGCGGCTCGCAAGGCATAGGCTTTGCCATCCCGGTGAAGCTCGCCATGGACGTGATGAAGTCCATCATCGAGCACGGCCAGGTCATTCGCGGCTGGCTCGGCGTCGAGGTGCAATCGCTCACACCGGAGCTGGCTGAGTCGTTCGGTCAGGCCGGCCGGCCCGGGATCGTGGTGGCCGGCGTGTATCGGGATGGGCCTGCTGAACGCGCCGGCCTGTTGCCCGGCGACCTTATCCTCAGCATCGATGGGCACCAAGCCAGCGACGGTCGCAGCTCGATGAACCAGGTTGCCCGCGTGCGGCCTGGAGACAAGATCGATATCGACATTCTGCGCAACGGCAAGCCACTGACGCTGACGGCCGAAGTGGGCATGCGGCCACTGGTGGAGAAAACTACGCAGTAACCTCCTGTTCGGCCAAAGCGGTCACTGTCGCTAATCGCACTCGACGCTCATCAAGTAGGTTTCTTCGAGCTGCCACAAAGCGAAACCCTTAGCGCCGCCTCAACAAGGTAGAGAGGCCGCCGCAGATGCTCGATACGCTCTTGCAATTACCTTATTGCCCGGTTCTGCACCGAGCACAAGGCTCGGAGACAGCGAGCCGCGCTGCAATCGCCACCGACCAGAGGCAGGCGCTGCAAGCAACACGAGGCTCGCAGCGCGCACGGGTTAGCCGATGCGCTTTAGCGCATCGAGCAATGCCTGATTTTGCTCCGGCGCCCCGACACTGATCCGCAGAAACTGGTCGATTCGCCCCATCTTGAAATGCCGCACGATGACGCCGTGCTCGCGCAGCCCGGCCGCCAGCGCAGCAGCATCGTGCTGCGGATGGCGCGCGAAGATGAAGTTCGCCGCCGAGGGCAGTACCTCAAAGCCCAACGCCTGCATCGCTACCGTGACGGCCTCACGACTCGCAATCACCTGCTGACAGGTCTGCTCGAAATAGGCGCGATCTTCGAATGCTGCCGCTGCGCCGGCAATGGCAATACGGTCTAACGGATAAGAGTTGAAACTGTTCTTGATGCGCTCCAGCGCCTCGATCAGATCCGGATGCCCTACCGCCAGACCGACTCGCAGCCCTGCCAGGGAGCGCGATTTGGAAAGCGTCTGGGTGACCAGCAGGTTCGGGTAGCGGTCCACTAGCGCGATTGCTGACTCACCGCCAAAGTCGATGTAGGCCTCGTCGACCACAACCACCGAATCGGGGTTTGCCTGCAGCAGCTGCTCAATCGCCTCAAGCGCCAGCAAGCAACCCGTCGGCGCGTTGGGATTGGGGAAAATGATGCCCCCGTTGGGCCGGGCGTAATCGGCTACCTCGATCTGAAAACGGTCGTCCAGCGCGATGGTCTCGTAGTCGATGCCATACAGGCCGCAATAGACCGGGTAGAAGCTGTAGGTCACATCGGGGAACAGCAGCGGCTTGCCATGCTGGAACAGCCCGTGGAAAACGTGGGCGAGCACCTCGTCGGAGCCATTGCCGACGAAAACCTGCTCAGGGCGAACGTGGTAGTAATCAGCAACAGCGCGCTTGAGGCGCTCGCCGTTCGGATCGGGATACAACCGCAGGTTGTCATTCAGCTCGGCCTGCATCGCTGCAAGCGCCTTGGGCGAGGGGCCGTAGGGGTTCTCATTGGTGTTGAGCTTGACCAGATTGGTCAGCTTTGGCTGCTCACCTGGCACATAGGGAACCAGCGCCTTGACGAAGGGGCTCCAGAATTTGCTCATCCGCCCTTCTCTCCTCAGAAAATGATCGATTTGCCGCCAGTGGAAGCGACGAACAGCTCCCTACCGGTGGGGCTGGCAAAACAGAACAAGCGAAGCCTCGACCGCTCCGCTTGGTTGCGACGCTCAGTTAGCCCTTGATTCGGTACTCGGCGCTGCGGGCGTGAGCGGTAAGCGACTCGCCGCGCGCCAGCACCGAGGCGACCTTGCCCAACTCGGACGCACCTTCGGCCGAACAGTTGATGATCGACGAGCGCTTCTGGAAATCGTAAACACCCAAGGGTGACGAGAAGCGCGCAGTGCCCGACGTCGGCAGGACGTGATTCGGGCCTGCGCAATAGTCGCCCAGCGCCTCGGCCGTGTAGCGGCCCATGAAGATCGCCCCTGCATGTCGAATCTGCGGCAACCACGCATCGGGATCAGCCACCGACAGCTCGAGGTGCTCCGGCGCAATGCGGTTAGCGACATCGATCGCCTGCTGCATGTCGGCAACCTGAATCAATGCCCCGCGCCCCTGCAGCGAGGCGCGAGCGATCTCGCTACGCTCAAGGCTGGGCAGCAAACGGGAAATGCTTTCAGCAACACGATCAAGAAAAGCTGCATCCGGACTGACCAGTATCGACTGCGCATCCTCGTCGTGCTCGGCCTGGGAAAACAGATCCATAGCGATCCAGTCGGGATCGGTCTGACCGTCGCACACCACCAGGATCTCGGAAGGGCCAGCGATCATATCGATGCCGACTTTGCCGAATACGTGACGCTTGGCCGTCGCGACGTAGATGTTGCCAGGCCCGACGATCTTGTCGACTGGCGGCACGCTTTCGGTCCCGTAGGCCAGCGCCGCGACGGCTTGAGCGCCACCGATGGTGAATACCCGGTCGACGCCAGCAATGCACGCCGCTGCCAAGACCAGTTCGTTGATCTCACCGCGAGGCGTGGGGACCACCATCACGACTTCCGGCACCCCGGCAACCTTTGCCGGAATGGCGTTCATCAAAACTGATGAAGGATAAGATGCTTTGCCACCCGGCACGTAAAGCCCCGCGCGATCGAGCGGCGTCACCTTCTGACCAAGCACGGTGCCGTCAGCTTCGGTGTAGGTCCAGGAGTCCTGTTTTTGCTTTTCATGGTAGATGCGGACACGCTCAGCGGCGGCTTCCAACGCCTGACGCTGAGCCAGGCTGATCCGCGTCAGCGCCAGTTCAAGCCGTTCGCGCGGCAGAATCAGGTCAGCCATGGAGGCGACTTCAAGGCCGTCGAAGCGCTGGGTCAGCTCCACCAACGCGTCATCACCACGCTCGCGTACTGCCCTGATAATGTCCAACACACGCTGATTGACGCCATCATCAGACACGCTTTCCCAGCTCAGCAGATGATCCAGATGTCGCGCGAAATCGGGATCAGCAGCATTGAGTCGGCGGATGTCGATGGGAGCAGTCATAACGGGCCTCATGAAGGGATGAGTACAGCGATGGTCAGGCGCCCTAGATTAACAAGCCGACCGCGCGGGCACCTGAAAATTTAGGCTGTGACGCGCATCGGCTGGCCGGCCGCGAACCGTCCGGCCTTTGATCAATCGTGGTGTGCAATGGCGCTCTGGAGCGCATCGATCAAGGCCTGGATGCGCGCATGCTGCATTTTCATCGAGGCCTTGTTGACCACCAGACGCGAGCTGATCATTGCGATCAGCTCCTGAGGCTCCAATCCATTGGCGCGCAGCGTATTGCCGGTGTCGACAACGTCAATGATCTTGTCTGCCAATCCCACCAGCGGCGCGAGTTCCATAGAGCCGTAAAGCTTGATGATGTCGACCTGCCGCCCTTGCTCGGCGTAATAGCGCTTGGCAACGTTGACGAATTTAGTCGCGACTCGCAGTCGTCCCTTGGGCTCTGCTGCGCCAACCTTTCCAGCCGTCATCAGCTTGCAGTTGGCGATCTGCAGGTCGAGAGGCTCGTATAGCCCTTGCCCGCCATATTCCATCAGCACGTCCTTGCCCGCGACGCCGAGATCAGCTGCGCCGTGCTCGACATAGGTCGGCACATCGGTGGCCCGCACGATCAGCAGACGCACGTCGTCCTGCGTCGTCGGGATGATCAGCTTGCGGCTTTTTTCCGGGTTCTCGGTGGGAACGATACCGGCCGCCGCAAGCAACGGCAGGGTATCGTCGAGGATGCGGCCTTTGGACAGGGCGATGGTGAGCATTAACGGTTTATTCCTTGAAGCCTATTGATGACGACCTTGGCAGCGGCCCGCACAGGTGCAGCAGGTCTCGGCCCTGGCCGCCAGCAGTGAGCCGGCGGCCTATTCCGGCAGCTAGCCCGGGACGCGGCGAATCTTGGCGCCCAACAATTGCAGCTTTTCCTCGATGCACTCGTAACCGCGGTCGATGTGGTAGATGCGGTCGATCAAGGTATCGCCCTCAGCCACCAGGCCCGCGATGACCAGGCTCGCTGACGCGCGTAGGTCGGTCGCCATGACCGGAGCACCTTTAAGCTTGGGTACACCGGTCACAATAGCGGTATTGCCTTCGACGAGAATCTGCGAGCCCATGCGATTCATTTCGTAGACGTGCATGAAGCGGTTCTCGAACACGGTCTCGATAACTGTCCCAGTGCCTTCAGCAACCGCATTCATGGCAATGAACTGCGCCTGCATGTCGGTCGGAAAAGCCGGGTACGGCGCTGTGCGGAGATTTACCGCTTTGGGCCGATTGCCCTTCATGTCGAGCTCGATCCAGTTGCTGCCAGTATCGATGTGAGCACCGGCCTCCTCGAGCTTGTGCAACACCGCCTCAAGCAAGGTTGCATCGGTGTCCTTGAGCTTTACCCGTCCGCCGGTGGCGGCAGCAGCCACGAGATAGGTGCCGGTCTCGATGCGATCGGGCATCACGCTGTACCGGCCGCCCCCCAGACGCTTCACGCCGTCGATGGTGATGGTATCGGTGCCGGCGCCGGAGATCCGTGCACCCATGGCGTTGAGGAAGTTGGCCAGGTCGACCACCTCCGGCTCACGCGCGGCGTTCTCCAGCACGGAACGCCCGTTGGCCAGTGCCGCGGCCATCATGATGTTCTCGGTACCGGTCACGCTGACGATGTCGAAGAAGAAGTGGGCACCGCGCAGGCCACCGGCTGGTGCCTTGGCTTTGATGTAGCCGCCCTCGACGTCGATCTGGGCGCCCATCGCTTCCAGGCCGCGAATGTGCAGGTCCACAGGACGCGAACCAATGGCGCAACCGCCAGGCAGGGCCACTTCGGCTTCACCGAACCGAGCCACCATTGGTCCCAGAACGAGGATCGAAGCACGCATGGTCTTGACCAGCTCGTACGGCGCAACCAGCGTCTGAATGCTACTGGCGTCGACTTCAACGCTGAGTTTCTCGTCAATAACCGGTTGCACGCCCATGCGACCGAACAGCTCGATCATGGTGGTGATGTCGTGCAGGTGTGGCAGGTTGCAGACGGTCACCGGGGTGTCGGCCAGCAAGGTAGCGGCCAGAATCGGGAGAGCCGAGTTCTTCGCGCCGGAGATGCGAATCTCGCCATTGAGGCGGGCACCGCCGGTAATGATCAATTTATCCATGAATGTTCCCGTAACCCGCAGGCTCGAAGCACTGGCGAAGAAGAGCCGTGCGCGATATCAGCAATCGCACGCGGACGGAGAGATGCCTGTAGTGACCGGCAATCAGCTGCGCGCAAGCCAGTCGGCACGACTGAAGAATTTCATCGTAACGGCGTGGATGCTGCCATCGGCAATCCACGGATTCAGATGTGCATAAATTTGCTGCTGACGCTTGACCGGGCTCAGGCCTGCCAATTCGTCGCTGATCACATTCAACTGGAAGTTGCAGCCTTCGCCTTCGACTTCCACCTGAGCGCCTGAAAGTTTTTCTTCCAGGAAATTCTTAACTTCTACGGCCTGCATGTTCAACCTCGATCGGCGCCGGACGCGCACGGCCGGCCATCATACAAAAAAGCCCGGAGACTGCGAACCCCGCAGCCACGCTGGCTGACGAAGCCGCATTCAGTCGAGCGTTTCGGCATCGGCGTCACGCCGCTGCGGATGCCGGCTGACTGGCGTTACAGCGGGAAAACGGGATGACGCGAAGCGCACCACCAGGATAGCCACCGCCAGCAGCAGGATTGCTCCTGAAATATAGACGACCCCCATGTCCGGACGGTGATGGTGCGAGACGTCGGAGATCAGCAGCCGGGTCAATGCTGTGATTGCCACATAGATCAAAAACCGCACCGGCATGTGGTTGGTTTTGAAATAAATACCCACCATCGCACCGAGTTCGAGATAGATGAACAGCAGCAGAATGTCATCAACGCTGATGCTGCCTTTTTCTACCATGCCCAGAAACGCGACCAACCCAGCCCACGCGGTCACAGCTCCAATCGCGAACAGCGACAAGTAGTGGAAGGTCTCGACCAGAAGATTACCCAACGACTCAGCGGCCGAGTGCACCTTGGCCCGCGTCGATTCCGCCCAGCGCAGTAACATCAGACAGCTCCCTCTGTTTCGCTCGCAAACGAAAGAACATCAAGCAAACCGGACACCCGGGCGAGCTCCCGCATATCCCCAGGCAGCCCGGTAACGACGAGCTCATCGCCCTGTTTCTGCGCGTCACGCGTGAAAGCCAGAAGCAACGACAAGCCGACACTACTGGATCGATCAACCGCACTGCAATCAACCGAGATACGGGTGCCCTTGGCCTGACGAATCAGTGACTGGCCTTGCCGTCGCAGAGTCGGGCCGGACTGGTAGTCAAGCACGCCGGCCAGGCGGAGCTCACCGCCAGCACCTCGCTCAACCCGTCCGTCACTCATCGCCCGCCGCCCGCTGGCCCGTCTCAGTGTCCTTGGCACGCGCCACCACCTCAGACCAGCCATCTATGGTCTTGTCTAGGTCGCCATTGTTTTTCTGCATGGCGTCGGCAAACTGGTCACGGAACAGCTTGCCGATGTTGATACCGTTGATGATCACGTTGCGGACCATCCAATTCCCGCCATGATTGACCATGGTGTAGGAGACTGGATAGATCTCGCCCTGGCGACCGGTCACTTCCATGCCGACACTGGTGCGTTCGGGATCCTGCCTGCCACTGGCGGGCAGGACCTTGATCTGCTGATTGTTGTATTCCAGCAACGCATTCCCATAAAACTGCATCAGGCTGCGCTTGAAGTTTTCCTGAAAGCGCGTCATCTGCGCCGGAGTGGCATTGCGCGAGTACTTCACAGTCATGATGCTCCGTGAAATCCCTTCGGCATCCACCACCGGCCCGAGAATGTCATTGAGCGAATCGTAGAACGCATTAGGGTCCTGTCGATACTGCTCCTTGTTTGCCTTGAGATCGGCAAGCAGTTCGTCGGTGGTCCGCTGGATCACCTCATGGGCGCTAGGCGCCGCCTGGACCAGCAGTGGAAAGGCCGCCAGCAGTACCAGCAAACCGCGACGCAGGGCAGTCATCATGGGGTTGCACCTCACTCTTTATTGACCGAATTGAGTAGAAACTTGCCGATCAGCTCTTCCAGCACCAAAGAGGACTGGGTATCGCGGATCGTATCGCCATCGCCGAGCGTTTCCTCTTCACCACCGACGCCGATGCCTACGTATTTCTCGCCGAGCAACCCGGCGGTCAGGATCGAAGCGGTTGAGTCCGTCGGCAGGATATCGACGTCTTTCTGAACCTCCAGCGTGACACGTCCTGTATAGCTTTCGCGGTCCAGATCGATGGCGGTCACCTTACCGATGGTCACGCCGGCCATGGTGACCTTGGATCGGACACTCAGACCGGCGATATTGTCGAAATAGGCATAAAGCTTGTAGGTGTCGGCACTGTCGACATTCAGTCCACTGACCCGCAGCGACAGCAACAGCAAGGCCAGAACGCCCGCCAGCAGGAACAGACCAACACCTATTTCCAGGGTGCGGATACGCATCAAAAATCTCCAAACATCAAGGCGGTCAGAATAAAGTCGAGGCCGAGCACAGCCAGCGAGGCATAGACAACGGTTCGGGTGGTGGCGCGACTGATGCCCTCGGAAGTGGGCTCGCAGTCATAGCCCTGAAACACCGCGATCCAGGTCACCACAACGGCGAACACCAGACTCTTTAGAACGCCGTTGAGCACGTCAGTGGCAAAGACAACACTGTTCTGCATGTTGGCCCAGAACGAACCTTCGTAAACTCCGAGCCAGTCCACCGCAACCATTGCCCCGCCCCAGATGCCAACCACGTTGAAAATCAGGGTGAGCAATGGCAGGGATATGAAGCCGGCCCATAGTCGTGGCGCGACGATGTACTTCAACGGATCGACACCAATCATTTCCAGGCTGGACAACTGCTCGGTGGACTTCATGTTGCCGATTTCGGCTGCCAACGCGGACCCCGCGCGGCCGGCGAACAACAGCGCCGTGACCACCGGCCCCAGCTCGCGAAGCAGTGTGAGCGCCACCATCTGCCCAACGGCCTGCTCAGAGCCATAGCTGCTGAGAATGCTATAGCCCTGAAGGGCCAGCACCATGCCGATGAATACTCCGGAGACCACCACAATCGCAAGCGAGAGCACGCCAACGGAATAGAGCTGCCGCACCAACAGCGAAAATCGATTATCCAGGCCACTGGGACCGAACAAGGCATGAAAAAGAAACAGCGTCGCACGCCCAAGTGCTGCGACCACATTCATTCCACCCTCACCTACCAGACGGATCCGTTCGATCAAGGAACGCTTACGCATCGGTGCCTCGCAACAGATCATCGGCATACGCCGGCGCCGGAAAGTGGAAAGGCACGGGACCATCCGCAGCCCCCTTCATGAACTGCCGAATCCGCGGATTGGTCGACTCGTGAAGTTCGGCCGGCGTGCCCTGCCCCAGCACCTGTGCGTCTCCCACCACATAGATGTAGTCCGCGATGCTCGCCGTTTCGGCCAGGTCGTGGGAAACGACGATGCTGGTGATCCCCAACGCGTCGGTAAGCAATCGAATCAACTGCACCAGAACGCCCATGGCGATCGGGTCCTGCCCCGCGAACGGCTCGTCGTACATCAGAATCTGTGGATCCAGCGCAATCGCGCGCGCCAACGCTACACGCCGCTTCATTCCTCCCGACAGCTCTTCCGGCATCAGCTCGACCGCGCCGCGCAAACCAACCGCCTGAAGTTTCATCAAAACAATGTCGCGAATCATCTCTTCAGGCAGCTTAGTGTGAACACGCAGCGGAAAGGCGACGTTTTCGAACACATCCAGGTCCGTGAACAAGGCGCCGCTCTGGAACAGCACGCCCATCTGCTTGCGCATGTCGAATAGCTCACGGCGCGACAGCGTCGGCAAATTGGTGCCCGCCACCCAGACCTCGCCGCGGGTCGGTTTGAGTTGGGCTGCGATCAGGCGCAGCAAGGTAGTCTTGCCGCAGCCGGAAGGGCCCATGATGGCCGTCACCTTGCCGCGGGGAATGACTATGTCGACGTTATTGAAAATGCTCCGCTCACCGCGCTTGAAGGTGACGCCCTTCAGCTCGACGGCGTTAGCGTTGGCGGCGCTCATTGGATCTCCTCGGATACAGCCTGCGAATCAGACGCCCTCCGTTCTTTCGGAGGTACTTCGCAGAGCCGTTTTTAGCGGCGCGAACTATAGCACCGCGCCATGGGCCTCCCAAGCCGGTCTCTGTATCGATGCATGAGCGAGCGCACATTTGTTCAGCTTGGGTTCAGTTACAGGCGCGACGATCAGCACGACGCTTTTCAGTGGGCGGCGCCAGGTTTGCCGCTATAATCCCGCGTTTTCATTCAGGCGATCACACAGACATGAGCCAGAGCAGCCAGCTGATCGAGACTGCCCAGCGCACCATTCGCATGGAAATTGAGGCGGTGGAGCAGCTCCGCACACGCATCGATGAACATTTTGTCAGAGCCTGCGAGCTCATCCTTCAGTGCAAGGGGCGCGTCGTCGTTGTCGGCATGGGCAAGTCAGGGCACGTCGGCAATAAGATCGCCGCTACGCTCGCCAGCACGGGGACCACTGCATTCTTTGTTCATCCGGCCGAGGCCAGCCATGGCGACATGGGCATGATCACGCATGATGACGTGGTGCTGGCCCTGTCCAATTCAGGGACCACCAGCGAAATCGTGACATTACTGCCGCTGATCAAGCGCCTGGGTATCACCCTTATCAGCATGACGGGCAATCCCGAGTCGGTGCTTGCCAAGGCAGCGGCGGTCAACATCGATGCGAGCGTCGCCATTGAGGCCTGCCCGCTGAACCTGGCACCGACTTCATCGACCACTGTCAGCCTGGTATTGGGTGACGCGCTGGCAATCGCGCTACTGGAAGCACGCGGCTTCACCGCCGAGGACTTCGCTTTTTCACACCCGGGCGGCGCATTGGGTAGACGCCTTCTGCTGAAAGTCGAGCACGTGATGCATGCTGGTGATCGCCTACCACTGATCAGCCGCGGCACATCGCTCCGCGAGGCCTTGCTGGAAATGACTCAAAAAGGCCTCGGCATGACGGCGGTTGTTGAGGCAGACGGCCGCCTGGCTGGGATCTTCACCGACGGCGACCTGCGCCGCACACTGGACAAAGGCATCGACGTTCGCCAGGCAAGCATCGATCAGGTCATGACGCCTCACGGCAAGACAGCGCATGCCGACATGCTCGCCGCCGAAGCATTGAAAATCATGGAAGACAACAAGATCAACGCGCTGGTGGTGGTTGACGAAAACGATCGACCAATCGGTGCGCTGAACATGCATGATTTGTTACGCGCAGGGGTGATGTAAGTGAACGACCTGCTACGACGTGCCCGCGACATCCGCCTGGCCATATTCGATGTGGACGGCGTGCTAACTGACGGCAAGCTGTACTTTCTTGTCGATGGCAGCGAATTCAAGACCTTCAATACCCTGGACGGCCACGGCATCAAGATGCTGATCAACTCCGGCGTACGCACCGCAATCATTAGCGGCCGCAAGACGCCTGTGGTTGAGCGCCGCGCGCAAAACCTGGGCATTCAGCACCTGTATCAGGGACGTGAAGACAAGCTGGTGGTGCTCGACGAATTGCTCGGTGAACTCGGTCTCGACTACGCTGAAGTCGCCTACCTGGGCGATGACCTGCCCGACCTCCCGGTAATTCGCCGGGTAGGCTTGGGCATGGCGGTCGCCAGTGCCGACGCGTTCGTTCGCCAGCATGCCCACGGCGTGACATCCGCCCGTGGTGGCGAGGGCGCGGCGCGAGAGTTCTGCGAACTGATCATGCGTGCCCAGGGCAGTCTCGACGCGGCTCAGGCCGCTTACCTCTAGAGGCAATTATGCTAAGCAGGCTCCGCTTCCCCGCCATTCTGCTGCTGATCGCACTGCTTCTGGTCGCGATCGGCTACTGGAATATTCGCCCTGAAAGCTTTATGCAAGAGGCGCCGATCACCCAGGGCGTAGAGTCGCCCATTGACTTCTACGTCACCAATTCACGCACGGTGCAATATCAGCCGGACGGCAAGCGCAACTATGAGCTGATTGCCGAAAAGGTGGAGCATATCAAGGCCAGCGATATCAGCTTGCTGACGCGCCCCGATCTTCGTTCCTTTCGAGGTACCGAGCTGCCGTGGCATGTTACCAGTGAACGCGGCGAGGTCGGCCCGCAAGGTAAGGAAGTCGAGCTGATCGATAACGTCAAGGTCGAACGCAACGATGCCAAAGGGCGCCCGACCATTATCACTACCAGCCGGATGACCGTCCTTCCCGAGAAGGATTATGCCGAGACCCGCCAACCCGTTAGAATCGTCGCCGCAAACGGTGTGACGACCGCTACGGGCATGAAAGCGTATCTAGACGAAGGCAGGATGCTCCTGCTATCCAACGTAAGAGGCCAGCATGAGCTGCGTTAAGACCCTCCCCCTCCTGATCGGTTTAGGCATTTTTCTACTTGGCGCGAACGCCCACGCACTTCCCGAGGATCGCAACCAGCCTATCCGTGTCCAGGCCGATACCGCCGAACTGGACGACCGGCAAGGTGTAGCCGTGTATCGCGGCGATGTGGTCATCACCCAGGGAACAATGAAGATCACAGGCGACACTGTGACCATCACTCAAAACCAGAATGGCGATGTCGAGGTGTTCACCTCCATCGGCAAACCGGCCTACTACGAACAGAAACCAGCTGCAGACAAGGAGATCGTCAAAGCTTACGGCCTGACGATTCAGTATTTTGCCGCGAACGAGCGCATCGTCCTGATCGACCAGGCCAAGGTCGTCCAGGAAGGCAACACCTTCGAAGGCGAGAAGATCGTCTATGACACCCAGCGACAGATCGTCAACGCTGGTCGCGCCACCAATACCGATGTCACCACACCCCGCCCACGCGTGGACATGGTTATCCAGCCTCGCAAGAAAGAGCCGGCAACGGAGCAGCCCGAGTAATGGCGATTCTCAAGGCCCAGCATCTAGCGAAGAGCTACAAGAGCCGTCAGGTCGTACGCGATGTCAGCTTGTCCATCGAAAGCGGGCAGATCGTCGGACTGCTGGGGCCTAATGGCGCCGGCAAAACCACTTGCTTCTACATGATCGTTGGATTGGTCAAAGCCGATCAGGGCCGTGTACTGATCGACGACCAGGATGTGACACACCTTCCCATGCATGGCCGTGCACGCTCGGGCATTGGTTACCTGCCGCAGGAAGCATCGATCTTTCGCAAGCTTTCGGTCTCTAACAACATCATGGCCATCCTGGAGACGCGTAAGGATCTTGACCGAAACGGTCGCCAACAGGCCCTGGAAGGTCTGCTGCAGGAATTTCATATCCATCACATCCGCGACAGCCTCGGCATGAGCTTGTCGGGTGGCGAACGGCGTCGCGTTGAAATCGCCCGCGCGCTAGCCACGGCGCCCAAGTTTATCCTGCTCGATGAACCCTTTGCCGGCGTTGACCCTATTTCAGTCGGCGACATCAAGCAGATCATCCATCATCTCAAGGCCAAGGGCATCGGCGTATTGATCACCGATCACAACGTCCGCGAAACTCTGGATATCTGCGAAACCGCCTATATCGTGAATGACGGCCAGTTGATCGCCGAGGGCGATGCAGAGACCATTTTGGCCAACCAGCTGGTGAAGGAAGTCTATTTGGGACACGAATTCCGACTTTGATAGCGGTTTTTTCTGCTCGACGCACCGACAGGGCTAGGCAAAGGCTTTGTTGCCAGGCATATAATTTGCTTACATCGGCGCGCGGCGCCAGCGAAATCGGAACAGGCGCGGTTGCGCCGGCAAACAAGGTTCGAAGTCCTCTGCCATGAAACCATCGCTAGTCCTGAAGATGGGCCAGCAGCTGACGATGACACCGCAGCTGCAACAAGCCATACGATTGCTCCAGCTATCCACACTCGATCTTCAGCAGGAGATTCAGGAGGCGCTGGACTCCAACCCCATGCTCGAGCGCGAAGAAGACGGAGAAGATTTCGATAGCTCCGACCCGATGGCCGAGTCGGTCGAAAAGAAAAGCGAAAGTCCGACAACCGACTCGCCCGAGCACAGCGAGCCGGACAATCATTACGAGGAACCCATCAACACGGTGGAGAATCTCGAGGACGGCGATTGGGGCGACCGCATTCCCAACGAGCTTCCGGTTGACACTGCCTGGGAAGACATCTACCAGACCAGCGCCAGCAGCCTGCCGAGCAACGATGATGATGAATGGGATTTCACCACCCGCACATCATCAGGGGAAAGCCTGCAAAGCCACTTGCTCTGGCAGCTCAACCTCGCGCCGATGAGCGACACCGACCGCCTCATCGCAGCCACCTTGATCGACTGCATCAACCCTCAAGGTTATCTCGACGAAACGCTCGAGGAAGTCCTCGAGTCGTTTGACCCTGAGCTTGAAATCGAACTCGATGAGATCGAAGTGGTGCTGCGCCGCATCCAGCAGTTCGAGCCTGCCGGCATCGGCGCGCGCGACTTGCGCGAATGCCTGCTGCTGCAGCTTCGCCAGCTCCCCGAGCGCACCGACTGGTTAAGCGAAGCGATGCGATTGGTCAGCGATCACCTGGATATTCTCGGGGCGCGCGACTACAGCCTGCTGATGCGTCGCATGAAGCTCAAAGAAGACGAGCTACGCCAGATCATCGACTTGATCCAGACACTCAACCCGCGCCCGGGCTCGCAGATCGAAGCCGGCGAGCCTGAGTATGTCGTGCCTGACGTAATCGTACGCAAGCACAATGGCCGCTGGTTGGTCGAACTGAATCAGGAGGCGATGCCGCGCCTGCGGGTGAACGCTCAGTATGCCGGATTCGTCAAACGTGCCGACTCAAGCGCTGACAACACCTTCATGCGCAACCAGCTTCAAGAAGCCCGCTGGTTCATCAAAAGCCTGCTCAGCCGTAACGAAACGCTGATGAAAGTGGCCACCCAGATCGTCGAACACCAGCGAGGCTTTTTCGAGCATGGCGACGAAGCCATGAAACCACTCGTGTTGCACGACATCGCCGAGGCGGTGGGCATGCATGAGTCGACGATCTCACGGGTCACCACGCAGAAGTTCATGCACACGCCCCGCGGCATCTACGAACTCAAATACTTCTTCTCGAGCCATGTAAGCACTGCTGAAGGCGGAGAGTGCTCGTCCACCGCCATTCGCGCAATCATCAAGAAACTGGTGGCCGCGGAAAACCAGAAAAAGCCGTTGAGCGACAGCAAGATCGCTGGTCTACTGGAGGCACAAGGGATTCAAGTCGCGCGCCGCACCGTAGCCAAGTACCGCGAGTCACTCGGAATCGCCCCCTCAAGCGAGCGCAAGCGGTTGATGTAACACCAGGCGACCTGGTGGATTTGTTCCGGCGACGGGTGTTCAGCCCGTCAATTCGCACGTGGCAATAGGAGATGCAGTATGCAAGTCAACATCACTGGCCTTCACCTTGAAATCACTGAAGCCCTGCGTGACTACGTCGAGGAGAAATTCGAGCGGATAGAACGCCATTTCGACCGCATCATTGCCGTACAAGTCATCCTTCAAGTCGAAAAGCTCAGGCAAAAGGCCGAGGCCACGCTGCACGTAGCGGGGCGAGAGGTGGTTGCCAATGCCGAGCATGAGGATATGTACGCAGCCATCGACTTGCTTGCCGACAAACTCGATCGGCAACTGATCAAACATAAAGAAAAGCAGCTCGACCACCATCAGGGCGCCCTGGCTCGCTGACCCATCATGATCCGTATTGAAAACATACTGACCCCCGGACGCGCCCTGGTTGGCGTTCCGGGCGGCAGCAAAAAGCGCGTTCTGGAACAGATTGCCAAGGTTCTCGGCGCGGACCTGCCCGATATCGATAGCCAAGCTATTTTCGAAAGCTTCATCGCCCGGGAAAAACTTGGCTCCACAGGCTTCGGCAACGGCATCGCAATACCGCACTGCCGTATGCCCGGCTGCACATCACCGCTAAGTGCAGTGCTAAAGCTCGATACACCGGTGGACTTCGACGCCATTGACGGCGCGCCTGTCGACCTCTTGTTTGTATTGTTGGTGCCGGAGGCAGCAACCGACGAACACCTTGAGCTGCTTCGTCTGATTGCCAGCATGCTAGACCGCGAGGAAGTCCGTGACCGGCTGCGCCGGGCCACGTCGGATCATGAGCTGTACCAGACCGTGGTCGACATCCAGAACGGTCACTAGGGGCAGAGACCTCCGTCGCCCAACGCTGAGTGAGGAAAGAGACGTGCCCCCTATCTGCCTGCACACAATCTGCTGCGGCTACGCACAGCAATCTTCTCGTGGCCGAGCTTGGCCCTTCGGCGCCGCTCGATGCGCCTGATCATCGTCAGTGGGCGCTCTGGGTCCGGCAAGAGCACTGCCCTGGACGTACTTGAGGACAATGGTTTCTACTGCATCGACAACCTTCCCGCCGGCCTTCTTCCAGAGCTGGCGGAAAGGGCCCTGTTGCACACAGAGTTGCTGCAGCCCCAAGTCGCAGTGTCGATCGATGCGCGCAACCTGCCGAGTCAGCTAAAACGCTTCCCCGAGCTGCTCGAGGACGTCCGTGCCCGCTACATCCAATGCGATGTGCTTTATCTCGATGCGGCGGACGAGACGCTGCTGAAACGCTTTTCGGAGACGCGTCGGCGGCATCCGCTGACCAACCAGAACCGCTCCCTGGCCGAAGCCATCCGTGACGAAGAATTGCTTCTAGCGCCCATCATTGATCACGCCGACCTGAAGATCGACACCACACACCTTAATCTCTATCAGCTACGAGACACGCTGAAGCTGCGCCTGCTGAACAAGCCTGAACCGGGTACCGCTTTTCTCTTCGAGTCCTTCGGTTTCAAGCGAGGCATGCCAGTCGATGCCGACTTGGTGTTCGATGTGCGCTGTTTGCCTAACCCTTACTGGAAAGCTGATCTGCGCGATTTTTCCGGGCTGGACCAGCCCGTGATCGAATATCTCGCCGGGCAAGCGGACGTAGAGGAAATGTTTCAGGACATCCTGGCCTACCTGAGCAAATGGCTTCCGCGCTTCGCTGCCAGCAACCGCGCCTATGTCACCGTCGCCATTGGCTGTACGGGTGGGCACCACCGCTCGGTGTATCTGGCCGATCGGCTGGGCCAAGCGCTGCGCGAACCTCTGAAGAACGTCCAGGTCCGCCATCGCGACCTGGCTTAGGAATCCACATGCCTTCGTGCGAAGTTACCATCATCAACAAGCTCGGCCTGCATGCCCGAGCGGCAGCGAAATTTGTCGGAGTCGCCAATCAGTTTCCCTGTGACATCCGTGTCGGCCGCAGCCCTGCAAGCAGGGTCGACGGGAAAAGCATCATGGCCGTCATGATGCTGGCCGCCAGCAAGGGCACCACGCTGCAACTGCACACCCAGGGCGATCAGGAACACGAAGCGCTTGCAGCGCTGATCGCCCTGATCGAAGACTATTTCGAGGAAGGCGAATAGCGCTGCAACCGCGGCCGATACTTCAGGCCTGATATCGCCAGCGTCTCCAGATCTTTTTTATCTGGCTGTGGCTTGCAGCTGATTGCTACTGCCCCGCCACCTTCATTCGCTCGATCAGTACCGATCCGGTGTGAATGCTGCTGCGCCGCTCAACATCACGACCTACTGCAATGATCTGGCGGAACATGTCTCGCAGGTTGCCGGCTATGGTGACTTCCTGCACTGGAAACTGGATTTCGCCGTTCTCAACCCAGAAACCGCCGGCACCACGCGAATAATCCCCCGTCACCAGATTCAAGCCCTGTCCCATCAACTCGGTAACCAACAGCCCACGGCCCATACGACGGATAAGTTCAGCCTGGTCCTCATTTCCCTGAGTAACGAACAGGTTGTGCACCCCGCCCGCATTAGCGGTGCTAGGCATGCCCAGCTTGCGACCTGAATAGGTGCCCAGCACATAGGAGACCAGCTGGCCATTCTCGACAAACGGCTTGGCATAGGTCGCCAAGCCGTCGCTGTCATACGCCGAACTGGCCAGACCACGCGGCAGATGCGGTCGCTCGTCCAGATTGAGCCATTCAGGAAACAACACCTCCCCCAAGGCGCCTTCCAAATAGGATGACTGCCGATAGAGATTGCCTCCGGAAATCGCCGCAAGAAAGTGCCCGAACAGCCCCGTAGCGAGCTCCGCAGAAAACAGCACCGGCACATCGCAGGTCGGTACGGGACGCGCGCCCAAGCGGCGAACGGCACGCTCGGCAGCACGCCGGCCAATCGACTCCGCAGAGGCCAAGTCACCTGCTACGCGGGAGACATCGTAGTGATAATCCCGCTGCATCTGCCCGTCGGATTCAGCGATCATCACGCAGCTGAGGCTGTGACGCGAACTGCAGTAAGCCCCGATGAAGCCATTGCTGTTGCCGTAACCGCGGCAGCCCTGGTGCGTACTCAGGCTGGTACCGTCGGCATTGAGAATGCGCTTGTCCGTGGCGAAGGCCGACGCCTCACAGCTGAGCGCGAGTTCGATCGCTTGGTCGGGAGTGATCTGCCAGGGATGATAGAGGTCCAGATCTGGCACCTCTTTAGCCATCAGTGCCGGATCGGCGAGCCCGGCAAATTCGTCGGCAGACGCATGCTTGGCAATCGCCAGCGCGGCCGCCACGGTTTCGCGTACCGCTTCGTCACCGCTGCCGGTGGTGCTTGCCGACCCTTTGCGCTGCCCGACGTAGAGGGTGATACCGAAGCCCTGGTCGCGATTGAATTCGACCGTTTCCACCTCACGTTGACGGACCGTCGTTGACAGGCCCTGCTCCATCGAGACGGACACTTCACAGGCACTGGCCCCTTGTCGGCTGGCCTCTTCTAGGATCTTTGCGACCTTTTCACGCAAACCGGGCAACGCGTGCGGACCGATACCCTCGACTTCACTCATACATACTCCAACACTGATTCGATCAAGTTACAGCCAGCGGTGCTCGGCTGAGCTCCGTCGCCAGGCTGCTGTTATCATGGCGGCATTAACTACTGGACCAGCCCCATGTCTGATATTTCCGATCTCGACGGTTTCGAGGAAAAAAGCAAAACCCAGGTCAAACGCGAATTGCATGCTCTCCAGGACCTGGGTGAACGTCTTACTAGCCTCAAACCCGATGTGCTAGACCGGCTGCCTCTCACCGACGCACTGCGCAAGGCGCTCGCTGATGCGCCAAAACACACTGCGCACATTGCCCGCAAACGCCACCTGCAATACATCGGCAAGCTGATGCGCGATCAGGATGTCGACGCCATCCTCGCCTTGGTTGACCAACTGGATGCCTCGACCCGCCAGTACAACGAGCGCTTCCACGCCCTAGAGCGGTGGCGCGACCGTTTGATCGCAGGCAATGACGAGACCCTAGAAGCCTTCGTCAACGAATATCCCGAAACCGACCGTCAGCACCTGCGTGGCCTCATCCGTCATGCCCAGCACGAAGCGGCGCGAAACAAGCCGCCGGCGGCCAGCCGCAAGATTTTCAAATACATCCGCGAGCTGGACGAAACCCAACGAGGTTTGCGATAACCAATGACACAGGTCTGCTCGCGTCCAGCACAGCGCTTTTAGGCCCCGGTTCCTCCGACTGTGATCCCATCGATTTTCACGGTCGGCTGGCCGACACCGACGGGCACAGACTGGCCGTCTTTTCCACAGGTACCGACGCCGCTGTCCAGCGCCAGATCGTTACCCACCATTGAAACCCTGTTCATGACCTCTGGTCCGTTGCCGATCAGCGTCGCGCCTTTCACCGGCGCGGTGATCTTGCCGTCCTCGATCAGGTACGCTTCGCTGGTCGAAAACACGAACTTGCCGCTGGTGATGTCCACCTGCCCGCCGCCAAGACTCGCGCAGTAGATACCCTTCTTGACCGAGCGGATGATCTCCTCGGGGTCGCTTTCGCCCGCCAGCATGTAGGTGTTGGTCATCCGCGGCATGGGCAGATGCGCATAGGACTCGCGCCGCCCGTTTCCGGTAGGGGCAACCCCCATCAAGCGCGCGTTAAGCTTGTCCTGGATATAGCCCTTGAGTATTCCGTTCTCGATCAGCGTGGTGCACTGGGTCGGCGTGCCTTCATCGTCGACGCTCAGCGAGCCACGACGATTGGCCAGCGTGCCGTCATCGACGATGGTGCACAGCTTGGACGCAACCTGCTGGCCCATTCGGCCGCTATAAGCCGAACTGCCCTTGCGATTGAAGTCGCCTTCCAGCCCATGTCCGACCGCCTCGTGCAGCAAGACCCCGGACCAGCCGGGTGCCAACACTACAGGCAGTGTGCCGGCCGGCGCGGCAATGGCTTCCAGATTCACCAGTGCCTGACGCAGGGCCTCACGGGCATAACCCATCGCCCTATCCTCACTGAGGAAATATTCATAGCCGGTACGCCCACCACCGCCCTGGCCGCCGCGTTCGCGACGTCCGTTCTGCTCGACGATGACGCTGACATTGAAGCGCACCAAGGGGCGTATATCGGCTGCCATACCGCCGTCCAGACCGGCCACAAGAATATGCTCCCAGACACCCGCCAGGCTTACCGTGACCTGCTTGATACGCGGGTCCAGCGCACGAGTGGCAACATCGATCCGCTTGAGCAGCTCGACCTTCTCCGCCCGGCCAAGCCCGTCTAGCGGATTTTCCTGGCTATACAGCGGTGAAAAAGCAGCTTTGGATAGAACCTTCACTCGCCCCTGCTGGCCGCTTCTGGCGATGGAGCGCGCCGCCTCGGCGGCCTGCCGTAGTGCTTCAGCGGTGATGGCGTTGCTGTAGGCGAAACCGGTCTTCTCACCGGAGAGCGCGCGAACCCCCACGCCCTGCTCGAGGTGGAAGCCTCCCTCTTTCACAATCCCGTCTTCCAGCACCCAGGACTCGGTCACCTGGTCCTGGAAATACAGGTCGGCGGCGTCGATCCCGGGGCCCGCCAACTCACTAAGCAACTCGGGCAGATCATCGAGACCCAGCCCGCCGGGGGTCAGCAAACGCTCGGTGACAGGTAACAACAGTTCACTCATATCTACTCCAAAGTCCCCGAAACGATGCGGGGCGCGGTAAAACGACGATGATCCAGCACCGGCATACGTTGGCGCGCCGCCGTCTGCTCGGCCGTGTCTCGCCTGACGACCAACGCCGCCTCGCCGATTGTCTGCTCGCTTAGCACGCGCCCCCAGTAATCTACGATAGACGAATGGCCGTGGGTCAACCGTCCGCCAGGGTGTTCGCCACCCTGCGCCGCCGCCAGCATATAGCATTGCGTCTCGATAGCCCGCGCGCGTAACAACATCTCCCAATGCGCCTCGCCTGTCACAGACGTAAAGGCCGACGGGACACTAATCAATTCGGCTCCGGCAAGACGCAGGGCCGTATACAACTCAGCGAAACGCAGGTCGTAACAGACGCTCATGCCCAGCCGACCGACCGGCGTATCAACCACAACCAGACGATCGCCCGCCGCGTAATCATCCGACTCCCTGTAGCGACCACGCGCATCGCTGACGTGCGCGTCGAATAGATGCAGTTTGTCGTAGCGCGCCACCCGCTGCCCCTGATCATCAACGAGCAAAGAGCAGGCCCTGACCTTTGAACGCGGCTGCCCATCGGCCGGCAACGGCAAGGTGCCGGCCACTATCCATAACCTGAGGTCTATCGCCGCCTGTTTCAACCATGGGAGTATCGGCCCCTCGCGCTCGGCTTCGGCACGCCCGACCGCTGGCAGATCGGCGCGGCCCATGGCCGCGAAGTTTTCCGGTAGCACCGCAAGCTGCGCCCCCGCTTCAGCGGCGCTCTCCAAAAGGCGCCTGGCGTTGGCGAGATTCACCTGGATGTCGGCCTGGCTGGCCATCTGAATAACCGCTAGGGTCATGTTAGGTGCTCACTTGGGCGCGGCGCCCGACTGCCGGAACGAGGCTCAGTTGGGCTTTTCAAAAGGTTTGTCAAAGGTGATTTTTGGCGACTTCCACGGCCCCACGACGTTGTATTGAACCGTCGCAAAACGCGCGACCTTATCGCCGAGCAATTTATCGACCACAAACAGCGCGCCGCCGATGGCTGGCGCGCCGACAATCAGCGCGGCCAACGGCAGATTGTTGCTGACTGGGAGTGTCACCAGCAGCTTGGCGTCGATGCGATCCTCGACGAGGTCCAACCGACCGTCCAGCTCCAGGTTGCTGGACGGCCCGTCGACCGTCAGCGGCTCAGCCGTCACGTAAACGCCCTCTGTCGCACGCAAATCGGCCTTGATCCGGTCATAACTCAACCCCTTGCTGAACAGATCGGAAAAATCCAGCCGCAGCCGCCGACCAATCGAGTCGAAGTTCAGCAGTCCAAATATCCGCAGCGCCTGCGCGCCTCCATCCACCTCCCTGAGCTGACCTTTACGCAACCGCGCGTCAAGCCGGCCGGAGAATCGATTCAAGGCGAAGAAGGCCGGTGAGCCGGACCAGCCCCCGTCCACTTCCAACCTGAAGTCCTCGCTGGTAGTCGAAGGAGCAAAACCCCAGGCCTGCAGCACGTCGGCCAGATTGCCACCCTCAAGCCGCCCCTTGTAAGTGGTCGTTGCGCCGCCCCATCCGCCGCTCCCCGTGAGCTTGATCCCCTTAAGATCCAGGTCGAGGTCCTGAAATGAGACGCCCTCAGCGCTGGGGCGCATTTTCAATGCACCCGCGCCCAACAGTTCATTACCCAGAAACAACCCCTCTACCGAGATATCCACTGCTGGTAGATCTTTTGGATCGACGCCGGCCAGAAGATCCTGCTGCGATGCGCCATCTTTCTTCGGTTCGGCTGCGGGAAAGCGCAAGTGCGAAAGGTTCAGCACGATCGGCCTGTCCTCGGTATCTGGCAAGCGGACGTTCCCAGCCACGGTCTCACTCTGCAAGCCAAGCAGCCACGCCGTAGAACGACGCCGCAAGTCGACATGAAGATTGTCGACTTCTGTACCGAATCCGGAAAACACGCCTATCTCGAGTTGGACTCGTCTTAACATCGAGCTACCTGGGTTTGTCGCTGCGCCCGCATATTGATCGCCCAACGCCTGCCACTCGCTGAGATCAAACCGCGGCACGCTGCCACGCACGTAGAATCCCTGGTCGGTGCGCAGGTTCGCTGGGGCGCCACCGAGCACCAGCTCGCCGCCCCCCTCGCGCCAGTTTTCGCCTGGCGCAACAAAGGTGAGGGCTGCGAGGGCGTCATACCGAAGCGTATAGCGCTGTCGCTCACCGCCAAAGGTCATTCGCAATGTGGTATCGCGCCGATCCCCTGCCGGTTTACCGAAGGGTGCAGGCAACGCCAGAGAGGTTCCCAATAGCGAGGAATCAACCTGCAGATGATTGTCAGCGCTGCTCAGAAAGAGACTCAACCGGACAGGGACTTGCCCAGACGCGGGAACGGGCTGCTCGATTTTTCGCCAGGCCAGCAGGGGCGAAACACCTAAGGTTCCTGCCGCTTCGATTCGAGTGGATGGGACGCCCCGCTCTCCAGTCGCCGTCGCCCGGCCCTTGATCGCGCTGCCCAGTGCACGTCCGATGAACGCCGGTGCACTGAACCCACGCTCGCTTTCATAACGAAAGGCACCCTCTAACGCGTCCACCTTCAGATTCGCCTGTGCAATGAACAGCGAGGCATCGGCGGTAGTGAACTCGGCATCAACCTCAGGCCGCCCGCCTTTGCTCAGCGGAATCCCGAGCCTGAGCCTACCACTCAGCGACCCATCGCCTCGCCAGTCGGCGAATAACCCGTTCGTGCCGATGGGCGCGACCTGCATCAGGGTCAACGCATCCCGAACATAGCCGTCCACCTGCCCATCGATATCCAGCCTAGGTGGCTGGCCGTCGTGGTTGCGGAGGATTTCAGCCGTGGCGTCGTGCACGCGACTGTCGAGCATCCGGGCTTCGGCGAGGCGCACGCGTACGCCGCTGTTCTCGATAAGCACCTCTCCGCGCCCTTCACGCAACACCGGCCACCCGGGCTGAAACGCCAGCTCGGCGTCTTTCACCTTGAAATACAGACTCAGGCTGCGCGCTGTGGCAGCCGCTCCAGCAGCCAGCGCCCCCTGATACTCGAAATAGCCCTGCTCAACGGTGCCACCGCGAATTGCCGTATTGAGCCATTCGGTCAAAGCCGGGCTTAGCGCCGGCGAACGTGTCGGCAAATACTTTCCGGTGAAGCGCGCATCCCCGTTAGAGAGCCCAACACGCAGGTCCATATAATCTTCTGCCGCGCGATCGCGCATCAGACGTATCAGGAAATCGCCGGCTATATCGCCTTCGTCGCCCTCCACCTGCAAGTAAGGAGCAGCCAGGGTGACCGCCTCACCATCAAGGGACCAACGAAAGGTCCCACGGGCACGCCGGTAGTCCCAAGGACGTGGAAACAGCTTGGCCAGGTGCAGCTCGAAATTACGGTTGTCGAAACGCAGCTCTCCACCGCCTAGATCGCCCCGTACCGCGCCGCTCACATTGCGTATCGCCGGGACCCATTGATGCGCAGCGATACTGATCGCATCGAGATTGGCAGTGAAAGCCAGACGCTCGTCGCCGTCGAGCGCAGGCCGGTAGTCGAGCTGCAGATTGCGCAGTGTTCCGCTTGGCTCAAGACCACGCAAATACTCATCGGCCCGCTCAGGCAGCGGCATCATTGCAAGGATCAGCTCAGCCACCGGGGCAACAGCGATGCGGTCGGCCAGCAGATGCCAGCTCTCTTCGGCCATGTCCTGCTTGGCAACCAGCGTCGTATCACGCCAGCGGTTTTCCTCAAAGGTAAAAGCCAACCCGTCGAGCTGGAGCCGATAGCCATCGCTCGCGCGATCAAGGAAGGCGTTGACCACCAGATCATTCACCTGAACCGGATCACGGGACAGCCGACCCAGCCGCGTAGCCGGTGCATTTAGCCGAGCCACCGCCCGGGACAAGCCGCGGTCGCGCCACTCGAACCACATCTCGCCACCCGCTTGGAGTTGTCCGAGGTTCCAGCTGCCCGTCAGACTGGCCGGCAACCAGGTGGCCCAATCACTTTGCGGTAGGCTGAGGTACAGTTCTGCCTTGCTGCCCAGCCAGTCGTTCGGCTGAGCCTGCGCCTCGGCATGCAAGCTCAGGGGCTGACCGTCGGGCAGCAAAAGGCGACCATCCAACCACAGACGCTGCCCCTGGGTTCGCAACTGAAGGTTGGCATAGGTCAAGGTCATCGGCGCTTGATCGCGAGCCTCGACGGTAACTTGGCTGTCCAGCAACCGCAGCCGCCCGATGCTTTGTAACCGGGTGACCAGCCTCTGTATATCCAGCGGCTGGTCGCCGCGGTCTGGGAGCCCATCGACTCGCCATTGACCGTCAGAGGCTTGCACCAGACCGAGGTGAAGGCCGGCAAATTCCACGGTATCCAGCTTCAGCTGTCGCGCCACAAGACTGCCTGAAACGTCAGGGACCAGCGCCAAGCGATCCAGCCTTACCGCC
The DNA here is from genome assembly GCF_038562055.1 of Stutzerimonas chloritidismutans. GTDB lineage: Bacteria > Pseudomonadota > Gammaproteobacteria > Pseudomonadales > Pseudomonadaceae > Stutzerimonas > Stutzerimonas chloritidismutans_A. Next base: position 94,615 of record NZ_JBCFXD010000010.1, on the reverse strand, counting down.
CCCTCGCCCACACCAAGCATCACGTTGCGCGCGACCAGCTGCGGAGATAAACCCTGCCAACGGCCTTCCAGCTCGCCGAGCGTAACCGGCATATTGAGCAAGTCGCGAGCGGCGTTCTGTACCTCGAGGCGATATTCAGCCGCCAGCGGCACCAGCTGCCGGCCAAGGCTCACATAGAGCGCAAGCAAAATCAGGCCCATTGCACCCAGCCAGAGACTGCGGCGCAATGCGGCGAGTACGAAAGCCAAGAGCCGACTCATACGAAAACGCCCCACACACCTACGCCCGAACGGTCAGGCTTGCCTCTAATCAGAGCAGCACCACGTCGTACTGTTCCTGGGAATACATGGTCTCGACCTGGAATTTGATCGAGCGCCCGATGAAGCTTTCAAGGTCGGCAACGTTGCCCGATTCCTCATCGAGCAGCCTGTCGATAACCTTCTGGTTCGCCAGCACCCGATAACCTTCGGGCTGGTAGGCACGGGCCTCGCGCAGAATTTCGCGGAAGATCTCGTAGCAGACAGTTTCCGGCGTTTTCAGCTTGCCCCGCCCCTGGCAACACATGCACGGCTCGCACAGCACCTGCTCAAGACTTTCGCGGGTGCGCTTGCGGGTCATCTGCACCAGTCCAAGCTCGGTGATGCCGATGATGTTGGTCTTGGCGTGATCCCGCTCCAGCTGCTTTTCCAGCGTTCGTAGCACCTGGCGTCGATGCTCCTCGTCTTCCATGTCGATGAAGTCGATGATGATGATTCCGCCGATATTACGCAGGCGTAGCTGACGTGCAATCGCTGTCGCGGACTCGAGATTAGTCTTGAAAATGGTTTCTTCGAGGGTCCGATGACCGACAAAGGCGCCGGTGTTGACGTCGATGGTGGTCATCGCTTCGGCCGGGTCGATGATCAGATAACCGCCGGACTTGAGCATGACCTTGCGCTCGAGCGCCTTCTGAATTTCGTCCTCCACGCTGTACAGGTCGAAGATTGGCCGCTCGCCGGGGTAGTGCTCGAGGTGCTCACCAAGCTCGGGCATGAGCTCGCCGACGAACTGGCTGACTTTCTGAAAGTTCTCGCGCGAGTCGATGCGAATCTTCTCGATACGTGGATTGACCAGATCCCGCAGGGTCCGCATGGCCAGCGACAGGTCTTCATAGATAACCGAAGGCGCCCCGGCGGTTTTCATTTGCCCGTCGATCTGTTCCCACAGGCGGCGCAAGTAGCGGATGTCCATCAATATCTCGTCGCTGCCGGCCCCCTCCGCTGCAGTACGCAGAATGAAACCTCCGGTTTCCTTGATGCCCTCGGCCGCCACGCACTCAGCGACTACCTGCTTGAGGCGATCACGTTCGGCTTCGTCCTCGATACGCAGGGAAATTCCCACATGGCTGGTCTTGGGCATGTACACGAGATAGCGCGAAGGGATCGACAACTGGGTCGTCAGCCGTGCGCCCTTGGTGCCGATCGGGTCCTTGGTGACTTGCACGACCAGCGCCTGCCCGTCATGAACCAGGGCGCTGATAGGTTCGACAGCGTTACCCTCACGACTGGAAATCTCCGAAGCGTGGATGAAGGCCGCACGCTCCAGCCCGATATCGACGAAAGCCGCCTGCATGCCAGGCAGTACGCGCACTACCTTGCCTTTGTAGATGTTGCCAACAATGCCCCGGCGCTGGGTGCGCTCGACATGCACCTCCTGCAGGACACCGTTTTCCACCACCGCCACCCGTGACTCCATGGGGGTGATGTTCATCAGGATTTCTTCGCTCATTATTGTTCTCGGCCGATGGCGGTGGGTATAACAGCCGAAGCTGACCAGTTGCCTCGATTCTAACGGCATAAGCCGCCAAGCCACAGGCTCTATACCGAGCTTTTACACCAGTACGGAAGTCCGTATACGTCGAGCAGCTGGGCTGTTTCACACAACGGCAGCCCGACCACGGCCGAATAGCTGCCCTCCAGCGCGCTGACGAAGACCGCGCCCCAGCCCTGAATCGCGTAACTGCCGGCCTTGTCCTGAGGTTCGCCACTGGCCCAGTACGCCTCAGCCTCGTCGACATTGATCGGGCGGAAGCGCACCCGGCTGGTAACCAGACGCACCTCGCAACCCGAGCTGTTAGCTATCGCAACGGCCGTCATCACCTGGTGCTCACGTCCGGACAAGGCCCGCAACGTTGCCAGCGCATCCGCCTTATCGACAGGTTTACCCAGGATTCGCTGATCCAGTACGACCGTGGTGTCTGCGCCCAGCACACAGGCCGAGCCGTCGCTGACGATTGACAGGCCGGCCAAGGCCTTCTCCCGCGCCAAGCGCTGAACATAGTCCTCAGGCGTTTCCGCCGCGCTGGGCGTTTCGTCGATGGAAACAGAAAGAAGGGAGAACGGAACGCCGATCTGGGTCAGCAATTCACGGCGTCGTGGCGACGCGGAGGCGAGAAACAAAGTGGACATGCCGGCTCCTTGGTGGGTGAGAGCGCAGCAGATTCACACATCCGGACAACGACCGAAAGCCGTCCAGCGTGGCAGGAAGATCAGTACACGTTGAAGCGCCGCCGCGCCCATTCCAACCCGACGAAAACCCAAGGCCAGAAGAGTGCACTCACGGGCACGGGGACGAGGAACAACAGTGTCGGTGGACGATTTCCGGTCAGGGTATTGAGCCACAACTGCACCAATTGCCCGATGCCGAGAATCACCAGGAGCACCAAACTTTGCTGCAGCAATGGGAACATGCGTAGGCGCTGCTGCAGGCTCAGTACCAGAAAGATAATCAGCAGCAGCGGCAAGCCGTTTTGCCCAAGCAGGGTCCCGGACAGCACGTCCAGCATCAGCCCGAAGAAAAAAGCCGCCGCCATGCCGCCGCGATGAGGCAGGGCGATTGCCCAGTAGGCGATGAACACCCCAAGCCAAAGCGGACGCGCCAGACCGAAACTCTGGGGCATGGGGGCTACGCTGAGCAGCAGCGCCAACAACAGTGACAGCCAAATAACCCAACCATTGTTGGAACGACCGTGGATCATGGTCGCTCCTCCGATTCCGGCGCTGGAGCTGGCGCATCGGTCGATGTTGGCGCAGCGGGCTCTACGGAAGCCGGCCGTTCCGATGCGGGACTTCCGGCCGCTGCTCCCGCTTCTGCCTGGCGGTCGGCGGACTCCTGGGCCTGGGCAGCAGCAGTGGCCCGCTCTTCAGGTGTTCTCGAGTCACTGAACACCAGCAGCAGGTAGCGGCTGCGGTTGAGCATCGCGGTGGGAATGGCACGAACGATCAGGAAGGGTTGACCGGAGCCGCGAACCACCTCAGTGACCTGGGCTACCGGATAACCGCTGGGAAAGCGCTGCCCCAAACCGGAGCTGACTAACAGGTCGCCTTCCTTGATGTCTGCCGTTTCGGCGACGTGGCGCAGCTCCAGATAGTCGGGGCTACCCGTCCCGACCGCGATGGCGCGCAATCCGTTTCGATTGACCTGCACGGGAATGCTATGGGTCACGTCCGTCAACAGCAGCACACGTGCGGCATAGGGCATGACCTCGACAACCTGCCCCATCAGCCCGCTGGCATCGAGCACAGGCTGGCCGAGAAAAACACCGTCGCGCTCGCCCTTGTCGATCAGAATGCGGTGGGTGAAGGGATTCGGATCTAGCCCGATCAGCTCACTGACAATCACTTTGTCATCAACCAGCGCGGCAGAATTGAGCAGCTCGCGCAGGCGCACGTTCTGCTCCGTCAGCATCGCGAGCTTTTGCAAACGCCGCTGCATGAGCAATGCTTCAGCCTTGAGCTTTTCGTTTTCGGCCACCAGGCTGGTGCTGCTACTAATCTGCTCGGTAGCGCGCTGCCAGGTGCGCACCGGCAGGTCGGCCAGCCAGTAGAAAGGCGTGAGAACCAACCCCATCTGGCTGCGCAGGGGCTTCAGCGTGTCGAAGCGCGCATCCACCACCATCAGCGCGACACAAAGCACAGCGAGCACTAGCAGGCGCACACCGAGCAGCGGTCCTTTTGCGAATAGTGGTTTGATGGAGGGATCCTCGCAGCTGCAGGCTTCAAACTAAACGCGACAAGCCGAGAGCAGAATCCTGCTGTCGGCTTGTCGCTTGGAGCTTAGCGCTTCTGAGTCACTCGGTGGACAGCAGGTCCATGGCGTGACGGTCCATCATTTCCAGTGCGCGGCCGCCTCCACGCGCTACGCAGGTCAGCGGCTCTTCAGCGACGATAACCGGCAAACCGGTTTCCTGCGCCAGCAGTTTGTCCAGATCACGCAGCAGCGCGCCGCCGCCAGTCAGGACCAGACCACGCTCGGCGATATCGGAAGCGAGCTCTGGTGGTGATTGCTCCAGCGCACTCTTGACTGCCTGGACGATGGTGGCCAGGGACTCCTGCAGCGCTTCGAGGACCTCATTGGAATTGAGGGTGAAGCTACGCGGCACGCCTTCGGCCAAGTTGCGGCCACGGACGTCGACTTCACGGATGTCGCTGCTGGGGAAAGCGGTACCGATTTCCTGCTTGATGCGCTCGGCGGTGGACTCGCCGATCAGGCTGCCGTAGTTACGGCGCACGTAGGTCACGATGGATTCGTCGAAACGGTCACCACCGACGCGAACGGATTCGGCGTAGACCACGCCATTCAGCGAAATCAGGGCAATTTCAGTAGTACCCCCACCGATATCCACAACCATGGAGCCACGTGCTTCGTCTACTGGCAGACCGGCACCGATGGCGGCGGCCATGGGCTCTTCAATCAGGAACACCTCACGCGCGCCCGCGCCCAAAGCGGATTCGCGAATCGCACGACGCTCAACCTGAGTGGATTTGCAGGGAACGCAGATCAACACGCGGGGACTGGGCTGCAGGAAGCTGTTTTCGTGAACCTTGTTGATGAAGTACTGAAGCATCTTTTCGCAGACGCTGAAGTCGGCGATGACGCCATCTTTCATCGGGCGGATGGCGTTGATGTTACCCGGGGTGCGGCCAAGCATGCGTTTGGCGTCGGTACCCACGGCGACAACACTTTTCTGGTTACCATGAGTACGGATGGCAACGACCGAAGGCTCGTTCAGGACGATGCCGCGATCGCGCACATAAATAAGGGTATTGGCAGTGCCCAGGTCGATCGACAAATCGCTGGAAAACATGCCACGCAGTTTCTTGAACATGGGAAAAGGGCCCTGGGGCAAACGCGTGGGGAAAAAAGTGCCGCAAACTCTAACAATGGTGCGAAGTTAGGGCAAGGCGAGAGTCCGCGGTTATCGGGGCATACGTGAGCCACTGCGCGAAATACAGCCATCTCTGAAAAACCCCGCAAGCCGCAGCTGCGCTACCGAGAAGCCCCTCAGGCATGTAAGATTGACGGCTTTTCCGGGCTCGAATGCCCACCGCTGCGACTCGAACCCGCCGCCACTCGCCGCGCTTTGCCGACGAAAGGCACCCGACTCGCTTCCCGCTGGAGAATTCCAATGGCGCTTGAACGCTCCGAGGTGGAAAAGATCGCTCATCTGGCCCGCCTGGGTCTGAATGAAGACGACCTGCCCCGCACCACCGAGACCTTGAACAACATCCTCGGCCTGATCGATCGCATGCAGGCCGTGGACACCACTGGCATCGAGCCTCTGGCCCACCCGCTGGAGACCAGCCAACGCCTGCGCGCCGACACGGTCACCGAAACCAACCAGCGCGATGCCTACCAGGCCATTGCCCCGGCCGTGGAAGATGGCCTGTACCTGGTTCCAAAGGTGATCGAGTAATGAAGGACGCCGACATGCATCAATTGACCCTTGCAGAGATCGCTCGCGCACTGGCTGCTAAACAGTTTTCGGCCGAAGAGCTGACCCGCTCGCTGCTGACCCGCATCCAGCAGCTCGACCCACAGCTCAACAGCTTTATCACCGTCACCGAAGAGCAGGCCATCGCCCAGGCCAAGGCCGCCGACGCACGCCGCGCCAAGGGTGAAAATGGTGCGTTGCTAGGTGCGCCTATCGGTCACAAGGACTTGTTCTGCACGCAGGGCATTCGCACCAGCTGCGGCTCGAAGATTCTCGACAATTTCCAAGCACCCTACGACGCCACCGTCGTTAAGCGGCTTTCAGCCGCAGGCGCGGTCTCGTTGGGCAAGCTGAACATGGACGAATTCGCCATGGGCTCGGCCAACGAGTCGAGCTACTACGGCGCAGTGAAGAACCCGTGGGACATGAGCCGCGTACCAGGCGGCTCATCCGGCGGTTCCGCAGCAGCCGTCGCGGCGCGCCTGTTGCCTGCCGCTACCGGCAGCGACACTGGCGGCTCGATTCGCCAGCCAGCCGCACTGACCAACCTGACTGGCCTCAAGCCTACCTACGGCCGCGTTTCGCGTTGGGGCATGATCGCCTACGCCTCCAGCCTCGACCAGGGCGGCCCGATTGCCCGCACGGCAGAGGACTGCGCCTTGATGTTGGGCGCCGTGGCCGGTTTCGACCCAAAGGATTCGACCAGCGTCGACCAGCCGCTAGACGACTATCTCGGCGCACTGACCAAGCCGTTGACCGGCCTGCGCGTCGGCCTGCCGACGGAGTATTTCGGCGAGGGTCTCGATCGCAAGATCGCCGACTCGGTAATGGCGGCGGTTGAGGAGCTGAAGAAACTCGGTGCCACGGTGAAGGAGATCAGCCTGCCGAACATGCAGCATGCGATCCCTTCTTACTACGTGATCGCACCAGCCGAGGCCAGCTCCAACCTGTCACGCTTCGACGGTGTGCGCTTCGGCTACCGCTGCGAGAACCCCGCAGACCTGACTGACCTCTACAAGCGTTCCCGTGCCGAAGGCTTCGGCGACGAAGTTCGCCGCCGGATCATGGTCGGCACTTATGCGCTGTCCGCTGGCTACTACGACGCCTATTACCTGAAAGCGCAAAAGATCCGCCGGCTGATCAAGAACGACTTCGTCACCGCCTTCGAAGACGTCGACGTGATCCTCGGCCCAACCACGCCGAACCTGGCCTGGAAACTTGGCGAGAAGAACAACGACCCGGTCTCTGCCTATCTCGAAGACATCTACACGATCACTGCCAACCTGGCCGGCATTCCAGGCCTTTCGATGCCCGCCGGCTTCATCGACGGCCTACCTGTAGGTGTGCAACTGCTGGCCCCGTACTTCCAGGAAGGTCGCCTGCTCAACGTCGCTCATCAGTACCAGCAGGTCACCGAGTGGCACAAACAAGCACCGAGCGGATTCTGAGGACGAAAAATATGCAATGGGAAACCGTCATCGGGCTGGAAATCCACGCTCAGCTCTCCACTCAGTCGAAGATTTTTTCCGGCAGCGCCACCACCTTTGGTGCTGAGCCCAACACCCAGGCCAGCCTGGTCGACCTCGGCATGCCCGGCACCCTGCCGGTGCTCAACGCCGAAGCTGTGCGCATGGCCTGCAAGTTCGGTTTGGCCATTGACGCCGAGATCGCCGAGAAGAACGTCTTCGCCCGCAAGAACTACTTCTACCCCGACCTGCCCAAGGGCTACCAGACTAGCCAGATGGATCACCCGATCGTCGGCAAGGGCCACCTGGACATCACCCTGGAAGACGGCACCACCCGTCGCATCGGCATCACCCGCGCGCATCTGGAAGAGGACGCCGGCAAAAGCCTGCACGAAGACTTCCAAGGCATGAGCGGTATCGATCTCAACCGTGCCGGCACGCCGCTGCTGGAAATCGTTTCCGAGCCGGACATCCGCTCGGCCAAGGAAGCCGTGGCCTACGTCAAGGCAATCCACGCCCTGGTGCGCTATCTCGGCATCTGCGACGGCAACATGGCCGAAGGTTCGCTGCGCTGCGACTGCAACGTGTCGGTACGCCCTAAAGGCCAGGCTGAGTTCGGCACCCGCGCCGAGATCAAGAACGTCAACTCCTTCCGTTTCATTGAGAAGGCGATCAACCATGAGGTCCAGCGCCAGATCGAGCTGATCGAGGACGGCGGCAAGGTGGTGCAGGAAACCCGCCTGTACGACCCGAACAAGGACGAGACGCGCTCCATGCGCAGCAAGGAAGAAGCCAACGACTACCGCTACTTCCCCTGCCCCGACCTGCTGCCAGTGGTAATCGAACAGAGCTTTCTCGACGAGGTGCGCGCCAGCCTGCCTGAGCTACCCGTCGAGAAGCGTGAGCGCTTCGAGCGCGAGTTCGGCCTGTCCGCCTACGACGCCGACGTACTGGCCGCCAGCCGAGAGATGGCCGATTACTTCGAAGCGGTGCAGCGTGTCTGCGGCGACGCCAAGCTGGCCGCCAACTGGGTGATGGGCGAGCTGTCCAGCCTGCTCAACAAGGACAATCTGGGCATTGAGCAGTCGCCGGTTTCAGCCGAGCAACTGGGTGGCATGATTCAACGCATCAAGGACAACACCATCAGCGGCAAGATCGCCAAGATGGTCTTCGAAGCGATGGCGGCCGGCGAAGGCTCGGCTGACGAGATCATCGAGAAGCAGGGCCTCAAGCAGGTTACCGACACTGGTGCGATCGAAAAGATGCTGGAAGAAGTCCTGGCTGCCAATGCTGAGCAGGTCGAACAGTACCGCGCCAGCGACGAAGCCAAGCGCGGCAAGATGTTCGGTTTCTTCGTCGGACAAGCCATGAAGGCCTCGAAAGGAAAGGCCAACCCCGCTCAAGTCAACCAGCTGCTCAAGAGCAAGCTGGAAGGCTGACCGATACGGGCCCGACAGGGCCCGTTCCTGTACTGAGGCCAACCTCGCCCGCCGCAACTCGATGAGCGAGTGAACGGCCGCGCCCGTTGACGATCCAACACTGACGAGATTGAACCCGTAACCGCAGCCTGATCCGTTCAGGAAGGATTGCTTATGCAAACCCGAATGCTGACCGTCCCGATCCTGCTCGCCCTCGCCGCTGGTTGCACCGAGTCGCCAGAGGCGGACGCCACCGAAAGCACCGTTGTCCAGAAAGGCAAGGCTTCGTACTACGCTCGCAGTTTTCAAGGCAAGGAAACTGCAAGCGGCGAAACGTTCAACCAGAACGAACTGGTAGCCGCGCATAAAACGCTTCCCTTCGACACACGAGTGGAAGTCACTAACCTGGAGAACGGCAAGCAAGTCACCGTACGCATCAATGATCGGGGGCCTTTCAAGCCGGGCCGGATCATAGATCTCTCACGAGTGGCGGCGAATCGAATCGATCTGCTCGAAGACGGCATTGCGCCAGTACGGATCGAAACACTGGACTGATTGCCGAACTGCTTTCTAAGGAACGCTGATGAGCTTGATGACCCTGGCCTACCTGATCGGCGGCCTGGTGCTGCTGGTTGCTGGCGCCGAAGCGCTGGTACGAGGCGCCTCCAAACTGGCTGCACGCTTCGGCATTTCGCCACTGATCATTGGCTTGACCGTCGTCGCGTTCGGTACCAGCGCACCGGAAACGGCGGTGAGCATCCAAGCCTCGCTGAACGGTAGCGGGGATATCGCCGTTGGCAATGTGATCGGCAGCAACATAGCCAACATCCTGCTTATCCTCGGTCTATCGGCGCTGGTGGCGCCATTGGTGGTCTCTCGCCAATTGGTGCGCCTCGACGTGCCCGTGATGATCGGCGCAGGCCTGCTGACCTTCGCGCTGGCGTGGAATGGCCGCATCAGCCAGCTTGACGGGTTGATCCTGCTCGCATTGCTGCTGCTCTATACGGGCTTTCTGGTGATCGCCAGCAAGCGCGAAGCACGTGTTCAGGTTGACGAATTTCGGGACGAATACGGCCCAGACCGTAACGCCGCGCCGCTCGGCTGGGTTCTTCAACTGACCCTGGTGCTGGTCGGTCTGGGTTTGCTGATTCTGGGCTCAAACCTGCTCATCGAGGGTGCGGTGGCCCTGGCTCGGACGCTGGGATTGTCGGAGCTGGTCATCGGCCTGACCGTAATCGCTGTGGGGACATCCATGCCCGAACTCGCGACCTCCCTGCTTGCGGTCTATCGCGGCGAACGCGATATCGCCGTGGGCAATATTGTAGGCAGTTGCATCTTCAACCTATTGCTGGTGCTAGGTGCCGGTGCTGCGATTTCGCCAGAAGGTCTGTCCATTTCGCCCAACGCGCTGGCGTTCGATCTGCCCGTGATGCTTGCCGTGTTCGCCGCCTGCCTGCCGATCTTTTTCTCCGGTTACCGGATCAACCGCTGGGAAGGCACGATGTTCTTTGGCTACTACGTCGCCTATACGCTCTACCTGATCATGTTTTCCACTGGCCTACCGGCAATCAACCTGCTGCGCCATGCAATGACTTGGTACGTATTGCCATTGACCGCCATCACGCTTTTGGTGATCTTTCTGCGCGCTTGGAAACACCAGCGCTAAGCCCCTTCGTTTCCTGTCCCATTTGGAGTTACCCATCGTGTCTGCGATGACGTTTGTTTACTTGATAGCCGGTCTCGTACTGCTCGTGGCTGGAGCTGAGGTACTGGTCCGTGGCGCCGCAAAACTGGCCGCTCAGTTCGGTATCCCGCCGCTGATCATCGGCCTCACCGTGGTGGCTTTCGGCACCAGCGCACCGGAAACCGCGGTCAGCGTGCAGGCCGCCCTTAACGGCAGCGGTGACATCGCCATCGGTAACGTACTCGGCAGCAACATCGCCAACGTTCTGTTGATTCTCGGCGTGACGTCGCTGGTCGCACCACTGATCGTCTCCCGCCAGCTGATTCGACTCGATGTGCCGATCATGATCGGGGCCAGTCTGGTCACCTATGCCTTGGCCTGGGATGGCTCGCTTAGCCGCCTTGACGGCGCACTGCTGTTTTCGGCGGTGATCGCCTACACGGCGTTTCTGATCATCAGCAGCCGCCGCGCCACTGCAGCGGCCACAGCCGACGACGAGTTCGCCAAGGAGTTCGGCCTCGACGAAACACCCAAGCCTTACGCTTCTTTGATCAACGCCGGCCTGGTCGTTGCCGGTCTGGTTCTGCTGGTAACCGGCTCGAATTTCCTGGTGGAAGGCGCCGTGTCCCTGGCTCGCGCACTGGGGCTGTCAGAACTGGTCATCGGGCTGACCGTAATCGCTATCGGCACCTCGCTGCCGGAACTGGCCACTTCAATCCTCGCAGCCATACGCGGCGAGCGTGATATCGCCGTTGGCAACATCGTCGGCAGCAATATCTTCAACCTGCTCTGCGTCCTGGGCCTGGCATCGCTGGTATCCCCCGATGCGATCGGCGTGGCCGCCAATGCACTGGCTTTCGACTTCCCGGTCATGATCGCCGTCGCCCTGGCCTGCCTGCCGATCTTCTTTACCGGTTACGCCATCAATCGCTGGGAGGGTCTGCTTTTCGTCGCGTACTACGTCGCCTACACCGTCTACTTGGTCCTGGTCAGCACCGGGCGGCCTTTGGCTGAGGTCTTCGGCGACGCGATGATCGGCTACGTAGTACCTCTGACCATGGTCACCCTGCTGGTTATCTCCGGTCGCGCCTGGAAGACCCAGCGCCCCTGACGCAGGGGGTCGGCTGGTCAGATCCAGCCGGCCCATCCCAGCAGAAACAACCCGGCATTGATAGTCAGCGCCGCGCCAAGCGTGGTGATAACGATGATGGTAGCGGCCAGCTGGTGATTGGAATTGACCGCACGCGCCATGACGAAGCTGGACGATGCCGTCGGGCAGCCGAAGTAGAGGAACAGAATGCCCAGCTCGGCGCCTCGAAAGCCATATAGCCAGGCACCCAGCGTTGCCAACGCGGGGAACCAGATCATCTTCATCAGGCTTGAGCTCATCGCAATGCTGCTACTCTCGCGCAGCACGGAAATCGACAGCGTACCGCCGATGCAAATCAGAGCCAGCGGCAGGGTCAGCTGAGCGAAATATTGCCCAGACGTCATCAGCCAGTCGGGCAATGCGATTTGAAAGTAGGCGAAAGGTATCGCCGCCGTCACGCCGATGATCAAGGGGTTACGCAAGATGCTGCGAATGATTGCCCCCGCATCGGCCTCCCCGTCAGGGCTATAGATGGCCAGCACCACGGCGGACAGGCTGTTGTACAAGAGGATCACCAGGCCAGCCAGCACACCGCCGAGCGACAGCCCATAGTCGCCGTAGAGGCTGGTCGCCAAGGCCAGCCCCACTACACCGTTATTGCCGCGAAACGCGCCCTGAACGTAGACGCCGCGATCGGCAACCGGACAGCGCCAGATCGCCCAGACCCACGCCAGTAGAAACCCACCCACAGTGGCGGCTACGTAGTAAATGAGCAGCGTCGGCTGCAGCGCAGCGTTCAAGTCCGCTTTGATGACCGACAGGAACAGCAGGGTCGGCATCGTGGCCTTGAACACCAGCGTCGATGCGGTATGGATGAACGTGGCGTCGATCAAGCGCAGACGCATCAAGGCGACACCGATAAACAGCATCACGAATACCGGAGCGGTAACGCTCAGGGTCTGCAGAACCACGGGCAACATGGCGAGGCTCGAAAAGAAGAGTCAGAGGACGATACGGTAACGAAGATGCCGGATCGAGCCTTGGCAGGCTATCGATCCGGCATTGAAAGAACACTGCGCCAACAGCCGGAGCCATTGGCGCTGGGTGCGGTCAGCGCCGCACGGGGCGCTTCTGCAGTTTGCGCTGCAGCGTCCGCCGGTGCATGCCCAACGCACGTGCGGTCGCGGATATGTTGCCGTCATGCTCAGCAAGCACACGCTGAATGTGTTCCCACTGCAATCGGTCAACCGACATCGGGTTTTCCGGCACTAGCGTATCCAGATCGGCATGTTTGGACAGCAACGCAGCGAGCACATCGTCAGCGTCGGCGGGCTTGCACAGATAGTTGCAGGCCCCACGCTTGATCGCCTCCACAGCCGTGGCGATGCTCGAATACCCGGTCAGGATCAGAACCTTCATCTCCGGGTCCAGCTCGAGCAGCTTGGGCAGCAGCACCAACCCAGAGTCGCCTTCCATCTTAAGATCCAGCACGGCGTAGTCAGGCAGGTCCTGCTTGGCCATTTCCAGGCCCTCTTCTGCCGACCCGGCGATACTGACGTGCAGACCGCGGCGACTCATGGCGCGTGCCATGACGCGAGTAAAGGTCGGATCGTCGTCTACCAGCAGCAGATGAGGCTGTTCTTCGCCTTCGTGCTGCAACTCTTCGGTCATGTTTGCATTCCTCGCGTAATGATCGCGTCTGGTCAGGCCCTTACCGAGCCGTGCGGCAGACGCAGCTCGGTAAGGGTGCCACCCTCTTCGTGATTGTAAAGCTTCACGGTGCCACCCGCGCGCGTAACGCTTGCCTGACTCAGGAACAGGCCAAGACCAAACCCCTTGCCCTTGGTGGTGATAAACGGTCTGCCGATCTGCTCGGCAATGGCGAGCGGTACGCCAGCGCCGTGGTCGCGGATGGTCAATTTGATCCACTGTGCGTCCCAGTCCAGCCGAATGTCCAGATTGTCCGGGCTGGCATCGGTGGCGTTGTTCAACAGATTGAGCAGCGACTGCCCCAGATCCGCCGGCGGCATCAGCCGCGGCGGGGTGCCCTTACCCAGACACTGGAAACGATAGGTGGCTTCAGGGTGCATCAGGTGCCAGCGCTGCAACACCGACTCGACCCATTCACGTACGGTCTGCTCGACGATGGCTTGACGACGATCAGCTTCGGCCGCCCGTACCAACTGGCGCAGACTGTCCTTGCACAACTGAACCTGCGATTGCAGCAACGCGAGGTCCTCGCTGAGCTGCGCAGGCTCCTTGTAATCCTGACGCAACTCTTTGAGCAGCACACTCATGGTCGCCAGTGGCGTGCCCAGTTCATGAGCGGCACCGGCAGCTTGGGTCGCCACGGCCAACAGCTGCTGGTCGCGCATGCTTTCCTCTCGACGCTGAGCCTGGAGCTGCTCCTGACGCCGCAGTTGTTCGGCCATGCGCGCGACGAAAAAAGTGATCAACGCCGCCGCCAGCGCAAAACTCAACCACATGCCATAGACCAGCAGCGTGGTGCGATCGACCGGCGGCACAATGACAGGGTCGTACCACACCAGCATCAAGGTGTATCCAGCTAGCGCGAGTCCGGACAATGCCACCGAATACAGCCACGGAAGCGTTGCCGCCGCAATGGTAAGCGGCACCAGATAGTAGGAAACGAATGGATTGGTCGAGCCGCCCGAGTAATACAACAGGGCGCTGTGGATCAACAGATCGGTCGCCAGATGCCCGGCATATTCAAGCTCTGTGACCGGCCAAGGCCCGCGAAGTCGCAACGCCGTACCCAGACAGATCAGCGCCGATACACCAAGCGTGACGCCCAGATGAAACCACGGCAGACCGAACAGCTGGGTGGCGTAGGCAAGCCCTACCGCGCCTGCCTGGGCAGCCAGCACGAGGACGCGGATCAGGGTGAGCAGACGGAGGTTCTGGCGGCTGGCAGACAGCAGGTGAACGGATGCGTGCATGGGGTCTCCAAAGAAGCGCCGAGTATAACCAAACGGCCCGAAACTCAGCCTGTCTGTGGCAACACGCCGCACGGAAAAACTGCGCACTCGCGAGCAAAGGGCTAAAGTCTTTGCGTCGCACCGCTGGTGCCTCGAATTCAGGAGCTTCCATGTTCGTTTCCATTCCGCGCAGTATTGCGCTGCTGGCCTGCATTGCCTGCCTTCCCGCTGTAGCCGATGAGCAACACTACAATCAGATCTCGCTGCGCGCCGAGGCCAGCAGCGAGGTCGCCCAGGACCGCATGCATGTAACGCTGTTCACCGCGTCGCAGCACGAAGACCCAGCTCAGCTGGCAGCGCAGACCACTGGTGCATTGAACAAGGCGCTGCAGCGCGCCCGACAGGTAAAAAACGTCGAGGTCAGCCTGGGTAGCCGCAGCAGTAACCCGGTCTACGAAGAAAAAGGCCAGCAGATCACCGCCTGGCGTGAGCGCGCCGAATTGCGCCTGGAAAGCGGAGACTTTGCCGCGCTCTCGAAGCTCACCGGAGAGCTGATGAAAGACCTGCAGATGGGGAGCATGTCTTTCAGCGTGTCCGACTCGATCCGCCAACAGAACGAAGACGCCCTGCTCAAGGACGCTGTAACCGCCTTCCGCGCCCGCGCACAGCTGGCCACCGAAGCGCTGGGCGGGACCGACTACAAGATCGTCAGCCTCAACCTGAACAGCGGCGGCAATTACCGCCCCGAAATTATGCGCAGCATGTCAATGAAAAGCATGGACGCCATGCCCACGCCGGATGTCGAGGCTGGCACTCGGCAAATCACCATGACCGCCGATGGTGTGATCGAAGTTCAGATGCCCTGAAGCCTTGCCACGCGGCCCGTGGCGGGCCGCGTCTCTAGCGCACAAGCACGCTCCACTGTAAGCATCGATCAGCCGATGCTGACAGAACGCTAGCGCTGCAGAATGGCGGAAACAAAAACGCCGCGAACATCGCGGCGTCTTGCAGGGTGAAGGCGCTTAGATGTAATACGCCTTCAGCGGCGGGAAGCCGTTGAATTCCACCGCGCTGTAGCTGGTGGTGTAGGCACCGGTGGAGATCCAGTACATGCGATCACCGATGGCCAGGTTCAATGGCAAACCATATTTGTAGTTCTCATACATGATGTCGGCGCTGTCGCAGGTCGGACCGGCGATCACAACCTCCTCCATCTCGCCTTTCTTCTCGGTCCAGATCGGAAACTTGATGGCTTCGCCCATTGTTTCGATCAGGCCGGAGAACATGCCGACGTCGGTGTAGACCCAACGCTCCACTGCAGTACGCGACTTGCGCGCCACCAGGACCACTTCGCTGACCAGGATGCCGGCATTGGCGATCAACGAGCGGCCCGGTTCGAGGATGATCTCCGGCAGTTCGTCGCCGAAATCTTCCTTGAGGAAGCGGATGATTTCCTCGGCGTAAGTTTCCAGGCTGTTGGTACGGGTGATGTAGTTGGCCGGGAAGCCGCCACCCATGTTGATCATCTTCAGCTCGATGCCGTCTTCTTCCTTCAGGCGCTCGAAGATCACCTTGACCTTGGCAATCGCGGCATCCCATACGGAAATGTCGCGCTGCTGCGAACCGACGTGGAAGGAAATGCCGTAGGGTTCCAGCTTCAGCTGACGCGCGAGGATCAACAGATCCATCGCCATGTCGGTCTGGCAGCCGAACTTGCGCGACAAGGGCCAATCGGCCGTGGTCGAGCCCTCGGTGAGGATGCGGACGTATACTTTCGAACCCGGTGCGGCCTTGGCGATGTTGCGCAGATCGGCTTCCGAGTCGGTGGCGAACATGCGCACGCCCCTGTCGTAGAAGTAGCGGATGTCCTTGGCTTTCTTGATGGTGTTGCCGTAGCTGATGCGCTCCGGCCCGACACCGCGGGACATGACCTTGTCCAGCTCGTAGATCGAGGCGATATCGAAGCTCGAGCCCTTGTCACGCAACAAGTCGATGATTTCGACTGCTGGGTTGGCCTTCACCGCGTAGTAGACCTTGGCGAACTCGAAACCGGCGCGTAGATCGTCGTACGCCTTGTCGATGGTTTCGGTATCAATGACCACGAACGGCGTCTCGTGCTGGTCAGCGAAGGACTTCATCTTCTGGAAGGTGGATCGGGAATAGTAGTCTTCGATCTTGATCGACATGCAAGGCTCCAAATCGGGAAACGTAAAGTCGGATTAGGGGTGAGCAAGAACGCCTGATCAGTTTCCCCACTTTGGTTCGCCTACTTCCCAAGGCATGTCGCCGAGTATCATGGCCAAATCGTCGCAACAGGGCGGCGACCTGGTAAATCCTGATCTCTCGTCGTCAGTACTTGAGCCGGATGGATCGTTGCCAGCATGGACGTTCGGGCGCGAACTTTAGAACCACAGCTGTTTCAGATCAATGAAAAATCCGCACTCACTCCCTTTTTTATCGCTCCAGGCGAACCTACCGTATTCAAACCGACAGATACGCTGCGGGGATGTTCCATCCGTCTCGCCCCGCTGCGGCTGAGCGGGCTTCAGCTACGGCAATCCTCCGGCGCCCTTTGCGCTATAATCGCCGGCTTTTTCCGACACGCTTTCTATACCGGGACCGCCATGACCTCTCAGGCCGCCGAAGTCGCGAAGCGCCGCACCTTCGCCATCATTTCCCACCCCGACGCGGGCAAGACCACCATCACCGAAAAACTGCTGCTGATGGGCAAGGCGATTGCCGTGGCCGGTACTGTGAAGTCGCGTAAATCCGACCGTCACGCGACTTCCGACTGGATGGAAATGGAAAAGCAGCGCGGCATTTCCATTACCACCTCGGTGATGCAGTTCCCCTACCGCGAGCACATGATCAACCTGCTCGACACCCCCGGCCACGAAGACTTCTCGGAAGACACCTACCGCACCCTGACCGCGGTGGACTCAGCGCTGATGGTGCTCGACGGCGGCAAGGGCGTCGAGCCACGCACCATCGCCCTGATGGACGTCTGCCGCCTGCGCGACACGCCCATCGTCAGCTTTATTAACAAGCTCGACCGCGACATCCGCGACCCCATCGAGCTGCTCGACGAAATCGAAGCGGTCCTCAAGATCAAGGCCGCGCCAATCACCTGGCCCATCGGCTGCTACCGCGACTTCAAAGGGGTGTACCACCTCAAGGACGACTACATCATCGTCTACACGCCGGGGCACGGACACGAGCGCACCGACGTCAAGATCATCCAGAACCTGGATTCAGACGAAGCGCGCCAGCACATCGGCGACGAGTACGACCGGTTCGTCGAACAGCTGGAGCTGGTCCAGGGTGCCTGCCATGAGTTCGATCAGGACGAGTTCATCAAGGGTCAACTGACTCCAGTGTTCTTCGGCACGGCGCTGGGCAATTTCGGTGTCGACCATGTGCTCGACGCCGTGGTCGACTGGGCGCCGCGCCCGCTGCCGCGTGAAGCCAACGAGCGCCTCGTCGAGCCGGTCGAGGAGAAGTTCACCGGCTTCGTCTTCAAGATTCAGGCGAACATGGACCCCAAGCACCGCGACCGCATCGCCTTCATGCGCATCTGCTCGGGCAAGTACGAAAAGGGCATGAAGCTGCGCCACGCGCGCATCGGCAAGGACATCCGCATCGCCGACGCCCTGACCTTCTTCTCCAGCGAGCGTGAGCAGCTGGAAGAAGCCTGGGCGGGCGACATCATCGGCCTGCACAACCACGGCACCATCCAGATCGGCGACACGTTCACCGAAGGCGAAAACCTGGGCTTTACCGGCATTCCGCACTTCGCCCCGGAACTGTTTCGCCGCGTACGCCTGAAGGACCCGCTGAAATCCAAGCAACTGCGCCAGGGGCTGCAGGAGCTGGCCGAGGAAGGCGCTACCCAGGTCTTCTTCCCCGAGCGCAACAACGACATCATTCTCGGCGCGGTCGGCGTGCTGCAGTTCGATGTCGTCGCCAGCCGCCTGAAAGAGGAATACAAAGTCGAGTGCGCTTACGAGGCGATCAACGTCTGGTCCGCACGCTGGATTGATTGCGACAACGAAAAAAAACTCAAGGAATTCAGCGACAAGGCCTACGAAAACCTGGCGGTCGATGGTGGCGGACACCTGACGTACCTGGCACCGACGCGGGTTAACCTGAGCCTGATGGAAGAGCGCTGGCCGGATGTAAAATTCAGAGCGACGCGCGAGCATCACTAAGCGAGAGATGCTCCGCAGCCAGCACTGGGTCGATAGGCTATGTTCTGCTATCGACCCAGGAGACACGACATGCGCCACGTTCTATTTCTTTCAGCGTTGCTGGCCTCTGCCGCTCAGGCAGGCGTACTGATCAACAGCCCCTATTACGTCGTTGCATTGACCTGCTCGAACAATCAGGCGTGCTACGCCGCAAGCAACGGCAGCTACACCGGTTCATTGAACGGCGCACGCCGTTTCGATGATCAAACCCAAGCGACGAGGTTTCTGGATAGCCTAACGTCCAGTCTTCGAGGGAAATCTCCCCGCCTGGAGGAACACTCGGAGCCGCAATGCGTAGAGCCCAGCGGCAGCCGCTCCTATCAGGGCCGCCCCTGCTGAACTGTGTGGCCTGAGCCAGCACGTTATTTCACGCGGATGGTGAAATGCAGAACGGCGAACTCCACCCGAGAAATCCGTGTTCGCCAGGCAGGCTCGCGCAGCTCTCCGGCTGCGGGCGCCTGCCTGGCGACAAGTCGCACCAGAAGCGACAGGGGGCGTGCTAGTCATCCTCCAATGTAAACGCCACCACCGAATCGCCGATCTTCGTGCCGAACGAACCATGCCCGCCGGCCACTTGCACCACGTACTGCTTACCGGTCTGCTCGGACACATAGGTCATCGGCGTGGCCTGGCCGCCGGCTGGCAGGCGCGCTTTCCAGAGCTCTCTGCCGTTCTGCAGGTCATAGGCGCGAAGGTAGTAGTCCAGCGTACCGCTCATAAAAGCCACGCCACCTGCCGTCACGATGGGCCCTCCGAGCGCGGGCGTGCCCACAGGAAACGGAAGGCCAAGCGGCGCGCTATCGCGGCTGGTGCCGTTCTTGTGCATCCATACCTTTTTCATGGTGCGCAGATCCACAGCCGTCACATAGCCCCACGGTGGGCTCTGGCAGGGCAGCCCTAGTACGGACAGCAAAGGCTTCAGGCTGACCATATAGGGCGCGCCAAGGTTGGGTTGCAGACCGGTTTCACCGCCGCCGGTACGCGCCTGGGGATCGACCTCGCTACGCTTGTACATCTTCGAGACGAACGCCAGGTAATTGGGCGCACCGAAGAGCAATTGCCGGCTTGGATCGACCGCTACAGATGGCCAGTTGAAGGTTCCGACGTTGCCTGGATAGATCAGCGAGCCCTTCTGAGAGGGCGGCGTGAAGTCGCCCTCATAGCGCAGCTCGCGGAACTGGATGCGGCACATCATCTGATCCAGCGGCGTCCCGCCCCACATGTCCTTCTCGTACAGCGGCTCCTGCGGCGCATAGGTCAGCGCCGAGACCGGCTGAGTGGGCGCGGTGAAATCGCCATAATCGGTGCCTTGCGGTACAGGCACCTCTGTGACCGGTACGATGGGCTCACCGGTACGGCGGTCGAGCACATACAGGTCACCGCGCTTGGTCGGCTGGATGATGGCAGGCACCTTGCCGTCCGGCCGGTCGATATCGACCAGCGTCGGCTGGGAGGGCAGATCCCGGTCCCAGAGATCATGGTGAACGGTCTGAAACTCCCAGCGAACCTGACCGGTTGCCAAGTCCAGCGCGACCAAGGTGTCGGTGAAGCGCTCGGCCTGAGCGGAGCGCTCGAGTGCCCATTGGTCCGGCGTCTGGTTGCCGGTCGGGATATAGACCAGGCCAAGCGACTCGTCGGCCACGGCAGTCGTCCACCAGTTGGGCGTGCTGCGCGTATAGGTTTCACCTGGCGGCAACGGCTCGGTGGCGTCTGGATTGCCCGGATCGAAATTCCAGACCAGGCGCCCAGTCTTCACGTCGTAGGCACGAACCACGCCGCCGGGAGAATCCACAGCGCCGTTATCGGTGACGGCACCGCCAATGATGACCAGCTTTTCCGTGACCACCGGCGGCGACGTCGGTAGATAAACCCCCAGCGCCCCTTCGCCCAGCCGCAGCTTCAGGTCGACCACACCGCCATTGCCGAAATCCTCACAGGGTTTGCCATCCTCGACGTCGAGGGCGACCAGCGTGGCGTCGTTGGTGGGCAGGAACAGCCGACGCGCACAACGGGTCTCCGATTGATTTGCCGGCGCCTCAGCAGAGGCCGAAGAGCGGTAGCGGTCGCCATCGTGGTAGGCCAGACCACGACAGGTCATGTGCTGGTAGTACCCGGCATCACGGTTGATGCTGGGGTCATAGCGCCAGCGCTCCTCACCGGAATCGGCATCAATGGCGATAGCGATGCTATGCGGCGTGCAGATGAACAGGTTGTTGCCCACTTTGAGCGGTGTCACCTCATAGGTGAATTCACCCGGATCGTTCGGCCCCGGCAGGTCGCCGGTGTGGTACTCCCAGGCTTTAACCAGGTTGCCGACGTTGTCCGGCGTGATCACGCTAGCAGTGGAATAGCGGTCGCCCTGTTCCGATCCGCCGTACGAAGGCCACTCGCTCTTCGAGCGACCGGCCTGGCCTTGCGCGTCCAGCCCCTGCATCTGCGCATCGCTGAATTCGCCCGTGATCGAGTGGTAATCCTGCGTCAGCGAGTAGCCCGCCATCAGCGCACCGACCAGCAAGCCGAGCCCGAGCAACCCGCTCGCACCATCTCGCCAGACCAGCCTGTCGCTGACGTAGCGATTGACGAAGGGCAGGATCAGCCAGAGCCCGAGGATGCACCAGAGATCGATCCGGGGCGCCAGTTGCCACCAGTCGAAACGCACCTCGTAAAGCGTCCACGCCAGGGTCGCCAACAGCAGCAACGCGTACAACCAGATAGCCGCGCGGCGCCGCGCGAACAGCAGGACGGCCACCACCAGCAAACCGATGCCGGCCAGCACGTAGTACCAGGAGCCACCGAGCACGGCCAGGTAACCGCCCCCAGCTGTCATCAGCACACCCAGCACCAGAACGACGACAGCCGTCAGGGTGATCCGCAAGGGCCGCGGCCCGTAATCGTTGCTCATTCAACATGCTCCAGCGATGAAATATACAGAAAAGCGGATAGAAACCTTTTGTCACAGATTTCAACCCGCTTTCTGTGGATGCGGCACAGAGCACTTGGTTCAGCTTCTTAGTTTCGCGCATTGCTTAGCAGCACATATGCAAGCGAGGCTCAACCTTATGAGGCGATCCGCTTCAATCTGTATTCGCCCTCCTGCTCAACCAACTTGCGAAGCAAACGCCGGACTTTTACTGGCGCAACGTCGTTGCTCATCAGAACAGGGTTCAGCAAAAAGAAATCGGCCTCGCCCATCTCCGCTTGCACCGCCCGGATGATTGGACCGTCCTCGTCTTCGAAGGCTGCATGCATGCCCTGGATCTTGAGCCGGTTATATTCGCCGTCTTCTTCGTTGTGATTACGCCGGGTAGCAAAGAAGTAGTGGGTGCTGAATTCGCTTTCCGGCGTGCAGGTGTGCAGGTCGTACTGGCTGATGGCTTCATCGAAACCTTTGTCGCCCTGCACCGCCCCTACCGAGAGCTGGATGTTGGCTGGCGGCGTCCAGGTGATGTCGAAATAGTGCCGGGCCGCCGCATCAGGATCGGGAAGGAACTGGGCGAAAATCATCATGGCCGGCGTCTGGCTCCACTCCCAGCGTGCGGAGACCGAGCGCGACGCTTCCTGGACCTTCGGCACGATGGGCGACAACTGACCGCGGGTGGTGATGATTTCACCATGCACGTGATCGATGTGGCTGAGATCCATCACGTTGTCGATGATCAGCTCGTAATTGGCCTTCATGTACATGTAGGTGAAAGCCACGCCGTTGGGGTGCCCCTCGTCCAGCGGACCGAAGTCCGGCAGCAGCGCTAGGTCCGCCTGGTCCTCACTCATCCAGATCCAGAGAAAGCCGTAGCGCTCGACCAGCGGGAACTCGCGCACTTTCGCGGCCTTGGGAATCATGCCTGTCCCGTGCGGGTTGTGAGTGCATTGGCCGCTGCAATCGAAGCGCAGCGCGTGATACGGGCAGACCACCTCGTCACCCTCGCGGCGGCCCATGCTCAACGGCGCGAAGCGGTGCGGACAACGGTCGTGCAGCGCCACAGCCGTGCCGTCCTGCTTGCGGTAAAGCAGCACCGAGGTATCGAGTATCTTGCGGTTGAACAGCGCCTCGGGGCCAACTTCCGAAGCCACCGCGGCGACGTACCAGGCGTTCATCAGGTAACGGTTGTTCGGGTTCATCGTATTCACCTCTTGTTGTTGTTTGCAGTGGCAACGGCCGCCGGCGCGGGTCGGACGTTGCTAAAAATGATCGATCACGAGCCGCCCTGCCTTGGCGCGGGAGCAGCAGGGCGTAAAACGGTCGACTCGTTCCTCGTCGCTAAGGGCCATGTCCCTGTGTTCCACCTCACCCTCCAACACGCGCATCACGCAGGTGCCGCAGATACCCTGTTCACAGGACAGCGGCACCTCGACACCTGCGGCCAGCAGCGCTTCGGCCACACTCTGGTCGGCCTTCACCAGCACGACCTGCCCGGTGCTGGCCAGCTGGACATCGAAACAGCCATCGGTCGCGCACTCGACAACCGCGCCGCTGAACGACTCGAAGTGGATGGTTCCTTCGGGCCACCCGAGCTCCGTTGCCGTTTCGATAACGTGGTCCATGAACCCACGCGGTCCGCAGACGTACAGATGCCGATCCGAGGCGGGCTCGGCCAGCACCGTATTTAGATCGACGCGCAAGGCCGCGTCGCCCTCGTCGAAATGGAAATGCACTTGGTTTGCGAAAGCGGACGCCCGCAGGCGTTCGACAAAGGCTGTGCGCGCCGGAGACCGGCTGCAGTAATGCAACTCGAACGACGCCCCTTCGGTCGACAGGTGCTCGGCCATGCACAGCAGCGGCGTAATACCGATACCGCCAGCAAGCAGGATGGAATGGCGCGCTGGCTTCAGCGCAAACAGATTGCGTGGCGGGCTGATGCGCAACACTACGCCTTCCTGCAACTGCTCGTGTACGCAGCGCGAACCGCCGCGGCTGGTCGGATCGAGCAGAACGCCGACTTCGTAGCGGTCACGTCTAGCCGGAGCGCTGCACAGCGAGTACTGGCGGACCAAGCCGTTGGGCAGCTCTAGGTCCACATGGGCACCGGCGCTGAAGGTGGGTAGCCAGTCATCATTTACCGCCACCAACTCCAGGGCGACGATGTTCTCGGCGACCGGGGTACGCCGGGCGACCCGTACTTCGATCCAGGATTGATTCATATCGCCCCCTTTGCGCTACAGCGGCACGGTCATTTTCAACCAGAAGGCTTCCCCCTCCGGGCGATTGCGTACTTGAGATTCGTGTTCCCATTTCGCAGTGACGAACCATCCGCTGTCGCTGGCATATTTGATCGACGGACCGATGGCGAACGCACGACCCTTGTTGTTTTCGACTGTGTCGCCGTTCTGACGATCATCGGTGGTCTGCAGGTAGGCATAGCCGCCTATCCCCAACACCCAACCGTTACCGAGCCCCCAGCCAATCGAATAATCGGCGTGCAGCTCCTGTCCGGAGCGGTAATCAGTGTCCGGATTCTCCAGGTTGAAGGTGTACATCGCCTTGATGTCCGCGTTCAGTCCATTGGGGTCGAGCCACGAGACCGCCAGCACCGGCAGTACCGCCCAGTGATTGCGACCGAGGTTGGCCAGATCGTCCCTGTCGTAGCGTCCGGTCGGCGCGATTACGTCCAGCGCGGCAATGCTGTGCAGCTTGTCGCTCCAGTGGTGACCGATCGCTACGCCGAAGGTGGCATCGCCCAGTCCCCGTTCACGCTGGCTCTGGCTATTGAGCTCGACCTCAAGATCTACCAGCGGAAGAATGCTGTGAAACGCCAACTGACCGCCTAGCACCTTTTGCTCAGTGACCCACACAAGCCGCGGCGCGATGACGTTGGCGGCAAGCTCGAAATCCACCGGTACCTTGTCGCCGTCGTCGTCACGCAGGCTATCGGCGCGGTAGCGGTTGACGAACACCTGCCCGTAAAAACCGGGCTGGGGTAACGCGCCGGACAGGTAGTTTTCCGCGCCCATGGCGTACGAGGAAGCGCCACCCTCAGTGGCCTGTGCAAGGCCCGTCCACATGTCCAGCGCGGCAATGCAAGCTAACGAAGTAACACGACACATAAGCTGTCCACCTGATGTTGTTTTTATCGAGTCGGTGAGCCGGCGACAGGCACCGAACGGCGCCTGTGCAGCAAGCTTTACGCCTCCAGCGCGCGCAGCCGTTCGCGACGCTGTTGGCGGGTCTCTTCCGTGGCGGGACGCAATGTGAAATCAAACTCGATTTCCGCGAATCGCCCGTCTACGCCCTGCTCGGCCGCTCTGGCCTGATCATCCACGTGCTTGATGTGCGCGATGAGTTCATCGCGAGTGGCATAGGCGAAGTCGTCGTGCAGGTACTCATCGCCATCGAGGTTGATCTGGGTCGTCAGGTGCTCGTAGCCTTCGGCCGAGATAAAGAAGTGGATATGCGCCGGGCGCTGCCCATGGCGACCCAGTTGGTCGAGCAATTGCTGTGTAGGCCCCTGCGGCGGGCAGCCATAGCCGGACGGCACGATGGAACGAAAGCGATAGCGCCCCTCGGCATCGGCGACGATGCGCCGGCGCAAGTTGTACTCCGATTGCGACGGATCGAAATAGGAGTACATGCCCTTGGTGTTGGCATGCCAGACGTCGACCAATGCATTTGCGACAGGCTTGCCGTTCACATCCAGAACCTGACCCTGCATGAACAGCGCCTCGCCCGGATCGGTGCCGTCGTCAAGGCGCGCTTCCTGCTGGCACAACGGGGCGTTCGCCACATACAGCGGGCCCTCTATGGTACGCGGCGTTCCTCCTTCGGCACCCGCCCGCGCGTCTTCAGCATCCATGCGCAGATCGAGGTAATGCTCGAGCCCCAGCCCGGCCGCGAGCAGCGCAGTTTCTTTGGCCGTGCCCAGCGCGTTGAGGTAGTTCACCGCTTTCCAGAACTCCTCCGGCCGAATATCGAGGTCATCGATGGCTCGGCATGCATCGGTCAGCAGGCGCTGCATGATCGTCTTCAAGCGCGGGTTGCCCTGCCCATTGTCCAACCCGCTGACCTGTTCGAGAAAGGCCGCGACTTCGGGTTGATTGGCCAGCTTGACCGGCTGGGCCAGTTGGTTCTGCTGTGCAAGATTGCTAGTCATACGGGTGTCCTCTTTTATTGTTGTAGTAACGGCTTATGAGCGACCCTAGCGGTCGTCCTCATGGATCGACGACGGGTGACGACAGAGCGCCGTCACCTCGATCTGCATGTAGGGAAACAACGGCAGCTGGCTGAGGATGTCATGCAGCTGGGCATTGTCTCTGACGTCGAAAATGCTGACGTTGGCGTAATGGCCAGCCATTCGCCAGAGGTGCCGCCAGATGCCTTCATGTTGCAGGCGCTGGGCCATTTCCTTCTCGGTCTGCTTCAGTTGTGTGGCTTTGGCAGGGTCCATGTCCACGGGCAGGCGGACGGTCATCTCGACTTGAAACAGCATCGTGGCGCTCCTCAGCAGAAGGTCGTACGGCGAACTCCGTCACGGCGGAAACGGGCCAGCTGTGACTCGTTCAGGCAAATGCCCAGTCCCGGCCGGTCGGGAATATGCAGTTCGAAATCGGCATAGCGCAGCGGCTCTTCAAGCAGCTCCTCAGTAAGCAGCAGCGGCCCGAACAACTCCGTGCCCCAGGTTAGGCGTGGCAGGGTGGAAAAGGCGTGAGCCGAAGCGAGGGTGGCGATGCCACCCTCCAGCATGGTGCCACCATAGAGCCCGATACCCGCAGCATCGGCAATCGCTGCCGTGCGCAGCATGGCGCTGGGACCGCCGTTCTTGGCGAGCTTCAGGGCAAAGATCTGCGCGGCACCGAGGCAGGCCAGATTGAAAGCGTCCTCAACCGACTCGATGGCTTCGTCCGCCATGATCGGAATCTGGCTGCGGGCGCTGAGCCGGGCAAGGCCGGCGAAGCTATGCCGCGCAATCGGCTGTTCGACCAGATCGACCCCGGCATCGGCCAGTGCCGCGAGGGCCCGCAGCGACGTCGCCTCGTCCCATGCCTGGTTGACGTCGACCCGAACACTGGCGCGGTCGCCCAGAGCGCGTTTGACCGCAGCCACATGGGCTACGTCTTGCGCAGGCTCGCGCGCTCCAATTTTGAGTTTGAATGCATTGTGGCGACGCTGATCGAGCATGCATTCGGCTTCCTCGATGTCCCGGCCGGTATCGCCGCTGGCCAGCGTCCAGAGCACCGGCAGCGCCTCGCGAAGCCGACCACCGAGCAGCTCACTGACCGAAAGCCCCAGGCGCTTGCCCTGCGCATCCAGCAGGGCAATCTCGATGGCAGACTTGGCGAAGGTATTACCTCGCACCTGGCTATCAATACGGCGCATGGCCGCATTGATCTTGCGCGCATCCTGGCCAACCAGCAGCGGTGCCAGATAGCTGTCGATGTTTTGCTTGATGCTTTCCGGGCTTTCCGGACCGTACGCCAGACCGCCTATAGTCGCTGCCTCGCCGAGTCCTTCGATGCCATCGGCGCAGCGCAGGCGGACGATGACCAGTGTCTGTCCCTGCATGGTGGCCATGGCCAGGCGGTGCGGCCGGATGGTGGGGAGGTCCACCAGAATCGCCTCGACTGACTCGATGAGGTGGTCGCTCATGTCATATCTACCTAGTTGTTTTCGTCATGGGCCTGAGCTTGGACGCAGATGGGGCGTGGGTCTAATATCGTTTTGGTTGCCTTTGATACCTGTGAGGTATGGAGTATGGAGCTCAGACACTTACGTTATTTTCAGGCGGTGGCGCAGACACTGAACTTCACGCGTGCCGCCGAACGCCTGCACATTGCCCAACCGCCGCTGAGTCGACAGATTCAACAGCTTGAGGAGCAGCTCGGCGTGCCGCTGATCGAACGCGGCTCGCGCCCACTGCGGCTGACCGAGGCAGGTAAGTTCTTTCATGAACACTCGGCGCAATTGCTGGCGCAGCTCGACGAGGTTTGCGAGAGCACCCGACGCATTGGCAAGAACCGCCGCCGTTGGTTTGGGATTGGCTTCGCGCCCTCGACGCTCTATGGCGCGCTGCCGGAGCTCATTCGGCAGTTGCGCGCAGAAGAAGATCTGGATGTCGGCTTGTCGGAGTTCGTGACCCTGGAGCAGGTCGCCGCGCTGAAGGCTGGACGGATCGATGTGGGCTTTGGCCGGATGTACTTCGACGATCCGGCGCTGATACAGGAGGTCTTGGCCGAAGACCCGCTGGTCGCTGTATTGCCGCTGGGCCATCGGCTGGTCGCCGACAGCCTTTCACTTCGGGAATTGGCCGGTGAGCCATTCATCCTGTATCCAGGCCGGCCTCGGCCGAGTTACGCCGACCATGTGCTCGGGCTGTTCCGTGCCCGTGGGCATAGCTTGAAGGTGGCGCAACTGGCCAACGAGCTTCAGACGGCTGTAGGCCTGGTGGCCGCGGGCATGGGCGTTACGCTGGTGCCCTCCATGGTGCAACGCATGCACCGGGAGGATGTGATCTACGTACCGGTCAGCGATCCGGGAGTCGTCTCGCCGATCCTGATGATTCGCCGCAAGGACGACCATTCGCCACTGCTTGAGCGCTTCGTTGCTCTGGTGCATGACCACTTCGACACGAGAACGAACTGACCAGGTCAGAAAAGGCTGCTCACCCCGGCTGACTGGCACACACACCTTGAATCAAGCCGGGCTGACTTCGGTCAGCAGACCTTGCTTTTCGGGACGTTTGATCACTGCGTAAATCACGCCCGTCACCAAGCTTCCGGCGAGGATGGCGACCAAGTACAGCAGCGCATGGTTGATGGCATTAGGGATCAACAGCACGAACAGCCCACCGTGGGGCGCCAGCAGCTTGGCACCGAAGGCCATGGACAATGCGCCGGTCAACGCCCCGCCCGCGATGCTGGCCGGAATGACCCGCAGCGGGTCTTTCGCAGCAAAGGGGATCGCACCTTCGGAGATGAAGCAGCAGCCCAGCACCAGCGCCGCCTTGCCGGCTTCGCGCTCGGTCTGGGCGAATTTGCGTCGCGCGATCAGCGTGGCGATGCCCATGCCGATGGGCGGCACCATGCCAGCGGCCATGGTGGCGGCCATCGGTGCGTAGCTCTGCGAGGCGAGCAGTCCGACCGAGAAGGCGTAAGCCGCCTTGTTCACCGGCCCGCCGAGGTCGACGCACATCATGGTGCCGAGCAGCAGCCCGAGCAGAATGGCATTGGAGGTGCCCATGGTGTTGAGGAATTCGGTCAGACCTGCAAGCAGCTTGGCCACCGGCGTGCCGACGATGTAGATCATCACGAGGCCCGTCACCAGGCTCGCCAGCAGCGGAATGATCAGGATCGGTTTCAGTGATTCGATACTGGCCGGCAATGGAATCCAGCGGCTGACGGCCTTGGCCGCATAACCGGCGACGAAGCCGGCGATGATCCCGCCGATAAAACCCGCGCCAAGCGTACCGGCCAGCAGACCGCCGATCATCCCCGGCGCCAGGCCAGGGCGGTCGGCGATGGAATAGGCGATGTAACCGGCCAGCAGCGGCACCATCAGTTGGAAGGCCGTTTCGCCACCGATCTTCATCAAGGCGGCGGCCAACGTGCCCTCCTCCTTGAAGGCTTCAATGCCGAAGACGAACGACAGCGCGATCAGCAGACCGCCCGCGACCACCATCGGCAACATGTAGGACACCCCGGTCAACAGGTGTTTGTAGACGCCCGTTTTCTCCCCATTCTGCTCACCACCCGCCTCACTGGCCGCCGCGCCGCCGCTGAACACCGCGCCTTCCTTCAACGCCCGGTCCAGCGTTGCCTCGGGCTGCTTCAGCGCCACGCCGGTGCCACAGCGGAACACCCGCTTGCCCGCGAAACGGGCCATATCCACTTCGATGTCCGCCGCCAGCAGCACCACATCGGCCTCTTCGATGGCCTGAGCTTCGAGCACGTTACGCGCGCCTACCGAACCGCGGGTCTCGACCTGCAGGTCATAGCCTTTGCGCACCGCAGCCTGTTGCAGAGCTTCAGCCGCCATGAAGGTGTGCGCGACGCCGGTCGGGCAAGCGGTGATCGCCACCAGCCTGGGCTTGCCGCTCGCAGGCGTTTCGTCGGCATCATCGGCCTGCTGCAGTTCGGTCGCCGTCTCCGCGGCGCTGCGCAGGAAAGCTTCCGGGTCGAGCAGCGCCTCGGATGGGGTGGACTGGGTGACGCGCTTGCCGACAAAGCGTTGCAAGGCGAGCGGCCCGGTTTTCACCACCACCACCAAATCGGCATCGGCGATTTGCGCCGGTGTGAGCGGCGAGCCGATGGCCTTGGGGTCGAGGACCTCCACGGCGGTCGACCAGCCCAGACGCTGGGCCGCCGCTTCGAGCAAGCGTGACGTCAGCACGCTGGTGACCATTCCGTTGGGGCAGGCCGTGACGATGAGAAGATTCATTCCTTCACCTCTTGTTCGATTTATTGGCTCAGCGGCTGGAGGCGCACTGCGGCTTCGAGCTCGGCCAGTCGGGCCGCGTCGGTGATACCAAAGCCGACCTGCCCGACCGCCTGCGCGGCAATTGCGGTGGCATGCGCAAGGGTGCGCTCGGCGGGCCAGCCCTCCAGCAGGCCGTGGAGCATGCCGGCGAGCAACGAGTCGCCAGCGCCCACGGTACTGACGACCTGAACCTTGGGCGGATGGGCGTGCAGCGCCGCACCCGGCGAAAACCAGCTGACGCCATCGGCGCCCTGCGAAACCACCACGTGCGTGATGCCTTCGGCTTGCAGGCGTCGAGCCTCGGCGGACAGCGCCGACGACCCGTTGAGCGCCATGCCTAGAGCCTCGCCCAGTTCTTCCTCGTTGGGTTTGATCAGCCAGAGCGCAACCGAAAGGCCTTCGCGTAGCGCGGCGCCACTGGTGTCCAGCGCCACGCGCGCGCCGATTCGCTTGAGCCGTTGCAGCAATTCGGTGAACCACTGCATCTCGATACCGCGCGGCAAGCTGCCGGCGACCACCACCAGGTCATGGCCGGGCGCCAACCGCTCGACCCGCCCCAGCAGCTCGGTGCAGTGCGCCTCGTTCACCATCAGCCCTGGACCGTTGATGTCGGTGACCTGCCCGCCCGCTTCGGCCAGCTTGATGTTGCTACGGGTTTCGCCCGGCACGCGGACGAACTCGTCGGCAAAGCGCCGGGCAGCAAACAGCTGTTCGAACGCCTGCAGATTGCCCTCGCCGAGAAAGCCGGTGACAGTCAACCGATGGCCGAGATCGGCCAGCACTTGGGCAACATTCAGCCCCTTCCCGGCCGCGTGTACCTGCAGACATTCACTGCGGTTGACCTCGCCCAGGCGCAGCGCGGGCAGCTGCACAGTCAGGTCGAGGGCAGGATTGAGCGTGACAGTGAGGACGCGGGCCATCAGCAGTGCTCCCCGACGAAGGCGCGGACTTCATGCGCACCGGGCAGCATCAGCGCTTGCTTGGCCAGTTGCTGGCAGGCGGCGAAATCCAGCTCGCGCACCCGCGCCTTCACCAGCGCAATACTGCGCGCCGAAACGCTCAGTTCGTCCACGCCCAGCCCCACCAGCATCGGCACGGCAAGCGCGTCGGCGGCCAGCTCGCCGCACACCCCGACCCACTTGCCATGGGCATGAGCGGCCTCGACGGTCATGCCGATCAGGCGCAACACGGCAGGGTGCAAGCCGTCAGCCTGCCCGGAAAGCGTCGGGTGGCCGCGATCGATCGCCAGGGTGTACTGCGTGAGGTCGTTGGTGCCGATGCTGAAGAAGTCGACTTCCTGTGCCAACACCGGGGCGATCAGCGCGGCGGACGGTATCTCGATCATGATGCCGACCTGCAGATCGGCCACCGGCATTTCTACACGCAGGCGATCGACCATGGCCTTGGCGCTGCGCCATTCCTCGATATTGCCGACCATAGGGAACATGATCCGCAGCGGTCGCCCGTCCGCCGAGGCGAGCAACGCCCGAAGCTGGGTTTCGAGGATGTCCGGGCGCTGCAGGCTCAGGCGAATGCCGCGCACGCCAAGGAAGGGGTTTTCCTCAGCGGGCATCGGCCAGTACGGCAACGGTTTGTCGCCGCCGACATCCAGGGTTCGCACCACCAGCGGACGGCCTTCGAGCGCTTCCAGCACGCGGCGGTATTCGGCTTCCTGGGTGGCCTGATCCGGCGCTTGGGAATGATTCATGAACACCAGTTCAGTACGCAGCAGGCCGATGCCCTCGGCGCCCATCGCCACGGCTTCCGGCGTCTCGCCGGCCGCGCCGATGTTGGCGGCGACTTCCACCGGATGGCCATCGCGGGTCACAGCCGGCTCCAGCCGCCGCTCGTTCGCCAGACGCTTGCGTTCCTCTCGGGTCGCGCGCTCGCTGCGGGCCTGATCGAGCTGGGCGTCGGTTGGCGCGACCAGCAGCTCACCGCGCTCACCGTCGAGCAGCACCAGGGTATTGGGCGCCAGCCCGAGCACTCCCGGCCCGGCGCCGACGATGGCGGGAATACCCAGCGCGCGGGCGATGATCGCGCTGTGCGACGTAGCGCCGCCGCCAGCGGTGAGGATGCCGGCGACGCGCTGGGCATTGAGCGTGGCGACGTCCGAGGGCGCTACCTCGTCCATCACCAAGATGTAGGGTTCGTCCGGTGCCTGCTCGGCTTCGACACCGGTCAGACAGGCCAGCACGCGGCGACCCACATCACGCAGGTCCGCAGCGCGCTCGGCCAGCAGCTTGTCGTGCAGGGCTTCCTGTTGCTGCGCTGCGTTGTCGATTTCCTCCATCCAGGCTGCTTCGGCGCTCAAACCCTTTTGCAAGCGCACCTGGACTTCTTCGCGTAGCGCCGGGTCTTTTAGCATGGCCTGGTGAGTGGTGAAGATGTCGCGGATGCTGGCGACCTGGCTTTCCTTGATCAGCGTGCCGATTTCCGCATGAACCTTGTCCAGCGCGGCATCCAGCCGCTGCAGTTCAGCTGCCGGCGACTCGCCGCGTTTCGGGTAATCAATTACCTGCGGTTTGCGCACCAGCACCGGACCGATGGCGATACCCGGCGACGCCGCGATGCCGTTCACCTGCTCACCGGCGCGCAGCGCGGCCTGCTCGATGGTTGACGCTGCAGGGCCCTCGGTGATCTCGAACGGCTCGCTTGCGTTCCCCGCGACCGGTAGCGGTTCGATCTCTTCGCCCAAGCCTTCCTCGACAGCGCGCACCAGCGCCGGCAGCGCATCGTCGGCAATGCCGGGCTCGGCCATGAATTCCAAAACCTGACCGCGCTGCGCGCCCATCGCCAACAGTTTGCTCAGGCTCTTGACCGACACGCCGGCATTTTCGCTGCCAGCCTGACGGACGCGAATCTCTCCCTCGAAGGACTGGGCAATTTCAGTGAGCACCTTGGCCGGGCGCGCGTGCAAACCATGGGCGTTGGCCAGCGGCACCTGCGCGCTTGGCCAGTCGGCGGGCACCTCTCCGCCCAGGGCTTCGAGCACCGTGCGGCTGGAAGTCGCCTGACTAAGCTCCTGCCCGCGGCCTTCGATCAGCAGGTTGCACAGCCGCTCAAGCATGGCCTGATGCGCTTCGCCGAGACTGGCCAGTACGAACAACCCCTTCAGCGGTTGGCCAACGTGGTCCAACGTCGAGGCGGGTGTGACGAATGCCAATCCCGGGCTTTGCACTGCCTGTTCACTGCTCAGCCACCACAGACCGTCGCCCAGCGGCAACGCCTGACCGAGCGGCAGGCTGGCGTTGAATCCGGGCTCGACGCATTGCGCGCGCTTGAGCAGTTTGACGCCCTGCCACGCCAACTCATCAAAGTCGTCGGCGGCAACGCCCAGCCCCACCAGCTCGCCATCCAGCGCCAATGCCTGTGGCGCGCCTTGCAAGAGATCGATGATGGCTTCGGGGCTCTGCGCGTTCTGCAGCGCATCGCTCAGATCACCCTCCCCCAGCGCTCGGGTCAACAGCTGCAGCAGCCGCAGGTGCTCATCCGAACGCGCTGCGATGCCAATGGCGAGATACACCTGCTGACCGTTGCCCCAATCGACCCCCGCCGGAAAGTGCAGCAGCCGCACGCCGGTGGTGAACACCTGATCACGAGTCTCCGGCGTGCCGTGGGGAATCGCGATGCCCTGACCGAGAAAGGTCGAGCCCTGCGCTTCGCGCGCGCGCAACCCATCGAGGTAACCGGGCGCCACCAGGCCGTCGGCGACCAGCACCTCGCCCAGCAGAGCCAGCGCCGCGGGCTTATCTGCTGCGGCTTGATGCATGTGGATGTGCTGTGCATTCAACTCAAGCATGGGAGAACTCCTGCGGGGCTCGCGATTGTTGTGGCCGACGGCTGCGCCGGCATTGCCCGAATCCTGGGCTGGCGCTTCAGACCTAAAGGCTGCTGAAACGTTTCACCTAAGGCTGGCACATTACGCAATATTGGGTAATTCTAGAAGCCCGATTTCATACCACCCGTCTCAGGACCCTCTGTTTGAAACTGACCGACATCGCCCGCCTTGCCAACGTTTCGGTAACCACGGCCAGCTACGTGCTCAACGGCAAGGCCGCTCAGCGGCGGATCAGCGCGACCACGGTCGAACGGGTGATGGCTGTGGCAGAACAGCAGGGTTTTCAGCTCGACCAGCAGGCGGCTGGCCTGCGTCGAGGGCAGTCGCGCACCCTGGGCTTCGTTGTTCCGGATCTGGAAAACCCCAGTTATGCACGCCTGGCCAAGCTGCTGGAGCAGCGGGCACGTCAGCGCGGCTACCAGCTGCTGATCGCCGGAACCGATGACGAGCCGGACACCGAGCGCCAGGTCATTCAACTGCTGCGCTCGCGCCGCTGCGATGCCTTGATCGTCGCCAGCTGCCTGCCAGAGGACGACGCCAGCTATCAAAAACTGCTCGCCGCAGGCCTACCGGTAATCGCCCTCGACCGGGCGTTGGATGCCGAGCGTTTTTGCTCGGTGGTCAGCGCCGACTGTGAGGCGGCGGTGCAATTGACCCGCTCGCTGCACCTCCCGACCACCGCCCACATCGCATTGATCAGTGCACGGCCAGCCCTGCGGATCAGCCAGCAGCGCGAGGAAGGTTTCCATCGCGCCTTGGCTAGTCATTCCGGTCAGGTCAGCGTGCTGCGGGCCGAGCAATTCAGCCGCGCGTGTGGGCGGCAGCAGATGCTCACCCTGCTCGATGAAGGGCCGCTACCTGACGCCCTGATCACCACCGCCTACGTGTTGCTCGAAGGCGTCTTCGATGCGCTGCGCGAGCGTGATTTGTTGTGGCCGGACAATCTACAACTGGCCACCTTCGGCGATGCGCAATTGCTGGACTTCCTGCCAATCAAGGTCAACGCGATCTCGCAGCAGCACGAGCAGATCGCCGAGCAAGCGCTAAGCCACGCAATCCGCGCCATCGAGCAAAGCGACTACCGCCCCGGCGTTATCGCCATCGAGCGGGTCCTAAAACTGCGCCGTCACTGACGCCCCTTGCGGGCGCCGACGCGCTGGCGGAAGCTTGTCGCCTTTCAACGAGCCGCCCTAGCCCAGATGAACATCGAACAGATCACCCAACGTCTGCACGCGATCCGCGATCAGAACGACTGGCAGCGTTATCACAGCCCGAAAAACCTTGCGATGGCCGCCAGTGTGGAAATGGCCGAGCTGGTGGAAATCTTCCAGTGGCAGACCGAAGATGAGTCGCGTCAGCTGCCAAGCGACAAGCTCGAGCACGTCGGTCAAGAGGTTGGCGACATCCTCATGTACCTGCTGCTGATGTGCAGCGAACTGGGCATCGACATGGAGCAGGCCTTGCTGGCCAAGCTCGCCGACAACGAGCGGCGGTTCGCCCCATGAGCGACCGACATTTCGACGAACTGGCGACGCGCTTCGCCGAGAAAATCTACGGTGGCGCCAAGGGCGCGATCCGGCTTGCGGTGCTGCAGGCGGATCTCACCGAGGTACTGCCAGAGCGGCCCTTGCGCATTCTGGATATCGGTGCCGGCCTCGGTCACATGAGCCTGTGGCTGGCGCAGCAGGGCCATCAGGTGACGCTGACCGAACCCGCCGAACCCATGCTCGAAGGCGCGCGCAAGCAGTTCGCCGAAGCAGGCCAGGCCGGTACTTTTATTCAGGCGCCCTGGCAGGATGTGGAAAGCCAGGTCGAGGGCCGCTTCGATCTGGTCATCTGCCACGCCGTGCTGGAATGGCTGGCCGAACCGCAGGCGATCCTGCCGGTGCTGCGCCGCCTGATCACCGAAGACGGCTGGCTATCGCTGGCCTTCTACAACCGCGATGCGCTGATCTATCGCAATTTGCTCAAGGGCCATTTCAAGAAGCTGCGCACCCAGACCTACGCTGGCGAGCGTCAGAGCCTGACCCCGCAACAGCCGCTCGACCCGCGCGAACTGGCGGCGCAACTCGCACCGCACTGGCAGGTCGAATCAAGCAGTGGCGTGCGCGTATTCCATGACTACATGCCCGCCGATTTCCAGGCACGCACCGAGCCCTCCGAGCTGATCGAGATGGAACTGGCCTACCGCCGCCATCCGACCTTCGCCGGCCTTGGGCGTTACCTGCACTGGTTGTGTCGGCCGCGCTGAGCCGACCGGGAGGCCCCGATGTCTATCCGCCCTGCGTTGCCCCTGTTTTACTCGCTGCTTGGATTGAGCCTCGCGGCATGCCAGGGCAGCAACCCGTACACCAACGACTCTGCACCGATTCCACCGGCACCGCCCATCGAGCGCATTCAGTCACCTACTTACCCGGCGGCACCGCAGGACTTTTCCAGCTACCAGAACTGGAGCTGGCGCAAAGTTCCGGCGGGGACGGCTTCGCTGGGTGCCGAAGAGCTGCAGGAGATGATCTCCGGCGCGCTCGATCAACGCGGCTTGCGCCCGGCCCCAACCGGCGCCAAGGGCGATGTGCAGATCAGCGCCAGCGCACAGATGGAGACGCGCGTGCGGCAGGTCTACGATGATTATGGCCCCCGAGTAGCCGTCGGTGCCGGGCGCTATGGCGGCTACGGCCCGGGGTACAACACCGGTTATGGCTTTGGCGGCAGCACCCCGGTGGTACGCAACTACGAAGAAGAGGTAGTCACGGTGCGTATAGAAATGATCGACAGCGCTTCAGGCCAGACGGTGTGGAGCAATCGCGCCGAAGCCCGCAGTGGCGCGAATCAGGCCGAACGCAAGGACGCTGCGCGAGAAGCCGTGAAGCGGGCCCTCGCCGATTATCCGCCGCGCTGAGACTGCGTCATTTACGTAAGGAGAACCGAGATGCTCCGTTCACTGCTGATGCTGCCCCTGCTGCTTGTGCTGGCTGCCTGCCAGAGCACCCAGCTGCAACGCGACTTCGACCCGCAGCGCGACTTTTCCGCCTACCGTACCTGGAGTTGGAAAGAACCGGCCCTGCAGTACCGGCCCGATGATCCCCGCATCAAGAGCGACCTGACCGAACAGCGCATTCGCAGCGCAGTGAGCGAACAGCTGGACCAGCGCGGCCTGCGCCAGGCAGGGTCAGGCGCGCAACCGGATCTGTTGGTTCAGGCCTGGTTTCTCGTCGATGAGCGCAGCCAGCAATACACCACCTCGTCGATCGGCGCCTGGGGCGGTCCCTGGCACGGTTACTGGGGTGGCCCGGTGATTGCCGACACCCGCACCATTCACTATCAGGTCGGCACCTTGCAGCTGGATCTGTACGACGCTGACGACGGCAAACTGGTGTGGCGCGGGAGTGCAGAACAGGTCCTGCGTGACAACCCCGGCAGCCCTCAGGAGCGGGCGGGGATGTTCCGCGAAACCGTCAACAAGGTTCTCTCACAATACCCGCCGCGCTAGCATTGTCGGCTGGCTTCCATTCAACCCGCCGTCATGGCGGGTTTTTATTTCGTTTTCGGAGACATTCGCATGCCTGTCGCAGCCTGGTGGCTTCTCGTGATGCTCTTGATTGCCGGGGCCTTTCTGCCCTTACAAGCCGGCATCAATGGACAGGTCGCCAAGCAGTTCGGCAGCGTCATGGGCGCGGCAATGCTCTCCTTTGCGGTGGGCACCGCGGCGCTGATCTGCGTCGTGTTGTTCCAGCGAGACATGCCGGGCGCCCAGGCGCTACGCGGACTCAATTGGTATCACTGGTGCGCCAGCCTGCTGGGCATGTTCTTTATCGCCACGGCCGCCTTTGCCGGACCGCGCATCGGTGCGCTGCTGTTCATGGCGTTGGTGCTGGCCGGGCAGCTGGGCATGGCGTTGTTGCTGGATCATTTCGGCTGGGCAGGCTTTCGCCAGTCGTCAATCAGCCTGGGCAAACTAGGCGGGCTGGCGCTGATTGTCGCGGGTGTGTGGATGATCCGCCGCGGCTGAGCGGCGGCGGTCGATCTATTGACGTTCGAAGGCGTAGAACAGGTTCGGCTCGCTGACCAGATACAGACCGCCACGGTCGTCAAAGGTCATGCCTTCAGCCTGAGGCACGCTCTTGTCGAGACCGGCGAAGCCGCTCCACAGTGAGCGGAAGCTGACCAGTTCACCCTCACCGTCGAGCTCGAGCATCATCTTCGCTTCGTCACTGAGCAGCACCAGATGGCCGGTGCGCTGGTCGTAGTGCACCGAGGCGAGATCGCTGGCCATGTCCTTGTCTTCGATCCAGGCCTCGCGGTCGATGATGTTCAGATTCAGCTGTCCGTTGAAACTGGCCTTGATGCCCTGAATTTCGTAGAGCTTGCGTGGCGAGTGTTCTTTCACCACGAACAGCCGGTCACCGGCACGGTCGTAGCCCAACCCCTCGAAACCCTCATTTTCCGCGGCGCCGATCGACAGCGAAACAGCGGCGTAATCTTCCCGCACCAGCTCACCGGGCTGCGTGGGGACGGGCAGGATCACGATCGACTGGCTGCGCTCTTCGGCAACCGCCAGCAGGTTGTCACCCAGGTAGGTGACCGCCTCGACATCGACGAAACCCTTGAGCGGATAACGGGCGATGAATTCGCCATCAAGGTCCAGCGCGATCAGCTCTTCGGGGTTGTTCACCACGGCCCATAGCTGGTTGCGCTGCTCATCGAAGGTCAGCCCGGAGAGGTTGTTGCTGACCGTCGCCACCGGCTTTGCCTCGACCCGCACCTGATATTCGGGCAACCAGAGGCTGCGCGCCTGGTGCGTCTCTGCATGCCAGGCTGACTGCAGCGCATAGAACACACGCTCATCGAGATGAAAGGTGGCAACGGTGTGCAGCAGACCGGCCGCCAACATTCCCAACGCCCAAACCTGCGGACGAGCATCGGGCCACCAACGTGGGCGGGTACTGGTAACAAGCGGCATCGTCTTTCTCTCGTGGGGTGCTAGCGAGGTAGCCTGATCGGGAAGGGTTGCAATTGCATGACGGTGCGCACTGCAGCGACGATCAGCCTGCTACTGACCCACCACCGCAGTGCCGGTTCAATCTCAACGCCGGGAACTGCCACACCATTTGACAGCCCAAGGGACCTAGGGAACGGCTGCGCTTGCGGTCGTGGATCGACAAGCAGGAGTGCAATATGCAGGTGGAAAGCTTTTTCGAATGGTTGGGCCAGGCGCTCGGCACCGTGATCCGTTACATCGTCGATGCACTCAGTGGTTTTTTCGGACTGTTCGCCGATGCGGGGGCCAATTTTCTTGAGGGTCTTTCGCGCACCCTGGGCATGGACCGCTCGCTGATCAGCCTCATTGCACTGGCCATCGGCCTGATGCTGCTGGTCGGCGCCTTTCGCGCCTTTTTCCGCCGTTCGATCATCGCTGGGGTGATCTATCTGTTTCTGGGCCTCTGGCTGTTGAGCTGGTTGATTCACTGAGCAATCGGTAGCGCCCTGAGCCCCCAATCCCCAGCCCAAACACGCCATCACCTCATCGCTCGGCTGCGCTCCGGACCCTCGCGACGTATCATGTCCGGCTGTTCTGGAGCTCTTCATGTCACGGTTATTGACCGCCTGGCAGCACGCCCCCACCCATAAGCGGGTCTGGGCGCTGGCTGCGCCAATGATTCTGTCCAACCTCTCGGTGCCGCTGGTGGCGCTGGTAGACAGTGCCGTCATCGGCCACCTGCCGCATGCTCACCAACTGGCTTCGGTCGCCGTCGGCGGCAGCCTGTATACG
The DNA here is from genome assembly GCF_038562055.1 of Stutzerimonas chloritidismutans. GTDB lineage: Bacteria > Pseudomonadota > Gammaproteobacteria > Pseudomonadales > Pseudomonadaceae > Stutzerimonas > Stutzerimonas chloritidismutans_A. The sequence goes on along the minus strand of NZ_JBCFXD010000010.1, from coordinate 55,004 downwards.
CTGCTGGTATGGGTCATGGGCTTTCTGCGCATGGGTACGACCGGCTTCGCCGCCCAGGCCGCCGGCCGCGAGGATGGCGGCGCGCTGCGCCAGGTGTTGCTGCAGGGGTTATTGCTGGCGCTGGGCTTCGCCCTGCTGTTGAGCCTGGTCGCCCTGCCACTCAAAGGCTACGCACTGCAGCTCATGCAGCCCTCGGCCGAGCTGGACAGCCTGGCACAAGCCTATTTTCACACCCGCCTGTTCGGTCTGCCCGCAGCCCTGGCGAGCCTGGCGCTGATCGGCTGGTTTCTCGGCACCCAGAATGCCCGCGCGCCACTGGCCATCCTGCTGACGACGAACCTGATCAACGTCGCGCTGGATCTGTGGTTCGTCATCGGGCTGGAGTGGGGCGTGGCCGGCGCGGCACGCGCCTCGGTCATTGCCGAATGGAGTGGCGTGCTGGTCGGCCTCGTACTGACCCGCGGTGCGCTGTTGCGTTACCCCGGACGTCTGGACCGCCGCGCGCTGCGCCTGTGGGCCAGTTGGCGACCGCTGATGTCCGTCAATCGAGACATCTTTCTTCGCTCACTGGCGCTGCAGCTGGTGTTTTTTCTGGTAACCGTTCAGGGGACGCGACTCGGGGATGCCACGGTAGCGGCCAACGCCTTGCTGTTGAACGGTTTGATGCTCACGGCGCACGCGCTCGACGGTCTGGCGCACGCCGTCGAGGCGCTCAGTGGGCATGCCATCGGCGCGCAGAATCGCACTGAGCTGCGCCGCATTCTGACCGTTGCAGGTGGCTGGTCGCTGCTGGCAAGCCTGGCCTTCGGGCTGTTTTTTCTGTTCGGCGGTGAGTTGTTCATAAACCTGCAGACCGACATCCCTTCGGTGCGCGACACCGCCACGACTTACCTCCCCTATCTCGCCGCGCTGCCCCTGGTTGCGGTCTGGAGTTACCTGCTGGACGGCTTGTTCATCGGCGCCACCCGCGCGCGGGAAATGCGAAACGCCATGCTGCTTGCCGTTCTGATTTCGCTACCATTGGGCTGGCTGCTGCGTGGTATGGGCAATCACGGATTGTGGATGGCCTTCCTCGCCTTCATGCTCCTGCGGGGCCTGTGTCTGGGAAGCATCGCCAGACGCCTGCAACGCCAAGGGCAGTGGTTCGCTTCGATCCATGCGACGCCAGCTGTCACCGCCACAGCGCAACAACCCTAACCAAAGGACCTTCAGAAAATGGCCTATGCCGTCGCCGCCTACCTGCACTTCGTGGCGATCTTCCTGCTGTTCTCTTTGCTGGTGCTCGAGCACCAGCTGTTCCGCCTGCCGCTGAACTTCAAGCGCGCGCGCAGCCTGTTTCGCGTGGATCTGGCCTTCGGTATCGCGGCCGGTCTGGTATTGCTGACCGGCGCTGCGCGGGCGATGCGCTACGGCAAAGGGCTGGACTACTACCTCAACAACAGCTTCTTTCACGCCAAGGTCGGCTTGTTCGTCGCCGTCGCGCTGCTGTCGATCTACCCCACCGTGACCTTCCTCAAATGGCGCCCGGCACTGAAGGCCGGGCAAGTCCCGTCCATCAGCCCCTCAACGGCACGCTGGGTGAAGACGGTGATACGCATCGAGCTGTTGGCCCTGTTGCTGATTCCTCTGCTGGCGACCTTTATGGCGCGCGGGCTGGGCGTGATCCCTCAGTAGGTGTGAACCGCTTGGCCGCCTGGCCAATTCCAGCGCGTGGAGAGTGACTGCAAGGCCCACCGGGGAACATCGGCGAAACGCTTCGAAAACGATTCCGGACAGCGACTGTCGACTCAAGACTGCGGCGCGGCAGTTCATACGCCCGCACTACCCGACGGAGCCGAGCCGATGACCGAACGCCTGACCCTAAAGCCCCTACCTTTCAATCCCGACTTCGAGCAGGTGCCGGATGACGAGTCCGAAACCATTTCCGGCCTGATTCAGGCGATGCGCGACATCGCCGAGACGACCTTTGCTGACGGCGGCCATGCCATTCGTAGCGTGCATGCCAAGAGCCACGGCTTGTTGCAGGGCGAACTCGAGGTTCTGCCTGATCTGCCTGCGGAACTGGCCCAGGGTGCGTTCGCCAAACCAGGCAAAATGCCGGTGGTGATGCGCTACTCGACCAATCCGGGCGACATTCTTGATGACAAGGTTTCGACTCCGCGCGGGCTGGCGATCAAGCTCATCGGCGTCGAGGGCGAACGCCTGCCCAACAGCGACGGCGCGGTCACCCAGGACTTCGTCATGGTCAACGCGCCGGCATTTATGGTGCCGACACCCAAGGACTTCCTCAAGTCGGTGAAGCTAATCGCCAAGACCACCGACCGTGCGCCCCGTGCCAAGCAGGCGCTGTCTGCCGCCCTGCGCGGCGCCGAGAGCCTGGTGGAAAAAGTCGGAGGGGAAAGCGCAACGCTCAAGGGCTTGGGCGGTCACCCCACCACAAACCTGCTTGGGGAAACCTACTACAGCGTGGTCCCAATCCTTTACGGTCGCTATTTCGCCAAGCTTTCGCTGGTCCCGGTATCCCAAGGGCTGAAGGCCTTGACCGACCAACAGGTCGACCTGAAGGACAAGCCGAACGGCCTGCGCGAAGCGATCAGCGATCACTTCGCGCAGCAGGGTGGCACCTGGGAGCTGCGCGTTCAGCTGGCCACCGACATCGAGCAGATGCCCATCGAGGATGCCAGCGTGGTCTGGCCGGAAGAACTCAGTCCGTATGTCACCGTCGCACGGCTCGAGGTGCAGCCGCAGTCCGCCTGGAGCGATGCCCGCGCGGCCGTGGTGGATGACCAGATGTCCTTCAGCCCTTGGCACGGTCTCGCGGCCCATCGCCCACTCGGCGGCATCATGCGCTCGCGCAAGCCGGCCTACGAAATGTCTTCGGAGTTTCGCGCACGCCACAACGGCTGCCCGATGCATGAGCCAACATCACTGGATCAGCTGCCGAGCTGATTTTACCCAGCGCTGATGACCACGCCCCGCCTGGGTTGCCGGGGCGTGGTCACATCAGGCCCACAGTGTCTGACCCTTGCCTTCACTGCTGAATGTTCACTGCCCTGACTCAAGACCGCTCGACTGCGGGATACACCGGCCAGCTGTCACAGACTCGATGGCTAAACCAGCCCTGGCCCCCGGCTGCCTCTGGCGCTATGGTCGGCACATCGACATCCAGGGACGAACCATGGCCGCCAAATCCAGCAACACCCGTCAGCAGATTCATCTTGCCGTGCTCATCGACGCCGACAATGCCCCCGCCGCCATCGTCGAAGGGTTGTTCGAGGAAATTGCGAAGTATGGCGTCGCCAGCGTCAAGCGCATCTACGGCGACTGGACCAAGCCGAACCTGGGGAGCTGGAAAAAAGTCCTGCTCGACTATTCGATCCAGCCCATTCAGCAATTCGCCTACACCTCAGGCAAGAACGCCACTGACAGCTCACTGATCATCGACGCGATGGACCTGCTGTACACACGACGCTTCGACGGATTCTGCCTGGTGTCCAGCGACAGCGATTTCACTCGGCTGGCCGCCCGCCTGCGCGAGGAAGGCCTGACCGTGTATGGCTTTGGGGAACAGAAGACGCCTTCGCCTTTCGTGTCCGCCTGCGACAAGTTCATCTACACCGAAATCCTCCGCGCCGACGCGCCCAAGTCCTCGCAGGAGCCGCCGGGCAACGGCGACAAGCCCCCTGCTCCGATGTCCACGGACAAGAACGACGACGCCAAGAGCAGCGACAAGAGCAGCCAGGTCAAAGCGCAGAAGGCGCCGGTGGAGTTCATCGCCAAAGTGCTGAGCGACATTGCCGATGATGAAGATGACTGGGTGCAGCTCGGCGAACTAGGCTCCAACATCAGCAAGCTCCGTCCCGCCTTCGACCCGCGCCTGTATGGCTTCAAGAAACTGAGCGACCTGATCAAATCCCATCCAAAGCGTTTCGAACTGGAGGCGCGAGGCACTACCTCCACCGGCGGCAAGGCGCTGTATGCCCGGAATCTCAAGTCGCAAAAATAGCCGCGACTGAACGAGACCAACTTGTGCAACCAAATCGGCGTGCAGCACCGAACCCTCACCCATCGGACCCTTCTAAGCAGACATCGACTTCCCGGAGGTTTCCATGACCAAGGCACTGCTCACTACCCTAGGTTTAGCCCTTTGCGCTCCCGTTGCGTTTGCCCAGACACCCAAGCCCGAGGTGATCACTCACCTCAACGGCCTGGATATCGAGATCAGCGCCATGGGCGTGCCGACCTCCACCACCGAGGCGGGCGGTGAGCTGGTGGGGATTCGGGCGGTTAAAGTCATGAACAACACCGGTGATACCGTAACCTGCGAATTTCACGTATCGGACGACGCCAGGGCGGACACCTCCGCCCCACCCGTTTTCACCGTGAGCCCTAACACCCAGCGCGTTGAACGGGTGCCGGGCGAATACTCCCCCGACCAACCGTTTGCCGAGCTGACCTGCCGCAACGCCTCGCGAAGCATCGGAACACCAACAGCCGTACCCTCCAGCGAGCCTGACGCCGAGCCCACGAACGTCCCACAACCGCGTACCGACTCCTCGACGATGAGCGGCACCGAAACGCCAGCCGACCCAACGCGGTCTCGCGAAGGCGCGAGCCGCGATCGTTGATCCGAACCTCTCAAAGGATGCGCCTGCCAACGTTGGGCGCATCGACTGTCAGGCACTGCCGTTAGGTTGCCGCTCGAGATTTCCAGCGGCTGGCGATCAGGAGCTTCGGCGCCCCTAACGGCGCTCTTCGCGGATAAAGGGGATACCCAGCGCGCCCGGCTGATTGCCGCTGATGTTCTTGCCGCTTGCCACCCAGATCATCACCGCCAGGGTTACGGCATAAGGCGTCATCAGCACGAAGTACTGCGGCAGGCGTACCCCTGCGGCCGCGAGCTGCGGGATCAGCGCCTCGATGCAACCGAACAGCAGCGCACCGGCCAACGCCTTCCACGGTGACCAGCGCGCGAAGATCACCAGCGCCACGGCGATCCAGCCGCGCCCACCGGTCATGTCGGCGATCCACAGCTTGGTACTGAGCACCGAGATATAGCCGCCGGCCAGGCCAATCAGCGCGGAGCCGGCGAGAATCGCCGCCAGCCGATAGCCCATCACTGAAATACCCGCCGCATCAGCCGCCTGCGGGTTCTCTCCGACCGCACGCATCCGCAGGCCGGTAGTGCTGCGCGTCAGAAACGCGACCACCGCGAGCACGATCAGGGGCGTCATGAACACCAGCGGGTTCTGCACGAAGACCTTGCCCAGCAGTGGCAACTCCGACAGCGGCCACAGCTCGATCGCGCCCAGCCCCTTCACCGGCTTGTTGGTCCAGTCCAGCAGCGTGCCGAGCAGCCCGGTGAGCCCCTGACAGAAGAACACCAGCGCCAGCCCGGCGATCACCTGGTTGATCCGCAGCACCAGCACCATCAATGCGAGCAGCAGCGACACCACCGAGGCTGCAACCATGGCCAGCAAAAGGGAGATACCCGGCGTGCCGTAAGCGAGCTGCGCGCCGATGCCCGCCAGCGCGCCGACCAGCATCAGCCCTTCGGCGCCGAGCGCCAGCACCCCAGCGCGCTCGGTGAGAATCAGCCCCAGCGCCGCGAGGGCGAAGGGTACGGCGAAGTCCGGCGTATTGCCGAGCCAGTTGGCGATCATGTCCATCAGCTTTCGCCTCCCTGAACGCGGCGGATACGGTGGCGGATAAAGAAATCCGACGAGGCGACGCAGATCACCAGGATCGCCTGGATCAGCTGCACCATGGAAAAGGGGATCTGATAGAACACCTGCAAACTGCGCCCGGCGACGAACAGCATCGCCATCAGCAATGCCACCACCAGCGCGGCCACGGGATTGTTGCGCGCGAGAAAGGCGATGAGGATGCCGGAGAAGCCGTAGCCCTGGTAGAACGACTGCGTCAGCCGCCCTTCCTGCCCCGCGGTAACGAGAAACCCGGCAATCCCGGCCATGGCGCCGGAAATCAGCACCGTGCCGATGATCATCTTCTGCACCGGCACCCCGACGGCCCCCGCCACTCGGGGATTGGCGTCGACGAAGCGCAGGTACAAACCGGCGCGGGAAATGCCGAGAAACCACAGCGCCAGCAGCGCGACGATCACCGCCAGCGGCACCGCCGCGCTGAAGCCCTCGAACAGTTCGGGCAAGCGCTCGAACGACTGGAACTGCGGCGAATAGGGGAACGAGCTCTTCGGGTCTTTCCAGCTACCGTAGAGCAGGTGCAGCAGGAAGTTGATCGCCAGGTAGTTGAGCATCAGCGTCGAAATGATCTCGTTGACCTTCAGCCGCAGCTTGAGCAGCACCGGCGCCAGCGCCCAGAGCAGGCCACAGAAAATGGCCGCGGCCAGCATCAGCGGCAGGCGCAGCGCGGGAGGGCCGACCTCGAACAGCGAGATCGCCGTGGCACCGATGGCGCCCCAGATCATCTGGCCTTCGAGACCGAGGTTCCAGAATTTGGCGCGAAACGCCATGCACCCGGCCAGGCCGACGAGGATCATCGGCGAGGCCTGAAACAGCACGGCCTTCAGGCTCTGCGCATCGAACACCGTGAGGATGACGAATTCGTTGAGCAGTTCGCCGGCCGGCACCCCGGCGGCGACCAGAATCGCGGCGGAAATGCCCAAGCCGAGCAATAGCGCGAGACCGATGATCAGCGCCTGCCAATGCCAGGCCAACTGCTGACGAATCTCCAAGGTGTAACGACGGGACAGCAACGGCTGTTTCGACTGCTTCGCCACTGACGCAGCCTGGTCCAGCATCACGGGGCGTACCTGCTCATTCATGACCGAACCCCTTCTGCCTGACCCGCTGGATCACTGAGCTTTGGGTGGCCCGCCTCTCCATGACTGACCATTGCCCTGCCGATGGCCTGGCGATCCGCCGGTCGGTCGAACTCGGCGACGATGCGTCCTGCGTTCATCACACCGATGCGGTCAGCCAGCGCCAGCACTTCATCGAGGTCTTCACTGATGACCAACACGGCCGCACCGGCATCGCGGGCCGCCCGCAGGCGCGCATGCACCGCGGCAGTGGCACGTACGTCGAGGCCACGGCTGGGGCTGTGCACCAGCACCAGTTGCGGCTCGCGGGAAAATTCACGGGCAATCACCAACTTCTGCGCGTTGCCCCCGGATAGCAGCGCAGCCTTCTGTTTCAGCGAGCGCACGCCTTGCACGTCGAACCCGGCCACCGCCTCGGCGGCCTCGGCCTCCAGGCGCTTGCGCCGCAGATTGAAGAAAGAACCGTAACGCCCGCTGTGCACCTGCCCGACGCCGAAGTTCTCGGCCACCGACAGCTCGCCGGCCAGGGCCGTGCCGTAGCGGTCAGCCGGGATCGCAGCAATGCGCAGCTGGCGCCGTTGTTCGGGGCTGGCCTGACGCAAGTCACCGAAGCCCGTCAGTTCCAGCGAGCCCTGAAAGGGCTCGGGCAAGCCCATCAGCACATTGGCCAACTCGCTCTGGCCGTTGCCGCCGACACCGGCGATACCGTAGATCTCGCCGGCACGCAGGTTCAGCGTCACGCCATTGAGCGCGCCGCGCCCGCCTAAGCCAGTCGATCTGAGGTCACGCACCTGCAGCCGCACCTCACCCGGTGTCGCCGGCTGGTATTCGCTGGCCGGTGCGGATTCACCCACGGTCAGGCGCACCAGTTCCGGCACCGAGACCGTCTGCGGGTCGAGGGTTTGGATCGTCCGTCCGCCGCGCATCACGGTGACGCGGTCGGCGAAGCGCTTTACATCGCTCATTTTGTGCGTGACCAGAATCACCGCCGCACCCTGGCGAGCAAAGGCGCGCACCGTTTCCAGCAAGCGCTCGGCTTCCTGATCGGTAAGCACCGCCGTCGGCTCGTCGAGGATCAATATCCGTGCACCCGCCAGCAGCACCTTGAGAATTTCCACCCGCTGTTGCTCGGCCACGGAAAGTGACTCGGTGAGCTGGCGCGGGTCGATGGCAAAGCCAAGCTCAGCCGCCTTGTCGCTGATCTTCTGCTCCAACGTCGCCAGGCGTTGGCGATGGCTGCCCGAAAAAGCGTGGTTGCCCGGCCCCTCGGGCAGTGCCAGCTGAATGTTCTCGGCCACGGTAAAGGGCTTCACCAGCTTGAAATGCTGATGAACCATGCCGATGTGGTAGCGACTGGCATCCCGCGGGCCGCTGAGCCGCACCGCGTTGTCATTGATCAACAGCGATCCGCTTTCCGGTGCGTACAAGCCAGCGGCGATGTTCATCAGCGAGGATTTGCCCGCGCCGTTCTCGCCGAGCAGCGCGTGCACTTCGCCCCACTTGGCGGTGAAATCCGCCTGGGACAGGGCCATGAAGCCGTCGAACGACTTGCTGACCCCGGCCAGCTGGATCGCGTTGAGGTTGCTCATTGCTGAGTGATCACTCCCTTGACGAACCAGTCCATCTGCCACAACGCGGGATCGGCCATCACTTCACCGGCGGCAATGCGCTCGGTACCGTCGCGGTCGACCATCGGGCCGGCGTAGATTTTTTTCTCACCTTTGAGCAACTCCTCACGCGCAGCCATGATCTTGGCCTTGTCCGCGTCGGACACCGCCGGGCCGCAGCAGGCCGCATCGGTGCCGCCTTCGGCCATCGACAGCAGCGCGCCGTTTTCCGGTGGCGTCCAGTTGCCGGCGCTGATCTTCTTCAGCTCGGGCGCAAGGAATTTGTCCCAGACCCAGACCGATGAGCAGACGGTGGCGTCCGGGGCGAACTCGCGCATATCGCGGTGGTGGCCGGTGCCGTGCACGCCACGCTCCTGCGCGACGATCTGCGGCGTCGGGCTGTCGACGTGCTGGCCGAGCACGTCAGCACCAGCGTCGATCAGCGCCATGGCGGCGGCGCGCTCCTTGACCGGGTCGTTCCAGGCCCCGGTGTAGACCACGGTGACCGTGGCGTCCGGGTTGATCTGCTGCGCGCCGAGGGCAAAGGCATTGACCGTCCAATTCACCTGACCGAAGGGGTTGGCCGCGACAAAGCCGAGCTTGCCGGTCTTCGACGCCGCGCCCGCTGCCATGCCGCACAGGTACTGGCTTTCGTAGGTGCGTCCGTAGAAGGATTCGAGGTTGCCGCTGTTGGTGGTGCCCGAGCCGTTGAGGAAGGCGACATCCGGATACTTGTCGGCCAGCTCCTTGAAGGTATCCGAATAGCCGAAAGCGGTGCCGATGATGACGTTGGCGCCGCGCTGGATCAGCCGGTCCACCGCCGGGCGGATAGAGGAGGCATTCTCCGGCACGCTTTCGACGTATTGGATCTTGGTATCCAGCTCGGTTTCGAGCTTCTGCCGTGCCTCGTCGAAGGCCTGGGTCCAGCCGCCGTCATTGCGCGGGCTGATGTAGAGCATGGCGATCTTCGCCGGCTTATCGAGGGTCAGCCCCTCATTTTCCTGCGCCGAGGCGACGCCAACAGTCGTCGCCAGGCCGAGAGCCACCGCCGCACACAAGGTCCGTTTCATCTGTTTGAGCATTTTTAGTTTTCCTGAGGGTTGGCACGTCAAAGCATGTGGTTGATGCGAAACACGTTGTCTTCCGGGTCAAGCAGCACCGCCTGATACCAGTGGTAATAGGTCTCGTAGGGCGCCTTGATCAGCGTCGCGCCCATGGCGACGGCGATGGGTACGAGACGCTCGACCTCCTCTTTCGAATCGACGTCGATGTTCAACAGAAACTTGCAGCCGCGGGTGTCGGCGAATTCGTCCAGGTGCAGCAACTCGTACGCCTCAGGCGCATTGAAGCCGATGCAGCTCTTGCCGGTATCCAGCCCGCGAAAGATCGGCGAGGCGATCTCGGGAATGTTCCGGAAGCCGAACAGCTCGCGGTAGAAACCACTCAGCGCCTCGATGTCGCGGGCAAAGACGTTGACGTAAGACAGCGTGCTCATGCGACCTCCAGGCCTTTGCCGAAGGTGGTCTGCTTAACGAACTTGGAGAGCAGGTTGTCGCCGGAGGTGACCGGCGCGTGCCGCGGCGGATTGTCTGCACTGCAGCAGCCTGGCAGGCACTCGATCAGAGCGTCGTAGTTGGGCTGATGGAAGAACACCAGCGACTGGCGCCCGTTGTCGACGGGGCTGTCGGCCGGCGGGTTGACCACCCGGTGCAATGTGGAAATCCACTGATCGTTGGTCCACTGCATCATCAGGTCGCCGATGTTCACGGCGAAGCCGCCTTCGACATACGGTACGTCCACCCAGTCGCCCTCTCGGTTGCGTGCTTGCAGACCGCCGAGGGCGTTGTCCGGCTTGACGATGGTCAGGCTGCCGTAATCGGTATGAGCACCGGCACGCAGCTGACCCGGCTCGACCTCGCCTTTGAGGTCCGGGTAGCTGAGGCTGCGGAACATGCTGATGTGCTTGTCGATCTTGTCATCGAAGTAGCTTTCCGGCAGTTCCAGCGCCAGCGCGAAGATGCGCATCAGCGACTGCGCCAGCTCGCTCATGGCACCAAAGTATTCGCGATAGGCCTGCTCGAACCCTTCGATACCGCTGGGCCAGACATTCGGCGCGAAATGCGGCCCGGCCGCGACGCAGCGGTAGTAGTCCTCAGCGGGCACATCGCTCGGCCCGATGGAGAAGGACTCCTTTAAATCGCCTGGCGCCGCATCTTCGAGCGAATAGGACAGGCTCTCCTCCGCCACCGCGCTGTAGCCGCGCACCATGTCGGGGCTGGGACGGTCGACCTTGCGCTTTTCCGGCAACGGCAAGGCGAAGAACTGCCGCGTCAGCCGCGACACGCGATCGATCAATTCCGTTGGAATCCGGTGGTTGGTGATGACCAGAAAGCCAATGTCACGACAGGCTTGGTCGACGGCCTTGGCTACCTGAGCTTTGCCCTCCGGAGTACCGGAGAAGTACGGCGCCAGGTCGATGATGGGAACGTATTGCAGAGTCATGAATGACGCACTCCTCTGTCGCAAGGCTGAACCTGAGCGCGTCGCCAATGGCGCAGGCGCTTCTCTGTATGTGCGATGCGCCGCCCATTGCACATGGGCGACTGTCGAGGAGAGAGCAGAAAGCGTGCCACCGGATCGATTCGCTTATGGATCAGTGGGTTAGCGTTATGGCGAAGAAAAAACGGATCAAATGGTCCGGTTCGGAGCACTTGGTTTGTGCGCAAAGCACGAAAAGCGGGCGTGAGTCAGCCAGGGGTCGAACAGCAAACCACATTGCGCTATCGATCGAGGGGCCCACTTATTGATAATAATTATCAACATCTATAGCATCTGCACCCCTGCTCGAAGCCTCCAAAGGAAATGCCTCAATGCGTCGACTTCTCGTGCCTGTGCTGTCGCTACAGGCGCTCGCCGCCACCGCTTACGCTGCCGAACAACCGGAATCAAACAACGAGCCCATCGCGCTTGAGCAGATGGAAGTCACCGCCACTGGGGCCGAGCGCGGTGATGGTCCGGTAGACGGCTACCGAGCAACCCGCACGGTCAGCGCGACGCGCACCGACACGCCGATTCATGAAATCCCGCAGTCGATCAGCGTCGTCCCAGGGCAGGTGATAGAAGACATCGGCGCCACCCGTCTTGAGGACGCCCTCGACTATGCCGGTGGTGTCGAGCGTGGCAATAACTTCGGCGGCCAGGGCCTGACCGAATTTCTGGTTCGGGGCTTCAGCTCCCAGGAGTTCTACCGCAATGGTTTCGCCATCAACCGCGGCTACCCCAACATGCCGGAGGCCGCGACCCTGGAGCGCATCGAAGTGCTGCGCGGCCCGGCCTCCATGCTGTATGGCCGCGGTGACCCAGGCGGCACTTTCAACATCGTCAGCAAGCAACCACAGGCTGAACAGCGGACCGTAGTGGGCACTCAGTTCAACACCGAAGGGCTGCGTCGCGGCACGCTGGACACCACCGGCGCCCTGGACGAGCAGGCCGAATTCACCTATCGCCTGAACCTGGTGGCCGAAGGCGCCGACAGCTTCCGCGACCATGTGGAAAGCGAGCGCTACAACGTCGCGCCCGTGCTGCGCTGGGACCTCAGCGAGGCTACAGCGATCATTCTGGAGGGTGACTACCTGCACAACCGTCACCCACTCGACCGCGGCGTCACGCGGTACGCCGACCAGCAAGGCCAGCTGCCTCGTGATCGCTTTCTCGGTGAGGAAAGCGCCGGCAAGTTCACCAACGAAAACGCCATGACCCAGCTGCGCATCGAGCACCTGTTGAATGATCAGTGGACGCTGCGCGGCGGCGTGCAATACCTCGACGGCAGCCTGGATGGCGGCGCGGTCGAGAACAACGGGCTGGCCGCTGACGGCCGCACTGTGGGACGTAATTACAGCGAACGCTGGCTGGAATGGAACGACTTCGCCGTCCAGGCCAATGCCGAAGGCCGCTTCAGCGCGCTGGGCGTCATGCATACGCTGCTGACCGGCGTCGAGTACGACGACTTCAATTACAACTCACGAATTGATCGTTCCGCTGCCGGCAACGGCGCCTTCCCACTCGACATCTACCAACCGGTCTATGGCCAGCCGCTGCCAGCCATCACCCGCACCACCACCTTCGATGACGAAGACCTGAAATCCTATGCTTTTTATATGCAGGATCAGGTCGAGCTGACCGAGCGCTTCACCCTGCAGCTGGGTGCGCGTCTGGAGCGCTTCGAGCAGAACTACCTCAACAAGCTTTCGCCCGCCGGCAGCTGGGAGCAGGCGCATAACGCCGTCTCGCCGCGCATTGGCGCCATCTACGACCTGACCGAGGCCTTGGCCGTCTACGCCAACGCCTCCCGCTCGTTCAAGCCCAACCGTGGCGCCGACCGCAGCAGCCAGGCATTTGACCCAGAAGAAGGCATCGCCTACGAAACCGGCATCAAGTACGAGTTGCCGGAACACAACCTGAGCGTGACGGCCGCACTGTTCCACATCACCAAGGAAAACGTGCTGACGGCTGATCCGGCAAACGTCGGCTCGCAGTCCTTCCAAGTGGCCGCAGGCGAGGTCCGCAGCCGCGGTTTCGATCTCAGCATTGCGGGCAACGTCACCCCTCAATGGCGCGTGATTGGTGGCTATGCCTACGTTGACGCTGAAGTCACCGAGAGCAACAGCGCCGCCATGCCAGTGGGCAGCCGTCTGGCCAACGTGCCGGAGCACAGCTTCAACCTGCTCGACACCTACGAATTCGACAACGGTGCACTGGACGGGCTGGGCCTGGGAGTCGGCGTCAAATACGTCAGTTCACGTAAAGGCAGCACCTCGAACACCGCTTTCGACATGGGCGCCTACACCGTGGTTGATCTGCTGGCCTACTACCCGCTCACCGACCGCATTCGCCTCAATCTCAACCTCGACAACGTCTTCGACGAGAAATACGACGAACGCGCCTGGGGCAACATCTGGGCCTATCCAGGTGCTCCCCGCACCCTGCAGGCCGGTATCTCCATCGAGTTGTAACCACCCGCCGTCTCTCGGAAAGCGGACTGCCGCTTTCCGAGACGACACAACGCCTGCCTTCACATGACGCTCAGCACGCACCACATAGCGTGAGATAGCGCTCGATCCGACATGCAGGCGTCATGGTGCCAGTGCCAAAAACCCCAGCCCGCGTTCAACTCGGCTATATACGATCAAGCGGGCTCAGTACGGCGAGGCCACCTCGATTTAGCACGTGTGTATAGATCATGGTTGTCTTGACGTCAGCGTGCCCGAGCAGCTCCTGCACCGTACGAATGTCCTGCCCGCTTTCCAACAGATGCGTCGCGAAGCTGTGACGCAGCGTATGCGGCGTTGCCAACTTGGCAATCCCCGATGCCGTTACCGCGCGCTTGAAGGCGCGCTGCACGCGCTTTTCATCCAGATGATGGCGGCGTACGGCCCCGCTGCGCGGGTCCACTGACAGTCCCGCCGCAGGGAATACATACTGCCAACCCCACTCCCAAGGGGCCTTGGGGTACTTTCGTGATAATGCGTCCGGGAGATAGACATCGCCCCCGCCCTCGGCCAATGCCTGTTGGTGCATCACCCGCACCCTCGCCAGGTGATGCCTGAGGGGCTCAATCACGCTTACAGGCAACACCGTCACACGATCCTTCTGCCCCTTACCGTCGCGAATAATGAGTTCGTTACGCGCAAAGTCCACGTCCTTCACCCGCAGCCGCAACGCCTCCATCAAGCGAAGCCCGGCGCCGTATAAGAGTCGAGCGACAAGGCCGACCTCCCCCTCAAGCAGGCTGAGGATCCGCTGCACTTCTTGAATAGACAGCACGACCGGCAGGCGCGCGGGTTTCTTGGCGCGCACTACCTCGCCAAGCCAGGGTAAATCCTGTTTGAGCACCTGCTTATAAAGAAACAGCAGCGCAGCAAGCGCTTGATTCTGCGTAGAAGCAGAAACGTCGCGGCGAACCGCAAGGTCAGAAAGAAAAACTTCCACTTCCGCAGCACCCATCTCAAGCGGGTGCTTATAGTTATGAAACCGTACGTAGCGCTTGATCCACTCGCAATAGACACGTTCAGTTCTTATCGAGTAGTGTTTCAGCCTGATCTGGTCGCGAACCTGATCGAGCAATCGCGGCTTTCCGTCCATGGGGTATAACTCCCTTATACCGTCATCATCCCTTTGGAAGGCCCAGCCTAGACAAGGAGCGCAACTATGGCAAGGAACGTTATCCACCAGTCCCGTCGGGCGTCTTATACACCACTTGGTGTCTAATTATAGTTAGCCGCCCTTATGACTTACAGAGTTACTCAAAAGGAAATTGAGCAGGTCTCAGCACTTGATGGCCCGGCTCGGTATGCACATTTCATAAAGCGAGTTACAGACTGGGAGCAGGTGTGGGGGCTTCATACTACAGGCGGGTGGGCCTCAGCTGGCAGCGAAGGAGTAGAAGCCTTTCCGCTGTGGCCGCATCCAGAATATGCCAAGCTCCAAGCACAAGGTCAGTGGCAAAATTATGTGCCGGAGCCTATTGAGCTAGAAGCCTTCTTAGGTGAGTGGTTGCCGGACATGCAAGATGAACTCGTTCAGCTCGCAGTCTTTCCAGTCGGAAACTTCCAGGCAGTCATAGTCCCCGCCAGCCAATTGCTTCAAGACATAAAAGCAGAACTACAAAATTATGAGTAACGGCTAACAATGCGCTCAACTATCGCTCACTTCGTTCGCTGGACGTCCAAAAGCTGCGCTTTTGGCCGCCCGTTAGCTTAATCGTTAGGCACCAAGAACGGACTCAGCATTTCAATATGAATATTGCGCAACTACACCATATCCTGCACCCAAAGCTCGGGCCTTACTCCGGTAACGGTTTGTCATATCAACACCCGCTAAGCACAGACATGTACATAACCATAAACAAGCAGACCGAAAAAAATTGGATTGTTTTACTTTTTGAGCGAGGTCAGAAAATCTCAGAAAACCGCTTCAAGTCCGAGACACTTGCATGTGACGACGTATTAAAAATCGTGCGTCAGAGTTAAGTTTTTTGCCAAGGGTTATTAGAGCGTAAAGCTAAAGGCGTAATCTTTGAGTGGAAACCACAGGGCAATTATTGAGCCTAACAACTGGTTCAAATCGTTCGCTTCGCTCACTGGGACGGGCTAAAGCCCGCCCCTTAACCAAACGTTAAGCTGCGCTATGATTCAGTGCCATTGGAGGGCCGAAAATTGCCATTAATTACATTTCTACTAGGTTCAATTCTTTTTCTGCCCAACTATGCAATCGCTCTTGAAGAACGACTACAAACTGAAAAACAATTCAAACCGTTTCAAGTATTTACAAACACTAGAAGATCAAGCAAATCCAGCAAGTTTCTTTCTATAGCCGGGTTAGTGCTGTGCTCTATTGGCACAGCACTTCATGTAATAACAAACAATACAACTGCAGTCTCACACGATGACAAAACAAAAATTGTAATCGCATTCATTCTAATATTTAGCGCCTTAACTCATGGTCATCTTAGAGAAAAAGCCTGCCGCAACACTGAACAAGAGCCCAACACTACACTCGTTTCAATTTCATCCAAATCAGCTTGGTGCTATAGCTTACTCAGCGCAGCCAGAGAAATCGGCTTCATATTTTTATTTCTACACATAGTGATCCTTGCAAAAAATACAATTCATTAACCGTGCTCGAATTCAACCACTGCCTAACAACTGGTTCAAATCGTTCGCTTCGCTCACTGGGACAGGCTAAAACCCGCCCCTTAACCAAACGTTAGATTGCAGGAGTCTCCTGATGCCTTGGTTCGAGCTCGGAATACGAACTACTGCAGCACTTGCTGGAATAACGGCAGCATTGGTCCTCTACACACATACTCTGCTGCTGTTAGGCAGCCGCCTCAATGGGGCAAAGAAAATAACAGCAAGCGTAGCCGCGTATCTTCTCCTTGCAGGTGCCATCGGAGCAGGTCTTTTATACATTCTCGACTCCTCGCCCGATGGCTTGACCCTTAAAAGCTGGTCGTACTTGGCCACAGTCATGGCAGCATGGGTGCTTGTCGTTACACCAGGCATTCTGTATCTGCGCAATTACATGGCAAGACTGCAATCTATGGGCTACTTTCTGGCAAGGTGGTAAGCGAACATGCTATCTAACAAGTCGCTCAACACCGTTCGCTTCTCTCACCGGACTCGCAAAAGCTCTGCTTTTGCTCGCCTGTTAGCTTAATCGTTAGCTGTAAATGGAGGTTCGAATGCTAGAATCATTTGCATCTTATTTATCAACAGACTCGGGGAAAGTAGTTATTCCTGCATTAATTGGCGCCATCACTGCCATTGTAATTACGGTGCTTAAAGACTTTATACTTTATGAGCTCAGAGAATCTAAGAAGGAAAAGAAAGCTTTAATTGATAAAAAGCTTTCAGCACTATATGGCCCCATGTATACGGTAATAGTGTCAGCCAATCAAACATTACCAACATTTTTTATCGATAAATCTAATTACAAAAACTTTGTTGCCCACCAACATTTACTTAGTTCTGAACTACAGAGCATGATTGACGAATGCTTATCATTAGGTGATGGAACTTTTGAAAACCCCACAGCTAAAATTAATGATCTTCCTAAGGTCCTAGAAATAAGTGGAAAATTCAAGGTTCAGTTAAAAAAAGAAATGGATAGTATGCGTAAAAATTACAGCTAACAAATTACTCAAAAGGACGCAAAATTCTTGGCTTGCGCTCCTTCGTCGCTAATTTTAGCCAAGCATTTATGCGCCTATTAGTAAGGCGTTAGAAGTTATCGTTCGATGCCGTGCGAGAATTGCGTCGATCTTTGTGTTCGCTACTGAATTCGGCAGCCGAGCGATTTTCTTAAATTAATAAAAATCGCCAAGCAAAACGTGGATGACGGCACAACAGTCGAACTGCCAGACCTCGAATCAATAAATCAAAATTCATTTGCAGCTGTAGCATCGAACGAATCATGGGGCGACATTGTTGAATATAACTTTTGTTGTTCAAATTGCGGTGAGCGCTTTTCCCTCCACGCCGAGACATATCACGGTAGCGGCGGTTATTGGGAGCCACAAATAAGTCATCCGTGCGCGCAGAACCTTTAATTACTGGTTCAAACCGCTCGCTTCGCTCACTCGGGACCCGCTAAAGCCCGCCCCTTAACCAAACGTTAGCCGTCTTTCGATAATTAATGGAGTTATCATGGAATTTAAGAATACAGATGTCGGTAGCATTTTACGTATTAGACGTAATTTAACCATTCCAGAAGTAGGTCCACAGAGTGCCGAATGCTGTGGAAGAATTTACGAGAAAGCAGAAGAAATAGGAGCGTGTGTTGTTGGTCCTTGGCACTTTATTTCGCACGGGCTCCCAAAAGATATTGAAACTATTTTTACAGTGGATTTTTGCCTTCCTGTTTCAGAAATCAAACAAGTACCAAGTGGTGATGACATAGTATTAGACACAGTCACTGAGTTTTACTGCGCAAGTCGTACTTACGAAGGTAGTTTGCATCAATTATTCGAGATGGGTTATCAACCACTTTTAGAAGAAATTAACGCCGTAAACTTGGAATGTTCCGGGGAAAGCCGAGAGGTTTACCATACATGGGACGGGCCAGATTCAGAAAATAATGTCGTGGAAATCCAGTTTGGCCTAGCTCCAAGTCCAAAAAGCTAACAAAATGTTTAAGACGGATTTACAACGCTTGGCATTTTCAGTTTGATTCAGCTTTAGTGTGTACGTCACAATCGGTTATGTTGGGTGGTCGCGTTGTTCGCCACTTAACGCGGCGTTAGGCGTTCTTTCTTTTTAAGGCTGGTACATACATGGAAGTTCGCATTGCCGCCGCGTGTTTGTTTTTCAATACGCATCCGCTGCGGCTGCTTGAAGCCCGTCGTCAGTGCGTGCCTTGGCTCCAGGTCCGGGGACGAGAGGCATGCAGCCGTGTGAATCAGTCGGTACGCACTGGCTTGGAGATCGTAAGCAGTTCGGCCACTATGCGGCATCGCACTGCGGCGGGAACGTCACTCCACAGCCTAACAAGCGGTTCAAGCTGGCCTCTAACCATTCGTTATGACTTTTCATGCTGACACCAGCGGTACACGCTTTACTTGAGGCTGTTCCAGCTCTGAAACCGCTGCCTATTCGCCGGAGCATTATCAGTATTTTCGCCTTCCTCAGGCGGATTGACACATTTACCGAGCTAGCAAATAAACAGTGGTATACATAGACTAATCTCACCAGAGCTAACCACGGAGATTTTGACGTTTCTTAAACTTATCCGCAGCTCATATTCCCCACTGGTCGCCTTTGGTCGAGGCTATAACATGACGTTCAATGATGAGGAAAAGGCGTCACTGGAATTATTTAAACATTACAGTGGTATACGCTTTCTGTTGTTGCCCTTGTTTTTTACCACCATGGGCTCAACGGCTATAGCGTACTGGACGGTGATCTCGGGCCCTGTGCAAGTACTTGAATTGACGCTATCAATTTCGCTCGCAGGTATGTTGTTGTCGCTCTTCTTCTGCGTTTACGAGATACGTTTGAGTCTAGCGCTGCTCAAGATGTCCAACTTGCTGCCAACCGCGTTGGCGCCGCTACGGCACGGACGAGTTTGGGGGTGGGTGACCACTGTCACGCTTCTGTTGTATGGCGCGCCCTTTGTCTTCTGGTCCTGGCGGGCGTGGGCTGACTTCTGGACTTGACCGAGCGCTGACTCCACTGGCCACAAGGATTGGCCGGTTGACCGCTGGCGGAGTGCGCAGCCCAGAAATTCAAGCCTGCTCGTCCTGGGATATACATTGGGTTCTGGCCGCGATGATTGTGCGACTGGCCCAGTGCCAGCCTGGGAGCTCCTGCTCTCAGGCTGGCCGAGGCGCCATGGTTAGTTGCTGCTCTGGGTTTTCTGGCTGCCCTGCTTCTGTTGACCTTGCTGACTTTGGTCTTGAAGCACGACGATTGATTCGGCGTTTAGCTTGCGATCACCGATCGCGCCGCTGCCCAGGTTGCCGGCAACGGATACGGTGTCACCCGTTTCAACCTTCTGACGCCCCTCACTGTCGAGCGGATTGTTCTTCATGCCGCTGGTATCTACGGTGAACTCAAGATCCCCCGTATTGATGGTGAACTGGCGATCTTTCACGCTTTTCACGGTCCCGGTAAGCACCAGGTCACCCACCACGACGGGAGTTACCGGCGTTACGTCCATTACCGTAAATGTGGTCATATCGGTGCTCGGCGAAGAGTAGTAATAGGTTGCCGGGTCGTTAATGAAGACGCTGTCTGCCTCGATTGAGGCATCGACGAAGAAGTGTTGTTCGACGCGCCCGTAAACCGTCACCTCATCACCGGTAATCAGATCGGGTTGATTGCCTTGCCAGCCCATATCGTCCATCTCGACGCTGATTTGCCCGTTACCGTAATTGAGCGTGAACTCGTCATCCTCGGCGGCTAAAACCGTACCGCTGATGGATACGTATGTATCGTCTGGCTGAAGCTTCGGCATTTGCGCCATTGCTGGGGCAGCGATGAGCGCCGAGGCCAGTAGGCTGAGAGCGAATGCAGATGTTTTCACAATGCTTCCTCCAAGTTGAGTGGGATAGAAGGCGCCATTGATGGCCCCTTACCAATCACGACAAATGCAACTTTTTAAAAGTTCAGCGGCCTCGTTTGAACCGGCCCAGTACGCGCAGTCTTAAATGACGCACTCACTGATTCACCTAGTTATCCGACATTTCTCATACATCGGCGTTTGAGCGCGAGCATTCTGGCTTATGAGGGCTGAATGCTCGCGCAGGAAGGGCTTCGTTTTGTTCGCATGAACAAGCGCCTCGTCGAAGCAAGTGAACTTCCACCCCCACGGCGCGATCCCCATTTATGCACAGTCAGAGCGTTTCAGGCAGCAGGCGCATCCGCGCGATGCATCAGGCTTGGATCGCCCAGCGATGAGGATGCCTCCGTGACCGTTATCACCCACAGCACGCACCACACGACGCACAGTATTTCCCATCATGTACCGAACCCGATTCACGCGACGTTGCTTGCAGGGACCGTTCCTCTGTTTCTTGGCGGCCTGCTAACTGATATCGCCTACTTCCAGACCTATGAGATTCAGTGGACAAACTTCGCCTCATGGCTGATCGCCGGAGGCCTGGTTTTCTGTGGGTTGGCGATCCTGTTCGCGCTGGTCAACCTGGTCAAAGCGACCCACAAGCAAGGTAGGCCTTTGATCTACTTTTTGTTATTGGTCGCCACCTGGGTGCTGGGCTTTTTCAACGCCCTCGTCCACGCCAAGGATGCCTGGGCGAGCATGCCATCCGGCCTGGTTCTATCGGTGATCGTCACCGTTCTGGCCTGCGCGGCGACCTGGATCGGCTTTACCAATCTACGTTCGGGAGGTGAAGCATGAAGTATGCAGGCCCAATGAGCGCCCTGACCGTGGCGCTGCTTTTGAGCGCCTGTGGCGGCGCGGATCAGGACATCGCGCTCGTGAAAGGCGAGAACCCGAAGCTCGACGAGCCACAACGCGGGCTGCTGCCCAGCATGACGATTGCGGACCCGGTCGGCTGGGGCGATAAAAAGCCTACGGTCCCCGAGGGCTT
This sequence comes from Stutzerimonas chloritidismutans, assembly GCF_038562055.1. Taxonomy (GTDB): domain Bacteria; phylum Pseudomonadota; class Gammaproteobacteria; order Pseudomonadales; family Pseudomonadaceae; genus Stutzerimonas; species Stutzerimonas chloritidismutans_A. The sequence continues at coordinate 33,985 of NZ_JBCFXD010000010.1, read as the reverse complement.
CACGGTCAGTGCGATCGCAACCGATCTGCAGATCCCTCGTCAGACGCTGGTCTTGCCGAACGGGGACATCATCGTGGCCGAAGGCCGCGGAGGCAATGCGTCCAAGCTCAGGCCAAAAGATGTGATCGCCGGCTATATCAAGGCAAAGGGGACCACTTCAGTCAAAAGTGGCAACCGCCTGACCTTACTACGTGATGCTGACGGCGACGGCGTGTATGAATTGCAGAAGGTGTTTGCGGACGGCCTCAATGCGCCCTATGGCTTGGCCCTGGCCAACGGCAACCTGTACGTTGCCAATCAGGATGCGCTGGTGCGCTTCACCTATGAGGATGGACAGACCGAAGCCAGCGGCGAGCCGGTGAAGGTCACCGACTTGCCCTATCGGATCAATCACCACTGGACCAAAGCCCTGACGGCGAGCCCGGACGGACGCTTTCTGTATGTCGGCATCGGCTCGAACAGCAACATCACCGAACGTGGCATGGAGGCTGAGGTTGACCGCGCGATGATCTGGCAGATCGATGCGGAAACTGGCGCCCACAAGCCCTACGCCACAGGGCTGCGCAACCCGACGGCATTGACTATACGGCCCGGCACAGACCAGCTGTGGGCAGTGGTCAACGAGCGGGACGAGCTCGGACCTAACCTGGTTCCCGACTACCTCACCTCGGTACAAGAAGGCGGCTTCTACGGCTGGCCCTACAGCTACTGGGGCCAGCATGTGGACGAGCGCGTCCGCCCCCAGAACCCAGATCTGGTCGCCGCCGCGATCAAGCCGGACTATGCGCTGGGCCCGCACGTGGCGGCACTGGGTGTGGACTTCTCCTCGCCGGTCATGGGTGAGAAGTTTGCCGAGGGCGCATTCGTTGGCGAGCACGGCAGCTGGAACCGCGAAGATCCCTCTGGTTATCAGGTGGTGTTCGTGCCGTTCCGCAATGGCCGACCCACGGGCGAGCCGGTTGATTTCGTGACGGGCTTTCGGACGGCCGAAGGCACGCATGGTCGGCCGGTGGGCGTAACGGTCGATCCGAAAGGTGCACTCATCGTCGCGGACGACCTGGCCAACATCGTGTGGCGGGTAAGCCGAACGCAGTAAGGTCAACGAACGGCCGCGCTGAGCGATAGGCCCGGCGCAGGCCCAGCACTGCTCAATGGCCCCAGTGCGGTTTCGCTGGGGCCTGATTGTAGGAGTCAGAAGGCGATGAAACAGCTTTCTTTGAAGATTGTTAGCGCCATGGCTGCAGGTGCGGCTTCGTTCGCTATCGCCGCCCCCGCGGCGGTTGAAAAGAGCCAATGGCCGTTCAGCGTGACGCCTCGAGCAAACTTTGCCGAACCCTGGGCGATGACCTTCCTGCCGGACGGTACGGCGCTGGTCACGGAGAAACGGGGCGCGCTCAAGCACATCGACGTTGAAACCGGGGCGGTTCACGAAATCAACGGCGTGCCAGAGGTGGCCTACGGCGGTCAGGGCGGGCTCGGTGACGTCATCCTCCATCCGGATTTCGCACAAAACAACGTCATCTACCTCAGTTACGCCGAGCATGGCGAGGACGGCAACCGGGGCGCAGCCGTTGCCCGCGCAACCCTGAAACGCGGCGCCGACGGCGGCGAGCTGCTAGACACGCAAGTGATCTGGCGGCAGTCGCCCAAGGTATCCGGCAAAGGCCATTATGGACATCGCCTGGCGTTCGGCCCGGAGGGCAAGTTGTGGATCACCTCCGGCGAGCGACAGAAATTCACGCCCGCACAGGACATGAACGCCAATCTCGGCAAAGTGATTCGCCTGAACGACGACGGCAGCGTGCCTGCCGACAATCCATTCGCTGATCAAGGTGGGGTGACGGCCCAGATCTGGTCACTCGGGCATCGCAATCCGCTGGGGATCGCCTTCGACGCACAAGGGCGGCTGTGGGAACACGAGATGGGCCCGGAAGGCGGCGACGAATTCAACCTGATCCAAAAAGGCGGCAACTACGGCTATCCGGAAGTTTCCAACGGCAACCACTATGGCGGGCGCCCGATTCCAGATCACGACACGCGTCCTGAATTCATCGCACCCAAGGTTTCCTGGACACCCGTAATCTCCCCTGCCGGTTTGGTGATCTACAGCGGTGAGCGGTTCGCTGACTGGCAAGGCGACGCCCTACTGGGCGGGCTGTCCTCGGAAGGGTTGGTGCGGGTTACCTTGAACGGTGATGAGGCCAGCGAGGCGGCGCGGTACAACATGAAAGCCCGCATCCGCGAAGTCGAGCAAGGCCCGGCCGGCAGCGTCTGGTTGCTGGAGGATGGCGACAGGGGGCGGTTGCTGGAGCTGCAGCCTAAGTAGTCCGGATGACAGCGCCGCCGTGGGTGGCGGCGCGGCTGTCGCATGGCTTCAGCGCAGCGCTTGGTGGCCTCCAGATTTCGTTTGCAGCATCAGCTCTGACGAGCCCTCTTGATCCGGTGATCCCAGCGACGCTTGGCGAAGCGCCGCATGTTAGGAATGTCATCGGTTTCATCCATGATCGGCTTGCCGATGATGGTTTCCATGATGTCTTCCAGCGTGACCAGCCCGCGCCAGCTACCAAATTCGTCGTATACCAGGCACATGTGCTGGCGCTCGTGGAGCAACTGGGTCATGAGGTTTTCGACGCTTGTCATTTCAGGCGCCACCCGCAGCGGCTTCATGATCGTCGAAACCGGGGCCTGGTCGTCCGGCGCGGCCAAGGCGTCATAACGGAACACCAAACCCAACGGGCCTTCGTCATCGCCAATGACCGGGTAGCGCGAAAACTGGCTGTCAGCGACCTTTTCCTTGAACGCTTCGATGGTGGTATCCGGCGAGGTGTAATCGCAGACCGTGCGCGGCGTCATCACATCGCGAACCTTGATTTCGTGCAGGTCGAGGATATTTCGGATGACGCGCTCCTCGTCCTCATCAAGGCTCTTGTTCTCGCGGCCAAGCACGGTCAGGGCTTTGATTTCCTGACGGATATCGTGCTCAGGCTCCTTGCCGCCAACGAGCCGCATGATCATGTCCGACATGAAGATGAAGGGTTTGAGGACCCAGATCATGCCATTGAGAATCGGTGGCAGGAACGGCGCCAGGGTGCGCCAGTAGCGGGCGCCAATGGTCTTGGGGAGTATCTCGGACAGCACCAGGATCAGCACCGTCATCAATGCCGACGCGATACCCACATAGCCGTTGCCGAACACCACGGTGACCTGCGCACCGACACCCGTCGCGCCGACGGTGTGGGCCACGGTGTTGAGCGTCAGGATGGCAGCCAGCGGTTGATCGACCTTGTCTTTCAGTTCTTTCAGACGTTCATAAAGCTTCGGACGAGACGCCTTCTGATGGGCGATGAAGCTGGGCGTTAGTGACAGCAGCGCAGCCTCGAGTATCGAGCAGATGAATGAAACGAGGATGGATAAGACAGCGAACGCTATCAGGAGGGTCATGTAAGAGAGGTTTCGTTGCTAATGGCAGACCAATTTACAGCAAAGCAGGCAATCGTTAGCCGCAACCGGCGAGCGGCTTGCAACATTTGATTTCCCCCCAACCGTTTTAACGCTCACGTCAGGACGCCGAATTCGAGGCCACGCCACCCTCCGGGAGTTCATTGCCGGTCGTTGAGGGCGGCGAGCAATGCGAACCTATCGGTTTGTGGCCCCCCAACTTGTTCGCGAACAGCGTCCTCGGCTAGGGTGCGCCCTTCGAAAAGACCGCCATTGAGGAGCATACGAATTGATCAGAACAGGGATGTTGGCGTTGGGTCTGCTAGGGGCACTCACGGCGCAAGCGGCCGAACAACGGGTCTATCTTGTGGCTACGATGCAACTGGATGGCTCGAGCCTGGCGCAGAGCATTTTTTTGCACGAACCCGTCATCACCGACCTGGACGGCTGCATCGCAGCGGTGCGCGAGGGCCAGCGCGCCCGCGACTGGCAGAAATACCACCATGTGTTCCGGAGCGACCGTCTCAAGGGATTTTCCGGCCATATGCAATACCGCTGCGCCTTGAGCGATCTCCGGTTCAACATCTGGCGAGACGGGCCCCGCTACAACCGGCCGTACCTGATCAGCGTTGACGAACATGCCATGCTCAGCGCAGCGCGAACGTCGAGTCAGGCCCAATGCATGACTCAACTGCGGGCACTTGCGCCTTCCAAACAAGCGCAGAGCTTTTGCGCCATGAGCAACCAGGACCTCATGCCCTGAGCCGCCAGGCTTTACGGCCGGGCGGTGGGTCAGTGTCCTATTCCGGCTGGTAGCTGCCCGGCACCGGCGCGAAGGACACACCAAAGCGGTTCCAGGCGTTGATCGTCGCGATCACTAGCGTGAGGTTGACCAGTTGCGCCTCGGAAAACTGCTGGCGCAGCTCGTCGTACAGGGCTTGCTCGATACCGTTTGGCAAAAGCGTATTGGCCTCGGCCCAGGCCAACGCCGCGCGCTCTCGCTCAGTGAAAAACGGCGTTTCGCGCCAGGCATTCAAGGCATAGATGCGCTGCTCGGTCTCGCCGATGGCGCGGGCGTCTTTGGTGTGCATGTCGATGCAGAACGCGCAGCGATTGATCTGTGAGACGCGAATCTTCACCAGCTCCATCAACGGTTTGTCGATCCCGTCTTCGCGGCGGCTTTGCCGTGCCAGATAGGTTTCCAGCCCCATCATGGCGGTCATTACGTCGGGGGCGGCGGTCTGGTAGTTCATGCGCATTGGAGTCACTCCTCGGTTTGAATGTGCAACCAAAGCTACGCAGCTGCCATGCTGCGCTATTGTAGATTTTCGACATCTTCCAACGGGCCCCTCATGTCCGATTCCGTCCACGGCCGCCTGCCCTCCCTTCAGGGTTTCATCACACGCCCGCCAAGCCCGACGTTGGCTGCGTACGTGCAACGTTTCTGGTGGGTGGAAGGCGACGGCTCGCAGACCTTCGACGAGCAGATGCTGCACCCGGACGGCGGCAGTGGCGTCATCTTCAACTTCGCCGACCCGTTGAATTTTGATGGCACGCCACGCAGGCCACGGACTTTGATCGCCGGCCCTCAGCTGGCCAGCAGCCGCCTGCAGTTGGTCGGTCAGGTGAGGATGATGGGCGTGCGCTTCAGTCCCGGCATGGGCGCCGCGATGTTCGGTATCGGCCTTGACGAACTGGCCGGATTCCACGACGCCGACTGGCCCAGCCTTGGACTCGCGCGCCTGGTCGATCAGCTAGCCGAACTGGAACGGGGCGCGCAGCAGGCGGTGGTCGAGCGCGAATTGCTCAGGCGCCTCCCTGCAAGCCAGACGCATCGCACCCCAGTGCAACAGCTGCTGACGCAGATCGCCGCCGAGGGCGGCCGTGCGCGTCTGGCCGATCTGTTCCAGAGCGTACCGCTCGGCCAGCGGCAGCTTGAGCGTCTGTTCCGTCATCAGGTGGGAATGACGCCCAAGCAGTTCAGCCGCATCCAACGCGTGGCGCTGGTGCGTAATCAGCTACGCACCGACCAGCCGCTGCTCGATACCGCCTTGGCCTGCGGCTACAGCGACCAGGCGCATTTCATCCATGACTTCAAAAGCGTGGTCGGTATGACGCCGGGGCAGTATCGCTTGCGCACCAAGAACAGCTGAGTCCAAGGCGCAATCTAGGCAGCGCCGTGCATGCGCCACATTCCCCGCCCCCAGATGCAGACCCCTTAGCCAACCGGGCCGAGCCGCGGGCCATCTGGCAAGATCCGTGGGAACCCTGTCATTGCGACGGCGGCGCGTCCGCCGCAGACTGCAGGCATCTACCCTGAGTATCGCGCCATGAACGCCACCCGCACCGTCGCCTGTCTGATTTACCCGGATGTGATGAGCCTGGATGTCACCGGACCGATGCAGGTATTTGCCTCGGCCAACGTCGAGCAGCAGCGACAAGGTCTGCCGCAGCATTACAAGCTCCTCTTGCTGGGCGCCAGCGTCGGCCCGGTCGCGACCTCTGCAGGTCTGCAGTTCGTGGCGGACGCTAGCTGGGTCGGGTGCGACCCAGCCGCGCTGGATACCCTGCTGATCCCCGGCGGTTTTGGCGTGGATACGCAGAAACGAGACCAGGCGCTGCTCGACTGGCTGCGGTTCGCCGAACCCCAAGTACGACGCCTGGGCTCAGTCTGTTCCGGCGCGCTGATCCTGGCCGAGGCGGGGCTGTTCGACGGGCGCAAGGCGACCACGCACTGGGCAGACCTCGCGGCGTTGGGCGAGTACCCGGCCATTGAGGTGCAGGGTGATCGCTTGCACACCTACGATCCGGCCGATCCGCAGGGGGCGCATCTGTTCAGCTCGGCGGGCGTCACCGCTGGCATCGACCTGGCGCTGGCTCTGGTCGAGGCCGATCTCGGTCGTGCGCGGGCTTTGGCCGTTGCCCAACGCCTGGTGATGTTTTTGCGTCGGCCCGGCGGTCAGACTCAGTTCAGCACCTTGCTGACCGCACCGAACGGCAGCGTGGCGCGTCTTGCCGCGCTGCTGGAATGGATTCCCGGGCACCTGGGCGACGACCTGTCCATCGAGGCGCTGGCCACCCAGGCGCATATGACCCCGCGCACCCTGTGTCGCCTGTTCAGCCAGGAAACCGGCATGGGCCCTGGTCAGTACATCGAACGGGTGCGTCTGGAGGCGGCGCGCAACCTGCTGCTCGATGCCCAGGCCTCGATCGCGACGGTGGCGCGGCTGACCGGGTTCGGCCACCCGGAAAACCTAAGGCGCAGTTTCCAGAAACACCTGTCGGTCAGCCCGAGAGAGTTTTACCAACGCTTCGGCTGACCCTCGCCCGAACTTCACTCACTTTTCCCTGCTCGCTCGGCCTCTGGCCAGGCAGCGCTGTGCCCGCTCGTCACCCTCAAGGAACCACGCTCATGCACCTACTGCTCAATCATCCGCAGGTCCTGCGCCTGTTCATCGCCCAGGCGTTGTTCTGGTCCTGCTCGATGACCGGGATCATCTTCACTTCCATCGTCGGGCTGCGGCTGGCACCGGTGGCGGGCCTCGCCACCCTGCCGCTCGCCCTGCTGATGCTTGGTGGCTTGCTGGCCCTACAACCACTGGCCGGACTGATGCAGCGACGCGGCCGCCGGGCCGGCTTTCTGATCGGTGCCGCGGCTGGCGTGCTGGGCGGGTTGATCAGCGCGCTGTCGCTCTGGCTCGACAGCTTCACCCTGCTCTGTCTCGGCGCGCTGCCCATCGGCGCCTACCAGGCCTCGGCGATGTATTACCGCTTCGCCGCGCTGGAAGCGGTGAGCGATGCCTTCAAGGGGCGCGCCACGGCCTGCGTGATCGGTGGAGGAGTGCTGGCCGCGCTGATTGCGCCCACGCTTGGCCACATGGCGCGTGACCTGATTGCCGTGCCCTTCGCAGGCACTTATCTGCTGATCGCGAGCCTTGCGGCGCTGGGCCTGGTGGTACTGGCTGGCCTCCCGGCGCGCAGCGGCACAGCAGTCGCTCAGAGCGCCCTGCCAACGGTCAGCTGGCAGGCATTGCTGGCGCGCCCGACCATTCGCGCTGCGGTGCTGACCACCGCTGCCGGACACGGTCTGATGATCCTGGTGATGAACGCCACGCCCCTGGCGATGCATGGCGAAGGTTTGAATCTGCAGGCCAGCGGGCAGGTCATCCAGTGGCACATGCTCGGCATGTTCCTCCCGGCGTTCGTCGCCGGGCCGCTGGTGGACCGCTTTGGCAGCCGGCTGGTCGCCTGCGTGGGTGGCGGATTGCTGGTCGCCAGTGCGCTGGTCGCGCTGCTCGGCGTCAGTCATTGGCACTTCCTGCTCAGCAGTTGCCTGCTCGGTATTGGCTGGAACCTGATGCTGGTCGCCGGTACCACCCAGCTGGGCCAAGGCCACGCACCCGATGAACGCGCGCAAGCACAGGGCCTGATGGAATTGAGCAACGGCAGCGTCGCCGCGGTCATGTCCTTCGCCTCCGGCGCGTTGATCGCCCAAGCCGGCTGGGCTGCGGTGAACATCGGGCTGCTGCCGATCGTGACGCTGGTGATACTGGTGCAGATCGCCCAGTGGGATCGGCGGAGGCAGCCAACCGAGAAGAGCCTGTAGCTGCTGACGCCTCCCCGCAGAGGTCAGCTTCGCTGCAAGGGACGACTCACCCGCCCTTGAAAAGGGAAGGCTCCGCTGGCCTCCAGCGCAAGTTCCAGCGAACGGGCCTCCTTGCGGCTCGAAGTAACCCGAAAGCGGATGAAGCAGCGCTCCTCGAGAAACGCCTGTCGCCCCGCCTCCGTGCGGAGATCATACCCATCGGCACAACCAGCGAAGTACAGGTGCTTCGCCAATATCGACTGTGTGCTTCTGACATCGGCGGGGTTTCCCCAACTGCCACCGGGCTTGAGTACCAACCGACTCTGTCGCGACCTGCGATGCTGAATCAGCCGCTTGCGTAGGTTGACGCCGATCCCGACTTTTACAGCTTCGCCATCGTTCTTGTAGATCTCGTAGATCCCTGGCAAGGCAGGGACGTTTTGTTCAATCTCCGAGAATCGGATATCCATCATTGGGAATGAAGCGCTGTCTGCGTGGGTCATTGGGCCGTAGATATCCGGGTGAGATACAAAAAACAGGAATGACGTTGGTCGAATTGGAAACCCCTTGAGCCCAACCAATCAGGCATCGCCAATGTCTTCGCCGAACATCATCCGATGCCCTTCGGGCGTCGCAACGCCGAACTCGCGTATGCCCCATGGCTTGTTGGATATCGGCTGGAAAATAACGGCGCCTCGCTGCTGGTATCTGGCGTAAAGCTCGTCAATGCCGTCGCAGTTAACGTATGCGAAATAGGCGTGCTCATGGGTATCACAGGCCGGCACTTCGTCCGGGCAGTGCCCGAGCATCACGTGAAAATCCCCGAGGCTGATGAATGACCAGCCCTCGACGCTGAATCGCACAGAGAAACCAAGCACGTCGAGAAGGTAGCGCTCGGTTTTCTCCAGATCATTTACGGCGAGCACGTGCTGGGTGGCTTTAACGGTGAACACTGAAAAAGCTCCTTGAAGGATGGATACGGGAGCATAGCGGTACGGCTACGCTGAAGCGGCCAGTTGATGGAGGGGTTTGCTCATGTTCGGGCTCCTCCGGCTGGAGCCCGATGCGCTGTCAGCGCGGTCTGACGCCGTTCAATATCAGTGACTGCAAGCTTTGCAGCGTATCTTCGAAGAATGCCGGGTCATCCAGCGTCTTGCCGGCGACGGCTTCGATCTGCACGCGGAAGTCGGCATAGTGCTGGGTGGTTGCCCAGAGCGAGAAGATCAGATGATGAGGGCTTACGGCTGCCAGCTTGCCCGCATCAATCCAGGTCTGAATCACCGCGACCTTGTTCTCGACAAGTTCACGTAAGGGCTGCTCCAACTCGCCCAGCAGCAACGGCGCGCCTTGCATGATTTCCATGCAGAACAGCCGTGATTCTTCGGGGTGGTCGCGAGAAAGTTCGAGTTTGACGCGCAGGTATTCGCTGATCGCTTCGATCGGGTCCTGCTCCGCTGAAAACGCCTGCAGCGGCCGCAGCCAGACCTCGAGCAGTTGCCGCAGCACGTTTATATAGAGGTCTTCCTTGCTGCCGAAGTAGTACAGCAGATTGGTCTTTGAGACGTCGGCCTGGCTCGCGACCTGATCCAGGCTGGTGCCGTGCAGGCCGAAACGCGAAAAAAGCCCAAGGGCCGCGCTCAGTATGGCGGCGCGCTTGCTCTCGATCATGCGGGCGCGGCGATCCACTGCGCTGGCACTGGGAACACGTGCCGCGCCCTTGTTCTCGGTGGTCTTGCCAGCGGTCAGGCGGCGGCGTGGAGCGGTTGGGGTCTGGTCTGTCACTGCATTACCGGTCGGGCGCAAACGGGCCGTTACTGTAGCGCGCCGGAGGCCCGTGCGGCACAAGCAGTCGCTCGGCAACCTGATTGCGCGCTTTTTGCGCAATCTTGGAGTTGCCCGCACAAACCAGGTGCTCTGTTTCAGACCAAATGGTCCACATAGCGAGCCAATACCAGCCCATATCATTGATTTATAAACATAATCTACTTCTGGCCTGCTTTCTGCTAAAGCCTCTGTGACCCTGCCCGCCACGTTCGGGCAGCGCTTTCTAGCCATTGCGAACAGAGGTGCTCCCTATGGATGTTGGTGTTTTCATTCCGATCGGCAACAACGGCTGGCTTATCTCCGAAAACGCGCCGCAATACATGCCGACCTTCGAACTCAACAAGGCCATCGTGCAGAAGGCCGAGGGCTACGGTTTCGATTTCGCGCTGTCGATGATCAAGCTGCGCGGCTTTGGCGGTAAGACCGAATTCTGGGAGCACAACCTGGAGTCCTTCACGCTGATGGCCGGCCTCGCCGCGGTAACCAGCAAGATTCAGCTGTTCGCGACCGCTGCCACCCTGACCCTGCCGCCTGCCATCGTGGCGCGCATGACCTCGACCATCGATTCGATCTCCGGTGGCCGCTTCGGCGTGAATCTGGTGACTGGCTGGCAGAAGCCCGAGTACAGCCAGATGGGCATGTGGCCGGGTGACGAATTCTTCGGCAACCGTTACCAGTACCTCGGCGAGTACGCTCAGGTGTTGCGCGATCTGTGGGCTACCGGTCATAGCGACTTCAAGGGCGAGCACTTCCAGATGGAAGATTGCCGCGTCAGCCCGGTACCGCAGGCGGACATGAAGATCATCTGCGCGGGTTCCAGCGACGCTGGCATGGCCTTCTCGGCACAGTATGCCGACTACAACTTCTGCTTCGGCAAAGGCGTGAACACGCCGACAGCCTTTGCGCCAGCCACTGAACGGCTGCTCAAGGCCACCGAGAAAACCGGTCGTACGGTCACCTCCTGTGTGCTGTTCATGGTCATTGCCGACGAAACCGACGAGGCCGCCCGCGCCAAGTGGGAGCACTACAAGGCCGGCGTCGATCAGGAAGCCATCGCCTGGCTGGGCGAACAGGGCGCGGCAGACAAAACCTCCGGCAGCGACACCAACATCCGGCAGATGGCCGACCCCACCTCAGCGGTGAACATCAACATGGGCACCCTCGTTGGCTCTTATGGCAACGTCGCGCGCATGCTCGATGAGATCGCCACTGTGCCCGGCATGCAGGGCGTGATGTTGACCTTCGATGACTTCCTTGAGGGTGTCGAAGCCTTCGGTCAGAAGATCCAACCGTTGATGCAGAGCCGTCGCCATATCGAGCCGCTGAAGGAGTCCGCCTGATGAGCGCCGCGGAGCACCTTTCAGGCTACGGACTGAAGCCCGCCGGCGACATCATGAAAATGCCGGCACGTCCGGAACCACTGGCAATGAGCGCCAGCGAGACGGCACTGATTGTCGTGGACATGCAGAACGCCTACTCCGCCAAAGGCGGGTATCTGGATCTGGCCGGCTTCGATGTGTCGAGCACCGGGCCGGTGATCGAGAAGATCCTGCAGGCGTTGGCTGCCGCACGTGCAGCAGGTATTCAGGTGGTCTTCCTGCAGAACGGCTGGGACGCTCAGTACGTTGAGGCAGGCGGTCCGGGTTCGCCCAACTGGCACAAGTCCAATGCCCTGAAAACCATGCGCAAGCGGCCGGAGCTGGCCGGCACTCTGCTGGCAAAAGGCGGCTGGGATTATCAGTTGGTTGACGAACTGAAGCCTCAGCCCGGCGACATCGTGGTGCCCAAGCCGCGCTACAGCGGATTCTTCAACTCGCATCTGGACAGCACCCTGCGCGCCCGTGGCATCCGCAATCTGGTGTTCACCGGCATTGCCACCAATGTCTGTGTGGAATCGACCCTGCGTGATGGCTTCCACCTCGAATATTTCGGCGTGGTGCTGGCCGATGCAACCCATCAGGCCGGGCCGGAGTTCGCCCAGCAGGCAGCGCTGTACAACATCGAGACGTTCTTTGGCTGGGTCTCCAGCGTGGACGATTTCTGCAGCACCTTCGCCCAGGCCGAAGCCACCGCCACTGTTTCCTGATTCATAACGACAGTGCCGCCTCGCAGCGGCCCCATACATCGCCTTGCAAGAGATCACCCGACATGCCCAAGCAATCCATCATTCCCGCCGGCACCGGCAAACCCATTGCGCCCTTCGTACCCGGTTCCATGGCCGATGGCGTGGTCTACGTCTCCGGCACCCTGCCCTTCGACAAGGACAACAACGTGGTCCACGTCGGCGACGCCGCCGCCCAGACACGCCACGTCCTGGAAACCATCAAGGGCGTCGTCGAGGCCGCCGGCGGCAGCATGGACGACGTCACCTTCAACATGATCATGCTTACCGACTGGGCCAATTACGCGAAGGTCAACGAGGTGTATGCCGAGTACTTCCCCGGCGAGAAACCCGCGCGCTATTGCATCCAGTGCGGGCTGGTGAAACCCGATGCGCTGATTGAGATCGCCAGCATCGCGCACGTCGGCCAATAGCAACGCCGCGAAGTGCCACGCTGAGGTGTAAGGGCGGCGGGGGGCGGCCAACGGCTAGATCGGCTCGATCAACAGATTCGTGCTTTCTCCGCCCGACATTTACAGATGCTGTTGCGAGCAACCGGCCTGGCCTCTCGCAGCCGATGCGCCAACTCATGCGTGAATCGATCTGTAAGGAGGTTCGTTATGCATTATGAGATCCACGGCCGCCAGGAGGCGGACGCTCCGACGGTGGTCTGCAGTTCAGGCCTTGGCGGCGCGGGCGCGTTCTGGACGCCGCAATTGCCGGTGCTGACCCAAGACTACCGCGTGGTCGTCTACGATCAGCTCGGCACTAACAAGAGCCAGGCCTCGTTACCCGAGAGCTACTCGATCAACACCATGGCGCTCGAACTGCTGGACCTGCTCGACAGCCTGAATATTCACCAGTGTCATTTCATCGGTCACGCGCTGGGCGGGCTTGTTGGTCTGCAAATGGCCCTGCTGAGCCCGCAACGGCTACAGAGCCAGGTGCTGGTCAATGCCTGGAGCAGCCCCAACCCTCACAGCGCGCGGTGCTTTGCCGTACGCCAGAACCTTTTGCGCGACAGCGGTCCGGCCGCGTACGTGCAGGCGCAATCGCTGTTTCTCTACCCGGCGGACTGGATCGTCGCCAACAGCGAGAAACTGGCGAGGGACGACGAACACGCATTGGCAAACTTCCCGACCACCGCCAGTCTGCTGCGGCGAATCGGCGCGTTGCTGAGCTTCGATATCGAGGCCGAGCTGCCAACGATTCAGACACCCACGCTGCTGATCGCCAACCGCGACGACATGTTGGTGCCCTGGAATCGCTCGCAGCATATGGCAGAAGTCCTGCCCAACGCCCGACTGGCATTGCTGGAATATGGCGGACATGCCTCCAGCGTCAGCGACAGCGAACCCTTCAACCGAGTCCTGCTGGACTTCCTGGCCGAGCAATGCGGCCAGGCCGCGGCAGCCTGAGGACACTGAAATGCACACCCCATTCGATCCACAAGCCCTTGCGACCCTGTTCAGCGAAGGCCGCAGCCACAGCGCCTGGCTGGACAAACCGGTGCCGGACGCGCTGCTCGAACAGCTCTATGACCAGGTTCGCCTGGGCCCGACCGCCGTCAACAGCTGCCCCGGGCGCTTCGTTTTCGTGCGCACCCCCGAGGGCAAGGAAAAGCTCGCGCCGTGCCTGTCCAAGGGCAATCTGGACAAAACCATGAGCGCCCCGGTGACGGTTATCGTCGCCTATGACGAGGATTTTCCCGAGACGCTGCCCGAGTTGTTCCCCTTCGCCGACGCCCGTAGCTGGTATGCCGGCCAGCCGGCACTGATCGCAGAAAATGCCCTGCGCAACAGCTCCATGCAGGCTGGCTACCTGATCCTCGCCGCGCGGGCTCTGGGCCTCGATTGCGGCCCGATGTCCGGCTTTGACGCCAAGGCTCTGGACGAAACCTTCTTCCACGACACGACCTGGAAATCCAACCTGCTGATCAACCTCGGCTATGGCGATACCAGCAAGCTGCGCGACCGACTACCGCGCCTGCCTTTCGACCGCGCCTGCGCGTTCGCCTGATGGAGACCCGATATGAACCTGGCTGAACTCGACCCCACCAACGTCACCACCCCGCCTGTGATCAAGCAGGACTACCGCGACGCCATGGCGCGCCTCGCCGCCGCGGTCAACGTGATCACTACCGATGGCCCCGCTGGGCGCGCCGGTTTTACCGCGACAGCTGTGTGTAGCGTGACGGATGACCCGCCGACTTTGCTGGTCTGCCTGAACCGAGCGGCATCAGCGCACGCGGCTGTCACCGCAAACGCGCAGCTCTGCGTCAACACCCTGGCCAGCGGTCAGCGCGACCTGTCCAACCTGTTTGGCGGCAAAACGCCGATGGCCGAACGTTTCGCCGCCGCAAGCTGGACCACCTGGCTGACCGGCTCGCCCGTACTGGAAGGTGCCGCTGTCTCCTTCGATTGCCGCGTCAGCCACAGCACCACTGTCGGTACCCACGACATCCTTTTTTGCGAAGTACTGGCACTCAAGCATCAGGACGACGCGGACGGCCTGGTGTATTTCGACCGCGCCTACCACGGCCTGCAAGGCAGTCACTGACCCGCAAAACTGACCTGCGCCTGACCAAGCGCAGGTTGTCTTTCCGATACCCGCCACGGCTGGCCGTCCGGCAACGTTCCCGTTTGCGCAGCTTGCTTTATGTTATGTTATAACTATTGCATTCAACTGGCTGTGCATACCTCCATGACCGAAACCGAACTCCTCGCGCTACCCGCCGACGCCTATATGAATGAAACCCAACAAGGGTTCTTCCGAGACTTGCTATTGCACCAGCGCGCCGACTTGCAGGCTCGCATTGATGACGAGTTTCAGCAGTTGCGCGAACAAGAGCCCAACAGCGATCCATCCGATGTCGGCACAGCTGAAGAGCAACGTCAGTGGCAGCTCCGGCTGCTGGAGCGGGAAAAGAAGCTGCTCGACAAGATTGACGACTCGCTGGACGCCCTCGCCCGCGGCGAATACGGCTGGTGCGCCGAAACCGGCGAGCCCATCGGGCTGAAGCGCCTGTTGCTGCGGCCCACTACGACGCTCTGCATTGAAGCCAAAGAGCGCCAGGAACTGCGCGAAAAACACCAACGAACCGCCTGAGAGACCGCCATGAATCGCCTCCCTGTCACCGTGCTGTCCGGCTTTCTGGGCGCCGGCAAAAGCACGCTGCTGAACCACATCCTGAAGAATCGCGAGGGTCGCCGCGTCGCGGTGATCGTCAACGACATGAGCGAAATCAACATCGACGGTGGCGAGGTCCAGCGCGACGTCAGTCTCAATCGTGCCGAAGAGAAACTGGTCGAGATGAGCAATGGCTGCATCTGCTGCACGCTGCGCGAGGACCTGCTCGATGAAGTGGCCAAGCTGGCGCGTGAAGGCCGCTTCGATTACCTGCTGATCGAGTCAACCGGCATTTCCGAGCCCTTGCCGGTGGCCGAGACCTTCACCTTTCGCGACGAACAAGGCCAGAGTCTCGCCGACCTGGCACGGCTGGACACCATGGTCACAGTGGTCGACGGGGTCAACTTCCTGCGCGACTTTCACGAGGCCGAGCCTCTGGCCAGTCGTGGCGAAACCCTGGGCGAAGAGGATGAGCGCTCGATCACCGACCTGCTGATCGAGCAAGTGGAATTCGCTGACGTGATCCTCATCAGCAAGATCGATCTCATCTCCAGTGCCGAACTTGAAGAGCTGGGGGCCATCCTGGCCCGTTTGAACACCTACGCCGAAATCCTGCCGATCAGCATGGGCAACGTAGCGCTGTCGAAAATACTCGACACCGGACGCTTCGATTTCGAGCGCGCAGCGCAGGCGCCGGGCTGGCTCAAGGAACTGCGCGGCGAGCACATTCCTGAGAGCGAAGCCTACGGTATCGCGTCAACCGCTTACCTGGCACGTCGCCCATTCCATCCAGAACGCTTCCATGCCTTCCTCAACCGGGAGTGGTGCAACGGCCGGCTGCTTCGCTCGAAGGGCTATTTCTGGCTGGCCAGCCGCCCGCAGGAAGCCGGTAGCTGGTCCCAAGCCGGCGGGCTGATGCGCTACGAATATGCCGGCCGCTGGTGGCGTTTCACGCCGGCCGCCCAGTGGCCCGTAGACGAGGAATCGCGTGCGGCAATCCGCTCGAAATGGCGCGATGACAGCGGGGATTGCCGTCAGGAACTGGTCTTTATCGGCCAGCACATCGACTTCCATCGCTTGCGCGCCGAACTCGACGCCTGCCTGCTCAGCGACTACGAGTGGAACCTAGGTCCTGAGCAATGGCTGCGCCTACCCGACCCGTTCGTGCCCTGGCATCAGGAGGTTGCGTGATGCTGGCGCGGCAGCCGGTCAGCGCAACCCCTCAGCAAGTATTCGGACATGCCCCGGCAGTCCTGGGCGATGCGCTGCTTGAGAACGTCAACCTCTCTGTGTGGCAGCGCCAACTGCCGCCTCATATCACCGGCTTCGCACAGAGTTTGATGGCACTGGGCGAGCCCCTGGCCGAATCGTTGACCATCGAGCCTGATGCAAACGGCGACGTCGAGACGTTTGCTCTGGCGACGGCCTACCGCGACATTGCCGGGCACGCTGGTTTCGTGGCTGACGTCGCCTGGTTGGTCCGCGCGTTCAGCTCTCTTGTCGAAGCACGCCGCGTCGGGCTGCGACTGAGGATTCTGGACAAGGCGATGTGCCCACGCTTCCACGTCGACCATGTGCCCTTGCGCCTGATTACCACCTATGCCGGCGCGGGCAGCGAGTGGCTCCCGGAACACGCCATACCGCGCCATCGCCTCGGCGATCCCACGGTCGCACCGCAGGGCATCGAGCGACTGCTGACGGGTGAAGTCGCGCTGTTCAAGGGAGCGAGATGGGAGGGAAACGAAGGCGCTGGCATCATCCACCGCTCACCGCAGGTGGCGCCCGGCGAGCGCAGGCTGATCCTGACCCTGGACTGGCTGGCCTGAAAAAGGGCCGGCAGCTTTGGCTGCTCGACCCTCGGGACCAACGGCATATCGATTACGCCGCCATCTTTTCGCACTCTTCAGCGCATTGGCGACAGGCTTCGGCGCAGGCCTGGCAGTGGTCCATCTGGTGCTTGCCACATTCTTCAGCACAGTCGCGGCAGGCTTGCGCACAGATGCGGCAAATCTCTTGGGCGAGCTTGCTGTCACGGGCCATCAGCGTGGCGGCAAGTGCACACAGGTCGGCGCAGTCTCGGTCAAGCTCGATGCAGCGGGCCATCATTTTCACGTCGTCTTCGCGCAGACAGGATGCAGCGCAGGTTTCACAAGCGATGGCGCAGTTGGAACAAGCCTGGATGCATGCGTCGAATTTGGCATTGAGCATTGGATACCTCCATGGTCGATGTTGAGGGCGGCGATGGTTCGCCCTTTCAGATATTTCGTGCCGATCGCGCCGTTCTAAGTTCAGTCTGATCGACCCAGTGGTCCTTCCATCCCCCTGCGGCCG
Source organism: Stutzerimonas chloritidismutans (assembly GCF_038562055.1). Taxonomy (GTDB): domain Bacteria; phylum Pseudomonadota; class Gammaproteobacteria; order Pseudomonadales; family Pseudomonadaceae; genus Stutzerimonas; species Stutzerimonas chloritidismutans_A. The sequence continues at coordinate 16,577 of NZ_JBCFXD010000010.1, read as the reverse complement.
GAGCATCGGGTCCCCGCTCGGCTACGGTCGCCGCTACAATCCTCGATCCCTTTTCACAGCCCGCGATGCACATGACCTCCACCCTTGCCTCGCCTTGCGAATATCAGGAAACCATCCGCAAGAGCCGCTTCCTCGCCAAGGCTGCGCCGGTGTCCAGCCCCGAAGACGCCCACGCGTTCATCCAGGCGGTCAGCGATGCCAGCGCCACGCATAACTGTTGGGCGTGGAAGGTCGGCAATCAGTACCGATTCAGTGATGACGGCGAGCCCGGCGGAACGGCTGGTCGACCCATGCTCACCGCCATCGAGGGGCAGGACTGCGACCAGGTGGTCGTGGTGGTGATTCGCTGGTTCGGCGGCATCCAGTTGGGGACTGGCGGCCTGGCCCGCGCCTATGGCGGCGCTGCGGCGAAATGTCTGCAGGCTGGCGAGCGCGTCGAGCTGGTTGCCAGAGTTCGCTGCAGCTGTCACTGCCGCTTCGCCGAGCTGGCGCTGCTCAAGTCGCGCCTGAGTGACTATGACGCACTGATTGACAGCGAAATCTTTGACGCAGAAGGCGCCGAACTGCAACTGGCCTTCCCAGCGGCGCTGCAGCCGCAGGTGCAGAAACTACTGTCCGACATCAGCCGTGGCCGCTCCGAACTGCACCTTCTGGAGCCTTGAGCATCGCGTCTCGTTGAACTGCTCGATATCAGAGAAGTCCCTATAACAGCGGCACTTGCCGTTGGGTCGGCGCAGTCATGCGCATGTCCCCCAACATAAACGAGTGGAAGTGCCGAGACACGCATTCCGCTGCGAAACAGGAGTCTGACGAATGAAAAGCAAATATAAGTGGCTGATCCCCGGCGCCGTGCTGCTGACAACCTTGGGCATGGCCGGTTGCGATGTCGAGAAAACCGAAGAAGGCTCGCTCCCAGACGTAGAAGTCGAAGGCGGCAACATGCCTGAGTACGACGTCGATGCGCCAGAAGTAGATGTTGGCACCAAGGAAAAGGTCATCACTGTTCCTGATGTCGATGTCACCATGCCTGACGATGATGAGCCGGACGTAGGTGAACCAGTGGAGCCACGCGTTCCTGCCCCCACTCAGAACTAACAGATTGTAGAGGCGTGCGCCTTACCAGCGCGTCTGCACTCCAAAGCCACGCTGCCTAGGCAAGCGTGGCTTTTTTTCGTCAGCAGGTTTTCCACTGATCGTGTGCATCACATTGTGGATAACAATGGGACCAATGTGGCAAGCCCAACGGCGGCGCGGCCTCGCCACCTTCGTTCATTTTTAACCGAAACGCTCTAGTAGCCCTTCGGGATGCGCAAAACCATTGTTCCTCAAGTATTTTTGGCGTTTCAAACCAGTTTGAATGGATGATTTCACCTCGCCATCCGATGCGCCCCTTTGTTATCCGCAGAACCCGTGGACAAGATTGTGGATAACCGTTGGGCTGAGCGCGCTTAACCGCGGCCGCTCTCGCTTCGACCATCTTGCTCGTTTTTTGCACTGCCTGTACGGCGCTTGACCGAAATGAACGAGCGACGCGGCGGTGTGATCAATCCATAAGCGGCCAATCTGACCCTGGGGTCAAACCAGCCCGCGTGATTAAATGCGCCTTTTCCAGATGGGGAATCTCTCATGTACGACTGGCTCAACGCCCTACCGAAAGCCGAGCTTCATCTGCACCTCGAAGGCTCGCTCGAACCCGAGCTGCTGTTTCGCCTGGCCGAACGCAACAAGATCGCCCTCCCCTGGGATAACGTCGATGCGCTGCGCAGCGCCTACAACTTCGGCAACCTGCAGGAGTTTCTTGATCTCTACTACGCCGGCGCCGATGTACTGCGAACCGAGCAGGACTTCTATGACCTGACCTGGGCCTACCTGCAAAAGTGCGAAGAGCAGAACGTCGTGCACACTGAGCCTTTCTACGATCCGCAGACCCACACGGACCGCGGCATCCCGTTCGAAGTCGCGATGCGCGGCATCAGCGGCGCCCTGGCTGACGGCCGCGAGCTGCTCGGCATCAGCAGCGGCCTGATCCTGAGCTTTCTGCGTCACCTGCCCGAAGAGGCCGCGTTCAAGACGCTGGAACAGGCGATGCCGTTCCGCGACGCTTTCTTCGCGGTCGGTCTGGACAGTTCAGAAATGGGTCATCCGCCGAGCAAGTTCGAGCGCGTCTTTGCCAAGGCCCGTGCCGAAGGCTTCCTCGCCGTGGCTCATGCCGGCGAAGAAGGCCCACCCGAATACATCTGGGAAGCGCTGGACCTGCTCAAGGTCAGCCGCATCGACCACGGCGTGCGCGCCTCCGAAGATCCGAAGTTGATCCAGCGGCTGATCGACGAGCAGATTCCGCTCACGGTCTGCCCCTTGTCCAACACCAAACTCTGCGTGTTCGACGACATGAGTCAGCACAACATCCTGCAGATGCTGGAACAAGGCGTGAAGGTGACGGTGAACTCCGACGACCCGGCTTACTTCGGCGGTTACGTCACCGAGAATTACATGGCGCTGCATGAAAGCTTGGGGATGACCGAAGATCAGGCGCGCCGCCTGGCTCAGAACAGCCTCGACGCCCGCTTGGCCAAGTGATTGGCAAGGGCCGCCGCAGCGCGGCCCGTCAGCTCGAGAACGGAGCCAGCTGCATCAGCAGCTGACATCGCTCGATTAGATGTTCGCGCAACAGCCGCACCCGTTCGCCCAAATGCGCACGGTGGGCGCAGATCAGATTCAGCGGCGTCGGCTCGCCCAGCAGCTCCGGCATTAGCACGACCAGTCGCCCCGCCTGCACATCCTGAGCGATGTCGAGCCAGGATTTATACACAACGCCCCGCCCGGCCAGCGCCCAGCGCCGCACCACATCGGCGTCATCGCTGATGCGATCCCCGCTGACTGCCTGTTCCAGCTGACGGTGACCCTCGCTGAAGCACCAGCGTTCGTGCACCCGTCCCGCCAGCATGAAGCGCAGGCAGTTATGGTCGACGAGATCGGCCAGCGTGCGCGGCGATCCATGTGCCGCCAGGTAGTCCGGCGAAGCGCAGAGCACACGCCGATTGGCCGCCGCCACCGGTAGCGCCACCAGGCTGGAATCTTCCGGCTGGCCATAGCGCAGCGCCACATCGACCGACTGCCGAAACAGATCGGCATTGCGGTCAGCCAATAACAGTCGAAGGCTCAAGAGCGGATGCTGCAGCTGGAATTCGTCCAGCCAGGGGAGAAGCACATTGCGGCCGAAGTCCGACGGCGCCGACAGCTGCAGCGTGCCACTGATGGTCGCTTTACCGCCCGCAAGCAGTTGTTGACCCTCGACCAGGCTCTGCAAGGCCGAACGCGCATGGGGCAGATAGAGTTCGCCTTCGCAGGTCAGCCGCAAGCTCCGGGTCGAACGCACCAGCAAGCGGCAACCCAATTGCACCTCCAATCGCTTGAGCGCCGCGCTGGCAACGGCTGGCGACAATTCCAGCTGCCGCGCAGCGGCCGACAGGCTCCCCAGTTCAGCGGTCAACACGAATACCTGAAGGTCATCGCTACGCAGCATTTTCAATATTCCGCTGAAAGAGTCTCTGCGAAATATGCGGTTTTTCATCGCAGCGCGAAAGCCGAACATGGTGCTAGTCAATGTTCAGCTCTAGAAGGAGGCCCACGATGAAAGCCATCGGCTACCAACAATCCCTGCCAGTCGACGACGCGAATTCACTGATCGACATCGAACTGCCTGATCCCACGCCCGGCCCGCGCGACCTGCTGGTCGAGGTCCGCGCCATTTCGGTGAACCCGGTGGATACCAAGATCCGCATGCGCGTGCAGCCGGAAGCCGGCCAGCATCAGGTGCTTGGCTGGGACGTGGCCGGCGTGGTGCGAGCGGTGGGCAGCGAAGTCACCCTCTTCCAACCCGGCGATGAAGTGTTCTACGCCGGCGCGATGAATCGGCCGGGCGCCAACAGCGAACTGCACCTGGTCGATGAGCGCATCGTGGGACGCAAGCCCGCCACACTTGGCTTTGCCGACGCTGCGGCCTTGCCGTTGACCTCGATCACCGCCTGGGAGCTGCTGTTCGAGCGCTTGCAGATCAGCGAAGGCAAGGAAGATCGCGATCAGCGTTTGCTTATCGTCGGTGCAGCGGGGGGGGTGGGCTCAATCCTCACACAGCTGGCGCGCCAGTTGACCGGGCTGAAAGTGATCGGCACCGCCTCGCGCAGTGATACCCAAACCTGGGTGCGCGAACTGGGTGCTCATGAGGTGATCGATCACAGCCAGCCGTTGGCCGCCGAGCTGCAACGTCTGGGCATCAATGACGTAACCCACGTCGCAAGCCTGACCCACACCGACACGCATCTGCCGCAGATTGTCGAAGCGCTGCAGCCACAGGGTCGCCTGGCGCTGATCGACGACCCGGCGAGCCTCGACATCAGCCTGCTCAAGCGCAAGAGCCTGTCGTTGCACTGGGAGTTCATGTACACCCGTTCGCTGTTCCAGACGCCAGACATGATTGCGCAGCACCAACTGCTTAACCGGGTCGCCGATGCGATCGACAGCGGTGTGCTCAAAACCACCTTGGGAGAGCATTACGGCACCATCAACGCCGAAAACCTGCGCCGCGCCCATGGCTTTATCGAAAGCGGCAAAGCCAAGGGAAAGGTCGTCCTAGAAGGGTTCTGATGGATGGGGCCGCTCAGGACGAGACGGTCTCGCTGCGCGATAGGCTGCTCTGGCCGGTATACCAGGCCAGGCACGCCGCCAGACCCGCGCACACAGTGATGGCCAACGCCATCGGCACGGCTGTGCCGTTGTGCATCCAACCCACGGATGCCGATGCCAAAGCGGCGACACAGAACTGCATGCTGCCCATCAAGGCCGACGCCAACCCGGCCTGCTTGCCCTGCTTCGCCATGGCACAAGCAGTTGCATTGGGCAGGATGCTGCCAAGGCTCGCCAACCCAGCGAACAGCGGAATCAGCAATGGCCAGAGTACATCCGGCTTGCTCAGCGCAATCACCAACAACGCCGCGCCGCAGGCGAAGTAGAGCCAGACCAGGCGTCGCAGCCAGAACCCCGGGCCGCGCAAGCGCAGCAGCCGCGCGTTGATCTGCGAAACGAGGATGAACCCCGCCGCATTGCTGCCGAACAGCCAGCCGTAGTGCTCGGCTGGAACGCCATACAGCTCGATGAATACGAAGGGCGAGCCGGCGATATAGGCGAACATGCCCGCCATGGCTACACCACCCGAAAGCGCGAAGGCGATGAATTCGCGGTCACGAAACAACGCGACATAGCGCCCGAAGGTTCCGCTCAAGGCATGTTTGGGCGCATCGGCCGGCAGGGTCTCCGGCAGCCGTAGCGCGACCGCAACACCACACAGCGCGCTGAAGATCGTCAGCGAGACGAAGATCGCCTGCCAGCCAAAGGCGTTCATCAGCAGCCCACCCGCCAGCGGCGCGAGAATTGGCGCCAGCCCCATCACCAGCATCAACTGGGAAAAGACTTTGGCGCCCTGCACCGGATCGCACCAGTCGCGTACCACCGCGCGAGTCACCACGATGCCAGCGCAGCCACCCAACGCCTGGACGAAGCGCGCAGCGATCAGCCAGTCCAGCGACGGCGCAAAGGCACACGCCAGCGATGCCAGGGTAAACAGCGTCACGCCCACCAGCAGCGGCCAGCGGCGTCCATACCGATCCGCCAGCGGCCCATAGATCAGCTGCCCAAGGGCCAGGCCGATGAAGTAAGCCGCCAGCGACAGCTGCACGTGTTCAACATCCGTGGCAAAAGCGCGCGCCATCGAGGGAAACGCCGGCAGGTAGAAATCGATGGCCAACGGACCAAAGGCGCTGAGCGCGCCCAGAATGAGCAGAATCGGAAGGGGCATGGATAAACTCGCGGAGCGGAAAGCCGAAGCATCGACACGCAGCGAAGCCGCGACCGAGATCGAACGTTTACAGAGAAGCTGGGATGCTGTTACATACACAGACGATTGTAAACATCCAAAGTTGCAGAGGTTAAGGGACGAACTCCGCATTACCCGCCGCGAAGGCTTTATTCAATGCAGTTTCAGACTGCCGTAGCTCACCCATGCGAAGAACCAAAGAAGACGCCGAAAAGACCCGTGTTGCCCTGCTCGCCTCTGCCGAGCGGCTGTTTCTCGACAAGGGTGTGGCGCACACCAGTCTCGACCAGATTGCCCGCGACGCCGGCGTGACCCGCGGCGCCGTGTACTGGCATTTCCAGAACAAGGCGCATCTGTTTCACGAAATGCTCAACCAGGTTCGCCTGCCCCCGGAACAGATGGCCGAGCGGCTTTGCAGCTGCACCCAGCAGCAGCCGCTGAGGGCGCTGTATGAACTCTGTATCGAAGGCATCAGTGCCTTGGGTCGGGATGAGCAGAAGCGCCGGGTCATGACCATCCTCCTGCACCGTTGCGAATTCACCGATGAATTACGCGAAGCGGAAGAGCGGCACCAGGCGTTCATCAACCAATTCATTGAGCTTTGCGAAAAGCTGCTGGAGAGCGCCGTTGATAGCCTGTATCCAGGCATTACTCCGCGGTTGGCCGCGTGCACTTTGCACGCGCTGATCGTCGGCGTGTTCAGCGACTGGACCCGCGACCCGACCCTGTTCGATCCGGAAAAGGATTGCGCCGCACTGATCGACCCGGTGTTCCGTGGCTTGGTCAAGGACTGGGACAGTTCCGCCGTACGCTGACGTGTCCCTAGCAAACGCGGCAGCACCAGCTGCCGCGTGTTGCATCACTGGACCTGATAGCCCTCTTCTTCAATCGCCTCGCGGATGGCCGCCTCGTCCAGCCCGCCTTCCACTTGCACCACGCCCGCCTCAAGGTCGACATCGACCCTGGCATCGCTATCACGGGACTGGATCGCCTGAATGACGGCGCGCCGGCAATGCTCGCAGGTCATGCCTTTCACGTTGAACGTCTGCATCGGTTGCTCCTTTCGCTCGTTGGACACACCAGCATGCTCAACCTTGCCACACTGACAGGGTCAATAGGCTTGGCTGCGACATCCTGTAACTGGACTTGACCTTCCCACAAGGTGAAGGTTGATCCTCAGTGGCAACTGGCCTATTCGGAGCAAAACATGACGAGCGCAACCTACACGCTGCCTATCTCCGGCATGACCTGCGCGAGCTGCGCCGGGCGGGTCGAGCGCGCCCTGCTGAAGGTGCCCGGCGTCGACAGCGCGGCGGTGAACCTTGCTGCCGAGCAAGTCCGCGTGCAGACCCATGAAGGCGAGCTCGCCGAACTGGTACAGGCCGTGGAAAAAGCCGGCTACGGCGTGCCGGTACAAACCCTTGAACTGGCCATCAAAGGCATGACCTGCGCCAGCTGTGCCGGTCGCATCGAGCGTGCCCTGCTCAAGGTGGCCGGCGTGCGCAGCGCCTCGGTGAACCTGGCCAACGAACGTGCTCGTATCGAAGTGCTCGGCGCGGTCGACCCGTCAATACTGATCGCCGCGGTCGAGGCCGCTGGCTACAAGGCTCAAGCCAGCAGCGATAGCGAGCCGGCCACTGACCAGAGCGAGAGCCGCCTGCGCCGTGAACGCTGGGCCGTTATTGCCGCGTTGCTGCTCGCCGCCCCGCTGGTCATTCCAATGTTTGGCGACCTGCTGGGCCTGCATTGGATGTTGCCGCCCTGGATGCAGTTCGTGCTCGCCACGCCGGTGCAATTCATTCTTGGTGCGCGTTTCTACGTGGCGGGTTGGAAGGCCGTGCGGGCCGGGGCCGGCAACATGGACCTGCTGGTCGCGATCGGCACCAGCGCCGGCTATGGCCTGAGCCTCTACCAGTGGTGGGTCGCAGAGGCCGGGCAGATGCCGCATCTGTATTTCGAAGCGTCCGCCGTGGTGATCGCCCTCGTCCTGTTGGGCAAGTACCTGGAAAGCCGTGCCAAACGCCAGACCAGCGCAGCCATTCGTGCGCTGGAGGCGCTCAGGCCGGATCGCGCCTTACGGGTGGTCGACGGCCGTGAAGAGGATGTTGCCATCGCCGCCCTTCGCCTGGACGACCTGGTGTTGGTCAAGCCTGGCGAGCGCTTCCCGGTGGACGGCGAAGTGGTCGAAGGCGAAAGCCAGGCCGACGAGGCCCTGATCAGCGGTGAAAGCCTGCCGGTGGCGAAGGCGCCGGGTGACAGCATCACCGGCGGCGCGATCAACGGCGAAGGCCGCTTGCTGGTGCGCACCACGGCCCTCGGCGGCGAAACGGTGCTGGCACGCATCATCCGCCTGGTCGAAGACGCCCAGGCCGCCAAGGCCCCCATCCAGAAACTGGTGGACAAGGTTAGTCAGGTGTTCGTCCCGGCGGTGCTGGTCATTGCCCTGTTGACCCTGGCGGGCTGGCTGTTCGTTGGCGCGCCCGCCGAAGTGGCGTTGATCAATGCGGTTGCCGTGCTGGTCATCGCCTGTCCCTGTGCGCTTGGCCTTGCGACACCCGCTGCGATCATGGCCGGCACCGGTGTCGCCGCGCGCCACGGCATTCTGATCAAGGACGCTGAAGCGCTGGAGGTCGCCCATGCGGTGACGGCGGTCGCCTTCGACAAGACCGGAACGCTTACGTCCGGCAAGCCGCGCATCGTTCACCTGCACGCCGTTGATGGCGACGAGCCCGCGCTGTTGCAACAGGCCGGTGCGCTGCAACGCGGCAGCGAACATCCGCTGGCGCAGGCGGTGCTGGACCGCTGTGCCGAGCAAGGACTGACAGTGGCTGACGTGGATCGCAGCCAGTCGCTCACCGGACGCGGCATCGCCGGCGATCTCGATGGCCGCTCGCTGGCGCTGGGCAACCGCCGGCTGCTGGACGACAGCGGCCTGCAGCCGGGCGAGCTGGCGGGCAAAGCCGAGGCCTGGGAAAGCGAAGGCCGCACCCTCTCCTGGCTGATCGAAACGGCACCGCAGCAGCGCGTGCTCGGCCTGTTCGCCTTTGGCGACAGCCTTAAGGATGGCGCTGCGCAAGCCATCGCTGCCCTCAATGCGCGGCATATTCGCAGCCACCTGATCACCGGCGATAACCGTGGCAGCGCTCGCGTGGTGGCCGAGGCGCTGCAGATCGACAGCGTGCACGCCGAGGTGCTGCCGGCCGACAAGGCCGCCACGGTCGCCGAACTGAAAAAAGGCGGTGCAGTGGTGGCGATGGTGGGCGACGGCATCAACGATGCCCCGGCCTTGGCCGCCGCCGATGTCGGCATCGCCATGGGCGGCGGCACGGACGTTGCCATGCATGCGGCGGGGATCACCCTGATGCGCGGCGATCCCAGGCTGGTGCCGGCTGCGCTGGAGATCAGCCGCCGCACCTATCGCAAGATCCAGCAGAACCTCTTCTGGGCGTTCATCTACAACCTGGTGGGGATTCCCCTGGCAGCCTTCGGTTTTTTGAGTCCGGTAGTCGCAGGCGCGGCGATGGCGTTGTCGAGCGTCAGCGTGGTCAGCAACGCGCTGCTGCTCAAGCGTTGGGAGCCGAAGGAATAACGTACAGCCGCGCGCGGGCTGTGGTCGGCGGCACGCATGGACACTGCGCCGACGCAGCACACAACAGCCTCACACCGATTCGTCTGGATGCCCACATGAATATTGGCCAAGCAGCAAAGAAAAGCGGGTTGTCAGCCAAGATGATTCGCTACTACGAGTCCATCGACCTGATCTCGCCTGCCGGACGCAGCGCCAACGGCTACCGCCACTACGGCGAGGAAGACCTGCATCGCCTCGCGTTCATCAAGCGCTCGCGGGATATGGGCTTCTCGTTGGAAGAAGTGAGCAAGTTGCTCAGGCTCTGGCAGGACCGTCAGCGCGCCAGCGCCGATGTGAAAGCCGTTGCTGGCGCACATATCGAGGCGCTCAATCAGAAGATTGCTGAACTGGTGGGGTTACGTGACACCCTGCAGGACCTGGTCGACACCTGCCAGGGTGATGACCGGCCGGATTGCCCCATCCTCAAGGACCTGGAATCGGGCGGGTGCTGCTCGTCTAGCGCACCCCGTGGGCGCAGCTGAACGGGGCGCCACCGCTTGTTCACCAAGGAAACAACAAGGCCAGGCATTGCGCCTGGCCTTGTGATAGATCAGCTAGCCTGCGATTGCAGGTAGTTCTGCAGCCCAATGCGGTCAATCATGCCGAGCTGCTGCTCCAGCCAGTAGGCGTGGTCTTCTTCGGTGTCCATCAGCTGCAGCTCGAGAATTTCGCGCGTCTGGTAATCCCCGTGCTGCTCGGCCAGGGTGATGCCCTTGGCCAGGGCTTCGCGCACCTTGTACTCAAGCGCCAGATCGGCTCGCAGCATCTCGGGCACGGTTTGGCCTGGATGCATCGCTTCCGGCGTCATGTCCGGGGTGCCTTCGAGAAACAGGATACGTTTGAGCAGCGCGTCGGCGTGCTGGGTTTCTTCTTCCATCTCATGGTTGATCCGCTCGTAGAGCTTGGTGAAGCCCCAGTCGGCGTACATGCGCGAGTGCAGGAAATACTGATCGCGCGCCGCCAGCTCCCCGCGCAGCAGTTCTTTCAGATATTCGATGACCTGTGGCTGACCTTGCATTGCAACTCTCTCCTGCACTGACTTTTGAACGCCGGGCAATGATACGCCCAATTGGCAGCCGTTAGACCGCCGCCTCTTGCCGCAGCAACAACGACTGACCAATGGGTCACATCAGCATAGGCTGAACTCCCGAGCCAGAGCGGGGTTCTACTGAACCTGTCGCAGCGTTTCGCACCGTCGCTGCGACGCTTCTGCTCGCCCTACCCAATCGCCCAGGAGTACGGATGCCGTCACAGCGAACGCCTCGAGGCCACTCACAGTATTTCTGCATCACCGCAACGCTCTGTACCCTGCTGGCCCTGTCCGGCTGTTCCGAAGACAAGGAACCTGCGCAAGTCCCGCCACGCGTCGCCTTCGTCGAGCCGCTGCAGCGCATTGATAACGGCCCCGAAGCGCTGCGCTTTCCCGGCGTGGTCGAAAGCATAACCAGCACGCAGCTGGCGTTCCAGGTACCGGGCCGTGTCGAGCGCATCCTCGTCGACGAGGGTGAACACGTTGAAAAAGGTCAGCCGGTGGCCAAGCTCGATGACACCGACTACGAGCTGCAACTGCGCGAATCCGAGGCACGGCTGCGCCAGCTGGAGGCAGATCTGGCGCGCAAGCGTGCCCTATTGGCCGAGGGAATTCTCGCCCCTGCCGCGGTCGAGCCGCTGCAGGCCAATGTGGTGGCGGCACGGGTCGCCCGTGACAGCGCCATACGCGATGTCAATCACAGCACTCTGGAGGCACCGTTCGATGGTGTGGTCGCGCGCCGGCTGGTCGAACCGGACATGGTGGTCGCCACGGGTACACCGGTGCTCGTGTTGCAGAACAACCAGCACATTGAAGTCACCGTAGACCTGCCCGAAACAGCAGCGCTGAGCATCCCCCTGAACCAAACGCTGCAGGCTGTCGGCGAGTTGGTGATCGCCGACCTGACGCTGGCGCTTGAGTACAAGGAACACAGCACCCAGCCGCGCGAAGGCTCACGCACCTACAGGCTGACGCTACAGGGCCAACCGCCGGAGGACTACAACCTGCTGCCGGGAATGGCCATGCGAGTTCGTCTGCAGCGCCCGCCTGCTCCGCAAGACCATGCGCAGCCACGCTTCCGCCTGCCAATTAACGCCGTGCAGACAGCGCCGAACGGCAGCCATTACCTCTGGCTGGCGGTGGACGGCCATGCCCAGCGCCATGACCTGCAGCTCGAACGGATCGAAGACGACCATGCGGTGGTCAGCGGTGATCTGAACAACGACATGCTGGTGGTCGTAGCGGGTGGCAGCAAGCTCTCGGAAGATCAACCGATCAAAGCCGAACGGCGGAAGTAAGCGAATGGATTTAGCCCGTTACGCCATCTGCAAGCCGGTCAATATCTGGGTCCTGGTGCTGATCTGCCTGATCGGCGGCGTCGTCGCGTTCTTCGAGATGGGCCGCCTGGAAGACCCCGAATTCACCATCAAGGAAGCCATCGTCACGGTGCAGTATCCCGGCGCGACCGCACTCGAAGTCGAGCAGGAAGTGACCGAACCCTTGGAAAGCGCTATCCAGGAGCTTTCCGAGGTCAAGGAAATCCGCTCCCGCTCGATGATCGGAGCCGCGGAAATCCGTATCGAAATTCAGGACCGTTATTCCGGTGAGCAGCTCGACCAGATCTGGGACCAGCTGCGCAGCAAGGTCGAGGATGCTCGGCAACAGCTGCCTCCCGGCCTGGACCCACCGCTGGTCAACGACGACTTTGGCGATGTCTACGGCATCTTCTTTGCCCTGGCCGGTGAAGGCCTGACGCTGGAAGAGCTGCATGAAGTCGCCAAGGACCTTCGCCGCGGGTTGATCACCGCAGATGGCGTTGGCCAGGTTGAACTGGCCGGTGTGCGTGAAGAGCGAATTCTCGTGGAAGTCGACCAGGCACGCCTGGCCGCACTGAAGCTGTCTCCACAAGAGCTGGTTGCGGCACTGACCGATGCCGACGCGGCGGTCGAAGCCGGCGGCGTGCGCGCAGGCGAATTCTTCGTCCACATCCGCCCGACCGGCGCGTTCGACTCTCTGGATGCGCTGCGTGCATTGCCAGTGGGTCAAGGCCAGCAAAGCGTTGACCTGGGCTCCATCGCCACCTTGAAACGCGAGTACGCCGAACGGCCGCGCCAGATCATCCGCCATAACGGTGAGCCGGCTTTGACCCTTGGCATCAGCGGTGTGTCGGGCAGCAACATCGTCGAAGTCGGTCGCAGTGTCGAGGCGAAGCTGGAATCCATGCAGCACCTGATGCCGCTGGGCGCCGAACTGCATCCGCTGTATCAACAGCACAGCATCGTCAACGAGTCGGTCAACAGCTTCGCACTCAACGTCTTCCTGTCGGTGGCCATCGTCGTCGGCGTGCTGTGCCTGGCCATGGGGGTTCGCGCCGGCGCGATCATCGGCGCCGTGCTGTTTCTCACCGTGCTCGGCACGCTGCTGCTCATGTGGATCGGTGGGATCGAGCTGGAACGCATCTCCCTCGGCGCGCTGATCATCGCCATGGGCATGCTGGTGGACAATGCCGTAGTGGTCTGCGACGGCATGCTGATCGAGAAACAGCGCGGCAAAAGTATTCTCGAAGCCTCGCGCAAGACGCTGCAGCAGACGCAGTGGTCGCTGCTCGGCGCAACCATCGTCGGCATCCTGGCCTTTGCCGGGATCGGCCTGTCCCAGGACACCACCGGCGAATTCCTCTTCTCGCTGTTCTTCGTCATAGCCGCGTCGATGCTGCTCAGCTGGTTGCTGGCGCTGCTGGTGGTGCCGCTGTTCGGGCACTACTTGCTCGAGCACAAGGGCGACAAACAGGACCAAGACGCTAACCCGGACGATGCCTACAGCGGGCCGGTCTACAACCGGTACCGGCGTATCGCCGGCGGAGTGCTGGGTCGGCCCTGGCTGACGCTGGGCATATTAATCGTACTCACGGTCCTTAGCGTGCTGGGCTTCAGCCGCGTGCCACAGAGCTTCTTTCCGCCCTCGAGCACACCGATCTTCTACCTGAACCTGTTCCTGCCGCAGGGCACGCACATTCGCGAAACCAGCCGCACCGCTGAAGATGTCGAGGGCTATCTGAAGCAGCTGGACGGCGTCACCGATGTGTCGACCTTCGTTGGCGCAGGCGCGTCGCGCTTCATGCTCACCTATGCCCCGGAGCAGCCCAACCCGGCGCTGATGCACTTTCTGGTGCGCACCGAAAATGCCGAGGTGATTGCCGATCTGGTTCGCGAGGTGAATCAGACACTACCGGGCCGCTACCCGTCTGCCAATGTCGCCGCCGCGCAATTCATGTTCGGCCCCAACGCCGAAGCCAAGCTCGAAGCGCGGATCAGCGGCCCCGACATTGAGGAGCTGCGCCGGCTGTCGGCCGAAGGTCAGCGCATCCTTCAGGAGCAGGGTCAGGTCTACAACATCCGCGACGACTGGCGCTCGCCTGTGCCGGTGCTGCGTCCGCGGCTGGCCCTGGACCGCCTGGCCGATGCAGGGCTGACCCGCCAACACGTGGCGCAGGCGCTGTCGGTGGCCAGCGAGGGCCAGCAGGTCAGTGTGTTCCGCGATCAGGACGAGCTGATCCCGATCCTCCTGCGCGCCACGCCAGAGGATCGCGTCGAACCGGGCGATTTCATGCAACGGCTGATCTGGAGCCCGGCCACCCGCAGCTATGTGCCCCTGGCCCAGGTCGCCGACGGCGTCGAGGCTACGACCGAGGAGTCGATGATTCGCCGTTACGGCCGCGAAAGAACCATCGCCGTGCGCGCCGAACCGAGGGACGGCGAAAACACCAATGTCGCCTTCGAACGGATTCGCCCGCTGATCGAGGGCATTGAATTGCCCGTCGGCTACTCATTGGAATGGGGCGGGGATCATGAACAATCATCTGACGCTCAGCAGGCCCTGGCCAGCACCCTGGCGGTGCCTTACCTGGCGATGGTGCTGGTGACGGTGCTGCTGTTCGCCAAAGTTCGCCAGCCGCTGATGATCTGGGCGGTGGTGCCAATGGCGCTGTGCGGGGTCACGGTGGGCCTGTTGGTGACCGGGCAGCCATTCGGCTTCATGGCGCTGCTTGGCCTGCTCAGTCTCACCGGCATGCTCATCAAGAACGCCGTTGTGCTGGTGGACGAGATCGACCGGCAGATCGCCGATGAGGTGCCGCGCCTGACCGCTATCGTCGAGGCATCGGCTTCGCGTCTGCGGCCGGTGATGATGGCCGCCGGCACCACGGTGCTCGGCATGGTGCCACTGCTGTTCGATCCCTTCTTCGCCAACATGGCCGTCACCATCATGGGCGGGCTGGGCTTCGCCACCCTCCTCACCCTGCTGGCGGTGCCCTGCCTGTACCTGCTGTTCATGCGCGTCAAACCGGAGGAAACCTGATGCCGAGCCGATTGCCCCGCACGCCCCTGGTCTGGGCACTGGCGTTGGCCCTCGGCGCCTGCTCCAGCGTACCGGAGCGTCCGGCGCCCGACGTGCCGGAGAGCTGGTTCCATGCGGTGCGCCAACAGCCAGCCGATGCCGAGGCGCTTGCCGACTGGTGGCAGCGATTCGACGATCCAGTGCTGACAAGGCTCGTGCGCCAGGCGCTGGAGAACAACCGCGACATCCGCCTGGCCATGCTGCGCGTCGACACCGCGCGAGCGCAATTGCGGCAGGCGCGGGCGGGCCTGTTTCCCACCTTCGATCTGCCCGGCTCGGCCAGCCGGCAGTGGATCGAGAACAATAACGCGCAGGATGCCAACAGCCCCATTGGCCAATTTATTCCAGATGAAGACGTGATCACCTTCGATAACTGGGAATTGGCGCTACAGGCCAGTTGGGAGCTGGACATCTTCGGTGCCACCCGCGCGCGCACCGACAGTGCACGGCAGCAGATCCGATTCGCCCAGGCCCAGGCCATTGCGGCACGGCTGGCGGTCGCCTCGAATACGGCGCAGGGCTACATGCAGCTGCGCGCCCTTGAGGGGCAACGCGCGCTATTGGTCGAGGGGATCGAGCTGGCAAGAGGGCTCGAACATATTTCCAGCCGACTGTTCGAGGCGGGCGAGGTCACACGGCTGGATGTCGAGGCCAGCACCGCTGAACGCGCCTCGCTGCAGGCGGATCTGGATGAGCTGGAAATCAACCTGGCCGAAGCCAGACTGGCGCTCGATACGCTGCTCGCCGAACCGCCGGGAATGGTGGCCCGAGAGCTCGAAGCGTCAGCCAAGGTGCCCCTGGCCGACAAACCCATTCCACCCGGACAACCGCTGGATCTCTTGCGCCGACGTCCAGATCTGATTGCCGAAGCGGCGCAATTGCAAGCGGCCCAATTGCAATCGCTGGCCGCCCGCCGCGACCTGTTCCCGACGCTTGCCTTGCAGGCAGCAGTCGGCCGCTCCGGGCTCGCGTTGGGCGATGCCTTTTCCACCGCGTCGAATTTCGCCCGCCTCGGTGCGACGTTCGGCCTGCCCTTTCTCGACTACCGCCGACGGGGCGCGGCGATCGACCTGGCCGATGTGGAAGGCGAAAGCGCCTACCTCGGCTTCCAGCAGGCGCTGGCCGAAGCCCTGGAAGAAGTCGAACGATCACTGGTACGCATCGACGGACAGAAACGCCGCCTGGACTCGCTGCGGGCCACCCTTCGTCATCGTGAATATGCTTATGACCTGGCACAGACCAGCTATCGGCTGGGTGAGGCGAATCTCAACGAAGTATTGGACGCTCAACGCGGTTCGCTGCGGGCTCGCCAGCAAGCGCTGCAAGGCCGCACGGCGTTGGCGACGGCGCAGGTGGCGCTGTTCGTGGCGTTGGGTGGCGGTTGGGAAATGGATCCGAGTGCGGTGTCGGATAGGGATGCTGACGGGGACGGGGACAGGAATAATGCGCCGACGTCGCCTCCAGTTAACGCACCAAAGCAGGGGCGAACAGCTGATTAATGTCTTGGGAGCCTGCTCACCGCGCTTCGTAGGAGCCAGCTTGCTGACGAAGCTTCTGATCAGACCTTGCGGTGTATTCGCGAGCAAGCTCGCTCCTTGTATCTCGACTGCTGCCTCATTGTGGGCAATAGTCCCCGACTGATCATCGGGGGAAGG